>NZ_JAFFIX010000006.1 GCF_016916835.1 Actinacidiphila bryophytorum | reverse complement strand
TACACGGCGGGAGGGCGGTGGGGGTGGAGGGGGAGGGGGGCGAAATTGTTTCGTATATTTGTGGCGCTTGGAGGGGGTTGCCGATTCCGCGTGGACGGTGACGCGCCGTAAATATACTAATTTCGCCCCCCTCCCCCGGAACCCCCGCCGCCCGGCCCATAAGCTGACCCCGTGCACCCCCTCGCCCCGTACACGACCTTCCGCCTCGGCGGCCCCGCCACCCACCTGGTCACAGCCCGCACCGACGCCACCCTCGTCACCGCCGTCCGCGACGCCGACACCCGCGGCGAGCCCGTCCTCCTCATCGGCGGCGGCAGCAACCTCCTCATCGCCGACAAGGGCTTCGACGGCACCGCCATCCGCATCGCCACCCAGGGCGCCACCCTCCACAACCGCACCCTCGAACTCGCCGCCGGCGAAGTGTGGAGCGACGCCGTCGCCACGACCGTCCGCGCGGGCCTGGCCGGCATCGAGTGCCTGGCGGGCATCCCCGGCTCGGCCGGCGCCACCCCGATCCAGAACGTCGGCGCGTACGGCCAGGAAGTGTCCAGCACGATCACCGAGGTCGTCGCGTACGACCGGCGGACCGCCGAGACGGTCACCCTCCCCGCCGCCGAGTGCGCCTTCTCCTACCGCAGCAGCCGCTTCAAGGAGGACCCGTCCCGCTACGTCGTCCTGCGCGTGCGCTTCGCGTTGGAGGACGCGGGCGGCCTGTCCGCGCCGCTGCGGTACGCCGAGACGGCCCGCGCCCTGGGCGTGGAGGCGGGCGAGCGGGTGCCGCTGGAGAAGGCCAGCGCGACGGTGCTGGCGCTGCGCGCCGGCAAGGGCATGGTGCTGGACGCGGCGGACCACGACACCTGGTCGGCCGGCTCCTTCTTCACCAACCCCGTGCTGACCGCGGCCGAGTTCGCCGCGTTCCTGGACCGCGTCCACGACCGCCTCGGCCCCGACGCGGCGCCGCCCGCCTTCCCGGCGGAGGGGGAGCGTACGAAGACGTCCGCGGCCTGGCTGATCGACAAGGCCGGCTTCACCAAGGGGTACGGCAGCGGGCCGGCCCGCATCTCCGGCAAGCACACGCTGGCGCTGACCAACCGTGGCGACGCGACGACCGAGGACCTGCTGGCGCTGGCCCGCGAGGTACGGGACGGCGTGCACACGGCCTTCGGGGTGACGCTGGTCAACGAGCCCGTGATGGTCGGCGTGCAGCTCTGATCCGGTCACGGACGGTGAAGCCCGCCGCCATGCCCGGGATTTCCTGATTTACTCGGTGATACGACCCCCGCCCCCCACGGGAGAAGCCGTGCTCACCCTCGACACGCTGATCAGCTCGGCACCCGACCGGCTCCGCCGCGCCGGGCGGGTCGCGGGCGAGGGCGACCGGCCGGTCGCCGGGGTCTGGCCCGCCGACCCGGCGAACGCACCGGCCCGCGAGCGCGGGTGGCGCGACGTGCTGGCGGTGCTGCCGCCGGAGGCGTACGGGGCGTACGGAGCGCAGGACGATCAGGACGCCGACATACGGGCGCTGGCCCGGGCAGGAGCGGCGGCGCTGGCGGTCAGCGAACCGGCGCCGCAGCAGATACTGGACGCGGCGGACAGGCACCGCCTGCCGGTGCTGCTCACCGACCCGGAGACCTGTACGGTGCCGCGCCTGGCGCAACTGCTCGCCGACCAGGAAGCAGCGGCAGGGCGGCGGCTCCAGGACCTCCTGGAGTGCGCCAAGCAGCTCTCGACGGCGCCCGAGACGGCGGCGGGCATCCTCAGCTGGCTGGCGCAGATGATCGACGGCCAGGCCGTTCTGCTCGCCCCGCACCGGCCCCCGCCCCCGCTCGACGGCGGTCTGACGCTGCCCGAGGAGCGGGTCGCGGCGCTCGCCGACGGTACGACGCAGGCGGCGACCGCGGACGTCGGGGAGTGGAACGTACGGCTGTACGCGCTCGGGCCTGTGCCGCCCTACGACGTGCTGGCCGTTGCCAGGGCGCGGACGGCCGGGTGGCCGCAGCCGGTCACCGAGGCCGTGACGATGGCGGAGCTGCTGCTGTCGTCGTGGCTGCGGCTGCGGGCCGCGGCGGACGGGGAGCGGGCGCCGATACGTTCCTCGGTGCTGCAGATGCTGATGGCCGGGCAGGTGCTGGCGGCGCGGCGGGCCGCCACACCGCTGGCGATGAGCCCCGACGTGCTCACCGCGGACGAGGCGCGGGTCTACGTGGTCGGCGGCCGGGCGGCGCACCGGGACACGCTCGTGTCGGCGTGCCACTACCACCTGGGCGACGCGGGGCTCGTCGTCGGGTGCCCGGTCGACGAGCACCAGGTGATCATCGTCGCGACGCCCGACGCGCCCACCGAGGCGCTGCTGCGCGACCTGGTGACGCGGCGGGAGGGCTTCCGGCTCGGGGCGAGCCGGGCCATGCCGCTGGACGGCGTCGCGGAGGCGCACGGCGAGGCCACGAGGGCGCTCGCCGCGGCAGGGTCCAGCCCCGACCACTACGCCGTCTTCACGCCGGACATCGAACTCGTACGGCTGCTGCCCGCTGAGGGGGCGGGGCGGTGGGCCGCGGCGACGCTCGCGCCGCTGGACGAGTGGCCGCAGGGGCGGCGGGCCGAATGGCTCGACGGGATGCGGCTGTGGTTGGCGTACGGCCCGATCGGTGCGGCCAGGCTGGCCGGATTCCACCGCAACACCGTGCGGCAGCGGGCCGAGACGGTGGGGGAGGCGCTCGGGCTCGACCTCGGCCGGCTCGCCGACCGCATACGGCTCGACCTCGCGCTGCGGATCGACCGGCTCGGCCTCGACCACGGCGGGTCGGGACCCGCGCCGGGATTCGACGAGCTGCTCGCCGATGCGGCGGCGCTGCGCTGGGCTGAGGAGTATCTGCGGCGCCTGGACGACGACCTGCTGCCGACGGTTGTGGCCTGGATCCAGGCCGGCCAGCACACACCGAGTGCGGCGACCCGCCTGGGGGTGCACCCCAAGACGGTGGCTGCCCGCCTGCGGCGGGCGGAGGCGCAGGTCCGGGAGCCTTTGATCTCCCACCCAGCGGTTGGCGGCCCCGTGGCCGCCTCCGCGAACGGTGTGTGCGGGGTGCACGACCTCGCACTGGCGGCGCGCATAACCCACCACCTCACCTTCTGAACCGAGGCGGCCCCCACCGGGGCGCGGGTCGTCTCCGTCCCGAGGGGGCTGTTCGGTCCGTGCCGGACCACCGGCCGGCGAGCGAAGCGAGTGGGGGCACCCCCAGGCGAAGCGCTGGGGGAGGCGTGTCGCGCAGTTCCCCGCGCCCCTGGGGTGGTGGCGGTTTCGTCGCGACACGACGGCCGGTGGGGGCTTGGCACGCCCACGCGGCGCCAGCCGCAGATCAGATGCAGCCCCACGCCCCTGAAAGCTCGGCCCCGCCGCAGAGGCACCCCCCGCGCCCCTATGTGCTCGGCCCCGACGGAAGGGCACCCCCCCGCGGGGGCGGGCAGGGGTTAGGGGAGGGGCAGGGTGGCCCAGACGTCCTTGTGGGTTGGGGAGTAGGTCGTGCCGTGGGCTGTGGTCAGGGTGGTGATGATGGACAGGCCGCGGCCGGATTCGGCGTCGGGGGAGGCGGGGGCGGGGGTGGGCGGGGGAGCGGGCGGGGTGGGGTCGGGGTCGCGGACGCCGATCAGGAGGACGCCGCCCGGGCAGAGGGCCAGCCGCAGGGACAGGGGCCCCTGGGCGTGCTGCTCGGCGTTGGTGGCGAGTTCGCCGACGATCAGCTCTGCGGTGTCCACGACGGACAGCGGCAGCCCCCAGGCCGCCAGCGTGGTCCTGGTGTGGTGGCGGGCGGCGGCCGCGGGGCGGGCCAGGCCGGCCAGCCGGAGCCGGCTGCCGCGGATGCCGCGCGGGCGGGGGACGCCGGGGGCGGCGCGCGGCTCGGGCGCGGGCTCGGGTTCGTACTTCGTGGCCGGGATGGTCATGACGGTGACTCCTTACGCGCCACGTGCGGGCCGAGCGCGAGCAGGACCGGGCGCCAGTCGTCGGGCGCGGCGGGGGCGTATTCGTACCGCACCCCGGCCTCGACGGCGGCGGTGAGCAGTGTCCCGCCGTCGGCCGCGCCGACCGGGTCCGCGTGGACCCAGCCGGTGAGGTCGGCCTGGCGGGCGGCGTGGCGCAGGGCGCCGAGTGCGGCCGGCGGGGCTGCGAGGGTGATGAGGACGTCGCAGCGGTGCCGGGCGAGGGCGCCGGCGGCTGCGGGGAGTGCCTCGGCTGTGTCGGGGCCTGACGGGAGGACCTGGCAGTGCACGGGGTAGCCCGCGGCTTCGAGCACCGCGGCCATGGCGTGTGCGGCCTGCGCGCGGTCCTGCGTGCAGATGACGCCGACGCTGCTGCCGAAGATCACTGTGACCACCTCCACGTCCGACGCTAGGACCACTCGCGGGCGGAGCCCATGGCACCGGTGCACACATGGCCGTGCGGAAGCGCTCCCCGTGCACAGGGATGCCCCGGGATGTGCACCGGGAGCGGTGCCGGCGCGGGAGTGTGCACCGGGGCAGGTGCGCGGGATGCGGTGCGCATGATTGCTTGCTCAACGGGGGTCTCGCCCGGTCGACGGGGGCGGGCGAGACCCGGGGGGACCCTGTGGGGGACCCCGGAGGGCCGCAGAGCGCGGCTCAGGAAGCCCAGGCGTCGATGTCGGCGAGCATCCGCTCGCGTATGTCGTGCGGCGCCCGGGAGGCGCGTACCGACTGCCGGGCCAGTTCCGCCAGCTCCTGGTCGGTGAAGCCGTGGACGTCCCGCGCGATGTCGTACTGCGCGGCGAGCCGGGAGCCGAAGAGCAGCGGGTCGTCGGCGCCGAGCGCCATGGGGACGCCGGCGTCGTAGAGGAGCCGCAGGGGTACGTCCTCGGGTTTGTCGTAGACGCCGAGGGCGACGTTGGAG
This sequence comes from Actinacidiphila bryophytorum, assembly GCF_016916835.1. Classification (GTDB taxonomy): domain Bacteria; phylum Actinomycetota; class Actinomycetes; order Streptomycetales; family Streptomycetaceae; genus Actinacidiphila; species Actinacidiphila bryophytorum. Next base: position 334,972 of record NZ_JAFFIX010000006.1, on the reverse strand, counting down.
GCGGGGCAGACCTCGCAGGTGACGCCGGTGTCGGCGAGCCGGCGCACCAGGTGGGGGTCCTCGGCGGCGCGCACGCCGTGGCCGACGCGCTGCGCGCCGAGGTCGTCGAGGCAGTCGCGGACGCTGGCGGGGCCGGCGAGTTCGCCGCCGTGCGGGGCGGCGAGCAGGCCGCCGTCCCTGGCGATGGCGAAGGCGCGGTCGAAGTCCCTTGCCAGGCCGCGGCGTTCGTCGTTGGACAGGCCGAAGCCGATGACCCCGCGGTCGGCGTAGCGTACGGCGAGCCTGGCCAGGGTGCGGGCGTCCAGCGGGTGCTTCATGCGGTTGGCGGCGACGACGACGGCCATGCCGACGCCGGTGTCGCGGGATGCGGTGTGGACCGCGTCGAGGATGATCTCCAGGGTGGGGATGAGTCCGCCGAGCCGGGGGGCGTACGAGGTCGGGTCGACCTGGATCTCCAGCCAGCCGGAGCCGTCAACGGCGTCCTCCTGCGCGGCTTCGCGCACCAGCCGGTGGATGTCGTCGGGGGTGCGCAGGCAGGAGCGGGCGGCGTCGTAGAGCCGCTGGAAGCGGAACCAGCCGCGCTCGTCGGTGGCCCGCAGTTTGGGGGGCTCGCCCGAGGTGAGGGCGTCGGGCAGGTGGACGCCGTGCTTGTCGGCCAGTTCCAGCAGGGTGGCCGGGCGCATGGAGCCGGTGAAGTGCAGGTGCAGGTGTGCCTTGGGGAGGAGCCGGATGTCCCGGCCCTGCCCCGTACGTACTTCGCGTGCCATTCCAAGATCCTGCTATACGCGAGCCCCCGCCCGGAACCGTTTTCTCCGAACGGGGGCTTGCCCGAATGCGCGCGCGGCCCGGAACACCCGCGCCCGGGGTCAGTCCGTGGCCTCGCCGAGCAGCTTCTGCAGCCGCGAGACGCCCTCGACGAGGTCCTCGTCGCCGAGCGCGTAGCTGAGCCGCAGGTAGCCGGGGGTGCCGAAGGCCTCGCCCGGGACGACGGCGACCTCGGCCTCGTCCAGGATGAGGGCGGCCAGCTCCACGGAGCTGGCCGGGCGCTTGCCGCGGATCTCCTTGCCGAGCAGCGCCTTGACCGAGGGGTAGACGTAGAAGGCGCCCTCGGGGAGGGGGCAGACGACGCCGTCGATCTCGTTGAGCATCCGCACGATGGTCTGGCGGCGGCGGTCGAAGGCGGTGCGCATCTCGGCGACCGCGTCGAGGTTGCCGGTGACGGCGGCGAGCGCCGCGACCTGCGCCACGTTGTTGACGTTCGAGGTGGCGTGCGACTGGAGGTTGGTCGCTGCCTTGACGACGTCCTTGGGGCCGACGATCCACCCGACGCGCCAGCCGGTCATCGCGTACGTCTTGGCCACGCCGTTGACGACGATGCACTTGTCGCGCAGCTCGGGGACCAGCGCGGGCAGCGAGCTGAAGGCGGCGTCGCCGTAGACCAGGTGCTCGTAGATCTCGTCGGTGAGCACCCACAGGCCGTGCTCGACGGCCCAGCGGCCGATGGCCTCGGTGTCCTCGCGGCTGTAGACGGCGCCGGTGGGGTTGGAGGGGGAGACGAAGAGCAGCACCTTGGTGTGCTCGGTGCGGGCCGCCTCCAGCTGCTCCACGGTGACCCGGTAGCCGGTGGTCTCGTCGGCGACGACCTCGACCGGCTGACCGCCCGCGAGCCGGATCGACTCGGGGTAGGTGGTCCAGTACGGGGCGGGCACGATGACCTCGTCGCCCGGGTCGAGCACGGCGGCGAAGGCCTCGTAGATGGCCTGCTTGCCGCCGTTGGTGACCAGCACCTGCGAGGCGTCGACCTCGTAACCGGAATCGCGGAGCGTCTTGGCGGCGATGGCCGCCTTGAGCTCGGGGAGCCCGCCGGCCGGGGTGTAGCGGTGGTACTTCGGGTTGCGGCAGGCCTCGGCGGCGGCGTCGACGATGTAGCCGGGCGTCGGGAAGTCGGGCTCTCCGGCGCCGAAGCCGATCACCGGGCGCCCGGCGGCCTTGAGGGCCTTGGCCTTGGCGTCGACGGCGAGGGTGGCGGACTCGGAGATCGAGCCGATACGGACCGACACCCGCCGGTCGCTTGCGGGTGGTACAGAGGGAGTGGCTGCGGTCATGACTGCATGGTCCCAGACACCGGGACCCCCGGGCACCGGGGTTTGGCGCTGTACTGAAGTTCGGGTGCGTGTCGAGGTTTGAACCCGATCTCAGGTGATCCGGAGCAACTCCTTTGCAAGGCGTTCGACGAGGAGCCCCGGAGCACGTACACTCAACCGTCGATGGCCCTCCCGGCGATGTCGCCTGCGGTACGTTGGGGGTGTCTGTCGAAGGGTCGTAGCTCAATTGGTAGAGCACTGGTCTCCAAAACCAGCGGTTGGGGGTTCAAGTCCCTCCGGCCCTGCTCCACACGTCCGACCTGGACGTGGGCAGGCAGATAAGCACTCGCCGTACCGCGCGACGGGCGCGGCACGGCCACGACCCGGAGTCAGGTGAGGACGAGTGACTGAGATCACGGACTCCATCGAGGTCCCGGAGCCTGACGCGACTCAGGACGACAAGGACACCGAGCGGAAGCCCCGCCGCGGAGGCAAGCGCGGCAAGAAGGGTCCCCTGGGTCGCCTCGCGCTTTTCTACCGCCAGATCATCGCGGAGCTTCGCAAGGTCGTCTGGCCCAACCGCAACGACCTCACCACGTACACCACTGTGGTGATTGTCTTCGTTGTGGTCGTCATCGGGTTCGTGGCCGTGGTTGACTGGGGCTTCGGGAAGCTTATTTCCGCCGTTTTCGGCTGAGCTGCTTTCCGGTTTCCGGCCGAGCGGTGTCCCGGCCGGTCCCGCCAGTCCGCGGGGGGTGCGCAGGCCGCAGGCCGCCCCGCCCGCAGTGCCACCTTTGAAGTCAGGAAGAAGCTGTCACCGTGTCTGACCCGAACGTGTACGACGCCGACGAGTCCGTCGAGGGCGCCGAAACCGCGCTCGACATCGTCGAGGCCGCCGACGGCGACGTCGACCAGGCGGCTGCCGCCGACCTGGCCGAGGGCGAACCCGCCGAGCAGGCCGCCGTCCACGAGTCGGATGACGACGACGCGGAAGACGCTGCGGAAGCGGCGGGCGAGACCGACGAGTCGGACGAGGACGGCGACGAGCAGGCCGCGCCGCAGACCCCGGTCGACGCGGTGGCCGCCTTCCGCGAGGAGCTTCGCACCCTGCCCGGCGAGTGGTACGTGATCCACACCTACGCCGGCTACGAGAACCGGGTGAAGTCCAACCTGGAGCAGCGTGCGGTCTCGCTGAACGTCGAGGAGTACATCTACCAGGCCGAGGTCCCGCAGGAGGAAGTCGTTCAGATCAAGAACGGCGACCGCAAGACCATCCGGCAGAACAAGCTCCCCGGCTACGTCCTGGTCCGCATGGACCTGACCAACGAGTCCTGGGGCGTCGTCCGCAACACCCCCGGTGTCACCGGCTTCGTCGGCAACGCGTACGACCCGTACCCGCTGACCCTCGACGAGATCGTGAAGATGCTGGCCCCCGAGGTGGAGGCCGCGGCCGAGGCCGCCGCGATCGCCGAGGGCACCGCCCAGCCGCGCAAGGTCGAGGTCCAGGTGCTGGACTTCGAGGTCGGCGACTCGGTCACCGTCACCGACGGCCCCTTCGCCACCCTCCAGGCGACGATCAACGAGATCAACCCGGACTCGAAGAAGGTCAAGGGCCTGGTCGAGATCTTCGGCCGGGAGACCCCGGTCGAGCTGAGCTTCGACCAGATCCAGAAGAACTGACCTGCGGGTCCGCTGTCCGAGGCCTGAGCCCCTGCTCCCGTCGTGGGAGCAGGGGCTCAGGCGTGTACGGAGGTACGGAAGGGGTGGCGCCGGATCAGTCGTTGGCGTTCAGGACCGGGAGGTAGCCGGCCGAGTGGCCGGTGGCGGTGGGGTGGTAGGACTCCCAGCTCGGGGAGATGACGAGGGAGTGCAGGTAGTCGTCGCCCGAGCAGAGTTCGTGGCCGTGGAAGGTGGGGCGGACGTCGCCGAAGGCGAAGCCGTGGGAGGCCGCGACGGAGGCGGTGGTGGTGTCGAGTACGTCGGCGGCCTCGTTGATCTTCTGGTGCTTGGTGTCGCTGAGGCCGACGCAGAACCAGGCCGACAGGTCGTACATGTCCGGGTAGCCGAGGACGACGACCCGGGCGTTGGGCGCCTTGGCGCGGATGGCGTTGTAGACGGTGTCGAGCCGGCCGGGCAGGGTGTTGCGGACGAAGGTCTCCGCCTGGTTGACGCGGTTGACGCACGTGCTGTCGGAGCCGGTCACACAGGTGGTCATGACGTCGGAGAAGCCCGCGTCATTGCCGCCGATGGTGAGGGTGACCAGGCCGGTGGAGGAGTTGAGCCCGCCGAGCTGGCTGCCGGTCACGTCACTGGTCACCGCTCCCGAGCAGGCGGCGAAGGTGAACGAGGACGGGCTGTGGGCGCCGGCCCACAGGGCCGGGTAGGCGCTGTTGCTGCGGTGGCAGTCGCCGCTGGAGCTGATGTAGTTGCCTGCGCCGTTCCCGGCGGAGTACGAGTCCCCGAGCGCGACATAGGCAGGCCCGGCAGCCTGTGCCGGGCCGGTGGTCAGCACCAGCGCCGCCACCAGGGCGAACGCGAGTGCGGCGAGGGCGGTTAAGGACCTGGTCAGTCTCACGGAACCTCCAAGAGCAGGATCGCTGCAGGACTTTGGTACCAGCCGGTAGCCCGCTACGGGAAGTGTTCATGCCAAGAATTCTTCCCGCGTAGACCGGAACTTCAGGTGCTCCTGGGGCGAGGGTGGGGAGGCCGGATTTCAGGGCCGGGGGCGTTACCCGCTATCGTGGTGCGGTATGCCTGCTCGCAGGCACGGAAAAACTCTCAACAGGACCCGGAGAGAGCACATGCCTCCCAAGAAGAAGAAGGTCACGGGGCTGATCAAGCTCCAGATCAACGCCGGTGCGGCGAACCCGGCCCCGCCGGTCGGCCCCGCGCTGGGCCAGCACGGCGTGAACATCATGGAGTTCTGCAAGGCCTACAACGCGGCGACCGAGTCGCAGCGCGGCATGGTGATCCCGGTGGAGATCACGGTCTACGAGGACCGCACCTTCACCTTCATCACCAAGACCCCGCCGGCGGCCAAGCTGATCCTCAAGGCCGCGGGTGTCGACAAGGGCTCCGGCGAGCCGCACGTCAAGAAGGTCGCCAAGCTCAGCCGCGCCCAGGTGCGGGAGATCGCCACGACGAAGCTCCCCGACCTGAACGCGAACGACCTCGACGCCGCCGAGAAGATCATCGCCGGTACGGCCCGCTCCATGGGCATCACCGTCGAGGGCTGACGCCACCTCGTAGGCAAGCACCACCTGTGGGAGGGCCGGCTCGGCCCGCACCACGACTCCACTCAAGACCGTAGGAGCAGAACCGTGAGCAAGCGCAGCAAGTCTCTCCGCGCTGCGGACGCCAAGATCGACCAGGAGCGCCTGTACGCGCCCCTGGAGGCCGTCCGTCTCGCCAAGGAGACCGCGACCACCAAGTTCGACTCGACCGTCGAGGTCGCCTTCCGCCTGGGTGTGGACCCGCGCAAGGCCGACCAGATGGTCCGTGGCACCGTGAACCTTCCGCACGGCACCGGCAAGACCGCCCGGGTCCTGGTCTTCGCGACCGGTGACCGTGCTGCGGCCGCGGAAGCCGCGGGAGCCGACATCGTCGGCTCCGACGAACTGATCGACGAGGTGGCGAAGGGCCGGCTGGACTTCGACGCCGTCGTCGCCACCCCCGACCTCATGGGCAAGGTCGGCCGCCTCGGCCGCGTCCTCGGCCCGCGCGGTCTGATGCCGAACCCGAAGACCGGCACCGTGACGCCCGACGTGGCGAAGGCGGTCACCGAGATCAAGGGCGGCAAGATCGAGTTCCGCGTCGACAAGCACTCCAACCTGCACTTCATCATCGGCAAGGTCTCCTTCGACGAGACCCTCCTGGTGGAGAACTACGCAGCGGCGCTGGACGAGATCCTGCGGCTCAAGCCGTCCGCGGCCAAGGGCCGTTACGTCAAGAAGGCTGCCGTGTCCACGACCATGGGCCCCGGCATCCAGATCGACCCCAACCGCACCCGCAACCTCCTCGTCGAGGAGGACCCGGCGTCCGTCTGACGACGACGTCCGGGCGCGCTGCCCGCGAACCGAACGCCCCGCACCCGCTGGTGCGGGGCGTTCCGCATGTGCGCGGCCTCGTATGCCTGCCTGCTTGCCTTTACGGGCTTGTCAGTTGCATGCGTTAGTGTTCCGCTGGTTACGACGGGGGCGTGTGGTCCCCGCGAGGGGGATGGATCATGCGTGGGATCAGGGGTGTGGCAGCGGCGGGCGTCGCCGCCGTGTCGGCGCTGGCGCTTGCGGCCTGCGGACCGCTCGGCTCTTCGGCCTCCGACGACAAGCCGGGGGACTCGGTGGACAAGGCGGCCCCGACGGCCGCCCAGACGGCCAAGGGGCTTTCCGGGGCGGCGCACGCCATCACGGCGCTGGACCTGGTGAAGAAGACCGCGGCCGGGGTGCACTCGGCGAAGGTCGACTCGACCATCACGATGGGCACCGTGATGTCGATGAGCAACAAGGGCGCGCTGGACTGGGCGGACGGCCTGGTCGGCGACATGACGATCACGTACACCGGCGGCACCGTCGCCGACTCGCTGCGCCAGGCGGGCGCGTCGACCACCATGGCCGCGCGCTACCTGCCCGACGCGTACTACGTGAACCTGGGCTCCGCGCTGGCCGCGCAGGCCGGCGGGAAGCACTGGGTCAAGTACACCTATGCCGACCTGGGCAAGTTCACCGGCAGCTCGGGCTCGTACCTCAAGGACACGATCCAGAACAACAACCCGGTCAAGAGCGTGGACGCGGTCCTGGCCTCGCCCGACATCAAGAACGTCGGGGACGAGAACGTCAGGGGGATCGAGGCGACCCACTACACGGGGACGATCGACGTCGCGGCGATGACGGGCAAGTCGCTGCCGAACCTGAGCGCCGCGGACCAGGCACAGCTCAAGGACCTGCTCGCCAAGAGCGGGATCACGACCGAGACGGTCGACCTGTGGGTGTCGGGCGCCAACCTGCCGGTCGAGGCGGTGGTCACGGCCTCCACGAAGACCGGCCCGATGAAGACGACGACCTACTACTCGGACTTCGGCGCTCCCGTGAGCGTCAAGGCCCCGGCCCTCTCCGACACCGTCAACGTCTCCGACCTGATGAACCAGTAGCCGGCGTCAGCCGGCAGCCGGCGGCGAGCAGCCGGCCGGTCGCGGCCCCGCGGGCGATTTGCCCCGCGGGGCCGCGATCCCGTACGCTTCCCGGGAAGCCAAAGACCGCTGGTCGTCGTCGTGCCCCGAAAGGGCGTGGCGACCGAAGGATCCGCAGCACGCGGACGGCCTGCGCAGGTGATCGTGGAAGTCACTCCGAAGCCCGTTGACGGACTTCGTGGAGTCACGCCCCGTGCGCCTGCGCCGGGGCGTTCGTTTTTGCCACGCCACCTCCTTCGTCCGCGCGGTCCGCAATCACCCCGGAAGGAGGCCGAGACTCATGGCGAGGCCTGACAAGGCTGCCGCGGTTGCCGAGTTGACGGATCAGTTCCGCTCCTCGAACGCCGCTGTGCTGACCGAGTACCGCGGTCTCACCGTGGCGCAGCTCAAGACGCTGCGCCGTTCGCTCGGTGAGAACGCCACGTACGCCGTGGTGAAGAACACGCTGACCAAGATCGCGGCCAACGAGGCCGGGATCAACCAGCTCGACGACCTGTTCGCGGGTCCGTCTGCTGTCGCCTTCGTGACCGGTGACCCGGTCGAGGCGGCCAAGGGTCTGCGCGACTTCGCCAAGGACAACCCCGCTCTCGTCATCAAGGGCGGTGTCCTTGACGGCAAGGCGCTGTCCGCCGACGAGATCAAGAAGCTTGCGGACCTCGAGTCCCGCGAGGTTCTGCTCGCCAAGCTGGCGGGTGCCATGAAGGCCAAGCAGTCCCAGACTGCCGCGCTCTTCCAGGCGCTCCCGTCGAAGTTCGTCCGTACTGCGGAGGCACTTCGGGCCAAGAAGGCCGAGGCCGAGCAGGGCGGTGCCGAGTAATTCGGCTCGCACAGCGGGCCGACCGTACGCTCGCTGACTTGTACATCCGGCACCTGCCGATTTAGTGGAAGGACCGCCAACCATGGCGACCAAGCTCACCCAGGACGAACTGCTCGCCCAGTTCGAGACCCTCACCCTCATCGAGCTCGCCGAGTTCGTGAAGGCGTTCGAGGAGAAGTTCGACGTCACCGCCGCCGCCCCGGTCGCCGTTGCCGCCGCCGGTGGCGCCGGTGCCGCCCCGGCCGAGGCCGCTGAGGAGCAGGACGAGTTCGACGTCATCCTCACCGCCGCGGGCGACAAGAAGATCCAGGTCATCAAGGTCGTGCGCGAGCTGACCTCGCTGGGCCTGAAGGAGGCCAAGGACCTCGTGGACGGCGCTCCCAAGCCCGTCCTGGAGAAGGTCGCCAAGGAGGCCGCGGACAAGGGCGCCGAGGCGCTCAAGGCCGCCGGCGCCTCGGTCGAGGTCAAGTAACCTCTGCTCCACCCGCCGCAGGGCGGCCACCCGAAAGGGTGGCCGCCCTCGGTCGTTCCCGGGGGCGTGCGGCGGGCCGCGGTGGCGCTGTCGTACCCGCCGGGTAGTGTGATCCCCTCCTGCTGGGAGCCGGCCGCCGGACGGGTCCCTGAGCGGGTCGCGGGCGGCCTCAGGGCAGGTCGGCGGGGCCGGGGCCTTGACGTACGGCACGCGGCGCGCAATTCTCAGGACGCGCCGCGGACTTCGGTCGGGGTCCGCAGACTTCGGTCGGGGTCGGATGCATGGATCGGCGCCGATGCGGGAATGCATGGCTATGCAGCAGGACGCAGCACGACGGCAGGGTTGACGGACGCGGTTCCAGGTTCCGAGGCTGGGACCCGCCAGACGGGCAGAGGGGGCGACGATTCGGTACTCCGAATCTCAGCTCTGGACATCAGTGTGCCAAGTGGCTACACTGACCCTTTGCGCTGCCTGTTAGCTGCTGCCTGGCCCGTCACCAGGAGCATGCCCACGTCTGAGCACTGCTGAAGAGGCCCGTCATCAGGGTTTTCTTCTGGTCCTCAGGGGCGGACCGGTACGCGCGTAGTGAGTCCGAGCCCTCGGAAGGACCCCCTCTTGGCCGCCTCGCGCAACGCCTCGACCACCAATTCGAACAACGGCGCAAGCACCGCTCCGCTGCGTATCTCCTTCGCGAAGATCCGTGAACCGCTCGAAGTTCCGAACCTCCTCGCGCTTCAGACCGAGAGCTTTGACTGGCTGCTCGGCAATGCCGCGTGGAAGGCTCGGGTCGAGGCGGCCCTGGACAGCGGGCAGGACGTCCCCAGGAAGTCCGGTCTGGAGGAGATCTTCGAGGAGATCTCCCCGATCGAGGACTTCTCCGGGTCGATGTCGCTCACTTTCCGTGACCACCGGTTCGAGCCGCCGAAGAACTCGCTCGACGAGTGCAAGGAGCGCGACTTCACCTACGGCGCCCCGCTCTTCGTCACCGCCGAGTTCACCAACAACGAGACCGGCGAGATCAAGTCCCAGACGGTCTTCATGGGCGACTTCCCGCTGATGACCAGCAAGGGCACCTTCTGCATCAACGGCACCGAGCGTGTCGTCGTCTCGCAGCTGGTCCGCTCGCCCGGCGTGTACTTCGACAGCTCCATCGACAAGACATCCGACAAGGACATCTTCTCGGCCAAGATCATCCCCTCCCGGGGTGCCTGGCTCGAGATGGAGATCGACAAGCGCGACATGGTCGGTGTCCGCATCGACCGCAAGCGCAAGCAGTCGGTCACGGTGCTGCTCAAGGCCCTCGGCTGGAGCACCGAGCAGATCCTGGAGGAGTTCGGCGAGTACGAGTCGATGCGCGCCACCCTGGAGAAGGACCACACCCAGGGCCAGGACGACGCACTGCTCGACATCTACCGCAAGCTGCGCCCGGGCGAGCCGCCGACCAAGGAGGCCGCCCAGACGCTGCTGGAGAACCTCTACTTCAACCCCAAGCGCTACGACCTGGCCAAGGTCGGCCGCTACAAGGTCAACAAGAAGCTCGGGGCCGACGAGCCGCTGGACGCCGGCGTGCTCACCACCGACGACATCCTCGCCACGATCAAGTACCTGGTGAAGCTGCACGCCGGTGAGACGGAGACGGTCGGCGAGTCCGGCCGGTCGATCATGGTCGAGACCGACGACATCGACCACTTCGGCAACCGCCGTATCCGCAACGTGGGCGAGCTGATCCAGAACCAGGTCCGTACGGGTCTCGCCCGTATGGAGCGCGTCGTGCGCGAGCGCATGACCACCCAGGACGTCGAGGCGATCACGCCGCAGACCCTGATCAACATCCGGCCGGTCGTCGCCTCCATCAAGGAGTTCTTCGGCACCAGCCAGCTGTCCCAGTTCATGGACCAGACGAACCCGCTGTCGGGCCTGACCCACAAGCGCCGGCTCAACGCGCTCGGCCCCGGTGGTCTGTCCCGTGAGCGGGCCGGCTTCGAGGTCCGCGACGTGCACCCGTCGCACTACGGCCGGATGTGCCCGATCGAGACGCCGGAAGGCCCGAACATCGGTCTGATCGGCTCGCTGGCCTCCTACGGCCGGGTCAACGCGTTCGGCTTCATCGAGACGCCGTACCGCAAGGTCGTCGAGGGCGTCGTCACCGACGACGTGGACTACCTGACCGCCGACGAGGAGGACCGCTTCGTCATCGCGCAGGCCAACGCGCCGCTGACCGAGGACCTGCGGTTCGCCGAGTCCCGCGTGCTGGTCCGCCGCCGCGGCGGCGAGATCGACTACATCCCCGGTGACGACGTCGACTACATGGACGTCTCGCCGCGCCAGATGGTGTCGGTCGCGACCGCGATGATCCCGTTCCTGGAGCACGACGACGCCAACCGCGCCCTGATGGGCGCGAACATGATGCGCCAGGCCGTGCCGCTGATCAAGGCCGAGGCGCCGCTGGTCGGCACCGGCATGGAGTACCGCTGCGCGGTCGACGCCGGCGACGTGATCAAGGCCGAGAAGGACGGTGTGGTCCAGGAGGTCTCCGCCGACTACGTCACGGTGACCAACGACGACGGTACGTACACCACCTACCGGGTCGCGAAGTTCTCCCGCTCCAACCAGGGCACCTCCTTCAACCAGAAGGTCGTCGTGGACGAGGGCGACCGGGTCGTCGTCGGCCAGGTGCTGGTCGACGGTCCGTCGACCGACGAGGGCGAGATGGCGCTCGGCAAGAACCTGCTGGTCGCGTTCATGCCGTGGGAGGGCCACAACTACGAGGACGCGATCATCCTGTCGCAGCGCCTCGTGCAGGACGACGTCCTGTCCTCGATCCACATCGAGGAGCACGAGGTCGACGCCCGTGACACCAAGCTCGGCCCGGAGGAGATCACCCGGGACATCCCGAACGTCTCCGAGGAGGTCCTCGCCGACCTCGACGAGCGCGGCATCATCCGGATCGGCGCCGACGTGGTCGCCGGCGACATCCTGGTCGGCAAGGTCACCCCGAAGGGCGAGACCGAGCTGACCCCGGAGGAGCGGCTGCTGCGCGCGATCTTCGGCGAGAAGGCCCGCGAGGTCCGCGACACCTCGCTGAAGGTCCCGCACGGCGAGGTCGGCAAGATCATCGGCGTCCGGGTCTTCGACCGCGAGGAGGGCGACGAGCTGCCCCCCGGTGTGAACCAGCTGGTGCGCGTGTACGTGGCGCAGAAGCGCAAGATCACCGACGGCGACAAGCTGGCCGGACGCCACGGCAACAAGGGCGTCATCTCCAAGATCCTCCCCGTCGAGGACATGCCGTTCCTGGAGGACGGCACGCCGGTCGACATCATCCTCAACCCGCTCGGCGTCCCGTCCCGGATGAACCCGGGGCAGGTGCTGGAGATCCACCTGGGCTGGCTGGCCAAGCAGGGCTGGGACGTCTCCGGTGTCGCCGACGAGTGGGCGCGCCGCCTGGAGGCGATCGACGCCCACCGGGTCGAGCCCGGGACGAACGTGGCGACGCCGGTCTTCGACGGCGCCCGGGAGGACGAGATCCGCGGACTGTTCGAGTCCACGGTCCCGAACCGCGACGGCGACCGCATGGTGCTGCCGTCCGGCAAGGCCCGGCTCTTCGACGGCCGCTCCGGCGAGCCGTTCCCCGAGCCGATCTCGATCGGCTACATGTACATCCTCAAGCTGCACCACCTGGTGGACGACAAGCTGCACGCCCGGTCCACCGGTCCGTACTCGATGATCACCCAGCAGCCGCTGGGTGGTAAGGCGCAGTTCGGCGGGCAGCGATTCGGCGAGATGGAGGTGTGGGCGCTGGAGGCGTACGGCGCCGCATACGCGCTCCAGGAACTGCTGACCATCAAGTCCGACGACGTTCTCGGCCGCGTGAAGGTCTACGAGGCCATCGTCAAGGGCGAGAACATCCCCGAGCCCGGCATTCCCGAGTCCTTCAAGGTGCTCATCAAGGAAATGCAGTCGCTGTGCCTCAACGTGGAGGTGCTGTCCTCGGACGGCATGTCCATCGAGATGCGCGACACCGACGAGGACGTGTTCCGCGCCGCGGAAGAGCTCGGCATCGACCTGTCCCGGCGCGAGCCGAGCAGCGTCGAAGAGGTCTGACGGGTTGCCGCCCGGACCCCTTTGGAAGGGGAGCCCGGGCGGCCCCCACGACCCGTTCAGACCATTTTGAGAATCAACCCTGAGAGGGATTGACGACACAGTGCTCGACGTCAACTTCTTCGACGAGCTGCGGATCGGCCTCGCCACCGCGGACGACATCCGGACCTGGTCGCACGGCGAAGTGAAGAAGCCGGAGACCATCAACTACCGCACCCTCAAGCCGGAAAAGGACGGGCTCTTCTGCGAGAAGATCTTCGGCCCCACCCGGGACTGGGAGTGCTACTGCGGCAAGTACAAGCGGGTTCGCTTCAAGGGCATCATCTGCGAGCGCTGCGGCGTCGAGGTCACTCGCGCCAAGGTGCGCCGTGAGCGGATGGGCCACATCGAGCTTGCCGCCCCGGTCACCCACATCTGGTACTTCAAGGGTGTCCCGTCGCGTCTGGGATACCTGCTCGACCTCGCCCCGAAGGACCTGGAGAAGGTCATCTACTTCGCGGCGTACATGATCACGTGGGTCGACGACGAGCGCCGCACCCGCGACCTGCCCTCCCTGGAGGCGCAGGTCTCGGTGGAGCGCCAGCAGGTCGAGCAGCGCCGTGACGCCGACGTCGAGGGCCGGCAGAAGAAGCTGGAGGCCGACCTCGGCGAGCTGGAGAACGAGGGCGCCAAGGCCGACGTCCGCCGCAAGGTCCGCGAGGGTGCCGAGCGCGAGATGAAGCAGCTGCGCGACCGCGCGCAGCGCGAGATCGACCGGCTCGACGAGGTGTGGGCGCGGTTCAAGAACCTCAAGGTCCAGGACCTGGAGGGCGATGAGCTGCTCTACCGCGAGCTGCGCGACCGCTTCGGCACGTACTTCCAGGGCTCGATGGGTGCCGCGGCGCTGCAGAAGCGCCTGGAGTCCTTCGACCTGGAGCAGGAGGCCGAGCGCCTCCGCGAGATCATCCGCACCGGCAAGGGCCAGAAGAAGACCCGTGCGCTCAAGCGCCTCAAGGTCGTCTCCGCCTTCCTGCAGACCACCAACAAGCCCAACGGCATGGTGCTGGACTGCGTCCCGGTGATCCCGCCGGACCTGCGTCCGATGGTGCAGCTGGACGGTGGCCGCTTCGCGACCTCCGACCTGAACGACCTGTACCGCCGGGTGATCAACCGCAACAACCGCCTGAAGCGGCTTCTCGACCTCGGCGCGCCCGAGATCATCGTGAACAACGAGAAGCGCATGCTCCAGGAGGCCGTGGACGCGCTCTTCGACAACGGCCGCCGCGGCCGCCCGGTCACCGGACCCGGCAACCGCCCGCTGAAGTCGCTGTCCGACATGCTCAAGGGCAAGCAGGGCCGCTTCCGGCAGAACCTGCTCGGCAAGCGCGTCGACTACTCCGCCCGTTCGGTGATCGTCGTCGGCCCGCAGCTCAAGCTGCACCAGTGCGGCCTGCCCAAGGCCATGGCGCTGGAGCTCTTCAAGCCGTTCGTGATGAAGCGCCTGGTGGACCTGAACCACGCGCAGAACATCAAGTCGGCCAAGCGCATGGTCGAGCGCGGCCGCACGGTCGTCTACGACGTGCTCGAAGAGGTCATCGCCGAGCACCCGGTGCTGCTGAACCGTGCGCCGACCCTGCACCGCCTGGGCATCCAGGCCTTCGAGCCGCAGCTGGTCGAGGGCAAGGCCATCCAGATCCACCCGCTGGTCTGCACCGCCTTCAACGCGGACTTCGACGGCGACCAGATGGCCGTGCACCTGCCGCTGTCCGCGGAGGCGCAGGCCGAGGCCCGCATCCTGATGCTGTCCTCGAACAACATCCTCAAGCCGGCCGACGGCCGCCCGGTCACCATGCCGACCCAGGACATGGTGCTCGGCCTGTTCTTCCTGACCACGGACTCCGAGGAGCGCGAGGTCAGGGGTGAGGGCCGGGCGTTCGGCGCCACCGCCGAGGCGATCATGGCGTTCGACAACCGCGAGCTGTCGATGCAGGCGCCGGTCGACATCCGCTTCCCGGTGGGCACCGTCCCGCCGCGCGGCTGGCTGCCGCCGGAGCCCGGCGAGGGCGAGCAGCCCTACCAGCTCGGCGACAGCTTCCGGCTGCGGACGACCCTGGGCCGTGCGCTCTTCAACGAGCTGCTGCCCGAGGACTACCCGTTCGTGGACTACGCGGTCGGCAAGAAGCAGCTCTCGGAGATCGTCAACGACCTCGCCGAGCGCTACCCGAAGGTCATCGTGGCGGCGACGCTCGACAACCTGAAGGCGGCGGGCTTCCACTGGGCGACCCGTTCCGGTGTCACCGTGGCCGTCACCGACATCGTGGTGCCGGAGGCGAAGAAGGGCATCATCGCGTCCTACGAGGCACAGGACGAGAAGGTCCAGAAGCAGTACGAGCGCGGTCTGATCACCAAGCAGGAGCGCTCGGACGAGCTGATCAACATCTGGACCAAGGCGACCAACGAGGTTGCCGCGGCGATGAACGCCAACTTCCCGAAGACCAACCCGATCTTCATGATGGTCGACTCGGGCGCCCGCGGAAACATGATGCAGATGCGTCAGATCGCGGGTATGCGCGGTCTGGTCTCGAACGCCAAGAACGAGACCATCCCGCGGCCGATCAAGGCGTCCTTCCGTGAGGGCCTGTCCGTGCTGGAGTACTTCATCTCCACCCACGGTGCCCGTAAGGGTCTGGCCGACACCGCGCTGCGTACCGCCGACTCGGGTTACCTGACCCGTCGTCTGGTGGACGTCTCGCAGGACGTGATCATCCGCGAGGAGGACTGCGGCACCGAGCGCGGTCTGAAGCTGCGGATCGCCGAGCGGGGCGCCGACGGTGTGCTGCGCAAGGCGGACGACGTCGAGACCAGCGTGTACGCGCGGATGCTCGCCGAGGACGTCGTGGTGGACGGCAAGGTCATCGCGCCGGCCAACGTGGACCTGGGCGACGTGCTGATCGACCAGCTCGTGCGGCACGGGGTCGAGGAGGTCAAGACCCGCTCGATCCTCACCTGCGAGTCGGCCGTCGGTACGTGCGCGTACTGCTACGGGCGGTCGCTGGCCACCGGCAAGCTGGTGGACATCGGCGAGGCGGTCGGCATCATCGCCGCCCAGTCGATCGGTGAGCCCGGCACCCAGCTGACGATGCGTACCTTCCACACCGGTGGTGTGGCGGGTGACGACATCACGCAGGGTCTGCCGCGTGTCGTCGAGCTGTTCGAGGCCCGTGTGCCCAAGGGTGTCGCCCCGATCTCCGAGGCGGCCGGCCGGGTGCGGATCGAGGAGACCGAGAAGACCAAGAAGCTCGTCGTCACCCCCGACGACGGCTCCGAGGAGCTGGCCTACCCGATCTCCAAGCGCGTCAAGCTGCAGGTGGGCGAGGGCGACCACGTCGAGGTCGGCCAGAAGCTCACCTACGGTGCGACCAACCCGCACGACGTGCTGCGGATCCTGGGCCAGCGCCAGGTGCAGATCCACCTGGTCGCCGAGGTGCAGAAGGTCTACAACTCGCAGGGTGTGTCGATCCACGACAAGCACATCGAGATCATCATCCGGCAGATGCTGCGCCGGGTGACGATCATCGAGTCCGGCGACGCCGAGCTGCTGCCCGGCGAGCTGGTCGAGCGCGGCCGGTTCGAGACCGAGAACCGGCGGGTCGTCTCCGAGGGCGGTCACCCGGCCTCGGGTCGTCCGCAGCTGATGGGTATCACCAAGGCGTCGCTGGCCACCGAGTCGTGGCTGTCGGCGGCGTCCTTCCAGGAGACCACCCGGGTGCTGACCGACGCGGCGATCCACGCCAAGTCGGACTCGCTGCTGGGCCTGAAGGAGAACGTCATCATCGGCAAGCTCATCCCGGCCGGTACGGGCCTGTCCCGCTACCGCAACATCCGGGTGGAGCCGACCGAGGAGGCCAAGGCCGCGATGTACTCGGCCGTCGGCTACGACGACATCGACTACAGCCCGTTCGGCTCCGGCTCCGGCCAGGCCGTCCCGCTGGAGGACTACGACTACGGCCCGTACAACGGCTGATCACCGGTCCGCCGGCAGGTACCAGGCACGTCACAGAGCGGTCGCTCCCTCGCGGAGCGGCCGCTCTGCGGCATCATGGAGGCATGCTGGCCGGGGATGCGGATCGGGAGAGAGCGGTGAACGTCCTCAAGGACGCGTTCACCGAGGGGCGGCTCACGCAGCCGGAGTACGAGGACCGGGTCGGCCGGGCCTACCAGTCGCGTACGTACGGTGAGTTGGACCAGGTCACCGCGGACATTCCGCCCCGGGTCGTGCCGCCGGCCTTCCTGCCGGCGGCCCCGCCGTACATGCCGATGCCGATGCCGGCGGTGCCGGAGACCAACGGGCAGGCGATCGGCTCGCTGGTGTGCGGGATATGCGCTCCGTTCACCGGGGGTCTGTCCGCGATTCCGGCGGTCGTGCTGGGCCACATGGCCAGGAACCGGATCCGTTACACGGGCCAGCAGGGCGAGGGCATGGCGGTGGCGGGGCTGGTGCTCGGCTATCTGACGCTCGCCGGGTTCGCTGCGCTGATCGTGCTGTTCGCGCTGTTCGCGACCGGCCCGTGAGGGGCGTCACCACGGCTGTGAGCTGGCGGAATCCAGCCCGTATGGATGTGTTTTGACCGCAGCCGATGCGGTAGGTAGGCTCTGACCTTGTGCCTGGGGTGTGCCCGGGTTCTCGCGCGTGCCATGTGACCGGGCGAGGGCACCGAGGCCGCGACACCCGAACATGCATGTCCCCTTTCTTGCGATCGGGGACGTGCGGGGTCCGCGACACACCCGACCGCGTGGGTCGGTCCCCAGGTTAGATTTATCGAGATCGGCACACAGAAACCGGAGAAACGGTGCCTACGATCCAGCAGCTGGTCCGAAAGGGCCGGCAGGACAAGGTCGAGAAGAACAAGACGCCCGCGCTGAAGGGTTCCCCCCAGCGTCGTGGCGTCTGCACGCGTGTGTACACGACCACCCCGAAGAAGCCGAACTCGGCCCTGCGCAAGGTCGCCCGTGTGCGCCTTACCAGTGGTATCGAGGTCACCGCTTACATCCCGGGCGAGGGCCACAACCTGCAGGAGCACTCGATCGTGCTCGTGCGTGGCGGTCGTGTGAAGGACCTGCCGGGTGTTCGCTACAAGATCATCCGTGGCTCCCTCGACACGCAGGGCGTCAAGAACCGTAAGCAGGCTCGCAGCCGCTACGGCGCCAAGAAGGAGAAGTAAGAATGCCTCGTAAGGGCCCCGCCCCGAAGCGCCCGGTCATCGTCGACCCGGTTTACGGCTCCCCGCTGGTGACGTCCCTCGTCAACAAGATCCTCCTGCACGGGAAGCGCTCCACCGCCGAGCGCATCGTGTACGGCGCTCTGGAAGGCGTGCGCGAGAAGGCCGGCGCCGACCCGGTCATCACGCTCAAGCGCGCTCTGGAGAACATCAAGCCGACGCTTGAGGTCAAGTCCCGCCGCGTCGGCGGCGCGACCTACCAGGTGCCGGTCGAGGTCCGTCCGGGCCGCCAGAACACGCTGGCGCTGCGCTGGATGGTCGGGTACTCCCGCGCCCGCCGCGAGAAGACCATGACCGAGCGGCTGATGAACGAGATCCTCGACGCCAGCAATGGCCTCGGCGCCTCCGTGAAGCGCCGCGAGGACACGCACAAGATGGCCGAGTCCAACAAGGCCTTCGCGCACTACCGCTGGTAGTCACCACCCCCATCGAGAACCGAGAGAAGACTGAGCCACATGGCCACCACTTCGCTTGACCTGGCCAGGGTCCGCAACATCGGGATCATGGCCCACATCGACGCGGGCAAGACGACGACCACCGAGCGGATCCTGTTCTACACCGGTGTCTCCTACAAGATCGGTGAAGTCCACGACGGCGCTGCCACGATGGACTGGATGGAGCAGGAGCAGGAGCGCGGCATCACCATCACGTCGGCCGCGACGACCTGTCACTGGCCCCTCGACGACGTCGACCACACCATCAACATCATCGACACCCCCGGTCACGTGGACTTCACGGTCGAGGTGGAGCGTTCGCTCCGCGTCCTCGACGGTGCCGTCACCGTGTTCGACGGTGTCGCCGGTGTGGAGCCGCAGTCCGAGACGGTGTGGCGCCAGGCCGACCGCTACGGCGTGCCCCGTATCTGCTTCGTCAACAAGCTGGACCGCACCGGCGCGGAGTTCCACCGCTGCGTCGACATGATCGTGGACCGCCTCGGTGCGGTGCCGCTGGTCATGCAGCTGCCCATCGGCGCCGAGGCCGACTTCAAGGGTGTCGTCGACCTCGTCCAGATGAAGGCGCTGGTCTGGTCCCTCGAAGCGACCAAGGGCGAGATGTACGACGTCGTCGACATCCCGGCCACGCACACCGAGGCGGCCGAGGAGTGGCGCGGCAAGCTGCTCGAGGCTGTCGCCGAGAACGACGACGAGATGATGGAGCTGTACCTGGAGGGCCAGGAGCCCAGCCAGGAGCAGCTGATCGCGGCGATCCGCCGGATCACCCTGGCGTCCAAGGGCGGCAAGGACTCCGTCACCGTCACCCCGGTGTTCTGCGGCACCGCGTTCAAGAACAAGGGCGTCCAGCCCCTGCTCGACGCGGTCGTGCGCTACCTCCCCTCGCCGCTGGACGTCGAGGCCATCGAGGGCCACGCCGTCGGCAACGCCGAGGAGATCGTCAAGCGCCGCCCGTCGGACGACGAGCCCTTCTCCGGCCTGGCGTTCAAGATCATGAGCGACCCGCACCTGGGCAAGCTCACCTTCGTCCGGGTCTACTCGGGCCGCCTGGAGTCCGGTTCAGCGGTGCTGAACTCGGTGAAGGGCAAGAAGGAGCGCATCGGCAAGATCTACCGCATGCACGCGAACAAGCGTGAGGAGATCGAGTCGGTGGGCGCCGGCGACATCATCGCCGTCATGGGCCTGAAGCAGACCACCACCGGTGAGACGCTGTGCGACGACAAGGCCCCGGTGATCCTGGAGTCCATGGACTTCCCGGCACCGGTCATCCAGGTCGCCATCGAGCCCAAGTCCAAGGGCGACCAGGAGAAGCTGGGTGTCGCCATCCAGCGGCTCTCGGAGGAGGACCCCTCCTTCCAGGTCCACTCGGACGAGGAGACCGGCCAGACCATCATCGGCGGCATGGGCGAACTGCACCTCGAGGTGCTGGTCGACCGGATGCGCCGGGAGTTCCGGGTCGAGGCCAACGTCGGCAAGCCGCAGGTCGCGTACCGCGAGACCATCCGCAAGGCGGTCGAGCGCATCGACTACACCCACAAGAAGCAGACCGGTGGTACCGGTCAGTTCGCCAAGGTGCAGATCATGCTGGAGCCGCTGGAAGGCGGCGACGCGACCTACGAGTTCGTCAACAAGGTCACCGGTGGCCGCATCCCCCGCGAGTACATCCCGTCGGTGGACGCCGGTGCGCAGGAGGCCATGAAGTTCGGCATCCTGGCCGGCTACGAGATGGTGGGCGTCCGCGTCACCCTTCTCGACGGCGGCTACCACGAGGTCGACTCCTCCGAGCTGGCGTTCAAGATCGCCGGTTCGCAGGCGTTCAAGGAGGGTGCCCGCAAGGCGAGCCCCGTGCTCCTCGAACCGATGATGGCCGTCGAGGTCACCACGCCCGAGGACTACATGGGTGACGTCATCGGCGACCTCAACTCCCGCCGTGGCCAGATCCAGGCCATGGAGGAGCGCAGCGGTGCCCGGGTCGTCAAGGGCCTGGTTCCGCTGTCGGAGATGTTCGGCTACGTCGGTGACCTGCGGTCCAAGACCTCGGGCCGGGCCAGCTACTCCATGCAGTTCGACTCCTACGCCGAGGTTCCGCGGAACGTCGCCGAGGAGATCATCGCGAAGGCCAAGGGCGAATAACCCGCCGTAGGCTTGCGTTCCAGCAAAGATCACCTGGCGCCGATGAAGCAAGGCGTACAGATCCACCCCCAGGAGGAACCCAGTGGCGAAGGCGAAGTTCGAGCGGACTAAGCCGCACGTCAACATCGGCACCATCGGTCACATCGACCACGGTAAGACGACCCTTACCGCGGCGATCACCAAGGTGCTGCACGACGCGTACCCGGACCTGAACGAGGCCTCGGCCTTCGACCAGATCGACAAGGCTCCTGAGGAGCGCCAGCGCGGTATCACCATCTCCATCGCGCACGTCGAGTACCAGACCGAGCAGCGTCACTACGCCCACGTCGACTGCCCCGGTCACGCGGACTACATCAAGAACATGATCACCGGTGCCGCCCAGATGGACGGCGCGATCCTGGTGGTCGCCGCGACCGACGGCCCGATGCCGCAGACCAAGGAGCACGTGCTCCTGGCCCGCCAGGTCGGCGTTCCGTACATCGTCGTCGCCCTGAACAAGGCCGACATGGTGGACGACGAGGAGATCCTGGAGCTCGTCGAGCTCGAGGTCCGCGAGCTGCTCTCCGAGTACGAGTTCCCGGGTGACGACCTTCCGGTCGTCCGGGTCTCGGCGCTCAAGGCGCTCGAGGGCGACAAGGAGTGGGGCGAGAAGCTGCTCGGCCTCATGCAGGCCGTCGACGAGGCGATCCCGACCCCCGAGCGTGACGTCGACAAGCCGTTCCTGATGCCGATCGAGGACGTCTTCACGATCACCGGTCGTGGCACCGTCGTCACCGGTCGTATCGAGCGCGGCATCCTCAAGGTCAACGAGACCGTCGACATCATCGGCATCAAGACCGAGAAGACCACCACCACGGTCACCGGTATCGAGATGTTCCGCAAGCTGCTCGACGAGGGCCAGGCCGGTGAGAACGTCGGTCTGCTGCTCCGCGGCATCAAGCGCGAGGATGTCGAGCGCGGCCAGGTCATCATCAAGCCCGGTTCGGTCACGCCGCACACCGAGTTCGAGGCCCAGGCCTACATCCTGTCGAAGGACGAGGGTGGTCGTCACACCCCGTTCTTCAACAACTACCGTCCGCAGTTCTACTTCCGGACCACCGACGTGACCGGCGTCGTGACCCTCCCCGAGGGCACCGAGATGGTCATGCCGGGCGACAACACCGCCATGAGCGTCGCGCTGATCCAGCCGATCGCCATGGAGGAGGGCCTGAAGTTCGCCATCCGCGAGGGTGGCCGCACTGTGGGCGCCGGCCAGGTCACGAAGATCAACAAGTGACGCTGCGCTGAGCTTGACGCGAAAGGTCCCGCACCGCTTTCGGGTGGTGCGGGACCTTTCCCGTTCCCCCGGGAAGCGGGCGCCCTTCCGCGGGCCGCGGCGGCTGTACGGCTCCCCTTCGGTAAGGGGGCAACCATCAGGGGCGCGGGGAACTGCGCGCTCAGCCCACCACCGGCCGGTGGTCCGGCGCGGACCGAACAGCCCCTTTCGGACGGTGGCGACCTGCAGCCGGTCGACGGCTGGTCGCGCAGTTCCCCGCGCCCCTAAGTGCGTACCGTCTCCCGCAAGGTGGCCGCCGAGGCCGGACGGTGGTAGGTCAGGGTGATGGCGCCGTCAGGCGCAAGTGCGGCCGAGGGGACGTCGGCGGGGCAGGGCAGGCCGGCCGGCGGGCGGAAGGTGACGGGGGCGAAGGGCAAGGCCTGAGCCCAGTGGTGGACGGTGTCGCGGCCGGCCGCGAAGACGTGGATACGCCCCTGCGCGTCGGTGAGGACGGCGAGACCCTCCTGGACCTCGGAGCCCCCGAGGTCGGCCCACGGCCCCCACGTACCGCGGGGCTCACGCACCCGGGTGCTGAGCCCCTTGTCCGCGTTCCGCACGAACACGTGCACCCGCCCGTCGGCTGTGCGGACGGCGGTCGGCGGGCCGACCCGCCGGCTCCGGTTGTCGGAGTGCTCGGGTGTGCCGAGCGAGGTCCAGCGCCCTGAGCCGTCGCGTACGCCCTCGCGTACGACGATCTCGCGCGCGTTGCGCCCGCCGTGCCCTTCGAGCGCGGCGAACCGCAGCCCGAACACCAGCGTCCCGCCGCCGGGCACGGCCACGCAGGCCAGTTTCGGGGCGAGCGGCCCGCCGCCCAGGTCCTTCGCGGGACCCCAGCGCCCGCTGCCGGGCGCGGTCTCCGTGCGTACGGCCGCGTTCAGGCCGAGCACCTCGTAGGCGGTGCGGGGAGCCCCGGCCGCCGCGGCGGGGACGACGACCTGCCCGGCACCCGGGTAGCGCGGGTGGGTCGAGCGGATCCAGCCCTTGCGGTTGGTGAGCGGCTGGTTGCGGCCCTGCCCGTAGTCGCCGCAGCCGCCGGGGTCGCCGCAGGACCAGTCGGGGTCGCCGCCGTACTGGAACATGAAGCGGCCCTTGAGCGCGACGGTCGCGGGCGGCAGGTTGAAGGGCCAGCGCTGGTTGTAGTAGCCGCGGTAGGCCGCGGTGGTGAAGCCGCGCCCGCCGGCGGCGGCCCAGCGGGCGAGCGCCTTCCACGCGAAGAGCGCGACCGGCGTGTGGTCGCGGTGGTCGGAGTAGCCGAACTGGTCGCTGTCCCTGGGGTGCTGCTTGTCGTGGACCTGGATGTCCGGGTCCGGGTCGAGGGTGCGCACATGCGTCGGCGCGTACCGCTTGAACAGCGCGACCAGGACGTCGACGAGCTTGTCGTGGCTGTACGTGCCGGGCGCGTCGGCGGGGGCCGGGCTGTCCTCGGCGGCCACGTACGGCAGCGTCGTCCCGGGTGTCGACCACAGCATCTGCATGCTGGCGGTCTGGCTCAGCTCGTGCATCGACACCTGGAGGAAGACCAGGCTGGCGCGGCGGGCGCCGCTGCCGAGCGAGTCGATCTGCGCGTGCATCCCGCCGGGCAGGTCGAGGACCTCGCTGTTCCAGCGGGTGAAGTGCGGCAGCCCGAGCATCGTGGCGTAGGCCTGCCGCAGGCCCTGGTGCCGGGCCGCCGAGTAGGCCGCCTGGTCGGCGTGGTGGTGCCGGTGCGAGCCGCCCGGCGGGGTGTTCCAGCCGCGGGACTCGCCGGCGGTGACGTACACCGACACCACCGGCGTACCCGCCTGGAGGTCGTGCAGCGTGTCCGGGTTCATGAAGTACAGGTCGTCGTCCGGGTGCGCGAGCACCTGCATGACCAATGCGCCCGACTCCCTGCGGTACGGCCCCGCGACGGGGGCGGGTGCGACCTTGACGGCCGCTTGGTGCGTGCCCCCGCGGCAGCCTGCCGCCACCAGTCCCACGGCCCCCGCGACCCCGGCCAACGCGGCCCGCCGCGTGGGGGGTTGTCCATGATTCGCCCTCATACCCGGCTTGAGCCGGGCCGCGCCGGAGGGGTTCCTTCCCGGACGTGTGATCTGTCCGACGTGCTCCCGCGGCGGGCCCGGGCGTCAGGTCAGCGTCAGGCTGACCTCGTCGATCTCGGCGGCGCGGGACTCCGCGAAGATCGTGTCGCGGCCGGTGAGGACGAAGCCGCACTTCTGCAGGACCCGGATGGAGCCGGTGTTGTCGGCCGCAGCGTGGGCGAAGAGGGGGCGGGTGGGGTCGAGGCCGATCAGCTCGGTCAGCGCGGCGGTGGCGATGCCGCGGCCCCAGTGGGGGCGGGCGATCCAGTACGTGACCCCGCGCTCGTCCGGCGGCCCGAAGACGGCTGCCTGGCCGACGACCTCCCCGTCGGCCAGGACGGTGCGGGGCAGCACCTCGGGGTCGGCGAGGATGCGCGCGAAGTGGGCGTCGAAGAGGGCGCGGTCGTAGTGGTAGGGGCGGGTGACGGCGGCCACGTGCTGGGCGACCGGGTCCGAGAAGTGCTCCCAGAAGACCGGCAGGTCGCTGTCGCGGATCTCGCGGAGTTCGATCATTTCCGGTGCCTCGTTCCCTCGTTCGGTGGCGCGGTTCGGTTCGCTCGGCTCAGTGCCGCATCAGGCGGTCGGACATGCGGGCGGCCAGCAGCAGGAGCAGCGACGTCACCAGGACGGCGACGACCGCCGCCTGCGTCACCGCGGCGGAGGTGGGGTGCCGCAGGACCGGGGCCAGGGCCAGCGTGGTGGCGGTGAGGGCCAGCAGCGGGCCTGCCGCGTACCAGGCCAGGTAGATGAGCGGTCCTGGGCCGCCGACGGGGGAGCCGCCGCCGAGGAAGAGCAGCTGCGTGCGGGCCGGGCCGCGGGCCGCCGAGACCAGGGCGGCGCCGGTGAAGGGCGGTGCGCACAGCGGGAGCAGCAGCAGGGTCCAGGTGTGGCCGCCGGCCGCGTAGGGGATGGCGGCCAGCAGGCCCAGTACGGCGCCGAGCACGGCGGGCACGATGCCGTGGTGGAGCATCAGCGTGCGGAAGCGGTACGGCGCCCAGGCGGCCCTGCGGATGTCGTCGGTCTCCAGCCGGGCGGGCTCGGCCAGGGCGCCCACGGCGACGTAGCCGAAGAGCAGGCCCAGGACCAGGCCGACCCAGCGGCGCTCGCCGCCGAGGTCGGCGCCGAGCCCGGCGACCGCGGCGCCGCACGCCGTCCACACCGCGGCCTTGCCGAGCCGGCCGGGGGTGCGCAGCAGCGTCAGCGCGTCCCGCCACGCCACGACCAGGTGTCGCCCGAGGCGCCCGCGTGGCGGGCGCAGCCGGATCTGCCTGACGGGGGCGCCGCCGCCCGCGTCCATGATCGCCAGCTTGGCCGCCCGCAGCTCCAGCGACCAGGCAACCGACGAGACGGTGGTGGCCGTCGCGGCCCGCTCGCGCAGCCGGGCCGTCGGCACGTGGGCCGCGTCGCGGTACGCGGCCAGCAGCGCCGCGGCCGTGGCCGCGGCGAGCAGGGCGACCGCGGCGGGCCAGCCGGGCGCGCTGCCGCCGACCGTGTCCACCAGCGGCTGCCCGGCCCAGCCCCACGGGCCGCTCCACAGCTCGGCCTGCTCGACGGCGGGGGAGCGGTGGCCGTTCGCGGCCAGGACGGTCTGGGCGGCCAGCGCCCCCAGGACCAGGACGGTGGGTCCCGTCCACCGCCGTACCGCACGCGCGGCTGCGGGCCGCCGCTCCACCGCCATGCCCAGCGCGACCGCCAGCAGCGGCAGGCACACGGCGGCCGGGGCCGCGGCGAGCAGGGCCTTGCCGAGCGGGGCGAGGCCGGTCACCTTGACCACGGCGGCGGCCCCGACCCCGGCCAGCACCCCCGGGATCAGCGCGAGCCCGGCCGACAGCCGGAACCACGGCCGCAGCACCCGCCCCCGCTTCACCGGCTGCGCCAGCACCCACCCCACGCTCGGCCCCGGCACGACGACCGGCCCGCGCCACAGCCCGTCCCGCGCGGCGAGCACCCCGACGCCGACGGCGACGAACGCGCAGAGCGCGGGCATCCCGGCCCGCAGATCCCGCGCCGCGTCGGCGTATCCGGACCCGTCCTCCAGCCCGCGCAGGAAGCTGACGGCGAAGCTGCTCCCGTACCCGGCGACGGCGATCAGCACCGTATAGACGAGGACGGCCATCTCCCGCCCCTTGGCCCGCCGGTGCGCCTGCCGCTTGCGCCGCAGCCAGGCCAGCGTCTCCTCGGTCCGGTCGTCGTCCTCCTCGGACCAGGGGACGTCCTCGTCGTCACCCCCGCCGTCCAGGCCGGCGCCCGGGCCGATCGGGTCGTCCTGGCTGCTGCCTGTGGCGGTGGTCGGGTCCCCCGGCTCGGCGGGGCTGGAGTGCGGGCCTGCGCTCCGGCCGGCGCTTGCGCGGCCCGCGGCCGCCGGGCCGGCTGGGCTGCCGCCGGTCGCCGTGGGGGTTCGTCCGGCGCTCGCGCCGCTGGGCTCGGCGGGGCCGGCGCCTGCGCTCTCGCCGGCGTCGCCCGGCTCGGTGCCTGGGGCGCCCGGGTCGGGTGGGTTGTTTCGGCTGCCGGCCGTGTCGGCGCGGCTATCGGCGGCTGGGTCAGCCGGGCTGCCGGCCATGCCTGCGGCGGTGGTCGGGGTCGGCGTGGGCCGCAGGCCGTCGGTCACCGGCGTACGCCCAGCTCGCGCAGGACCGCTGCCGGCGGGCCGTCCGCGATCACCTGGCCGTCGTCCAGGGCGATCATGCGGTCGGCGACGGCTTCCGCCAGGTCGGGCTGGTGGGTGGCCAGCAGGACCGCGACGCCGTCGGACTTCTCGGCCACCAGCAGGTCGGCGAGGCGGTCGCGGGCGGCGGGGTCGAGGCGCTGCTCGGGCTCGTCGAGGACGAGCAGCTCGCGGGGGCGGACCAGGGCCGCGGCCAGCAGCAGGGACTGGAGCTGGCCGGAGGACAGCGAGCCGGGCAGGGCGCGGGCGTGGTCCGACAGGCGGCGGTCGGCGAGCACCTGGTCGATCCAGGCGTCGGCGTCGTCCACGGCGTGCGCGACGGTGACCAGCTCCAGGTGCTCGCGGACGGTGAGGTCCGGGTAGCAGGCGACGGTGTCGCCGACGACGGCGACCCTGGCCCGCACCTCGGGGTCGTCCTCGCTGACCGGCCGCCCCGCGAACAGCGCGTCACCGCTGGTGGGGGCGTCCCGCCCGGCGGCTATCCGCAGCAGTGTGGACTTACCCGAGCCGTTCTGCCCGTAGAGGGCGACGCACTCCCCGGCGGCGAGGTCGAGGTCGAGCGGGTGCAGCGCGCGGCGCTGCCCGTACGTACGGCTCACCTTGCGCAGCCGCAGCAGGGCGCTGCCGTTGCTCGTCGCGCGCATCGCGCCTCCATGTGCAGGGGGGTGTCGGGCCGACCCTAACCCGGCGGTCGGACACCGCCCCGGGGGGTCAGCCGTGGAGCGGGGCCGGCGACCACACGCCGAACCACTGCTCGGCGCCCCACTCCTCGAAGCGCTCCACCTCGGTGAAGCCCAGTTTCGCGGCGAGCCGCAGCGAGCGGCCGTTCGCGGTCTGGGTGCACAGCACGACCGGTTCGCCGGGGAGGGCTTCGGCGATCCAGCCGAGCGCCGCGGTGCACGCCTCGGCTGCGTAGCCGTACCCCCACGCCCGGGGCAGGAACATGTAGCCCAGCTCGGGTTCCTCGCCGCCGGGACGCACATGCCCCGGGCGCTCGGCATCGTGCCGTTTGACGTCCACGATGCCGATCATGGCCCCGTCGAGCGCGACGACGAACAGCCCCGGCCGCCCCTGCGGCTCCGCGGGCAGCGCCCGCTCGAACTCCGCCGGCTCGCGCGGCCCGCCCAGGTAGGCGTTCACCTCCGCGGACGTGAAGAGGTCCACGATCGCCGCCCGGTCCCGCCGCTCCGGCTCGCGCAGCACCAGGCGCCGCGTCGCGATCGGTGCGGGCGGCGGCCAGTCGACGTCTGCGAGGTCGGTCATGGCGGTCAACCTACGAGCGGCCCCGGCCCTGATCAAGATGCAGGAGCGGTGTCCCCACCCCGCGTTCACCGCCGGGGTGGGGCTCGATCCGACGGCTCAGCCGCCGATCCACTCGGGCGCCCCGAGCGTGTAGAGCAGGACGGCGACGGAGGCGAGCGTGAGTGCGGTCAGCGCGAGGCGCTGCCACGGGATGACGCGAAGCATTGCGGACTCCTCAGAGGATGGGGCGGCGTCAGCCGCCGGTCATTTCGGGGGCGCCGAGCGTGGAGAGCAGGACGGCGACGGAGGCGAGGGTCAGTGCGGTCAGCGCCAGGCGCTGCCAGGGAATGGCTCGCAGCATTGCGGACTCCTCGGTCAGCCGCCGGTCCACTCGGGGGCGCCGAGCGTGTAGAGCAGGACGGCGACGGACGCCAGGGTGAGTGCGGTCAGCGCGAGGCGCTGCCAGGGAATGGCTCGCAGCATTGCGGACTCCTTGAGAAGTGGGCGGTCAGCCGCCGCTCCAGTCCGGGGCGCCGAGCGTGTAGAGCAGGACGGCGACGGAGGCGAGGGTGAGTGCGGTCAGCGCGAGGCGCTGCCACGGGATGGCTCGCAGCATTGCGGACTCCTTCGTGGGCAGGGCGGGTTCAGCCGCCGCCCCAGCTGGGTGCGCCGAGCGTGTACAGCAGGACGGCGATGGACGCCAGCGTCAGCGCGGTGAGCGCGAGGCGCTGCCAGGGAATGGCTCGCAGCATTGCGGACTCCTTGGTGGGCAGGGCGGGTTCAGCCGCCGCCCCAGTTCGGGGCGCCGAGTGTGAAGAGGAGGACGGCGAGGGACGCCAGGGTGAGTGCGGTGAGCGCGATGCGCTGCCACGGGATGGCTCGGAGCATTGCGGACTCCTTGGTCAGCCGCCGCCGAAATCGGGGCCGCCGAGTGTGAAGAGGAGGACGGCGAGGGACGCCAGGGTGAGTGCGGTGAGCGCGATGCGCTGCCACGGGATGGCTCGGAGCATTGCGGACTCCTTGTCAGCCGCCGTCGTATTCGGGGGCGGCGAGGGTGTAGAGCAAGAGGGCGAGGGAGGCGAGGGTGAGTGCGGTCAGCGCGAGGCGCTGCCATGGGATGGCTCGGAGCATTGCGGACTCCTTGGTGGGCAGGGTGGGGTCAGCCGCCGACGTAATCGGGGGCGCCGAGGGTGTAGAGCAGGACGGCGATGGACGCCAGGGTGAGTGCGGTCAGCGCGATGCGCTGCCAGGGGATGGCTCGCAGCATTGCGACTCCTCGGGTCAGCCGCCCTCGTAGTTGGGGGCGCCGAGCGTGTAGAGCAGGACGGCGAGGGACGCCAGGGTGAGTGCGGTCAGCGCGATGCGCTGCCAGGGGATAGCTCGGAGCATTGCGGACTCCTTCATCGGTAGGGGCCGGGTCAGCCGCCGGTGTATTCGGGTGCGCCGAGGGTGTAGAGGAGGACTGCGAGGGAGGCGAGCGTGAGTGCGGTCGCCATCACGCGTTGCCAGGTGAAGGTGCGGGACATGGCGGGTTCCTTTCTCGTGCGGGGTCGGCCGGCTGGTGCATGGCGGCTGCGACGAGCAGAGCCGCGGCGGTCGCCAGGACGATGTCGCCGACGCTGATGACGGCGTGCAGCTGCGCGAGCGGGATGGTGTCGCCGAGGGCGAGCAGATGGGTGCTGTGCCCGGCGGGCACGTTCTTGGCGGTCTGCGCGCCGGCGTGCAGACCGGCCGTGGCGGCGGCGGAACGGCTGTACGGCATACGCCCGTTGGCCGCGATCGGCAGCGCGTTGAGCAGTGCGCCGGTGAGCGCGAGCCCCACCGCCGCCTGCAACGGCCGTGTCCTGCCGAGTGCGTTGACGCACAGCCACAGCAGGGCGAGACCGATGGCCAGGGCGAGCAGCGGCCCTCTGAGCCGGTGTCCGGCGGCGCCGGGGAGCCGGGCCGTGGCGAGTTGGACGACCTGCACGGCGGCAGCGAGCCATACCAGCCACAGCTGTCGCAGCCGTATACCCGCCAGCCTGTTCAGCCGGCCGCCGGTGAGATACCCGGCGACTGCCCCGACGGCAACCGGTCCGCCGAAGAGAATCAGTGCGGTGAAGCCCATGGCTCCACCCCGTAGTCGACGCGCCCCCGCACGCTCATCCCCCACCTTCACTGCAGTGTGGCACCGCAGGATCCCGTTGCCGGGATCGTCGCAGAGCCGTGGTGCGGCCACAAGCGTTCGAATTGTCAACTGTCCGTAAAACCAACCGTGTTCTGACGGCCGGAGGTGTCCGGCCGTCCGCCGGTGCCCTGACGGTGCCGGCGAACCCCCGGCTCCGACCGCGCGTGCCGCCCCCTTGACGGTCGGGGACGTGCTCGGTACGTCTATGGGAGCGCTCCCATAGATCGGAGCGCTCCCCCACCCGGAAGGACCCGGTCATGTCCAGCGAAGCCCCCACCGTCCGGCGGCCCGCGCTGCCGGCGCCGAGATTGCTGCTCGCCCTGCTGCTGCTCGCCGTCGGCGCCCTGGCCGCCTTCGGCGGGGCGCGGCCCGCCGCCGCCTCCCCTCAGGCGGCCGCTGCCTCGCCCGTGCGGATCATGCCGCTCGGCGACTCGATCACCGGCTCGCCAGGCTGCTGGCGCGCCCTGCTCTGGAACCAGCTCCAGAACGCGGGTTACACGAACATCGACTTCGTCGGGACGCTGCCGCCGCAGGGCTGCGGTGTGGCCTACGACGGCGACAACGAAGGCCATGGCGGCATCCTGGCGACGAACATCGCGAGCCAGAACCAGCTGCCCGCCTGGCTGTCGGCGACCTCGCCGGACATCGTGCTGATGCACCTCGGCACCAACGACGTCTGGAGCAACATAGCTCCGGCGCAGATCCTGGCCGCCTTCACGAAGATGGTCGGCCAGATGCGCGACAGCAACCCGAACATGAAGGTGCTGGTCGCGCAGATCATCCCGATGAACCCGCCGACCTGCCCGGAGTGCGCGCAGCGCGTGGTCGACTTCGACGCGCAGATCCCGGCCTGGGCGAAGTCCGTGAGCACCGCCCAGTCCCCGGTGACGGTCGTGGACCAGTGGACCGGCTTCGACGACGCGACCGACACCGGCGACGGGGTGCACCCGAACGACGCGGGCATCGTGAAGATGGCGGCGCGCTGGTACCCGCCGCTGGCGGCCCTCCTGACCCCCGGCTCGGGGACGTCGAGCGGTACGTCGACAGGCACGTCCACGGGCACGACGTCCGGTACGTCCACCGGTACGTCCACCGGTACGTCGTCCGGCACCTCCTCCGGTACGACGTCGGGTACGACATCCGGTACCACGTCCACCGGCGGTACCGGCGGCTCCGCCTGCACGGCCGCGCTGACCGTGACGAACTCCTGGCAGGGCGGCTACCAGGCCGGCGTCACGGTCACCGCCGTGACGGCGCTGACCAGTTGGACGGTCACCCTCACCGGCGTCACCGTCACGCAGGCCTGGAACGGCACCGTCGTGACGAACCCGGACGGCAGCGTCGTCATCCACAGCGCCCCCTGGAACAGCGTCCTTGCCGCCGGCACCTCGACCACCGTCGGCTTCCTGGCGTCCGGTTCCCCGTCCCCGGCCCCGACCGTCACCTGCTCCACGCCGTGAGTCCCGCGTGAGCCCCGCCCGGCCCCCGGGTCCGTCCCGGGGGCCGGGCCGCCGGTCCGGGGAGCACCTCATGGTGGAGTGACAGGGGTCGGTGGAAGGATGCCGCCATGACCTCAGCCACCGCGGCCGACTACGCCTGGATACGCACCCCGTCACTGTTCGCCTTCGCCCTGGACGTCGGCTACGCCGTCACACTCGTGCGGGGCGTCACCCCCGGTGAGGTGCTCTCGCGGGCGGCGGCGGAGGCGCGCAGGGTGTGCGCGGGCGGCGACGAACTCACCGCCGCCTACTGGGACTTCTCCGAGGACGGCGGCTTGTACGACTCCGCCCTCGTCGGGGCCTTCACCCTGCCCGGTGAGGGCGGCGACTGGACGCTGGTGCTGGAGCTGGGCGGCGACATGGCCATGACCCCGCGGCTGTGGGCCGAGCTGTCCGCGGGCACGCGGGTCGTCGCGCACACCGGTAACGGCGGCAAGCCGCTGCACTTCTTCCACTGGTACGAGGACGGCGAGCTGCGCACCAGCTTCGAGGGCCACCTGTACAGGACCGGCGCCACGCCCGACGCCCTCAACGCCCACCTCGCCGACCTCGGCCTCGACCCCGACGGCGACCCGGCCCCCGGACTCGACACGAAGGCGGCGGCCCTCGCCCTGGCCGAGCGCCTGACCGGCGTGCGCCTCACCGAGGGCACCCTTGCGGCCGCCGACTACCAGGTCGGGGAGATCCCGGACGAGCCGGTCGAGGCGTGGGACTGCGTGACGGTCGACGTCACCGACGCGCACGGCGCCCGCACCTTCGCCCAGACCCGCATCGACCCGCTCTGACCGCAGGGCGGCACCTCACCCTTTCGCCTCGCGGCGAATCGGTTCTGCTTGATCCGCCACGGTGACACCGCCCGACGCGGTGCGACCTCGCGAAGGGTCCGGGAAATACCGGGAGCACGGAATTCACCGGAAAACACGTGAGGTCGAAAATGCAGCGTTTGAGGATGACCGTCCTGGTGGCAGCGGCGGTCCTCGCCGTCAGCGGCGCCACGATCGCCGCCGCGCAGGACAGCGACACCGGCCGGCCCGGCGGCCAGGGCCGTACGACGCGGGCGACGGTCGGCAAGTACTGGGGCGAGGACATCAAGGTCGGCGCGGGCCAGTACGGACTCGCGAGAGCGGACTGCCCGGCGGGCATGGTCAGCACCGGCGGCGGAGGCGCCGAGGGCGGCGCGAGCCAGAACGGCGGCGACCCGTTCGTCATCGCCTCCTACGGCGGCCCGTCCAACTGGTTCGTCGGCGTGAAGAACACCGACAGCGTGGCGCGAGACGTCAACGCTTTCGTGGTCTGCATGACCCCCTGAGTCCTCCTGGACATGGGGGAGGGGCGTGGCATCCGCCCGGGCGGGGTCCGGTAGCGTGCGGGTGCCCCGCCCGGGGCGATGGGGGAGGGGGAGAAA
This sequence comes from Actinacidiphila bryophytorum, assembly GCF_016916835.1. Classification (GTDB taxonomy): domain Bacteria; phylum Actinomycetota; class Actinomycetes; order Streptomycetales; family Streptomycetaceae; genus Actinacidiphila; species Actinacidiphila bryophytorum. The sequence continues at coordinate 302,120 of NZ_JAFFIX010000006.1, read as the reverse complement.
TGCCGCGTTTCGCAGGGGTGTCGGCGGGGGTGCTGCTGCTGGTGGCGGTGGTGGCGGTGGTGGCGGCGCTGAGCGGGTGTTCGTCGTCGTCAGGCGGCGACGGGGCTCGGCCGAAGGACGAGGCGAGCTCGCCGGCCGCGTCCGCGAACGCCACGCCGGACACGGGCGGCGCACGCGGCCGCATCGACTACACCGGCTCGGTCACCGGCGGCTTCGACGTGACGAGCAGCGTGGGCTGCCGCATCCTCGCGGGCGATCTCAAGGCGGTGACCGCACCCGACGCGGACGGGGACTCCTCCGGGTTCGAGGTCCCGTCGTTCGTCACGACCACCGGCAACGTGAGCATCGCCACGCTGATCACCCCGGACGACCACACCTTCGAAAAGGTCGGCGCGAAGGGCGTGTCCGCCGTGAAGCAGGGCGACACCTGGACGGTCACCGTCTCCGGCATGAAGCTGCGCGCGGATGACGGCTCCGGCGGCACCGTGACCGTCGACGGCCACCTCACCTGCACGAAGACGCACGGCACCGACGCCCCGTAGCGCCGGGCCGGGCGGGCGCACCACGGCCGGGACCGGAGGGTGCCGGCCAGGGGCGTATAGCCTGTGGGGCATGCGGCAGGGGGCCGCGAACGAGGGGGAGAAGTGTCGCGTTTCGCAGGGGTGTTGGCGGGGATCCTGCTGCCGGTGGCTGTGGTGGGCGTGTTGAGCGGGTGTTCGTCGTCGTCCGGTGACGACAAGGCTCAGCCGAAGGACAAGGCGAGCGCGCCGGCCGCGCCCGCGACGTCGGAGTCCGCATCCGCGTCCAGCAGCCAGGGCTCCGGCGGCGTCCACGGCCGCCTGGACTACGCGGGCTCGCGCAGCGGCGGCTTCGACGTGACGACGAGCGTGGGCTGCGCCACCCTCGACGGCAGGCTCGTCGCGGTCAACGCGCCCGCCCCGGACGACACCTCCGCGTCCACCGTCCCGTCCTTCGTGGCGAACATCGGCTCCGAGAGCATGGCCACGCTGGTCACCCCCGACAAGCACACCTTCGTGAAGCTCGGCGCGGACGGACTGACGGGCGCGAAGCAGGGCGGCGACTGGACTGTCACCGTCGCCGGCACGGAACTCGGCGCCGTCGATGCCTCCGGCGGTTCCGTGACCGTCAACGGCCATCTCACCTGCACGAAGGTATCCGGCACCTGACGCTACCTGGGCGGCGGATCTGTCCCCCGGTCAGCGGTAGCGGGGGAGGTCCGCAGTCGAGATCGTCCAGGCGCCGATGGTGACGTCCTCGCCGTAGACGAAGTCGGTACGTGTCGCGTACCGCGGCCCGTTGGGCGTGGGGTGGATGTCCGACAGGACGGCGCCCTCGCCGGTGCGGGGGTCGAAGAGGACGGAGACCGGGATGCCGAGCAGCGGGTAGTCCCGCATCTTGCCGACCCAGTCGTTGTCGGGGTTGGAACGGGACACCACCTCGATGGCGGCGGGCAGCGCGGTGGGGTCGAAGGACCCCTCGACCTCCATGTCCGCCTCGGCGATCACCATGACGTCCGGGTGCCGCATCACGCCCTCGTGGACGTCCTCGACGTCCGGCGTGCCGGTGTGCGCCAGCAGCCCCTCGGGCATGACCTTCTCCAGCCGCCGGCTGACCCGGGCGGCGGTCAGCTCGTGCGGGCCGCCGGGGGAGCGCGGGTCATGCACGATGCCCTCTCGGGTGATCTCCAGCGCCCCGGGCACGGCGGGGCCGAGGAGCGCGACCACGGCACGCAGGGCTGCGTAGTGCTCGGGTGTCACGGGCCGGTCAGTTCGACCTCGGCCCATACCGTCTTCGCCGGGAAAGGCCCCGACGTCACGCCCCAGCTGTCGGCCAGGGTCGTGACCAGGAGCAGGCCGCGGCCGGACTCGGCGTCTCCGTCCACCGGTCGCGGAACGATCGGCAGTCGCTCCGCCCGCGCGTCGGTGACCTCGATCCGCAGCCGCGTCCCGGTCGCCGACAGCGCCAGCCGGAAATCCCGGCCGGGCAGCCGCCCGTGCAGCGCCGCGTTCGCGGCCAGCTCCGCGACGACGTGCTCCGCCGTCTCGTACGGCAGCCGCCACCGCACGAGCTGCGCGACGGCCACCCGCCGCGCCCGCTGGGCGCCCTTCCGGGTACTGGGCAGCAGCATGCTGAACTTCCGCGTGTCCGCGGGGACTTCATGGGTACGGATGTCTTGGCTCACCTGACTGAGAGTGGCCGCGCCGCCACGTCTGTGACCAGCACCACAGGCCGCCCTGCCGCCGGTTGTCCGGCTGCCCCGCCGCCCCCGCGCCCGCCTGTACGGGTCTGTACGGGTCACCTCCCGCGCCGGGTGGGGTGACAGATTACGCGTTTCCCTGACGTACGCATATGTCCGCGTCTACGGTGCGTAGTACGCACAGAACTACCACGCGGGAGCCGCGATGACGATAGGCGAGGGCAGGAACTACACGACGGACGGCGCGGACGGTCCTGACTGGGATTCCGGCCTGGAGGACGACTCCACCAGCGTCATGAAGACGGTCGGCCGCCAGATCAAGGCATGGCGCGAGGCCGCGGGCCTCACCCAGGCGGAGTTCGGCTCCGCCATCGGTTACGGCGAGGAAATGGTCTCCAAGGTGGAGCGGGGCGTACGCGTCCCCAAGCCCGCGTTCCTCGACAACGCGGACCGCGTCCTGGAGGCGGGTGGCCGCCTCGCGGCCATGAAGCCGGACGTCGCGGAGGCGCGGTACCCGAAGAAGGTCCGCGACCTGACGAAGCTGGAAGCCGAGGCTGTGGAGCTGGGTGCCTACAGCAACCACAACATGCACGGCCTCCTGCAGACGGAGGACTACGCGCGGTCGCTGTTCGGCATGCGCAGGCCGACGTACACGGAGGACCAGATCGACCGGCAGGTCGAAGGCCGCATCGCGCGCCAGATGGTCTTCCAGCGGCAGCCCACGCCGACGCTGGCGTTCGTCCTGGAGGAGGTGACGCTACGTCGGCCGCTCGGTGGCAAGGACGTGCTGCGACGCCAGCTCGACCACCTCCTGGAAATCGGCAAGTTACGACATGTCGAGATCCAGGTGATGCCGACGGACCGCGAGGACCACGCTGGAATGGGCGGTGAGCTGCGCGTCTTGAAACTCGGCGACGGCTCGACGGTCGGCTACTCGGAAGCTCAGCTCACCAGCCGCCTGATTTCCGAGCCGCGAGAGGTCCAGATCCTTGAGTTGAGGTATGGGATCATCCGATCGCAGGCTCTCACGCCACGGGAGTCGCTGGCCTTCATCAAAAAAGTGCGGGGAGAGATATGACCCTCAAGCCCTCTGCCGGAGCCGGTCCCAGGCTGGCCTGGACGAAGAGCAGCTACAGCAGCAACGACGGCCCGGACTGCGTAGAGGTTGCGTGGGTCAAGAGCAGCTACAGCGGCAGCGACAACAACGACTGCGTCGAGGTCGCCGCGTCCTCTGACGCGATACTCGTCCGGGACTCCAAGGACCCGCAGGGTCCCCGCTTCTCCTTCACGCCCGAGGCATGGGCCTCGTTCCTGGCGTACGCGGCGACCCGCGAGGTCTGAGCGACGGGATGCGGGGCGCCGCCCACCCGGGCGGCGCCCCGCCGTGCTCACGCCACCGGCAGGGTCACCGCGGCGGTGTGGAGCGTGCCGTCCGTCTGGAACTGGAGGAAGAGCCGCCAGTTGCCGGACGTGGGCAGGTCGGCGTGGAAGGCGAGGTCCGGCCCGCCGCGGGTGCCGGTCGCCTCGGTGACCGGGTGGAGGTGGGCGAAGGCGGCGTCGCCCTCGTGGAAGGCCGTGAGGTGGGCGTACGTGCCCAGGTACGGCTGGAGGTCGGTGACCGGCTTTCCGGCCCTGGTCACCGTGACGTTCAGCGGGCCGGTCATGCCCGCCATGGGGTCACCCGTGACGGTGACGGCGTAACCGTCGACCTCCGTGCTGCTCGCGGGTGCGGGCAGCGGCATCTTCGCCGCCGTGCCGGGCACGGTGACCGGGAGCGAGAGGACGACGTCCTTGCCGCTGACCGGGGTGAAGGAGGCGAACATGCGCCATGCGCCGGGGGTGAGGGACGCCAGGTCGGCGGTCCAGGTGCCGTCGGCGGCCATGGTCGGGTGGAGGTGCTGGAAGCCGGTGAGGTCGGAGCGGATGGCGTAGAAGTGCATGCGCTTGGTCTGCTCGACGGTGAAGTCGGTGACCGGGGTGCCGTTCTGGCCGGTGATCGTGAAACGGTACGGGGTCTGCCTGGCGGCAGGCAGGGTGGCGGCCTCGGCGGTGAGGCGGTAGCCGTCCTCCGCGGCGGACAGGCCCGTGCCGGGGGCCATGTTGTGGTCCATGCCGGGCATGGCGGTAGCGGTGTGGTCCATGCCGGGCATGGAGTGGGTGCTGCTGTGGCCGCAGGCGGTCAGCGTGACCGCCAGGGTCGCGGCGGCGAGCAGGGCGAAGCGGATGTTCTTGGACATGGGGTACTCGACTTTCGGACGTGCGGACAGGACACGGGGGTGCCGTGTCCGTCACGTCCGTGCGATGCACACCTGGAGCAGAAGCGGCCGGCCGCTTCTTGGCGGCGGGCCGCGCCGCCTTTGACGCGCTTGCGCGCATGCGGCCGTCACGAGCAGTGCGACGACGGCCACCAGGCCCGGCACCGGCAACTGCACCCGCTCGTGCGGCGCCGTCGCCACACAGGTCTCCCCGGGCGCCCCGGGATCGTCCACGGCGGCGCCGTGCCCCGCCGTCACGGGGGAGTGGTGCGTCATCGCGGCCGACATGGCGGGCATCGGCCCGCCGTGACAACCCTCCGCGGCGCTCGCAGGGGCGCCATGCATGAGGAACAACCCCCACACCACGGCACACGCGGCCACAACCCGCGCCCACTTCCACTCCACCCCCCGCACATTACCCTCCGGGGGTACCCCCCGCCCTGCGGGGTGCGGGCTGCGTCTGATGTGCGGCTGACGCCCGCAGGGCGCCTGTGCGGCGGGTCGAGCACACAGGGGCGCGGGGAACTGCGCGACCAGCCCCCACCGGCCGGTGGTCCGTCTTCGACAGGAATTGCCCCTTCGGTCCGGTGACAACCCCCGCGCCCGGTGGCGGGCTGGCCGCGCAGTTCCCCGCGCCCCTAAAGAGCACCGCCCTGCGCAAGGGCACCCTCCTTAGCCCCCGCGGCCAGCGGGTGGTGGCATCCTGGCGTCGACCGAGTTGGGGGAGAGGTGAGCAGCGCCGTGCCGCAGTGGATGGACCCGCCGCGGGCCGGCGGTTGGGAAGCGGCCGACCTCGATGTGCTTCCCCCGGACGCGCCGCGGCACGTCGAACTGCTCGACGGAGCGCTGACCTTCACCCTCACCCCGCGGAGCAGCTGGCACGATCGGGTCATCCGCAGGCTCACCGCGGCACTGGAAGCGGTGGCCCCCGAGGGGTGGACGGTCGAGGCGCAGATGACCGTCACGCTCGGCCGCCGTACCCGCCCCGAGCCCGACGTGATCGCGGCGTCCGTGCCGTACGACCCGGAGCGGACGAGCTTCCTCCCCGGGGACGTGGCGCTGGTGGTCGAGGTCGTGTCAGCCGAGTCGCAGGACAGGGACCGCCGCTACAAGCCCCGCCTTTACGCCGAGGCCGGCATCCGCCACCTGTGGCGTATCGAGGACGAGCAGGGCCTGCCGGTCATCCACACGTACGAGCTGGACGACACCACCCGCGACTACGTGGCGACCGGCGTCCACCGCGACCACCTGACCACCCCGGTCCCCTTCCCCCTCGACCTCACCCCCACCGCCCTCAGTCGCTGAGACGCCCCCTCAGTGCTCCGGGGGAGGGCGGGGTCACAGCTTGGTGGCGCGCTCGTGGCGGGGCTCGTACAGGCCCACCTCGGCGCCGCCGGGCAGGCGGAAACCGGTCACCCGGCCCCAGCGCGCGTCGGTGAGCGGCTTGGTGAAGTCGACGCCCTTCGCGGTCAGGTCCGCCACCGTCGCCTCGACGTCGTCGCACATCAGGTACAGCTCGTGCGCCGCCGGGCCGTCCGTCGGGTGCACCGCGGCCTCGGCCGGTGGCAGCTTGAAGATCGGCCAGCCACCGCCCGCATCGACATGGGCGTACCCCAGCACGTCCCGGAAGAAGGCGCGGTCCGCTTCCGCGTTGCGGCTCTGGATGATGACGTGCGCACCATTGATCACCCCACCAGGCTAGGCCCGCCCCGCGCCCCCGCCCCGCAGCCACGCCCCGCACCAGCCCGCCGCCGGCAGGTGGTCCGGCGCGGACCGAAGAGGACTGCGCTGCAGCACGGCGGGGTGGCGAGGGTTCAGCTTTCGGCCGTGCGGTGGGTGTGGACGGCTGGGAAGAGGGTCCAGCCGTCCAGGGCGGTGGTCGTGGGGTCGTCGGGGTCCCAGCCATGGGCGAGGGCCGTGTCGAGGAGGGCGCGGGCGGTGCCTGGCTCGTAGAGGTTGAGGAAGCCTTCGTCGGTCCCGACGGCGCCGGATTCGAGGATGCCGTCGGGGACGTAGTGGCCGGGGGCGGACGCGAAGGCGATGTGCAGGCGGCCGCGGGCGCCGTACCGGCGCAGGGTGACGGACTCGGTGCAGTCCTCGTAGCCGCCGCCCTCCGGCAGGCGGTGGGTGTGGCCGACCGACCACAGGTAGGTGTCGTCGCCGACGAGCAGACGGCGGGCCTTCCGCTCCCTACGGCTCATGCTGCGGCGGCGGCGATCGTGCGGGCCAGGGTCGACGGGTCGGCGTGGGTGGTGTCGACCGACAGGTCGTACGTGACGCCCTGGTGGACCCGGGTGGACTGGAGGGCCGCCATACCGGGGGTGCGGTCGCCGCGGGCGGCTTCGCGGGCCGCGGCGGTGGCGGGGGCGCAGTGGACGGCGACCCAGAGGGTGGGGAGGTCGCCGAGGGCGCGGACCCAGCGGGCCTGGGAGTGCGCGCCGCCCAGGAAGACCTCGTCCACGATGACGTGCGCGCCCGCACGGGCGGTGGCGGCGATGCCGGCGACCCAGGCCGCGTCCAGCGCGCTGAAAGCGGGGCCGACGGAGACGCCGCCGTCGGGTGCGAAGGAGATGCCTTCGGCCGACTCCATGAGGGACGCGGGCAGCGCGTCCACGAAGTCGTCCACCCCGAAGGTCAGCCATGGCTCGGCCAGCGCCGCTTGCAGGGCGCGTGCGAGCGTGGACTTCCCGGAGCTGGACCCGCCGTTGAGAACGATCACCTGAGGCGTCACCGGCCCACCGTAGGGCCTGTGCGGCGACGCGGTCATGCGGTTAATGGCAGGCTGGCGCCATGCGCATACCCCGGCAGGCGGCTCGTGTCGCCGTCCTCGACCCCGCAGGGGCGGTCTTCCTCTTCCGCTACGACAACGAGGAGGTCGGCGTCCACTGGGCGATGCCGGGCGGCGGCATGGACGAGGGCGAGACCCCGGAGCAGGCGGCGGCGCGGGAGCTGCGGGAGGAGACCGGCTGGACCGACCTCGCGCTGGGTCCCGTCCTGTGCCGGTGGGAGCACGACTTCACACGGGCCGGGGTGCCCGTGCGGCAGTACGAGCACATCTTCCTGGCGTACGGGCCTCGCCGGGGCCTGTCCGGGGACGTGTCCGCCGCCCACGCGGCGGACCGCATCCAGCGGGGCCGCTGGTGGCCTCCGGCGGACCTGGCGGCCACCCGGGACGCGCTGTGGCCCCCGCAGCTTCCCGCTCTGCTCGCGGCCGTACGTGCCACGGGCGCGCCCGTGGCCCCCGTCGACCTCGGCTTCGTCCCGTCCTGACCGCTTCCCCTTGTGCAAGGGGGCAACCACCCCGCGCCCCTGGTGGCTCGGCCCCGCCGAAGAGGCACCCCCCGGCGCAGGGGCACCCCCCAGGGGGAACCTCCCCCGGAGGGGTTCAGCCGAACATGCCGGGCTGGTAGGCGCCTGCCGGCTGGCGGACCATGACGTTCATGCGGTTGAAGGCGTTGATCACCGCGATCATCCCGACGAGCGCGGCCAGCTCGTCCTCGTTGTAGTGCTTGGCCGCGTTCTCCCACGCCTCGTCGGTGACGCCGGGGTAGGAGTCGGTGTTGCGGGTGCCCTGCTCGGCCAGCTCCAGGGCGGCGCGCTCGGCGTCGGTGAAGACCGTGGCCTCGCGCCAGGCGGCGACCATGTGGAGGCGCTCGGGGGTCTCGCCGGCCGCGGCCGCGTCCTTGGTGTGCATGTCGAGGCAGAATCCGCAGCCGTTGATCTGGCTGGCCCGGATCCGTACCAGCTCCTGGGTGGCCGCCGGCACGGTGGAGTCCTTGAGGCCGCGGCCCGCGCTGGTGATGTGCTTCAGGGAGGTGGCGACCATCGGGTTGTCGAGGAGGTTCAGACGGGCGTTCATGAGGGTGTCCTTGCGTCGTACGGTTCGTACTGGTCTGACACCTCTATGACAGTCCGGCTCCGCCGCATGTGACGGCAATGCCCGCCATGTCCCTCTCCCGGGTGAAAATGCGCCAGGGCGTACTCCCCGGCGCGCTCCGAGGGCAGGTTTGGCCGCTCACCACGGAGGGGTAAGCTACCCGGCTCGATTGGCGCGGGCCGCAGGCCGTATGGCAGACTACTCAAGTTGCTCGGTCGAGCGCCGATGCTGCGCGCCTCCCGTCGGGAGGACCGGAAGCGAGTCCCACAGTACTCGTCGCCCCAACTGCCCTGGTGGGCAGCGCTGGGGCGGACGTACGGGAATCTTCCGGGAAGCGTCAGTGCGGCTCCGGCCAGGCACCCGGTGGGTGTTTTCTCCCACGCAACCCCCTGATCAGGGAATTCCGCATGCGGAAAACCATGGCGAGGGGCGCGACACGCCCGACCGCGTGGGTCGGAGCAAGCGGGTGCCGGAGCTGAATAGAGACAAGGACTACGGAGTAGCCATGGCGGGACAGAAGATCCGCATCCGGCTCAAGGCCTACGACCACGAAGTCATCGACTCCTCGGCGAAGAAGATCGTCGAGACGGTGACGCGTACTGGTGCGCAGGTCGCGGGCCCGGTGCCGCTGCCCACTGAGAAGAACGTGTACTGCGTCATCAAGTCGCCGCACAAGTACAAGGACTCGCGCGAGCACTTCGAGATGCGCACGCACAAGCGCCTGATCGACATCCTCGACCCGACGCCCAAGACCGTTGACTCGCTGATGCGCCTGGACCTTCCGGCCGGCGTCGACATCGAGATCAAGCTCTGAGAGGCGCGGAAAGATGACCAAGCAGATCAAGGGCATCCTGGGCGAGAAGCTCGGCATGACCCAGGTCTGGGACGAGAACAACCGTGTCGTCCCGGTGACCGTGGTCAAGGCCGGCCCCAACGTCGTGACCCAGGTCCGTACGAATGACGCCGACGGCTACGAGTCGGTCCAGCTCGCCTTCGGCGAGATCGACCCGCGCAAGGTGAACAAGCCCCTCAAGGGCCACTTCGCCAAGGCCGACGTCACCCCCCGCCGCCACCTGGTGGAGCTGCGTACCGCCGACGCGGCCGAGTACACGCTCGGCCAGGAGATCACCGCCGAGGTGTTCGAGGCCGGTATCAAGGTCGACGTGACCGGCAAGAGCAAGGGCAAGGGCTTCGCCGGTGTCATGAAGCGTCACAACTTCAAGGGCCTCGGCGCCGGCCACGGCGTCCAGCGCAAGCACCGCTCGCCGGGTTCCATCGGCGGCTGCGCCACCCCTGGGCGTGTCTTCAAGGGCATGCGCATGGCGGGCCGTATGGGCAACGAGCGGGTCACCACTCAGAACCTGACCGTCCACGCCGTTGACGCGGAGAAGGGACTGCTGCTCATCAAGGGCGCGATCCCGGGTCCGAACGGCGGCCTCGTCCTGGTCCGCACCGCGGCCAAGGGGGCCTGAAAGATATGACGACCCCAAAGAACATCGCCATCCTGTCGCCCGCGGGCGACACGACCGGGACCGTAGAGCTTCCGGCCGAGATCTTCGACGCCAAGGTCAGCATCCCGCTGATCCACCAGGTCGTCGTCGCGCAGCAGGCCGCTGCCCGCCAGGGCACGCACAAGGTCAAGACGCGTGGCGAGGTCCGCGGTGGTGGCCGCAAGCCGTACCGCCAGAAGGGCACCGGCCGCGCCCGCCAGGGCTCGACCCGCGCGCCGCAGTTCGCCGGCGGTGGCGTCGTCCACGGTCCGGTACCGCGCGACTACTCGCAGCGCACCCCCAAGAAGATGATCAAGGCGGCCCTCCGCGGCGCCCTGACCGACCGTGCGCGCCACAACCGCATCCACGTCGTCACCGGCGTGATCGAGGGCGCGACGCCGTCCACCAAGGCGGCCAAGACGCTGCTCGGCAAGATCAGCGAGCGCAAGAACGTGCTCCTGGTCATCGAGCGGGCCGACGAGGCCGGCTGGCTGTCCGCACGCAACCTGCCCCAGGTGCACATCCTGGAGGCCGGTCAGCTGAACACGTACGACGTGCTCCTCTCCGACGACGTGGTCTTCACCAAGGCCGCGTTCGACCGCTTCACCGGCGCCGGTGTCGAGGACGCAGAGCCGGAAGGGAGCGACGCCTGATGGCCGAGCAGACCCAGATCACCAGCAAGACCTTCACGGACCCCCGTGACCTGCTGATCAAGCCGGTGGTCTCCGAGAAGAGCTACGCGCTGCTCGACGAGAACAAGTACACCTTCGTCGTCGACCCGCGCGCCAACAAGACCCAGATCAAGCAGGCCGTCGAGACGGTCTTCCAGGTCAAGGTCACCGGGGTCAACACGATCAACCGGCAGGGCAAGCGCAAGCGCACCCGCACCGGTTTCGGCAAGCGCGCCAACACCAAGCGCGCCATCGTGACCCTCGCCGAGGGCGACCGAATCGACATCTTCGGCGGCCCGGTCTCCTAACGGAGACTGGCCGTTCAGAAGTCCGGAATCATCCGAGGACTGAGAAATGGGTATCCGCAAGTACAAGCCGACGACCCCGGGCCGTCGTGGCTCCAGCGTCGCCGACTTTGTCGAGATCACGCGGTCCACGCCGGAGAAGTCGCTGGTCCGCCCGCTGCACAGCAAGGGCGGCCGTAACAACGCCGGTCGTGTGACCGTTCGCCACCAGGGCGGTGGCCACAAGCGCGCCTACCGTGTCATCGACTTCCGTCGGCACGACAAGGACGGCGTGCCCGCCAAGGTCGCGCACATCGAGTACGACCCCAACCGCACCGCGCGCATCGCGCTGCTGCACTACGCGGACGGCGAGAAGCGCTACATCCTCGCCCCCGCGCGGCTCCAGCAGGGCGACCGGATCGAGAACGGCGCCAACGCCGACATCAAGCCGGGCAACAACCTGCCGCTGCGCAACATCCCGGTCGGTACCACGATCCACGCGATCGAGCTGCGGCCCGGTGGCGGCGCGAAGATCTCCCGCTCCGCGGGCGCTTCGGTCCAGCTGCTGGCGAAGGAAGGCAACATGGCCACCCTTCGTATGCCGTCCGGCGAGGTCCGGATGGTCGACGTCCGCTGCCGCGCCACCATCGGCGAGGTCGGCAACGCCGAGCAGTCGAACATCAACTGGGGCAAGGCCGGCCGCATGCGGTGGAAGGGCGTCCGCCCGACCGTCCGCGGTGTCGCCATGAACCCGGTGGACCACCCGCACGGTGGTGGTGAGGGCAAGACCTCCGGTGGTCGCCACCCGGTCTCGCCCTGGGGTCAGAAGGAAGGTCGTACTCGCTCGCCGAAGAAGGCGTCCAGCAAGTACATCGTCCGCCGCCGCAAGACGAACAAGAAGCGCTAGGAGCGGGTTCAGATGCCGCGCAGTCTCAAGAAGGGGCCCTTCGTCGACGACCACCTGATCAAGAAGGTGGACGTACAGAACGAGGCAGGCACCAAGAACGTCATCAAGACCTGGTCCCGCCGCTCGATGATCATCCCGGCGATGCTGGGCCACACGATCGCGGTGCACGACGGCCGTAAGCACGTCCCGGTGTTTGTCACTGAGTCGATGGTCGGCCACAAGCTCGGCGAGTTCGCACCGACCCGCACCTTCCGCGGGCACGAGAAGGACGACCGCAAGTCGCGGCGTCGCTGAGCGGGCTGAAAACCGTGACCAAGACAGACACTGAAGGGACGACCATGGAAGCCAGGGCCCAGGCGCGGTACATCCGCGTCACGCCCATGAAGGCCCGCCGTGTGGTGGACCTCATCCGTGGCATGGACGCCACGGAGGCTCAGGCGGTCCTGCGTTTCACCCCGCAGGCCGCGAGTGAGCCGGTCGGCAAGGTGCTGGACAGCGCCATCGCCAACGCCGCGCACAACTACGACCACACGGACGCCGAGTCGCTGTACATCAGCGAGGCGTACGTGGACGAGGGTCCGACCCTGAAGCGGTTCCGGCCGCGCGCCCAGGGCCGTGCCTACCGGATCCGCAAGCGGACCAGCCACATCACCGTGGTCGTCGCCAGCAAGGAAGGGACCCGGTAATGGGCCAGAAGGTTAACCCTTACGGGTTCCGGCTCGGCGTCACCACGGACTTCAAGTCCCGGTGGTACGCCGACAAGCTGTACAAGGACTACGTCAAGGAAGACGTCGCCATCCGCAAGATGATGACGCAGGGCATGGAGCGCGCCGGCATCTCCAAGGTGGAGATCGAGCGCACCCGTGACCGCGTCCGCGTCGACATCCACACCGCCCGGCCGGGCATCGTCATCGGCCGCCGCGGCGCGGAGGCCGACCGCATCCGCGGCGACCTGGAGAAGCTGACCGGCAAGCAGGTCCAGCTGAACATCCTCGAGGTCAAGAACCCCGAGATGGACGCCCAGCTGGTGGCCCAGGCCGTCGCCGAGCAGCTGTCCTCCCGCGTCTCCTTCCGCCGTGCCATGCGCAAGAGCATGCAGGGCACGCTGAAGGCCGGCGCCAAGGGCATCAAGATCCAGTGCGGCGGGCGTCTCGGCGGCGCCGAGATGTCCCGCTCGGAGTTCTACCGCGAGGGCCGGGTCCCGCTGCACACGCTGCGGGCGAACGTGGACTACGGCTTCTTCGAGGCCAAGACCACCTTCGGCCGGATCGGTGTGAAGGTCTGGATCTACAAGGGCGACGTCAAGAACATCGCCGAGGTCCGTGCCGACAACGCGGCCGCCAGGGCGGGCAACCGTCCGGCCCGCGGTGGTGGCAACGAGCGTCCGCAGCGCCGCGGTGGCGAGCGCGGTGGCCGTGGCCGTCGTCCCCAGACGGAAGGCGCGGCCCCCAAGGCCGACGCGCCCGCCGCTGAGGCCCCGGCCGCGGAGACCCCCGGAACGGAAGGCTAAGTACCATGCTGATCCCCCGTAGGGTCAAGCACCGCAAGCAGCACCACCCGACCCGCCGCGGCATGGCCAAGGGCGGCACGGAGCTGGCGTTCGGCGAGTACGGCCTGCAGGCCGTCACCCCCGCGTATGTGACCAACCGGCAGATCGAGTCCGCTCGTATCTCCATCACCCGGCACATCAAGCGTGGCGGCAAGGTCTGGATCAACATCTACCCGGACCGCCCGCTCACCAAGAAGCCGGCCGAGACCCGCATGGGTTCCGGTAAGGGTTCCCCCGAGTGGTGGATCGCGAACGTCAAGCCCGGTCGGGTGATGTTCGAGCTGTCCTTCCCGAACGAGAAGGTTGCCCGCGAGGCGCTCACCCGCGCCGCGCACAAGCTTCCGATGAAGTGCCGCATCGTGCGGCGCGAGGCAGGTGAGTCGTGATGGCGGCCGGTACCAAGGCGACCGAGCTGCGCCAGCTCGGCGACGAGGAACTCGTCGGCAAGCTGCGTGAGGCCAAGGAGGAGCTGTTCAACCTCCGCTTCCAGGCGGCCACCGGGCAGCTGGAGAACAACAGCCGGCTCAGGGTCGTCCGCAAGGACATCGCCCGGATCTACACCCTCATGCGTGAGCGCGAGCTGGGCATCGAGACGGTGGAGACGGTGGAGAGCGCCTGATGAGCGAGAAGAATGTGACTGAGACCAGCACCGAGCAGCGCGGCTTCCGCAAGACCCGTGAGGGTCTGGTGGTCAGCGACAAGATGGACAAGACCGTCGTCGTCGCCGTCGAGGACCGTGTCAAGCACGCCCTGTACGGCAAGGTCATCCGCCGCACCAACAAGCTGAAGGCGCACGACGAGCAGAACGCCGCGGGCATCGGCGACCGGGTCCTCCTCATGGAGACCCGGCCGACCTCCGCCACGAAGCGGTGGCGCGTCGTGGAGATCCTTGAGAAGGCCAAGTAAGGCCGAGTAATCCCTGAGCGGGAATCCGCTCAGGACCGTTCCGTCAGGCTCGGCGGGGGGTTCGCGAGAACCCCCCGCCGGGAACCGACGCGACAAACAGGAGATAGACGTGATCCAGCAGGAGTCGCGACTTCGTGTCGCCGACAACACTGGTGCCAAGGAGATCCTTTGCATCCGTGTTCTCGGTGGCTCGGGTCGCCGCTACGCGGGAATCGGTGACGTCATCGTCGCCACCGTCAAGGACGCGATCCCCGGTGGCAACGTGAAGAAGGGCGAGGTCGTCAAGGCGGTCATCGTCCGGACCGTCAAGGAGCGCCGTCGCGCCGACGGCTCGTACATCCGGTTCGACGAGAACGCCGCCGTCATCCTCAAGAACGACGGCGACCCCCGCGGCACCCGAATCTTCGGCCCCGTGGGCCGTGAGCTGCGCGAGAAGAAGTTCATGAAGATCGTCTCGCTCGCGCCGGAGGTGCTGTAACCGATGAAGATCAAGAAGGGCGACCTGGTCCAGGTCATCACCGGTAAGGACAAGGGCAAGCAGGGCAAGGTCATCGTGGCCTACCCCGCTCAGGACCGCGTCCTCGTCGAGGGTGTCAACCGGGTCAAGAAGCACACCAAGGCCGGTGCGACCGACCGCGGTTCGAAGACCGGCGGCATCATCACCACCGAGGCGCCCGTCCACGTCAGCAACGTGCAGCTGGTTGTTGAGAAGGACGGCAAGAAGGTCGTGACCCGCGTCGGATACCGCTTCGACGACGAGGGCAACAAGATCCGCGTTGCCAAGCGGACCGGTGAGGACATCTGATGACTGCCACCACCACTTCGCCGCGTCTCAAGACGCGCTACCGCGAGGAGATCGCGGGCAAGATGCGTGACCAGTTCTCCTACGAGAACGTCATGCAGATCCCCGGTCTGACCAAGATCGTGGTCAACATGGGTGTGGGCGACGCCGCCCGCGACTCCAAGCTGATCGAGGGCGCGATCCGCGACCTCGCCACGATCACCGGCCAGAAGCCGCAGGTCACCAAGGCCCGCAAGTCCATCGCGCAGTTCAAGCTGCGTGAGGGCCAGCCGATCGGTGCGCACGTCACGCTGCGCGGCGACCGCATGTGGGAGTTCCTGGACCGTCTGCTGTCGCTGGCGCTGCCGCGTATCCGCGACTTCCGCGGCCTGTCCCCGAAGCAGTTCGACGGCCGGGGCAACTACACCTTCGGTCTCACGGAGCAGGTCATGTTCCACGAGATCGACCAGGACAAGATCGACCGGGTCCGGGGCATGGACATCACCGTGGTCACCACGGCGACCAACGACGACGAGGGTCGTGCCCTGCTTCGTCACCTCGGCTTCCCGTTCAAGGAGAACTGACCGTGGCGAAGAAGGCTCTGATCGCTAAGGCCGCTCGCAAGCCCAAGTTCGCTGTGCGCGGTTACAACCGCTGCCAGCGCTGCGGCCGGCCGCACTCCGTCTACCGCAAGTTCGGCCTGTGCCGTGTGTGCCTTCGTGAGATGGCCCACCGCGGCGAGCTGCCGGGCGTGACCAAGAGCTCCTGGTAGATCCGGTTCTCCGGACCACCAGGAACTCTCGGTAAGCAGATGGACGGCGGGACCCTGCTCTTTCTTCCCGTAAGGTAGAAGGGTTGGGCGCCCGCCGCCCGCATCGACTTACTACGCCGTAGGTCCACCGCACCGCACCCGTCCCCGGTTCGCCGGGGGAGAGGGATGGAGCACCAGGAAACCCCGGCGAGAGAGGCCCAGGGCCACCTCATGACCATGACTGACCCCATCGCGGACATGCTGACCCGTCTGCGTAACGCGAACTCGGCATACCACGACGACGTCACGATGCCGTTCAGCAAGATCAAGTCGCACATCGCGGAGATCCTCCAGCAGGAGGGCTACATCACCGGCTGGAAGGTCGAGGACGCCGAGGTCGGCAAGAACCTCGTCCTCGAGCTGAAGTTCGGCCCGGAGCGCCAGCGCTCCATCGCCGGCATCAAGCGGATCAGCAAGCCTGGTCTGCGGGTCTACGCGAAGTCCACCAACCTGCCGAAGGTGCTCGGCGGCCTCGGCGTGGCGATCATCTCCACGTCGCACGGGCTGCTCACCGGCCAGCAGGCTCAGAAGAAGGGCGTGGGTGGGGAAGTCCTCGCCTACGTCTGGTAACCGGGAAAGCGAGGTATAGCAATGTCGCGCATCGGCAAGCTGCCCATCTCGGTTCCCGCCGGAGTGGACGTCACCATCGACGGCCGCACGGTCGCGGTGAAGGGCCCCAAGGGCTCGCTCACCCACACCGTCGCCGCGCCGATCGACATCGCCAAGGGCGAGGACGGCACTCTGCTGGTCACCCGCCCCAACGACGAGCGTGTCTCGAAGGCCCTGCACGGCCTGTCCCGCACGCTGGTGGCGAACATGATCACCGGCGTGACCGCGGGCTACAGCAAGCAGCTGGAAATCAGCGGTGTCGGCTACCGCGTCCAGGCCAAGGGCTCCAACCTGGAGTTCGCGCTGGGCTACAGCCACCCGATTCTCGTCGAGGCCCCCGAGGGCATCTCCTTCAAGGTCGAGTCCCCGGTGAAGTTCTCCGTCGAGGGCATCGACAAGCAGAAGGTCGGCGAGGTCGCGGCCAACATCCGCAAGCTGCGGAAGCCCGACCCGTACAAGGCCAAGGGCGTCAAGTACGCGGGCGAGGTCATCCGCCGCAAGGTCGGAAAGGCGGGTAAGTAGCCATGGCATTCGGTGTCAAGATCGCCAAGGGCAAGGCCTACAAGAGCGCCGCGATCAAGCGGCGCCACATCCGGGTGCGCAAGCGCGTCTCGGGTACGTCCGAGCGTCCGCGCCTGGTCGTGACCCGTTCCAACCGGGGAATCGTGGCGCAGGTCATCGACGACCTCGCGGGCCACACGCTCGCGTCGGCGTCGACCCTCGACGCGTCCATCCGCGGCGGCGAAGGCGACAAGAGCGCCAAGGCGAAGCAGGTCGGCCAGCTCGTGGCCGAGCGTGCGAAGGCCAAGGGCGTCGAGGCTGTCGTGTTCGACCGTGGCGGCAACCAGTACGCGGGGCGCATCGCCGCCCTGGCGGACGCCGCCCGCGAAGCCGGACTGAAGTTCTGATCCGGTTCCGTCACTAGCGGAGAAACGCTAAGAGATCGAGAGGTAATTCCAATGGCTGGACCCCAGCGCCGCGGAAGCGGTGCCGGTGGCGGCGAGCGACGGGACCGTAAGGACAGGCGGGACGGCGGCCAGCAGGCCGAGAAGACCGCTTACGTCGAGCGGGTCGTCGCGATCAACCGCGTCGCCAAGGTTGTGAAGGGTGGTCGTCGCTTCAGCTTCACCGCGCTGGTCGTGGTGGGCGACGGTGACGGCACCGTCGGTGTCGGCTACGGCAAGGCCAAGGAGGTGCCGGCCGCCATCGCCAAGGGTGTGGAGGAGGCCAAGAAGCACTTCTTCAAGGTCCCCCGTATCCAGGGCACCATCCCGCACCCCATCCAGGGCGAGAAGGCCGCGGGCGTCGTCCTGCTCAAGCCGGCTTCCCCCGGTACCGGTGTGATCGCCGGCGGCCCGGTGCGTGCCGTGCTGGAGTGCGCGGGCATCCACGACGTGCTGTCCAAGAGCCTCGGCTCCGACAACGCGATCAACATCGTGCACGCCACGGTGGCGGCCCTCCAGGGCCTGCAGCGGCCCGAGGAGATCGCGGCCCGCCGCGGTCTGCCGATCGAGGACGTCGCGCCCGCCGCGCTGCTGCGCGCCCGAGCCGGGGTCGGTGTGTGATGGCGCGTCTCAAGGTCACGCAGACCAAGTCCTACATCGGCAGCAAGCAGAACCACCGTGACACCCTGCGTTCGCTCGGGCTCAAGCGCCTGCACGACGTCGTGGTCAAGGAGGACCGCCCGGAGATCCGCGGCATGGTCCACACCGTCCGCCACCTCGTCACGGTCGAGGAGGTCGACTGATCATGGGTGACAACCCGATCAAGCTCCACAACCTGCGTCCGGCCCCCGGCGCCAAGACCGCGAAGACCCGTGTGGGTCGCGGTGAGGCGTCCAAGGGCAAGACGGCCGGTCGTGGAACCAAGGGCACCAAGGCCCGCTACCAGGTTCCGGAGCGCTTCGAGGGCGGGCAGATGCCCCTCCACATGCGCCTCCCGAAGCTCAAGGGCTTCAAGAACCCGTTCCGCACCGAGTTCCAGGTCGTCAACCTGGACAAGCTCGCGACCCTCTACCCGGAGGGTGGCGAGGTGACGGTGGCCGACCTGGTCGCCAAGGGCGCGGTGCGCAAGAACCAGCTCGTCAAGGTGCTCGGCACCGGCGAGGTCTCCGTGGCCCTGCAGGTGACCGTCGACGCGGTCTCCGGCTCCGCCAAGGAGAAGATCGCCGCCGCCGGCGGCACGGTCACCGAGCTCGTCTGAGCCCGATGCCGAACACGACCGGGGATGCCCAGAAACTCCTGGGCATCCCCGGTCGTTCGTTCCTGTGATTTTCCTTCCCCGGTTGGTCATTCCTTGCGGGACCAAGTCGCCGGTAGGCTGGCCGACGCTGCTGTCGTCAGATACCTCATAAACCGTCCTTCCGCCCTGGCGCGGGGGGTGCAGGAGGCACCGTGCTCACCGCGTTCGCACGGGCGTTCAGGACGCCCGACCTGCGCAAGAAGCTGCTGTTCACCCTGGGCATCGTGGTGGTCTACCGCCTCGGAGCGCATGTACCGGTGCCGGGCATCGACTACACGGTCGTCAACGCCTGCATCAAGGAGACGAAGGGGAACAACAGCCTCTTCGGCCTCGTGAACATGTTCAGCGGCGGCGCGCTGCTGCAGCTGACCATCTTCGCGCTCGGCATCATGCCGTACATCACGGCGAGCATCATCCTCCAGCTGCTGACGGTGGTGATCCCGCGCCTGGAGGCCCTCAAGAAGGAGGGCCAGGCCGGCACCACCAAGATCACGCAGTACACCCGGTATCTGACCGTCGCGCTGGCCGTCCTGCAGGGCACCGGCCTGGTCGCCACCGCCCGCTCCGGCAGCCTGTTCTCCGGCTGCAACAACGCCGGGTCCATCGTGCCCAACCAGTCGATCTTCACCACGATCACGATGGTCACCACGATGACCGCCGGCACCGTGGTGATCATGTGGCTCGGTGAGCTGGTCACCGACCGCGGCATCGGCAACGGCATGTCGATCCTGATGTTCGTCTCCATCGCCGCCGGGTTCCCCGGCTCGCTGTGGGCGATCAAGGTCTCCGGCACCATCGCCGACGGCTGGGTGGAGTTCCTCGCGGTCCTCGCGGTCGGCCTCGCCATGGTCGGCCTGGTGGTGTTCGTCGAACAGGCCCAGCGCCGCATCCCGGTGCAGTACGCGAAGCGCATGATCGGCCGCCGCTCCTACGGCGGCACATCGACGTACATCCCGCTCAAGGTCAACCAGGCCGGTGTCATCCCGGTCATCTTCGCCTCGTCGCTGCTCTACATCCCGGCGCTGATCGTGCAGTTCTCCGGGTCGACGGCCGGCTGGGCGCAGTGGATCAGCCGCAACTTCACCAAGGGCGACCACCCGGTGTACATGGCGGCCTACTTCCTGCTGATCGTCTTCTTCGCCTTCTTCTACGTCGCGATCTCGTTCAACCCCGAAGAAGTCGCCGATAATATGAAGAAGTATGGTGGGTTCATCCCGGGCATCCGTGCCGGTCGCCCCACCGCCGAATACCTGAGTTACGTGCTGAACCGCATCACGTGGCCGGGCGCCCTGTACCTGGGCCTCATCGCACTGGTGCCGACGGTCGCGATCGCGATCTTCAACGGCAGCAACGGCAACTTCCCGCTCGGCGGAACCAGCATCCTCATCATCGTGGGTGTCGGCCTCGAAACGGTGAAGCAGATCGAGAGCCAGCTACAGCAGCGTAACTACGAAGGGTTCCTCCGCTGATGCGTATCGTCCTGGTCGGGCCGCCCGGCGCGGGCAAGGGGACGCAGGCCGCGTACCTCGCCAAGAACCTGTCGATCCCGCACATCTCCACGGGCGACCTGTTCCGCGCCAACATCAGCCAGGGCACAGAGCTGGGCAAGCAGGCGAAGGCCTACATGGACGCCGGGGACCTGGTCCCCGACGAGGTCACCATCGGCATGGCGGAGGACCGGCTCGACCAGTCCGACGCCGCCGGCGGCTTCCTGCTCGACGGATTCCCGCGCAACGTCGGCCAGGCCCAGGCGCTCGACGCCTACCTGGCCGCGCACGGCATCCGGCTCGACGGTGTGCTCGACCTGGAGGTCCCCGAGGACGAGGTCGTCAAGCGGATCGCGGGCCGCCGGGTCTGCCGCAACGACAGCGCGCACGTCTTCCACGTCGAGTACAACCAGCCCGAGGCGGCCGGGGTGTGCGACGTGTGCGGCGGCGAGCTGTACCAGCGCCCGGACGACGCCGAGGACAAGGTGCGCAACCGCCTCGACGTCTACCACCGCGAGACCGAGCCGATCATCGACTACTACAAGCAGCAGGGCCTGGTGCAGACGATCCCGGCCCTGGGCAAGGTGGCCGAGGTCACCCAGCGCGCCATGGACGCACTGCGGCGCGAGGCCTGACGACCTCCGCCGCGTCCGGCAGGACGGCGTCGCGCAGGCGCGCGGAGCCGCGCCGCAAGCGGCGACAGCACAGCACAGCACAGCACGGCATCGGCCGTGGTGCCCCAGCGGGCACCACGGCCGTATCGTTGAACGGGTACACGCACGCGTACGTACCGCGGGCCGGTACCCGCCGCGGCGGGTGCCCCGAGACTGAGGAAGGCGTCAGCCGCATGGTGGAGATCAAGACCCCGGAGCAGATCGCCACGATGCGGCGGGCCGGGCTTGTCGTCGCAGCGATCCACGAGGCGACCCGTGCGGCGGCCGTGCCCGGGGCGACGACCAAGGACCTCGACGAGATCGCCGCCAAGGTCATCGCCGACCACGGAGCCAAGCCGAACTTCCTCGGCTACGGCGGCTTCCCCGGCAACATCTGCACCTCGGTCAACGACGTCGTCGTCCACGGCATCCCGGACCGCAAGACCGTGCTCAAGGACGGCGACATCATCGCCATCGACGCCGGCGCCATCGTGGACGGCTGGCACGGCGACGCGGCCTTCACCTGCCTGGTCGGCACCGGGCACGCGCCGGAGCTGGCCGAGCTGAGCCGGGTCACCGAGGAGTCCATGTGGGCGGGCATCGCCGCCTTCCGCAAGGGCAACCGCCTGGAGGACATCTCCAAGGCCGTCGAGGGCTACATCCGCCGCCAGCCGCGGCCCGCCTCCGGCAGGTACGGCATCGTCGAGGACTACGGCGGCCACGGCATCGGCACCGAGATGCACATGGACCCGCACCTGCTGAACTACGTCACCAAGAAGCGCGGCCGGGGCATCAAGCTGATCCCCGGGGTGTGCCTGGCGATCGAGCCGATGGTGACCCTCGGCACCCCGCGCACCCACGTCATGGACGACGAGTGGACGGTCAAGTCCGACGACGGCTCCTGGTCCTCGCACTGGGAGCACACCATCGCACTGACCGAGGACGGCCCGCTCGTCCTCACCGCCCCCGACGGCGGCCGCGCCAAGCTCGCCGAGTACGGCATCACCGCCGCACCCGATCCTGCGGCATAACGATCACCCAGCCTGGGCATACACAGTGGATTCGTCTTTCCGGGGGCCGTGTCGTAGACTGACACGTCGGCTCTCGCATGTCTTCCGGCATGCCCGGAGCCGACCAAGGTAGCCGATCCCGAAAGCAGGACATGGCCAAAAAGCAAGGCGCCATCGAAATCGAGGGCACCGTGATCGAGTCTCTGCCGAACGCCATGTTCAAGGTGGAGCTGCAGAACGGTCACAAGGTCCTCGCGCACATCAGCGGCAAGATGCGGATGCACTACATCCGTATCCTTCCGGATGACCGGGTCGTCGTGGAGCTGTCTCCGTACGACCTGACGCGCGGACGGATCGTCTACCGATACAAGTAGATCTCAAGACCCGGAGAACCTGACATCCCATGAAGGTCAAGCCGAGCGTCAAGAAGATCTGCGACAAGTGCAAGGTGATCCGCCGCCACGGCCGGGTCATGGTCATCTGCGACAACCTGCGCCACAAGCAGCGCCAGGGCTGACGTACGACCTGCACCTTCTGCACCGCCGCAGAGATTCGCGCGACGCACACACGTACATACGCAGAGCCCGTCCCCCGATCGGTGGGGACGACACCCCCGGCGGAGGCCGGGGACCCGTCCGGTACCTGACACGGCCGCCGGGAACCGGCACTGCGGAAGACCTCCGACATCACCAGGAGCCACACACATGGCACGCCTTTCAGGCGTTGACCTCCCGCGCGAGAAGCGCGTGGAGATCGCCCTCACCTATGTCTTCGGCATCGGGCGCTCGCGCGCCCAGGAGATCCTGAAGAACACCGGTGTGAACCCCGACATCCGCGTGCGCGACCTTCCCGAGGAAGACCTCGTCAAGATCGCCAAGTGGGTCGACGACAACTACACGACCGAGGGTGACCTCCGTCGTTCGGTGCAGGCCGACATCCGCCGCAAGGTCGAGATCGGCTGCTACCAGGGTCTGCGTCACCGCCGGGGCCTGCCCGTCCACGGGCAGCGCACTCACACCAACGCCCGCACCCGCAAGGGCCCGCGTCGCGCCATCGCCGGCAAGAAGAAGCCGGGCAAGAAGTAGTCCTCAGCAGGACCCACACCAGCGGTCTTCGCCAAAGGACCGACCACCTCCACCGGGAGAACGTGACACATGCCTCCTAAGGGCCGTCAGGGCGCAGCCAAGAAGGTGCGCCGCAAGGAAAAGAAGAACGTCGCTCACGGGCACGCCCACATCAAGAGCACGTTCAACAACACGATCGTCTCGATCACCGACCCCTCGGGCAACGTGATCTCCTGGGCCTCCGCCGGCCACGTCGGCTTCAAGGGCTCGCGCAAGTCCACCCCCTTCGCCGCGCAGATGGCCGCCGAGTCGGCCGCCCGCCGCGCGCAGGAGCACGGCATGCGCAAGGTCGACGTCTTCGTGAAGGGTCCCGGCTCCGGCCGCGAGACCGCGATCCGCTCCCTCCAGGCCACCGGCCTCGAGGTCGGGTCGATCCAGGACGTCACCCCGACCCCGCACAACGGCTGCCGCCCGCCGAAGCGCCGCCGCGTCTGACCAGCTGAAACAGGAGAAACGAGACAATGGCGCGTTATACCGGGGCCGACTGCAAGCGTTGCCGTCGGGAGAAGCAGAAGCTCTTCCTCAAGGGAGCTAAGTGCGAGAGCGCGAAGTGCCCGATCGAGATCCGTCCTTACCCCCCGGGTGAGCACGGACGCGGGCGCACCAAGGACAGCGAGTACCTGCTTCAGCTGCGTGAGAAGCAGAAGTGCGCGCGGATCTACGGTGTCCTCGAGAAGCAGTTCGTGAACTACTACAAGGAAGCGAACCAGAAGACCGGCAAGACCGGTGAGAACCTGCTCCGCATCCTTGAGACCCGCCTCGACAACGTGGTGTACCGGGCCGGCTTCGCCAAGTCCCGCGACCACGCCCGTCAGCTGGTCCGTCACGGACACATCACCGTCAACGGCCGCAAGAACGACATCCCGTCGGCTCGCGTGTCCGTGAACGACATCGTCGAGGTCCGCGAGTCGTCCCGTAACCTGACCCCCTTCCAGGTGGCCCAGGGCGAGGCCGGCGACAAGACCGTGCCGGCGTGGCTCGAAGCCAACGCGGGCAAGCTGCGGATCCTCGTGCACAGCCTGCCCGAGCGCCAGGTGATCGACACCCAGGTGCAGGAGCAGCTGATCGTCGAGCTGTACTCGAAGTAGTACGGCCTGCGGTCACGGGCGGTACGGCAGCCGTTTTTCGACGGTTTCGCCGTGCCGCCCGTACCCTCGTAGTACTGGGGGCGTCAAATAGCGGGCGCCCACGACAGAAGGACCCAAGAACATGCTGATCGCTCAGCGTCCCTCGTTGACCGAAGAGGTCGTCGACGAATTCCGCTCACGGTTCGTGATCGAGCCCCTTGAGCCGGGCTTCGGCTACACCCTCGGCAACTCCCTGCGGCGTACCCTTCTCTCCTCGATCCCGGGTGCCGCGGTCACCTCGATCCGGGTCGACGGTGTCCTGCACGAGTTCACCACCGTGCCGGGCGTCAAGGAGGACGTCACCGACGTCATCCTCAACATCAAGCAGCTCGTCGTCTCCTCCGAGCACGACGAGCCGGTCGTGATGTACCTGCGCAAGCAGGGTCCCGGCGTCGTCACCGCCGCCGACATCGCGCCGCCCGCCGGTGTCGAGGTGCACAACCCCGACCTGGTCCTGGCCACCCTGAACGCCAAGGGCAAGCTGGAGATGGAGCTGACCGTCGAGCGCGGCCGCGGCTACGTCTCCGCGGTCCAGAACAAGCAGCAGGGCCAGGAGATCGGCCGCATCCCGGTCGACTCCATCTACAGCCCCGTGCTCAAGGTCACCTACAAGGTCGAGGCGACCCGTGTCGAGCAGCGCACCGACTTCGACAAGCTGATCGTCGACGTCGAGACCAAGCAGGCCATGCGGCCGCGTGACGCCATGGCGTCGGCCGGCAAGACCCTGGTCGAGCTGTTCGGCCTGGCCCGCGAGCTGAACGTCGACGCCGAGGGCATCGACATGGGCCCGTCCCCCACGGACGCCGCCCTGGCCGCGGACCTCGCCCTGCCGATCGAGGAGCTGGAACTCACCGTCCGCTCCTACAACTGCCTCAAGCGCGAGGGCATCCACTCCGTGGGCGAACTCGTCGCGCGCTCCGAGGCCGACCTGCTCGACATCCGCAACTTCGGTGCGAAGTCGATCGACGAGGTCAAGGCGAAGCTGGCCGGCATGGGCCTGGCCCTCAAGGACAGCCCGCCCGGATTCGACCCGACCGCCGCCGCCGACGCCTTCGGCGCCGACGACGACGTCGACGCCGGCTTCGTGGAGACCGAGCAGTACTGAGGCCTCCGGCGGTTCGCTGGTTGCTGCGGTTCCCCCGCGTCGGGGGGTGCCCCTCAGGGGCGCGGGGAACTGCGCGAGCAACCGGCCACCGGGCGGTGGTCCGGTACGGACCGATCTGCCTCATCGGGGCGGTGACGACCCCCGGCCATCGTCGTGGCCGGTCGCGCAGTTCCCCGCGCCCCCGTAGGGCGCCCTCTGGGCGCAGAAGCAAGCCTCCCGAGGCGCAGCCTCGGGACATCACGAGCTGGCAGCCGCCAGTTCGCACTGACATCGGTACCTGGTACGGCCGGTGCAGCGTAGAAGGAGTAACACCATGCCTCAGCCCGCCAAGGGTGCCCGTCTGGGCGGCAGCGCCGCGCACGAGAAGCTGCTCCTCGCGAACCTCGCGAAGTCGCTCTTCGAGCACGGCCGCATCACCACCACCGAGGCCAAGGCGCGCCGGCTGCGCCCGGTCGCGGAGCGCCTGATCACCAAGGCGAAGAAGGGCGACATCCACAACCGTCGCCAGGTGCTGCAGACCATCACGGACAAGAGCGTCGTCCACACGCTCTTCACCGAGATCGGCCCGCGGTACGAGAACCGCCCGGGTGGCTACACCCGCATCACCAAGCTCGGCCCCCGTCGCGGCGACAACGCGCCCATGGCGGTCATCGAGCTGGTCGAGGCCCTGACCGTGCAGCAGTCCGCTGTCGGCGAGGCCGAGGCCGCCACGAAGCGTTCCGCGAAGGACGCTGCGGGTGACGAGGCCCTGGCCGACCTCAAGAAGGACGAGGCCGCACCGGCCGACGCCGCGGCCGAGGCCGAGGAGTCGGACGAGGCCAAGGACGCCTGAGGCGTCCGACAGGTTCGGCGGGCGGACCCGCACCCCCTGGGGGTGCGGGTCCGTTCCGTTCCCCCATGGTTGAGGAGCACCCCGTGAGCGACGACCCGGCACCCGGCTACGTCAGGGTCCGGCTGGACCTGGCCTACGACGGCGCGGACTTCTCCGGCTGGGCCAAGCAGCGCACCCGGCGCACCGTCCAGGGCGAGCTGGAGTCGGCCGTCGCGACCGTGCTGCGGCTCTCCGAGCCCGTCGAGCTGACCGTCGCCGGCCGCACCGACGCGGGCGTCCACGCCCGCGGGCAGGTCGCCCACGTCGACCTCCCGCAAGCGGTGTGGGCCGACGAGCGCGACAAGCTGCGCAGGCGGCTGGCAGGGCGGCTGCCCTGGGACGTCAGGGTCTTCGGCGTCCGCGAAGCCCCCGCGGGCTTCAACGCGCGCTTCTCCGCGATCTGGCGGCGGTACGCCTACCGCGTCGGCGACCACCCCGGCGGCGTCGACCCGCTGCTGCGCGGCCACGTCCTGTGGCACGACCGGCCCGTCGACGTCGACGCCATGAACGCGGCCGCCGCCCTGCTCCTGGGGGAGCACGACTTCGCCGCGTACTGCAAGAAGCGGGAGGGTGCGACCACCATCCGCACGCTGCTCGACGTGCGCTGGGAGCGGCGGGACGACGGCGTGGCCGTCGCCACGGTGCGGGCTGACGCCTTCTGCCACAACATGGTCCGCGCGCTGGTCGGCGCGATGATCCTGGTCGGTGACGGGCACCGGCCCGTGGCCTTCCCGGCCGAGGTCCTCGCCGGCCGCGTCCGCCACTCCGCGGTCAACGTCGTCCGCCCCCACGGCCTCACCCTTGAGGAGGTCGGCTACCCCGCCGACGCCCTCCTCGCGGCCCGCAACCGCGAATCCCGCAACCTCCGCACACTGTCCTCCCCCGGCTGCGCCTAAGGGGCTGCGCCTTGCGGTGGTCGTGCGTCTGCCCCCCGGCGGTGGGCTGCGCGCCCAGTTCCCCGCGCCCCTTAAAAACGCTCACCCTCCGCCCGAAAGGGCACCCCCCAGGGGCGCGGGGAACTGCGCGCCCAATCACCCACGCACCGAAAGGTGCGAGCCCACCGCAAGGGGCACCCCCCCAGGGGCGCGGGGAACTGCGCGACCAGCCCCCACCGGGGAAAGCGACCGGCCACCGCAAGGGGCACTCACCCGGGGGCCGCGGGGGCACCCCGCGGGGTTATTGCTGGCGGGACGGGTCCGCGGCCGCCGCGTCCTTGCCGCGCTGCACGATGCGTGTGAACGCGAAATCGGACGCGTCGTTCGCCGCCTGCTTACCGACCGTGTCGTTCGCCGCGAGCGTCGTACCGTTCTTGAAGCCGGCGATCGCGAAGTAGGCGTAGCGGCCGACGGCGTTGGACGTCATCTGGCAGCGCACGGCGTGGCAGAAGTCCGCGACGCCGCCGCCGTTGAGGGGGGCGAGGTACTGGGAGACGCCGGCGACCTTCTTGGCGTGGGTGTTGTCGGGGAAGACGGCCACGCCGACGGTGACGGCGAGCCCGCCCTGCGTGAAGGTCGCACGGATCAGCTTCTGGCACCCGTTGGCGGTGAGGGCCGTGGCCACGGCCTTCCTGGCGTTCTTGGCGCAGGCCGCCGTCACGTCGGTCTTCGTCTTGACGTAGGTGCGGCCCTCCCACACGAACTGCTTGCCCGGGAAGAGCGAGTCGGGGGTGAGCGGGGCCTTGTCCTTGGCGGCGGTGTTCAGGTAGTCGAGGGGGTTCGCCGGCGGGGGAGGGGCGACGGAGGAGAAGGAGGGCAGCGGCGGCAGCGTCGGCTGGTTCGCGCTGGTGCTGGCCGAGGAGGACGGTCCCGCGACCGGCTTGTCGTCGCTCTTGCCGGACATCACGACGGCGGTGGCGACACCGCCGGCTATGACGGCCACGGCGACTATCCCGCCGGTGAGCATGAGGATGCGGCGCCGCCGCGCCCCGGTGGCCTCCTGCTGCTCGGCGAGCGCACCCCAGTCGGGGGTGGCGGCCTCGGGCTCGGGCGTGCGGGGCGGCGTGGGGGGTGTCCCCCCGCCGAAGGGCACGTTCGGCCCGCCGGCGCGCGGCTGGGCGGGAGCCTGCCGGCCCTGCGACGGCGTGGCGGCCTGCGGCTGCGGTGCCTGCTGCTGCGCAGGACCGGCGGCGTACGGTTGCTGCGGAGCCGGAGCCGGAGCCTGCGGCTGGGCTGCGTACCCCTGCGCGGGCGGCACCTGCGCCGGGTACTGCTGGGCCTGCGGCGCCGGCTGCTGGTACTGCTGGGGCTCGGCCTGCGGTGCCGGAGCCGGAGCCGGGGCTTGCGGCTGGGCTGCGTATGCCTGCGCGGGCGGCGCCTGCGCCGGGTACTGCTCGGCCTGGGGCGCCGGCTGCTGGTACTGCTGGGGCTCGGCCTGCGGGGGCTGCCCGCCCGCGTACGGCTGCTGCGGCTGC
This sequence comes from Actinacidiphila bryophytorum, assembly GCF_016916835.1. Classification (GTDB taxonomy): domain Bacteria; phylum Actinomycetota; class Actinomycetes; order Streptomycetales; family Streptomycetaceae; genus Actinacidiphila; species Actinacidiphila bryophytorum. Next base: position 273,734 of record NZ_JAFFIX010000006.1, on the reverse strand, counting down.
TGGGTCGGGATGATCTGGGTCGCCGGGTCCTGGGCCGGCTGGTCCAGGGCAGGGGCCTGGGGGGCCTGGGACGACCACGGCCGGCCCGCCTCCGGCGGGGGTGCGGCCTGGGCGGCCGCGTCCGACTGCGGGGACCAGGACTGCGCCGGCTCCGGCTGCTGCCGGCGGAACTGCTGGCGCGGGTCGGCGTCCCGCTGCGACTGCGGGCGGGAGGGGATGACGCGCCCCTCCAGCACTTCACGCCCGCCGCCGGCGGCGTCTTCGGTGTTCTGGCGCGGTTCCTGCGGCGGCTGCTGCTGCCCGGGGCCATCGGTCATGTCGCGCATCATATTGCCGGTCCGGGCAGCGGCCTACCGCGGCCCGGACCGGCATACTGCGGGGGCCGCACAGCCCGCGGACGTTGCCCGGCCGCGTACGGCTGCGGTGCCGGTGCCTGGCCCGTGGCCGGCTGCGGCATTTTGCCGGTCCGGGCGGCGGCGCACCCCGGCCCTGGGCCGAAAACGGGTTGGGCGCACTCCGGCCGCACGGGAGAATTCAGGCCATGGGACATGTGGAAGCAGCGCACCTGGAGTACTACCTGCCGGACGGGCGGGCGCTGCTCGGCGACGTCTCGTTCCGCGTCGGTGAGGGCGCGGCCGTCGCGCTGGTCGGGTCGAACGGCGCGGGCAAGACGACGCTGATGCGGCTGATCGCGGGGGAGATCACGCCGCACGGCGGCAGCGTCACCGCCGGCGGCGGCCTCGGGGTGATGCCGCAGTTCATCGGCAGCGTCCGCGACGACAGGACAGTACGCGACCTGCTGGTCTCCGTGGCGCACCCGCGTATCAGGGCGGCCGCCGCGGCCGTCGACGCGGCCGAGCTGGCGATCATGGCGCAGGACGACGAACCGGCGCAGATGGCGTACGCGCACGCGCTGGGCGACTGGGCGGAGGCCCGCGGCTACGAGGCCGAGACCCTGTGGGACATGTGCACGATGGCGGCGCTGGGCGTCCCCTACGAGCGGGCGCAGTGGCGCGAGGTCAAAACGCTCTCCGGCGGCGAGCAGAAGCGGCTGGTGCTCGAAGCGCTGCTGCGCGGCCCCGACGAGGTGCTGCTGCTCGACGAGCCGGACAACTACCTGGACGTCCCCGGCAAGCGGTGGCTGGAGGAGCAGATCGCCACGACCCGCAAGACCGTGCTGTTCGTCAGCCACGACCGCGAGCTGCTCTCGCGCACCGCGGAGAAGATCGTCAGCGTCGAGACGGGTCCCGCCGGGGCGACCGCCTGGGTCCACGGCGGCGGCTTCGGCACCTTCCACGAGGCCCGCAAGGAGCGCTTCGCGCGCTTCGAGGAGCTGCGCAGGCGCTGGGACGAGGAGCACGCCAAGCTCAAGGCGATGGTGCTGCGGCTGCGGCAGCAGGCGGCGAACAGCCCCGACATGGCCTCCCGCTACCACGCGGCCCAGACCCGGCTGAAGCGCTTCGAGGACGCGGGCGCCCCGCAGGAGCCGCCGCGCGAGCAGGACATCACGATGCGCCTCAAGGGCGGGCGTACCGGCATGCGGGCGGTGACCTGCGAGAAGCTGGAGCTGACCGGCCTGATGAAGCCCTTCGACCTGGAGGTCTTCTACGGCGAGCGGGTCGCGGTGCTCGGCTCGAACGGCTCGGGCAAGTCGCACTTCCTGCGGCTGCTGGCGGGCGACACGAGCGTGGCCCACACCGGCACTTACCGGCTGGGCGCGCGCGTCGTACCCGGGCACTTCGCGCAGACCCACGCGCACCCGGAGCTGCGCGGCCGCACCCTGGTGGACATCCTGTGGGCCGAGCACTCGAGGGACCGCGGCCGGGCGATGTCGGTGCTGCGGCGCTACGAGCTGGAGAAGCAGGGCGACCAGGCCTTCGACCGGCTCTCCGGCGGGCAGCAGGCGCGCTTCCAGATCCTGCTGATGGAGCTGGAGGGCACCACCGCGCTGCTGCTGGACGAGCCGACCGACAACCTGGACCTGGAGAGCGCCGAGGCCCTCCAGGAGGGCCTGGAGTCCTACGAGGGCACGGTGCTCGCGGTGACCCACGACCGCTGGTTCGCCCGCAGCTTCGACCGCTACCTGGTCTTCGGCGCGGACGGCACCGTACGCGAGTCGCCCACCCCGGTGTGGGACGAGGCCCGGGTCGCCAGGGACCGCTAGGCCGTGTTTTGGAAGTAGCGCCGTCCGCCCACGGGGCAGGCGGGACTTCCAAAACACGGACTAGGGGCCGGGCGCCCCGGAGGCGTTTTGACCCGGCCGGGGGCGCCCGGGTATTCTCATGGTTCGTTATGCGTATTGGCTTGCTCTATCTCACGTGAGGGGCCCTTACGCCGGTCCACCGGGCCGATGACCAGCGGCAGGCAGACGGGTTGCGTCCCCGTGTGCCGCCAAGGCTGTCGTGATCGTCCGGGTGGCCTTGTCAGGACCCTTCCCCACCGCCCTCGCGGCGGGTCAGGGGAAACCACTACTGAGAAGAAGCGAAGGCTACGACCGTGCGTACGTTCAGCCCCAAGCCCGGCGATGTCCAGCGCCAGTGGCACGTCATCGACGCGCAGGACGTTGTCCTGGGCCGTCTGGCCACTCAGGCCGCCACCCTCCTGCGGGGCAAGCACAAGCCCGTCTACGCGCCCCACGTCGACACCGGTGACTTCGTCATCATCATCAACGCCGACAAGGTCCACCTCTCGGGTAACAAGCGCACCCAGAAGATGGCCTACCGCCACTCCGGTTACCCGGGCGGCCTGCGTTCCGTGCGCTATGACGAGCTGCTGGAGAAGAGCCCCGAGAAGGCCGTCGAGAAGGCCGTCAAGGGCATGCTCCCCAAGAACACCCTGGGCCGTCAGATGCTCTCCAAGCTGAAGGTCTACTCGGGCGACCAGCACCCGCACGCTGCGCAGCAGCCGGTGCCGTTCGAGATCACCCAGGTCGCGCAGTAGTTCCGGCCACCAGCTACCAGAAAGAACCTGAGGAGAATCGTGGCTGAGACCACTGCCGAGACCGTCATCGAGGGCGACGAGTCCTACGAGGAGATCACCACCTTCGAGTCCGAGGCCGTCGAGGGGGAGTACACCTCCGAGTCCCTCGCTTCGCGCTTCGGCGACCCGCAGCCGGCTGCCGGCACCGGCCGCCGCAAGCAGTCCATCGCCCGCGTCCGGATCGTCCCGGGCAGCGGCAAGTGGAAGATCAACGGCCGCACCCTTGAGGGTTACTTCCCGAACAAGGTGCACCAGCAGGAAGTCAACGAGCCCTTCAAGGTGCTCGAACTCGACAACCGCTACGACGTCATCGCCCGCATCAGCGGCGGCGGCATCTCGGGCCAGGCCGGTGCGCTGCGCCTCGGTGTCGCCCGTGCGCTGAACGAGGCCGACGTCGACAACAACCGCGGCCCGCTCAAGAAGGCCGGCTTCCTGACCCGCGACGACCGCGCGGTCGAGCGGAAGAAGGCCGGTCTGAAGAAGGCCCGCAAGGCGCCGCAGTTCAGCAAGCGCTAGTCGCAGCCGGCACGCGGCGAACGGCACGCCGCTGCCGTCGCTGTTGCCGTTGCGCCACGCCCCGGAGGCACACCATTGCCTCCGGGGCGTTCGCATGTGGCGCCGTGGTCGTATATCTGTGGTGATACGACTGGTACAACCAATGACAGGGCGCCAAACGTCAAGCATCGAGCAGGTGCGCCGGCACCTGCGTCTGGGTACGGCCGGGGGCGGCCGAAACACGGCAGAGCCGCCGTAGCGCATCGGAGGACACACAGTGGGACGACTCTTCGGTACCGACGGGGTGCGTGGCATCGCCAACGCGGACCTCACCGCCGAGCTGGCGCTCGGCCTGTCGGTCGCGGCGGCACACGTGCTCGCGGAGGCCGGCACCTTCGCGGGGCACCGCCCCGTCGCCGTGGTGGGGCGCGATCCGCGCGCCTCGGGCGAGTTCCTGGAGGCCGCCGTCGTGGCGGGCCTCGCAAGCGCGGGCGTGGACGTCCTGCGGGTCGGTGTGCTGCCCACCCCGGCGGTGGCGTATCTCACCGGCGCGCTGGGCGCCGACCTCGGCGTGATGCTGTCCGCGAGCCACAACGCGATGCCCGACAACGGCATCAAGTTCCTCGCCCGCGGCGGCCACAAGCTCGACGACGACCTGGAAGACCGCATCGAGAAGGTCTACGAGGAGCACCGCACCGGCGCCCCCTGGGACCGCCCCACCGGCGCCGGCGTCGGCCGCGTCAAGGACTACGACGAGGGCTTCGACCAGTACGTCGCCCACCTCATCGGCGTGCTCCCCAACCGCCTCGACGGCCTCAAGGTCGTCCTGGACGAGGCGCACGGCGCCGCGTCCCGCGTCTCGCCCGAGGCCTTCTCGCGCGCCGGCGCCGACGTCGTCACCATCGGCGCCCGCCCCGACGGCCTCAACATCAACGACGGCTGCGGCTCGACCCACCTCGACCTGCTCAAGGCCGCCGTCATCGAGCACGGCGCCGACTTCGGCATCGCGCACGACGGCGACGCCGACCGCTGCCTGGCCGTGGACGCCTCCGGCGAGGAGGTCGACGGCGACCAGATCCTCGCCATCCTCGCGCTGTCCCTGCGCGAGCGCGGCGAACTGCGCGGCAACACCGTCGTCGGCACCGTCATGTCCAACCTGGGCTTCAAACTGGCCATGGAGCGCGAGGGCATCACCCTCGTGCAGACCGCCGTCGGCGACCGCTACGTCCTGGAGTCCATGAAGGAGCACGGCTACGCGCTCGGCGGCGAGCAGTCGGGCCACGTCATCGTGCTCGACCACGCCACCACCGGCGACGGCACCCTCACCGGGCTGCTGCTCGCCGCCCGGGTCTGCGCCACCGGCCGCCCGCTCGCCGACCTGGCCGCCGTCATGCAGCGGCTGCCGCAGGTCCTGGTCAACGTCCCCGACGTCGACAAGAGCCGCGCCTCGACCGCCCCCGAACTGGTCGCCGCCGTCGCCGAGGCGGAAGCGGAGCTGGGCGCGACCGGCCGGGTGCTGCTGCGCCCCTCCGGCACAGAGCCGCTGGTCCGCGTCATGGTCGAGGCCGCCGACATCGACCACGCCAGGTCGGTCGCCGGCCGGCTGGCCGACGTCGTGAAGTCCTCGCTGGGCTGAGCCGACGCCTTCGGGCACCCCGACGCGGTCCCGCGTCGGGGTGCCTCGCTTCTCAGAGCTTGCGCAGCGACAGCCGCTGCACCTTGTGGTCCTGGCTCTTGCGCAGGACCAGCGTCGCGCGGCTGCGGGTCGGAGCCACGTTCTCCTGGAGGTTGGGCCGGTTGACGGTCCGCCACATCAGCCGCGCGTAGTCCATCGCCTCCTCCTCGGCCACCCGGGTGTACTTCGTGAAGTACGAGTCCGGGTTCTGGAAAGCGGTCTCCCGCAGCTTCCTGAACCGCCCCAGGTACCACTGCTCGATGTCCTCGGTGCGCGCGTCCACGTACACGCTGAAGTCGAAGTAGTCCGCGAGCCCGATCCTGGTGCGCCCGTCCTTGCCCGGCAGCGCCGGCTGCAGCACGTTCAGCCCCTCCACGATCAGGATGTCCGGCCTGCGCACCGTCAGCCGCTCACCCGGCACGATGTCGTAGAACAGGTGCGAGTACACCGGGGCGGTCACCTCCGCCTTGCCCGACTTCACGTCCGCCACGAAGCGCGTCAGCGCGCGCCGGTCGTACGACTCGGGGAAGCCCTTGCGTGCCATCAGGCCGCGCCGCTGCAACTCGGCATTGGGGTAGAGGAAGCCGTCCGTCGTGACCAGCTCCACCCGCGGGTGCTCAGGCCAGCGCGCCAGCAGTGCCTGCAGCAGGCGGGCCGTCGTCGACTTGCCCACCGCCACGCTGCCGGCCACGCCTATCACGAACGGCGTCCCCGGCTGCGGGCCCTCGGCGGTTCCGGCCAGGAAGGTGTTCAGCGCGCCGCGCAGGCCGCTGTGCGCGGCCACGTACAGGTTCAGCAGGCGGGACAGCGGGAGGTAGACCTCCACGACCTCCTCCAGGTCGATCACGTCACCCAGCCCGCGCAGCCGCTCCACTTCCGTGGCGGTCAGCGGCAACGGCGTCCGCTCCCGCAGAGCGCTCCACTCCCCCCGAGTGAGGTCGACAAACGGGCTCGCGCCGGCGTCACCGATGATCGTCACCCCCGCATCCTCCCAGCCCCTCCTTCTGCGCCGGGGCGCCCCCCTCCGACCAGGTGATTGCCACATGCTGTGGTGTTGCCTTCCTTCCGCCCGGTGGGGGCTGGTCGCGCAGTTCGCCGCGCCCCTAAAAACGCTCACCCTGCGGGAAGGGGGCACCCACCAGGGGCGCGGGGAACTGCGCGCCCAATCACGACGCACGGAAAGGTGCGAGCCCACAGCAAGTGGCAATCACCTCTGCACCCCCCGCCGAGGGAAAGGCGAGCGCTCACCGCAAGAGGCAAAGGGGCGGGGGCGCAGGACCCCGGGGCCTAGGGTGGGGGGATGATCGTCGGGGTAGGGATTGACGTCGCTGAGATCACCCGCTTCGCAGAAGCGCTGGAGCGCACTCCGGGCATGGCGGAACGGCTGTTCACGCCGGGTGAGCTGACCCTGGAGAACGGCGCCCCGCGCCCCCTCTCGTCGCTGGCAGCGAGATTCGCCGCCAAGGAGGCCCTGGCGAAATCCCTCGGCGCCCCGCCCGGCCTGAGCTGGCTGGACGCCGAAATCAGCACAGAACCGTCAGGCCGCCCCCGCCTGACGGTGAAGGGCACGGTCGCCGCCAGAGCCGCCGCACTCGGCGTGAAAACGTGGCACCTGTCGCTCAGCCACGACGCGGGCGTCGCGTCCGCCGTGGTCGTGGCGGAAGGCTGAACCCGAGCCGGGGTGCCGGAGCGGTGAGCAGTACGTATCGTCGGGAGCAGGGCCTACGGGAGGGTACGCGATGAGGTACGCGCACACGGTGCAGGCCGTGCGGGACGCCGAGGACGCACTCATGGCACGCCTGCCGGAAGGCGTGCTGATGCAGCGGGCCGCAGCCGGCCTCGCGGCCGTCGGCGCGGAAGTCCTCGGGCGGGTGTACGGCTCCCGCGTCGTCGTCCTCGCCGGCAGCGGCAGCAACGGCGGCGACGCCCTCTACGCCGGCGCCCGCCTCGCCCGCCGCGGCGCCGCGGTCACCGCCGTCCTGCTGTCGCCCGAGCGCGCCCACACCGCGGGGCTCGCCGCCCTGCGCGCGGCCGGCGGCCGGGCCGTCGGCACCGAGGACGCCGCCGCGCCCATCGCCCGCGCCCACCTCGTCTACGACGGCATCGTCGGCATCGGCGGCAAGGGCGGGCTGCGCCCGCAGGCCGCCGACCTGATGCGGGCCGTGTACGACGCACGCGCCGCCGTCGTCGCCGTCGACCTGCCCAGCGGCGTCGACGCCGACACCGGCGAGGTCGCGGGCGACGCCGTACGCGCCGACGTCACCGTCACCTTCGGCACGTACAAGCCGGGCCTGCTCATCGACCCCGCCGCTGGGCTCGCCGGCGCCCTGCGGCTCATCGACATCGGCCTCGGCGACGACCTCGGCGTACCCGCCGTGGAAGCGCTGCAGAACGCCGACGTCGCCGCGATGCTGCCGCGGCCCGGCGGGGAGAGCGACAAGTACCGGCGGGGCGTGGTCGGAATCGTCGCCGGGTCCGACCGCTACCCCGGCGCGGCCGTGCTCGCCGTCTCCGGGGCGATCCGCGGCGGTGCCGGAGCCGTGCGCTACGTCGGCGGCGGCGGGGCCGCGGTTCTCGCCCGGCACCCCGAGACGCTGGTCTCCACCGGGTCACCGCATGCCGCGGGCCGCGTCCAGGCGTGGGTCGTCGGACCCGGGCTCGGCGACTCCGCCGCCGCGCGCACCGCGGTGGAAGAGGTGCTGGCCTCCGACGTGCCCGTGCTCGTCGACGCCGACGGGCTCCGGCTCATGTCCCGCGACGCGGTGCTCGCGCGCAACGCGGCCACTGTGCTCACGCCGCACGCCGGGGAGGCCGCCGCGCTGCTCGGGCGGCCCCGGGAGGCGGTCGAGGCGTCCCGCCTCGATGCGGTGCGGGCGCTTGCCGGGGCCTACGGGGCGACGGTCCTGCTCAAGGGGTCCACGACGCTCGTGGCTTCGCCCTCCGCGCTGGAGCCGGTGCGGGTGAACCCCACCGGCACGGCGTGGCTTGCCACCGCCGGCAGCGGTGACGTCCTCTCCGGCCTCGCCGGGTCCCTCCTGGCCGCGGCCCTCCCCGCCGCGGACGCGGCCTCGGCCGCGGCCTACCTCCACGGCCTCGCAGCCCGCCTCACCCCCCCACCCCTGACCGCCCTCGACGTAGCCACCACCCTCCCATCCGCCTGGCCCCTCTAGCCCCTGCGCCAAGCTTGTCTCGCAGTTCCCCGAGCCCCTGGGTGGTTGCCACTTGCTGTGGCGTTGCCTTCTTTCCGCCCGTCCGGGCGGGGCGCGCAGTTCCCCGCGCCCCTTAAAAACGCTCACCCTCTTGTGCAGAGGGCGCCGCCTGACGGCGCCGGCTCTGCGAGAGGGGGCACCCCTCAGGGGCGCGGGGAACTGCGCGCCCAATCACGACGAACGGAAAGGTGCGAGCCCGCCGTAAGGGGCACTCACCCAGGGGCTCGGGGAACTGCGCGACCAGCCCCCACGCACCGGAACTGTGAGCGCGACAGGATGTGGCACTCACCCAGGGGCGCGGGGAACTGCGCGACCAGCCCCCACGCACCGGAACTGTGAGCGCGACAGGATGTGGCAATCACCCAGGGGCTCGGGGAACTGCGAGACGAGCCACCACCGGTGGAAAGGTGCACGCACCGCGGAAGGGGCACCCCCGCAGGGGGGTCAGGTGGGGCGGAGGGTGCGCAAGGCCCGGGTGAAGAGGGCGACTTCTTCGGACAGCGGCGAGAAGAAGTCGGCATCGCAGGCCTCCACCACCGCAATGGCCTGATCGGCGAGGGCAGCGCCCTCCTCCGTGGCGGTCACCGCGCGGGCACGCGCATCGTGGGGGTGGGGGAGGCGGGTGACGAGGCCGCGGGCCTCCAGCGTGCGCAGGACCTGCGAGGTCATCATCGGGTCGGTGGCCGCGTGTTCCGCGAGCCGCCGCTGCGTGACGGGACCGGGAGCTTCCTGGGCCTGGAGCCAGCTCAGGGAGGCGAGGAGGACGAACTGCACGTGCGTGAGCCCGTACGGTTTGAGGGCCGCGCGCTGCGCGGCCTGCCAGTGGTTGGTGACCTGCCACAGCAGCAGCCCCGGGCTGTCGTCCGCGGAGCCGAAGCCCGTCGCGAGGCTCACGCAGCGGACTCCGCCGCGTCGCGGAGCCGGTCCAGGTCGCCCTGGAGCCCGGCGGCGATGCCTTTGCCGAGGGCGAGGTTCCAGATGCGGGCGAGCGGGCCGCGCAGGGTCGCGGTGACGTCCACCCGGGTGGACCCCTCGGCGGTGCGGGTGACGACGTGCCGGAAGGTGAGCCTGGCTCCGACGAGCTTGGAGACGTCGGTGAACTTCTCGCCGGGGACGAGTTCGGTCACGACGAAGGGCACCTGAGGTGCGCCCTTGGGTTTGAGCACGCCCTTGGCGCCGCGCACGAAGGGTCCGTCGATCCGTACCCACTCGGTGTCGGAGTTCCACTCCGGCCAGGTCGCCATGTCGGCCCAGCGGGCGAAGAAGGCGTCGGGCTTCGCGGTGGAGGTGATGTGCGCTGTTCCCAGGGTCATCATCCATATAGTATGCGCGCTTACTATCGACACCGTCAAGGGCAACCATGTCCCACGCCTGAGACACTGACCTGGATGAACGACATGACGAGCGGGCGCGGATGGGCGCAGATCGACCTCGGGGCGCTGCGCGGCAACGTCGCGGCGCTGCGCGCCAAGGCGCCCGGCGCGGCCTTCATGGCGGTCGTGAAGGCCGACGCGTACGGCCACGGCATGGTGCCGTGCGCGCGTGCCGCGCTGGAGGGCGGCGCCGACTGGCTCGGGGTGGCGACCCCCGAGGAGGCGCTGGCGCTGCGGGCCGCCGGGGTCGGCGGCCGGGTGCTGTGCTGGCTGTGGACGCCGGGCGGGCCGTGGCGCGAGTGCGTCGAGGCGGACGTGGACGTCACCGTCAGCGCGCCCTGGGCGCTGGAGGAGGCGGTGGCCGCGGCACGGGCCGCGGGCCGCACCGCGCGCGTACAGCTCAAGGTGGACGCCGGCCTGGGCCGCAACGGGTGCCAGCCCGACCAGTGGCCCGCGCTGACGGCGGCGGCACGGGCGGCGGAGAAGGCCGACCTGATCAAGGTCACCGGCCTGTGGGCGCACTTCTCCTGCGCCGACGAGCCGGGGCACCCCTCGATCGCACGTGAACTCGGCGTCTTCCGCACCGCACTTGACCAGGCGGCGGCGGCCGGTCTCGACCCCGAGGTGCGGCACATCGCCAACTCGCCCGGCACTCTGACGCTGCCCGAGTCGCACTTCGACATGGTGCGGCCGGGCGTGGCCATGTACGGCATCTCCCCGGTGCCGCAGGTCGGCGGCCCCGCGGACTTCGGGCTGCGCCCGGTGATGACGCTGGCGGCCCGGCTGGCGAGCGTGAAGCAGGTGCCCGGCGGCCACGGGGTCAGCTACGGCCACCGCTACGTGACACCGGGGCCGACGACGCTTGCGCTGGTCCCGCTGGGGTACGGAGACGGTGTGCCGCGGCATGCGTCCGGTGCGGGGCCGGTCCTGGTGGCCGGGAAGTGGCGGACGGTGGCGGGGCGGGTGGCGATGGACCAGTTCGTGGTGGACCTCGGCGGCGACGCCGCGGCCGCGGGCGACGAGGTGCTGCTGTTCGGCCCCGGCGACCGCGGCGAGCCCACCGCCGAGGACTGGGCGCGGGCCTGCGGCACGATCGCGTACGAGATCGTCACCCGGATCGGCGGCCGGGTGCCGCGGGTCTACCGGGAGCGTGGCTGAACGGGTGGGTGACGGGGTGAAGTGGGAGCGGGCCGGACTGGTCGGGGCCGCGATCGGCGTGGTGGCCGCGGGTGCCGCCGCCGGTGTGGCGATCGAGCGGGTCACCGTGGGGCGCGGGGTGCGGCGCAAGGCGCAGCTGGCGCTGGACGCGGCGGGGCCGTACGGGAGCCTGCGCGGGCGGGCGGGCACCGCGACCGCGGAGGACGGCACCGAGCTGTACTTCGAGACCGAGGACGCCGCCGCCCCGCAGGAGCCGGAGCCGCCGCGCAGGGGCTGGCTGCGCGGGCGCAGGGGCGCCGCGGCCGCGCCCCTGCCGGTCACCGTGGTCTTCTCGCACGGCTACTGCCTCAACCAGGACTCCTGGCACTTCCAGCGGGCGGCCCTGCGGGGTACGGTCCGCGCGGTCTACTGGGACCAGCGCAGCCACGGCCGCAGCGAGCGGGGCCGCGACCAGGCGGCGGGCGGCCCGGCGACCATCGACCAGCTGGGCCGGGACCTGAGGGCGGTGCTGGACGCGGCGGTGCCCGAGGGTCCCGTGGTGCTGGTCGGGCACTCGATGGGCGGCATGACGGTGATGGCCTTCGCCGACCAGTACCCGGACTACGTGCGCGAGCGGGTCGCCGGCGTCGGCTTCGTGTCGACGTCGTCGGGCAAGCTGGCCGCCGTGACGCTCGGGCTGCCGGCCGTCGGGGCGCGGGCCTTCCGCGCGGTCGCGCCGGGGCTGCTGAAGATCATGGGCAGCCAGGCGGACCTGGTGGAGCGGGCGCGGCGGGCGACCGCCGAGCTGTTCGCCGGGATCGTCAAGCGCTACTCCTTCGGCTCGGACGTGGACCCGGCGGTCGGCCGCTTCGCCGAGCGCTTGATCGAGTCGACGCCGATCGACGTGGTCGCCGAGTTCTACCCGGCCTTCACCGACCACGAGAAGGGCGATGCGCTCGCCGTCCTCGACGGGCTGCCGGGGCTGGTGCTGGCCGGGGACAAGGACCTGCTGACGCCCAGCGAGCACAGCACGGAGATCGCGGAGAAGCTCCCCGACGCCGAGCTGGTCATCGTGCCGGGCGCGGGGCACCTGGTGATGTTCGAGCGTCCCGGGCTGGTGAACTGCGCCCTCGCGCTGCTGATCGCGCAGGCCGCCGACTCTGTGCAGGCGCCGGTCGCCGAGGGCCTGCGCGAGCTGGCGACGTCGGGCGAGGCGTAGGCGGCGCCGGGGGGCCGGGTGGCGGGTCGCGGACGGGCGGGGTGCGGCGGGCGACGCGTAGGCTTCGCGGTCATGGGCACACCGCACGATTCGCCCCCCGCGGGCACGCAGGACCGGCTCCCTCCCGCCGTCCGGATCACCGTACGCACCGCCGAGCGCATGCGTGACCTGGGGCTGCGCCTGGCGTCGCTGCTGGAACCCGGCGACCTGGTCCTGCTCAACGGCGAGCTGGGCGCGGGCAAGACCACGCTGACCCGGGGCCTGGGCGAGGGCCTGGGCGTACGCGGCGCCGTCACCTCGCCGACCTTCGTCATCGCCCGCGTCCACCCCTCGTTGACCGGCGGCCCCGCCCTGGTCCACGTGGACGCCTACCGCCTGGGCGGCGGCCTGGACGAGATGGAGGACCTGGACCTGGACGTGTCGCTGCCGGAGTCGGTGGTGGTCGTGGAGTGGGGCGAGGGCAAGGTCGAGGAGCTGTCGGAGGCCCGGCTGCAGGTCGTCATCGAGCGCACGGTCGGCTCGGCGCCGGAGGCGGACGACGACGCCCGGGTGGTGACGGTCAGCGGCATCGGCCCGCGCTGGGCGGCGACCGACCTCTCGGCCCTCGGCGGCTGAGCGCGGCGGGGGAGCGGCGGGGGAGCGGCGGGCGGGCGGCGCATTGAACCGACAAGCTGTCGGGAAGATGTTGCGCAGGGGCAGGTGTCCGTGGTGTCCTGGTTCCGGACGCCCGCTTAGGGCTACCTAACTTCCACCGCTCGGGGAGGCGTCATGTCGGCCCACGACCCCCAGGACCCCCAGCCCACCCCCACCTTCCGCGACCTGCTGGCCGCGGCGGAGGCGGCCCGGCGGATCTCCACCCCGCCGCCCGCCACACCCCCGCAAAGGCCCCGTCCTACCGTCCCCGACAAGGACGCGGCATAGCCCGTACGGGTGAAATGCGGCCCGGCTCCGCCAGGCCGAGCCCGGCTTCCCGGCCCAGGCCTCAGGGCATCACGTTGATGGCGCTGCCGACCGTCGCGAACTGCCACATCGCCGCGGTGTCAGCCCGGGTCGCCCGGATCGCCGCGTTCTGCTTGGCCGGGTCCGGCTTGGGCAGCGAGCCGTCGACGGCCGCGCTGAAACCGACGTTGACCCCGCCGGTCATCGCGAACAGCACCGTGTGCTCGACCTGCTTGCCGTCGCCGCCGGTGCCCGTGGCGCGGCGGAAGAAGACGTGGTGCAGGCCCTTGGACGGCGCCACGTTGCCCGCGACCACCGCATAGGTGCGCACCACCTTGTTGCCGTCGTCCACCAGCCACACCCGCTTCGCGGAGATGCTGTAGACGACGCGCTTGCCTATGCCCGAGTGCAGCGGCAGCGGATACGTCTTCGGCTTCGGCTTGGCCGGTGCCGACTTCTTCGGCGGGGTCGCGGAATGCGCCGCCGCCGGGGTCTTGGGTGCCGAGCCCGACGCCTGCGCGGCCAGGACCGCGATCACCACCATCGCCGCCGCGGTCAGACCCGAGACAAGGGTGCCGGCCTTGATTGCCACGGGGATCCTCCGGTCGGGTTGCGCGCTCGCTCCCCGTTGACGGTAGCAGCAGCGGCGACCGCCGCCGCGGCCGTACGCGTGCTGCCCGTACCCTGGGGGCGTGCTGCTGCTTGCCTTCGACACCGCCACGCCCGCCGTCACCGCCGCCCTGCACGACGGGGAGCGGGTGCTCGCCGAGTCCACGGTGATCGACGCGCGCAGGCACGGCGAACTCCTCGTACCCGCCGTGGACCGCGTGCTGTCCACCGCGGGCCGCGCGCTCGCCGACGTCACCGGCGTTGTCGTCGGCGTCGGCCCGGGACCGTACACGGGCCTGCGGGTCGGGCTGGTCACCGCCGCGTCCTTCGGCGACGCCCTTGGCGTGCCCGTACACGGCGTGTGCACCCTCGACGGCCTCGCCTGGGCCGCGGGCGAGGCGGGCCTGGAAGGCCCCTTCACCGTCGCCACCGACGCGCGCCGCAAGGAGGTCTACTGGGCCTGCTACGACGGCCCCGCGGTCCGCGTCACCGAGCCCGCGGTCAACCGGCCCGCCGACCTGCCGGCCGACGTGCTCGCGCTGCCCGCGGTCGGCGCGGGCGCCGCTCTCTACCCCGACGCCTTCACCGACCGCCGCCCCGACCCCGCCCACCAGTCGGCCGGCTCGCTCGGCGCACTGGCCGCGCACCGGCTCGCCGCGGGCGAGGCCTTCGCGCCCGCGTTGCCGCTGTACCTGCGCCGCCCCGACGCCCAGGTGCCCGCCGGCTACAAGGCGGTCCTGCCGACGTGAGCGGACCGGACGACGTGGCCCTGCGCGAGCTGCGCTGGTGGGACCTGGACCGGGTGATCGCGCTGGAGGAGGAGCTCTTCCCCGAGGACGCCTGGTCCCGCGGCATGTTCTGGTCGGAGATCGCCGACACCAGGCACCCGGCGGCCACCCGCACGTACGTCGCCGCCGAGCGCGCCGACGGACGGATCGTCGGCTACGCGGGGCTCGCGGCCGTCGCCGGAACCGGCGACGTGCAGACCATCGCGGTGGCCCGCGACCACTGGGGCACCGGGCTCGGCGCCCGGCTGCTCACCGCCCTGCTGCGGGCCGCGACCGCGGCAGAATGCCACGAGGTGCTGCTCGAAGTGCGGGTCGACAACGCCCGCGCCCAGCGGCTCTACCAGCGCTTCGGCTTCGAGCCGATCGGCATCCGCAAGGGCTACTACCAGCCGGGCAACGTCGACGCGCTCGTCATGCGCAGCGCCGACCCGGCACAGAACCTGGCTGAGGAATTCCATGGCTGACGAACCCCTGGTGCTCGGTATCGAGACCTCGTGCGACGAGACCGGCGTCGGCATCGTCCGCGGGCACACCCTGCTCGCCGACGCGGTCGCCTCCAGCGTCGACGAGCACGCCCGCTACGGCGGCGTCGTCCCGGAGGTCGCCAGCCGCGCCCACCTGGAGGCGATGGTCCCCACCATCCAGCGCGCCCTCAAGCAGGCCGGGGTCAGCGCCGGCGACCTCGACGGCATCGCCGTCACCGCGGGGCCGGGACTCGCGGGCGCCTTGCTGGTCGGGGTGTCGGCGGCCAAGGCGTACGCCTACGCGCTCGGCAAGCCGCTCTACGGCGTCAACCACCTCGCCTCGCACATCTGCGTCGACCAGCTCGAACACGGCGCCCTGCCCGAGCCCACCATGGCGCTGCTGGTCTCCGGCGGCCACTCCTCGCTGCTGCTCGCCCCCGACATCACCGGCGACGTGCGCCCGCTCGGCGCCACCATCGACGACGCGGCCGGCGAGGCCTTCGACAAGGTCGCCCGCGTCCTCGGCCTCGGCTTCCCCGGCGGCCCGGCCATCGACCGGCACGCCCGCGACGGCGACCCCGCCGCCATCGCCTTCCCCCGCGGCCTGACCGGCGGGCGCGACCCGCTCTACGACTTCTCCTTCTCCGGCCTGAAGACCGCCGTCGCCCGCTGGGTCGAGGCCCGCCGCAGGGACGGCCGGGACGTGCCCGTCGCCGACGTCGCCGCGTCCTTCCAGGAGGCCGTCGTCGACGTGCTCACCCGCAAGGCGATCAGGGCCTGCAAGGACAACGGCGTCGACCACCTGATGATCGGCGGCGGCGTCGCCGCCAACTCCCGGCTGCGCTCCCTGGCCCTGGAAAGGTGCGAGGGCGCCGGGATCCGGCTCCGGGTGCCCCGCCCGGGCCTGTGCACCGACAACGGCGCCATGGTCGCCGCACTGGGCGCCGAGATGGTCGCAAGGGGCCGCGCCTCCTCCACCTTCGACCTCCCCGCCGACTCCTCGCTCCCGGTCACCGAGGTGTCCGTACCCGGGCACACCCACGACCACGTGCACGAGGCCGCCAGGGACAACCTCCACGGATGAGCCGCCGATGAGCGTCACCCTCATGTGGGAGGCCGCCGCCGCGCAGGGCCGCGGCCCCGAACTGCTCGCCTGGGCACGGCAGTCCGCCGCCGCACTGCCCGGCGGATTCCTGCGCCGCGAACACCTCACCGCGCCCGGCGACCGCGTCCTCGTCCTGACCTGGTGGGACGCCGACTACGACGCGCAGCTCCCCGAACTGCCCGCGCCGCCCGCCGACCTGGTGCGGCGCGAGGTGCACCGCTGGCGGTTCACGTCCGTCGCCGTGGAACCCGGGAGCTGAAAATCCCCTCGTCCAGGGTATGCGCGCACCACGCGGAATCCTCGCCCTGCTGCTCCTGGGCCTCCTCCTGGCAACCGGCTGCTCCAGCGGCGACCCCACCGGCTCCCCGGCCCCCGCGGACACCGTGACGGCCTCGCAGCCGTCCCGCACGCCCCAGCCCACGCCGACCGAGGACCGCGCCGCGGCCTTCCGCAAGTGGGGCGTCCCGCTCCTGGCGCCGCCGCCCGCCCCGCCCGCCGTCAAGCCCGTACGCACCGACGACGGCCGCATACCCGTGGTCAGCGACATACCCACCGACCAGAAGATCGTCTTCCTGACCTTCGACGACGGGGCGGAGAAGGACCCGAAGTTCGTCGAGATGATGCGGGACCTGAAGATCCCCTTCACGATGTTCCTCACCGACGACGTCATCAAGAGCGACTACGGCTACTTCCGCCCGCTCCAGGCGCTCGGCAACTCGATACAGGACCACACCCTCACCCACCCCGACCTGCACGGGCGGACCCTGGCCCAGCAGAAGCACGAGATCTGCGTCCAGCAGCAGAAGCTGACCGCCGAGTACGGCACGGCACCCGGGCTCTTCCGGCCGCCCTACGGCAACTACAACGCCGACACCCGCACCGCGGTGAAATCCTGCGGCGGCCTGCGGGCGATCATCCTGTGGCGCGAGTCCATGCAGATCAAGAAGGTGCAGTTCCAGCGCCCCGACAAGAAGTTCCACCCCGGCGACATCATCCTGGCCCACTTCCGCGGCCCGTCCCAGCTCAAGGGCGAGTCCATGACGGCGATGACCGCCAACCTGCTGCGCCAGGTCGCCTCCCAGGGCTTCACCCTGGCCCGCCTGGACGACTACGTCTGAGAGCGCCCCCGCGCCGGGTGGGCCAGGAGCATGGAAGGGGCGCCGCAGACGCGGGTCAGGAAGACCGTGGCCGAGTGCGGGCCTTTCGGGCGCACCCGGCGGCGGAGGTCGTCCGGGTCGACCGCCGAGCCGCGCTTCTTGACCGTGAGGACGCCGATCTCCCGCTCCCGCACCAGGGCCTTGAGCCGCTTCAGCCCGAAAGGCAGCACATCGGTGACCTCGTACGCCGTCGCGTACGGCGTCGCCCGCAGGCCGTCGGCGGTGACGTAGGCGATCGTCGGGTCGACGAGCCCGCCGTCCAGCTCCTGCGCGACCTCCGCGACCAGGTGCGCGCGGATGACGGCGCCGTCCGGCTCGTACAGGTACCGCCCCACCGGCCGCACCTGCGGGTCGGGCAGGCCCCGCCCCACCAGGCTCGCCCCCGACGGCAGCAGCGTCGCCCGGCGGGCGCCCGGCCGCACCCCGCCGCCGAACCACAGCACCGCCTCCTTCACGTCGCCGCCGTCCGAGATCCACTCGGCTTCCGCGCCCTCCGGCACCGCCTCGTGCGGGATCCCCGGTGCGACCTTCACCGCCCCGGGTGAACCCGAGGCGGCCGCCTCCAGCGCCCACGACAGCGGAGGCGAGTACGCCTCCGGGTCGAAGACCCGGCCCCTGGCCGTGCGGCGCGCCGGATCGACGAAGACGCCCGCACGGCCGGCCGTGCCGACGTCCCGGACGTCCGCGCACACGACCTCCAGGCGGTCGGCCAGGCCCAGCGCGGCCGCGTTCGCCCGCACCACCGCGCACGTCAGCGGGTCGCGGTCCACCGCGGTCACCGCAAGGCCCGCCCGCAGCATCGCGATCGCGTCACCGCCGACCCCGCAACACAGGTCGGTGACACCGGCCCGCTCCCCGGCTGAGCCCGCGTCCGCGGCGAACCTGGCCGCCCGGTGGGCCGCCACCGACGCGCGGGTGGACTGCTCCAGGCCGTGCGGCGTGAAGTACATGCGGTGGGCGTCCACCGCGCCGAACTTCGCGACGGCGCGCTGCCGCAGCCTTGCCTGCGACAGGGCTGCCGCCACGAGCGGTGCGTCATGCGTGCGCCGCAACCGCGTGGCCGCGGCGAGGTCGTCCACGGGGTCGTGCCCCCGCAACCCCTCCAGCAGCTCCTGCCCCTCCGCGGTCAGCAATCCTTCAAACTCCTCCGGCGTCACCGCCCCATTCTCCCCTCCCGGGAAGCCTTCTCCGTCCGAAGGGGGTTGTCCCCGCCCACGCCGGCCCCCGGCGGGTGGGGGGCTTGGCGCGCAGTTCCCCGCGCCCCTGGGGGTGCCCTCTGCGCGAGAGGGTGAGCGTTTTTAGGGGCGCGGGGAACTGCGCGCCCAGCCCCCAGGCACGCGCGGGTCGTCACCGTCCGAAAGGGGCAGTTCTGTTCGTGCCGGACCACCGGCCGGTGGTGGGCTGGTCGCGCAGTTCCCCGCGCCCCTGACGGCTCGGCCCCGCCGAAGAGGCGCCGTCGCGAGCCCGCGCCCGGGGGCTCGGCCCCGCCGGAGAGGGGGGTTCGGGTCACCCGGGAGGAGTGCGGGGCTGGCACTCCGCTTGACCGAGTGCTAAAGGCGTCCTAGTCTCGCTTTTGGCACTCGGCCCCGCTGAGTGCCAGACACACAGCGACGGGCAGGTCCGGCACCCGCGACGACGGGCCTACCAGGTCGCCGACCCAGACAGACACTCCCGTGAGCCCTTTGAAGGGGGAGGTCGGATCGTGACGACCGCCAGCACCAAGGTTGCCATCAAGCCGCTTGAGGACCGCATCGTGGTCCAGCCGCTCGACGCCGAGCAGACCACGGCCTCGGGCCTGGTCATTCCGGACACCGCCAAGGAGAAGCCCCAGGAGGGCGTCGTCCTGGCCGTCGGTCCGGGCCGCTTCGAGGACGGCAACCGGCTGCCGCTCGACGTCGCCGTGGGCGACGTCGTGCTGTACAGCAAGTACGGCGGCACCGAGGTGAAGTACAACGGCGAGGAGTACCTCGTCCTCTCGGCCCGCGACGTTCTCGCGATCGTCGAGAAGTAGTTCCCCGGCTGCACAGCCGTGATCCCGCCCCGGGAGTCCCTGTCCTTGAGGCCGGGTCCCCGGGGCGGTTTCTTTCGCCGTCCTTACCGTCCGTGACGACGTGATTAGACGAGTAGACGAGGTAGTTCGCAGGCATGGCCAAGATTCTTAAGTTCGACGAGGACGCCCGTCGCGCCCTGGAGCGCGGCGTCAACAAGCTCGCCGACACCGTGAAGGTGACGATCGGCCCCAAGGGCCGCAACGTCGTCATCGACAAGAAGTTCGGCGCCCCGACCATCACCAACGACGGCGTGACCATCGCCCGTGAGGTCGAGCTGGAGGACCCGTACGAGAACCTGGGCGCCCAGCTCGTCAAGGAGGTGGCGACCAAGACCAACGACATCGCGGGTGACGGCACCACCACCGCGACGGTCCTGGCCCAGGCGCTGGTCCGCGAGGGCCTGCGGAACGTGGCGGCCGGCGCGTCCCCCGCCTCGCTCAAGAAGGGCATCGACGCGGCCGTCAAGGCGGTCTCCGAGGAGCTGCTGGCCACCGCGCGCGCCATCGAGGGCAAGGAGGACATCGCGGCCGTCGCCGCGCTGTCCGCGCAGGACAAGCAGGTCGGCGAGCTGATCGCCGAGGCGATGGACAAGGTCGGCAAGGACGGTGTGATCACCGTCGAGGAGTCCAACACCTTCGGTCTGGACCTGGAGTTCACCGAGGGCATGGCCTTCGACAAGGGCTACCTCTCGCCGTACTTCGTCACCGACCAGGAGCGTATGGAGGCCGTCCTCGACGACCCGTACGTCCTGATCCACCAGGGCAAGATCTCCTCGATCCAGGACCTGCTGCCGCTGCTGGAGAAGATCATCCAGGCGGGTGGCTCCAAGCCGCTGCTGATCATCGCCGAGGACGTCGAGGGCGAGGCCCTGTCGACCCTGGTCGTGAACAAGATCCGCGGCACGTTCAACGCCGTCGCGGTCAAGGCGCCCGGCTTCGGCGACCGCCGCAAGGCCATGCTCGGCGACATCGCCACCCTCACCGGTGCGACCGTCATCGCCGAGGAGGTCGGCCTCAAGCTCGACCAGGCCGGCCTGGACCTGCTGGGCACCGCCCGCCGCGCCACCATCACCAAGGACGAGACCACCATCGTCGACGGCGCGGGCGACAAGGCCGAGATCGAGGGCCGCGTCAACCAGATCAAGGCGGAGATCGGCACCACCGACTCCGACTGGGACCGCGAGAAGCTGCAGGAGCGGCTGGCCAAGCTGGCCGGCGGCGTCTGCGTCATCCGCGTCGGCGCGGCCACCGAGGTCGAGCTGAAGGAGAAGAAGCACCGCCTGGAGGACGCGATCTCCGCGACCCGCGCGGCCGTCGAGGAGGGCATCGTCTCCGGCGGTGGCTCGGCTCTGGTCCACGCGGTCAAGGTGCTCGGCGAGAACCTCGGCAAGGAGGGCGACGAGGCCACCGGTGTCGCCGTCGTCCGCCGCGCCGCTGTCGAGCCGCTGCGCTGGATCGCCGAGAACGCCGGCCTGGAGGGCTACGTCATCACCTCCAAGGTCGCCGAGCTGGACAAGGGCCACGGTTTCAACGCGGCCACCGGCGAGTACGGCGACCTGGTCAAGGCCGGCGTCATCGACCCGGTCAAGGTCACCCGCTCCGCCCTGGAGAACGCGGCGTCCATCGCGTCGCTGCTGCTCACGACCGAGACCCTGGTCGTGGACAAGAAGGAAGAGGAGCCGGAGGCCGCCGCCGGCGGTCACGGCCACTCGCACTGACCCCGCCTTCTCCCGCTGACGCCCGCCGCCCCGCACCGGGGCGGCGGGCGTCCGCCGTCCCCCCGCGCTTCCGGTGGGCCCCGCCGTACGGCAGATTGGCCGCATGACGAATGACCACAGCGGCGGCGCGCCCCTCATCGACACGAGCCTTCCGCACTCGGCGCGGATGTACGACTACTGGCTCGGCGGCAGCAACAACTTCGCCGCGGACCGGGCCATGGGCCAGGCCATCGAGCAGGCCATACCCGGCATCAAGGCGATGGCCATGGAGAACCGCAAGTTCCTCGGCCGCGCGGTCCGCCACATGGCCGGCGAGGCCGGCATCCGGCAGTTCCTCGACATCGGCACCGGCATCCCGGCGGACGGGGACACCGCGTCGGTGGCCGCGCTCGTCGCCCCCGACAGCCGGGTCGTCTGCGTCGACAACGACCCCATCGTGCAGGCGCACGCGCGCGACGTCCTCAACGGCAGGCCCGGCGCCGGGCGCACGGTCTACCTCGAAGCGGACCTGCGCGAGCCCGCCGAGATCCTCGGCTCGCCGCTGCTGAAGGACACCATCGACCTCGGGCAGCCGGTCGGCCTGCTGCTGGTGGCCATCCTGATGCTCGTCAAGGACGAGCAGGACCCGTGGGGCGCGGTCGGCGCCTTCCTCGACGCGATGCCCTCCGGGAGCCATGTCGCGATCAGCCACCCGACGCAGGACTTCGACCCCGAGGCGATGGCGGAGGTCACCAGGGCCGCAGAGCAGGGCCGTATGACGCTGGTCCCCCGGGACCGCTCCCAGGTCCTGCGCTTCTTCGCCGACTGGGAGATCATCTCCCCCGGCCTGGTCCCCGTCATGGCCTGGCGCCCCGAGGCCCCCCTCACCGAGGACGAGCGCTCCGCGTACTACTGGGCGGCCGTGGCCCGCAAGCCGTGAGGCTCGCAGGCGGCGCCCTCTGCGCAGAGGGTGAGCGTTTTTAGGGGCGCGGGGAACTGCGCGCCCCATCACGACGGTGGGAAAGCAAGCAACGTCACAGCAAGTGGCAATCACCCAGGGGCGCGGGGAACTGCGCGACCAGCCACGACGGGCGGGAAGAAAGCGACGCCACCGCAAGTGGCAACCCCCCTACCCCCGGTGGGGCGGTGGCTTGGGGTCGTAGCGGCGGCCCGCGCCCGCGGAGAGCGCGCCGAACACGCGCGAGGGGACATGGCGGGCCAGCCCGACGGCCGTTTTGTAACGGGCGTCGGGCACGCTCAGCACCTTCCCCCGCGCCAGGTCGCGCAGCGCCGCCGCCACGACCTTGTCCGCGTCGAGCCACGCCCAGGACGGCAGGCGCTCCGCCTGCATCCCCGCCCGCTCGTGGAACTCCGTCCTGACGAAGCCGGGGCACAGTGCCAGGAAGCGGATGCCCGACCCGCGCAGGTCAAGGGCCGCGCCCTCGGTGAAGCGCACGACCCACGCCTTGCTCGCCGCGTATGTGCCGCGCGGCATGAAGGCCGCCACCGACGCCACGTTGACCACGGTGCCGCGGCCCCGCTCCCGCATCCCCTCCGCCGCCGCGGCCGTGAGCCGCAGCACCGCCTCGCAGTGCAGCGTCAGCATCCGCAGCTCGTCCGCCATCGGCGCCTCCAGGAAGCGCCCGCGGTTGCCGAAGCCCGCGTTGTTGACCAGCACGTCCACCGGTGGAAGTCCGGCATCCCGCAGCCGGCCCTCCACCGCGCTGATGCCGCCGTCCGTCGCCAGGTCCGCCTGCAGGACCTCGACCCGGACCCCGTGCCGCTCGCGCAGCTCCGCCGCGGTCTCGCCCAGCCGCGCGCCGTCCCTGGCGACCAGCACCAGGTCGTGCCGGTCGGCCGCCAGCCGCCGCGCGAAGGCCGCGCCGATACCCGCCGTCGGACCCGTGATGAGGGAAGTCGTCATGCGGGCAGCGTATGCGGACCGCGTGCCGCGTAGTCGGTCCTGCCCTCACGGGCGGGTGCGTGCCAGGCGCTCCCTGATCCGCCGCAGGTCCTCCGCCGGCAGCGCCTCCGCCACCAGCAGCTCGGGCAGCAGCTCCGGCTGTGTGGTCAGCGCGCGGAAAGCCAGCTCCACGGTCACCCCGTGCCCGGGGCGGTGCTCGACCGCGACCTCGTCGCCCGCCGCCAGCTCGCCCGGCTCGATCACCCGCAGATACGGGCCGGGCAGGGCGCCGGCGATGAAGCGCTTGATCCAGCGGTTCTCGTCCAGCCAGCCGGCGAAGGTCGCGCACGGGATGCGCGGGCACGACACCTCCAGCAGCGGGCCGCCCGCGCCGATCCGCCAGCGCTCGCCGATCAGCGCGGCGTTCACGTCGTAGCCGGCCGTCGTCAGGTTCTCGCCGAAGCAGCCGTTCGCCAGGCTGCGGTCCAGCTCCTTCTCCCAGTGGTCCAGGTCCTCCCGGGCGTAGGCGTACACCGCCTGGTCGTCGCCGCCGTGGTTCTTGACGTCGTAGACCCGGTCCCCGGCCAGCCCCACCGCCCCCGTGCCCTTCGGCCCCGGCGCGCTCACCGCCACCGGACCCTTCACCGGCCACTTGTCGATGCCCGTCGCCGCCAGCCGCTTCCACGGGTTCGGCATCGGGCGGCCCACGTTGACGCTCAGCAGCTGCATCAGGTGCTCCTGTCTAGGCCGGGGCCGTGATCAGGTACGGGGTGGTCACGCTCAGCGCCGCGAAGCCGAGGCGCTGCAGGATCGGGCGGCTGTCCTCGGACGCGTCGACCTGCAGGTAGCGGTACCCGTGGGCGGCGGCGATACGCGCCCGGTGCGCGACCAGGGCGCGGTAGATGCCGCGGCCGCGCCACTTCTCGACGGTGCCGCCGCCCCACAGGCCCGCGAAGTCCGTGCCCGGGTAGAACTCCATGCGGGCCGCGCACACCGGCTCGTCGCCGGCCATCGCCAGCACGATGCTCACGGTGTCCGCGCGGGTGGCGACCTGGTCCAGCATGCGCATCCGCAGGCGGTCGGAGTTCGTGCCGAACGCCTGCTCGTGCACGGCTGCGACCAGGTCGACGCCGGGGGCGTCGGTCACCCTCACGAGCCGTACGCCGTCGGGAAGCTCCGCTCCCCTCGTCAGCTCGGCCACCTCGGAGACCTCGGCGACCATCAGGGTCTCCGGCTCCTCCGGCTGGAAGCCGGCCGCCAGCAGGCGGTCGCGCAGGTCGGCGGGGCGGTCGTGGGAGTACGTCTTCCACTCGAACTCGCGGCCGGCGGCTTCCGGGGTGTGCAGCCACTGCACCTGGGCGGCGATCGCGGCGTCGGCGGTCGCCTCGTCGAGGTCGGACCACAGGACCCCGGTCCACTCGTGGCTCCCGCCCCCCACCTGCCGTACGACCCCGCCCCCGGCGTCGATCCTGGTCGTCGGCGTCTCGGGCGGCGCGTCCCGCCGCAGCTGGGCGTCGAAGAGCCGCAGTGCTTCAGTCTGATCCATCCGAGCATTCGACCACCCGCGTGCCCGTGCCCCAACCGATTTTGTCCCCCGGGGGTGCGCGTGCTGTGTGCGGTCGGGGTCGGTGCCGCTTCGGGGGTATCTCCTCGGCCTGCGCGCCTCTGCCCTTCCCGAACGAGGCGGCGGGAGTTGCGCGCATGCCTGCGGGGACACCCCCGAACCGTCCCCTCCGCTGCGTTGGCGGCTTGCGGTTGTCGTCTGCGGGGTGGCCTTTGCTACGTCTCGGCCACGTCGGCCGCCGGCGGTTCGCCGGTGGGCACGCCGGGCGGCTTGCGGTTTGCGGTTCTCCTCGGCGAGCTACGTCCGCGGCTGCGACAGCTACCTGCGGTTCGCCGGTGCGCACGGGCTCGCAGTCGCCGACGGTGGGGTGCGGCCACTGGGAGACCTGTCACTTCATCCACTACTCGCACGGGTCTGGGGGCACCCCCCACGCGGAGCTGTGGGGGGAGGGTGGGAAACGAAACCCGCGCCGTCAGGCGCGGGGGGTCAGGACGCGGCGGCGTTCAGGACGTGGTCGACGTCGGAGGGGGTGTTGTAGAAGTGCGGCGCCAGGCGCAGATTCCCGGCGCGGGAGGAGAAGGCGGCACCGGCTGCCTGGAGGCGGTCGGTGAGGGCGGCGGGCACGCCGGGGACCGCGACGATCGCGGAAGGGCCTGGCACGGGCGAGAACCCGAGGCTGGTGAAGCCGTCGCGCAGGCGGTCCGCGAGAGCGACGTCGTGGTCGTGGATGGCCTGGACGCCGAGTTCCTCGACGAGGGCGAGGGACGCGGCGGCGCCGACGTAGGCGAGGTAGGCGGGCCGCGCGTCGAAGCGCCGGGCACCGGGGGCGAGGTGGGGGACGGGGCCGTAGCAGGCGTCCCACGGGTCGTCGGCGCCGTACCAGCCGGTGAAGACCGGCGAGAGGGTGGGTTCGGCACCTGGCCGCACGGTCAGGAAGCATGCGCCGTGCGGTGAGACCAGCCACTTGTAGCCGTGGCAGACCACGTAGTCGTACGACATGGCGTCGATCGGCAGCCACCCGACGGACTGGGTGGCGTCGAGCAGGACGCGCGCCCCGTGCGCCTCGGCGGCGGCGCGGATCGCGGGGAGGTCGGCGACCCGCCCGTCGGCGGACTGCGCGGCGCTGACGGCGACGAGCGCGGTGCCGGGGCGCACCGCGTCGGCGACGTCCTGGAGCCGGACGAGGCGCAGCCGCAGGTCGGTGCGGGCGGCGAAGGGGTGCACCAGGGAGCTGAAGTCGTCCTGGAAGGTGACGACCTCCGCGCCGGCGGGCAGTGCGGCGGCCACGAGGCCGACGGCACCGGCGACGGTGCCGGCCAGGGCGACCTGGGAGAGCGGCGTTCCGGTGATGCGGGCGAAGGAGGCGCGGGCGGCGGCGACGCTGTCCTCGTAGCCCGCGGTGTCGGGGCGCCCGGCGGCCCAGGCGTCGAGTGCGCGGCGCAGGGCCGCGATCGTGCGGGCGGGGGCGAGGCCGTGGGTGGCGGCGTTGAGCTGTCCTGGCGGCAGGTCGGGGTATTCGGCCTCCCGCAGGCCGGGGAAGGCGGCGACGTCTGGGGATGCTTGGGCGCTCATGGATTCAGCCTGGACCCGGGTGGGGGCAAAGTCTATTGCCGATTTGTGGGGGGCAAGCCTAAGTAATGCTTATGGTGGAGGGGTGATCGAGGCACGGCATCTGCGGGTGCTGCGGGCGGTGGCGCGGGGCGGTTCGTTCTCTGCGGCGGCCCGCGCTCTGGGCTGCACGCAGCCGGCGGTCAGCCAGCAGATGAAGGCCCTGGAGGCGGCCGCGGGCACCCCGCTGCTGGTGCGCGGGCCGCGCGAGATGCGGCTGACGCAGGCGGGCGAGGCGCTGGTGCGGCACGCCGACGGGATCCTGGCCGGGCTCGCGGCTGCCGAGGAGGAGGTCGCCGCGATCGCGGGCCTGCGGGCCGGGCGGGTGCGGCTGGCGTCGTTCCCCTCGGGCACGCCGACGCTGGTGCCGGGGGCGGTCGCGGAGATGCGCGAGCGGCACCCGGGTACGGAGGTGTCGCTGGTCGAGGCGGAGCCGCCGGCGTCGGTCGACCTGCTGCGGGCCGGGGACTGCGACATCACGCTGGCCTTCCGCTACCCGGACCTGCCGACGCCCGCCGAGGAGTCCTGGGACGACCTGGTGGTGCGCCCGCTGCTGGCCGACCGGCTGGTGGGTGTGGTGCCGCGGGGCCATGCCCTGGCGGGCGGCGGCGCTCCGGTGGACCTGGCGGCGCTGGCGGGGGAGCGGTGGATCGCGGGCTGCCCGCGCTGCCGCGGGCATCTGGTGGAGATGTGCGAGCGGGTGGGCTTCACGCCCAGGATCGACTTCGCGACCGACGACTACCCGGCGGTGACGGGCCTGGTCGCGGCGGGTCTGGGTGTGGCGGTGCTGCCGCGGCTCGCGCTGGAGTCGGTGCGAAGTCGCGGGGTCGCGGTGGTGGAGCTGCGGCCCGCGGTGCACCGCGAGGTCGTGGCGCTGACGCTGCCCGACCTCGCACAGGTCCCCGCGGTGGACATGATGCTGGCCAGGCTGACGCGGGCGGCCCTGGGCCGGGCGTGACGCCCGGCCTGCAGAATCGATTCTTCGGATGCTCAGGCGGACTCGACCGGCATCCGGTGCCGGGAGCGGCCCATCATCTCCTCGCGTTCGTCCTCGGTGAGCCCGCCCCACACGCCGTACGGCTCGCGTACGGCCAGGGCGTGGGTGGCGCACTCGGCCCTGACGGGGCAGCGCATGCACACCTCCTTGGCCGCGGCCTCCCGTGCGCTGCGGGCCGCGCCGCGTTCGCCCTCGGGGTGGAAGAACAGCGAGCTGTCGACGCCTCGGCAGGCGGCCACCAGCTGCCAGTCCCAGAGATCGGCGTTCGGGCCGGGAAGGCGGGAGAAGTCTGCCATTGCTCATCCCCTCGACGGGTGCGTGACGGCCGTGACGACCTCGGTGTCTCCGACCGTACATCTACTGTCGTAGTAGATGTAAATATGACTCATCGCCAATCTAGCGACGATTAGCCCACGCATCAGAAAAGAGCGGCCAAAGGGTGCAAAGTCCGGCATAACACCCGTTCAGCAGCATCTGCCGGGCCGCCCCCCTCCGCGGAGCCCTGCAAGGGGCCGCGGAAATATGCCGGCTCACCCGTTCTGACCTGCGGCGTGACTGATTCGTACGCGCATGATCACGTAGAGTGCCGATGGCGGCGACCAAACTTCGTAACTCTTTCGGGTGAGGGTCGTTGAGTGTGGCGGAAGCGGTTGGCGGCCCGAGCGGTCCCACAGGATTCGGGCAGGTGCCCGATGCCGTCAGCCCCAACGGTGAAGACTTCGTACAGCCTGGAGGCACAACGTGACGCGGTTCAGCTGCGGAGGGCGGTCATGACATCCGTCCTCGTCTGCGACGACTCCCCGCTCGCCCGAGAGGCCCTGCGCCGCGCGGTGGCGACCGTGCCCGGCGTCGAGCGCGTAACCACCGCGGCCAACGGCGAGGAAGTCCTCCGCCGCTGGGGAGCCGACCGGTCCGACCTGATCCTGATGGACGTCAGGATGCCCGGCCTCGGCGGCGTCGAGACGGTACGGCGGCTGCTGTCCGCCGACCCCGGCGCCCGCATCATCATGCTCACCGTCGCCGAGGACCTCGACGGCGTCGCCCTCGCGGTCGCCGCCGGCGCCCGCGGCTACCTGCACAAGGACGCCTCGCGCGCCGAACTGCGGGCCACCGTCACCCAGGCGCTCGCCGACCCGACCTGGCGGCTCGCCCCGCGCCGGCTGCGGTCCGCGGAGATGGGCGCCGCGCCCACCCTGACCGCCCGGGAGATCCAGGTCCTCGAAGGGATGAGCCACGGACGGTCCAACGCCGAGATCGGCCGTGAACTCTTCCTCTCGGAGGACACCGTCAAGACCCACGCGCGGCGCCTTTTCAAGAAGCTCGGCGCCTCCGACCGGGCGCACGCGGTGGCTCTCGGCTTCCGCTGGGGCCTGGTGCGCTGACCCGGATACGCCGTACGTCGTACGGCGAAGTCCCCCACGAGTCCTCGGTTTCCCGGGGGAGGACGCATGCTTGACGTATGGACTTCCTCGGGGATCGGCGGGGGCTTCACATGGCGGACCATAAGGCGGACCAGAAGGCCGAGATGACAGTGCCAGCCGCGGACTCCGCCGCGGCACCGGCCACGGCGGCTGATAACGCTTCGGTGCAGAAGTACGGCCGCGATGCGGCGGAAGCTCCGGCGGCGAGGCACCATGGGTGGATGCGCGACGACGACACTCCGGCCATCGGTGCCCTCGTTCGCCGCGCCGTGAACGGCGACCCGCGCGCGACCCACGACCTGCTCGCCCACGTCCACCCGCTCGCCGAGCGCTACTGCCGCACCCGGCTGGCCCGGCTGCCCGGTGACGCACGGCACTTCGTGGACGACCTCGCGCAGGAGGTCTGCCTGGCCGTGCTGTGCGCACTGCCCCGCTACCGCGACCTCGGGCGGCCCTTCGAGGCCTTCGTCGTCTCCATCGCCGCCCACAAGGTCGCCGACCTCCAGCGGGCCGCGATGCGCCACCCGGGCAGCGCCGTACCCTCCGACGAGATGCCGGAGAAGCCGGACGACTCCCTCGGCCCCGAGGAGCGCGCGCTGCTCAACAGCGACGCCGCCTGGGCCAAGGAACTCCTCGACCGGCTGCCCGGGCACCTGCGCGAGCTGGTGCTGCTGCGGGTCGCCGTCGGGCTGAGCGCCGAGGAGACCGGCCAGGTGCTCGGCATGTCGCCCGGGGCCGTACGGGTGGCCCAGCACCGCGCGCTCAGCCGGCTGCGGGCCATCGCCGAGGAGTCCGCCGCCGCGCACCCGGCCTCGGCCGGCGGCCTCAGCGCGTAGGCCCCGACCTGCGCGGTCATCCGCGCGATGACCTGCGCGGTCAGGGAATACCGGCGAAGCCACTACCATTGAACAACTCGCCGGGCAAGACCATTCGGGAAGGTGCCATGTCGCTGAACGCCGACGGAGTAGCCGAGAAATTCGCCGCACTCGGGCTGACCTACGACGATGTGCTGCTGCTGCCGGGCGCGTCAGAGGTGCTGCCCAACGAGGTGGACACCTCGTCCCTCGTCTCGCGCAACGTCAAGGTCAACATCCCGCTGCTGTCCGCGGCGATGGACAAGGTCACCGAGGCCAGGATGGCCATCGCCATGGCCCGGCAGGGCGGCGTCGGCGTCCTGCACCGCAACCTGTCCATCGAGGACCAGGTCAACCAGGTCGACCTGGTCAAGCGCTCCGAGTCCGGCATGGTCACCGACCCGATCACGGTCCGCCCCGACGCCACGCTCGGCGACGCCGACGCGCTCTGCGCGAAGTTCCGGATCAGCGGTGTGCCGGTCACCGACGAGACCGGGCGGCTGCTCGGCATCGTCACCAACCGCGACATGGCCTTCGAGTCCGACCGCTCGCGCCAGGTCCGCGAGGTCATGACGCCGATGCCGCTGGTCACCGGCAAGGTCGGCATCTCCGGTGTGGACGCGATGGCGCTGCTGCGCCGCCACAAGATCGAGAAACTGCCGCTGGTGGACGAGGACGGCCGGCTGCGCGGCCTGATCACCGTCAAGGACTTCGTCAAGGCCGAGCAGTACCCCAACGCGGCCAAGGACTCCGAGGGCCGGCTGGTCGTCGGCGCCGCGGTCGGCGCGGGACCCGAGGCCCTGGACCGCGCCCAGGCGCTGGTCGGCGCCGGTGTGGACTTCCTGGTCGTCGACACCTCGCACGGCCACAACAGCAACGCGCTCAACTGGATGGCCAAGATCAAGTCCAGCGTCGGCGTGGACCTCGTCGGCGGCAACATCGCCACCCGCGACGGCGCCCGCGCGCTCATCGACGCCGGCGTGGACGGCGTCAAGGTCGGCGTCGGCCCCGGCTCCATCTGCACCACCCGGGTCGTCGCCGGCATCGGCGTCCCCCAGGTCACCGCGATCTACGAGGCCGCGCAGGCGTGCATCGACGCGGGGGTCCCCGTCATCGGTGACGGCGGCCTCCAGTACAGCGGCGACATCGGCAAGGCGCTCGCCGCCGGCGCCAGCAGCGTCATGCTCGGCAGCCTGCTCGCCGGCTGCGAGGAGTCGCCCGGCGAACTGCTCTTCATCAACGGCAAGCAGTTCAAGTCCTACCGCGGCATGGGCTCGCTCGGCGCGATGCAGTCCCGCGGGCAGGGCCGCTCGTACTCCAAGGACCGGTACTTCCAGGCGGAGGTCTCCTCCGACGACAAGCTCGTGCCCGAGGGCATCGAGGGCCAGGTCCCCTACCGCGGCCCGCTGGCCGCGGTGCTCCACCAGCTGGTCGGCGGTCTGCGCCAGACGATGGGGTATGTCGGGGCGGCGACGGTCGCGGAGATGGAGACGAAGGGGCGTTTCGTCCGCATCACGGCTGCGGGACTCAAGGAGTCCCACCCCCACGACATCCAGATGACCGTCGAGGCCCCCAACTACCACGGCTGACGCTGCCGCTGCGTTCAGGGGGTTCGCTTCCCCCGGCAGCGGTGGTCGGCGGGTTCCCCTTGCGCAGGGGGTGCTTTTCAGGGGCGCGGGGAACTGCGCGCCCAGCCCCCTCCCACGCGCGGGTCGTCACCGTCCCAAAGGGGGTGTTCGGTCCGTGCCGGACCACCGGCCGGTGGTGGGTTGCGCGCGCAGTTCCCCGCGCCCCTGAAAACGCTCACCGCCCTGAGCAAGGGCGCCGCCTGAGCCACCGCGGCCAGCGGGGGCGCCGCCCTGCGCAAGGGGGAAGGTTGCGTGCGGGATACTGGGGCCGCAGGCCAGAGAGAGAGGCACGGACGTGACAGAGATCGAGATCGGTCGGGGCAAGCGAGGCCGCAGGGCGTACTCGTTCGACGACATCGCCGTGGTGCCGAGCCGCCGCACCCGGGACCCGAAAGAAGTCTCGATCGCCTGGCAGATCGACGCCTACCGTTTCGAGCTGCCCTTCCTGGCCGCACCGATGGACTCGGTCGTGTCGCCGGAGACGGCGATCCGGATCGGCAACCTCGGCGGGCTCGGGGTGCTGAACCTCGAAGGCCTGTGGACGCGGTACGACGACCCGGAGTCGCTGCTCGCGGAGATCGCCGAGCTGGACGACGTACGGGCGACCGCCCGGCTGCAGGAGATCTACAAGGCGCCGATCCGCGAGGAGCTGATCGGGCAGCGGATCAAGGAGGTGCGGGACGCCGGGGTCGTGACGGCCGCCGCGCTGTCGCCGCAGCGCACCGCCCAGTTCTCCAAGGCCGTGGTGGACGCGGGCGTGGACCTGTTCGTGATCCGCGGCACCACCGTGTCGGCCGAACACGTGAGCGGGTCGCACGAGCCGCTGAACCTCAAGCAGTTCATCTACGAGCTTGACGTGCCGGTCATCGTCGGCGGCTGCGCCACGTACACCGCGGCGCTGCACCTGATGCGTACGGGTGCGGCGGGTGTGCTGGTCGGCTTCGGCGGCGGGGCCGCGCACACCACCCGCAACGTGCTGGGCATCCAGGTGCCGATGGCCACCGCGGTGGCCGACGTGGCGGCGGCCCGCAGGGACTACATGGACGAGTCCGGCGGCCGGTATGTGCACGTCATCGCGGACGGCGGCTTCGGTGCGAGCGGCGACCTGCCCAAGGCCGTCGCGTGCGGCGCCGACGCGGTGATGATGGGCTCGCCGCTGGCGCGGGCGACCGACGCGCCGGGCCGCGGTTTCCACTGGGGCATGGAGGCGGTCAACCCCGAACTGCCGCGCGGCAAGCGGATGAACCTGGGGACGGCGGGCACGACCGAGGAGATCCTGCTCGGACCCTCGCACGCCCCTGACGGGTCGATGAACTTCTTCGGTGCGCTGCGCCGTTCGATGGCCACGACCGGCTACTCCGACCTGAAGGAGTTCCAGCGGGTCGAGGTCACGGTCTCCCCGACGCACCACCGCTGATCACGGCAGACAGGAGGGGCGGCCCCGGGCACGGGGCCGCCCCTCCTGGTCGTTCCGCGGGCGGTCAGCTGGTGACGCGGCGGGTGATGACGAAGCCTTCGACGCCGGCGATGGCCAGGAAGACGAAGGTCATGAAGTGGAACTCGTCCTTGTAGTACTTCCACAGGTCGCCGGTCTGGGAGAAGAGGATGTGGGTCCACGAGTCACCGCCGCCGTGGGTGGCGACCGACTCCCAGTGCGAGATGCACATGGCGAAGCCCATGAACTGGCCGAGGAAGACGCCGACGACCGAGAGCACACCGGCAACGACGGGAAGCGCGTCGTTGCGGCCGCCGAGCTTTCCGACGGCAACGCCCACCAGCAGGCCGATGGCCAGCGCGACGTACCCCACCTGGACATAGTGGCCGTCGTCCTTGGCCAGGGCGCGCATGATGCCGGCGTAGACGAGGGCGCCGACCACCATGGCGACGATGCCGACGAGCACGGCGACACCGGGGTTCTTCTGCTGCTGCGTCATTCCGACCGGGGCCGGCGGGGCGTACGCGCCGGCGTTGAAGCCGCCGGGGGCGGGAGCGGGGGCGCCCTGCTGCGGGGTCACGTACGGGGACGGCGCGTACGGCTGCTGCGGGGCCGCGGGCTGCGGCGGCTGCTGCGCGTACGGGTTCTGGCCGCCGGGCTGCTGCGGCGGGTAGTTGGAACTGCTCATGAGGATCCCCCGGGGACGGAAGCGCTGTGGGGTTCGCTTGACGGGCGGTGCACGACGAGCCATGCATGCCCCGGTGCGAACGGTGACGCCGAAATCTAGCAGGGGGGAGTGACAATCGGACAAGAAGATTGATCCGGTCGTTACAGGACCCGCACGTCCTCCGCCCAACGGGGACGATTGTGGCCCTCCGGTCACAGTCGCGCGGCGGCTCCCGCGGGTGTGGCACCCCGGGTGTCCAGCAGGAGTTGGGCCTTGACCGCCAGGCCCTGGAGGTCGTACGTGCGGTGGTGCTGCAGCAGCAGCGTCAGGTCCGCCTCCGCGGCGGCCTCCCACAGCGAGTCGGCGCGCGGCACCGGACGGTCCGTCACCCGCCACTGGGGTACGTAGGGGTCGTGGTAGCAGAGCTGGGCGCCCAGGTCGAGCAGCCGGCTGCCGATCTCCCGGGCGGGCGAGCCCTGCTGGTCCGCGAGGTCGGCCTTGTAGGTCACGCCGAGCAGCAGCACGCGGGCGCCGCGCAGCGACTTGCCGTGCTCGTTGAGCAGTGCCGCGGCCCGCTGGACGACGTAGCGCGGCATGCGGGAGTTGACTTCGGCGGCCAGTTCGACCATCCGCAGGGGGTGGCCGGGCAGCCGGGGGTGTGCGGGCGGGGTGAAGTGCGGTGCCGCGTTGGGGTCCAGGGGTGCGGCGGGGCCGCCGACGCCGGGTCCGGGGCGGAAGGCCTGGAAGCCGAAGGGCTTGGTCTCCGCGCACCTGATGACGTCCCACAGGTCGACGCCCAGGTCGTGGCAGAAGACCGCCATCTCGTTGGCGAAGGCGATGTTGACGTGCCGGTAGTTGGTCTCCAGCAGCTTGACGGCCTCGGCCTCGCGGGTGCCGCGGGCGCGCACGATGCGCTCGGTGAAGCGGCCGTAGAAGGCGGCGGCGGCCTCGGTGCACGCGGGGGTGCAGCCGCCGACGACCTTGGGGATGTTGGCGAGCTGGAAGTCGCGGTTGCCGGGGTCGAGGCGGCCGGGGGAGTAGGCGAGGTGGAAGTCGCGGCCGGCCCGCAGGCCGTGCGACTCCAGCAGCGGCCGCAGGTAGCCCTCGGTGGTGCCGGGGTAGACCGCGGACTCCAGGACGACGGTGGTGTGCGGCCGCAGGTGCGCGGCCAGCGCGCGGGCGGCGGCGGCGACCGCGGACAGGTCGAGGGCGTGGTCCTCGCCGGGCGGGGTGGGTGCGCAGATCACCGCGGTGCGCACCCGGCCGAGCACGGCGGGGTCGGCGGTGGCGCGGAAACCGCAGGCCAGCATCCTGCGCAGCTCGGCCGCTGCCAGGGTGCCGGGGGGGACGCGTCCTGCGTTGATGTCGGCGGCGGTGGCGGGGTCGGGGTCGTATCCGATGACGCCGACGCCCGCGGCGGTCGCCGCCTGGGCGAGGGGGAGTCCTGTGCTGCCGAGTCCGAGTACGGCGAGGTCTGCGGGCATGGGGTTGTCCTCCCTGGCGACCACCACGAATGGGCTCACGCATGGCTTCAAAACAGGCTAACCAGACAAATGACTGATATGACCGCACGCCGCGCCGTGCAGGGCGGTACGACTGCCCTGGCAGCGCGCCGCCGCGCCGGTCACTATCGAAGGAGGACCACTCCGGCCGGACCCGGGCAGGAACCCGGCGGAGCACCGGCACAACCGACCCAGAGCCCGATCGGCAGAGGCAGGCGACGGAGGTACGGATGCGTACGACGACACTCGGACCGGCCCAGCGGGCGGCGGCCCTCACCCGGATGGCGGAGCAGGAGCTGGACATCCTGGTGGTGGGCGCCGGCGTCGTCGGCGCGGGCACCGCCCTGGACGCCGCCACCCGCGGGCTGTCCACCGGGCTGGTCGAGGCCCGCGACTGGGCCGCGGGCACGTCGAGCAGGTCAAGCAAGCTCATCCACGGCGGGCTGCGTTACCTGGAGATGCTGGACTTCGCGCTGGTCCGCGAGGCGCTCAAGGAGCGCGGGCTGCTGCTGGGGCGGCTGGCCCCGCACCTGGTGCACCCGGTGCCCTTCCTCTACCCGCTGCAGCACAAGGGCTGGGAGCGGCTGTACGCGGGCTCCGGCGTGGCCCTCTACGACGCGATGTCGGTCTCCTCCGGGCACGGCCGCGGACTGCCCCTGCACCGCCACCTCACCCGTAAGCACGCCCTGCGGGTGGCCCCCGCACTGCGCAAGGACGCCCTGGTCGGCGCGCTGCAGTACTACGACGCGGGCGTGGACGACGCGCGCTTCGTCGCGACCCTGGTGCGTACCGCCGCCTCCTACGGCGCCCAGGTCGCCAACCAGGTGCGGGTGACCGGGTTCCTGCGCGAGGGCGAGCGGGTCGTCGGCGCGCGGGTGCACGACGGCGAGGCGGGCGGCGAGTACGACATCCGCGCCAAGCAGGTCGTCAACGCCACCGGGGTGTGGACCGACGACACGCAGGCGCTGATAGCCGAGCGCGGGCAGTTCCACGTCCGCGCCTCCAAGGGCATCCACCTGGTGGTGCCCAAGGACCGCATCCACTCCACGACCGGCCTGATCCTGCGCACCGAGAAGAGCGTGCTGTTCGTCATCCCGTGGGGCAGGCACTGGATCGTCGGCACCACCGACACCGACTGGGACCTGGACAAGGCGCACCCGGCGGCCTCCAGCGCCGACATCGACTACGTGCTCGACCACGTCAACTCGGTGCTGGCCACCCCGCTGACCAGGGACGACGTCCAGGGTGTCTACGCCGGGCTGCGCCCGCTGCTGGCCGGCGAGTCCGACGCGACGAGCAAGCTGTCCCGCGAGCACACCGTGGCCCACCCGGTGCCGGGCCTGGTGGTCGTCGCGGGCGGCAAGTACACGACCTACCGGGTGATGGCCAAGGACGCCGTGGACGAGGCGGTGCACGGCCTTGACCACCGGGTCGCCCCGTGCTGCACCGAGGAGGTGCCGCTGGCCGGGGCCGAGGGCTACCAGGCCGAGTGGAACGCCCGGGCCAGGACCGCCGCCCGCACCGGGGTGCACGTCGCCCGCATCGAGCACCTGCTGCAGCGCTACGGCACGTTGACCCGCGAGGTGCTCGACCTGATCGCCGACGACCCGTCGCTGGCCGCACCGCTGGCCGGGGCCGACGACTACCTGCGGGCGGAGGTCGTCTACGCGGCGGCGTACGAGGGCGCCCGCCACCTGGACGACGTGCTGGCCCGCAGGACGCGCATCTCCATCGAGACCTTCGACCGCGGCACCCGCAGCGCCCGCGAGGCCGCCGAGTTGATGGCGCCGGTGCTCGGCTGGGACGCCCACCAGATCGACAAGGAGGTCGAGTACTACGAGAAGCGGGTCGAGGCCGAACGCGAATCGCAGCTCCAGCCCGATGATCTGACCGCGGATGCCGCCAGGCTGGGGGCGCCCGATATCGTGCCTCTCTAGGCGCACGGCGTCTGGACGCGGACGGAGGGTGCCTGGCGGCTCTCCCCGAACGCGGGCTCGGGGGACAGACGGAGGAGCGCGACATGGTGGGACCCGCCGAAGAAGGGCGGTTGATCGCGGGCCGGTACCGGCTGATGGAGCGGATCGGCCGCGGCGGAATGGGCACGGTGTGGCGGGCCGAGGACGAACTCCTCGACCGCCAGGTGGCGGTGAAGAAACTGCACCCGCCGCAGCCCCACATGCCCGACGAGGAACTGGCCACGCTCTTCGAGCGGACCCGCCGCGAGGCCCGCGCCGCCGCCCGGATCAGCCACCCCAACGTCATCGTCGTGCACGACGTCGTGGACGACGCGGGGCTGCCCTCCATCGTCATGGAGTACGTCCCCTCGGTCACCCTCGGCGAACTCCTCAAGGAGCGCGGCGCCCTGCCGCCCGCCGAGGCCGCCAGGATCGGCCGCGGCATGATCGCCGCCCTGCGGGCCGCGCACCGCGCCGGGGTGCTGCACCGCGACGTCAAACCCGGCAACGTGCTGCTCGGCGAGGGCGGCAGGGTCGTCCTGACCGACTTCGGCATCGCCCAGGCCTCCGGCACCTCGACGCTGACCCGCACCGGTGAGCTGATCGGCTCCATCGACTTCCTGTCGCCCGAGCGCATCCGCGGCGCCATGCCGGGTCCCGAGGCCGACCTGTGGGCGCTGGGCGCCACGCTCTACCAGGCCGTCGAGGGCACCTCGCCCTTCCGCCGCCCCACCGCGATCGAGACCGCGTACGCCATCGCCGAGGAACCCGTCGTGCCCGCGCCGAACGCCGGGGCGCTGACCCGGGTGATCGCCGGGCTGCTCGCCAAGGAGCCCGCGCAGCGGCTGTCGGCGGAAGAGGCCGAGCAGATGCTGCGGATACCGGCGGGGGAGCAGGACACCGCACTGGTCGAGCAGGTCGGCTTCACCCAGCGGCTCCCCGCGTCCGAGCCGCAGCCCGCCCAGCACTCCGCCGGCACCCCCTACCCGCCGACCGCGTACCCGCAGGTCACCCACCCGCACGAGCCGCAGCACGGCCCGCCCGCCGGGTACGAACCCGCCCGGCCCGAGCCGTCCCGGCGCCGCCCCGGCCGCTGGGCCGCGGCCGCCGTGGCCGTCGCCGTGGTGGCCGCGGGCGTCGCCGTCGCCGTGGACCGGGCGAACCGCTCCGACGCGGCAGGGAGCAGCAGCGGGGGCACCTCGGGCGGCCCCACCGCGACCCTGACGCACACCGCGCCGCCGACCACCCCGCACACCACGGAGCCGACCCCCACCGCCCCGACCACGGCCCCGACCACGTACGAGCCGCCGCCGGTGCCCGACGGCTACCACCTGGAGCACCGGGCCGACCACGGCTACAGCGTCCCCGTCCCCGACGGCTGGACGAAGAAGGTCACCGAGGACGGCGACCAGATCAGCTACGTGGACCCGACGCAGAAGGTGGGCCTGAAGATCAGCGCCCTGGACTTCGGCAGCCCGGACCCCTACCAGCACTTCCTCGACCTGGAGCCGCAGACCCGCAGCCAGGTCAAGGGCTACCACCGCGAGCGGCTGGACCCCACCAAGACCGCCTCGGGCCAGGACGCCGCCCTGTGGCAGTTCACGTTCAAGGGCACCAGCGTCACCTTCCGCGCCCTCGACCTCGGCTTCGGCAAGGAGGGCGGGCGCGAGTACGCGGTGTACCTGTCCGCGCCGAAGTCCCAATGGGCCACCTACCGGCCGGTGTTCGACACCGCCGTCGCCGGCTTCCGGCAGACGGACTGACGACGGACCGGCAACGGACCGGCGTACACCGGCGGTTCACCGCAGGATCACCGCATTCGCGTCCCCGTGCCCCGTTCGGGGATGATGGGGTCTCACACCGCAGGACAGCAGAGGGAACCCATGAGCGAGGACGAAGGTACCGACGGACGCGTGCTCGCCGGCCGGTACCGCCTCGACGGCGTACTGGGCAAGGGCGGTATGGGTACGGTCTGGCGCGCGGTCGACGAGACCCTGGGCCGTACCGTCGCCGTCAAGGAACTGCGCTTCAACGGCAACGTGGACGAGGACGAGAAGCGCCGCATGATCACGCGCACCCTGCGCGAGGCCAAGGCGACCGCCAGGATCCGCAACACCGGTGCCATCACCGTCTACGACGTCGTCGAGGAGGACGACCGGCCGTGGATCGTGATGGAGCTGATCGAGGGCAGGTCGCTGGCCGAGGCGATCCGCGAGGACGGCCCGCTGACTCCCAGGCGGGCCGCGGAAGTCGGCCTCGTCGTCCTGCAAGTGCTGTCCGCCGCGCACCGCGAGGGCATCCTGCACCGCGACGTCAAACCCTCCAACGTGCTGATCGCCGACGACTCGCGGGTCGTGCTCGGTGACTTCGGCATCGCCCAGATCGACGGCGACCCCTCCGTCACCTCCACCGGCATGCTCGTCGGTGCGCCCTCGTACATCTCGCCCGAGCGCGCCCGCGGCCAGAAGCCCGGGCCGCCCGCCGACCTGTGGTCGCTGGGCGCCCTGCTCTTCGCCGCCGTCGAGGGCCGCCCGCCCTACGACAAGGGGTCGGCGATCGCCACCCTGACCGCGGTGATGACCGAGCCCGTCGGACCGATGCCGCACGCGGGCCCGCTCGCCGCCACCATCACCGGGCTGCTGGCCAAGGACCCCGAGCAGCGCATCGGCGAGGCCGCGGCACGCGCCCTGCTCACCGCCGTCGCCAACGCCCCCGAGCAGCCGGCGCTGCCGCCCGCGCCCAGCGGCGAAACCCGCACCGCCGTGCTCCCCGTCGACCCCCAGCCGCCCGCCGGCCCGGTGACCGCCGAGCCCGCCGCCCCGGCCGACGCGCCGCCCGCCGCCGAGCAGGTCAGGGTGCGCGAGGCGCTGCGGTCCGTGCGCAAGGCCGCCGCCAAGACCCGGACGGCGCCCGCCCCCGAGCCGGGCGTCGCGCCCGACGCACCGCCGCCCGCCCGCTCCTCGATCACCGACGTCCTGCCGCGCCGCACCCTCGTCCTCGTCGTGGCCGCGGTCGTCCTGGCCCTGCTCGGCACCGTGATAGGCGTCGCCCTCGCCAACTCCGGGGGCGGCAATGGCGACGGAAAACCCAGCGGTACGACGCCGAGCAGCGGCACCAAGAAGACCGGCAGTACCCCCTCGTCGGCCTCGCCCTCGACGACGACCGCGGCAGGCAGCGGCGGCGAGCAGGGCGACGACGACGCCGGCGACAAGGGCAAGGGCGGCGACAACGGCAAGGGCGGTGGCAAGGGCAAGGACGACGCCCTGACGCCGGGCGTCGCACCCGCCGGATACACCCTGGTCCAGGGCGCGGGGAAGGCGAGCGTCGCC
The DNA here is from genome assembly GCF_016916835.1 of Actinacidiphila bryophytorum. Lineage (GTDB taxonomy): Bacteria > Actinomycetota > Actinomycetes > Streptomycetales > Streptomycetaceae > Actinacidiphila > Actinacidiphila bryophytorum. The sequence continues at coordinate 233,975 of NZ_JAFFIX010000006.1, read as the reverse complement.
ATCCCGGCCGCCTGGAAGGCCGTCCCCGCGGGCCAGAACCACTACCACTCCGGCACGCTCTTCCGCGGCCCCGGCGGGGCCGAACTGCTCGTCGACTTCACGCCGACACCCGGGCCCAGCGCACTGGCCAAATGGCAGCACGACTCGCAGACGGTCGGCCCCACCATGCCGGGCTACCACCTGATCGGGGTCAAGGCGGTCGACTACCGCGGATACGACACCGCCGACTGGGAGTACAAGCGGACGGTTTCGGGTACTCAAATGCGTGTCCAGAACCGCGGCATGGTGACGGACGCCCACCACGGCTACGCGCTGCTGATCACCTTCCCCGCCGACGCATGGAACAGCGAGGACAACCGGCGCATCCGCGACGTCGTCACCGGCACGTTCAAACCGGCCGAGTGAGCCTGGCGCAGCACGTATCGTGAAGGAGCGCGGACTGTACGCATCGGGAACCGCCCGGAGCCGAACGGGCCGCACCGCACGCAGAGCCGGTCAGGGAGGGGGCGCCGTGGACGAGTACGCAGGACGGGTGCTCGCCGACCGCTACCGGCTGCCCAGGCCGCCCGCCGACGAGTACGAACTGGTCGAGACCCGCGCCTTCGACACCTACAGCGGCCAGGAAGTCCTGGTCCGCCAGGTGCTGCTGCCCGAGGTCGTCACCGCCGAGTACGACGACGGCGACCCCGACGGCCTCGACGACAGCGCACGGCGCGCTCTGGAGGCCGCCCGCGCCGCCGCCGCGATACCCGACCACCCGCGCCTGGTGCAGGTCTTCGACATCTTCGTCGAGGGCGGCAGCCTGTGGATCGCGAGCGAACTGGTGTCCGGTCGGCCACTGGCCGCCTTACTCGCCGAAAGGCCCATCGACGCCTACCGCGCCGCCGAGGTCGCCTCCGACGTCCTCACCGCGCTGCGCGCCCTGCACGCCCACGGCTGGACCCACCGCAACGTCACCGCCGGCACGGTCCTCGTCTGCGACGACGGCCGCGCCATGCTCGGCGGCCTCGCCGCCGGCGCCGCACAGGAAGCCCTCTGCGGCTACGACCCGCTGCCCGAACAGGTCCCCGCGATGAGCACCGCCGACGGTGCCGGGGACGGCGACAGCGATGGCGGCCCGCAGGCAGGCCCGGCCTCCTGGCACGGCCCGCGCTCCGCCCTCGAACAGGAGCGGGCCAGGCAGAACCGCATCACCGTCGTCGGCGCCGTCACCGAGCGCTGGGCGCCCGAGCAGGCCCACCCGGTGCACGAGAACTGGCAGTTGTCACCGCCCGTCGGCCCGCCCGCCGACCTGTGGGCACTCGGCTCGCTGCTCTTCCGCAGCGTCCAGGGCCACCCGCCCTACCCCGAGGAGAACGCGGCCGAGCTGGTGCAGATGGTGTGCGCCGAGCCGCCCGCCTTCGCCGAGGAGTGCGGCCCGCTGCGGCCCGTCGTCGAGTCGCTGCTCCGCCCCGACCCCGAAGAGCGGCCCGAGGCCGAGGAGTTGGGCGGCTGGCTCCGCTCCCTCATCCGCTCGGCGCCGGAACCCGAGATCGGCGCGAACACCGTCCAGGTCCCCACCGACCCCGCACGCCTCCCCGTCAAGCGCCGCAAGGGCGAACTCGTACGCCGGCGGCGCCGCGAAGCCGCCGACCCCGGCGGGCTCCAGCACCGCAGGCACGCCCGCGGCAAGCAGGCCAAGGTCACCAAGGCCAAGCGGGAGAAGGCCAGGCGCAGCGAGGTGCGCCAGGAGCACTTCCACCAGGAGCAGGTGGTCTCCTCACGGCGGCCCGCCGCCGACGGCACCGCCGCCGCCCCGCGCCGGCTCGGCGCCCGCCTCCTCGTGCTCGTCCTCGCCGTCCTCGTCGCGCTCGTCGTCTTCGCCGTCCTGCTGCTGCCGCACCGCGGCGACACCGCGGACAACGGCAACGGGGACCGTACGGTGCCGGCGGACATCGGATCCGGCTCCGGGGGAGCCAAGAAGAAGCCGACGTCGGCGCCGCCCTCGTCGTCGGCCGCGCCTTCTTCGGCCGCGCCGACGAAGGCCCCCACCAAGGCGCCGGCCACCCAGCCGGCCGCTCCGCCCCCGGACCTCGGGCCGGACTTCGACCTGCGCACCGACCCCGAGGGCTTCACCGTCGCCGTCCACACGGGATGGCAGCGGGCCGCGAAGAACTCCAAGGGCCAGGTGCGGTACACCGGCAGCGACCTCACGATGACCGTCGTGCCCGGGCGGGACAAGGCGACGGGCGACGCGGACGACCCGCTGGCGTACCAGCTGGTCGAACCGGAACTCGCGGACTTCCGGGCCTCGTCCTGGTCCTCGGCGGCCGGTCTCACGGTCATCACCGTGCAGGGCCACCCTGCCGCCGAGGGCGAATACACCTGGCGGGACGCCAACGGTTCCTCTGTCTACGCCCGCAACCTCGCGATCCAGATCGCCGGCCGATACCACGTGATCCTCATCGCCGGCCCCGACGCGCAGCGCGCCGCCGTCCAACGCGCCTTCGACAAGGTCCTCTCGACCTACACGGTCACCTCGCGGTAACCACGCGACTTTCCCCCGGCGGTGGGCTGGTGGCGCAGTTCCCCGCGCCCCTGAAAAACGCTCACCCTCTGCGGAAGAGGGCATCCACGAGGGGCGCGGGGAACTGCGCGCCCAATCACGACGCACCGAAAGGTGCAAGCCCACAGCAAGTGGCAGCCACCCAGGGGCGCGGGGAACGGCGCGGGTCGCGCGGAGGGTGCGGCATGATGGGGGGATGGCGGGTGACGGGGCGGCAGCCCGGGGGGTGTTGGCGGGACGGTACCGCCTCACGAGCCGCGTAGGACGCGGCGGCATGGGCACCGTATGGGCCGCGACAGACGAGTTGCTCCACCGCCAGGTGGCCGTCAAGGAGTTGCACCCCGACAGCGGCCGCCAGCACGACCGCGCGCTGCGCGAGGCGCGCAGCGTCGCCCGGATCCGGCACCCCCACGTGGTCGTCGTGTACGACGTCGTGGAGGAGGACGACCGCCCGTGGATCGTGATGGAGCTGGTGGACGGCCGCTCCTTGGCGGACGTGCTGCGTGAGGACGGCCCGCTGGCCCCGCGCGAGGCGGCGCGGATCTGCGCGGCGGTGGCGGGCGCGCTGCTGGCGGCGCACGCGCACGGGATCCAGCACCGGGACGTGAAGCCGGCGAACGTCCTGATCGACCGAGCGACGGGCCGGGTCGTCCTGACGGACTTCGGGATCGCCCGTGTCCCGGGCAGCGCCACGATCAGCGAGACGGGCGCCTTTGTGGGCTCGCCGGAGTACACCGCGCCGGAGCGGATGTCGGGCGGCGGCGCGGGTCCCGAGTCGGACCTGTGGTCCCTGGGCGCGCTGCTGTGCGCGGCGGTGGACGGGCATTCGCCCTTCCACCGGGAGTCGCTGGGCGAGATCGTGCACGCGGTGGCGTTCGCGGACATCACGCCGCCGCCGGCGGTGGGGCCGCTGCTGCCGGTGGTGCGGGGGCTGCTGGAGCGGGATCCGGCGCGGCGGATGGCCGCGGCGGAGGTGCAGACGGTCCTGGTGGCGTATGCGGAGACGGGTATCGAGCCGCCGACACCTGACGCGCCGACGCCGGAGCTGGTGGTGGACGAGGCGCCGACCGTCGTCCGGCCGCGGGGCCGCGGGCGCCGGGTGCTGGCGGGGCTGGCGGTGGCGGTCCTGATCGCGGTGGTCGCGGGCGGCACGGCGGCTTTGGTGGTGAGCAGGAGCGGCGGCGGGAGCGGCAGCGCGGCGCCGCCCCCGCCGACGACACAGGCGCCGACGACGCCGGCGTCCTCGCCGCCGACGCAGAGCCGGAGCCCGAGCCCCGGTCGGACGCCGACCGCCCCGGCCCTGCCGGCGGGCTTCCGTACCGTCACCGACAAGCGCGGCTTTTCCGTGGCGCTCCCGGCGGGCTATGTGCGGGAGGAGACGAAGCCGCGGGTCTACTACTGGTCGCCGGACCGCAGTTTCCGTTTCGGCGAGCGGGTGCAGGACCCCGACCCGGGCGGCCCGTACGCGGTGATGCACGCGCAGGACGTGGCGGCCCGCCGCCCGGGCGGCCCCTACAAGGGGTACAGGGACGGGGTGATCACCACGACCTCGCAGCACGGCGAGGTGGCCGCGCTGTGGGAGTTCACCTACGACGGTTTCGCGGACGGCAGCGGTGCCCGCCGCACGTTCGACCTGTGCTGGACGCAGGACGGCCGGATGTACGACGTGTGGGTGTCGGGCCCGGTGACGCAGGTGGAGCGGACCCGGGCGATCTTCGACACCGTACGGGCCACGTTCGTCCCCTGAGGGCCGCGCCGCCTCCGGGACTGCTACCGAGGGTTACCCCGGGTGTGGCCTGGGGAGGAGCGAATATGCCAGCGAGTGGTGGCGGAATTGTGCGGGTGCGGCAGAAACCGGCTACTCATGGGTAGTCACGCGCTGCCCGGAGTCGTAGCCTCACCCGCATGAAGGAATCTCGGGAGCTTGCAGAGCCGACCGCACCCCCGGAGGGGAACCCGGCGCTGCCGGCCGGTGCGCGCGGCCCACAGGACGTGGTCACACCGGACCTGGTCGCACGGCTGACGCGCGGGCTGCCGGGAGAGACCAGGACGGTCAGCCACACCCCGCTCACCGGCGAGCAGCTCGCCGAGTTCCCCGAGGCCTCGCCCGAGGACGTCGCCGAGGCCTTCGGCAAGGCCCGCGCCGCCCAGCGGGCCTGGGCCGCGACCCCCGCCCGCCGCCGGGCCGCGGTGCTGCTGCGCTTCCACGACCTGGTCCTGGACCGGCAGGCGGAGGTCCTCGACCTGATCCAGGTCGAGACCGGCAAGGCCCGCCTGCACGCGCACGAGGAGGTGCAGGTCGTCGCGATGGCGGCCCGCCACTACGGGCGCAAGGCGCCGGCCTATCTGGGGCCGAAGCGCCACCAGGGCGCGATCCCGACCCTGACCCGTACCGTCGAGCTGCGCCAGCCGCGCGGGGTCGTGGGGCAGATCGCGCCCTGGAACTACCCCTTCGAGCTGTCGGTGGGCGACGCCCTGCCGGCGCTGGCGGCGGGCAACGCCGTGGTGATGAAGCCGGACACCGAGACCGCGCTGACCGCGCTGTGGGCGCGCGAGCAGATGGTCGAGGCGGGGCTGCCCGAGGGCGTGTGGCAGATCGTGATCGGCGACGGGCCGGTCGTCGGCCCGGCCGTGGTGGACCACGCCGACTACGTGTCCTTCACCGGCTCGACCCGCACGGGGCGCGAGGTCGCCCAGCGCGCCGCGGCCCGGCTGGTCGGGGCGAGCCTGGAACTGGGCGGCAAGAACGCCCTGCTGGTGCTGCGGGACGCCGACCTGGACAAGGCCGCGGACGGCGCGGTCCGCGCCTGCTTCGCCTCCGCGGGCCAACTGTGCATCTCCATCGAGCGGTTGTTCGTGGACGAGTCGGTGGCCGACGCCTTCCTGGAGAAGTTCGCGGCCAAGACGCGGACGCTGCGGCTCGGCACCGCGCTGGCGTACGGCGCGGGCATGGGATCGCTGGTCGGCAGGCGGCAGCTGGACGTGGTCACCCGGCATGTGGACGAGGCCAGGGAGAAGGGCGCCACGGTGCTGGCCGGCGGCCGGGCGCGCCCCGACATCGGCCCGTACGTCTACGAGCCGACCATCCTGGACGGCGTCGAGGCCCCGATGGCGGTGTGCACGGAGGAGACCTTCGGCCCGGTCGTCTCGGTCTACCGCTTCCGCGACGAGGAGGAGGCCGTCGAGCGCGCCAACTCCACCGACTACGGCCTCAATTCCAGCGTCTGGACCAGGGACACCCGGCGCGGCGCCCGGATCGCGGCCCGGCTGCGGTCCGGCACGGTCAACGTCAACGAGGCCTACGCGGCGGCGTACGGCAGTGTGCGCGCGCCGATGGGCGGCATGAAGGACTCCGGGCTCGGCCGCCGGCACGGCTCCGAGGGCATCCTGAAGTTCACCGAGGCGCAGACGGTGGCCACCCAGCGGCTGCTGCCGATGGCGCCCTCGCTCGGCATGGACGACGAGAAGTACGCCGCCTTCCTGAGCCGTTCGCTGCGGCTGATGAAGACGCTCCGGATGCGCTGAGGAGGCACCAGTGGCACCAGTGGCACCAGTGGCACAGGAAGAAGGCTACGACTACGACGTCATCGTCGTCGGCTCCGGTTTCGGCGGCGCCGTCTCGGCGCTGCGGCTGACCGAGAAGGGCTACCGGGTCGGGGTGCTGGAGGCGGGCCGCCGCTTCGCCCGCGACGAACTGCCCAGGAACTCCTGGGACGTCAGGAACTACCTGTGGGCGCCCGCACTCGGCCTCTACGGCATCCAGCGCATCCACGTCCTCGGCAATGTCCTGGTGCTGGCCGGCGCCGGGGTGGGCGGCGGCTCGCTGAACTACGCCAACACCCTCTACGTGCCGCCCGCCGCCTTCTTCCAGGACCGGCAGTGGGGCCACATCACCGACTGGCAGCAGGAGTTGGCGCCGTACTACGACCAGGCGCAGCGCATGCTCGGCGTGCGGCTCAACCCCACCGTCACCCCCTCCGACGTCCATCTGAAGGCGGCGGCCGAGCAGATGGGGGTGGGCGACAGCTTCCACCTGGCCCCGGTCGGCGTCTTCTTCGGCGACGGCCAGGACGCCGAGGGCGGCACCGCCCGCACGGCGGCGCCCGGCGAGGAGGTCCCCGACCCCTACTTCGGCGGGGCCGGGCCGTCCCGCCGGGCCTGCACCGAGTGCGGCGAGTGCATGACCGGGTGCCGGCACGGCGCGAAGAACACCCTCAACGAGAACTACCTGCACCTGGCCCAGCAGGCCGGTGCGGTCGTCCACCCGATGACCACCGTCGTCGACCTGGCCGAGGACCCCGGGGGCGGCTACACCGTCACCTCGGTGCCCACCGACCGGCGCAAGAAGGGCGACCGGCAGGTGCTGCGCGCCCGGCAGGTGGTCGTCGCGGCGGGCACGTACGGGACGCAGACGCTGCTGCACACGATGCGCGACGCGGGCCGGCTGCCCGGGATCTCGGCCCGGCTCGGCGAGCTGACCAGGACCAACTCCGAGGCGCTGGTGGGCGCCCAGACCACGCCGGGCCGCTACCGCAAGAAGTACCCGGGCAAGGAGCTGGACTTCACCCGGGGCGTGGCCATCACCTCGTCGGTGCATCCCAACGACCACACCCACATCGAACCGGTCCGCTACGGCCGCGGATCCAACTCGATGGGCTCGCTGTCGCTGCTGGCCGCGCCCTACCGCGGCCGGGTGCCGCGCTGGCTGGAGTTCCTCGGCAACAACCTCAGGCACCCCGTGGTGGCCCTGCGTTCGCTGTCCAACTACCGCTGGTCGGAGCGCACCATCATCGGCCTGGTCATGCAGACCAGCGACAACTCGCTGGCGACGTACCGCAAGCCCAGGGGCCTGGGCAAGGGGCTGCTGACCGCCCGGCAGGGCCACGGCGAGCCCAACCCGGTGCACATCCCCGAGGGCGCGCAGGCCGCCCGGCTGATCGCCGAGCAGATCAACGGCTTCCCCGGCAGCAACGTCGGCGAGGCCACCCAGCGCCCGATGACCGCGCACTTCCTGGGCGGCTGCCCCATCGGCGAGGACGCGGAGCACGGGGTCATCGACCCCTACCACCGGCTCTACGGGCACCCCGGCATCCATGTGGTGGACGGCGCCGCCGTGTCGGCGAACCTCGGCGTCAACCCGTCGCTGACCATCACCGCGCAGGCCGAGCGCGCGATGTCGTTGTGGCCCAACAAGGGCGAGGCGGACCCGCGGCCCGCCCAGGGCGAGGCCTACCGCAGGATCGCCGCGGTCAGGCCGGCCGCCCCGGTGGTGCCGGAGGACGCCTTCGGCGGTCTGCGGCTGCCGCTGCTGCCGGTTCCCGCGGTGCCGCCGGCGCAGACCGTTCCTGACAAACAGCTCTGAACAAGCTGTAATGTGTGCTTCGCGGTGCTCTCTTCGCAGAGCGGCCGGTTCCGGGCGTCCCCGGTACCGACCGCCTCTTTAGAGTCGTGACCGGGCTGCTGTCCCCTGCCGTCCGGCCACTTGTACCGGTGCGAGGTCCCACGGCGGCGCATTGCTGCGGCCGCCTCATCGCACCGGTCACACCCCGCCCAGCTGCGTCTGGGCGGTGTCCATTTCCACGCGTGGTGTTGGGTTACCGCCCCTGGCTGGCACGGACACCACCTCCAACGAAGTGGCCGCGGGCCGGTCACGTGCCGTTTGGGTGATCCCCCCCGAAAGGGTCGGCCCCCTGCCCGGCCGCCGGGGCCGGGGTGCAGCGTCATGGCGGCGGGCGCGGCGACGGTAGAATCGGAAGTCCACCCCATCGCAGCAACCGCCGGAAGGCAGCCCGTGGCACCAGCGACTCCCGCCGCCCCCGACCCCCGCACCGAGACCGCGGCGGACACCGTCCTCGTCGTCGACTTCGGGGCGCAGTACGCCCAGCTCATCGCCCGCCGGGTGCGTGAGGCGCGGGTCTACAGCGAGATCGTGCCGTCGACCATGCCGGTCGCGGAGATGCTGGCCAAGGGTCCCAAGGCGGTCATCCTGTCCGGCGGCCCCTCGTCGGTGTACGAGCCGGGCGCGCCGACGCTGGACGCGGCGCTCTTCGAGGCCGGGGTGCCGGTCTTCGGCATGTGCTACGGCTTCCAGCTGATGGCGACGGCCCTCGGCGGCACGGTCGACAACACCGGGGCGCGCGAGTACGGCCGCACCGAGCTGAGCGTGTCCCGGCCGTCCTCGACGCTCTTCGAGGGCACCCCCGCCGAGCAGTCGGTGTGGATGTCGCACGGCGACGCGTGCTCGGCGGCGCCCGAGGGCTTCACCGTGACCGCGTCCACCGACGTGGTGCCGGTCGCCGCGTTCGAGAACGACGAGAAGCGGCTGTACGGCGTGCAGTACCACCCCGAGGTGCTGCACACCACGCACGGCCAGCAGATCCTGGAGCACTTCCTCTACCGCGGCGCGGGCCTGGCCCCGACCTGGACGACCACCAACGTGGTCGACGAGCAGGTCGCGCTGATCCGCGCCCAGGTCGGCAGCAGCCGGGCGATCTGCGGGCTGTCCGGCGGCGTGGACTCCGCGGTCGCCGCCGCCCTGGTGCAGAAGGCCATCGGCAGCCAGCTGACCTGCGTCTACGTCGACCACGGGCTGATGCGCAAGGGCGAGACCGAGCAGGTCGAGAAGGACTTCGTGGCCGCGACCGGCGTGCAGCTGAAGGTCGTGGACGCCTCCGAGCGCTTCCTGTCCGCGCTCGCCGGGGTCTCCGACCCCGAGCAGAAGCGCAAGATCATCGGCCGGGAGTTCATCCGGGTCTTCGAGCAGGCGCAGGCCGAGATCGTCGCCGAGGCCCCGGGCGACCACCCGGTGGAGTTCCTGGTGCAGGGCACCCTCTACCCGGACGTGGTCGAGTCCGGCGGCGGCACCGGCACCGCCAACATCAAGTCGCACCACAACGTCGGCGGCCTCCCTGAGGACCTGGAGTTCCAGCTCGTCGAGCCGCTGCGCAAGCTGTTCAAGGACGAGGTCCGCATGGTCGGCCAGGAGCTGGGCCTGCCCGAGGAGATCGTCCAGCGGCAGCCCTTCCCCGGCCCCGGCCTGGGCATCAGGATCGTCGGCGAGGTCACCCGCGACCGCCTGGACCTGCTGCGCGAGGCCGACGCCATCGCCCGCGAGGAGCTGACCGCGGCGGGCCTCGACCGGGAGATCTGGCAGTGCCCGGTCGTGCTGCTCGCCGACGTCCGCTCGGTCGGCGTCCAGGGCGACGGCCGCACCTACGGCCACCCGGTCGTGCTGCGCCCGGTCTCCTCCGAGGACGCGATGACCGCCGACTGGTCGCGGCTGCCGTACGAGACGCTGGCCCGTATCTCCACCCGCATCACCAACGAGGTCAGGGACGTCAACCGGGTCGTCCTCGACGTCACGAGCAAGCCGCCGGGCACGATCGAGTGGGAGTGACCTCCCGAGCTGTCTCCCCGGCGGTCCTTCCGCCGAGCTGACCGGTGGCGCGGCCCGCACGGGTACGCGCCGCCGGCGCGGCGCACGTTTCGCGCCGCCCGTGTTGAGTCACAGCGCGCTGGTGTACGTATGACTGTCGGACGCCCGCGCACGGAAGACCGCTTCCGTCCGACCACACGCGCGCGGCGGGAGAGGCGGAGACGATGCGCGACAGGATCGACCTCTGGCGGAACACCGCCCGGCGCCATGCCCTGCTGCCCCTGCGGATCTTCCTCGGTGTGACCTTCGTCTACGCCGGCCTCGACAAGCTGACCAGCGACAGCTTCTTCACCGACAGTGCCAACGGCTCGCTGGTGCAGATCCTGCACGGCTCGCACGACTCGGCGGCGATCCCCGGCCTGATCGACCTCGCACTCAAGGCGCCGCACCCCTTCGGGTACGCGATAGCGCTCGGCGAGCTGGCGGTGGGGCTCGGCACCCTGTTCGGGCTGCTGGGACGGGTGGCGGCGGCCGGCGGCGCGGCCATCTCGCTCAGCCTGTGGCTGACCGTGAGCTGGTCCACGACGCCGTACTACTACGGCAACGACCTCGCCTACCTGATGGCCTGGCTGCCGCTGGTGCTGGCCGGGGCGCCCTCCTTCTCGGTCGACTGGTGGCTGCGCGCCCGCCGCGGTGGCGCCGAGGTGCCCCCGGCGCGCACCGCGGCCGCTACGGGCGCCGCCGCGTCCGGCGGGCGCGTACGGTCCGCGCCGCCTGCGTGACGATGCCGGCGGCGGCGGCCAGGACCAGGCCGCCGGCGGCCAGCGGGCCCGCGGTGGACGGGCGCAGATGCCACACCCCGCCCGCGTCCAGCAGGAAGAAGACGGTCAGGGTGATCAGGACCAGGCCCATGACCAGGGCGGCGGGCTCGAAGCGGTGCCGTCTCACCGGACCACCTTGACCTGGCCGACGCCGACGTCGACCCGCAGGTCGATCGTGCCGGCCGACGCGGTTCCGGCCGGCGGCCGCAGCGTCACCCTGCCGTGCTGTCCCGTCTTGACGTCCACGCCGTCGTTCACCTTTCCCGGCAGCACCGTCTCACCGATGCCGAGGTCGTATTCGAGCGTCACGGTGGCATCCGGCGGCAGCAGCACCTCCGCCTGCCCCGCACCCACCTTCAGCCGGGTGTGCACGGTACCGCCGTCCAGCGGCAGGGCGGTGAGGTCCAGCAGGCCGCGCCCGGTGCCGCGTTCGTACAGCTGGTGCACGCCCGCCTCCGACAGCGGGCGCCAGGTGGTGGTGCCGACGCCGTGCCCGGTCCTGGGCAGTGCGGTCGTGCCGACCAGCGCGCCCAGCAGCAGCACCGAGAAGAAAGCGGTGCCGCCCCTGGCCCGCCCGGCGAAGGACGCGACCACGAAGGCCGTGCCGAGCACGCCGAGCGCCGCCGCGAGGCCGATCTCCGCACTGACCCGCAAAGGCTGGTAGGGCCAGGACACCCCCGTGCCGACCGCCAGCGCGGTCACCGTCAGCAGCAGCACCGCCAGCGAGAACGGCCAGCTGCGCTCGCGGGCCGCCCTGACCGCCTTCTTGCGGTCCCGCCACGCCTGCCGGTCGGTGTCGCCGTAGGGGCCGTCGTCGGGACCCCACAGGTAGGCCGGCTCCTCCTTCGACAGCGGGTCGCGCCACCACGAGGGCGACCCGCCGGGCTCCGGCGGCGCCTGGACCGCGGGCGGCGCGTCCACCACGGCCGCCGCCGTCGCGGGCGAGGCCGGCTCGCCGGGCGCCTGCCTGCGCTGGTGCGACCAGTAGACGGCGCCCGCGGTGGCGAACAGCAGGATCAGGGAGAAGGCCTGGTTGGTGCCGTTGCCGAGCATCGAGGCGTACAGACCGCAGCCGACCAGCGTCATCAGCACCGCGGTCAGCGGCGCCCCCTCGATGCGGCCGGACATCAGCCGGTGCGCCTCGCTCTGCTCCTCGCCCTCCTGCGGGATGACCAGCCACCCCATGCCGTAGATGATCAGACCGATGCCGCCGGTCAGTGACAGCACGGCCAGGACCACGCGGAAGATGACCGGGTCCACACCGAAGTAGCGGCCCGCGCCGTCGCACACCCCGGCCAGCACCTTGTGGTCGCGGCCCCGGGTGATCCGCGGGCGGCGCTCGCCCTGCGCGGTCTCCTCCTCCGCGGGGGCGCGGGTGGCACCGGCCGGTGCTGCCTCGTCGTGCGGCTCGTGCGTCATACCCACCATCCTGGCCGCTCCGGACGGCGCCCGGCACCCGCCCCGACCCTGGAAGGACCCTGATCCGACCCTGGTCCGCCACCCGGGGCAACCCTTGGGGGACCGACCCTGATGCCCGAAGGGGGCCGGACGTGTGACGATCGGGGGTATGTCAGCGAGCAGCGCCCCGTCGGGGGCGCACACGGGACCGCCGGGCGGCGCGCCACCGGGCGCGGCCGGCGGGCGCACCGGTGCGCCGGGCGCCTCGCGCACGGGTGTGCCCGGCGGCGGGCGGACCGGCGCGTCCTTCCTCAACCCGCCGGAGCCCGGCGACCCCGGCATGCGCAAGCTCTACCGCAGCTCCGAGGGCCGCATGGTCGGCGGCGTCGCCCGGGGCCTCGCCGGGCACCTCGGGCTGCCCGTGCTGTGGGTGCGGGTGCTCTTCCTGGTGCTCGCCGCCTTCAACGGCATCGGCGTGCTCCTCTACGCCGTCTTCTGGTTCTTCGTGCCGCTGGGCGTCGGCGGTGTCGCCGAGGCGAAGGAGCCGCGCGACGCCCGCTCCTGGCTGGCCGGCAGACGCCCCGACAAGGGCCAGGTCATGGCGCTCGTCGCACTGGCCATCGGCACCGGCATCCTGATCGACAACCTCAACCTCGGCGCCGCCAACCGCGCCGTGTGGCCGCTGCTGATCGTCGGGCTCGGCGTGGCCCTGGTGTGGCGGCAGGCCGACAACGCGCGCAAGGCCCGCTGGGTCGAGATGAGCCACGGCAAGCGGTTCTGGCCGCTGGTGCGGGCCGCGGGCGGTGTCGCGCTGGTCGTCGCAGGCGTCACCGGCTTCATCGTGGTCCGCGGCACCGGCAGCCACCTCGGCGGCATCCTGCAGGCCGCACTGGCCGTGCTGGTCGGCGTCGCGCTGATCGCAGGCCCCTACCTGGTGCGGATGACGCAGGACCTGTCCGCGGAGCGGCTGATGCGCATCCGCGCACAGGAGCGGGCCGAGGTCGCCGCGCACGTGCACGACTCGGTGCTGCACACCCTGACCCTGATCCAGCGCAACGCCGACGACCCGCGCGAGGTCTCCCGGCTGGCCAGGGCGCAGGAGCGGGAGCTGCGCGCCTGGCTCTACCGCCCCGAGGGCACGGGCCGCGACGACGAGCCGACGACGCTTGCCGACGCGGTGCGGGCCGCCGCCGCCGAGGTCGAGGACGCGCACGGGGTGCCGGTCGAGGTCGTCTGCGTCGGCGACTGCCCGCTGGACGACCGCCTCGTCGCGACGATGCAGGCCGCGCGGGAAGCCATGGTGAACGGCGCCAAGTACGGTGGCGGGGCGGCGGTCCAGGTCTACGCCGAGGTCGAGGACACCCAGGTCTTCGTGTCGGTACGCGACCACGGCCCGGGCTTCGACCTCGACGCGGTCCCCGACGACCGGATGGGCGTCAGGGAATCGATCATCGGCAGGATGCGGCGCAACGGCGGCGAGGCGCGGCTGCGCCCGGCACCGGGCGGCGGCACGGAAGTCGAACTGGAGATGGAGAGGGTGACGGCATGACCGACACGGAATCGGCTGACCCGCAGGGCGAGCGGCACGTCAGGGTGGTCCTGGTGGACGACCACCGGATGTTCCGCACCGGCGTGCAGGCCGAGATCGGCGCCACCGCGGAGACCGGCGTCGAGGTCGTCGGCGAGGCCGCGGACGTCGACCAGGCGGTGACCGTCGTCACCGCCACCCGCCCCGAGGTCGTGCTGCTCGACGTCCACCTCCCCGGCGGCGGCGGTGTCGAGGTGCTGCGCCGGTGCGCCGCGCTGGCCGCAGACCCCGACCAGCCGGTGCGCTTCCTCGCGCTGTCGGTCTCCGACGCCGCCGAGGACGTCATCGGCGTCATCCGCGGCGGCGCCCGCGGCTACGTCACCAAGACGATCACCGGGCCCGACCTGATCAACTCGATCTTCCGGGTCCGCGACGGCGACGCCGTCTTCTCCCCCCGGCTGGCCGGCTTCGTCCTCGACGCCTTCGCCTCCACCGACGCCCCGCCCGTCGACGAGGACCTCGACCGGCTGACCCAGCGCGAGCGGCAGGTGCTGCGGCTTATCGCGCGCGGATACGCGTACAAGGAGATCGCCAAGCAGCTCTTCATCTCGGTGAAGACCGTCGAATCCCACGTCTCGGCGGTCCTGCGCAAACTCCAGCTCTCCAACCGCCACGAACTCACCCGCTGGGCGACGGCCCGCCGCCTGGTCTGACGCCGCTCTCCGGGGCCGGGCAATTCCCTGGACATCCGCGGCGGAATTTTGACACGGTGGACCGCAGCGGCCCGGACAATCGAATACGTGGCCGAATCCGCCGGAGGCCACGTATGCCCGTACCCCGTCTCGCACCGGAAGCCGCCGCCTATTACAGCGCGCAGAGCGGGACCTCCGATCCGGGGGTGCACGCGGGGCTGTACGCGGGGCTGCCGCGGGACGTGGGGGAGCTCGCGCGGGTGGTGCGCGGGGTGATGCTGCACCGCGCGGAAGGCGGGCAGTTCGGGGTGCCGATCGCCGAGGACCGGATGCGGGACGACGCGGAGACGCGGTACGTGGACGACATCCTCGGGCTGATCTCGGAGCGCGACGGGCGCGCGCTGTCGTGCCGCAGGGAGTGGGCCGACCGCTTCATCGGCATCTGCCGGGACTTCACGCTGCTGCACGTGTCCCTGCTGCGGCACCAGGGGATACCGGCGCGGCTTCGCTCCGGCTTCGCCGACTACTTCTCCGACAGCGGCTTCCACTGGGACCACGTCGTCACCGAGTACTGGGACGACACGCGCGGTTGGCTGCTGGCCGACCCGCAGATCGCCGACCCGGAGCGCTACCGCGTCGACTTCGACCCGATGGACGTCCCCAGGGACCGCTTCCTGGTCGCGGGCGACGCCTGGCAGCGCATCCGCGCGGGCGAGGCCGACCCGGACGGCTTCGGCCTGGCCCTGGAGGTGGACCCGAAGGTCGGCTCCTGGTTCGTCGCAGGCAACATCCGGCTGGACCTGGCCGCGCTGAACAAGGTCGAGACCCTGCTGTGGGACATCTGGGGCACCGGCGCTGGCAGCGAGGACGGCATGACCGACGAAATCCGGGCGCTCTACGACGAGGCCGCCGCTGCGACCGCGGGGCCGGATCCGGACTTCGCGGCCGTGCGGCGGCTGTTCACCGGCAACGACGGCCTGCGCACCCCGCCCACGGTGCTCTCGCTCGCCCCCCTGCGCGGCCCGTCCCAGGTCACCCTGCGCTGAGCCCGGACGCCTCTCGCGTCCCAGCCCTCCCTTTGGTCCCTTTTTTACCGGAACAAACATCGTTCCAGCATGCTCCGTTAATTCGGAATTCACCCTACCGGGGGAATTGGCGCCGGGGCGATACGAACCTGGAATCTCGCTATTGACGCTCCCCTTCCGCAATGCTTCCCTTGGCTCGTTTGTATTTTCGCAACGCTCTTGGGGTGGGTATTTTGAAGCGGAGTGGAATGCGTCGTCGCGCCCGGGTGCGCGGGCGGCTCAGACCCGTCGTCGCGGTCGCCGCCGCGGCGGGGCTGCTGTCGGTGCTGCCGACGCTCGGCGGGGCCGCCGCGACGGCCGACGCGGGGCAGAAGGGCGCCGCCAAGAGCGGCGACCTGACGGCCTCGGCGCGGGCGGCGGCCAGCGGGCAGCGGGTCGAGGTCACCGGGGACCGCACGGAGTTCGCGACCACGTACGCGAACCCCGACGGCTACACGTACACGCAGGAGCAGTCCTCCGTGCCGGTGCGGGTGCGCACCAGGGCCGGCGGCTGGACCGCACCGGACGCGACACTCCAGGTGCGGGCCGACGGCACCGTCGGCCCGAAGGCGGCGATGGTCGACCTGGCCTTCTCCGGCGGCGGATCCGCCCCCATGGTCAGCCTCGGCAGCGCGGGCAGGACCGTCGCCCTGACCTGGCCGGGCACGCTGCCCAAGCCCGTGCTCGACGGGGACAGCGCCCTCTACCCGGACGTCATGCCCGGCGTCGACCTGCGGCTGACCGCGTCGGTGCAGGGCTACCGCGAACTGCTGGTGGTGAAGACCCCGGCCGCCGCGGCCGACCCGGCGCTGAAGAAGATCACCTTCGGTGTGCACGCGAGCGGCCTGCGGGTCGGCAGGCTGTCCGGCGGCGGCCTGTCCGGCGTGGACGCCGACGGCAAGCAGATCTTCACCGCACCGCCCGCCCAGATGTGGGACTCCCGGGGCACGGGCCCCGCGGCCCAGGCGCAGGCCAAGGCCCAGTCCGGGTCAGGGGTTCGGCCCAGGGCCGGCGCGCAGGCCGCCCCCGACCAGGCCGCCACCGCACCGCCCGCCTCCGCCGTGGACGGACCCGCGCCCGGCGCGGGCGCCGCGGCCGTACCGGTCACCGTCGCGGGTGACGCGCTCTCGCTGGCCCCCGGCGCTTCGCTGCTGAAGCAGACCGACACCGCGGCCTACCCGCTCTACATCGACCCGAACATCGCACTCAGCTCCGGCGCCCCCGAGCGCACCCTGCTGCGCAGCGACGGGTATTCGGATTACGCCTGGGCCAACGGGACAAATGGCGAGGGCGACGGGAAATGCGGGACGTGGAACGGATATTACTGCGGCCCCGGATACGTCCAGAAACTGTACTTCCAGTTCACCCCGGGAAATCTCAAGGGCAAGCAGGTCCTTTCCGCCACCTTCCGGGTGACGTCCCCCTGGGCCTTCCAGTGCTCGGCCCGGCAGACGGACCTGGTCCGTACGAACAACATCTCCTCGGCCACCACCTGGGCGTCGCGGCCCAAGGAGCTGGACTGGATGGTGGACGAGTCCTTCTCGGCCGGCCGCGGCTCGTCCTGCGACCCCGACTCGCCCGACGCGCCCATCGAGTTCAAGGACAACCCGTCCGAGAGCGACGAGAACCTCACCCCGACCGTGCGGGACTTCGCGGCGGGCAAGTTCGCCAAGCTCACCCTTGAGCTGCGCGCCCACGACGAGGGCGACACCTCGGCCTGGAAGCGATTCAAGAACGACGCGACGCTGACGGTGAACTACGTCGGCCTTCCCGTGCCGCCCACCTACGCGGGCATCCAGGAGGGCAGCGGCATCTCCTGCGAGCCCAGCGCGAGCGACCCGGACGTCGTCGCCGACCCGCACCCGCAGCTGACCGCACGCCCGCAGATCGCCGCGGGCGGCACCTCGGCAGGCGCGCCGGCCAGGACGCGGGTGGACTTCCAGATGCAGCAGCAGTCCTCGTCCGGCACCTGGTCGGTGGTGACCGAGCCGATCAGACCGATGTCGCCGGACTTCGCGGGGGCCAACTCCACGGTGTCGACACCGACACCGATCACCCTCAGCGAAGGCCCGCTCTACCGGCTCGCGGCGTCCACCTGGTCGTACGAGGACAACCAGAGCACCCACATCAACTCGCACAGCACCGTGACCACGCACGGCTGGTGCTACTTCAAGGTCGACACCACCGCGCCGAAGGCGCCCAGCGTGACCTTCGGCGGCCCCTACACCTCGTGCACCACCAACGACTGCCAGGCGGCCGGCGGCCCCGGGCAGGCGGGCACCTTCACCTTCGCCGCGGCGAGCGGTGACAAGGTCGCCGGCTTCCAGTACAAGCTGGCCAGCGGCGCCTGGTCGTCCACCATCAGCGGCGCGGGTCCTGTCACCGTGAAGATCACCCCGCAGCTGACCGGCACCCAGCAGCTCCAGGTGCGGGCCAAGGACGACGTAGGCAGCGGGCGCTGGGGCGCCAAGACCATCGTGACCTTCAAGGTCGCCGAGGGCGCCGACGCCGTCAGCCGCTGGCACTTCACCGACTCCGCCCCCGGCAGCGGCGGCACCTCGGCGGCCGACAGCGCGACCGAGGCCGGCTCCCGGCACCCGGCCACGCTGCACAACGCGGGCGCCGGCTGGTCCAGCCTGGGCCGGCGCGGCGCGGGCGACAACTCGCTGTGGCTCAACGACAGCACGGCGGCCGACCAGCAGACCGGTTACGCCGACACCGCAGGCCCCGTCGTCAACACCCAGGACTCCTTCACCGTCGCCTCCTGGGTCCGGCTCGCCGACACCACCGCCTACCACACGGTCCTGTCGCAGACCAGCAGCGACAAGAGCGGCTTCACGCTGCGCTACTCGCCGGGCATCCACCGCTGGGTCTTCCTGTGGACCTGGCCGCAGTCCGGCGCGGTGAGCTGGCTGGGCGCCAACGGCACCACCGACGTGGTGCCCGACGTGTGGACGCATGTCGCGGCCACCTACGACAAGCCCGCCAACGCCGTCACCCTCTTCGTCAACGGTGTGCAGCAGGGCGCCCCGGTCGCACTGCCGACCGCCGCGAAGGCGACCGCGAGCGACGGGCCGCTGCAGATCGGCCGCTACAACGACCCCAACAAGGCGGCGTACACCGAGTACTGGAAGGGCCGGATCGACGAGGCCGAGGTCTGGCAGCGCGCCCTGACCCCGGACGAGATCGCGCTGGACGCCCAGCTGCTGGACGCCGACGGCAAGCCCGCCGTCGAGAACGTCGCCCGGTGGCAGCCGGACCCCGCCGCGGTCAGCACCACCGGCCTGGACGACACCGGCAGCGGCTACGCCCACACGCTGACTTTCTCCAACGGCGCCACGCTCGCCGGCGGCGCCATCGTGCTGGACGGCGCCAACGACGCGGCGGCGACACCGGGACCGATGGTGGACGAGACCGGGTCCTTCACCGTCACCAGCCAGGTGCAGATCGACCAGGACGCCATCCTGGCCAAGCCCGACGGGTACGCCGGGCAGGTCGCGGGGCAGCGCTCGGCCGACGGCTCCGCCTGGGGGCTGTGGTACCAGATCACCGGCCGCACCACGATCCTCGACGACGACCTGAACCAGGTGACCGTACCGACCAGCCGCTGGCTGTTCGGCCGGCTCAACGCGGACGGCACCTTCAGCGGCGCCGCCTCCGAGGTCCAGGTCGGCGCCGACACCGGCGACGGCTCCAACGGCGAGGGCGCGGTCCGCGTCACCGGCGTCTTCGACGCGCAGGACGGCACCGCCTCGCTCTACATGGGCGTCGCCCCCGAGGACACCCAGCCGTACACCGCGGTCGTCGGCGCCGACCGCTTCTCGGTCGGCGACGCCTTCGTGGCCGGTGCCTGGAGCCACTACCTGCCCGCCCGCGTGCAGGACCTCAGGGTCTGGTCGGGCGCGATGAGCGACCCGGACCAGCTGGGCCAGGTCATCGGCGACTGAAAGAAGGACCACCACCGGCACCACCGATCCCGCGGCCGGCACCAACTCCACTGGTGCCGGCCGCAGTCAGGTCCGCGTGCCTTCCACGCGGGTTGTTCCAGGGAGGGGTTCAGCTGTGAGTCCACAGTCAGGCTTCCGCCTGCCGCGCCGGTCGGCGTGGTGGCGGGGCAGAACGATCGGCGCGGCGCTGGCGGCAGCGGTCGTCGTGCCGATGCTGGGGCTGAGCGTCGGTCCCGCGGCGGCGGCGGACGGGCCGGGCGCGCTCGGCCGCACCGGCGTGCAGAAGCCGCGCAGCACCACGACGCACACCGTGGCGCTGGGTGCGAAGAAGCAGCGCGACGCCTTCGCCGCGCAGAAGGCGGCGGACGGCGAGCGGGCGGCCCGCGCGCTCGGCCAGCAGCATGCGGCCTGGCCGAAGGGCGGCACCGCGAAGGTCGCGGCGGGCGCGACGTCCGCCGTGTCGGCCGGGGGCCTGCCGGTCACCCTCACCGGGGGCGCCGCGGGAGCCCAGGTGACCGTCGCCGACCGGGCCGCCACCGAGGCGGCCGGCGTACGCGGGGTGCTGGTCGCGGTGACCGGGCAGGCCGGGGCGCCGGCGGCCGGCATCCGCCTCGGATACGCCGGCTTCGCCTCGGTCTACGGCGGCAACTGGTCGGGCCGGCTGGGCCTCGAACGGCTGCCCGCGTGTGCGCTGACCACACCGGAGGAGGCCGCGTGCCGCACCGGGACACCGGTGGCGAGCAGCAACGACGCGGCCACGCAGACCGTTTCTGCGGCCCTGCCGCAGTCGGCCGCGGCCCAGCCCATGGTGCTCGCGCTGACCGCGGGCGCGGAGGGCGAGGCCACCGACGGCGCGGGCGACTTCACCGCCACCGCCCTTTCCCCGTCGGCGAGTTGGACCGCCGGTGACTCCTCGGGCTCCTTCACCTGGTCCTACGGCATGGATGTGCCGTCGGCGGCGGCCGGCCCCGCCCCCTCGGTGGGGCTCGCCTACGACTCGGGCAGCGTCGACGGGCTGACCGCGACCACCAACAACCAGGGCACGCAGGTGGGTTCGGGCTTCACCGACACCGCCGAGTCCTACATCGGCCGCGATTACGGCTCCTGCGACGATGACGGCCAGTCCAAGGTCTACGACCTGTGCTGGAAGTACGACAACGCCTCGCTGGTGCTGGGCGGCAAGTCCACCGAGCTGGTCAAGGACGACACCACCGGCACGTGGCGGCTCGCCGACGACGACGCCTCGACCGTCGTACACTCCACCGGCGCAGACAACGGCGACCAGGGCGACAGCGCCGACGGCTCGGGCGAGTACTGGACCGTCACCACCGGCGACGGCACCAAGTACGTCTTCGGCCAGAACAAGCTGCCCGGCGCGACCACCCAGCGCACCAACTCGGTGTGGACCGTGCCCGTCTTCGGCGACGACTCCGGCGAGCCCGGCTACGCCAAGGGCAGCGCCTTCGCGGACCGCTGGTACAACCAGGCCTGGCGGTGGAACCTCGACTACGTCGTGGACACCCACGGCAATGCCGAGTCGTTCTGGTACACCGCGGAGACCAACTCCTACAAGAAGAACAAGGCGACCACCGCCAACGCGACCTACACCCGCGGCGGTTACCTGGACCACATCCTCTACGGGCAGCGGTCCGACACCCTCTTCACCGCAACCGCCGGCTACCAGGTGCACTTCGGCTACCAGGAGCGCTGCCTGGCCGCGGACTGCTCCAGCCTGACCGAGAAGACCGCGCAGAGCTGGCCCGACGTGCCCTTCGACCAGATATGCGCGGCCAACGCCTCGGACACCGACTGCAAGGCGGTCTCGCCGTCCTTCTTCTCCCGCAAGCGCCTCACGCAGGTGCAGACCTCGGTGTGGTCGGGCAGCGGCACGACCTACACCCCGGTCGACACCTGGGCGCTGACGCAGAAGTACCTCGACCCCGGTGACATCGGCGACAGCTCCGACCAGTCGCTGGTGCTGGACTCGATCACCCGCACCGGCAGCAGCGCGGGCAGCGTGGCGCTCAAGCCGGTGTCGTTCACCTACCAGATGCTCGCCAACCGGGTCGACGCCACCGACAACATCCTGCCGCTTTCGCGGCCCAGGATCGAGGGCGTCACCACCGAGACCGGCGCCGTCACCACCGTCACGATGTCGACGGCCGACGACTGCGTACGCGGCTTGAAGATGCCCGCGGCCGAGGACGACGACACGATGAACTGCTACCCGGTCTACTGGCACATCAACGGTGCCACCGACGCGGGCCTCGACTGGTTCCACAAATACCGCGTGCTGTCGGTCAGTACGGCCGACCCGACGGGCAACAACGAGCCCGAGGTGCACTCCTACGACTACGCAGGCCCCGCCTGGCACTACAACGACAGCCCGCTGACTCCGCAGGACGAGCGCACGTGGTCGATCTGGCGCGGCTACGGCACCGTCACGCAGTACACCGGGACCGGCGGCAGCCGCGAGAAGACCGTCACCACGTACATGCAGGGCATGAACGGCGACAAGAAGAAGTCGGGGCCCGCCCGTTCCGCGAGCGTCGCCGGTCTTGACGTGCCGGGGCTGGCGGTGCCCGCCGTCACCGACGCCGACCAGTACGCCGGCTTCACCCGTGAGAGCGTCACCTACAACGGCGCCACCGCGATCTCGGCGACCCTCGACGACCCCTGGTCGGCCAGGACCGCCACCCAGCACAAGTCGTACGCCGACACCGAGGCCTACTACGTACGGCTCGGCAAGACCTACGCCTACACCTGGCTGACCGCGCAGTCGAAGTGGCGCGCCACCTCCAAGGCCACCACCTACGACTCCTACGGCATGCCCGTCTCCGAGGACGACGCGGGCGACACCGCCGCGTCCGGCGACGAGACCTGCACCCGCACCTGGTACGCCCGCAACACCGGCACCGGCCTGACGTCGCTGGTCTCCAGGACCCGCAAGGTCGCCAGGCCCTGCGGCACCGCGGACAGCGCACTGTCACTGCCCGCGGGCAGCAGCACCGCCGGCGACGTGCTCTCCGACACCGGCACCGTCTACGACAGCCCGTCGGCCACCACCTGGACCTCGGCCCAGACCCCGACCAAGGGCGACGGCTCCTGGACCGGCCGGGCCGCGGCCTACCCGGCAACCGCCGACTCCGGCGGTGAGCGCAAGCCCACCGCCTGGCAGACCACCGGCACCCAGACCTTCGACGCCCTGGGCCGCACCCTGGTCAGCAAGGACGCGGCGGGCAACCCCGACACCACCGCCTACACCCCGGCCGGCGCAGGCCCGCTGACCAGGACCGTCGAGACCAACGCGGAGGGCCAGACCGAGGTCACCTTCTACGAGCGGCTGCGCGGCCGGCGCGCCCAGATCTACGACGCCAACAACAAGCTCACCGAGGCGACCTACGACGGCCTCGGCCGGCTCACCGGGGTGTGGCTGCCCAACCGCAGCAAGGGCGGCGGCGAGAGCGCCAACACCACCTACGCCTACCACGTCGACAACGCGACCCAGTCGTACGTGGCCACCTCCACACTCGGCGTCAACAACGCCCGCAGCACCAGCTACCAGATCTACGACGCCCTGCTGCGGCCCGTCCAGCAGCAGACGCCGACCCCGATCGGCGGCCGGCTGCTGACCGACACCCGCTACGACTCGCGGGGCCTGGCCACCGCGACCTACGCCGACACCTTCGACAGCGCCCACGCGCCGGGCGGCACCTACGACCGCGGCGAGTACGGCGGCACGCCCACCCAGCACCAGTTCACCTTCGACGGCGCCGGACGCACCACCGCCGACCAGTTGCTGGTCTACGGGGTGCCCAAGTGGACGGTCAGCACGTCCTACACGGGTGACTCCACCGCGACCAGCGCCCCCGCAGGCGGCTCCGCGACCCGCACGGTCACCGACGCGCTGGGCCGCACCACCGAGCTGCGCGAGTACGCGGGACCGTCCTACGCCGACACCGACTTCGGGGCCACCGCCCCGGTGCCCGCGCACACCACGACCGCGTACACCTACACGGGCGACGACAAGAAGCTCACCGTGACCGGCCCCGACGGGGCCAAGTGGAGCTGGGGCTACGACCTCTTCGGCCGGCAGACCTCGGCGACCGACCCCGACGCGGGCA
Source organism: Actinacidiphila bryophytorum (assembly GCF_016916835.1). GTDB lineage: Bacteria > Actinomycetota > Actinomycetes > Streptomycetales > Streptomycetaceae > Actinacidiphila > Actinacidiphila bryophytorum. Next base: position 210,481 of record NZ_JAFFIX010000006.1, on the reverse strand, counting down.
CCTCCACCACCGCCTACACGGTGCTGGACCAGGTCGACACCAACACCGACGCCGAGGGCCGCAGGGAGGTCTTCGGCTACGACGACCTCGGCCGCAAGACCACCCTGTGGCAGGGCTCCCGCAGCGACGCGAACAAGGTCGCGAGCTGGACCTACGACACGGTCGCCAAGGGCCAGCCGGCCTCCTCGACCCGCTACGACGCAGGCAAGCAGTACACCGACACCGTGACCGCCTACGACAACCTCTACAACGTCACCGCGAGCACCACCCACCTCGACGCGGCGGACCCGCTGGTCGCCTCCGGCGCGGCGCAGCAGGACTACAGCTTCACCGCGAAGTACAACACCGACGGCACCCTGGCCTACAGCGGCCAGCCCGCCGTCGCCGGGCTCCCCGCGGAGAACATCAGCTACGGCTACACCGCGACCGGCAACGTCAGGACCGTGGTGGGCACCTCCAACTACGTGCTGGACACCGCCTATTCGGCGACCGCCCAGCCCGAGCAGCTCACCCTGGGCGTCTCGCCCTCGCCGACGGTCAAGCAGGCGTACCTGGACAACGAGTACGAGGAGGGCACCGGCAGGCTGCTGCGCAGCTTCGTCACCGACGACACCCACGCCTGGATGCCGCAGGACCTGCACTACACCTACGACGACGCGGGCGACGTCACCAAGATCAGCAACCCGGCGACGCTGGGCGGCACCACGACCTCCGACACCCAGTGCTTCGGCTACGACGGCTACCAGCGGCTGACCACCGCCTGGACACCGGCCGGCGACGACTGCACCACGGGTACGGCCGCGACCGCGGCACTGGGCGGCCCGGCGCCGTACAGCAGCACCTACACGTACACCGCGGGCGGGCTGCGGACCGGCGACACCGAGCGCACCGCGGCAGGCGCCACCGCCACGACCACCTACTGCTACGGCAAGCCCGGCCAGCCGCACACCCTGACCAGCACCGTCACCACGGGCACCTGCACAGGGGCGGCCGACACCTACGTCTACGACAAGGCGGGCAACACCACCGCCCGGCCGGTCGCCGGCACCTCCGGCCAGACCCTGACCTGGAACGCCGAGGGCGACCTCACCGGCACCACCGAGGGCGCGGACTCGGCCGGCTACCTCTACGACGCCGACGACGACCTGCTCATCCGGCACGCCACCGGCGGCGACGGCGAGAGCGTGCTCTACCTCGACGGCACCGAACTGCACTCGAAGAAGGGAGCGGACGGCAAGGTCACCACGTGGGGCGTGCGCGAGTACACCGACGGCGACGGCGGACAGGTCGTCGCCGAGCGCACCACGGAGCCCGGCGTGTCCGCGCTGAGCTGGATCGCGTCCGACAGCCACGGCACCGCGGGCATCTCGCTCGACGGCACCACCCAGGCGGTCACCACCCGCTACACCACGCCCTTCGGGACCAGCCGCGGCAGCAGCCCGGCCGCGTGGCCCGATGACAAGGGCTTCCTGGGCGCCCCGGCCGACCCCGACAGCGGCCTGACCCACGTCGGCGACCGGGAGTACGACCCGCTCACCGGCCGCTTCCTCAGCATCGACCCGCAGTTGGAGACCGACAAACCGCAGACACTCAACGGCTACGGCTACGCGGCCGACAACCCGGTGACCTTCTCCGACCCGACCGGCGACGGCCTGGCCTGCGGTTTCGGCGACTGGCCCGCCTGCCCGCACACCCCCAGCAAGGGCAAGGGCGACGGCGGCGACCACCGCACCGAGAAAGAGAAGCGGGACGACGCCCGTAAGTCGGGCAAGGGCAACACCACCACGCATGCGTCGTCCACCAACAGCGGCGGCAAGCACGTCGACTCCAAGACGCAGAACTGGCTGCGGAAGAACCTCGGCTACAACGGCGGGGCGAACCTGGACGACAAGACCTTCCGCAACTGGCTCGACTCGGCCGACGGGAAGTTCTCGTCGGCGATCAGAGAATTCGACAAGTGCCTGCAGAGCGGCAGTTCCGCGGAGCAGTGCAAGGGGGCCGTCAAGCTCCCGCACGGACGTACCACGGCGGACAAGCTGAACTCGCTGTCCAACGACGTCATGATCGGCTCCGCCGCCATGATGCTGGCCTGCGCGGCGACGACCGGTCCCGGTGTGGGAGTCTGCGGTGCCGCTGCCCTGACCACGTACACGGTGCTCCAGGTGGCGGCCAACGCCTACCAGGCGTACTACAACTGCAGAAACGGCTTCGGCAGCTCGTGCCTGAAGTCGTCGCTCCAGACGGTCTTTGTCTTCGTCGGCATCGGATACGCCTCGAAGTTCGCGGGTACACCGGTGGCCAAGGCGGCCAAGTGGGTCGGGGACAAGGTCGGCACACACAAGGTCATCGACGCCGGCAAGGCCGTCGTCGGCGGCGTGAAGAAACTGAAGTTCTGGTGAGGTGGTGACCATGACGATGGCTGACATCGAGACCGCGAGGGCACCGCACCTGGTGCCCCTGGCCTCCCAGGCCAGGTACTCAGGTGCCGGGGCGGCGGTGGGCGGCGCGCTCGCGCTCGCCGTGCTGCTGCCGACCGCGGACCCCGGTGACCTGCGGGGGAGCAGCCTGGCCGGGCAACTGGCCGTGACCGCTGCGGTGGTGCTGCTCTGGGCCTACCAGCAGTTCGGCCGGCGCTCCCGGGTCCGGACGGCCGGCGAGTACGCGGCGGCGCTGCCGGCCCCCGGCACCCTGTGGCAGGACACCGCCGCCCGCAGCAGCGACCTGCGGCACGGCGGTGTGGTGATGGGCCTGGTCGCGGCGGCCTGGGCACTGGTGTGCACGCAGCTGGGCCACCTGCCGCTGGCCGGCGCCGCCTTCCCGCTGATGATGCTGCTCGGCGTCGTCCAGTCGCGGCAGACCGTCCGGTGGGAGCGGGCGCACGGCGTGGTGCTGTGGAAGCCCGCACTCACCCGGGTCGGCCCCGGCGCGTACGGCAGGTCGCCGCACTACGCCACGCCGGCGGAGGTGGGGCCGCAGCGGTGAGGCCGTAGGACCGCCGGTGCCTCACGGCTGTGAGGACCGCCCCCGCACCCCGGCTCAGCCGGGACGTACCGCCCCGGCGAAAGGCATCTCGCTGATCGGGGCGATACGGACCGTCGAGCCGGGGTGCGGTGCGTGGATCATCTGGCCGCCGCCGACGTAGAGGCCGACATGGCTCACCCCGGAGTAGAAGAACACCAGGTCGCCCGGCTGGAGTTGGGAGCGCGACACCCGGGTGCCGGCGTTGATCTGGGTGTAGGTGGTGCGGGGGAGCGAGACCCCGGCCGCCCGCCAGGCCGCCTGGGTCAGGCCCGAGCAGTCGTAGGAGCCGGGCCCCGTGGCTCCCCACACGTAGGGCAGGCCGATGGCGCGGTAGGCGAAGGCCACCGCACGGGCGGCGCGCGAGGAGGGTGCCGTGACCGGGGCCAGCGGCACCCGGGCGGTGTCCCGGGTCGCGGACGCCGGGGTGCCGGAGGCCGGGGCGGGGCCGTCCGAGGCCGCGACGGCCGCGCGCTGGGCGGCGGTCAACTGCGCCAGCAGCGCCTGGGCCGCGGCCAGTTTCGCGTTCACCGTGCGCTTGTGGTCGGCGACCGCGGCCTGCGCGTCCCGCAGCGCGGCCAGCTTGCCCGCGGCCTGCGCGCGGGTGACCGCGATGTCCTGCTGCTGGGCGGCCAGCCGGGCCAGCGCCTGGCTCTGCCGGCCGCCCGCCTGGTCGAGGTAGGAGGCCCTGGCCAGATACGTGTCGGGGGTGGAGCTGAGCGCCAGCTGCAGCAGCGGGTCGACGCCGCCGGTGCGGTACTGCGCCGCGGCGATGGTGCCCAGCGCGTCCCTGGTGGCGTTCAACTGGTCGGTCTTGCGGGCCAGTTCGTCCTGGAGGGCGGAGACCGCGGAACTCGCGGTGTCGGCCTGCTCCTTGGCGCCGTTGTAGTCCTCCGTGGCCTGCTCCGCCTGCTCGTAGAGCGCGGCCACCTTCGCCTTGACCTGGTCCGGGGTGAGTTCGGGTGCCGCGTGCCCGGTCTCGCCGAACAGCGAGACGGAGGCGGCGGACGCCAGCGCGAGGGTGACACCGATCCTGGCGGTCGTGCGGGTGGTACGCGGGGTGGTGCGGGTCGTGCGGGTGCCGCTGCCGGTTGAGGCGGGGCGTTTCCTGCGGAGCGTGCGGGTGGGACTGTGTGAGGCCATCGCGGGCCGTCACTCCTTCCGAGGGGACGGCCCGGCGGCGCCTGCACGGGGGAGCAGGACACCGCCGGGCCTTCGGCGGGGGTGACCGGTGCCGTCCGTGTCCGGACGGCAGTGGGGTGTCGGCCACCTGAGGAGCGACGCTAAACCTCCTCAGGGCCGCACCGGGCCGCAGTGACCGGGACTGCCCCGTATCGGTCACCCCCTGCAAGGAAACGACCGCCGTTCGACGGGTGAGCGGGACGCAAACGGACCCAGGCTGACCGAGGGGCCGCCGCACCGCTCACCGCGCCGGGCGCCGGCAGCGCTCCCTCGTCACACGGCGCCCGCCGGGCTGCTGTGGTAGGCCTCGATCAGCCAGCGCCCCGCGTGGCGGGCCAGCACCCAGGTGACCGCCTCGCGCTCCTCGGCCGCGGGGGCGTACTGCCCGTCCTGGACGGTGGCGCTGCTGGTGTGCACGAGCGCGACGTCCGGTGTCACCAGCCGGATCCGCTCGATGTCGTGCACCCGCCGGGTGCCGTGCAGCGGGCCCGCGAAGGCGCCGGCCATCGCGGACCTGATCTGCTCCTCGCCCGCGAGGTGGTAGCCGGGCAGCACCACCGACGCGTCGGGCGCGTACCAGGCGGTGAAGGCGGTCGCGTCGCCGGCCGCCCAGGCCCGTGACACCTCGCGGAACACCTCACGGACGGCGCTGTCGTGGTCGGTGGCGGCCGGTGCCGCCGGGCTGCTGGTCATGAGGGCCCACCTCTCCTGCTGCTCGTGCCTTACGTGAGTACAGACACCGCACGGAGCGGAAAACCACCGGTCCCGCGGCACGAACCGCGGGACCGGTGAAGGGACGTGGACCGGATCTCGACGGCGGCGGTCACGCCACCCGGCGTGCGGTGGCGAAGGGCATCCAGCTCAGCGGGGCGACCTCGACGACCGCACCGGTGTGCGGGGCGTGCACGATCTGCCCGTTGCCCAGGTAGATGCCCACGTGGGACAGACCCGAGTAGAAGAAGACCAGGTCGCCGGGCCGCAGGTCGGCCTTCGAGACGGCGATGCCCTTGGTCGCCTGGTCCGAGGTGGTCCTGCCGATGGTGACGCCCGCCGCCCGGTAGGCGGCCTGGGTCAGGCCCGAGCAGTCGTACGAGCCGGGTCCCGTGGCGCCCCACACGTAGGGCTTGCCGCGCTGGGCGAGCGCGAAGTTGATGGCGGCGGCGGCGCGGCCGGTCGCGGGACCGCTGTAGGTGTAGCTCGCGCTGGAGGACGAGCCCTTGTCCATCTTCGCGATCTTGGCGCGCTGTTCGGCGTTGAGGCTGTTGAGCAGCTTCTGCGCGGCGGCCAGCTTGGTCTGCACCGTCTTCTTCTGGCCGGCCAGCTGCTGCTGCGCCGAGGTGAGCTGGGCCAGGCTCGCGGTGGCCTGCGACCGCTGGATGGAGGCCTGCTCCTGCTGGACCTGGAAGTTCTTCAGCGCCTCGGTCTGGGTGGCCGACAGCTGGTTGACCATGTGCGTCTGGTTGAGGAACTGCTGCGGGTCGGGCGCGAGCAGCAGCTGCACGGTCTGGTCGACGCCGCCGTCGCGGTACTGCTCGCTGGCGAACTGCCCCAGGACCCGGCGCGATTCGTTGAGCTGCTGGGTCTTCTGGGCGACCTGGGTGAGCAGCTGGTTCGTCTTCGCGCGCTGCGTGTCCACCCGCTCCTTGGCCTGGTTGTAGTTCTCCGTCGCAACCTCGGCCTGCTGGTTCAGGGTGTCGATCTGCGCCTTGACCTCGGAGATGGAGGGCTTGGCGGGCGCCGCGTTCGCGCTCTCGCTGAGCAGGGTGACCGAGGCGATGGCCGCGGCGGTGACGCCGACCGCGGCCCGGGGGGCGGTCGAGGCGAGTATCCGCGGACGCGGCTTGCGGTGCGACGCCACGAAGGCGACTCCTTCCGTGAACCGCCGACCGGGTTAGCTGTCGGGTTCGGGCTGGGAAGGTAGCCCTACGGGTCGGACACCTCGCGGTGCCTGTCCCGATTCACCCCAATTCTGCGTGGTGGGTCCCCGGTTCCGGACTGGCCGGATTGAGCGGAGGCGGCGCGCTGCCGGCACTTGCACCGGCGGTGAACGCGTCGCCTAGCGGGTTACCGTACTCAACTTCTCCGGATCGTGGGAAGTTTGGATCGCAACGTGACCGAAATCGCTTTGTGATCTTACGGTTGGTGAGCAGGTCAGTAGGGGCGAACTACCCCATAGAGCGGCATTTCGGTGATGGGCGCGATCTTCACGACCGTGCCCGTGTGCGGAGCGTGGATCATCTCGCCGCCGCCGATGTAGATGCCGACGTGGCTGTGGTCGCTGTAGAAGAAGATCAGGTCGCCGGGCTGCATGTCCGACTCCGACACGCGGGTGCCGACGTTGACCTGGTCGCCGGTGGTGCGCGGCAGCGTCACACCGGCCGCCTTGTACGCCGCCTGGGTCAGGCCCGAGCAGTCCCACGAGTTCGGACCCGTCGCGCCCCACACGTAAGGGTCGCCCAGCTGGGCGCGCGCGAAGGCGATGGCCTTGTCGGCCACCGACGCGTTCGCCGGCGTGGTGCTCGCCGGGGGAGTGGAGGTCGACGAGGACGCCGCGGCCTTCTTCGCCGCTGCTGCCGCTGCCGCCGCCCTGGCCTGCTCCTGGGCCGCGATGGCGGCGGCCTTCTTCCTGGCCTCCTCCTCCTGCTTGGCCTGCAGCGCCGCCAGCCGCGCCTTCTCCTGCGCGGTGAGGCTGTTCAGCAGCTTCTGGGCCGCGCCCAGCTTGGTCTGCACATCTGCCTTGGCGGCCCGCAGTTGCGCCTGCTGCGCGGTCAGCGTCGCCAGGCTCTTGGCCGCCTCGATGCGCTGCTGCGTGGCCGCGGCCTGCTGCACCCGGTAGGACTCGACGGCCGACTTCTGCCGCTTGCCGAGCACGTCGGCCATGTGCGTCTGGTCCATCAGGTCCTGCGGGTCGGACGCCATCAGGAAGCGGCCGGTCGAGTCGTCGCCGCCGGTGCGGTACTGCGCGGCCGCGTACTGCCCGAGCACCCGGCGCGAGTCGTTCAGCGCCTGCGTCTTCTGGGCGGCCTGCGCCAGCATCCGGTTGACGGTCGCGTTCTGCGCCGTCGTCTTCTCCTTGGCGCCGTTGTAGGTCTCGGTGGCGACCTCCGCCTGGTGCATCAGCGCGTCGACCTTCGCCTTGACCTCGGCGATCGACGGCTGGGGCGCCGGGGCGGCGGGCGCGGCGCCCGCGGTCTCGGAGAAGAGGGTGACGGTGGCCAGGGCGGCCGTTGTGAGTCCCACGGCAGTGCGTGGGGCGGTGAGTATCGCGGTACGGGACTTACGGTGCGTCGCCATGCCGGGCGGACTCCTTTCGGACGCTGCCTGGTGCGGCACCGTAGCCGTGCGGCAGTACCGCTGGGAAGGGCGGTGTCCGATAGGCCCGATACCTTTTCGTAATCAAGTCCGAATATCACCGAGAGTGGTAAAGGGGCTACCCGCCACAAGAGGGCATCGGTGTCGGTGCGGGCGCCTAGACTCGGGAGGCGATGAGCAGCCTCTTTGACGACGACTTCCTGCCCGGTCTGCATGTGGCACCGGAACCTGCCGACCCCGACGCGCCGCCGCCCCCGGAAGACCTGGGCGCGGGCGGCGGGCACGGCGACGGCGGGCGCGACGCGTACTACCGCAACGGCGCCCCGCGCCCGGCCACCGACCCCGCGCAGCTGCTCGAAGGCCTCAACGAGCAGCAGGCCGCCGCGGTCGAGCACTCCGGCGGGCCGCTGCTCATCGTCGCGGGCGCCGGCTCGGGCAAGACAAGGGTGCTGACCCACCGCATCGCCCACCTGCTCGCCGCCCGCCACGTCCACCCCGGCTCGATCCTCGCGATCACCTTCACCAACAAGGCCGCGGGCGAGATGAAGGAGCGGGTCGAGCAGCTCGTCGGGCCGCGCGCGAAGGTGATGTGGGTCTCCACCTTCCACAGCGCGTGCGTGCGCATCCTGCGCCGCGAGTCCAAGGTGCTCGGCTTCACCTCGTCGTTCTCGATCTACGACGCCGCCGACTCCAAGCGCCTGATGGCCCTGGTCTGCCGGGACCTCGACCTGGACCCCAAGCAGTACCCGCCGAAGTCCTTCAGCGCCAAGATCTCCAACCTCAAGAACGAGCTGATCGACGAGGAGACCTTCGCCGGGCAGGCGGATGGGGGCACCTCCCATGCCGGAGGCTCTGGGGGACCCTTCGAGAAGAAGCTCGCCGAGGCCTACGCGCTCTACCAGGCCCGGCTGCGCGAGGCCAACGCGCTGGACTTCGACGACATCATCATGACCACCGTCAACCTGCTGCAGGCCTTCCCCGACGTCGCCGAGCACTACCGGCGGCGCTTCCGGCACGTCCTGGTGGACGAGTACCAGGACACCAACATCGCCCAGTACACACTGGTGCGCGAGCTGGTGGGGGAGGGCGACGAGGCGGCGGAGCTGTGCGTCGTCGGCGACGCCGACCAGTCCATCTACGCCTTCCGCGGCGCCACCATCCGCAACATCCTCCAGTTCGAGGAGGACTACCCGGACGCCCGCACCATCCTGCTGGAGCAGAACTACCGCTCCACGCAGACCATTTTGTCCGCCGCGAACGCCGTCATCGAGCGCAACGCGGGGCGGCGCGCGAAGAACCTGTGGACCGAGTCCGGCGACGGCCCGGTCATCGTCGGCTACGTGGCCGACCAGGAGCACGACGAGGCGCAGTTCGTCGCCGACGAGATAGACCGCCTCACCGACGCCGGCGACGCCCGCCCCGGCGACGTCGCCGTCTTCTACCGCACCAACGCCCAGTCCCGGGTCTTCGAAGAGGTCTTCATCCGGGTCGGCCTGCCCTACAAGGTCGTCGGCGGCGTCCGCTTCTACGAGCGGCGCGAGGTCCGCGACGTCCTCGCGTACCTGCGGGTGCTGGCCAACCCCGAGGACGGCGTACCGCTGCGGCGCATCCTCAACGTGCCCAAGCGCGGCATCGGCGACCGGGCGGAGGCGATGATCGACGCCCTCGCGCTGCGCGAGAAGGTCTCCTTCGCCGCGGCCCTGCGCCGGGTGGACGAGGCGTACGGCATGGCCGCGCGCTCGGCCAACGCGGTGCGGCGCTTCAACACCCTGATGGACGAGCTGCGCACCATCGTCGAGTCCGGCGCGGGTCCCGCCGTCGTCCTGGAGGCGGTGCTCGAACGCACGGGGTATCTCGCCGAGCTGCAGGCCTCCACCGACCCGCAGGACGAGACCCGGGTGGAGAACCTGCAGGAACTGGCGGCGGTGGCTCTGGAGTTCGAGCAGGAGCGCGCCGAGGACGAGCCCGGCACCCTGGCCGACTTCCTGGAGCGCGTCGCCCTGGTCGCCGACTCCGACCAGATCCCCGACGACGACGCGGAGGCCGGCGGCGTCATCACCCTGATGACCCTGCACACCGCCAAGGGCCTGGAGTTCCCCGTCGTCTTCCTGACCGGCATGGAGGACGGCGTCTTCCCGCACATGCGCGCGCTCGGACAGGTCAAGGAGCTGGAGGAGGAGCGGCGGCTGGCCTACGTCGGCATCACACGCGCCCGCGAACGCCTCTACCTGACCCGCTCGATGATGCGCAGCGCCTGGGGCCAGCCCTCGTACAACCCGCCGTCGCGCTTCCTCGAGGAGATCCCCGAGGCGCTCATCGAGTGGAAGCGCACCGGCGCGGCCCCCTCGGCGTCCGGCAGCCCCGTGTCCAAGGCCGCCGCGTCACTGTCCAGCACCGTGGGCGCGGGCGGCGGCTTCGGGCGGCGGGGCGGTGCGTCCGGCGGCTTCGCGACCCGGCGGTCGGCAGGCGACCGGCCGGTCATCTCGCTGTCGGTGGGCGACCGGGTCACGCACGACCAGTTCGGCCTGGGCACGGTCGTGGCCGTCACGGGGCAGCCGGGCGACGAGAAGGCGACGATCGACTTCGGCGACGAGCGCCCGAAGATGCTGCTGCTGCGCTATGCGCCGGTGGAGAAGCTGTAGGTGCCCGCTGGGCGGGTCCTCGCGGGTTCGGCGCCGGTCCTCAGCGCGGGTCGAGGCCGTGCTTGAGCAGCCACGGCAGCGGGTCGATCGGTGAGCCGCCGCCCGGCCGTACCTCCAGATGGAGGTGCGGCCCCGTGGTGTTGCCCGTGTTGCCCGAATAGGCGATGACCGTACCGGCCTTGACCGAGCCGCTGCGGATCTTCGTACTGCTCAGGTGGCAGTACCAGGTCTCGGTGCCGTCGGGGGCGGTCACGATCGCCATGTTGCCGTAGGAGCTGTTCCACTGGGTGCGCACCGTGCCGTCGGTGACCGCCATCACCGGGGTGCCGACCATCACCGGGAAGTCGATGCCGGTGTGCAGGGCCATCCAGTTGACGCCGGCCTGGCCGAAGTAGGCGCTCAGCCCCTTCTGCTTGACCGGCAGCACGAACTTCGGCCGCAGCGCCTCCTTGCGGGCCGCCGCGGCGTCCGCCGCGCGCTTGGCCGCCGCCTGCCGGTCCTTGAGGTCGATCCGCTCCTGCGTGCGGCTGGCGCGGTCCGCGAAGTCGTTGGCGTCCTGGCTCACCCCGGCGAGCTGCCGGTCGAGCTGGGTCGTCGGGGCCTTGCCCGTGCTGCCCGCCGCCTGCGTGTCGGCGTGCGACCCGCCCGAGTCCTGCGCCATGCCCACACCCGTCACGGCGGCCGCACCGACCGCCGCGACACCCATCACGGCGACCGACGGCACCGCGACGGTGAGCAGCGCCGAGCGCTTGGCGGGCTTGCGGCGCCGGCTGCGGGCGACCGGGACGCCGGGCTCGTAGGCGCGGTCGGCGTCGTCGGCGGCGAAGTCGTGCCGCTCGGCGGCGGCCTCCGGCTCGTCCCCGCCGTCGGTGAGGCCGTCGTCGGCGCGGACCTCGTCGGTGAGCAGCGCGGTCGCGGGCTCGGGCTGGGCCTGGGGCTGGGGTTCCGCCTCGGGTTCGCGGTACTCGTACGCGTAGTCGTGCTGCGGCTGGTGCTGCTGCTCGTACGGCTGCTGCGGCGGGAACTGCTCGTAGATGCCGGTGTCGCCGCCCGCGTCGTAGCCGTAGCCGTACGTCGGGTAGGCGCCTGAGTCCCAGTCCTGCTGGGGGACGAAGGACTGCTGGGGCACCTGCGGCTGCTGCGGGTAGGCCTGCTCGTACGGCTGGCCGTAGGACTGGTCGTACGCCTGCGGCTGCGGCTGCTCGTACGGCTGCTGGTACGACGCGAACTGCTGGGCGTCGTAGGTTCCGGTGTCGTAGTACGTGGCGCCGGACGGGTAGCCGTAGGGGTCGTAGCTCTGCTGCTCGGGCTGGTGCTGCTGCTGGGCCTGGCCGTAGTCGAAGCCGTAGCCCGTGCCGTACGTGTAGTCCTGCGTCTGTGCCTGCTGCGGGGCCGGCTGGTCGTAGCCGTACGGCGGCGGGGTCTGCTGCGGGATGTACCCGTACGTCCCGGTCGTCGTGTCGTCAGCGAAGAGGGTGCCGACAGCCTGGTAGGAGCCCGTGGAACAGGCGTCGTACGCGTAGGCGTCGTAGTCGGGGGAGTATCCCGACGGGTGACGTTCGTTCACCGCCAGCTTCTCTTTCGCCTCGGCAGCAGGAGAATTAGCGGTGACTGTAGCCCGCTGTAGGGGACGGCGACAATCTCTGCCCGTAACCTGACGTCCGGCTTGCCCGGCGTTCGGTCGGTATCCGACCGTTATGTGTCCGTTATGCCGCCTCGATCGCCGGCCGCAGCGGACCCGCCCCCGACAAGGCCCGGCGGATCTCGGTCACGACCGTGCCGTGCACCGGGAGCGCGAGGTGCCCCACCCCGCTGACCTTGACGTTCTCCGCCGGAAGGTCGGGGTGGAGCAGGCGCGCGGCCTCCACGGGGATCATCAGCTGGTCCAGGTCGCTCCAGAAGGCGACGAAGCGCGTACGGCACCCGGGAGCGGCTTCCGCAAGCTCGGCCAGCACCTCGGAGCCGGGCCGCATCTGCCGGATGATCGGGTGCGGCGCGAGCGCCGGTACCGCCCGGGTGCCCGAATGCGGTGTACCCAGCGTGACCAGCGTACGGATCCGCAGATCGCCGCCGAGCCGCTGCACGTAGTAGCGGGCGATCAGGCCGCCCAGGCTGTGCCCGACGACGTCCACCCTGCGCCGGCCCGTCTGGGCGCAGACCTCCTCCACATGGCGCCCCAGCAGCTCGGCCGCGGTGCGGATGTCACCGATGAGCGGCGAGTAGTTCAGCGCCTGCACCTGCGGCCAGCCGTGCTGGTGCAGCGAGCGGCGCAGCACGGCGAAGGCCGAGCGGTTGTCGACGAAGCCGTGCAGCAGCAGCACCGGGGGATGCGCCCTGACCGCCTCGCGGGCCTGGTCGCGCTCAGGCAGCATGCCCGTCGGGTACAGCACCAGGTGGCCCGCCAGGACCGCCAGGTCCACGGCGGTCGCCTTGGCCAGGCCCACGCTGTGCCACAGGCGGCTCCCCGTGCCGCCCGCGGCCTCCGCCGCCGGGTCCTCCGGCCCGGCGCCGTCCTGTGCGCCCTCTCCCGCGCTCCCGCCGTGACTGCTGTGGGAACTGCCTCCGGCGCTCTGCCCCGCGCCCTGTCCCGCCCCCGACGAACGGCCGGCCATGGCCCACCTCCCGTCACGGTGCCGGATCAACGGTGACCCGGGCGCCGTGGTCGGAGAAGCCGGCGCCCGCGGACGGGTCCGCGGATGCCGCATCGCCGCGCCCTGCGGCTAGCGGGCGGGCAATGCGGCGTCCTGGCAGCGGCTCCTCGTAAAACCCGACGGGTCGCCGGACGGCCCGGGCGTGTCCCTACGCCCTGGCGGGCTGCCGTCGGCCCGACCTGTGGGGAATGTGTCCCACTGTGTGATTTCCCCCTCGGTGCCATCCGTAAAACTGACGGGTGCCCGACGCGGACGATAACGTTCGTTCACACACGCTCACGCAGTGCGATCCGCACCGCCGTGAGCAGCGACATTCCACGGCACGCGAACCATGCGCATGGAGGCAGAGATGGGTGTGTCCGGTCCGATCCGCGTAGTGGTCGCCAAACCTGGACTCGACGGTCACGACCGCGGGGCCAAGGTCATCGCCCGTGCGCTCAGGGACGCCGGTATGGAGGTCATCTACACCGGCCTCCACCAGACCCCCGAGCAGGTCGTCGACACCGCCATCCAGGAGGACGCCGACGCCATCGGCCTGTCCATCCTGTCCGGCGCCCACATGACGCTCTTCGCGAAGGTCATCGAGCTGCTCAAGGACCGCGACGCCGAGGACATCAAGGTCTTCGGCGGCGGCATCATCCCCGAGGCCGACATCGCCCCGCTCAAGGAGCTCGGGGTCGCCGCGATCTTCACCCCGGGCACCCCGACGGGCGACGTCGTGGCCTGGGTGAACGAGAACGTCCAGTCCGCGGCCTGAGGCTCCCGCCGCACCCCTCCCGCTGACCCCGGCACTGACCCTGGCCCGGAAATCCGCCGCGGATTCCGGGCCAGAGTTGTACCCCCGGTCACTGGAAGGTTGTCTTCCGCACCACGGACACCCCTAAGGTGCTGCCGAAGCATCTGCACGTGCCGCACCGGCGCCGGCAGGTGGGGGCGCCGCATGCGCGAGGGGGAGACCCGTGGGTTCCGGGGGCACCGAAGGACAGCATCCGCAGGGCCGGCAGGGGCCGGCGCTGGCCAGCTCGGCGAGCGACAAGCAGCGGGCCGTCACGTACATGGAGCAGAACCTGCTGCCCGACACCAGGTCGGCGGGCGCCATGGGCGAGGGCGGCGGCGTCGTCCACCCGCCGATGACCGCACCGGCACCGCCGCCGATCTTCAACGACGCCAAGCCCGACACCGGCCTGACCGGGCTCTCCGGCTGGGCCGCCGACAGCGGCCTGTCCGCCGCGATGACCGTCTGGCGGGGCCAGGCCGACCGCCTGATGGGCCGGCTGCAGAACGAGCTGAGCGCCCTGCGCGGCACCAAGACCCTCTTCCTGAACCAGGACACGGGCATCGGCACCGACCTCACCGCGGGCAGCCCACTGGTCACCAACCCGCTCTTCCCGAACGCGCCGGCGACCACCGACCCGCTGATCGGCACGAACCCCGCGTTCGGCACCGACCCGCTGCTCACCACGACGCCGCCGCCGGTCAGCACCAACCCCGCGTTCGGCAGCAACCCGCTCGGCGGTACGCAGCCCCCCGTGGTCGGGACGAACCCGATCCACCGGCCGCTGCCCACCAGCCTCGACCAGATGTGACCGGGGACCCACCGTGCCGCTGACCTACCACGACGTGATGACCGCCGACCTGTCACCGCTGTCGGACGTGTCCGACACCTGGCAGAAGATGGGCGAGCGCTTCGGCGCACTCCAGACCGACTACGAGAAGAACGTCAAAGGCGCCCTGGCCAACGGCAACTGGCAGGGCTTCGCCTTCGGCGCCCAGCAGGGCGGCTCGGCCGGAACCTCCTTCGAGTACGGGGCAGCCAAGACCGAGGCGCTGGCCGTCGCCAGCATCCTCAAGGAGGCGCACACCGAGCTGACCTGGCGGCAGAAGGCCGTCAAGGACCTGGTCACCGAGGCCGAGGCCAAGGACTACAAGGTCGACGCCGACGGCATCGTCACCTACGTCGGCTTCGACAAGCTCACCGAGAAGGAGCGGTTCGACTACCGGCACGACCCGGAGTACAGCTCCCTGGTGGCCAAGTACAGCCAGGCCGCCCAGGAGTGGACCGCCGAGATAGCCAAGGCCGTGCACGCCGTCGACGACGCCGACCAGAACGTCAAACTCGCCCTGACCCGCGCCGCCGGCGACACCTCGCTCGACGGCGGCGGCATCGGCGGCTTCAACGCGCACGCCGAGGGCGGCCTGCCGCAGACCACACCGCACGGCAAGGACGCGGGCAAGGACGGCGGCAAGACCAAGACCGACGGCTGGCACGCCGACGGCTCCACCACGGTCCTCGGCCCCAACGCCGGCACCTCCCACGGCGGCACCGCCTACGGCAAGCAGGGCTCCGTCAAGGCCTACGCCGACCTCGGCCACGTCACCGCCAAAGGCACCCTGACCAACGGTTCGCTGACCCTGTCCGGCATCGCCGACGCCAACGTCGGGGCCAGGGCCTCCGCCAACTGGGGCTTCAGCAACAAGGGCATCGGCGGCACCGCCGAGGTCTCCGCCGGCGCCCGCGCACTGACCGAGGGCCGCGTCGAGGCCGGCGACGTCGGCGTCTACGGACGCGCCACCGGATTCGGCGGCGCCGAGGCGTCGGCCAGCGCCAAGGCCGGGCTCCAGGGGGTCAGCGCGGGGGCGAAGGCCTTCGCCGGCGCCAAGGGCTCGGTCACCGGCGGCGTCGAGGCCGGCGGGATCGGCGCGGGCACCACCGCCGAGGGCTGGGCGGGTGTCGGCGCCGACGCGAAGGTCGAGTTCGGCAAGGGCGACGACGGCAAATACCACTTCGGCGGCAAGGTGGGCGCGGCCCTCGGCCTCGGCGGCGAGGTCGGCTTCGAATTCACCGTCGACCCGCACAAGGTCTCCGACGCGGCCCACGACGCCGCCGACGCGGCCGGGAATATCGCGCATGATGTCGGAAAGGTGGCAGGCAAGGCCGGCGGCGTGGCCAAGTCCATCGGCCACGGCATCGGCAGCCTGTTCTGAGCCGGCTGTTCCGAGCCGCCTGTTCCGACATGCAGCTCCGCCGCGGAGCTGGGTAAGGGAGTTCGAAATGTCCACGACGCTTCCGGTGCCGATCGAGTTCCGGCTGCCGGACGGCTGGCGCCCGGCCCCGCCGGACGAGGTCGGAGCCCCCGACGTCGCCTTCGTCGCGCTCCACCCCAAGCCGGACGGCCACTTCACCGCCAACATCACCATCGACGGCGACTACCGGCCCGACGACAGCCCGCTGGCCGACATCGCCGACGAGTCCGTCGAGCGCATGCGGTCGATCGCCGGCTCCGTGGTGCTGACCGGGCGCCAGGAGGTCGGCACCGAGGACGCGCCCGCCCTCACCCAGCAGCTGTCCTTCACCGCGGTCCTGCGCGGCGAGCGCACCGCACTGCTCCAGACCCAGGTCTACCTGTCCATGCTCGACGAGAACGACCCGCACCAGCGGGCCGTGATCCGGCTGGCCCTGACCGCCACCGCGGGCCAGCACGACGACGTCCTCGGCGACTTCCAGGAGTTCGTGCGCAGCGTCGGCCCCGACACCGGTGCTGAGTAGGCTGACGCCGTGAGCCTCTTCTCCCGGCGCAACGTCACCCTTACGCCCCAGCCGGGACTTGCGCCGCGCCCCGCGGCCGAGGTCCGCGCGGCCCTGCTCGCCCTCAACCGCCCCGACGTGCGGTACGCGGTACGCGACGGCGCCCCGGAAGGCGTCGACCTGGTCGCCGAGTTCCAGCTCGTGAAGCTCGCCAGGAAAGGCGTCTTCGGCCGGGTCCAGGACTGCGAGGAGTACCAGATCCGCATGCGCCTGGCCGCCGAGACCGGCGAGGTCCGCGCCCTTGACCACCACTCCGAGTTCACCCTCACCGGCGAGGACCCGCCCCGCCGCCGCACGCAGACCAGCAGCCGCGGCCAGATCCACAAGAAGTTCGTCGGCTACGAGTTCGCCCACGCCCCCGACGGCACCCGCGAACGCCGCGAGACGTACCGCTTCGACACCGACGACCTCAAACACGCCCTCCAACAGGCCGTCCTCACCCGCGGCTGGACCTGGCAGGGCCTGACCGGCGGCAAACCCTGAGACCGCCCGCCGACGGGTGCGGCGCTGCGGCGGTCCCACGGCGGTGCCCGGGGCGGTCCCGGCCCGGTCGGTGGCGGTCTGACGGCGGCAGCCGGGGCCGAGATGAGTGGGGCGGTCACGGTCCTGACAGTGGCGGTCTGACGGCGGCAGCCGGGGCCGGGCGGGGCTGAGCCTGGCCACGCCGGGTCGGCCGGGCTGAACCGGCCGGGCTCACGGGTGGGCCGGGCGGAGTTCGGAGAGCATCTGGGCGCGCAGGCGCAAGGTGCTGCCCAGGCGTTGGAAGGCCTCGCCCCAGTACGCCGCCGCGCCCGGTGCCGCGTCCGGCACCCCGTCCCCGCCGCCCGCCAGCGCCGCGACCTGTTCGGCACCCGCCGGGTCCAGGCAGCGCTCCGCCAGGCCCATCACCCCGCTGAAACTCCACGGGTAACTCCCCGCATCCCGCGCGATGTCCAGCGCGTCCACCACCGCCCGCCCCAGCGGCGCCGCCCACGGCACCGCACACACCCCCAGCATCTGGAACGCCTCGGACAACCCGTGCGCCGCGATGAAAGCCGCGACCCACTCCGCCCGCTCCGCCGCCGGCAGGATCGACAGCAGCTTCGCAGGATCACCCACCGCCGCCAGTGGGGCCGCCGCCGCGGGCGGCGGCCCCAGCAGCGCCCGCGCCCATCCCTCGTCCCGCTGCCGGACCGCGGCCCGGCACCACGACGCATGCAGATCCGGCTGCCAGTCGTCCAGCACCGGCAGCGCGATGATCTCCTCGGGGGTACGCCCCCCGAACCGCGCAGGCCACGTCGCCAGCGGTGCCGCGTCCACCAACTGGCCCAGCCACCACGCCCGCTCCCCCCGCCCGTTCGGCGGGCGCGGCGCCACCCCGTCCCGCTCCATCGCCGCGTCGCACTCGTACGGCGCCTCCACCGCGATCCCGTCAGGACCCAGCGACACACAACTGCGCGCCCGCGCCGCCATCCGCCCGGCCAGCGCCGACCCCGGCAGCGCCGACAGCAACTCCGCCGCCGTCGCCCGCACATTCCGGCTCCGGTCCGTGAGCGCCTGCTCGAGGAACGGCTCGTCCGCCCTGGACAACCCCGTCCGCAACGAGTCCAGGAACATCAGCCGGTCCTCGGCCCGCTCGCTCTTCCACGTCGCGGCCAGCAGAGCCAACGCGGTGTCGGGGGCCGACACCCGCAACCTGCTCAGCAGCGCGATGCGCTCGGCGAACAGGCCCTCCTCCCACAGCCGCTCCGCCTGCCCCGGCTCCTCAGGACCCGGCCCGTCCGCCGCGCCCGCCCCCGCCCCCGCTCGCAGCGCGTACTTCCAGTCCGGGTTCAGGCCCGCGAGCCAGCGCCCGCGCGGGCCCGCGAAAGCCAACGCGTCGGACCGCAGGTCCGTACGCGCCCGCGCCGCGTCCAGCAGCGCCGGCAGCAACTCCGGCGGCGCCGCATAGCCCTCCCGGCGGGCCGCCGCCAGCCACTGCGGCAGCAACTCCGCCAGATTCGGCGCCGAGCCGCGCCGATTCCCGCCGGAACCTGCGGTGCGGTCCGCCAGCAGCATGCCCAGCCGGCGGCGGGCCGCGTCCGGCAGGTCAGGGCGGCGGTCCTCCGCCGCGACCGGCGGCCGCTCGCCCGCCGGGCCGGGGCGGATGCCGGCTCTGCGGCGGACCACGCCGGTCGCTGCCGCGTCGAGAAGTCCCGCGGCGGCTTCCTCCGCGTCCCCCACCATGCCGCCGGGACGGCGCCGCTCCGTCCCGAGCAAGGCGCTCCCGACCAGGTCATCCCACCCGCCACCCATCCCGACCTCCCCTTTCCCCGCCCACCGGCGGACCCACGACCCGTCCCCGTCCTGCGGCACGCTCTCGCCTTTCCCCGGCGGGGGGGTGCCCAAGGTGATTGCCACTTGCTGTGGCGTTGCTTTCTTCCCGCCCGTCCGGGCTGGGCGCGCAGTTCCCCGCGCCCCTCAAAAAACGCTCACCCTCCCCCCCCCAGACGGCACCCCCCTAGGCCGTGTTTTGGAAGTCCCGCCTGCCCCGCGACGCCTGGCACGCACGCTCGCTGCGTTGTCGGAGTCGTCCGGGTAGGCCCACTACGAGGACGACCCTCCGCCTTGCGATCGCACGCACCGGACGCCGCGGGGCCCGCCCTGTGGGCGGACGGCGCTGCTTCCAAAACACGGCCTAGGGGCGCGGGGAATCCCGCGCCCAGCCCCCATGCACCGAAAGGTGCGAGCTCACAGCAAGTGGCGCCCCCCGGGGGCGCGGGGAACTGCGCGCCCAATCACCCGCCGGCCGGGAGGCGGCCGCCCACCGCAAGGGGCACCCCCCGGGGTTCGGGGAACTGCCACCACGCACCGGAGGGTGCAAGGTCATCTCAGGGAGCGCGGGGGGTGGGGAGGGGGATGGGGCGCGGGGAGGCGCGGGTCCAGCCTGCGAGCGGGCGGAAGCCCGTGGCGCCGGCCTCGGCGAAGAGGGTGACGGGACGCCCTCCCGAAATGGACGCGAGGCGCCAATGGTCGGCGCCGAGCAATGGCACCGCGGCGTCATGCGCGGCATCGGCCACCCGCCAGCGGTCCTGCCCCGGGAGGGGCACGACGTCGGTGAGGAGGACGGGCCAGGCGTCGAGCCAGGGGTCCTGGGAGAGCGCCGCACCGTAGGAGTCGAGCGCGGCTCCGACCGTCGTGCCCGGGGGCACGTCCTCGGGCACGCTCGTGCCGTACCGCGTGCCGAGGACCGCGCGGAGCGGCACCGCGGCGGGGCGGAAGGCGAGGTCGGCGTCGAGGACCGTGCCGACCGGCAGGGTCAGCTCGGGCGCCCGGCCGGCCGCGCCGAAGGAGAGGAGGAGCGCGAACTGCCCGCCGACCGCGTCGTAGAGCCATATGCGACGGGTCGTCAGCCGCTCGTCGGCCGTGTCGTACTGCGCGAGGACCAGCCACTGCGCCCTGACCAGCGGTCCGGCGAGCACGTCCGCCGCGTCGACGGTGAAGCCGATCCGCGTGCGCACCGTCTCGGCCAGCGGCCCCGGCAGGCCCTGGCGGCCGAGGAAGCCGCGGGCCAGCAGGTGCAGCAGGCCCGCTTCCTCCAGCATGCGGGACGGCCAGTCGCCCCCCGCCCCGGCGGCCGTGCCCAACTGCCTCACCCGGGTGGCGAGTCCGGGGGCCTGCGCGTCGACCATGCGGGCCGCGATCTCGTCCCACTGCTGGTATCCGGCGCGGTCGGAGCCGGCGAGGCCGCTGCGCAGCAGGTCGGTGAGACGCTGTTCCAGCTCGGCCGCACCGCCCTCCACGCGGATGGCCCGCCGCTCGGCTCTTTTTCTCGCCGCGTCGAGGCCGGCCGCGGCGGCGTCCGGTTCCGGCTCGGCGTCGGAGCCGGCGGCCGCAGCGGCGGCCTCCGCTTTCTTCCTGCGGGCCGCCGTCCACTGCTCGGCCCACTCCGGTGCCGCCGCCCCCGCGGCGACCGGGCCGCCGTCCCCTTCTGCCCAGAGCAGGAGCAGCCCCAGCGCGTGCTTGCACGGGAACTTCCGGCTCGGGCACGAGCAGGCGAAAGCCGGTCCGCTCAGGTCGACCACCGTCTGATACGGCCTGCTGCCGCTGCCCGCGCACAGCCCCCACACCGCGGCCCCCGCCGCGCCCGTGCCGGACCACGGCGCGGGCGCCGCGAGCCGCGTGCCCGCGGTGCGTGACGCCGCGTCAGGCGCGAGCGCGAGCACCTGGTCCGCTGTCCACCGAGCTTCCGTGTCCTCCATGCAGACCACGCTAGGACCGACCACTGACAATCGCCCTGACCTGCGCGGATCGCGGACGGTGACGGATTGTCAGTGGTGGGGTGCAAGGTGGGGGCAGTACGGATCGAGCGGGTCCGTTCCGATGATGTGGGGGAGAGCCATGACCGCTACGACGAGCGCCGCGGCCGGCGCCGAGCAGGCCCTGCGGCCGCACGCCGAGGAGGCCTTCGCGGCCGAGCTGGGCGCGCTCGCCGCTGTCGACGACCGCCCGCGTCCGGCGCGCTGGAAGCTGTCCCCGTGGGCGGTCGCGACCTATCTGCTCGGGGGGACGCTGCAGGACGGCACCGTCGTCACACCCAAGTACGTGGGGCCGCGACGGATCGTGGAGGTGGCCGTCACGACTCTCGCGACCGACCGGGCGCTGCTGCTGCTGGGGGTGCCGGGCACCGCGAAGACCTGGGTGTCGGAGCATCTGGCCGCCGCGATCAGCGGCGACTCGACGCTGCTGGTGCAGGGCACGGCGGGCACTCCGGAGGAGGCGATCCGCTACGGGTGGAACTACGCGCAGCTGCTCACGCACGGCCCGAGCCGCGCGGCGCTGGTGCACAGCCCGGTGATGCGGGCGATGGCCGAGGGCCGCATCGCGCGGGTGGAGGAGCTGACCCGCATCCCGGCGGACGTGCAGGACTCGCTGATCACGATCCTGTCGGAGAAGACGCTGCCGATACCGGAGCTGGGCACGGAGACGCAGGCGGTGCGCGGCTTCAACCTGATCGCGACGGCCAACGACCGGGACCGGGGGGTCAACGACCTGTCGAGCGCGCTGCGCCGCCGGTTCAACACGGTGGTGCTGCCGCTGCCGGCCAGCGCGGAGGACGAGGTGGAGATCGTCTCCCGCCGGGTCGGCCAGATCGGCGCGGGCCTGGACCTCCCGGCGGCCCCGCGCGGGGCCGACGAGATCCGCCGGGTCGTCACCGTCTTCCGCGAACTGCGCGGCGGTGTCACCGAGGACGGCCGTACGAAGGTCAAGTCCCCCTCGGGGACCCTGTCCACGGCCGAGGCGATCTCGGTGGTCACCTACGGCCTGGCGCTGGCCGCCCACTTCGGCGACGGTGTGCTGCGCGCCGGCGACATCGCGGCCGGCATCCTCGGCGCCGTCGTCCGCGACCCGGCCGCCGACCGGCTGATCTGGCAGGAGTATCTGGAGACCGTCGTGCGGGAGCGCGACGGCTGGAAGGACTTCTACCGCGCCTGCCGCGAGGTGACGTCATGACCCCGGCGACCCGCAGGGGCGGTGCGACCGCGGAGGGGGCGGCCGCAATGCCCGTGGGAGCGGGCGCCGGCCGGCGAGGTGCGGCCCTTGCGGGGGCCGGGCTGCACTCCGCCGTGGACGGTGCGGGGTCCGCCGGAGCCGGGGGGCTCCGCGCGGACCGCGCGGCGGCCGGCGAGGTGGCCCGGGCGGTCGGCGCCGCCGAGGACGTGGTGCTGCTGGGGGTGCGGCACCACGGCCCGGGGTCGGCGCGTGCGGTGCTGGCGGCGCTGGAGGCCTACCGGCCGCAGGCGGTGCTGATCGAGGGGCCGCCGGAGGCGGACGCACTGGTCGGGCTGGCGGGGGACCCGGCGATGCGCCCGCCCGTGGCGCTGCTCGCGCATGTGGTGGACGACCCGGCGCGGGCCGCTTTCTGGCCGTTCGCCGAGTTCTCGCCCGAGTGGGTCGCCCTGCGGTGGGCGGCCGAGTCCGGCGCCGAGGTCCGCTTCATCGACCTCCCGGCCGCGCACAGCCTGGCCCTGCGCCCGGCGACCGGCGAGGACGCGGACGAGCCGGGGCCGGTGGACGGGGAGTCGGAGGCCGGGGCGGACGTGCGGGTCGACCCGCTGGCGGTGCTGGCCGGGACGGCGGGCTACGACGACCCGGAGCGGTGGTGGGAGGACGCGGTGGAGCACCGCGGCGGCGGTGCCGACGGCGACGCCGACCCGCTGGCGCCGTTCGCCGCGCTGGCCGAGGCGATGGGGGCGATCCGGGCCATCCACGGCGACGGCGGGCACTCCCAGGACCCGGTGCGGGAGGCGCACATGCGGCTGCGGCTGCGTGAGGCGCGGCGGGCGTACGAGCGGACGGCGGTGGTGTGCGGGGCCTGGCATGTGCCCGCGCTCGCCGGGCGTTCGGCGGTGGCAGCGGACCGGCAGCTGCTCAAGGGGCTGCCGAAGGCGAGGGTCGAGACGACGTGGGTGCCGTGGACGCACCGCAGGCTGGCCCGCGCCAGCGGGTACGGCGCGGGTATCGCCTCGCCGGGCTGGTACCGCCATCTGTTCACCTCCGCCGACCGCCCGGTCACCCGGTGGATGACCAAGGTGGCGGGGTTGCTGCGGGAGGAGGACCTGCCGGTCTCTTCCGCGCATGTCATCGAGGCGGTGCGGCTCGCCGACACGCTCGCGGCGATGCGCGGCCGCCCGCTGGCGGGGCTCGGCGAGACCACCGACGCGATCAGGGCGGTCATGTGCGACGGCTCCGACGTGCCGCTGGCGCTGATAAGGGACCGGCTGGTGGTCGGGGACGTGCTCGGCGAGGTCCCGCCGGACGCGCCGGCGGTGCCACTGGCCCGCGACCTGGCCCGGCAGCAGCGCACCCTGCGGCTCAAGCCCGAGGCGCTGGAGCGGCAGCTCGACCTCGACCTGCGCAAGGACACGGACGCGGCCCGCAGCCGGCTGCTTCACCGGCTGGCGCTGCTGGGCATCGGCTGGGGCGAGCCGGCCAGGGGCCGGGACAGCAAGGGCACCTTCCGGGAGACCTGGCGGCTGCGCTGGGAGCCGGAGTTGGCGGTGCGGATCGCCGAGGCCGGGATATGGGGGACGACGGTGGCCGCGGCGGCCGGGGCCAGGGCGTCGGACGCGGCCGTGCACGCGGGCACGCTCGCGGAGGTCACGGCGACCGCCGAGGCGTGCCTGCTGGCCGGTCTGCGGGACGCGCTGCCGGTGGTGATGCAGGTGCTGGCGGACCGGGCGGCGCTGGACACCGACGTGGCGCATCTGGCGGCGGCGCTGCCCGCACTGGTGCGGGCGGTGCGGTACGGCGACGTGCGCGGCACGGACTCGGCGGCGCTCGGTGAGGTCGCGGCGGGGCTGGCGCAGCGGATCTGCGTGGGCCTGCCGCCGGCCTGTGCGGGTCTGGACGCGGACGGCGCCGCGGCCATGCGGGCGCATGTGGACGAGGTGCACCGGGCGGTCGCGCTGCTGCCGGACCCAGCGCTGCGGGACCGCTGGGCGGCGGCGCTGCGCAGTGTGGCCGAGCGGGACGGCGGGATACCGGGGCTGCTGCGCGGCGCCGCGGCCCGGCTGCTGCGGGACGACGGGCGGCTGGCGGCGGACGAGGCCGCGCGGCTGATGGGGCTCGCCCTGTCGGCGGGGACGGGTCCCGCCGAGTCGGCGGGCTGGATCGAGGGCTTCCTGGCCGGCGGCGGGATGCTGCTGGTGCACGACGAGAAGCTGCTCGCGCTGGTCGACGGGTGGCTGGCGGGGGTGCCCGCGGCGGCGTTCGACGATGTGCTGCCGCTGCTGCGGCGGACCTTCGCCGAGTTCGAGCCGGGGGTGCGGCGGACGGTCGGCGAGCTGGTGCGGCGCGGCCCGTCCGCGGACCGGCAGCCGGGCGGTGCGGCGGCCGAGCCCGGCCTGCCCGGTTTCGCCGCGGCCCTCGACCGGCACCGGGCGGACGCGGCGGCCCACACCGTACGGCTGCTGCTGGGCACGACCACGACAACCGACCTGGGCACACAGGGGGATGGGGAGGCCGGCGATGACTGACGAGGGCCGGAAGGGGGGCCTGGCGGCTGCCGGGCCGGCCGAGGAGCGGCTGCGGCGCTGGCGGCTGGTGCTGGGCGGCGGCCCTGCGGCCGACGGGACGGGGTACGAGCTGGCGGGCCGGGACGCGGCGATGGACCGCACGCTGGCCGCGCTGTACGGGTCGGGCGGAGCCGCGGCGGGGCGGCAGGAGGGCGCGGGGGAGCGTTCCGCGGGGCTCGGCGGGTCCGCGCCGCAGGTCGCCCGCTGGCTCGGCGACATCCGACGGTATTTCCCCAGCTCCGTGGTCCAGGTGATGCAGCGCGACGCCATCGACCGGCTCGGGCTGTCCGCGCTGCTGCTGGAGCCGGAGATGCTGGAGGCGGTGGAGGCCGACGTGCACCTGGTCGGCACCCTGCTGTCGCTGAACCGGGCGATGCCGGAGACGACCAAGGAGACCGCGCGGGCCGTGGTCAGGAAGGTCGTCGAGGACCTGGAGGCGCGGCTGGCGACCCGCACCCGGGCGACGCTGACGGGTGCGCTGGACCGTTCCGCGCGGGTCAGCAGGCCGCGGCACCGCGACATCGACTGGGACCGGACCATCCGGGCCAACCTGCGGCACTACCTGCCCGAGCACGGCACCGTCGTGCCGCAGCGGCTGGTCGGCTACGGCCGCGCGGACCGCTCGGTGAAGAAGGACGTGGTGCTGTGCATCGACCAGTCGGGGTCGATGGCCGCGTCCGTGGTGTACGCCTCGGTTTTCGGGGCGGTCCTGGCCTCGATGCGGTCCGTCGCCACCCGGCTGGTCGTCTTCGACACCGCGGTGGTGGACCTGACCGAGCAGCTGGCCGACCCCGTCGACGTGCTGTTCGGCACCCAGCTCGGCGGCGGGACGGACATCAACCGGGCGCTGGCGTACTGCCAGTCGCTGATCACCCGTCCGGCCGAAACCGTGGTCGTCCTGATCAGCGACCTCTACGAGGGCGGCATCAGGGACGAGATGCTCAAGCGGGTGGCGGCGATGAAGTCGTCGGGGGTGCAGTTCGTCGCGCTGCTCGCGCTGTCCGACGAGGGCGCGCCGGCGTACGACCGGGAGCACGCGGCGGCGCTGGCCGCGCTCGGCACCCCCGCCTTCGCCTGCACACCCGACCTCTTCCCCGACGTCATGGCGGCGGCGATCGAGAAGCGCCGCATCCCGATACCCGAGGCCTGACCCGGCCCCGCAGTGGCGGGAGGCCAGGCGGGAGCGGGGCACCTGTGACCGTTCTCACCGCTCACAAGCGATCCGCGATTTAGGACCCGCAGGCGCGCGGCGATAACCTGCAAGACGGACATGCCGCGTACTCGGACACCGCGTGCGCTTCCCTGGTGACAGCTGGTGACGTGCAGTCGCCCTGCCCGTAGCGGCACGCCCAGCCGGCAGGCGGCGCTGTACTCACGGCGGCAGCCACCCGCCGACGCCGGAGTGACATCCAGGCTTACTTCCAGCGGATTCCAGGGAAAAGGGAGACGGACGCGCGTGGACCTGTTCGAGTACCAGGCGAGGGATCTCTTCGCCAAGCACGGTGTACCGGTGCTGGCCGGTGAAGTCATCGACACGCCTGCGGCGGCACGCGCGGCGGCGGAGCGACTGGGCGGCCGTGCGGTCGTCAAGGCGCAGGTCAAGGTGGGTGGCCGGGGCAAGGCCGGCGGTGTGAAGCTGGCCGCGGACCCGGCCGACGCGGTCGCCAAGGCCGAGGCCATCCTCGGGATGGACATCAAGGGCCACACCGTGCACAAGGTGATGCTCGCCGAGACCGCGGACATCAAGGAGGAGTACTACGTCTCCTTCCTGCTGGACCGCACCAACCGCACCTTCCTGGCCATGGCGTCGGTCGAGGGCGGCGTCGAGATCGAGGTCGTCGCCGAGGAGAACCCCGACGCGCTCGCCAAGGTCCCGGTGGACGCGCTGGAGGGCGTGACCCCGGCCAAGGCCGCCGAGATCGTCGCCGCGGCGAAGTTCCCCGCGGACGTCGCGGAGCAGGTGGCCGACGTGCTGCAGCAGCTGTGGACCGTCTTCATCAAGGAAGACGCCCTGCTGGTCGAGGTCAACCCGCTGGTCAAGACCGGCGAGGGCAAGATCGTCGCGCTCGACGGCAAGGTCTCGCTGGACGAGAACGCCGCCTTCCGGCAGCCGGAGCACGAGGCGCTGGAGGACAAGGCCGCCGCCAACCCGCTGGAGGCCAAGGCCAAGGCCAAGGGCCTCAACTACGTCAAGCTCGACGGCGAGGTCGGCATCATCGGCAACGGCGCGGGCCTGGTGATGTCCACCCTCGACGTCGTCGCCTACGCCGGTGAGGCGCACGGCGGTGTGAAGCCCGCCAACTTCCTGGACATCGGCGGCGGCGCCTCCGCCGAGGTCATGGCCAACGGCCTGGAGATCATCCTCGGCGACCCGGACGTCAAGTCCGTGTTCGTCAACGTCTTCGGCGGCATCACCGCCTGCGACGAGGTCGCCAACGGCATCGTGCAGGCCCTGGCACTGCTGAAGTCCAAGGGCGAGGACGTCACCAAGCCGCTGGTCGTGCGCCTGGACGGCAACAACGCGGAGCTGGGTCGCAAGATCCTGTCCGACGCGAACCACCCCCTCGTACAGCGGGTGGACACCATGGACGGCGCGGCCGACAAGGCCGCCGAGCTGGCCGCGAAGTAAGGGAAGAGGACACAGACAACCATGGCTATCTTCCTCACCAAGGACAGCAAGGTCATCGTCCAGGGCATGACCGGCGCCACCGGCATGAAGCACACCACGCTGATGCTCGGCGACGGCACCAACATCGTCGGCGGTGTCAACCCGCGCAAGGCCGGCACCACCGTCACCTTCGACCAGGGCCGCGAGGTCCCGGTCTTCGGCAGCGTCAAGGAGGCCATGGAGGCCACCGGCGCGGACGTGACGGTCATCTTCGTCCCGGAGAAGTTCACCAAGGACGCCGTGGTCGAGGCCATCGAGGCCGAGATCCCGCTGGCCGTCGTGATCACCGAGGGCGTCGCGGTGCACGACTCCGCCGCCTTCTGGGCGCTCGCCCAGCAGAAGGGCAACAAGACCCGGATCATCGGCCCGAACTGCCCCGGCCTGATCACCCCCGGCCAGTCCAACGCCGGCATCATCCCGGGCGACATCACCAAGCCCGGCCGTATCGGCCTGGTGTCGAAGTCCGGCACCCTGACGTACCAGATGATGTACGAGCTGCGCGACATCGGCTTCTCGTCCGCGGTCGGCATCGGCGGCGACCCGATCATCGGCACCACGCACATCGACGCGCTCGCCGCGTTCGAGGCCGACCCCGACACCGACCTGATCGTGATGATCGGCGAGATCGGCGGCGACGCCGAGGAGCGGGCCGCGGCCTTCATCGAGAAGAACGTGACCAAGCCGGTCGTCGGCTACGTCGCCGGCTTCACCGCGCCCGAGGGCAAGACCATGGGCCACGCCGGCGCCATCGTCTCCGGCTCCTCCGGCACCGCACAGGCCAAGAAGGAGGCCCTGGAGGCCGCGGGCGTCAAGGTCGGCAAGACCCCGTCCGAGACCGCGAGGCTGGCCCGCGAGATCCTCGTCGGCTGACACCGCACCTGCCGCACCACCGCGGACGGCCCGCCCCCTCGACCGGGGGCGGGCCGTCCCGCTGCTGCTGGTCAGCCGCCCGCCGACGGTACGGCCGGCTGCTGCACCTGCTGCTGGGCGGGGCTGTGCGAGGGCCGCGGGGAGTGGTCCGGGCCGACGATCACCCCGACGGTCGTCGCCAGCACGATCACTCCGGCAGCGGCGAAGGCCCCGACCGTACGCCGCCGCACCCCGCGTTCGCTGTACTCCCGCATGCCCGCGGGCGCCGGCTCCCCCTCCGGCAGGCCGGGTTCCGCCGCCAGCAGCGCCGTCAGATGCGGCCCCGCGTCGCCCCCGTCGTACTCGTCGGGCGCCGCAGAGGCCAGCTGCCGCCGGGCGCCGATGATCCGGGACGCGGCGGCCGTCGTACTCGACTCGACCTCCGCCGCCGTCACCGCCAGGCTCAGCCCGAGCCCGTCGTGCAGCAGCAGCGCCCGCCGCCTCTCCGGGTGCAGCCGCACCAGAGCCTGCGCCAGCGCGCCCCTGTCCGCCGCGTCCTTGCCCCTGTTCTTGCGGTGCCGGCGCAGCAGCCGCTGCCAGGGCGTCATCGCGTACGTGTGCGCCGCCGCCCGCAGCCAGCCCGCCGGGTCGCTGTCCCGCGCCACCTCGGGCCAGCGCTGCCAGGCCAGGTCGAAGGCCCGCCGTACGGCCCGCGCCGCCAGTTCCCTGTCCCCCGTCAGTACGGCGACCTGGCGCCGCAGGGCGCCCGCGCTGTGCAGGTACAGCGCGTCGAAGGCGCCCTCGGGGTCGGCCGCACCGTCCGTACCGGCCGCCAGCACGGTCGCCGCCACCGGCCGGTAGACCACCCGCACCCTGACCGGGACCGGCGGCGCACCGCCCGGGCGCCCGTCCGCCGGACCCGGCTTGCGCGGCCGGGCCGTCTTGGGACCCGGCGGGGGAGCGGGAGTCGTGGCCGTGGACGTCCCCGTCGACGGGGAGCGCTTCGGCGCGGCGCCGGACGCGGGGCGCGCGGTCGGTTCGGACCGGGTCCTGTGTGTCCGTCTACGCCCGCTCACCGGTGGCCCTCTCATCCGACGGTCCGTAAAAAGCACGTATACGGAACATCGTGGGCGACACGACGACCAAACGCCTGCTGCACGGGCGAAACGGGTGTTCTTGACACCATGGGACGCCGTGACCCATATGACGCAACCGGCCCAGCCCTACCCGCCCGCCGGGGCCGGGCGGGCGCTCGCCGCGGCCCGCGCCTCCGCCGTCTCGGCCGGAGTCGCCGCGGCCGGCCTCGCGCTCGCCGCGCTCGCCGCGGTCGTCCTGCTCCTGTGGGTCGTCTCGCCCTACCCCGACAGCGGCCTCGGCGGCGCGCTGCACATCGCCACCGGGCTGTGGCTGCTCGCGCAGGGCGCCGACCTCGTACGCGACGGCACACTCAGCGGGGTGCCCGCATCCATCGGCGTCACACCGCTGCTGCTCAGCGCACTGCCCGCATGGCTGCTGCACCGGGGGACCGCGTCGGCGGTCGCCGGCGGCACGACCCGCTCCGCGGGGTGGGTGCTCGGCGGGTACCTCGGCGTCGCCGCGCCCGTGACCGTCTACGCCGCGAGCGGGCCGCTGCGGGTCGACGTCCTGTCCGCCGCCGTGTACGTGCCGCTCTTCGCGGCCCTCGCCACCGCCGCCGGCGCATGGACCGGCAGCGGGCGGCCCCGGCTCGACCGGTACGTGCCGTGGGGCGGCGACGCCGCACTGGCCCTCCGGGCCGGGGGCATCGCCACCGGCATCCTCGTCGGGGGCGGCGCACTCGTCGGCGGCGCCGCACTCGCCTGGCACGCGGGTGCCGCCGGGCACACCTTCGGTCAGCTCAGCGCGCCCATCGCCGGGCAGGCGGCCGTCGCCCTGCTCTGCGTGCTTCTCGTGCCCAACCTCGCCGTGTGGTCCGCCTCCTACGCCCTCGGGCCGGGCTTCCTCCTCGGCGCCGGCCGCACCGTGGCGCCCACCGGTGTCTCCCCCCACCCCCTGCTGCCCCGGTTCCCCCTCCTCGCCGCCGTCCCCGCGCCCGGGGGGCACGCACTCGGCTGGGCCGCGCTCGCCCTTCCCGCGCTCGCGGGGGCCGCGGTCGCCGTGTGCTGCGTACGGGCCGCGATCGGCGTGCGCCGCACCGCGGCGGTGGCCGCCGGCGCCTCCCTGGCCTGCGGCCTGGCGTTCTCGACCCTCGCCGCCTTCTCCGGCGGGCCGCTCGGCGTCGGCACGCTCGCCACGTTCGGGCCCACCTGGTGGCTCACGGCCGCCGCGGCCACGGCCTGGCCCCTGGCCGTGGCCCTCCCCCCCTCCACCCTCCTCGCCTACCTCCACACCCCCCGCTACCCCCCACCTCCCCCCGACCCCCCCATGCCCCCGCACCCCCCTACGGCGGGCCTCTAGGCCGTGTTTTGGAAGTCCCGCCTGCCCCGCGACGCCTGGCACGCACGCTCGCTGCGTTGTCGGAGTCGTCCGAGCAGGCCCACTACGAGGACGACCCTCCGCCTTGCGATCGCACGCACCGGACGCCGCGGGGCCCGCCCTGTGGGCGGACGGCCCTACTTCCAAAACACGGCCTAGCCCGGTGCCTCCCCAGCCCCCCCTGGGTGATTGCCACTTGCTGTGGCGTTGCCTTCCTTATGCCCGTTCGGGCTGGGCGCGCAGTTCCCCGCGCCCCTGAAAAACGCTCACCCTCGCACGCAGACGCACCCACAGGAAAAACGCTCACCCTGCGGGAAAGGGGCACCCACCCGGGGGCGCGGGGAACTGCGCGCCCGGTCACGACGCAGCGAAAGATGCGAGCCCGCCGTATGGGGCACCCACCCGGGGGCGCGTGGGGGTACCCCACGGGGGAGGGGCTAGCTGCGGAGGGCCGGGACGCTGCGGAGGGGCTCGGGGAGCAACTTCTGGCACGCCTGCGAAGCAGGCGTGGTCAACGCATCCTTCTTGCACGTGTAGTAGTCGCGGTAAGCGAGATGCAGCGCGAAGGACGACGCGACGATCGCAATGGTCACCGCACTGGTGACGATCCCGGTCCACGCCGCGGTCATGAAGGACCGCTGCGCGTCGGGACCGGGCGCCGGCGGCGTGGGCCGCGGCGTCTGCGTGGCGTCGGCGAGCGCCGACGCCGCGGTGGCGCGGGCCTGCGCCCTGTCCTCCGGGGACATCCGCAGTGCGCTGATGCCCCAGTAGAGGGCGAGCGCCCCGAGCAGCAGGCCGACCTCGACCCAGCCGAGTACGGCGAAGATCAGGCCCCAGCCGCCGCAGACGAGCGCGTAGCGGGAGCGGCGCTGTGCGGGGTCGGTGGGGTCGAAGCGGGGTCCTGTGCCCTGGGGGCCGCTGGGTCCCTGGTCGGGGTCGGGCCGGCGGCCGTAGGGGTCGGGGCGGCCGCCGTCCTGGGGCTGGCGGTTGCTCCACTGGCTGCCCCATGCCTGGGGCGCGCCGGGGGTGCGGACGGGCGGCGGGGGCGGTGGTGTGCCCCCTGAGGTGTCGGTGTCGCCCGAACCTTCGGGCCGCCTGGGCTGCCAGGGCCGGTCGGGTGCCCCTTCCGGCGGTGGCGCGAACGGATTGTCCTGGTCCTGGTCGCCCTCGGGCGCGCGCAGCGCAAGACGATTAAGGCCGCTGCTCATGATGTGATGCGCCATCCCCTTGGGCTCGACTCCTCGTACCGGGCTCAACGTCGTCCTGCTCTACAAGTCATACGTGACACAGGTGTCGGATACATCACGTTCACCCGCGCGCTGCACGCGCGAAGTCCCGTGCTCCCGCCAGACGCTACCTCGCGCGCGCTCCCCCGTCCCGTGGGGGCCGTGCGGAGTGCCGGTATCGTTGCTGACGGTCGGCGGTCTCGTAGGGTTCCCCGGAATCCGGCCAATCCCCGACTCGTAGGATTGTCCAAACGTTTTCCGCGAGAGAAGAGCCCCCGCCAGTGGCCGCGCACACTCCCGCCCGCAGCACTCCGACCCGACTGGTCGTCCTGGTCTCCGGTTCCGGCACGAACCTGCAGGCGCTGCTCGACGCCATCGAGGCCGACCCCTCCTACGGTGCCAGGATCGTCGCGGTGGGCGCCGACCGCGAGGGCATCGCGGGCTTGGAGCGGGCCGCCCGCGCCGGGCTGCCGACCTTCGTGGTCAAGGTCGGCGACCACGCGGACCGCGGCGCGTGGGACGCCGCGCTGACCGAGGCGACAGCGGCGTACGAGCCGGACCTCGTGGTGTCGGCCGGCTTCATGAAGATCGTCGGCAAGCACTTCCTGGCGGCCTTCGGCGGCCGGTTCATCAACACCCACCCGGCCCTGCTGCCGAGTTTCCCCGGCGCGCACGGCGTACGCGACGCGCTCGCGTACGGCGCGAAGGTCACCGGGTGCACCGTCCACTTCGTCGACGACGGCGTCGACACCGGCCCGGTCATCGCGCAGGGCGTGGTCGAGGTCAGGGCGGACGACACGGAGGAAGCGCTCCACGAGCGCATCAAGGACGTCGAGCGGCGGCTGCTGGTCGACGTCGTAGGGCGGCTGTCACGCGACGGCTACCGCATCGAAGGACGAAAGGTACGGATCCCGGCATGAGCGCCGAAGACACCCAGGGCAAGCGGCCCTTCCGCCGTGCGCTGATCAGCGTCTACGACAAGACCGGCCTGGAGGAGCTGGCCCGCGGCCTGCACGAGGCGGGTGTGGAGCTGGTGTCGACCGGCTCGACGGCCGGCCGGATCGCCGCCGCCGGGCTGCCGGTGACCCCGGTCGAGGAGCTGACCGGCTTCCCCGAGTGCCTGGACGGCCGGGTCAAGACGCTGCACCCGCGGGTGCACGCCGGAATCCTCGCCGACCTGCGCCTCGACGACCACCGGCGGCAGCTGGAGGAGCTGGGGGTGCAGCCCTTCGAGCTGGTCGTGGTCAACCTCTACCCCTTCCGCGAGACGGTGGCCTCGGGCGCGGGCGACGACGAGTGCGTCGAGCAGATCGACATCGGCGGCCCCTCGATGGTGCGCGCCGCCGCCAAGAACCACCCGTCGGTCGCCGTGGTCACCAGCCCGGCCCGCTACGCCGACGTGCTGGCCGCGGCCAAGGCGGGCGGCTTCGACCTGCACACCCGCAAGCGGCTGGCCGCCGAGGCCTTCCAGCACACCGCCGCGTACGACGTGGCCGTGGCGTCCTGGTTCGTGGACGGTTACGCGGCCGACCCGGACAACGCCTTCCCCGAGTTCGTCGGCGAGGTCTTCACCCGCCGCCAGACGCTGCGCTACGGCGAGAACCCGCACCAGCCTGCCGCGCTGTACGTGACAGGCGACGGCGGCGGCCTGGCCGGCGCCGAGCAGCTGCACGGCAAGGAGATGTCCTTCAACAACTACGTGGACACCGAGGCCGCCCGCCGGGCCGCCTACGACCACCAGGACGTCTGCGTGGCGATCATCAAGCACGCCAACCCGTGCGGTATCGCGGTCGGTTCCGACGTGGCCGACGCGCACCGCAAGGCGCACGCCTGCGACCCGCTGTCCGCCTTCGGCGGGGTCATCGCCGTCAACCGCCCGGTCTCCGTCGAGATGGCCGAGCAGGTCGCCGAGATCTTCACCGAGGTCATCGTGGCCCCCGGCTACGAGGACGGCGCTGTGGAGGTGCTGGCCCGCAAGAAGAACATCCGGGTGCTGCGGGTCGCCGCCGCGCCCGACGCGGTCGCCGAGTACAAGCCCATCGAGGGCGGCATCCTGCTCCAGGTCAAGGACCGCCTCCAGGCCGAGGGCGACGACCCGGCCACCTGGACGCTGGCCGCGGGCGAGGCCCTGTCCGCGGACGAGCTGGCCGAACTCGCCTTCGCCTGGCGCGCCTCGCGTGCCGTGAAGTCCAACGCGATCCTGCTGGCCAAGGACGGCGCCACCGTCGGCGTCGGCATGGGCCAGGTCAACCGGGTCGACTCGGCCAAGCTCGCGGTCGCCCGCGCCGGCGCGGAACGCGCGGCCGGCTCCTACGCGGCCTCCGACGCCTTCTTCCCCTTCCCCGACGGCTTCGAGGTCCTGGCGGAGGCCGGCGTCCGCGCGGTCGCCCAGCCCGGCGGCTCGATCCGCGACGAGGCCGTGGTCGAGGCGGCCCGCAAGGCCGGCGTGACGATGTACATGACCGGCACGCGGCACTTCTTCCACTGACACCGCGCCCGTCCGGCGGGCGGCACCGCGGCATCCCGCAGGAGACGGGGCCGTACCCCGCGCCAGGGGTACGGCCCCGCTCCCATTGTCACGCCTGCGGCCGGTTCCCCTCCGCGACGACGACCGAGCGGGCGATCTTGTCGGCGAACGTCTGCCGCCGGCTGTCCCACAGGGGCCACAGGAACCCGAGACCGCACGAGAGCGCGTCCAGCGCATGCGCGATCCGCCGGCGGTACGCCCGCCTGGCGCCCACGGGTTGGCCGTCGAACTGGTCCACCAGCCGCAGGCGCAGGAGGGTCTTGCCGGGAGTCAGGCCGGTACGGCCCTCGCGGGACGCCAGCAGCACCATCATCGCCAGCACCGCGAGGCGGGCGTAGACCATCGCCTGCGAGCGGCTGTGCCCCGACGTGGCTGCGTACAGCACGACGAGGGGCCAGCCCACCACGGCGCCGTCGATCGCGCTGGACGCGATGCGTACGGCCCAGTGCGCCAGCTGGCCGCTGTCATAGCGTTGCAAGGGAGCCAGCGGGTCGTACGCCGCAGCTTCGAGCTCCATCGCGTAGCCCGGGACCTGCTCCTCGGGCTGCCCCCCCAGGCTGCTCAAAACTGGTCTCTGATGACCACGGTGTGGACCATCTTGTCGGCCCACGTCTGGTTCTTGCCGTCCCACAGCGGCCACAGGTAGCCCAGACCGCACGGAATGCCGTCCAGGTAGTGCAGCCAGCGGCGGCCGAAGGCGCGGCCGAATCCGAGGGCCGAGCCGTCCGCCTCGCGCAGCAGGCGGATGCCGACGATCTTCTTGCCCGGCGTCTGGCCGGTCTTGCCCTCGCGGTAGCTGAGGAAGACGAACGCGGCCAGGCCGAGCACGATGCCGATCCAGACCAGCGCGTGGCCGGAGCCCGGCATGCTCGGCAGGTCGCAGTTGGCGGCCGTGATGCCCTGGTCGGCGCACTTGTCCTTGGCGTCCTGGACCTTCACCGCGTGCGGCAGGTCACCGGCCAGGACCAGCCCCGTCGGCACCAGCTGGACGATCAGGAAGTCGAGCAGGAACGCCCCGAGCCGCGCCCCCCAGCTCGCCAGCGGCGGCATGCCCGGCGGCAGCCCGCCCGGCTGCGGGTAGGCACCGTACGGCGGCTGCTGCGGGTAGCCGCCGTACCCCGGCTGCTGCCCGTAGGACGGCTGCTGCGGGATTCCGGGCGGGTACGGCTGGCCGTAGGGCTGCTGCGGCTGGCCGCCGTAGGGGTTCGGGGGGCCTGGTGGCTGGCTCACGTGCGGATTCCTTCGATGAGCGGGAACGACGGGACGGACCCGCCACATCGTCCGGCCCAGCGGATCGGGGCGCAAGGGTCAACCGTGCACAGGAAGTGGACGGATTGGTCCCACGCGGCCCCGATCCGGGAGTATGGGGCCATGACCGCCCAGATTCTCGATGGCAAGGCCACCGCCGCCGCGATCAAGTCCGAACTGACCGAGCGCGTCCAGGCGCTCAAGGCCCGCGGTGTCGCACCCGGCCTCGGCACGCTGCTCGTCGGCGACGACCCGGGCAGCAAGTGGTACGTCGCGGGCAAGCACCGCGACTGCGCGCAGGTCGGCATCGGCTCCATCCAGCGCGAACTGCCCGACACCGCCACGCAGGACGAGATCGAGGCGGTCGTGCGGGAACTCAACGACGACCCGGCCTGCACCGGCTACATCGTGCAGCTGCCGCTCCCCAAGGGCATCGACACCAACCGGGTGCTCGAACTCATGGACCCCGCCAAGGACGCGGACGGGCTGCACCCGACGAACCTGGGCCGGCTCGTGCTGGGCGTGCCCGCGCCGCTGCCCTGCACCCCCAACGGCATCGTCGAACTGCTCAAGCGGCACGGTGTCGCCGTGGCCGGCGCGCACGTCGTGGTCGTCGGCCGCGGCATCACCGTCGGCCGCTCCATCGGCCTGCTCCTGACCCGCAAGTCCGAGAACGCGACGGTCACGCTGTGCCACACCGGTACGCGCGACCTGGCCGCGCAGCTGCGGCAGGCCGACATCATCGTCGCCGCCGCCGGCGTGCCGCACATCGTCAAGCCCGAGGACGTCAAGGCGGGTGCCGCCGTCCTCGACGTCGGCGTCAGCCGCGACGAACACGGCAAGATCGTCGGCGACGTCCACCCCGGAGTGGCCGAGGTCGCCGCGTGGCTCTCGCCGAACCCCGGCGGCGTCGGCCCCATGACCAGGGCGCTGCTCCTGCAGAACGTGGTCGAGGCGGCGGAACGGGCGGCGGCCGATGTCCGGTGACCTCGGCCCCGGCGGGCGGCCCGCCGTGACCACCTCCACGGCCCGCCCCGAAGGCGGCGGCCGCACCGCCCCCGGCTCCTCGCCCGCGCCCGCCCGGCAGTGGCCCATCCTCCTCGTCATCTCCGGTGCGGTGATCGGGCTCGTCGTCACGGCCGCCGGCGCATTCCGCGCCGGCGTCGTCGTCGTCGGCTTCGCCCTGCTGGTCGGGGGGGCGCTCCGCTGGGGCATGCAATCGGTCGGCATGCTCGCGGTACGGTCCCGCTTCACCGACGTGATCACTTACGGCATCCTCGGGGTCGCCATCATCCTCCTGGCCCTGATGGCCCAGCCCGACCCCCTGATCCGCATCCCCTTCCTCGA
Source organism: Actinacidiphila bryophytorum (assembly GCF_016916835.1). Lineage (GTDB taxonomy): Bacteria > Actinomycetota > Actinomycetes > Streptomycetales > Streptomycetaceae > Actinacidiphila > Actinacidiphila bryophytorum. Next base: position 173,735 of record NZ_JAFFIX010000006.1, on the reverse strand, counting down.
GGACATCATCCACTTCTCGGTCCGTTGAACTTGCGCTGCGCTTCGCCTGGGGGGTACCTGCCCCTTGCGCTGGGTGTTCGCCTTTCCCCCGGCGGGGGCTGCGCGCGCAGTTCCCCGCGCCCCTTAAAAACGCTCACCCTGCGGGAAGGGGGCAACCATCAGGGGCGCGGGGGGAACTGCGCGCCCAGCCCGAACGGGCGGAAAGCAAGCAACGCCACAGCAAGTGGCAATCACCTGGGGGCGCGGGGAACTGCGCGCGCAACCCGCCACCGGGGAAAGGGGTATAGCCCACCGCGCGGGCAGCGCAATAGCACAACACCGGTGCGGCCGGGGGAGGTTGGGAGGAAGACCACCCGTGCGTGGACGGGGAGCTACCGTAGCTCCTGGTATTCGGTGGAACACGAAGGGCACGTCATGGGTCAGTGGGAACCACTGGCAACGCGCATCCCCCTCGACATGCGTCGCCTCGCGACGCAACTGCGGAGGATGAAGGACCGCAGCGGCCTGACGGTCCCGGCCCTGGCCGCCCGCACGGCCGAATCCGCCGACGCCTGGTCCGGATACCTGGCGGCAGCGAAGCTGCCGCCCCTGGCCGCCGTCGAGGTGCTGGCGCAGGCGAGCGGCGCGGACTACGAGCGGGTCGGCGCGTTGTGGAAGCTGGCGGAGAAGGCCGCATCCGGCTCGGGCGACCGGGGCGAGGGCAGGCCCGTACCGCAGCCGGACCCGCTGGATCCACTGGGCGCGGAGGACGGCCTGCCGGCGGGGCGCCGCCGGGCGGTGCTGCTGGCCGCGGCGGGCGTGCTCGCCGTGGCCGCGCTGCTGGCCGTCGTGCTGGCGGCGGGCGCGGGCGGCGGGCGTACGCCGACGGGCGGGGCCGACCCCACGGGCATGGGCACCGCGGACACCGGTGCGACCGCGCGGTCAGCGCCGGGGCAGGGGCGTACCCCGGGGTCGTCGAACTCCGGCGTACCGGGCACCTCGGCCGGGAGCAGCACGCTCGCGCCGGGGACCGGCACCGTGTCGCCCACCGCGGAGCCGAGCGCGGGCGGCAGCTCCGCGCCCGCGCCCACCGACGGCGTGACGTCGGCGCCGACCGTGCCCGTACCGCCTGCTTCCGGCACCGCGACGGCCGGCCCGACCGCGAGCCCGACGGCCTCTCCCACGGCGACCGCGTCGCCGACGCACACCGGACTGTGCCTGGGCCTGATCGTGCTGGGCATCTGCATAGGCTGAGGACGGAAGCACGGCACCGGGCACGGCCGGTCGTCTGCCGTCGCGCACCGGGTCGGCGTGGGCCGTGGAAGCGCGGTGCCCGGCTTCGCGGGGCGTCTCGCCGGCGCGCACCCGGGTCTGAAGCCGGGCGAAGTCCGCGCAGCGGGTGGCGGTGACCGTTGACACAGGGCCGCGGTCCGACGGCGGGGGCGGCGCGCGATAGCCTGACGGGTGGCTCTCTTGACGACGAGAGATCCGCGTTCGGGGCCGCTCGGACCACTGCCGTGGCGGCCGACCCCGGGACGGCAGCAGACCCGCAGCAGACCGCAGCAAAGGCCAGGAGAAGGCAATGACTCGCACTCCCGTCAACGTCACCGTCACAGGAGCGGCCGGCCAGATCGGCTACGCCCTCCTCTTCCGTATCGCCTCGGGCCACCTGCTCGGCGCGGACGTGCCGGTGCGGCTCAGGCTGCTGGAGATCCCGCAGGGCCTCAAGGCCGCCGAGGGCACCGCGATGGAGCTGGACGACGCGGCCTTCCCGCTGCTACGCGGCATCGACATCACCGACGACCCGAACGCGGCCTTCGACGGTGCGAACGTCGCGCTGCTGGTCGGCGCCCGCCCCCGTACCAAGGGCATGGAGCGCGGCGACCTGCTGTCGGCGAACGGCGGCATCTTCAAGCCGCAGGGCAAGGCCATCAACGACCACGCGGCCGACGACATCAAGGTCCTGGTCGTCGGCAACCCGGCGAACACCAACGCGCTGATCGCGCAGTCCGCGGCCCCCGACGTACCGGCGGAGCGCTTCACCGCGATGACCCGCCTCGACCACAACCGGGCGATCGCGCAGCTGGCGAAGCGGACCGGTGCCGCCGTCTCCGACATCAAGCGCGTGACGATCTGGGGCAACCACTCCGCCACCCAGTACCCGGACATCTTCCACGCCGAGGTCGCGGGCAAGAACGCCGCCGAGGTCGTCAACGACGAGCAGTGGCTGGCCGACACCTTCATTCCGACCGTCGCCAAGCGCGGCGCGGCCATCATCGAGGCCCGCGGCGCCTCCTCCGCGGCCTCCGCCGCGTCCGCCGCCCTCGACCACGTCCACACCTGGGTCAACGGCACCGCGGACGGCGACTGGACCTCGATGGGCATCGTCTCCGACGGCTCCTACGGCGTCCCGGCCGGCCTGATCTCGTCCTTCCCGGTCACCACCAAGGACGGCAGCTACGAGATCGTCCAGGGCCTGGACATCAACGAGTTCTCCCGCCCGCGCATCGACGCGTCCGTCAAGGAGCTGGAGGAGGAGCGGGCCGCGGTCCGCGAACTCGGCCTGATCTGAGCCCCGGCCCGATCCGAGAGCGCAACCGACGGCCCCGCCACCTGCGACCGGTGGCGGGGCCGCCGTTCACTGCGGCTCCAGCGCCCGGCACAGCAGGTCGAGCGCGGCGGAGAAGGCGTGGTCGGGCGGGGCGGCGTAACCGACGACCAGGGCCGGCGGGTGCGAGGGCGCCGCGCCGAAGGCGGGCAGGCCCGGCACGGACAGGCCCAGCCGCAGCGCCCGGTCCAGCACCGCGTCCAGCGACGCGCCCCCGGGCGGCAGGTCGAGCAGCACGTGCAGCCCGGCTGCGATGCCCGACACCCGTACGTCCGGCGCGCGTTGCCCCACCAGCTCCACGACCCGGTCCCGGCGCGCCCGGTAGCGCATCCGCATGCGCCGCACATGCCGGTCGTAGGAGCCGCCCGCGATGAACTCGGCGAGCGTCAACTGGTCGGTCACCGCGGACTGGTGGTCGGCCAGCCGCTTCTCCCGCACCACCGCGTCCAGCAGGTGCGGCGGCACCGCCAGCCACGCGAGGCGCAGCCCGGGCGCGAGGCTCTTGCTCGCGGTGCCCGCGTAGACCACGTGGTCGGGGGCGAGCGCCTGGAGCGCGGCGACGGGCTGCCGGTCGTAGCGGAACTCGCCGTCGTAGTCGTCCTCGACGATCACCCCGCCGGTGGACCTCGCCCAGGCCACGACCGCCGTGCGGCGCGCGGGCGACAGGCACACCCCCATCGGGAACTGGTGCGCGGGCGTCAGCACCACCGCGGGCACCCCCCGCCCCAGCTCCGCCACCCGCGCCCCCTCCGCGTCCACCGGCAGCGGTACGGGGTCGAGCCCGGCCGCCCGCAGCACCGTCGGGGTGTCGGGCATTCCCACCGCCTCGACGGCGGCCCGCCGCGCCCCGCGGGCGTGCAGGGCGCGGGCCACCAGGCCGACGGCCTGGGCGTATCCGGTGCACACCACCAGGTGCTCGGGGTCGGTGCGCACCCCGCGGACCCGGGCCAGGTAGCCGGCCAGCGCGGCGCGCAGCTCGGGACGGCCCCGCGGGTCGCCGTAGCCGAACGCCTCGCTGGGCGCCGCGGTCAGCGCGCGGCGGGCGGCCCGCAGCCACGCGGTCCGCGGGAAGGACGACAGGTCGGGGGTGCCGGGCCACAGCGCGTACGGCAGCCCCGTGCGGTGCGGGGAGACCTCGGCGGGGCCGCCCCGCGGGGCGTCGGGCACCCGGCGCGCGGGCCGCCGCTCCGGCAGCGAGGGCCGGTCGGCCACCGTCGTGCCCGAGCCCTGCCGGGCGGTCAGCCAGCCCTCCGCGACGAGCTGGCCGTACGCGTCGGCGACAGTGTTGCGGGCCAGGCCCAGGTCGTGCGACAGCACCCGGCTGGACGGCAGCCGCGTCCCCGGCGCGAGCCGCCCGTCCCGTACGGCCGTGCGCAGCACCTCCTCGAGACCCGCCCGGGTACGCTGCCCCGCCAGGTCGAGCAGCAGGTCGTAACTGCCGCTGCCGCGTCGCGGAGTGGCCCACTCGTTCATGCCCCAAGTGGACCACATGGCGGTGCCACTTCGCGTCTACGGTGGCTGCATGACCACGATCAACCCCGCTGACGAAGCCGTTCCCGCCGCACCGCGCCGCATCAACCTCATGGACAAGGCGCCGGACTTCTACCAGGCCATGTACGCCCTCGACAAGGCCGCCGCCCAGGGCCTCGACCCGGTGGTCCGCGAACTGGTCAGGGTCCGCGTCTCCCAGCTCAACGGCTGCGCCTTCTGCGTCGACAAGCACAGCGCCGACGCCCGCAAGACCGGCGTCACCGAGCAGAAGCTGTACGGCCTGACCGTCTGGCGCGAGACGCCCTTCTTCACCGCCCGCGAACGCGCCGCCCTCGCCCTCGCCGAGGCCATGACCCACCTCGGCGAGCACGGCGTGCCCGACGACGTCTACGACGAGGCCGCCAAGCTCTTCGACGAGGACGAACTGCCGCGGCTGCTCGCCATGGGCGTCGCCATGAACGCGTGGAACCGCATCGGCGTCACCTGCCGGATGTCACCGCAGACGCGGCACCTCGGGCCTGTCTGACAAATCCCGTCTGCGTGGCGGGGTCTGGCACGTACGCTGGCTGCGTTGTCGGTCGTCGGCGCAGCCCTCCCCCTGCCTTCGGCGGGAGGTGCCCCCTGCGCTCTCCTCCCTCCGCTGGGGGTACCTCCGCCGAAGGCAGGGGGACATCGCACGCACCAGACCCCGCCACGCCCGCCCTATGGGCGGACGACGCTATTTGCCAGACAGGCCCTCGGCGCATCCTCCTGCGCGGTCTCCTCCGCGCCGCCCTCCCCGAAACGGGCCAGCACCAGCGCGCCCGCCACCGCCAGGGCGAAACCCGCCACCGCGACCGGCGCCCAGCCCGGGCGGGTGCGGTCGTCCAGCGCGACCACACCCACCAGGGCAGGGCCGACCGTCTCGCCGATCACCATGCCCGCGGTCGCCGCCGTCACCGAACCGCGGCTCAGCGCCGAGGTCAGCAGCAGGAAGGCGGCGGCGCCGCCCAGCAGCAGCGCCACCAGGGCCGGGCTCGCCACCCCGTCCACGAGCCGCACCGCGACCTCCACGACGCCGAAGCCCAGCCCCGCGCCCAGGCCGAGCACCGCCGCCCGGGCGCGCCCCGGCAGCCGGCCCCCGGCCGCCCCCACCAGCAGCACCGCGCCCGCCGCCACGAGCGTCCCCCAGCGCAGGGCCGCACTCCCGTGCCCTGAGCCCTCACCGCCCGAGGCCAGGCCCAGCAGGGCCATGCCGCCGCAGACGGTGCCCACGGCGGCCCATTCCTTACGTGACAGCGCCGCTTTCAGCATGCGGCTCGCCGCGACCGCGGTCACCGCCAGGCTGGCCGCCAGCGCCGCGCCCACGGCGTAGATCGGCAGCGAGCGCAGGGCGATCAGCTCCAGGCCGAAGCCGAGGCCGTCGAGGGCGAGCCCGGCGATGTACGTGCGCTGGGCGAGCGCACGGGCCAGCAGCCGGGCGTCCACGCCCGAGCCGCTGCCGGGCTCGGCCGCCCTGGCGCCCACTGCTTGCAGCACGGACGCCACCCCGAAACACACCGCGGCCCCGAGCGCCGCGACCATCCCACCAATCACGCCCCCGACCCTACGGCGCCGCCTTCCCCCTGCGGGGGGCGCGAAGGTGATTGCCTCTTGCTGTGGCGTTGCTTTCTTCCCGCCCATCCTGGCTGGCCGCGCAGTTCCCCGCGCCCCTTCAGGTCCTGCCCCTTGCGGTGGGCGGTCGGCTTTCCCGCCGTCGTGGCTGGCCGCGCAGTTCCCCGCCCCCCTGGGGGGTGCCCTCTCTCGCAGAGCTGGCGCTTTCAGGCGGCGCCGCCTGCCTGCGAGGGCGAGCGTTTTTAGGGGCGCGGGGAACTGCACGACAAGCCACGACGCAGCCGCAGGCAAGCAACGCACCGCAAGGGGCAAGCTCACCGCAGGTGCGGGTCAGGGGGAGAGGACTTCGCGGAGTCGGGTCAGGGACCAGTCGAGGTCGTCCTTGGAGATGACCAGGGGCGGCGCCAGCCGAATCGTGGAGGTGTGGGTGTCCTTGGCCAGCACGCCCCTGCGAAGGAGCTGTTCGGAGACGGACCGCCCGGTCCCGCGTTCCGCGGGGATGTCGAGGCCCGCCCAGAGCCCGCGCCCGCGCACCGCGGTGAGCGCGCCGGAGGCGAGGAGCGCGCCCAGCTCCCGGTGCAGGTGGTCGCCGAGGTCGGCGGCCCGCCGCTGGTACTCCCCGGTGCGCAGCATGGCGAGGACTTCCAGCCCGACGGCGCAGGCCAGCGGATTCCCACCGAAGGTGGACCCGTGTTCGCCGGGGCGGAAGACGCCGAGCACGTCCCGGGAGGAGACGACCGCGGAGACGGGCACGACGCCTCCGCCGAGCGCCTTGCCGAGGACGTACATGTCGGGCAGGACGTCCTCGTGCTCGCACGCGAAGGTCCGCCCGGTGCGGCCCAGGCCCGACTGGATCTCGTCGGCGATGAAGAGCACCCCGCGCTCGGCGGTGAGGCGCCGCACGCCGGGGAGGTAGCCGGGGGGCGGCACGAGGACGCCGGCCTCGCCCTGGACGGGTTCCAGGAGCACCGCGACGGTGTCCTCGTCGACGGCGGCGTCCAGTGCGGCGAGGTCGCCGTAGGGGACGACCTCGAAGCCGGGGGTGTAGGGGCCGAAGTCGGCGCGGGCCTCGGGGTCGGTGGAGAAGCTGATGATGGTCGTGGTGCGGCCGTGGAAGTTGCCGTCGGCCACGACGATCTTGGCACGCCCCTGCGGTACGCCCTTGACCTGGTAGCCCCATTTGCGGGCCGTCTTGACGGCGGTCTCGACCGCCTCGGCGCCGGTGTTCATGGGCAGCACCATTTCCATGCCGCACAGCTCGGCCAGCTCCGTGCAGAACTGCGCGAAGCGGTCGTGGTGGAAGGCCCGCGACGTCAGGGTGACCCGGTCGAGCTGCGCCTTGGCGGCGGCGATGAGCCGCGGGTGGGCGTGGCCGAAGTTCAGCGCCGAGTAACCGGCGAGCATGTCGACGTAGCGCCTGCCTTCGACGTCGGTGACCCAGGCGCCGTCCGCCTCGGCGATGACGACGGGCAGCGGGTGGTAGTTGTGCGCGCTGTGCGCCTCCGCCGAGGCGATCTGCCGCTCGGTGGCGGAAGCGGGGCCGGGGGAGCCGGCGGGGGTTGCGGCGGAGGAAGTGCCGGAAGTGCTGGTGCTCACGTTGCGTTCTCCGTTCGTCGTGCGTCGGGAGCCAGGCCCTGGCCTGGAAGCGGGGCGGGGTGTGCCCCCGGGGCTGTGGCCCCATTTCTATCGTCGCTCACCGGCGATGGCGTGAAACCTTACGGAGAATTCGCCGTCCCGTCGCAGATCCGGCGGTGCCGGTCGGGGGTATGGGACCGCGCGCCGACCTGAGAGAATGGTGGGCATGGCCTCTGACAGTCCCCGCGCCCTCTCGGGCATCCAGCCCACCGCAGGCTCTTTCCACCTGGGGAACTACCTCGGTGCGATCCGGCAGTACGTGGCGCTGCAGGAGACGCACGACGCGTTCTACATGGTCGTGGACCTGCACGCGATCACCGTCCCGCAGGACCCGGTGGAGCTGCGGGCGAACACCCGGCTCGCCGCGGCCCAGCTGCTGGCGGCGGGGCTGGACCCGGAGCGCTGCACGCTGTTCATCCAGAGCCATGTGCCCGAGCACGCCCAGCTCGGCTGGGTGATGAACTGCATGACCGGGTTCGGTGAGGCCTCCCGGATGACGCAGTTCAAGGACAAGTCCGCCAAGCAGGGTGCGGACCGCGCCACGGTCGGCCTGTTCACGTACCCGATCCTGCAGGTCGCCGACATCCTGCTCTACCAGGCGGACGCCGTCCCGGTCGGCGAGGACCAGCGCCAGCACATCGAGCTGACCCGCGACCTGGCCGAGCGCTTCAACACGCGCTACGGCCCGACCTTCACCATCCCGGCGCCGCACATCGTGCGCGAGGTCGCGAAGATCTACGACCTGCAGGACCCGTCCGCGAAGATGAGCAAGTCGGCGGCGTCCCCCAAGGGTCTGGTGAACCTGCTGGACGACCCGAAGGTCTCGGCGAAGAAGTTCCGCAGCGCGGTCACCGACACCGACACGGTCATCCGGTACGACGAAAAGGAAAAGCCGGGCGTCAGTAATCTGCTCACCATTCACTCCGCCCTCACCGGTACCGGAATTCCGGAACTGGAGGAGCGGTACGAGGGCAAGGGCTACGGTGCGCTCAAGACCGACCTCGCGGACATCTTCGTGGAGTGGGTCACACCGTTCCACGAGCGTACGAGGGAGTATCTGGGAGACCCGGAGACGCTGGACTCCGTCCTGGCCAAGGGCGCGGAGAAGGCCAGGGCCGTGGCGGCCGAGACGCTGGCGGCGGCGTACGACCGGCTGGGCCTGGTGCCGGCCAAGCACTGAGCGCACGGCGGTACAAGCGGCGCGGGCCGGCAGGGGATGCACGGCCCGGGTCCACCGGGTGTACTGATTCCACGGGGGCACGGGAAAGCCGGGCCGCCCGGCGGGGCCACCGGGGCAACGGGGACAGCGGGGCCACCGGGGCAACGGGGACAGCGGGGATACGGAGTACGCACGACGCACGAACGACGGCGACGACCTGCCGTCGGCACCGACCTGGGGGAAAGGGGTGAACGCCATGGAGACCACCACGACGATCGGCGTGTCCATCGCGGTCCCGGAGCCGTACGGACGGCTGCTCCAGGACCGGCGTGCGGGCTTCGGCGATCCGGCCGCGTATGCCATCCCCACCCATGTGACGCTGCTGCCGCCCACCGACGTCGGCTGCACCGACCTGCTGGCCTTCCGGCGCCACCTGGCGCAGGTCGCCGCCGAGGGGCGGCCCTTCCCGATGCGGCTGCGCGGCACCGACACCTTCCGGCCGCTGTCCCCCGTGGTCTACGTGGCGCTCGCCGAGGGCGCCGGGGGCTGCGCGGAACTCCAGGAGAAGGTCAGGTCGGGCCCTGTCGAGCGCGAGCTGCAGTTCCCCTACCACCCGCATGTCACCGTCGCGCACGGCATCGCGGACGCCGCCATGGACCGCGCCCAGCGCGAGCTGGCGGAGTTCACGGCGGCCTGGACCGCGGCCGGCTTCGCCCTCTACGAGCAGGGCGGTGACGGCGTGTGGCGCAAGATGCGGGACTACCCTTTCGGCGCGGAGGCCCCGACCGTGCCGCACCAGCAGAGCGCCGCTGAGGCCCGCGAGGCCACCCGCCTGTGACCCCGGGCGGCAGGGGCCGCCCCCGCAGCCTCGGACGTCACACCGGCAGCCGGCGGAAGAGCGGGCGCGGCAGGTGCCGGATGCCCGCCATCACCACCCGCAGCGCCCCCGGCACCCAGATCGTGGTGCTGCGCCGCCGCAGCCCCAGCTCGATCGCGGCGGCGACCTCGCCGGGCGTGGTGGCCAGCGGGGCGGCGGGCAGGCCCGCCGTCATCCGGGTGCGGACGAAACCGGGCCTGACCGTCATCACATGCACCCCCGAGCCGTGCATGGCGTCGGCCAGGCCCTGGCAGAAGGCGTCCAGGCCCGCCTTGCTGCTGCCGTAGATGAAGTTGGCGCGCCGGGCGCGCTCGCCGGCCACCGACGACAGCACCACCAGCGAGCCGTGGCCCTGCGTCTGCAGGGCCGCCGCGCACACCAGCGACGCGGAGACCGCCCCGGTGTAGTTGACCTGCGCGACCTGCACCGCCGCCGGCGGCTCCTGCTCGTCGCGCGCCTGGTCGCCGAGCACCCCGAAGGCCAGCAGCACCATGTCGATGTCGCCCTCGGCGAAGACCTTGCCGAGCACGACCTCGTGCGAGCCGGTGTCGAGCGCGTCGAAGGCCACCGTGTGCACCTCGGCGCCGATCGAGCGCAGCGACTCGGCGGCGGCCTCCAGGCCCTCGGAGGGCCGTCCGGCCAGGAAGACGGTGCGGGTGCGGCGGGTGACCAGCCGGCGGGCCGTCGCCAGGCCGATCTCCGAGGTGCCGCCGAGGATCAGCAGGGACTGCGGGGCACCGAAGGCGTCCTTCATGGGCTCTCCACGGAAGTCGGGGGCGGCGCCGGCCTCATACGCCCAGCCGGCGGGCGAGGTCGGAGGTGATGGCGCCGCGCGGGTCGTAGCGGCTGCGCAGGGCGCGGAAGTCGTCGAGCCGCGGGTACATCCTGGCCAGCACGTCGGGGCGCAGCCGGGCGTCCTTGGCGAGGTAGACCCGGCCGCCGGCCGCCGCGACCTCGTCGTCCAGCTCGTCGAGGAAGGCGGCCAGGCCCGGCAGGGTGGCAGGGATGTCCAGGGCCAGGGTCCAGCCGGGCACGGGGAAGGACAGCCAGCCGGGGTCGGCGTCGCCGAAGCGCTTGAGCACCGCGAGGAAGGACGGGCAGCGGCGGGAGCCGATGCGCCGCACGATGCGGCGCAGCGCCTCCTCCTCGCCGTGGCCGACGACGAACTGGTACTGCACGAAGCCGCCGCGGCCGTAGATCCTGTTCCACTCGGGCAGGCCGTCCAGCGGGTGGAAGAAGCTGCTGAGCCGCTGCAGCCGGCCGCGCTGTTCGCGCGGCGCCTTGCGGTACCAGAACTCGTTGAACAGCCCCACGCTGCGGCGGCCGAGCAGCCCGTCTGGCAGGAAGCGCGGGGCCGCGGGCAGCCGGCCCGGGCGGAAGGCCAGCGGGTCGGCGCGCAGCCGGTCGGGCAGCGCGTCCAGCGGGGCGTGGTCGCCGCGGGTGAGGACCGCGCGGCCGGTCTTCGCGCCGCGCGCGAGCAGGTCGATCCAGGCCACCGAGTAGCGGTAGCGGTGGTCGTCGGCGGTGAGCCTGGCCATCAGGTCGTCCAGGTCGGCGGCCCGCTCGGTGTCCACGGTCATCATCGAGGTCTCGACCGGCATCAGCTCGACGGTCGCGGCCAGCACGACGCCGGTCAGGCCCATGCCGCCGGCCGTAGCCCAGAACAGGTCCGGCTCGTCCTCGGGGGTGACCAGGCGGGTCTCGCCGTCGCCGGTGAGCAGCTCGACCGCCCGGACGTGGCGGCAGAAGGAGCCGGACAGGTGGTGGTTCTTGCCGTGGATGTCGGCGCCGATCGCGCCGCCGACGGTGACGTAGCGGGTGCCGGGGGAGACCGGGACGAACCAGCCGAGCGGCAGCAGCACCTGCATCAGCCGGTGCAGGGAGACGCCCGCGTCGCACACCACCAGGCCGTTGACCGCGTCGATCTCGTGGATGCGGTCGAGTCCCGTCATGTCCAGCACCGCGCCCCCGGCGTTCTGCGCCGCGTCCCCGTACGCCCGCCCCAGCCCGCGGGCGATCGCCCCGCGCCCGCCGCACTCGCGCACGGCGGCCACCGCCTCCTCGTACGAGGAGGGGCGCAGCACCTGGGCGGAACTGGGTGCGGTACGGCCCCAACCGGTGACGGAGACGGCCTCGGCGGCGGGGCCGGCGGCGAAGGGTACGGGCATATTGCTGACCGTATCGCCCGGAAGATACCAAAAGGGGGTTATGCCGCGTTTCTCACCGTAAAGGGTGAGTGTCGCTGCGTGAGCGGGCCGCCCGCACGGTAATCACTCGGGGCTGGACGCACCGCGGTACGGCACGCCGCCGACCGCGTGCGGACGGTGCGCACGCCCCGCGGACACCACCGCGGGACCGGGTCCCGCGGCCACTCCCGCGGCACCCGCCCGCGGACCTGCCGCGGGAGATCACGCGGAGGGAGAAAACCGCCGATGCGCCGATCCGACTCCGCCGCACAGCGCGGCACCACCTCGATATCCCGCACTGCCCCGCCCGGCTCCCCCCGGGTGCTCGGCTTCCCGCCAGGGGCCTCCGCGCGTACCGCGGCGACCGGCGGGGTGCGGCGGATGGGGCCAAGCGGGACGGGTGGGCTGCGCAGGACCGCGCTCGCCGGGAACGTCGTCGTCGACCTGCCCGCCCGGCGTGACGGCCGTCCGTCCGCCCCCGCAGGCGAGCCGCGGACGGAGGCGGGGCATCCCCTCGCCACCGTGGCCGCGGGCTTCGTCCGGCTGGACCGGCGCGGGCTCGGCGTGATGCGCAGCTGGGGTCGCGACGTGCGGGTCGCCTGGGCCGTACGGGTCCTGGGGCTCGCGGGCGAGCACGCCGGCGTGTGGATGGCCGTCGGTGCGGCGGGGGCCGCAGCGGACGGCGAACGGCGTACGGCCTGGCTTCGGGCCACCGCGGTCGTCGGGGCCGCGCACCTGCTGAGCATGGGCGCCAAGCGGGTCGTCCGCAGGCCGCGCCCCGCGCGCTCCGGCGCCCTCGTGCGCACCGCAGGACGGCACAGCTTCCCCTCCTCGCACGCCGCCTCCTCCGCCGCCGCGGTCACCGCCTTCGGCGCGCTGCTGCCCGGCACACCCGTCGTGCCGGTGCTCGCAGCCGCCATATGCGCCTCCCGGGCCGTCGCCGGGGTGCACTACCCCAGCGACGTCGTGTGCGGCGCCCTGCTGGGAGCCGCCGCGGCCCGGGCGGGCCGCACCCGGGCGCTGGGCGGTGGGTCCCGTGGGTGAACCCTCCGCCGTGCTCGTCGAGGAGACGGCGGGCGGCGCGGGCGTCAGCAGCGTCCTGGTGCGGGACAAGCCCGCACGGGGACTGCCCGCGGGACTGGTCAGGACCGCGCGGCCCCGCCAGTGGGTCAAGAACGGCCTGGTCCTCGCCGCGCCCTTCGCCGCGGGACGCCTGCTGTCGCTGCGCGACAGCGTCCAGCTCACCGTCGTCCTGGTGCTCTTCACCGCCTGCGCGTCCGCCGTCTACCTGATCAACGACGCGCGCGACGCCGACGCCGACCGCGCCCACCCGGTCAAGCGGCAGCGCCCGGTGGCCTGCGGCCAGGTTCCCGTCGGCGCCGCCTATGCCGCGGGCGCCCTGCTCGCGGTGGCGGCCCCCGCGACCGCCGTCGTGGTCTGCAACGCCGACACCGCGGGACTGCTCGCCGGATACGTCGTCATGCAGCTGGCGTACTGCGTGTGGCTCAAGCACATGCTGGTGGTCGACCTGGTGATCGTCACCACCGGCTTCCTCATGCGCGCCATGGCCGGCGGGGTCGCCCTCGGCATCGGCCTGTCCCGCTGGTTCCTGATCACCTCCGGCTTCTGCGCGCTGTTCATGGTCGCCGCCAAGCGCTACTCAGAACTGGTGCTGGTCTCCGGCCAGTCGGGCGAGGGCGGCGACATCGGGGCTACCCGCGCCCTGCTCGGCGAGTACACCTCCGGCTACCTGCGCTTCGTGTGGCAGCTCGCGGCGGGCGTCGGCGTCCTCGCGTACTGCCTGTGGGCGATGGAGACCGGCGGTACGGCGTCGGGTCTGCTGCCGTGGCGTCAGCTGTCGATGGTCCCGTTCATCCTGTCGGTGCTGCGCTACGCCGTCTTCGCCGACGCCGGCTCGGCCGGCGCCCCCGAGGACGTCCTGCTGCGCGACCGCGCCCTCGTGGTGATCGGCCTGGCCTGGGGCGCGCTGTACGTGCTCGCCGCGGTCAACAGATGAGCGCACGCACCGAGTCCCCCCGGCGCACCCCGCGCCGCCCGCCGCGCCTGGTGCCGCGGCGGGCGGCGGCCCGCCCCGGCCCGCCGCCCCCCCGCCGCCCCGCCCGCGGGCCGCGCACCGCACGGCTGCGCGCGATGCTCCCGGAGATCGCCGGCTTCGCCCTGGCCGGCGGTGCCGCCTACGCCGTCGACCTCGGGCTGTTCGTCTGGCTGCGGCACGCCGGGCTCGGGCCGCTCACCGCCAAGTCGCTGTCCTTCCTGGCCGGCTGCAAGGTCGCCTACCTCGGCAATGCGCTCGGCACCTACCGCCGCGCCCCCGCAGTCGGCCGCGCCCGCCGCTACGGCGTCTTCTTCGCCGTCAACGCGGCAGGGGCAGGCGTCCAACTGCTCTGCCTGACCGCGTCGCACTACGTGCTGGGCTTCACCAGCCCGCGCGCCGACATCGTCTCGGGCGCGGGCGTCGGCATGGTGCTGGCGACCGCCCTGCGCTTCTGGGGCACCCGCACCCTGGTCTTCCGTACCGCCACCCGGGGCGGACCCGGCGTGCCGAGGGCCGAGCAGGGTAGCCGACCTCCATGGACTGGCTGACCCGGGTTCCGTGGATCGGTCCACGGCTCGGGCCGTGGTACGACCGGCGCGTGGCGCCGCTGGTCGAGCGCGGGGAGCAGACGCACGCCTGGCGGGCGTTCGCCCACATGCAGGACGTGCACTGGACGCGGCTGGCGGCCGCGATGACCTTCACCAGCTTCCTCGCACTCTTCCCGCTGATCACGGTCGCCGCCGCCATCGGTGCGGCCCTGCTCTCGCAGAGCCAGCTCGACCGGCTGGAGAACAAGCTCACCGAGCAGATCCCCGGCATCGCCGACCAGATCGACATCTCCGGCCTGGTCGACAACGCCGGCACCGTCGGCCTGATCGCGTCAGCGGTGCTGCTCGTCACCGGCATCGGCTGGGTCAGCTCGCTGCGGGACTGCCTGCGGGCGGTCTGGGGCAAGGACAAGAGCGACAAGAACGTGGTCGTCACCAAGCTGGAGGACGCCGGGATCCTGTTCGGCCTGGGCATCGCCGTCCTGGTCTCGCTCGGCGCGTCCGGCTTCGCGACCACCGCGGTCAACTGGACCGCCGACCGCATCGGGCTGTCCGAGCACAGCAGCGGACGGGTCCTGCTGACGGTCGTCGGCTACCTGCTGGCCGTCGCCGCCGACTTCCTGATCCTGCTCTACCTGCTCACCCTGATGCCCGGCGTCGACCCGCCGCGCCAGCCGGTCATCCTGGCCGCCCTGATCGGCGCGGTCGGCCTGGAGATCCTCAAGGTCGCGCTGGCCAGCTACCTCCAGCGGGTCGCGGGCCGCAACATCTACGGGGCCTTCGGCACGCCCGTCGCGCTGCTGCTGTGGTTCAACTTCATGGCCAAACTGCTGCTCTACTGCGCCGCGTGGACCGCCACACCGCGCTTCGCCCACTTCGCCCCCGTACCGCCGCCCCCCGAGCCGGCCGAGGACCACGGCGAGGGCGGGGCGACCCGCTGGAAGCCGTAGCCCCGGGCTCTTGCGTGCCCGGGGCCGTGCGGAGGGGTCAGCGGCGCCTGCGGCGGCCCCGGCCGGCGCTGCGGCCGGCGCTCGGGACCGCGCCGGGCAGCGGGCGCCGGCGGCGGACCACGGCGATGACGACCGCGAGGACCAGCGCCGTGCCCAGCGTGATGCCCGCCGCCGTCCACAGGCCGCTCGACGACGAGGACGACGTGCTCGCGGACGCGTCGATGCGCTTGGGCGCCGACGCGCCCGGCCGGGGGGTCGCGGACGCCGACGCCTTGACCGCGCTGAGCGGCGGCACCAGGGTGCCGACCGGCTTCGCCGTGGGCGCGGCGGCGAAGCCCCAGTCCAGCAGGGCCGCCGCCTCCCGGTAGACGTTGTTGTGCCCCGGCGCCGGGTTCATCACGGTGACCAGCAGCTTGCGGCCGTTCCGCTCGGCGACACCGGTGTAGGTGGCGCCCGCGTTGGTCGTGTTGCCGTTCTTCACACCGGCGATGCCCGGGTAGCGCTTCAGGTCGTAGTCGCCGCTGAGCAGGCGGTCGGTGTTCTGGATCTGGAAGGTCTCGCGGACCTTCGTCGGCTTGCCCGCCTTGTCCTTCTTGTAGTCGCCGGGGAACTGCGCGACGACCGTGGAGCAGTACGCGCGGAAGTCCGCGTTCTGCAGGCCCTGCCGGGCGAAGAGCGTCAGGTCGTACGCGCTGCTGTGCTGCCCCGGCTCGTCGTAGCCGTCGGGCGTGACGACGTTGGTGTCGCCCGCCTGCAGCTCCTTGGCCATGGCGTTCATGTCGGCGACCGTCTTGGGGACGCCGCCGTTCATCGCGGCCAGCACATGGACCGCGTCGTTGCCCGAGCGCAGGAAGACGCCCAGCCACAGGTCCTTGACCGAGTAGCCCTGGTGCTCCTGTATCCCGACCAGGCTGCTGCCCGCGCCCATGCCGCTCAGGTCGCTCGCGGCGACGACATGCTGCTCGGTCGACGGGAACTTCGGCAGGACCACGTCCGCGAACAGCATCTTCAGGGTGCTGGCCGGGGCGAGCTGCCAGTGCGCGTTGTGCGCGGCGAGGATGTCCCCGGTCTCGGCGTCGGCCACCACCCAGGAGCGGGCGGTCAGCTTGGCCGGCAGCGCCGGCGCACCCCCCGACAGGTCCACCTGGGTGCCGGGCTGCCCCAGCCGGTCGCCGCCGACCGTCGACATCTGCGCCGGCGGCTGCGGCACCTTCGGCCCGCGGCCGGGCGTGGCCGCAGCCGTCCCGGTCAGTACGGAGCCGCCCAGCAGCACGGCGGTCGCGGCGGTCGCGGTGACCGCCAGAATGCGGTGGCGCAGCGCGCGGCGGGCGGGCGGCGCGGTCTGAGGCGTAGGCACTCGCAAGAACGTACAGGGCTCCGCTGTCCGTTCCCCGCCCAGGGTCGCCGGCCCCCCGCCCGAGCCGCCCGCCTGGCCGCAGCAGACCCGCCCGTACGGCGGATCCCCCGCCCGCCCATACTGGGACGTATGAAGCTCAGTCGCCCGGTGTCCTGGTTCCTCGCCGCCTTCGGAGTGTGGTCCTGGATCGTGTGGACCACCTTTGTGAAGAATCTGTGGAAGGACACCAGCGGCCTGGCCTTCCACCACGGCGACCACTCGTCGCCGACCGCCTACTTCTGGATCCACCTCACCCTGGCCGTCGTGTCCACGGCCTTCGGCACGGCCATCGGCATCATCGGCCTCCGCGCCCTCCGCGCCCTCCGCCCCACCGCGGTCACCACCCCCCACGACCAGTCCCCGACACCCGCCGAAAGGTAAGCCCGCTGTCGCACGCGACGCCTGGGTAGTCAGGGGCGGCGCGGGGGAGGGGGCGGGGTGCGGGTGGCTGCTGTGCGGCCGATGGTGGGGAGGATGAAGTCCTGGATCAGGGACTTGGCGTCGCGGACCATCGGGCGGAAGACGCGGTAGCGGGACAGGGCGATGAGCTTGGCGACCAGGGGGGTCGAGCGGCGGACGAACTCGCGGGTGCGGGCGGTGTCGGGGGTGCGGTCGAAGACCCAGTAGAGGACGACGACCATCAGGTGCAGCCACAGCAGGTCGGGCAGCAGCTCGGCCAGCTCCGCGTCGAGTCTGGGCGCCAGGTCCGAGCCGTTGAGGACGTCCCGGAAGAGGTCGACGGCGGTGGCGCGCGCCGGGTGCGACTCGTTCGAGAACGGGCTGAGCGAGCTGTCCGGGTCGGCCGCCGTACGGAAGAACTGCGCGGCGAACTCGTGGTAGTCGGCCGCGCAGTCCAGCCAGGACTCCAGCGAGATCCGCAGCCGCGCGTCGAAGTCCCGCTCGCCGGCCATGCGGGCGGTGGCGTCCAGGGCGTGAGCGTACGTCATCTGGTCGTAGAAGCCCTGGATCAGGAACTCCTTGGACTCGAAGTAGTAGTACGCGTTCCCGACCGAGACGCCGGCCTCCTGCGCGATGGCCCGCATCGTGGTCTTGTCGTAGCCGCGCTCCCGGAAGAGCCGCATCGCGGTCTCCAGGATCAGCGCCCTGGTCTGCTCGCTCTTGCCGGTCTTGGGCCGCGCCCGGCCGCCGGGCAGTTCCTCTGCGGGTCCGGCGGCGGGTCCTGTCGTCGTACCGCTGCTGTTGTCCTCCATCACGGTGAGCCTAAGGGCTGCCCCGACCCGGTGGCGCACACCCGTCCGCGCAGGCCTCCGGGGGCTCGGGTGGGCGTGCGGTCCAGCCGCCGTCCCCGCTGTAGACCCAGGGGGTACGCGCCGGCTCGGTGCGGGGCGACGCCTCGGGGGCCTGGGCGTTGCGGTATTTGGCGACGCCCAGCATCGCCGCCCTCGCCAGCCGGCGGCCGCTCGGGGTGCTCATGGCGTGGGCGAGGGCGCGGTGGTCGGCCAGTGCCCACAGGCACACCACCCACGCGGAGTCGCCGACGTAGACCTGGCCCGCGTCGCCGACCGCGGTGATCTCGCGGCGGGTGGCGCCGTCGTGGTCGAGCGCGGGGAAGAGGCGGCGGGCCTGCCCGGAGCCGACGGGCACCAGGCGCAGCGGGATGAGCTTGCGCTGTCCGGCCAGCCAGCCGCCGACGAAGGCGCAGACGCGGCAGTGCGGGTCGTAGAGCACGGTCAGGCCGCGCAGCGGCTCCCGCCGCGCCACCGGGGCGGTCTGCGCGGCGGGGGGCCGGGGGGCGGCCATGTCAGGCCCCCGCGGGCTTCGGGCCGGGGAAACCGCCGCCGGCGGTCTCGGTGTGCCCGTCGGGGTCGACCGGCGGGAACTGCTCGCGCTCCATCAGGCCGCGTCGGCGGATCTTGTTGAGGACGAAGACATTGCCCAGGTGCATCACGCCGAGCACCAGCAGTACCACGCCGAGCTTGACCGACAGCTGCTCGAAGACCTGGCGGGCGTTGTCGACGGTGTCGGCCGACTTCAGGTAGAGCGCGACGAAACCGAGGTTCACCAGATAGAAGCCGACGACCAGCAGATGGTTGACGGCGTCGGCGAGCTGCTCGTTGCCGTGCAGCACGTCGGCGAGGAAGACCCTGCCGTTGGTGCTGAGTGTCCTGGCCACCCAGACGGTCAGCCCGATGCTGATCACCAGGTAGACGGCATAGGCGAGGACGGTCAGGTCCATGACGATTTCCACCCCTCTTGCGTTCCTTGAACGTGTTCAAAACTTCGAACAGGATGACCGTAGCGCTGTTTTTGAACATGTTCAAGCTCGCATCGGGAGGCTGTACGCCGGAAAACGGACCGGCCCGGCTCCGTGGGGTACGGAGCCGGGCCGGCGGGGGCCACGGGGGGAGCGCCCCCCGGGTGGAACGTCAGTCGGCGGAGGACACCAGGGCCATGTCCTGCGCCCCGCCCCTGGGTGCCGCCGGCGTCTCCTCGGCCGGCTCCACCGCCATGTGCGGCAGCCGCTTGTCCAGCCAGGACGGCAGCCACCAGTTCGCCGTGCCGAACAGGTGCATCAGCGAGGGCACCAGCACCGTCCGCAGGATGAACGCGTCGAGCGCGACCGCACCCGCGAGGCCGATGCCGAACATGCCCAGCACCCGCACCCCGCTCAGCGCGAAGGCGCCGAACACGCAGATCATGATCACCGCGGCCGAGTTGATCACCCGGCTGGTCTCGGCGAGGCCGACCCGTACCGCACGGGCGCTGTCCTTGGTGTGGACCCACTCCTCGTGCATCCGGCTGACCAGGAAGACCTGGTAGTCCATGGACAGGCCGAACAGCAGCGCCAGCATGATCACCGGCAGGAAGGCGTCGATCGGCCCCTCACGGGTCGCCCCGAGCAGGCTGCCGCCCCACGCCCACTGGAAGGTCGCCACCAGCACACCGAAGGAGGCGCCGGCGGCGACCATGTTCATCACCGCCGCGGTCAGCGGGACGACCAGGCTGCGGAAGGCGAGCAGCAGCAGCACGAAGCCCAGCGCGATGATCACCCCGATGAAGATCGGCATCTTGCTGCCCAGCACGGACGCGAAGTCCTTGAACGTCGCGGTGGGACCGCCGATGTACGCCTTCATCGTGGTGCCGCGCTCGGCGGCGGGCACCACGTCGGAGCGCAGGTGGTTGATCAGCGTGGTCGTGGCCTTGTCCTGCGGGGACGTCGTCGGGACGGCCCGCACCAGCGCCACCGTGCTGTCCGGCTGCATCGGCAGCGCGGCCGCGTAGGCGATGCCCTTGGTGTGGTCCAGCGTGGTGACCAGGCCGTCGAGCGCCGCCTTGTCCTTCGCGCCGCCCGGCACCTCGGCCAGGATGGTCAGCGGCCCGTTGAAGCCGGGGCCGAAGCCGTCCGCGAGCATGTCGTACGCCTTGCGGGTGGTGCTGGACTTCTGGTCGTTGCCCTGGTCGGACGAGCCGAGCCGCAGCGACAGCGTCGGGATCGCCAGCACCGCCATGACCACGACCGCGACCGCGGCCAGCGACTTCGGGTGCCGCTGCACGAACGTCGACCAGCGCATCGCGGCACCGACGGCGTCGCCGGTCCGCGGCCCCTCGGCGGCGAACTTCCGGCGCTGCCGGCGGCTGAGCACCCGCTGCCCGAAGACGCCGAGCATCGCGGGCAGCAGCGTGATCGCCGCGAGCACCGAGACCACCACGGTCATCGCGGCCGAGATCGCGACCCCGTAGAGCAGGCTCAGGCCGACCGTGAACATGCCCAGCAGGGCGATGCAGACCGTGCCGCCGGCGAACAGGACCGCGCGGCCCGAGGTGTTCACCGCGGTGACCGCGGCCTCCTCCGGCGACTTGCCGCTCAGGATGCCCTTGCGGTGTCTGGTCACGATGAAGAGCGCGTAGTCGATGCCCACGCCCAGGCCGACCAGCATCGCCAGCTGCCCGGCGAAGTCCGGGACGTTCATGGTGTGGGTCAGCAGGGTGATCAGCGAGGAGGAGATGCCGATGGCGAACAGCGCCGTCACGATCGGCGTGAGCATGCCGAACAGCGAGCCGAACGCCAGGAAGAGCACCACGGCCGCGGCGCCGATGCCGACGAACTCGCTCAGCCCGGCCGGCGGCTCCTCCACCGACTGGATGATGTTGCCGCCCAGCTCCACCTGCAGCCCGTCGGCCCGCGCGCTGTGCGCGGTGTCGACCAGGTCGTGGACCTGCGCCTTGTCCAGCTCGGCGCCCAGCACGTCGTACGTCACCGTGGCGTACGCGGTCCTGCCGTCCTTGCTGATCTGCGCCGCCCCCGCGGCGTCATAGGGGCTGACGACCTGCCCCACGTCCTTCTGGTGCCTGACCTTGTCCAGCATCGGCGTGATGCGCTGCCGGACCGACGCGTCCCGCACAGAACCGGAGTCGACGTGCCACACCACGGTGTCGGACTCGCCCGACTGGTCGTGCACGGCCTTGTCCAGCAGGTCGATGACCTTGCTGGACTCGGTGTTGGGGAGCGAGAAGACATTCGAGTACGTGTCGCCGGCGACCCTGCCCGCGGTGCCGATGCCGAACAGCGCGGCCACCCACAGCAGAATCACCAGCCATTTGTGCCGGAAGCACCATCGCGCCAGAACGGCCACGATCCATCCCCCATCCCTGTCTGTCCTACACATGAAGTTGTCAACTGATCCACTCGCCCCCCTCCAGACTCAGCGGTCGCCCCGCCGGGACCCAAGCCGAAACGACTTCTCTCAAGGAACTCCAAAGTTCGCGTTGTCCGGCGGTCCCGCGGGTTGCGGATACTTGACGGCATGGAGACAGCTGTCGGCACGGCTCCCACGGTGCTCGTCGTCGAGGACGAGCCCGGAATCGCGGACATCCTGCGCATCACGCTCAGCTACAACGGGTTCACGGTGCACTGCGCCGCCACCAGACGTGAGGCGCTCGCGGCCGTCCGCCAGCACCGCCCCGACCTGGTGCTGCTCGACGTGATGCTGCCCGACGGGAACGGTTGGGAGGTCTGCCGCGCCCTGCGCGCCGAGCATGCGGCCGAGCGCGCCGCGGAGCCCGGCACCGACGACCTCGCCATCATCTTCGTCACCGCCCGCGACGCCCCGCGGGACGTCGTGGCCGGGCTCGCGCTCGGCGGCGACGACTACATCACCAAGCCCTTCGGAGTGGACGAGGTCGTCGCCCGGGTGCACGCGGTGCTGCGCCGCACCCGGCGCGACACCGGCGTCGCCGACCGGGTGCTGCGGCACGGCGACCTGGAGATGGACGAGGCCACCTACTCGGTGCGGCGGGCCGGCCAGCCCGTCGAACTGACCCCCACCGAGTACAACCTGCTGCGGCACCTGCTGCGGCACGCCGGACGGATCATCTCCAAGGAGCAGCTGCTGCAGCACGTGTGGCAGTACGAGACCGTGGTGCCCTCCACCGTCGTGGAGACCTACATCTCCTACCTGCGGCGCAAACTCGACCGCTTCGGGCCGCCGCTGATCGAGACCAGGCGCGGTGTCGGCTACGGGCTGCGGGCGGTGGAACAGGCGTGACACCGTGACCCGGCGCCGGCTGCTGCCCCGGCCCAAGACGCTGCGCGCCCGGCTGACCCTGGCCAACGTCGCCTTCGTCGCCCTCGGGCTGCTGGCCACCGCCGCCTTCAGCGTGATGGCCACCTACATGGTGCTGGGCAGTGAGATCGACAACACCCTGCGCGACTCGCAGCGCTCGGTCAGCAGCGCCCCGGTCACCTCCCGCGGGCTCCAGCAGCTGTGCACGCTCGCCGGCATCCTGCAGGACGGCAAGGACGGCGGGCTGTCCTTCGCCAAGGCCTTCAAACAGGACCTCTTCGTGGTGCTGGACTCCGACGGCCGCAACTCCTCGGTGTGCGAGAACAGCGGCGGCGCCAACAGCCGCATCCGCGAGGACCTGGGCAGCGCCCTGGACGACCCGGCCGCACTGGCCCGCAGCGGCAAGGCCGTCAACGTCCGCGCCGACGGCACCGACTACCGGGTCGTCGTCACCCGGCTCTCGGACGGCAGCATGGTCGTCCAGGGCATGCGCTACAGCGGCCTCGAACACGCCATCCACAAACTGCTGGTGTGGGAGTCCGCCGCCGGGCTCGCCCTGCTCGGGCTGCTCGCGGTCGGCTCGCTGACCGCTGCCAGGCGGCGGCTGAGCCCGCTGGAGACCATGGTCGAGACCGCCTCCGCCATCGCCGAGGGCGACCTGTCCCGGCGGATCGCCACCGCACGCCACGGGTCGAGCGAGGTCAGACAGCTCAGCACCGCACTCAACGCGATGCTCCAGCAGATCGAGACCGCCCTGACCGAGAGCGAACGCGCCACCGCCCAGCTGCGGCACTTCCTCGCCGACGCCTCCCACGAACTGCGCACCCCGCTGGCCTCAGTGCAGGGCTATCTGCAGCTGTACGAGAAGGGCATGCTCGACGCCGACGACAAGGAGCGCGCCCTGCACCGGGTCTCCGCCGAGGCCAAGCGGATGAGCCGGCTCGTCGACGAACTGCTCGCCCTGGCCCGCCTGGAGGAGCGCCCGGCTCTGGACTTCCAGCCGGTCGACGTGTGCGCCCTGGTGCGGGACGCCGCCGCCGACCTGGCCGCCCAGCAGCCCGGCCGCCCGCAGACCCTGCGGCTGCCCGCCGACGGGCGGGCCGCGTACGCCCTCGGCGACGAGGCGGGGCTGCGGCAGGTCGTCGGCAACCTGCTCAGCAACGTCCGCGTCCACACCCCGCCGGACGCCCCGCTGGTCATCGAGGTGGACGGTGCTGACACCGCGGTCCGGCTGCGGATCGCCGACTCGGGACCCGGGCTCGACCCGCGGGACGCCTCGCGCGCCTTCGACCGCTTCTTCCGCGCCGACCCCGAACGCGCCCCCGACACCGGCGGCGCGGGCCTGGGCATGGCCATAGTCCAGGCCGTCGTGCAGGCCCACCACGGCACCGTCACCCTCGACACCGCACCCGGGCGGGGCCTGACCGTCCTCATCACCCTCCCCGCGGCCGGCGCACCGGCTGCCGGCGCCGAGCCCACCGCCCCCGCCGCTGCTCCGAAACGGGAACCCGCCGCCGCGTCCACCAACGGACTTGCGTTGGAGTGAACTCCAGCTCATAGCGTCCTGACCATGACACCGCCTCCCGCCTCCGCCCCGTCCTCCCCTTCCTCCTCCGGTTCCTCCGCCGCTTCCGTTGCCGGCAGCGGCGACCGCTACGCCCGGGGCCTTGCCGCCCTCAGCCTCGTCACCGGCACCGACCACCCCGCGGTGCTCGACCCGGTCGCCGAGATCGCCCCCGACCTTGCCCGCTTCACCGTCGAGTTCGGCTACGGCGACGTCTGGTCGCAGCCCGGCCTCACCCCGCGGCAGCGGCAGATCGGCACCGTCGCGGCCCTGGCCGCCCTCGGGAACGCGGCCCCGCAACTGCGCTTCCACATCGCCGGCGCCCTCAACGTCGGTTGCACCCGCCGGGAGATCGTCGAGACCTGCATCCACACCACGGTCTACGCCGGCTTCCCCGCCGCCCTCAACGCCCTGTCCGCGGCCCGCGAGGTCTTCACCGCCCGCGCCGACTCCGGGACGGACCCGGACCCCGAGCCCGCGTCAGCCGCCGTCCCGGCCGCCGAGGTCACCCCGGCGGCCGACCGCTACGCCCGCGGTATCGCCCTGCTCAAGGAGGTCGACGGCCCCGCAGGCCCGCACGTCGTGGACTCGCTGGCCGACATCGCCCCCGACCTCGGCCGCTTCGTCGTCGAGTACGCCTTCGGCGACGTCTACGCCCGCACCGGCCTCGACCTGCACACCCGCGAACTCGCCTCGATCGCCATGTGCACCGCCCTGGGCACCGCAGGCCCCCAACTCCGCGTCCACCTCCGGGCCTTCCTCAACGTCGGCGGCACCCGCGAGGAGATCGTCACCCTCCTCACCCAGCTCGCCGGCTACGCGGGCTTCCCCGCCGCCCTCAACGGTGTCGCCGCCGCCCGCGAGATCTTCGCCGAGCAGGACGCCGCGAGCTGACCACCGCCGTCCGGCCTCCGCTCACCCCACCCCGAACCACCGTCCCGCCGCCGCCCGCAGCTCCTCGATCTCGGCGGCGTCCGGGACCGGGGCGGACGTCGCCCACGCGACGAACGAGTCCGGCCGGATCAGCGCCGCCGTGTAGCCGGGCCGGGCCGAGGGCTCGGTCCGGGCGGCCACCACGTCCATCCGCTCCGACCAGCCGGCCCCGGCCTTCGCCACCTCCGCCGTCGCCGTCAGGTCGAGCAGCACGGGCCGCGCGGCCCTGGTCAGTTCGGCCAGCCGCACCGGGCCGCCCTGCGCGGACAGCGCCAGGTCGCGGGCGTGCGTGCCCACCAGCGGGTGGCTGCCGCCCAGGTCGTAGCGCAGGTCGGAGCCGGCGATCAGGTCCGCGACCCGCTGGATCGCCCCCTGGTCCTGCAGCAGTTCGCCGAACAGCGTCCGCAGCGCGTCCACGTCGCTCCCCGGCGCCTGGACCGCGGCCTGCGCCTGCGCATAGACCAGGGTGCGGCGGGCGGCGGCGGTCCGCTCGGCAGCGTAACTGTCGAGCAGCCCCTCCGGTGCGGTGCCCGCGAGCTGTGCCGCCAGCTTCCAGCCCAGGTTGATCGCGTCCTGCAGCCCGGAGTTGAGCCCGGGGCCGCCCCCCGAGGCGTAGACGTGGGCCGCGTCGCCGATCAGGAAGACCCGGCGGTCGCGGAAGCGGTCGGCCACCCGGGTGTTGCCCCCGGTCAGCCGGCGCAGCACGAACGGACCAGGACCCTCGGGCGCCGCCACCGGCACCTCCGCCCCCAGCACCCGGCCTATGCTCGCCGCCATCTCGGACAGGCTCATCGGCTCGTCGCCCTCGACCGGCTCCCACTCGACCGTGGCCACCAGCGGCGGCCTGCCCGGCAGCGGCGCCCAGTTGAAAGACCCCCGCTCGGTGCGGCGCGGCAGGAACGGCGCAATCGTGCCGGCCCCCGGCACCCGCAGCCCCTCGGGACCCACCCACTGCGCCGGGACGCTCACATGCGCATGCCGGGACACCGACCGGTCGTAGGTGATGCCGGTGAAGCCGATCCCCGACAGCTTGCGCGTGGCGCTGTGCGCCCCGTCCGCGCCGACGGCATAGCGGGCCGCCAGCCGATACGGCCCGGCAGGACCCGACACCTCCAGTTCGACGCGGTCCTCCCGCTGCGTCAGCCCGGTGACCTCGTGCCCGGTACGGATCTCGGCGCCCAGCTCCAGCGCGCGTGCGGCCAGCACCTGGACGATCCGCGCCTGCGGCACGGCCACCGTGTACACCGGGCTCTCCGGCAGCCCGCTCAGGTCCAGCGGCAGCCCGGCGAAGGTGAAGTACGCGCTGTTGGGCTGCGGCGGCCCCGCGCTGCCGGTCAGCGCCTCGAACAGCCCGCGCCGGTCGAGCGCCGGCACGACCTGCCCGACCAGCCCGTTCGCCCGGGGCTCACCGCCCGGCTCCGGCAGCCTCTCCAGCACGACCGGGCGCACGCCCAGCAGCGCCACCTCCGCGGCCAGCATCAGCCCGGTCGGACCCCCGCCGATGATCACGACATCGACACGGTTGTCGGCATTGCCGCCGACGCCCGTGCCGCCCTCCACGTTCACGGCCATCAGAACGTACTCCCCTCAACTCTCCACGTCTGCTTGTCAGGTCTCAGCTCTCGCTGTGCGCCGGGGCGGGCAGGCCCGCCGTCAGCTGTTCGAGCACCTCGCTCATCAGCGGCCCCAGCGGGACCGGCGGGTCGGCGCGCAGCCAGTGCGTCAGCGCCGTGCCGATCGCGGCACCCACGGAGGCGGCGACCAGCTTCGGATACAGGTCCGCCTGCGGGTCGGTGCCCGTGCGCGCCGCGACCGCCGCCGCCATCAGCACCTGCGCCTCCTGGTCGGCGCGCAGCACCTCGCCCTGCACGGCGGGCTCGGAGAGCACCTTCCAGATCGCCTCGGTGTGCCGCTTGCCCGCCGCGGGGTCGACCGGCCGGGACCCCTCGGGGGATTCCGGGGCGAACTCGGCCTGCACCGAGGTCCTTATCGACTCCCACAGCGGCTCGTCCGCGGGCCGCGCCTCCAGCCGCCGCGTGACCCGCAGCATCCGGTCCAGATGGGTCGCGGCCACCGCTTCCGCCTTGCTGGAGAAGTAGTTGCGGAAGGTGCGCTCCGAGACGTTCACCGCGGCCGCGATGTCCTCTATCCGCACCTCGTCCCAGCCGTGCTGCACGCTCAGTGCGATCGTCGCCTGGCTCAGCGCGGCCCGCGTCTGCCGCTTCTTGCGCTCGCGCAGCCCTTCGGTGCCCGCGGCTCCTGCGGCCTCCGCCGCCTCTGCTGTCTCCGGCAGCCCGTCCGTGGTGTCCATGCTTGCCAGCGTAGCACTTTTTCCGCCCCGGAAAAGATTCCGTGGCGGAAAGTTTCCCGGGCCGGTACGGTGGCAGGACGAAGGGGGGTGGACGCATGCGGTTGCCGTTCTCCGACGAGCTGCGGTCCGCGCTCGGGAAGCCCCGGCGCGCCCGCCGGCTCGGCAGCAGCCCGCGCTCGCGGGTCTGGAGTGTCGAACTGCCCGCGGGAGCAGCCGTCGTGAAGCAGATCGTCGGCGGCGCCGACGCGGGGGAGCGCTACGCCCGCGAGATCGCCGCGCTGCGGCTGGCCCTGCGCGCCGAGACCCCCGTCGTGCCCGCCCTGCTGGCCACCGACCCGGCCGCCCGCGTCATGGTGCTGGACCGCGTCGCCCACCGCCCGCCGCCGCCCGACTGGATCGTCGCCTACGCGACCGCGCTGGCCCGGCTGCACGCGTCCGGCGGCCCGGACATCACCGGCGCGCTGCCGCGCTGGAAGGGTCCCGACGCCTCCGACGCGGACGCCTTCCTGCACCTCGCCCACCGCCTGCGCGTCCCCGTACCGCCCGCCGCGCCCGCGGAGATCCACGCCCTCACCGCCCGCCTCGCGCAGGCACCGGGGCACGCGCTCCTGCACGGCGACCCCTGCCCCGGCAACGACCTGCACACCGCGGACGGCGTCACCTTCGTCGACTTCGAGCAGGCGTCATGGGGCAGCGGCCTGGTCGAACTGGCCTACCTGCGCATCGGGTTCCCCACCTGCTGGTGCGTCACCGCCGCCCCGCCGCCCCTGCTGGAGCGCGCCGAGCGCGCCTACTTCACGACCTGGTACGAGGCGACCGGCACCACCGCAGCAGCCGCCACCGCCCCGGACACCGACCCCTCCGCGGAAGCCGACCTCGCCGACGCCTGCGCCGGCTGGCTGCTCAGAGGCGACGCCCTGGTCGAGCGCGCCCACCGCGACGGCACCGACCACCTCGCTCGCCTCCCCGAAGGGAACTGGTCCTGGGGCACGGTCACCGCCCGCCAGCGGCTGGCCCACCGGCTGTCCGTCGTCACCGACCTGCCCGCGACCCGCTTCCCCGCCCTCCAGACCCTCACGGCAGCCCTGGACGCGAGGCTGCGCGCCCTCCACCCGATACCCCCGGTCCCGTCGGCCCGCCCGGCGTGAGAGCCCGCACAAGCTGCCGCACAGGCCCCCGCGCACGGGGGGAGAGCCTCAGCGGTCCTGCGTCAGCACGGGTTTGACGTCCAGGACCGGCGTGCCGTCCAGCGCTTCGAGGTTCTGCACATGGATGCGGGTGCCGGAGACGGCGAGGATGCGGACGACGTGCAGCCCGATCGGGTTGGGCCGGCCGGGCGCCCGGGTGGCGAAGACCCCGGCGACGGGCCGGGCGGTGTCACCGCGCGGGTGGACCTGGAGCGTGCCGCGGTCCGCGCGGTCCAGCCAGGTGAGCAGGACGACGTCCATGCCCGCGCGCAGGCCTTCCAGGGCGGGGGCGTACTGCTCGTCGAGGACCAGCCACGCCTCCGGCGCCCCCTCGTCGGCCTGTTTGGGAGCCCGGGCCGGGTCGGTCAGCGCCGACTCGACGCGTCCGACGGGTCGAAGCACGTATTCGCTCACGTAAACCATCCCTCTCGTACGCGGACGGCCCGCCCCCGACAGGACGACGGGGAAGCGGGCCGCAGCAGCATGCGCCAGTTGACGACGCCGAAGGCGAGGTCAGAAGCGGCGGGTGATCAGCGCCCGCTTCACTTCCTGGATCGCCTTGGTCACCTCGATGCCGCGGGGGCATGCGTCGGTGCAGTTGAAGGTGGTGCGGCAGCGCCAGACGCCGTCCTTGTCGTTGAGGATCTCCAGCCGCTGCTCGCCGCCCTCGTCGCGCGAGTCGAAGATGAAGCGGTGGGCGTTGACGATGGCCGCGGGGCCGAAGTACTGGCCGTCGTTCCAGAACACCGGGCACGACGAGGTGCACGCGGCGCACAGGATGCACTTGGTGGTGTCGTCGAAGCGCTCGCGGTCCTCGGCGGACTGCAGCCGCTCGCGGGTGGGCTCGTTGCCCTTCGTGATGAGGAAGGGCATCACGTCGCGGTAGGCCTGGAAGAAGGGGTCCATGTCGACCACGAGGTCCTTGAGCACCGTGAGGCCCTTGATGGGTTCCACGGTGATCGGCTTCTCGGGGTTGATGTCCTTGATCAGGGTCTTGCAGGCCAGCCGGTTGCGGCCGTTGATGCGGACCGCGTCGGAGCCGCACACGCCGTGGGCGCAGGAGCGGCGGAAGGTGAGGGTGCCGTCGATCTCCCACTTGATCTTGTGGAGGGCGTCGAGGACCCGCTCCTTGGGGTCGATCGGCAGCCGGTAGTCGACCCACTCGGCCTCGGCCGAGACCTCGGGGTTGAAGCGGCGCACCCGCAGGGTGACCGTGATCAGGTGCGATGCGGTGTTCTCCGCCGCGTCCAGGGCGGACGAGTGCTTGTCCAGCGTCGGAGAGTTCGGGGTGCTCATCAGTACTTACGCTCCATCGGCTGGTAGCGGGTCTGCACGACCGGCTTGTAGTCCAGGCGGATCGACTCGGCGCCGGTCGCGTCCACCTCGCGGTACGCCATCGTGTGCCGCATGAAGTTGACGTCGTCGCGGTTCGGGTAGTCCTCGCGGTAGTGGCCGCCGCGGGACTCCTTGCGGGCCAGCGCGGAGACGGCCATGACCTCGGCGAGGTCGAGCAGGTTGCCCAGCTCGACGGCCTCCAGCAGGTCGGTGTTGAACCGCTTGCCCTTGTCCTGGATCGACACGTTGAGGTAGCGCTCGCGCAGCTCGCCGATCTTCTCGACGGCGGTCTTGATGGTCTGCTCGGTGCGGAAGACCATCACGTTGGCGTCCATGCACTCCTGCAGCTCGCGCCGGATGTCGCTGACCCGCTCGTTGCCGGTGGCCGAGCGCAGCCGCTCGACCTGGGCCTCGACCTGGGCGGCCGGGTCCTCGGGCAGCGGCACGAAGTCGTTGGCGTGGGCGTAGTCCGCCGCGGCGATGCCGGAGCGGCGGCCGAAGACGTTGATGTCCAGCAGCGAGTTGGTGCCGAGCCGGTTCGCACCGTGCACGGACACGCAGGCGACCTCGCCGGCCGCGTACAGGCCGGGTACGACGGTGGTGTTGTCGCGCAGCACCTCGCCCTGGACGTTGGTGGGGATGCCGCCCATGGCGTAGTGCGCGGTGGGCTGGATCGGGATCGGGTCGGTGTACGGCTCGATGCCCAGGTACGTACGGGCGAACTCGGTGATGTCGGGCAGCTTCGCGTCCAGCTGCTCCGGCGGCAGGTGGGTGAGGTCGAGGTAGACGTGGTCGCCCTCGGGTCCGCAGCCGCGGCCTTCGCGGATCTCGGTGTAGATCGCCCGGGAGACGACGTCACGCGAGGCCAGGTCCTTCATGACGGGCGCGTACTTCTCCATGAAGCGCTCGCCGTCCTTGTTGCGCAGGATGCCGCCCTCACCGCGGGCGCCCTCCGTCAGCAGGATGCCCATGCGCCAGATGCCCGTCGGGTGGAACTGGAAGAACTCCATGTCCTCCAGCGGCAGCCCGCGGCGGTAGACGGCGGCCTGGCCGTCACCGGTGAGGGTGTGCGCGTTGGAGGTCACCTTGAAGAACTTGCCGGTGCCGCCGGAGGCGTAGATCACCGACTTCGCCTGGAAGACGTGGATCTCGCCGGTGGCCAGCTCGTACGCCACCACGCCCGCGGACCGCTGGACGCCGTCGACCTCGGTGAGCAGCTGGTCCAGGACGTAGAACTCGTTGAAGAACTCCACGCCCTCCTTGACGCAGTTCTGATAGAGCGTCTGGAGGATCATGTGACCGGTGCGGTCGGCGGCGTAGCACGCCCTGCGGACCGCGGCCTCACCGTGGTTGCGGGTGTGGCCGCCGAAGCGGCGCTGGTCGATGCGGCCCTCGGGCGTCCGGTTGAACGGCAGGCCCATCTTCTCCAGGTCCAGGACCGCGTCGATGGCCTCCTTCGCCAGGATCTCGGCGGCGTCCTGGTCGACCAGGTAGTCGCCGCCCTTGATCGTGTCGAAGGTGTGCCACTCCCAGTTGTCCTCCTCGACGTTCGCGAGGGCGGCGGCCATGCCGCCCTGCGCGGCGCCGGTGTGGGACCTGGTCGGGTAGAGCTTGGTCAGGACCGCGGTGCGGCTGCGCTTGGTGGCCTCGATGGCGGCGCGCATACCGGCGCCGCCCGCGCCGACGATGACGGTGTCGTACTTGTGGATCTGCATGGGGTCGCTTTCCCTGTCCAGCCCTGGCTTAGCGGATGTTCGGGTCGAAGGTGAAGATCACCAGCGAGCCGAGCACGATGGTGAACGCCACTGCGGTGAACAGCAGCGTCTTGAGCCAGACGCGGGTGTTGGCCTGCTCGGCGTAGTCGTTGATGACGGTCCGCAGTCCGTTGCCGCCGTGCAGCATCGCGAGCCACAGCATGGCCAGGTCCCAGTACTGCCAGAACGGCGAGGCCCAGCGGCCGGCGACGAAGGCGAAACCGACCTTCTGCACACCGCCGTCCAGCACCAGCTGGATCAGCAGGTGGCCGATCACCAGCACGACCAGCACCACACCGGACAGCCGCATGAACAGCCAGCCGTACATCTCGAAGTTGGTGCGGGTGCTGCGCGGGGTGCGCTTGGTGCGGGCGCGCGGCGGCTCGATGACCGGTGCGGGATTCTCCGGGCTGTACGGGGCGACGCTGGAGCCGGTCAGCTCGACGGCGTCGGTGATGTCAGTGGACATGTGTCGTTCAGCTCCCGAACAGGACGCGGGCGGCGTGGCCCAGGACCGGGTAGATCGCGCCGAGCATCAGCAGGATCCACAGGCCGACCACCGTCCAGAGCATCTGCTTCTGGTAGCGCGGCCCCTGGGTCCAGTAGTCGACGGCGATGATCCGCAGGCCGTTCAGCGCGTGGAAGAGGATCGCGGCCACCAGGCCGTACTCCAGCAGGCTGACGATCGGGGTCTTGTAGGTGGCGACGACCTTGTCGTAGTCCTCGGGGGAGACGCGCACCAGGGCGGTGTCGAGGACATGTACGAACAGGAAGAAGAAGATGAGGACACCGGTGACTCGATGAGCCACCCATGACCACATGCCTTCCCGGCCGCGGTAAAGCGTTCCAGCCGGCACGGAAAAAACCCTCCGGGAGCGGGGCGAGGGGTGCCGGCTAGGGGTGTCGGTCACGCCCGGCCGGGTACGGTCCACCGGCCCCGGCCATCGTAGCGAGGCGATACGGCCTGAGTACCGCGGGGTAGGCCGGGTGTGATCGATCCCGCACGGTCGGGTGAACGGGTCGGCTCGAATGCCCGCACGGACAGGTCGCCGCGGCCCCCGTGCCCGCCGGAGGCGGCGGCTCCGCCGGCCAGCCTGACCAGCCGGGTACGGCACAGCCGGCGCAGCTGCTCGGCGGTGACCACGCGCTCCTCGTCCTCGTCGTGCCCGAGCCGTTCGCGCAGGCTGGCCATGGTCTGGTCCAGGGCCGCGGCCGGGTCGGCGGCGGTGCACTCGTCGAGGGCGAGCAGGAAGGCGTGGCCGAACTTCGCCTCGTAGTGCGCGTGGGCGGCGCGCAGCGCGGTGTGCACGGTCAGGCCGCCGCGGTCGGCCAGCGCGGTGGTGGCCTCGCCGGCCAGCGCCTCGGCGAGGTCGCCCGGCGTCAGGTCGTACGCGGCCTCGTCGGCCGCCGCGAGCAGCGCCTCGACGGTCGGGTACGGGCGGTGCGCCGCGACCCGCCGCGCCCAGCGGTGGCTGCCGCAGCAGGCCATCAGTGCCGTCTCGGCGGCGGCGGGCGGCGCCTGGTTGAACCGCGTCAGCGGGGACGGGGACGGCGGAGCGTCGGACGCGGTGTCGCTGGACAGCAGCGGGGCTCCAGGGTCGGGATGGTGGTGTGGCGGAGTCGTGGCGGGCCGTGCGGGGACGGCCGTGCGGTGACCCCGTACGGCGGATTCGGCGGGGGAGGACTCCACTGTAGGCGCCGCCGGTTCGAACGGGGCACGCAGGTGTGCGAACTTCACCCGTACGGAGTGTTGCAGGACCGGCGGTTGACGTGGCGGTGCGACCCGCGGCCGGTCAGTCCCACCAGAACGACCACAGCCGCTCGCCGCGCAGCGCCTCGGCGTAGTCGGGGAAGGGGAAGGTGCCGTCGTTCAGGTTCGACGCGCCGGTCAGCACGTGCTCCAGGGCGACGTGCGCGGCATGCCGGGACGTCAGCGGCGGCGAGGCCACGGACACGAAGACCGACGAGCCTTCGAAGCCGATGACCCGCGCCCCGAAGCGGTCCTCCCAGCTGCGCAGCAGCGCCGACAGCTCCAGCGCGGGCGCGTCCGCCTCCCAGCCCACCGCGGCCGGCAGGTCGGCGCTGCGGTCCACCCGGGCCAGCGCCAGGTAGGCGGTGAAGCGGGTGGTGAAGTAGTGCAGCATCTGGCCGACCACGGCCCTGGCGACCGCGTCCGGCGGCGGACCCGGGTGCGGCTCCGCGGGTGCGGCAAGGCCGGGCCAGCGGGTGTACGGCGGCCCGGGGTGGCCCAGTTGGGCGGCCAGGTCCGCCAGCAGCGCGAGGTCGGCGAGGTCGGGCGGCCAGGTGTGTCCCGCGCTGTCCGCGGCCGCCGGGTCGGGCAGTGCGGTGAGCCCCGGGTACGAGGCGAGCAGCGGCGCCGTCTGCCGGTATGTCAGCCAGGACTCGTGCAGCGACTCGGCCACGTCGACCGCGTCGATCTCGGCCGTGCGGTGCCCGCTGCCGCTCGCGCAGGGCCAGGCCATCAGGACCGGGCACCAGCCGGTGCTGTGCTGCTGCGCCTGGCAGGCGGCCCACAGACCGCCGGGTGCGACCACCGGCTCGTCGCTGATCCACAGCCCGGGGGCGGAGCCGGCGACCAGCCGGCCAGGGGGGAGGCCGTCGGGGAGGCGGGCCACGGACATGACGGAAGGCTCCTCGGCGGGGCACACGAGAAAGTGACGACGGCCGGGGGCCGCCTCCCCCCACAGGAGCGTCCCCGGCCGCCGACTTGTACTGCGTATCCCAGACCAAAAGTGTCACAGCCGCGCATGAGGCAGGATTGGCCGTGTGTTCGAGGGGGTGGGGCCCGACGTGGAAGCGCAGGAGTCTCTGGAGGCCGCGGTCGACGCGGCCCAGCAGGGCGACGACGCCGCGTTCCGTACCGTCTACCGCGCTGTCCAGCCGCAGTTGCTGAACTACGTCCGCAGCCTGGTCGGCCCTGCCGACGCCGAGGACGTCGCCTCTGAGGCCTGGCTGCAGATCGCCCGCGACCTGCCCAACTACCGCACCGGCAGCGGGTCGATACGCGGCTGGGCGGCCAGGATCGCCCGCAACCGGGCGCTGGACCACATCAGGGCGCGCAGCAGGCGCCCGGTGCCGGGCGGCGGGGTGGACGACCTGGTTCAGCTGCCCGACCGGGCGGACACCGCAGGTGAGGCGCTGGACGCGGTCGCCACCGACCGGGCGCTCGCCGCGATCGCGGCACTCCCGCGCGAGCAGGCGGAGGCGGTGCTGCTGCGGGTGGTGATGGGGCTCGATTCGACCAGTGCTGCACGAGTGCTCGGAAAACGCGCGGGATCGGTGAGAATGGCCACCCACCGCGGGCTGCGGCGGCTGGCCGAGATCCTGGAGTACGACCACGGGGACCCGGGGGACCACGGGGACCTGGCCGAGCACGGCGGGGGAGCAGGCCGCAGGGACCAGCACGAGCACAAGGAGCGGCGGGACCGAGGGGACCGGCAGCACGCGGATGTGACGTTTTCCGCGTCCAAGGCGCTGTGAGGAAGTGGGATGAGCGACAACACCCGACGCGGAGCCGCATCCACGGACCTGTCCCACCCGGCCCGTCGCTCCCACCCGCCCC
The DNA here is from genome assembly GCF_016916835.1 of Actinacidiphila bryophytorum. Taxonomy (GTDB): domain Bacteria; phylum Actinomycetota; class Actinomycetes; order Streptomycetales; family Streptomycetaceae; genus Actinacidiphila; species Actinacidiphila bryophytorum. Next base: position 139,065 of record NZ_JAFFIX010000006.1, on the reverse strand, counting down.
GGCACTTCACCCAACCCCGCGGCGGGAACTGGCCCGACGCCAGAACGGCGGAGGTGCTGCTGTCCGGTTCCGGCTCCTGTACGCCGCCGACCGAGCCCGCCGACCGGCTGGTACGGCTGCTCGCCGCGGCCCGCGACGGCCGCGCACCGCTCGACCCGGCCCGTGAGGCCGCCGCGCTCGCCGCCTTCCGCACCGCCGCCGCCGGGCGCGGGTCGGCCAGGGGCCGGGTGCGTACCGCCTTCACGCTGCGGCGCCCGCGCATGATGGCCGCCGCGGTGGTCTCCGCGCTGGCGCTCGGCGGGGTCGCGGTGGGCATGGCCGCGGCCACCCGCGCACTCGGCCCGGGCGAGGGCGCGGGCAACGGCCAGGACGGCAGCAGGCCGCCGGCCGCGGTGGCCACCGACGGCAGCACCACGGCGCCGTGGACCGCGGCCCCCGGCGTCCGCGGTTCCGAGCCCGGCTCGTCGCCGGCACACAGCGGCGCGGACGAGCACCGCGGCGCCGGCACCCGGCCGGGCCGCGGCACGACCGGCACCTTCGGCGGGTTCGGCCGCGGCGGGGCGTACGGCTTCGGCCAGGGCCAGGGGTTCGGCCAGGGGCACGGTCCGGCCCAGGGCTTCGGCCAGGGCCAGGGGCAGGGATTCGGCCAGGGCCGCGGCTGCGGGCCGTCCGGCGGACGGGGCCGGCAGGGCCGGCAGGGCCAGCAGGGCCGGCAGGGCCAGCAAGGCCAGCAGGGCCAGCAGGGCAGGAAGGGCGAGAAAACGGAGAAGGCGCGGGCCGCTTCCGGCCCGCGCCACTTCCGCCCCGGGCGGTGTCCCGCGTCACGGCCGTCAGGCAGGTGACACTTCTGACGGCCTGTGCGCTGTAGGGAGTAAGGCCGACTGGTCATCGGCCCCCCTGACCCCGGTTCTCCCCGTATCGGGTTCGGGTACTACGGAGCGCGGCCGGGCGCATTTCCCCCTGCCCGGCCGCGCTCCTCCTGCGTCGGGTCCGCCGGCCGACCGGCCGGCGGCCGGTTCACCAGTAGACGACGACCTTGTCGCCGACCCGGACCTCGTCGAACAGCTTCGAGATCGCGGCCTTGTCCCGTACGTTGACGCAGCCGTGCGACGCCCCGGCGTAACCGCGGGCGGCGAAGTCCGAGGAGTAGTGCACCGCCTGGCCGCCGCTGAAGAACATCGCGAACGGCATAGCCGTGTGGTAGATCGTCGAGACGTGGTCGCGGCTCTTGGAGTTCACGTGGAAGAGGCCCTCGCGGGTCGGCGTGTACTGCGAGCCGAAGCGGACGTCCATGGTGGCCTGGACCTTGCCGTCCACCACCCACGACAGCGTGCGGGTGGTCTTGCTGATGCACAGCGCGCGGCCGGTCATGCAGCGCGCGTCCAGCTTGCCGGCCGGCTTGGCCGGGATCGGCGGGTACAGCTCCTTGTGGGTGGGCTGGTGGGTCAGCGACCGCAGCCTGGACCAGGTGGCCTGGCTGACGCTGCCGGTGGAGGTCAGCCCGTGGCGCTCCTGGAAGTCGCTCACCGCGTGCTGCGTCACCGTGCCGTAGTAGCCGGTCGGGTTCTGCGAGAACAGGTGCAGCTGGCCCAGCCTGGCCTGCAGTTCGCGCACCTGGGAGCTGTTCGAGCCGACCTTCATCACGGCCTGCTCCACCGGCGGCCTGGCCGGCTTCGTGGTCGTCGGGGCCGCTGAGGGGGTGGTGGTGGCCGGCGGTGTGGTGGCCGGATCGGTCGTGGGCGGCGCGGTGGTCGGGGCCGCGTCGCCGGTGGCCGGTGCCGTGGTGGCCGCGGTGGTCGTGGCCGCTGCCGGCTTCTGATCGGCCCCGGTGTCCTGCGGGCCGCACGCGGCGAGCACCGCCATGGCGAGGGCCGCACCGGCCGCCGCCACCGTCACCGAGACCCGGCGTCTTCCTCTGTTGCGCACCTTCGACATCGCTCCCACTTCCCCGTGTGCCGGACCTTGTGCAGCCCTAGACACATTTCATGCCCGCGCGGTTGCGGTGGCTTTGGTGGAGACTCGGGGGCAAACGGCGGACTGTGAGGAAGGTCCCAGCCCGGAGCGCTGCACCGCGTGCGGGCCCGCCGCTACAGTCCGTGGCGGGAGTTCCCCTCAACCCCACCCCACCAGCACTGCGGAGGCGTGAAGCATGACGCGCGAGTCGGAAAGCGGCCTGCCGATCGAACCGGTCTACGGGCCGGATGCGCTGGAGGGCTGGGACCCGGCGGACAAGCTGGGCGAGCCCGGCCGCTACCCCTTCACCCGCGGGGTCTATCCGTCGATGTACACCGGGCGGCCCTGGACGATGCGCCAGTACGCCGGTTTCGGCACCGCCTCGGAGTCCAACGCGCGCTACAAGCAGCTCATCGCCAACGGCACCATGGGCCTGTCGGTCGCCTTCGACCTGCCCACCCAGATGGGCCACGACTCGGACGCGCCCATCGCGCACGGCGAGGTCGGCAAGGTCGGGGTCGCCATCGACTCGATCGACGACATGCGGGTGCTCTTCGACGGCATCCCGCTGGACAAGGTGTCCACGTCGATGACGATCAACGCGCCCGCAGCGCTGCTCCTGCTGCTCTACCAGCTCGTCGGCGAGGAGCAGGGTGTGCCGGCCGGCCGGCTGACCGGCACGATCCAGAACGACGTGCTGAAGGAGTACATCGCGCGCGGGACGTACATCTTCCCGCCCAAGCCGTCGCTGCGGCTGATCGCCGACATCTTCGCCTACTGCAAGGCCGAGATCCCGAAGTGGAACACCATTTCGATTTCCGGTTATCACATGGCGGAGGCCGGTGCCTCACCCGCACAGGAGATCGCCTTCACGCTCGCCGACGGAATCGAATACGTGCGCACCGCGGTCGCCGCAGGGATGGACGTGGACGATTTCGCACCGCGGCTGTCGTTCTTCTTCGTGTCGCGCACCACGATCCTGGAGGAGGTCGCGAAATTCCGTGCGGCCCGGCGGATCTGGGCGCGGGTGATGCGCGAGGAGTTCGGCGCGACCGATCCCAAGTCGCTGATGCTGCGATTCCACACGCAGACCGCGGGCGTGCAGCTGACCGCCCAGCAGCCCGAGGTCAACCTGGTGCGGGTCGCCGTGCAGGGCCTGGCCGCGGTCCTCGGCGGCACCCAGTCGCTGCACACCAACTCCTTCGACGAGGCCATCGCGCTGCCCACCGACAAGTCGGCAAGGCTCGCCCTGCGCACCCAGCAGGTGCTGGCCTACGAGACCGACGTCACCGCCACCGTGGACCCCTTCGCGGGCAGCTACGTGGTGGAGAAGCTGACCGACGACGTCGAGGCGGCCGCGGTCGAGCTGATGGCGAAGGTCGAGGAGCTGGGCGGTGCGGTCCCGGCGATCGAGCACGGCTTCCAGAAGGGCGAGATCGAGCGGAACGCGTACCGCATCGCCCTGGAGACCGACGCGGGGGAGCGGGTCGTCGTCGGCGTCAACCGCTTCAAGCTCGACGAGGAGGAGCCCTACGAGCCGCTGCGGGTCGACCCGGCGATCGAGGCCCAGCAGGCGGCCAGGCTCGGCGCGTTGCGGGCCGCCCGCGACCAGGGCGCCGTCGACGCCGCCCTGGCCGCGCTGCAGAAGGCGGCCTCGGGCAGCGACAACGTGCTCTACCCGATGAAGGACGCGCTGCGCGCCCGCGCCACCGTCGGCGAGGTGTGCAACGCGCTGCGCGAGGTGTGGGGCACCTACGTGCCGACCGACGCCTTCTGAGCCTTCCGGCGGCCGCGGTCCACCCGGCCGCCCCCCACCCGGCTCACCCGAGCGCGGCCTTCTTCAGCGCCCGGGCACGCCGGGCGACCCGGCGGACGGTGCGGTTGCGCGGCACGAAGGCCAGCCGCGCGGGAAGCGCCCCCGGCAGCCCCAGCGACGTCAGCCGGCGCCGCTTGAAGTACGGCCAGGTGTCCGCGGTGAGGTTCCTGCCCAGCCATGCGACGGCCGCGTCCCGCAGCTCCGGGTGCGCCTGGGACTGCATGCAGTAGCCCACGGTGTGCAGCAGCGGGGTGAGTTCGGCCGCCACCTGCTCGGGCGACGGCGGCGTCCAGGCGCGGACGGCGGCCGCGTCGGCCAGGTCGGGCAGCGTCGCGTGCACGATCGTGACCGGCACCCGGTTGCTGTTCTGGTACGGCACCAGGCGGTCAAGCAGCAGCCGGGTACCGGTGCGGGCGACCGGGATGCCGTACAGCACGGACGCGGTGAGCAGCGCGGTGGAGAAGCAGCCGGCCACCAGCGCGGGACGCGCCCGCTGGTAGACCACCTCGGCCAGCACCGGGGTGTTCAGCACCGTCAACTCGGCGCCCAGCCTGGCCGCTTCCGCCGTCAGCGGCTCGGTCCAGTGCGCGGGCGCGGTCGGGTGCGGCTTGAAGACGATCTTCGTGTGGCCGAGTGCGACGGCGCCGCGCACCATCGACAGGTGCAGCTGCTCCTCCTCCTCGGCGCTGAGTATGCCCAGCGCCGACAGGTACTGCCCCAGCAGCAGCGCCGCGTTCTGCGGCAGCTCGTCCAGGGCGTCGCCGCCCGCGTCGCCCGCCGCCTCGGCGACCTCGGCCAGCACCTTGGTGAACTCCGCGCCCGGCACCACCTGCGAGGACACCCCGAACTCGGTGAGCAGCAGCGGCTCCAGGCCGGGCACGAGGTCCAGGTGGAGCAGCCGGTCGATCCTGGAGTCGACCAGCAGCCCGAGCTTGTTGCGGGTCGGGCCGTACGACATCAGGCCGTCGGCGTAGACGGTGATGGGCGCGCCGAGGAAGATCTGCGCGAACGACAGCGCGGGTGCGACCTGCAACGACTCCACGACCAGGTCGACTTCGTCGTCGCCGAGCGCCCACAGCATCCGGAAGTAGCGCTCCCACATCGGCACCTCGTCCACGCCGGGCGCCCAACCGCTCGGGTGCAGCGGGGAGATGGCCTCGTTCCAGGACACCACCTGGTCGAAGCGCCCGCGCAGCGCACGGAAACCCGGTGCCTGGTCCAGGCGTTCCGCGGTCTCCGGCACCGCGGAGTTGTTGCTGACCACCAGGACGCGGCGGTCGGCGGCGGGCAGCGCCCCGGCGTCCACCGCGGCGGCCAGCGTGGCGGCGCCGTAGAGCGTGGAGGCGAGCAGCAGTTGGGTACGCGTACGGGTGGCGGCCATCACGCGACCACCGCACCGGGAGTGCCGGCGTTGTCCATGACGTCGCTCTCCGGTTGCGGGGTGTCCGATCTGCCGCCGAAGCGCCAGCGCAGCCGGCGGATCTTCGAACTGCGCTCCAGGTCCATCGAGTCGAGCACCCCGGTCAGCACGTCGGACGGCAGCCGGCTCAGCGCGGCCGCGCAGCTCGCCTTGAGCCTGCGGGCCATCGCCGGCTCGAAGCGGTCGATCTGGTCGAGGTGGAAGGCGATCAGCGCGCAGAACTGGCGTACGGCCTTGGGCAGGAAGCGCTCACCGTCCTTGTCTGCGGCCAGCATCGAGAAGATCCGCTCCGAGGCGCGCACGAAGTCCAGTTGGCGCTCGTCGCTGATCTGGGTGAGCGAGGTGGTGACCCCGCGCCGGTAGTGGACCCCGATGAGGTTGACCACCGCGCAGCTTTCCGCACCCAGGTGCAGCTGCCAGGTCCAGGGCCGGTCCTCGGCGGTGCGCAGGTCGGTCGGGAAGTGCACGATGCCCTTGTCGACGATGCGGCGGTGGAAGGCGCCGGCCCAGCAGTAGGCGTAGTCGACCAGCGCGGGCCGGTCGGCGGGCAGCACGGTCTCGCGCGGGTCGAGCACCGCGTTGCGGCGGCCGTGCGGGGCACGCATGATGTTGCGGGTGCTGCCGGTGCACTTGAGATGGTCGGTGCGGACGAAGTCCACGTCCAGGTCGTCCATGGCGGCGACCAGTTGGGGCAGGTAGCCGGGCGCGAGCCAGTCGTCGCCGTCCATGAACGTCACATAGCGACCGCGTGACTCCTCGATGCCGGCGTTGCGGAGCGCCGAGACGCCGGTGTGCTCACGGCGGATGATGCGCGCTCCGGGGAGCGTACGTACCCCTTCTTCCAGCAGCTGCGGCGTCCGGTCTGTCGACCCGTCGTCCATCAGCAGGAACTCGTAGTCCGGGCGGGCGTTGGCCCGGAGGCTGTGCAGTGCGTCGGGCACGAAAGGCTGCACATTGAAAAAGGGCACGATGACGGAGAGCTTGACCACCCGCAGAATCCTAAGGTGTCCCCTCGCGGCAATGGGGGCGGGCGGGGAACGTTTGGGTAAACGGAAAATGTCCGGGAGGTGATTCGGCCAATACGCCGACGCACTCCCGAAGTAGCGGCATTCTGTTTACCTCCTGTTGTCCTGCGATTAGTACATTCCACCCGCCTGCTTCCTACTGTCGGCGTGTGCCAGAACGTAAGTCAGGACCCTTGCGGGTCACCGTGATCGCCGACTCGGACACCAGGTGGAAATGGGGTGCGCTGACCGCGCGCCGAATCGACCCCGATGCCCGTCTCGACGCGCGGCTGCTCCGCGGCCGGGCCACCCCCACGCCGCGCCAGCTCGCCGAACTCGGCATCCCCGCCGACTCGATGGCCGAGTCGACCATGGCCGAGATCCTCGCGGAGACCCACGACGGCACCTGCGACGTCCTGGTGGTCTCCTGCGTCGGCGGCACCGTCCAGGCGCTGCTGCACGGGCTCTCCCGCGCCTGGCAGGGCCGCGAACGCCGCCCTGTGGTCGTCACCGGATACGTCGGCGTGGTCTACGAGAAGCTCGCCGACGGGCTGCTGCTGCGCGCCGGCGCGGACGTCGTCCTGGCCAACAGCGCGGACGACGCACGGCGGTTCAGGGACGTCTACGACGGTGTCGGCTACCGCACCGGCAGCATCGTGGAGACCGCGCTGCCCTTCCTCGGCGGCGAGTCCTACCGGGCCGACGACAGCCGGCCCTTCACCGTGACCTTCGCCGTCCAGCCCTCGGTGCCCGACGGCCGCGCCGACCGGCTGCACCTGCTGCGCCGGGCCGTCGGCCACGCCCGGCTGCACCCCACCCGCGAGGTGCTGGTCAAACTCCGCAGCAAGCCCGGCGAGCACACCACCCACATCGAGGAGCAGCCCTACCAGAAGCTGGTCGCCGCCCTCGACCCGCCGGCCAACCTGCGCCTGGTCTACGGCAACATGGCCGAGGTCCTGGACCGCACCGACCTGCTGGTGACCGTCAGCTCCACCGCGGCCCTGGAATCGCTGCACCGCGGCATCCCGACGGCGGTGCTCACCGACCTCGGCATCCGCGAGACCCTCGGCAACCACCACTTCCTCGGCTCCGGCTGCTACGCCTCGTGGGACGAACTCGACGACGGGCGGCTGCCGCAGGCCTCGCAGGAGTGGACCGCCGCACACGGCGTCGCCGGCAGCTCCCCTTACGCGGCCCTGCGCGGCCGGGTCAGCGCACTGCTCGACATGCCCGAACTCCCGGCGCTGTCCCCTTACTACACGCTGCGCACCGCCCCCGGTTACCTCCCCGGCATCCTCGCCCGCCACGGCCTCACCCCCAAGGGCGAGCCCGTCGCCGGCTTCGCCCCCCGCGAGGCGGGACCCGTACGCCAGGCCGTCCGCGACTTCGTCCGCAACTCGGCCAGGACCGCCTACCGCCAGGGTGTCCAGCGCGTCGCCCCCACCATCCGCCGCTGGGGCCAGCTGTGACCCGATTCCGCGCCGATGCCGGCGCCCGGCAGGGCGCCCCCCGGGGGCGCGGGGAACTGCGCGACCAGCCCCTGACGGGCTGCACGTCGCCACCGTCCCAAGGGGGCGGTTCGGTCCTCCCCCAGAGCTCTGCCTGGGGGTGCCTCCATCTCGCTTCGCTCCGACCACCGGCCGGTGGACGGCTGAGCGCGCAGTTCCCCGCGCCCCTGAATAACGCTCGCCCCCTACGCAAGGGGAGCCGCAGAGCCGCACGTACGACAGGAGTCACCCCGTGAACGAGACGCACCGCCCGCCGGCGGAACCGGCGGAAAACGACCAGGCCAGCGGCAGCGTGCTGGTGGTGATTCCCGCGCGTGGCGGGTCCAAGGGGGTGCCGGGGAAGAACCTGGCGCCGGTCGGCGGGGTGCCGCTGGTGGCGCGGGCCGTGCGGGCGAGCGTGCGGGCCCGCAGGGTCACCGCGGTCGTCGTGTCCACCGACGACCCCTCGATCGCCGAGGCCGCCCGCACCGCGGGCGCCGAGGTCGTACTGCGGCCCGCCGCCATCGCGGGCGACACCGCCACCAGCGAGGCCGCGGTGCTGCACGCGATGGACGCGCACGAGGCCATGACCGGCGCCGGCACCGACGTGGTGCTGCTCGTGCAGTGCACGAGCCCCTTCGTCACCTCGGAGGAGATCGACGGCGTCGTCGCCGCGGTCCTCGACGGCGGCGCCGACACCGCCCACACCGTCGCGCCCTTCCACGGCTTCGTCTGGCGCGAGGGCGCCGACGGGTCGGCGGAGGACTCGGCGTACGGGGTGAACCACGACAAGGCCACCCGCCCGCGCCGCCAGGACCGCCCGCAGGACCTGCTGGAGACCGGCACCGCGTACGCGATGCGCGCCCCCGGCTTCCGCGCCGCCGGCCACCGCTTCTTCGGCCGCACCGCACTGGTGCGCACCGACCCGGCGAAGGTGCTGGAGATCGACGAGCCCGCCGACCTCCAGCGCGCCCGCGCCCTGGCCCCGCTGCTCGACCCCACGGCGGCCACCCCGACCCGCGACGACGTCGACGCGGTCGTACTGGACTTCGACGGCACCCAGACCGACGACCGGGTGCTGATCGATTCGGACGGACATGAGGCCGTCACCGTGCACCGCGGTGACGGGCTCGGGATCGCGGCACTGCGCCGTGCGGGACTTCCCGTCCTCATCCTGTCCACCGAGACCAACCCGGTCGTCGCCGCCAGGGCGCGCAAGCTCGACGTGCCCGTCCTGCACGGCATCGACCGCAAGGACCTCGCGCTCAAGCAGTGGTGCGAGGAGAACGGCATCGCGCCCGAGCGGGTGCTCTACGCCGGCAACGACGTCAACGACCTGCCGTGCTTCGGCCTGGTCGGCTGGCCCGTCGCCGTCGCGCAGGCCCACGACGTCGTACGGGCCGCGGCCCGCGCGATCACCACCGCCGAAGGCGGCCGCGGGGCGATCCGCGAGATCGCCGCATGGCTGCTCGGCCCCACTCTGGCCCGCTGACCCGGCCACCTCACCCCCGTCAGTCCCGAAAACCGTAAGGAACTCCCCCGTGACCTCTCCCCTCGCTTCCCTCCCCTCCAATCTCCGCCCGGTCGGCTCCCGCCACATCGGCAACGGCCAGCCCGTGTACGTCACCGGTGAGATCGGCATCAACCACAACGGCGACCTGGAGAACGCGTTCGCCCTGATCGACGCGGCCGTCGCCGCGGGCTGCGACGCGGTCAAGTTCCAGAAGCGCACCCCCGAGATCTGCACCCCGCGCGACCAGTGGGAGATCGAGCGGGACACCCCGTGGGGCCGCATGACCTACATCGACTACCGGCACCGCGTCGAGTTCGACGAGGCCGGCTACCGGTCGATCGACGAGTACTGCCGCAAGCGCGGCATCGACTGGTTCGCCTCGCCGTGGGACGTGGAGTCCGTCGCCTTCCTGGAGAAGTTCGACGTGCCCGCGCACAAGGTGGCCTCCGCCTGCCTGACCGACGACGACCTGCTGCGCGCCCTGCGCGCCACCGGCCGCACCGTCATCCTCTCCACCGGCATGTCGACGCCGAAGCAGATCCGGCACGCCGTCGAGGTCCTCGGCAGCGACAACATCGTGCTCTGCCACGCCACCTCGACCTACCCGGCCAAGCACGAGGAACTCAACCTGCGGATGATCAACACCCTGCAGAACGAGTACCCGAACGTGCCCGTCGGCTACTCCGGCCACGAGGTCGGCCTGCAGACCACGCTGGCCGCCGTCGCGCTCGGCGCGGTCTTCGTCGAGCGGCACATCACCCTCGACCGCGCCATGTGGGGCTCCGACCAGGCCGCGTCCGTCGAGTCGCAGGGCCTGGAGCGGCTCGTCCGCGACATCCGCATCATCGAGACCTCCCTCGGCGACGGCGTCAAGAAGGTCTACGAGGGCGAGCTCGGCCCGATGAAGAAGCTGCGCCGCGTCGCCGGTGTCGTCGCCGAGTCGGAGGCCGAGGCCGGCTCGCAGACCGCCGGGGTCTGACCGGACCGCCCGGCACCGCACGGGCGGCGGAGACCGCCAGGACCACCACGAGTGAGGACAAGGAACGAGTCGATGACCGACACCCCCGCCTCCGGCACCCTCCCGACCGCCCACCCGGGCACCGGGGCCGTAGCGCTGGTCGAGTCACCCGTTCAGCTGCTCAACGTCCTGGAGTGGGCGCACATACATCCACCCGCGATCCCCGCCGCCCGTGACGGCCGCGCCCACGACGGCGCCGCACCCGTACGAGAACCCGCCGCGCTGCCGCTGACCGTCGTCGTGCTCTCGCCCGCCGACCCCACCAGCCGCGGCCAGCTGCGCCGCATGGCGGAACTGGCCCGCGACGAGGGCGCCGTCGTCCGCTGGTACGAGGCCCGCGGCGGCCGCGGCGGCCTGTTGCGCACCGCCGTCGCACTGGCCCCGCTGCTCATGCGGGTCAGGCTGCTCGTCATCGGCGACCCCTTCTCCCGGCTCGTCCAGGTCCTGCTGCCGCTGTGCCGCGCCAAGCGGCTCACCGTCGTGGACGACGGCACCGCCACCATGGAGTTCACCGAGATCCTCGCCCGCGGCGGACGCCTCGTACGGTGGCACCGCAGCGGGCGGCGGCGCTCACCCGCGGACGCCGCCTTCGGGGTCTTCGCCACCGCCGCCAGGCGCCGGCTGACCCCCGGCGGGCGGCGGCACGTCGAACTCTTCAGCGCCATGCCCGCCACGCCGCCCGCCGGAATGGCCCTGCGCACCAACCGCTTCGCGTGGACCCGCAGCCGCTTCGGGCCGCCCGGCGTGCTCGACGGCACCGACCTGATCGGCACGTCGCTGGTCGAGACCGGGGTCGTCGACCCCGGGCACTACGCGGCCGTCGTCGCGGAACTCGCCGCCACGTACGGGGCGAAGCGGTATTTCGCGCACCGCAAGGAGGCGCCGGACAAGCTGCACCGGCTCGCCGCCGAGACCGGCCTGGAGATCGTCCGCCCCGACCTGCCGCTCGAACTCGTCGCCCGCCGCGGCCCCACCGGCCGCCGCGTCCTCTCCTTCCCCTCGACGGTCGTCCACACGCTGCCGCTCGTGCTCGACGGTACGGGGGTCGCTGTGACCGTCGTCGACATCGACCCCGCCTGGCTCACGGCGGGAGCCACCCCCCGCGCCCGCACATTCCTCGCGGGCATCACCCACTCGGCCCGAGACCTCCACAACCTCCCCCCGGCGAGCACCCGACCTAACCCCCCTGCCCCGGGGGCCTCGTGACTGCCCCTTGCGGTGCGTTGCTTTCCTTCGGCCCGTTCGGGCTGGTCGCGCAGTTCCCCGCGCCCCTGGGTGGGTGCCACTTGCTGTGGGCTCGCACCTTTCGGTGCGTCGTGATGGGGCGCGCAGTTCCCCGCGCCCCTCGCAGGGCGGGTGCCGTCTGGCTGCGAGGGGGAGCGTCTTTCAGGGGCGCGGGGAACTGCGCGACCAGCCCCCACCGGGGGAGAGAAGGCAACGCCACCGCAAGGGGCACCCACCCAGGGGCGCGGGGAACTGCGCGCGCAACCCGCCGCCGGGGGAAAGGCGACCGACCACCGCAAGGGGCACCCGCCTCGGCGGGGGACGGCGGACCGGCGCTCGCCCGGCGCCAGTTCGCCCGGCGGCCAACCGGGCGTAACCCAATGATCATCTCCGTAGGATTAAGTGCGGGAATGGCGGGATCTTTACGCGGCACCATGCCCGCGCACCCCTCGGGCGGGAGCCCGGACCCTGACGCGGACCCGGGCGCTGACCCGGGGAATCACGTGCCTGCGGCCCACGCCGCACGCGATGTCGCAGTGGTCACCCTCGGCGGAGTCGACGGCGACTCCCGCGCCCTGCGAGTGGCGGCGGCGGCCCGGGCCGCGGGTTACCGCGTGACACTGGTGGGCCAGGCGCCCGCGACGGTGGCGCCGCGCGGCACGGACGTGCGGCAGGTCGTGGTGCAGGGCGTGCTGGGCAACCACCGGGTGCGCCGCCCGCGCCCGGGCCTGCGGTGGCCGCTGGCGTACCGCAGTGCGGGCGCGCACGACCACCGCACGGTGCGGCTGGCGGCGGCCCGGGCGCTGCTGGTGACCCGGGGCGCGGAACTGAACCTGGTGCACCGCCCGTTGCCGCTGCTGGCACTGGCCAGGTGCGGGCACGCGCTGGCGTGGCTGCGCTACGGGGTGCGGGCCGGCTGGACCCGGGTGCGGGCGGCGCAGTACCTGGCGGCGGTGCGCCGCCGCCGCAGCCCTGACGCCCGTCTGGACAACCTGATGACGGACCTGACGCGGCTGCTGATGGGCCGCAGGGCGTGGCGCCGGCTCGACCCCGGCCTGCTGGACGAGGAGGTCGCGTACGGCCCGGTGCTGGACGCGGTGCGCCCGCATCTGATCCATGCGCTGGGCCACCGGGCGCTGGGCGTGGCGATCAGGGCCGCGTTGCGCGCGGAGGGCGCGGGGCACCGTGTCGAGGTGGTGTGGGACGCCCCGCCGCGCACCCCGGCGGCGAACCGCAGGGCGGCGGTGGCGGGTGACGCGCACGAGCGGTCGTTCGCCCGCGAGGCGGACGGCGTGGTGACCGTCGGCGAGGGCCTGGCCCGTGAACTGCGGGCCAGGCACCGGCTGTCGGCGACGCCGGCGGTGGTGCGCAACGCCCCGCCGCTGGCCGCGGCGACCCCGCCGCACCCGCACGGCGTCCGCGACCGCTGCCGGCTGGCCCCGGACGTACCGCTGCTGGTGCACGCAGGCCCCGTGTCGCCGGACCGGGGCCCCGCCACCGTCATCGAGGCGCTGCCGAAGCTGTACGACCTGCACGCGGCCTTCGTGGTCCCGGACCCGTCGCACCCGGACCTGGCGGCCCTGCGCGACCGGGCGGCCCAATTGGGCGTCCACGCCCGGCTGCACGTGCTGCCGTACGTGCCCGTCGCGGAGATCCCGGCCTTCCTGGCGTCGGCGGACATCGGTGTGCTGCCGGTCCACAAGCTCCCGCACCACCAGTCGGTGCTGGCCACCCGCTACTTCGAGTACGCGCACGCCCGGCTGCCGGTGGTGGTCAGCGACGTGCGGGCGATGGCCGCGGCCACCCTGGAGCTGGGCAACGGCGAGGTCTTCCGGGCCGGGGACACCGCGGACTTCGTGCGCGCTGTGGGCGCGGTCCTGACCAACCCGCGCCGCTACCGCAAGGCCTACGACCGGGTGGACGTGCTGCGCGAATGGTCCTGGCAGACCGAGTCCACCCGGCTCCTCGACCTCTACGCCCGCCTGTTGGGGCCGTGAACTCAGGGAGTGAGAGCGTCGAGGTCGAGCGTGATGTCGAAGGGGACGGGACGCTTGAGGCTGTGCCGGAAGATCCCGGCGGGCGCATACGCGCCGGTCGGCCGGTCCAACTCGTAGACGTGGACCACGGGTGCCCCGTTCTCGTCCTCGATGCACCAGTAGTGCGGGATGCCGGCGGCGGCGTACTTGTGCAGCTTGACCGTCCGGTCACGGTGCGCGGACTCCGGCGAGACCACCTCGACGACCAGCTGGACGTCCTCCGGCGCGAACCAGGTGCGGTCTTCTTCGTAAGGCAGGGTCGTCAGCAGGAGGTCCGGCTCCGGGCGGTTGCGCGCGTCGAGGCGGACGGTCATCTCGCGGCCGACGGAGACGCCGTCCGGAACCTGCTGCATGAGTGCAACAGTAAGCATGGTGACGAGGTGGCCGTGCCACCACCGCTGCGGGGACATCATGAAGACGAGTGCTCCGTCGATCAGCTCGGTGTGGCGCGGCGCCTCGGGCAGGTGGTCCAGGTCCTCCGCGAACCAGCCCTCCGCGCGCGGCGGCACCATCCACTGCGGCAGTGCGGTCATGACGCCAGCCTAGCGATGCGGTGGGCCACGCGTGCCACACGACCGCAACACCACGGGCGTATCGTCGCGGGCAATGCGCGCCGCACGGCGGTCGTTGCCTCGCGGGCGGCGGCTCGTTGAGCGAGTATGGGTGTGTTCATGTCCGAACCCCAAAAGGGAGGACATACCCCTGAGGATGTTCGGGTATGCGCCGATCGGGCGACTTCTTCTCCTCCAGCCGCACCTAATCTTGTCCGATCAGCCCAGAGGAGCCGGTCATGGGGCCTACCCTGACTGGGGTGAACGACTCACCCACAGCGCCGTCCGGTGCGCTGTCCGAAGAACTGCGCCATGAACTCATCGCGTTCCGCCGCGACCTGCACCGGCACCCGGAGCTGAGCCGGCAGGAGTTCAGGACCACGGAGAAGATCAGGGCCAGGCTGGAGCTTGCCGGGCTGAGCCCGGTCGTGCTCCCCGGCGGGACCGGGCTGGTGTGCGACATCGGCCCCGACGACCCCGAGCGCGGCCGCCTTGCGCTGCGCGCCGACATCGACGCCCTCCCCGTACCGGACACCAAGAACGTGGAGTACCGCTCGACCGTCGAGGGCCGCGCGCACGCGTGCGGGCACGATGTGCACACCTCGGTCGTGCTGGGTGCGGGCCTGGTGCTGGCGGAGCTGTCGGCGCAGGGCCGGCTGCCGCGGCCGGTGCGGCTGGTCTTCCAGGCGGCCGAGGAGGTCATGCCCGGCGGCGCGCTCGACGCGGTGAAGGCCGGCGTCCTCGACGGGGTGGAACGTATCTTCGCCGTCCACTGCGACCCCAAGGTCGAGGTCGGCAGGATCGGCCTGCGGCAGGGTCCGATCACCTCGGCAGCCGACAAGCTGCTGCTCACCCTGGACGGCCCGGGCGGGCACAGCGCCCGCCCGCACCTGACCACCGACCTGGTGATGGCCGCGGCCAAGCTGGCCACCGAGCTGCCGGTGGTGCTGACCCGCCGGGCCGACCCGCGCTCGGGCCTGAGCGTGGTGTGGGGCCGTATCCAGGCCGGGCACGCGGCGAACGTCATCCCGCAGCACGCCGAGCTGGAGGGCACCGTCCGCTGCCTGGACCTGGCGGCCTGGCACGAGGCGCCGGACCTGGTGCACGAGGTGATCGACCAGGTCGCCGCGATGTACCGGGCCAAGTGCGAGATCACCTACCAGCGCGGGGTGCCGCCGGTGGTGAACGAGGCGGTCTGCACCGAGATGCTGCGCGACTCGATGACGGCCAGGCACGGGCTGCACGCGGTGGAGGACACCGAGCAGAGCCTGGGCGGCGAGGACTTCTCGTGGTACCTGGAGCGGGTGCCCGGAGCGCTCGCCCGACTCGGTGTGCGACCGGTCGGTGACACCGCGAAGCGGGACCTGCACCAGGGCGACTTCGACGCCGACGAGGGCGCGATTCCCGTCGGCGTGGAGCTTTTCACCGGGCTTGCGCTGCTGGTCTGACAGGGGGTGAGGCCTCGGCTACCGAGGCTTCACCCAGCGGAAATGCGTCGATCCGATAACGGGCCTTCATTCGGTCTTTACCTGACATCTACGCGCGTTAAGCTCCCGCTTAGCCAGCGCCGGACGGGGCGCTTTCAACCGAAGGGGACCCTCTTGCGCCGGGTATCCAAGATAGCTGCCGCGGGCGTGGTGTCCGCGGCACTCGCGCTGACCGCGACCGCGTGCGGCAGCAGCACCACGTCGGACAGCGGCTCGACGGGCGGCAGCGGCAGCGCGAGCAGCAGCTCGTCCGGTGGCGGCGGCAAGACCAAGGGCGTCGGCATGGCCTACGACGTCGGCGGCCGCGGCGACCACTCGTTCAACGACTCCGCAGCCCGCGGCCTGGACAAGGCCGACGGTGAGCTGAAGCTCGACTCCAAGGAGCTGACCGCCGCCAACGGCGAGACCGAGTCCGACCGCGTGCAGCGGCTCGACTCGCTCGCCGCAGCCGGCTACAACCCCGTCGTCGCGGTCGGCTACACCTACGGTACGGCCGTCACGACCGTGGCGAAGAAGTACCCGAACACCACCTTCGGCCTGGTCGACTCCGTCGTCGACGCCCCGAACGTGGACAGCATGGTCTTCGCCACCGAGCAGAGCTCGTACCTGGCCGGTGTGGCCGCGGCCCTGAAGACCAAGACCGGCAAGGTCGGCTTCATCGGCGGTGTGCAGAACACCCTGATCGGCACCTTCGACGCCGGCTTCGCGCAGGGCGTCAAGGACACCAAGCCCAGCGTGCAGCTGACCCGCGAGTACCTGTACAAGACCGACCCGCGCGGCTTCAACGACGCCACGTCGGCCGCCGCCAAGGCCCAGGGCATGCTGGACAAGGGCGTCGACGTCATCTACACCGCCGCCGGCCTGTCCGGTGACGGCTCGATCCAGAAGGTCGCGGGCAAGTCCGGCGCCTGGGCGATCGGCGTGGACTCCGACCAGTTCCAGGACCCGGCGCTGGCGAAGTACAAGAACAGCATCCTCACCTCGGCGATCAAGAACGTCGACGTGGCGGTCTACGACCTGATCAACTCGGTCAAGAAGGACAACAAGCCGAAGGTCGGCACCAACTCCTACGACCTCGCCAACAACGGTGTGTCGCTGGCCACCTCCGGCAACTTCCTCTCCGACGTGCAGGCGCAGATCGACGCGGCCAAGCAGAAGATCGTCTCCGGCCAGATCAAGGTCAGCTCGACCCCGTGATCCGGTAGCGTCCCGCGAGGCCCGGCGGGGGGATGCATCCCCCCGCCGGGCCTTGGTCACGGTTCGGGCCGTTTGCGTCCGCCGCGCGTCCGGGTCGTTGCGATTCCGTGCTGTGAAATGCCGACGCTACGCGCGTAGCGTCATGTTGTCGCGATACCTTCGCCTCCACCATCCCGCCAGGACCGGCCCGGTCCGACCCGGACCCGCCGGGTCCAGCCCCGCCAAGCCCAGCCCCGAGCCTTTCCCCCGAGGAGAGTGCGCCATCAACGCGTCCACGAGTCCACCCGCCGTCGAGCTGCGCGGCATCACCAAACGGTTCCCCGGTGTCGTCGCCAACCACGACATCGACATCACCGTGCGCAGCGGCACCGTGCACGCCCTCGTGGGCGAGAACGGCGCAGGCAAGTCCACCCTGATGAAGATCCTCTACGGCATGCAGAAGCCGGACGAGGGCACGATCGCCGTCAACGGCGAGCAGGTCGCCTTCGGCGACCCGGGCGACGCCATCGCCCGCGGCATCGGCATGGTGCACCAGCACTTCATGCTCGCCGACAACCTCACCGTGCTGGAGAACGTCGTTCTCGGCAGCGAGAAGGCCTACGGCATCGGCGGACGCGCCCGCGCGCGTATCAAGGAGATCTCCGACGCCTACGGCCTCGGGGTGCGCCCCGATGTGCTGGTCGAGGACCTGGGCGTGGCCGACCGCCAGCGGGTGGAGATCCTCAAGGTCCTCTACCGCGGCGCCCGCATCCTGATCCTCGACGAGCCCACCGCGGTGCTGGTCCCGCAGGAGGTCGACGCGCTGTTCGAGAACCTGCGCGGGCTGAAGTCCGAGGGCCTCACGGTGATCTTCATCTCGCACAAGCTCGGCGAGGTGCTGTCGGTCGCCGACGAGATCACCGTCATCAGGCGCGGCACCACCGTCGGTGAGGCCGACCCGAAGAAGACCACGGCCAAGCAGCTCGCCGAGCTGATGGTCGGCAGCGAACTGCCCTCGCCCGAGACCCGCGAGTCCACCGTGACGACAGAGCCGATGCTCACCGTCGAGGGCCTGCGGCTGTTCGAGACCGACTCCGAGGGCGTCGAGCGCATAGTGCTCGACGGCATCGGCTTCACCATCCACAAGGGCGAGATCCTCGGCATCGCCGGCGTCGAGGGCAACGGCCAGGCGGAACTGGTCGAGGCCGTGATGGGCATGCGCTCCCTGAACGCCGGGGTGCTGACCCTCGACGGCCGGGACATCACCCGCACCCCCACCAGGCGCCGCCGCGAGGACGGCATCGGCTACATCCCCGAGGACCGCCACCGGCACGGGCTGCTGCTCGAAGCGCCGCTGTGGGAGAACCGCATCCTCGGCCACGTCACCGAGCGCCCCAACAGCCGCGGCTTCCTGATCGACCCGGGCGCCGCCCGCCGCGACACCGAGCGGATCGTGCGCGAGTACGACGTCCGCACCCCCGGTATCGAGGTGCCGGCCGCGTCGCTGTCCGGCGGCAACCAGCAGAAGCTGATCGTCGGCCGGGAGATGAGCCACCTGCCCAAGCTGCTGATCGCCGCGCACCCCACCCGGGGCGTGGACGTCGGCGCGCAGGCGCAGATCTGGGACCAGATCAGGGCCGCCCGCCGCGACGGCCTGGCGGTGCTGCTGATCTCCGCCGACCTCGACGAGCTGATCGGCCTGTCCGACACGCTGCGGGTGATGTACCGCGGCCGGCTCGTCGCCGACGCCGACCCCGCCACCATCACTCCTGAGGAGCTGGGTTCTGCCATGACCGGAGCCTCCGCGGGCCACCTCGCAGGGGGAGAGGACCGATGAAGAAGTTCGACAAGGACCGGGTGCTGCTCGGCCTGGCCGCCCCCGTGCTGTCCGTGCTCGGGGCGCTGATCGTCACCGGGCTCGTCCTGCTGGCCAGCGGCAAGGAGCCCTTCCACGCCTTCCACGTGATGCTGACCTACGGCAGCAAGTCCGACAGCCAGGTCTACATCCTCAACAAGGCGACCCCCTACTACCTGTCGGGTCTCGCGGTGGCCATCGGCTTCCGGATGAACCTGTTCAACATCGGGGTGGACGGGCAGTACCGGCTGGCGGCCTTCTTCGCCGCGGCCGTCGGCGGGTCGATGTCGATCCCCGGCGTCATCCAGATCCCGATCATCATCCTCACCGCGATGGTGGTGGGCGCCGCATGGGCGGCCATCGCCGGTGTGCTGAAGGTGACCCGCGGGGTCAGCGAGGTCATCTCGACGATCATGCTCAACTCGATCGCCGGCATCGTCATCGGCTTCTTCCTCCAGGACGGCAGACTCGGGGTCACCGACAAGCTGGCCAACACCATCACCACCAAGCCGATCCCGCCGGGCAGCCACCTGTTCAACTTCACCACCCAGACCGACCCGGTCGTCGGCTTCATCGTCTTCGCGGGCCTGGCCGGCGTCGTGTACTGGTTCGTGCTGTCCCGCACCCGCTTCGGCTTCGACCTGCGCTCGGTGGGCCGCTCGGACTCCGCGGCCCAGGCCAGCGGCGTCAGCGTGAAGAAGATGGTCGTGGTCAGCATGCTGATCTCCGGCGCCATGGCCGGTCTTGTCGGCATGTCCACACTGCTCAACCAGTCCTACCAGTTCAGCACCGACTTCCCGGCCGGCATCGGCTTCACCGGCATCGCGGTCGCCCTGCTCGGCCGCAACAACCCGATCGGCATCGCGATCGGCGCGCTGCTGTGGGCCTTCCTCGAGCGCGCCTCCAACGGCCTGGAGTTCGAGGGCTACGACAAGGAGATCGTCGGCGTGATCCAGGGCGCCATCGTGCTCGCCGTCGTCATCGCCTACGAACTCGTACGCCGCTACGGGCTCGCACGGCAGCAGCGCCAGGTCGGAGCGGAACTCGCCGCGGCCGGCTCCGACGACAAGCAGGAGGTGACGGCGTGACTGCCACCGCAACCCAGACCCCGCCGCCCGCCGCACCCAGGGCCGCCGGCGGCAAGGGCGGCAGGACCCGGCTCTCCGTCCCGGTGATCCTGCTGATCGTGGCCGCCGCGATCATCGTGGTCTCCGCCGTCCGCGCCATCGCGGGCGCCGACGACGTCACCTCCTCCGGGCAGATCGCCGGCGCGCTGACCGGCGCCGTGCCCATCGCGCTCGCCGGCCTCGGCGGCCTGTGGTCCGAGCGGGCCGGCGTGGTCAACATCGGCCTCGAAGGCATGATGATCCTCGGCACCTTCTTCGGAGCCTGGGCCGGCTGGAGCCTCAACCCGTGGATGGGCGTCCTGGCCGGCGTCCTCGGCGGCATGGCGGGCGGCCTGCTGCACGCGATCGTCACCGTCACCTTCGGCGTCGACCAGATCATCGCCGGTGTCGCGATCAACATCCTGGCCGCGGGCGTCACCGCGTACCTGGCCAAGCGGATCTTCAACGTCGGCAAGGCGGCCACGGAGGGCGGCACCCCCAAGCAGTCGCCGCCCATCGAGGACATCAAGTCCTTCACGGTCCCCGGGCTGTCGCACTGGCTGTCCACCCTGGAGAAGCACCACTGGTTCCTGATCTCCGACCTCGCCGGGATCGTCGGGGGCCTGGTCACCAACATCTCGTCGCTGACGCTGCTGGCCGTGGTGCTCTTCGTCGCCACCTTCTTCGTGCTGTGGCGCACCTCCTTCGGCCTGCGGCTGCGCTCCTGCGGTGAGAACCCGGTGGCCGCCGAGTCCCTCGGCGTCAACGTCTACCTGTACAAGTACGTGGCCGTGACCGTCTCCGGCGGCCTCGCGGGCCTGGGCGGCGTCTTCCTGGCCATCGGCACGCACTTCTACCTCGAAGGCCAGACCAGCGGCCGCGGCTACATCGGCCTCGCCGCGATGATCTTCGGCAACTGGCGGCCCGGCGGCCTGGCCATGGGCGCCGGCCTGTTCGGCTACGCCGACAGCCTCCAGCTGCGCAGCGGCAGCGACTCGGTGCACGCGCTGCTCCTGCTGCTCGCGGTGCTGCTGCTGGCCATGGCGATCTGGAAGTACGTCCGCAAGGCGTACGTCTCGGCGGGCTTCGCGCTCGGCTTCGCGGTGCTGCTGGCAGTCTGGTACGCGACCACCGACACCGTCGCCGACGAGATCGTGCAGGCGTCGCCTTACGTGGCCACGCTGCTGGTGATGGGCCTGTCCGCACAACGGCTGCGGATGCCCAAGGCGGACGGGCTGCCGTACCGGAAGGGGCAGGGCGGATGACGCCGACGTCCGAGACGCCGGACGACGTCGACTGGAAGGCGCTGCGGGAAGCCGCCCGGGAGGTCATGGAGCGGGCCTACGCGCCCTACTCCGGCTTCCCGGTCGGCGCCGCCGCCCTGGTCGACGACGGGCGCACGGTCGTCGGCTGCAACGTCGAGAACGCCGCCTACGGGGTCGCGCTGTGCGCCGAGTGCGGCCTGGTCTCCGCCCTGCACGCCTCGGGCGGCGGCCGGCTCACCGCGTTCAGCTGCGTCGACCGCAACGGCGACCTGCTGATGCCGTGCGGGCGCTGCCGCCAGCTGCTGTGGGAGAACGGCGGCCCCGCGCTGCTGGTCGACACCGCGGCCGGGGTGCGCCCGATGCGCGAGATCCTGCCCGACGCCTTCGGGGCCGAGGACCTCGACCGCTAGGGCCTGTCGGCCGCCGCGACCACCGGCGGCCGCCACCAGGACAGCCGGCCCACCGGCCGGCTGCGACCCACGTACTCCGCAAGGACTCCCATGGACGTCATTTCCGTCATCCGCACCAAGCGCGACCGTGGCCGGCTCAGCGACGAGCAGATCGACTGGGTGGTCGACGCCTACACCCGCGGCGCGGTCGCAGACGAGCAGATGTCGGCGCTCGCCATGGCGATCCTGCTCAACGGCATGGACCGGGCCGAGATCGCCCGCTGGACCGCCGCGATGATCGCCTCGGGCGAGCGGATGGACTTCTCCTCGCTCAGCCGCCCCACCGCCGACAAGCACTCCACCGGCGGCGTCGGCGACAAGATCACCCTCCCGCTCGCCCCGCTGGTCGCGGCGTGCGGCGCCGCGGTGCCGCAGCTGTCCGGGCGCGGCCTCGGCCACACCGGCGGCACCCTCGACAAGCTGGAGTCCATCCCCGGCTGGCGCGCGTCACTGTCCACCGAGGAGATGCTCGCCGTCCTCGACGGCACCGGGGCGGTCGTCTGCGCGGCAGGCGACGGCCTCGCGCCCGCCGACAAGAAGCTCTACGCGCTGCGCGACGTGACCGGCACGGTCGAGGCGATCCCGCTGATCGCCTCCTCGATCATGTCCAAGAAGATCGCCGAGGGCACCGGGTCGCTCGTGCTCGACGTGAAGGTCGGCTCCGGCGCCTTCATGAAGTCCCTGGAGGACGCCCGCGAGCTGGCCGCCACCATGGTCGGCCTGGGCACCGACCACGGGGTGCGCACTGTCGCGCTGCTCACCGACATGTCCGTCCCCCTCGGCCTGACCGCGGGCAACGCCCTCGAAGTCCGCGAGTCCGTCGAGGTCCTGGCCGGCGGCGGCCCCGCCGACGTCGTCGACCTCACCCTGGCGCTGGCCCGCGAGATGCTCACCGCCGCCGGCCTGCCCGACGCCGACCCGGCCAAGGCCCTCGCCGACGGCTCGGCGATGGACGTCTGGCGCCGCATGATCCGCGCCCAGGGCGGCGACCCCGACGCCCCCCTCCCCACCGCCCGCGAGCAGCACGTCGTCACCGCCCCCGCCACCGGCGTCCTGACCGCCCTGGACGCCTACGCGGTCGGCGTCGCCGCCTGGCGCCTCGGCGCGGGCCGCGCCCGCAAGGAGGACGCCGTCCAGGCCGGCGCGGGCATCGAATGGCACGCCCGCCCGGGCCAGTCCGTCCAGCAGGGCGCCCCCCTGCTGACCCTCCACACCGACACCCCGGAGAAGTTCCCCTACGCCCAGGAAGCCCTGGAGTCCGCCGTCACGATCTCCCCGACCACGGCCCCCTTCGAGCCCGGCCCGATCGTCCTGGACCGCATCGCCTGAGCCTGGCGGGGGCGCGGGCCTGCGCAAGGCCGCGCCCCCGCCAGGCTGCGGGCATGCGCCGGGGGCCGGCGGCATCCCCCCTGCCGCCGGCCCCCGGCTTCCCCCGTGGCCCCCCTGGTCTGTGGTCGGTCCGTTCGCCGGTCAGGCGACGAGTTCGCCGAAGGCGGACTCCTCGTCGCGGCCGAAGCTCAGGGCCTCGTCGTCGCGCATGCGGCGCAGGGAGCGCCAGATGCTGCTCTTGACCGTGCCGACGCTGATGCCGAGGATGTCGGCGATCTCCGGGTCGGTGCGGCCCTCGTAGTAGCGGAGCACCAGCATGGTGCGCTGCTGCTCGGGCAGCCGGGCGAGCGCCTGCCAGAGGACGGCGCGCAGTTCGGTGCCGCCCATCTCGTCGGTGTCGCCGACCGTCTCGGGCAGCTCCTCGGTCGGGTACTCGTTGAGCTTGCGGCGCCGCCAGGCGCTGATGTGCAGGTTGGTCATGGTGCGCCGCAGGTAGCCGCCGACGGCCGCCTTGTCGCTGATCCGGTCCCATGCGCGGTACGTGGAGAACAGCGCGCTCTGCAGCAGGTCCTCGGCCGCGAAGCGGTCACCGGTGAGGTGGTACGCGGTCGCGTAGAGGGAGGCGCGGCGCTCCTGGACGTACGCGGTGAACTCCGCCTCCGCGTCCGAGGAGGGGGCCTGCGGCGCCGAGGGCGCGGCGGGCTCCAGCGGAGTGATGTACGCGGGCCGCTGCCTGACCACCGAGTTCCCCGACGTGCGTCCGGCGCCGCGGGCGTACCCCCGTCCGTTCGCGGCGCCGGACATCTCGGTGGACCTGGCAACGGAGTGCGCACGCGTCGAGTGGACGGCGGTGGTGGTGCTGAGCAGTGCGTTCATGTCGCGCCCCCGTCGATGGAACCTGATGCGTGGTTTCCGGCGTCGCAGCCTGTGCGGCGTGCGCTCTTCCGATGTGGCTCAAGACTGCCGGGCCAGTTTCATGGGGCTGTCCGCCGAGTGTCACAGGCCCGCAACAGAGGTCGGCAACCTCGGGAGCGGCCGGGGCACGAGTTGTCCCCGCACTTCATCAGGCCACCAGAGGTAGGCAACAATGTCCGGCGTGCCCTTCCTGTTGCTGATCGAGGATGACGACGCCATCCGTACCGGTCTCGAACTCGGACTGTCCCGCCAGGGCCACCGCGTGGTGGCCGCGGCGACGGGCGAGGACGGCCTGAAGCTCCTCAAGGAGCAGCGTCCCGACCTGATCGTGCTCGACGTGATGCTGCCGGGTATCGACGGCTTCGAGGTGTGCCGGCGGATCCGGCGCACCGACCAGCTGCCGATCATCCTGCTCACCGCGCGCAGTGACGACATCGACGTGGTGGTCGGCCTGGAGTCCGGCGCCGACGACTACGTGATCAAGCCGGTGCAGCCCCGGGTGCTGGACGCCCGGATCCGCGCCGTGCTGCGCCGCGGCGAGCGGGACAGCACCGACTCGGCCGCCTTCGGCTCGATCGTCATCGACCGCAGTGCGATGACGGTGACCAAGGACGGCGAGGACCTGCAGCTGACCCCGACCGAGCTGCGGCTGCTGCTGGAGCTGAGCCGCAGGCCCGGCCAGGCGCTGTCCCGCCAGCAGCTGCTGCGGCTGGTATGGGAGCACGACTACCTGGGCGACTCGCGCCTGGTGGACGCGTGCGTGCAGCGGCTGCGGGCCAAGATCGAGGACGTGCCCTCCTCGCCGGCCCTGATCCGTACCGTCCGCGGGGTCGGCTACCGCCTGGACACCCCGCAGTGACCTCTGGCCCACACGGCGGCAGGTGGGGGTCCGGCATCCTGCGCTGGACGAGCCTGCGGCTGCGGCTGGTCGCGGTCTTCGCGGCGGTCGCGCTGACCGCCGCGGTGTCGGTGTCCGGCATCGCGTACTGGCTCAACCGCGACGCGGTGCTGACCCGTGCGCAGAACAGCGCGCTGAACGACTTCCGCGACTCGCTGCAGCGCAACGCCGCCTCGCTGCCGGTCGCCCCGACCTGCCAGTCGCTGGAGAGCACCGCGAGCCGCATCGGCGGCCCCGACACCTACCAGGTGGTGCTGCTCAGCACCGGCCAGGACAGCCAGGAGTGCGCGGCGGCCTCCAACCGGGACGTCTTCACGCTGGACGACGTGCCGGCGACGCTGCAGCGTGCGGTCAACACCCGGCACACCAAGGACGACGGCAAATACCACCTGCACTGGGAGCGGATCTCGCTGCAGGGCCGCCCCTACCTGGTGGCGGGCGCGCGGATCAACGGCGACGGACCGACCGGCTACATGCTCAAGTCGCTGGAGGCCGAGCGCAAGGACCTCAACTCGCTGGCCTGGTCGCTGGGCATCGCCACGCTGCTGGCGCTGATCGGCTCCGCGCTGCTCGCGCAGGCCGCGGGCGCCGCGGTGCTGCGTCCTGTGCGGCGGCTCGGCGAGGCCGCGCAGCGGCTGGGCGAGGGGCACCTGGACACCCGGCTGAAGGTGTCGGGCACCGACGAGCTGGCCGAGATGTCGCGCACCTTCAACAACGCGGCGGAGGCGCTGGAGACCCGGGTCGAGGAGCTGAGCGCCCGCGAGGCGGCCAGCCGCCGCTTCGTCGCGGACATGTCGCACGAGCTGCGGACCCCGCTGACCGCGATCACCGCGGTCAGCGACGTGCTGGAGGACGAGGCGGAGGCGCTGGACCCGATGATCGCCCCGGCCGTACGCCTGGTGGTCAGCGAGACCCGGCGGCTGAACGAACTGGTGGAGACGCTGATGGAGGTCACCCGGTTCGACGCGGGTACCGCGAAGCTGCGGGTGGACGAGGTGGACGTCGGTGAGCAGGTGATGGCCTGCATGGACGCCAGGGCCTGGCTGGACTCCGTCGAGCTGGACGCGCCCCGCGGGGTGCTGGCCACCCTCGACCCGCGCCGGCTGGACGTGATCATGGCCAACCTGATCGGCAACGCGCTCAAGCACGGCGGTTCGCCGGTACGCGTCACCGTCCGCGGCACGGGTACGGACGCCGACGGCTCCATCGAGGTCGCCGTCTCCGACAACGGCCCCGGCATCCCCGAGGACGTCCTGCCGCACGTCTTCGACCGCTTCTACAAGGCCGACGCCTCCCGCGCCCGCTCCGAGGGCAGCGGCCTCGGCCTGTCCATCGCCATGGAGAACGCCCACATCCACGGCGGCGACATCACCGCCGCCAACGGCCCCTCCGGCGGCGCCGTCTTCACCCTGCGGCTGCCCCGGCACCCGCGCCGCGACGAGGCCTCGGACGCCGTCAACGGCGGCCCGTCGGAAGGCGGCACCCCCGAGGGCGGCACCGCCGGCGGTGCGCGATGAGCAGACCCCGCCCCCGTACGCCCGGCAGGCCCGCAGCCGCCGCTGCCGTGCTGCTCGCGGTGCTGGCCGCCGGCTGCGGCATCCGTACGACCTCGGTGCCGGTCGACGCGGGACCCGCGCCCTCCCGGGTGTCCTGCGCCGTGCCCGAGCCGGAGAACTCGCCCGGCGTCACCGACGCGCAGGTCGTGCAGGTGTACCTGGTGTGCGGCATGCAGACCACGCCGGTGCCGCGGACGGTGCAGGTACGTGCGCGTGCGGCCGGCAGGACCGAGCAGGTCAGGGAACTGGTCGCGCAACTGCAGCGCAGCGTGCTCGGCGCCGAGGCGAAGGCCGGCTTCGCCACCGCGGTGCCGGGCACCCTCGAGGTCGAGGGCCCCGCCCCGGGGGATCCGGTCGACGCGCTGCGGCTCGGCCAGCCGATCGAGGACCTGCCGTCCTTCGCGCTCGCGCAGATCGTCTGCACGGTAGCGGGCAGCGCCCTGGCCTCCCCGGGTCACAGCGTGGTCCTGGGCGGCCCCGAGGCCGGCAGCAAGGTACGCCGCTACACCTGTACGCCCGACCTGCGCACCCGTCCGCAGGCCGCGGACACCGCCGGCACCGAGGTTTCGTAGGGGCGCGGGCGCACGGCGTGCGGGGCGTCACACCGCGCGGTGGAACCGGACGGCGAAAGTCCCGCGTCTTGGGCGGTGTGCAGCACGAAGGCTCCAAGTACCGGGTGCGCGCGGCCGGGCTCCTGCTGACCGCCGCGTATCTCGCTTTCGCCGCCTGGCTGCTGCTGCGCCCGCATTACGTGGCATGGGTGCCGTCGCCGAACCTGCGGCCCTTCAGCACGATCAGGGCGGACCTGCGCATGGAGCCCGCGCAGGCGGCACGCCATCTGCTCGCCGGGCTCGGCCTGCTGGCCCCGCTGGGCATCCTGCTGCCGATGGCCGGCGGCCGGATCGAGACCTCGGGCGTGGCGTCCTTCGTCCGCACGGTCTTCGCCGGCCTGATGGTGTCGATGTCCGTCGAGTTCACCCAGACCATGGTCCCGGGCCAGCTCTTCGACGTGGACGCGCTCATCCTCAACACGGCGGGGGTGGCCCTGGCCCACCTCCTCGTGGTCCCGGCGGTACGCCGCCGCCTGCGGCAGCGGCTGACACTTCGCGCTGAGCTTGCGCGCACGCAAGAGGGCGCCCCCCAGGGGCGCGGGGAACTGCGCGCGCAACCCACCGCGGACCGCCGGTCCGGAGCGAACCGGACCGCCCCGCTGGGCCGGTGACGACCCGCACCACGGCGATATGTGCAGTTCCCCGCGCCCCTGTGGGGCGCCGCCCGGGCAATCGCGCCGCCCGGGCAGAGGCGCTTACCCCGCGGAGGGGGTCAGCCGATCGGGAGCCCCCCGAGCAGCCCCGTGACGGGTGCCACCTGGTTCCCGTCCAGGTGGTTGCCCGAGGGCAGCAGGCTGGTCGGGTTGCCGGGCAGTGCCGACGTGCCGTTGGACAGGGCGTTCTGGGCGCCGGTGGTCGAGTCGGCGGCGCCGGGGACGAGGCCCGCGGCCGAGCCGACGGGGAGCGAGCCGAGCACATCGGTCGGGGCGGCGGCGGACGCGGTGCCGGCCGCCGCGGCGGCGAAGGCCAGGCCGAGCGCGCCGGCCGCGAGAGTCTTCTTCGTTCGGGTCTGCATGACTCCGGAACGTAGTCACGCATTCACCTGCCGTGCAACCGGCGTGGCGCGCCGGTGCCGCCCGCACCCGGGGCCTGGCGGCGGCCCGCGCCCGTCACTCGCCGCGGGCGGAACCGCTGGCCAGCGGCCTTTCCGAGGTCGCCTGGTCGAAGAGCCATTCGGCCTTCAGCTCGGCGTAACCCGGCTTGATCACCTCGTTGATCATCGCGAGACGTTCATCGAAAGGGATGAACGCTGATTTCATCGCATTGACGGTGAACCACTGCATGTCGTCGAGCGTGTATCCGAAGGCCTCGACAAGGTGCTCGAACTCCCGGCTCAGGCTGGTCCCCGACATGAGGCGGTTGTCGGTGTTGACCGTCACCCGGAAGTACAGCCGGCGCAGCAGGCCGATCGGATGCTCGGCGTATGAACTGGCCGCACCGGTCTGCAGGTTGGACGTCGGGCACATCTCCAGCGGTACGCGCTTGTCGCGCACGTACGACGCCAGGCGGCCGAGCGAGACCTGGCCGCCGGGGCCGGCCTCGATGTCGTCGATGATGCGCACCCCGTGGCCCAGGCGGTCGGCGCCGCACCACTGCAGCGCCTGCCAGATCGAGGGCAGGCCGAACGCCTCGCCGGCGTGGATCGTGAAGTGGTTGTTCTCCCGCTTCATGTACTCGAAGGCGTCGAGGTGGCGGGTGGGCGGGTAACCGGCCTCCGCGCCCGCGATGTCGAAGCCGACGACGCCCGAGTCGCGGTAGGAGTTGGCCAGTTCGGCGATCTCCTGGGAGCGGGCCGCGTGCCGCATCGCGGTGAGCAGCGCGCCCACCCTGATGCGGTTGCCCCCCTCCCTTGCCCGCCGCTCGCCCTCGCGGAAGCCCGCGTTGACCGCCTCCACGACCTCTTCGAGGGTGAGCCCGCCCTCCAGGTGCTGCTCGGGGGCGTACCGCACCTCGGCGTAGACGACGCCGTCGGCCGCCAGGTCCTCGGCGCACTCGGCGGCGACCCTCACAAGTGCGTCACGGGTCTGCATCACGGCACAGGTGTGCGCGAAGGTTTCCAGGTACCGTTCGAGGGAGCCTGAATCGGCGGCCGCGCGGAACCACGTCCCGAGCTTGTCGGGGTCGGTCTCGGGCAGCGCGTCGTAGCCGGTCTCCCGTGCGATGTCGACAACGGTGCCGGGGCGCAGGCCACCGTCCAGGTGGTCGTGCAGCAGCACCTTGGGGGCACGGCGGATCTGTTCCCGGGTCGGAACGCCCGGTTTCGGGTTCTGCATGCTCGGAACTCTACGCCCTACGCGCGTAGAACTGGCCAATGGGGCAATTATTTTCCGCCCGGCCATACTGTGCACGCCCCTGCGTCTGCCATCGTTGCGCCATGGCTTCACAAGCATTACCGGCGCGTGGCGCCCGGCTGGGGCGCCCTGTCGCACCCGGCCTGGTGCCGGCACTCCCGGGCCAGCGGCTCAGGGGGAGTGAACGACCCGACGAGGGCGCCATGGGCGCCACCGTCCGCGCCGTCGTGCTCGCACTGCCCGGCGGCGACGCCCTGAGCACCCGGCGCCGCTCCCCCGTGGCCGCCGCCCTGATGTGGCCGCTGGCCAGGCAACTGGTGCGCCAGGGGTACGCCGACGGCGTCGCGGCCCATGTCGTCCACTACCGCTTCCGCGGCTGGAACGGCGGCCACGCCCACCCGGCCGAGGACGCCGAATGGGCCGTCGGCGAGGCGGTCAGGCGGTACGGCGACGTGCCCGTGTGCCTGGTCGGCATGGACATGGGCGCCCGGGCGGCCCTGCACGCCGCGGGCCACCCCGCGGTGGGCTCCGTGGTGGCCCTGTCCCCCTGGCTCCCCGGCGGCCCGGAACCCGAGCCGGTCAAGCAGCTCATCGGCCGCCGCGTGCTGATCGTCCACGGCACCCAGGACGACTCCACCGACCCCGACCTGTCCTACCGCTTCGCCGAACGCGCCAAGAAGGTCAACCGCCAGGTCTGCCGCTTCGAGGTCCACTCCGACGGCCACAGCCTCCACCAGCACCGCTCCGAGGTCTTCGCCCTCACCGCCGACTTCGTCCTCGGCTCCCTCCTCGACCGCCCCTACGCCCGCCCGGTCGCCGACGCCCTGGCGGCCCCCCCGCCCCTGGGCCTGCGCATGCCCCTGGCAACGGGCTTCGGCCGCGCCTTGCGGGCGTGAACCGCCCGCGCGGGGCTCAGGACGTCAGCGGCAGCTCCGCCACCATGACGGCGTAGAGCGGCGAGTCCGCGAACGGGCGCTGCGTGCCGACCCGGCGGTACCCCCAGGCTTCGTACAGCGCCTCGACGCGCGGATGGGTGGTGTCGACCACGGCCAGGCTGGTCGACCGGGCATGGGCGTCCCGCGGGGCGACGTGGCTGGATGCCGCGTACTGGGTCATCTGGTTGATCGCCGGCGGCGATCCGTTCGGGGCGAGGATGCCGGCCGGAGCCAGGCGGTGGGCGGAGTACCGGGTGGGGGGTGCGTGAACCCGAGTGGGGGCTGCGGTCAAGGGGAGGAGGGCGCGCCGACCGGGTGCGCCGTGACGAGAACGGAGTCCCGCGATCTCCTCCGTACGTTCCTCTCCGAACGGGCCGTCCGACGCACCAGCGGTGCCGGACGGTCCTGACGACGCCACCTTGATCGCCCGCTCGGCGGACGAGCCCGAGGTCTTCGCGCAGCTCTACCACCGGCACGCGGCCGAGCTGCACCGCTACGTCGCGCGGCGGCTGGGGTCCGACCTGGCCGACGACGTGGTCGGCGAGACCTTCCTCGTCGCCTTCCGCAGGCGCGAGCGCTACGACGCCAGGCGTCCGCTGGCGCTGCCCTGGCTGTACGGCATAGCCGCCAACCTCATCAGCGGGCACCGCAGGAGCGAGCTGCGCGCCTACCGGGCGTTCGCCAGGACGGGCGCCGACCCCGTCGCGCGGACCGGCGGCAGCGACGCAGACGCCGACGCCGTCGACGGCAAGGTCGCCGCGCAGGCGTCGGGCCCCGCCATCGCCGCGGCGCTGCGCTCGCTGTCCGACGGCGACCGCCACGTGCTGCTGCTCGTCGCCTGGGCCGACCTGTCCTACCAGGAGGTGGCCGAAGCCCTCGGCATCCCGCTGGGGACGGTGCGCTCCCGGCTCAACCGGGCGCGGAAGAAAATGCGCGCCGCGATCCCCGAACTCGACCCGATCCTCGACGAGGAGATGCACCACCATGGATGAACTGACCAAACTGCGCGACTTCCGTGCCGACACCGCCGCGCTCGACGCGGAACAGCTGGACGCCGGCGCCCGGCGCCTGACGGAGCAGATCCGCGGCACCACGCCCGCCCGCCGGCGGACGGCCGCAGGCGACGTGCTGCGGTTCGCGGTGGCCACCGGTGTGCGCAGGGCCTGCCTGGCGGGGCTGACGGCAGCCGCGGTCACCGCGGGCGTCCTCGTGGCCCTCCCCGGCTCCGGAGCGCGGGACGAGCCGGCCCGCACTCTCACGATCGCCGACGTCCTCGACTCCGCGGCCGCGCATGCCGCCGCCGCCCCTGCAAAGGAGCCGAGCGCCCACCAGTGGCTGTTCAGCCGTGAGTACGGGTGCATGGCCACCTGCGGCACGCAGGAGGAGTGGTACCGCTACGACGGCAACCAGAAGGCCTTCCGCGACCCGATGGCGAAAGGTGTCCGCGTGCTGGTCAACGACTTCGGACCGCGGGTCGCACCGGCCGGGTTGTGCAAGATCGTGGAGGACGCGGGCGCGCGGCCGCAGGAGACCCGTGCACGGCTGGCCGCCCTCCCCACAGAACCGCGCGCGCTGCTGGAGGCGCTCCGGGAAGACCCCTACTTCGCCGCCGTCTCCACCAAGATCGACAAGCTCCCTGCATCGTCGCCCGCCGCCGCGTTCGACCGGGTCGTCGTCCTGCTGTCCCTGACCGAGACGGCACCGCCGCGCACGGCCGCGGCGCTCTACCGCGCAATTTCCTACATCCCTGGCGTCCACCTGCTCCCCCGACCGGTGAAGGACGCCGCGGGACGGCCCGGCCTCGCGGTGGAGTCCACACAGCGGGCGGCCGGACACGACATCCGCTCGACCCTGATCCTCGACCCGAAGACGTACGCCTACCGCGGCTTGCGCGTGGAAGGCGGCCCCTGGAAGTACTCGTCGGCGCGACTCGGTGTCGCCGTCGTCGACCACCCCGGCCAGCGGCCCGGCGGCCCCGTTCCTCCGCCGTCGTCGATCACCGTACGCCCCTTCACGATCAAGGATCCCAGCTGCTGACCTGCGGCGCCGCGCGGACGCTCAGCCGATCGAGAGCAGGACGATCAGGACGATCGCGCCCGCTGCCGCGGGGGCCAGGACCTCCCAGCACCAGCGGACCACGGGGGCGTCGGACGCCTCCGTGCCCGCGGGGGCCTCGTGGCGCTCCGCCAGCTCGCGCAGCTCGGACAGCGCCTGGTCCGACCAGGCCCGTACGGTCGGGTCCGCGCCGGGGACCGGCCGCAGGTTGCGGCCCACCGTCGTGGGGCGGCGGCCCGAGCCGGGCGTGAAGGCGTCGTCGCCCGCCGCCTTCGCCCGGGCGGTCTGCTTCGCCGCCCGCTTACGCGCCCGCAGCGACACCGGGATCGCCCACAGCTGGTACTTCTTGCCGCCCGCCAGCAGCTCCGTGGAGTACGAGGAACGCACCGCGTCCACCCCCGACCAGGGCACGGTGATCGTACGGAAGGGGTTGCGGACGCGGATGCGGTCGGAGTTCGCGAACACCGCCGGACGCAAGGTCAGCGCCACGATCACCGGCAGCGCGAGCAGCAGGCCGGCGATGGCCAGCCACGGGGCGTGGCCCTTGCCGTTGGCGATCGTGTCGGCGCCGAGCCAGCACGCGACCACGACCAGGCCGGCGCCGCCGATCATTCCGGCCATCGAGCGGTAGGCGCGGTCGGCGTACTGCGGCTGCCCCGGGGCGCCCCCGGGGGCGCCCCCGGACGGCGGGGTCGGGCGGTCGGACCTCGGACTCGTCATAACGACCGATTGTGCCCGACGTGCATGGCCCCGCGGGCCACGACCCGGTTGCGTTCCCGTCTCGCCCGACGTCCCCCTTCCGCCGGGGACGCCCGACCGGCGTTCACCCTCCGGGTGGGGGCACCCCCCTGGGGGCGCGGGGAACTGCGCGCCAAGCCCCCCACCGGCCGGTGGTCCGGTACGGACCGAAGAGCCCCTTTGGGCCGGTGACGACCCGCGCCCCGGTGGGGGCTGGTCGCGCAGTTCCCCGCGCCCCCGAGTGGGTGGCGGTGCGTCGTCATGCGACGGTTGTGGTGGGTTGCGCGCGCAGTTCCCCGCGCCCCTGGAAAACGCTCACCCTCTGCGGCAGGGGGGAAGGCGTTCACCCTGCGGGTGGGGGCGCCCCTGAAATGCTTGCTCTCTGCGGGAGAGGGCACCCGCCGGGAAGGCGGCCTCGGCGGGAGAGGGATGCTGGGGGCCGGACCCGCGCCCAGGCGCGGGTTCGGGGGGTGGTGGACTGCTACGCGCGTAGATATGCTGGGGTTGTGACCATGTCCTCTGTTGTTCCCGCATTCGGCCCAGACGCCCCCGCCCGGCTGGCCGGCCTGGCCGATGTCACGGCCTCGGACGCGGCCTTGCGCAGGTTCCTGCACGGGCTGCCCGGGGTCGATGCCGTCGGTCTCGAAGCCAGAGCCGCCGGCCTCGGTACGCGCTCGATCAAGACGACCGCCAAGGCGTACGCCATCGACCTGGCGATCTCGATGATCGACCTGACGACCCTGGAAGGCTCCGACACCCCCGGCAAGGTCCGGGCGCTGTGCGCCAAGGGCCGCAGGCCCGATCCGACGGACCCGGGGACCCCGCACGTCGCTGCGATCTGCGTGTATCCGGACATGGTCGCGGTGGCGCGCGAGGCGCTGGGCGAGGGTTCGGGGATCAGCGTGGCCTCGGTGGCGACGGCCTTCCCGGCCGGCCGGGTCGCGCTGCCGGTCAAGCTCGCCGACACCGCGGACGCGGTCGCCGCGGGCGCGGACGAGATCGACATGGTCATCGACCGCGGCGCCTTCCTGTCCGGCCGCTACATGGAGGTCTTCGAGGAGATCCGTGCGGTCAAGCAGGCCTGCGTCCGGAAGGACGAGACCGCCGCCCACCTGAAGGTGATCTTCGAGAACGGCGAGCTGTCGACGTACGACAACATCCGCCGCTGCTCGTGGCTGGCGATGCTGGCGGGCGCGGACTTCATCAAGACCTCGACCGGCAAGGTCGCGGTCAATGCCACGCCCGCGAACACGCTGCTGATGCTGGAGGCGGTGCGCGACTTCCGCGAGGCCGTGGGGGTGCAGGTCGGGGTCAAGCCGGCCGGCGGCATCAGGACGTCGAAGGACGCGATCAAGTACCTGGTGATGGTCAACGAAACGCTCGGCGACGACTGGCTGTCGCCCGAATGGTTCCGCTTCGGCGCCTCAAGCCTGCTCAACGACCTGCTGATGCAGCGGCAGAAGCTCAGCACCGGCCGGTATTCCGGTCCCGACTACGTCACGGTGGACTGACCCATGGCCAACGAGAAATTCGCCTACGCACCCGCGCCGGAGTCCCGCGCGATCGTCGATCTGGCCCCGTCCTACGGGCTGTTCATCGACGGTGAGTTCGCCGACGCCGCCGACGGCACCGTCTTCAAGACGGTCTCGCCGTCCAGCGAGGAGGTGCTGGCCGAGGTCGCCAGGGCCGGCGAGGCCGACGTGGACCGGGCGGTGAAGGCGGCCAGGAAGGCGTTCGGGAGCTGGGGCGCGCTGCCGGGCGCCGAGCGCGGCAAGTACCTGTTCCGTATCGCCCGCATCCTCCAGGAGCGCTCCCGCGAGCTGGCGGTGCTGGAGACGCTGGACAACGGCAAGCCGATCCGCGAGACCCGCGACGTCGACCTCCCGCTGGTGGCCGCGCACTTCTTCTACTACGCCGGGTGGGCCGACAAGCTGGCCTACGCCGGCTACGGCCCCGACCCGCGCCCGCTGGGTGTGGCCGGGCAGGTCATTCCGTGGAATTTCCCGCTGCTGATGCTGGCCTGGAAGATCGCCCCCGCGCTGGCCGCGGGCAACACGGTGGTGCTCAAGCCGGCCGAGACCACCCCGCTGTCGGCGCTGTTCTTCGCCGACGTGTGCCGCCAGGCGGGGCTGCCGCGCGGGGTCGTCAACATCCTGCCCGGCTACGGCGACGCGGGCGCCGCGCTGGTGGCGCACCCGGACGTGGACAAGGTGGCCTTCACCGGTTCCACGCAGGTCGGCCGGGCCATCGCCCGTACGGTCGCGGGCACGCGCAAGAAGGTGACGCTCGAACTCGGCGGCAAGGCCGCGAACATCGTCTTCGACGACGCGCCGGTCGACCAGGCCGTCGAGGGCATCGTCAACGGCATCTTCTTCAACCAGGGCCATGTGTGCTGCGCCGGGTCGCGGCTGCTGGTCCAGGAGTCGGTGCAGGAGGAGGTGCTGGACGCGCTGCGGCGGCGGATGAGCACGCTGCGGGTCGGCGACCCGCTGGACAAGAACACCGACGTCGGTGCGATCAACTCCGCCGAGCAGCTGGCCAGGATCACCGAGCTGGCCGAGGCGGGCGAGGCGGAGGGCGCGCAGCGCTGGGCGCCGGCCTGCGAACTGCCCACGTCGGGCTACTGGTTCGCGCCGACCCTCTTCACCGGGGTGACGCAGGCGCACCGGATCGCCCGCGAGGAGATCTTCGGCCCCGTGCTGTCGGTGCTGACCTTCCGCACCCCGGCGGAGGCGGTCGAGAAGGCGAACAACACGCCGTACGGCCTGTCGGCCGGCATCTGGACCGAGAAGGGCTCTCGCATCCTGTCGATGGCGAGCAAGCTGCGCGCGGGTGTGGTGTGGGCGAACACGTTCAACAAGTTCGACCCGACCTCGCCGTTCGGCGGTTACAAGGAGTCCGGTTACGGGCGTGAAGGCGGCCGGCACGGCCTGGAGGCGTACCTCGATGTCTGACAAGTCCGAGCAGCAGCGGCTGAGCGTCTTCAAAACCTACAAGCTGTACGTGGGCGGCAAGTTCCCGCGTTCCGAGAGCGGCCGGGTGTACGAGGTGACGGACTCCAAGGGCGGCACCTGGCTGGCCAACGCGCCCCTGTCGTCCCGCAAGGACGCCCGTGACGCGGTGGTCGCGGCCCGCAAGGCGGTGCCCGGCTGGTCGGGCGCGACGGCGTACAACCGCGGGCAGGTGCTCTACCGGGTCGCGGAGATGCTGGAGGGCCGCCGCGAGCAGTTCGCCCGCGAGGTCGCCGACGCCGAGGGGCTGTCGAAGTCCAAGGCGGCGGCCGCGGTGGACGCGGCGGTGGACCGCTGGGTCTGGTACGCGGGCTGGACCGACAAGATCGCCCAGGTGGTGGGCGGCGCCAACCCGGTCGCGGGACCGTTCTTCAACCTGTCGACGCCCGAGCCGACCGGTGTGGTCGCCGTGCTGGCCCCGCAGGACTCCTCGCTGCTCGGCCTGGTCTCGGTGCTGGCGCCGGTGATCGCCACCGGCAATGCGGCCGTGGTGGTCGCCGCCGAGCGGGCGCCGCTGCCCGCGCTGTCCTTCGGCGAGGTCCTGGCGTCCTCCGACGTGCCCGCTGGCGTGGTGAACATCCTGTCCGGCCGCACAGCGGAGCTGTCCGCCCCGCTGGCGGCCCACCAGGACGTCAACGGCCTGGACCTGACCGGTGCGCCGGCGGACCTGGCGGCCGACCTCGAAGCCGCGGCGGCCGACACCCTCAAGCGGGTGCGCCGCCCGTCGGCGGAGGTCTGGACCAATGATCCGGGCACGTCCCGGCTGACGTCCTGGCTGGAGACCAAGACCGTCTGGCACCCGATCGGGGTCTGACGGCGGTCCGACGGCGGGGTCGGGCCCGGAGTCCGGCCCCGGGCCTCAGCCGGAGAGCAGGCCGCTGGCGGGGCCGACGACCGGGAGGGTGGACAGGGAGCCGCCGTGGGTGACCTGGTCGGTGACGGCCGTGGTGGACAGCGGCTTGAAGTCGGCGACCTGGGAGCCGAGGCCGTTGTCCAGCGGGTCGACCCCGGTGTCGGACAGCGGGTCGAGGGTCAGGTTCCTGACCGGGTCGACGCCCGCGCCCAGGGCGCCGGTCACCGTCTGGGTCGGCAGGGCGTCCAGCGGCAGCACGCCGTCCAGGGCGGTCGCCGGGGCAGGACCGGCGGGCGCGGTGGCGGCTGCCGCGGCGGCGGCCGGTACGAGGGCCGCGGCGGCCGCGGTCAGGGTGAGGGCGAGTGCGCTACGCAGAGATGGCATGGGCTCAGCGTAACGGTTCGGGTGCGCTGAGTAGTTGCGGTACCGGCGGGGGTCACCCGGGCGGGATACGGGAGAATGGTTGTCCGTGAGTTCACTTCCCGCCCGTGTGATCCTGCTGTCCGGGCCGTCCGGCTCGGGTAAGTCCTCGCTCGCCGCCCGCGCAGGTCTGCCGGTGCTGGCGCTCGACGACTTCTACAAGGACGGCGACGACCCGTCGCTGCCGCTGCTCCCCGGCGGCAGCGGGACCGACTGGGACGCACCCGGGTCCTGGAACGCGGACGCCGCGCTCGCCGCGATCTCCGCCCTGTGCGCGGAGGGCGCCGCCGACGCACCCGTCTACGACATCGCCGCGAGCGCGGCCACCGGCACCGCCCGGCTGGACCTCGGCGGCGCACCGCTGTTCGTGGCCGAGGGGATCTTCGCCGCGGAGATCGTCGGCCGCTGCCGGGAGCTGGGCGTGCTGGCGGACGCGCTGTGCCTGCGCGGGCGGCCCTCCACGACGGCCCGCCGCCGTTTCCTGCGCGACCTGCGGGAAGGCAGGAAAGCGCTGCCTTTCCTGCTGCGCAGGGGCTGGCACCTGATGCGGGCCGAGCGGGCCATCGTCGCCCGGCAGGTCACCCTGGGCTGCCACCCCTGCGGCGCGGACGCGGCCCTGGCCCGTATCCGCACCGCTCCGGTCGCCGAGGCGGTGGCCCCGTAGCAGGGGGTGGAAGCGCTCCCGGCGTCGGCGTCCACCACCCCGGCGGTGAAGGCCCCGTTGACCGGCGGGCCGCCGCCACCTCGCGGGTGAAACGGCGGCGGAAGTCGCCGTCCCCGGCCAGCTCGGGCCGCACCACCTTCACCGCGACCGGGCGCCCGCCCGGTGAACGCCCCAGGTACACCTGCCCCATGCCGCCCGCACCGATCCGCGCGACGATGCGGTAACGCCCCACCTGCCGCGGGTCGTCGCCTTCCAGGACGTCGAACACGGATTCTCCAAGCACCAGTGCTCTCATCGGTCACTGTGAGCGCATCATGCCAGAACGGCGGGGGAGGGCCTGCGGGCGCCGCAGGCCCTCTTCCCTACAGGCCCGCGGCCTCCGCCAGGTCCGACTTCAGGGCCGCCAGCAGGGTGTCCGCGGTCCTGCGGGCCGCACGCACCCCGTCCGCCGCGGCGGGCACGACGACCTCCAGGTAGCACTTGATCTTCGGCTCGGTCCCGCTGGGCCTGACCACCACACGCGCCGAGTCCACGCCCGCGCCCGCCAGCCGGTAGCGCAGGCCGTCCGTCGGCGGCAGGCCGCCCGCACCGTCGAGCAGGTCCTCGGCGGACACGACGTCGAGACCCGCCAGCCGGGCCGGCGGACGGGACCGCAGCCTCGCCATCGCGTCCGCGATCAGCGACAGGTCGGAGACCCGCGCCGACAGCTGGTCGGTGGCGTGCAGGCCGTGCTCGACGGCGAGTTCGTCCAGCACCTCTCCCACCGTCCGCCCCCGGGCACGCAGTTGCGCGGCCATCTCCGCGATCAGCAGCGCCGCGGTGACACCGTCCTTGTCCCTGACCCCCGCCGGGTCCACGCAGTAGCCGAGCGCCTCCTCGTAGCCGTAGCGCAGCCCCGGCACCCGGGCGATCCACTTGAAGCCGGTCAGGGTGTCCTCGTACGCCAGGCCCGCCGCGGCCGCGATCTTCGACAGCAGCGAGGACGACACGATGCTCGCCGCGAAGACGTCGCCGTGACCCGCCGCGCCCCGCCGCACCAGGTGCGCCGCCAGCAGCGCGCCCAGCTCGTCGCCCCGCAGCATCCGCCACCCCGCGTCCGCCGCCGGGTCCGGCACGGCCACGGCACACCTGTCCGCGTCCGGGTCGTTGGCGATCACCAGGTCGGGAGCGGCGTCCCTGGCCGTCTTGAACGCCAGGTCCATCGCCCCCGGCTCCTCCGGGTTCGGGAAGGCCACGGTCGGGAAGTCCGGGTCGGGAGCCGCCTGTTCGGCCACCGGCACCGGGGCGGGGAAGCCCGCACGGGCGAAGGCCGCCGTCAGCGTCTCCAGGCCCACGCCGTGCAACGGCGTGTAGACGGTGGACAGTTCACGCGCACTGTCCTGCGCCAGGACGCCCACCGCACGCTCCAGATACGCGGCGAGCACGTCCTCGCCCAGCACCTCCCAGCCGTCCGCCGCCCTCGGCACACCGGCCAGCGGGCCGACCGCCGCGATCTCCGCCGCGATCCCCGCGTCGGCGGGCGGCACGATCTGCGAGCCGTCGCCCAGGTAGACCTTGTAGCCGTTGTCCTGCGGCGGGTTGTGGCTCGCGGTCACCATCACGCCCGCGTCCGCGCCCAGATGGCGGATCGCGAACGCCAGCACCGGCGTCGGCAGCGGGCGCGGCAGCAGGTACGCGCGCATGCCCGCCGCGGTCATCACCGCGGCGGTGTCTCTCGCGAAGTCGTACGACTTGTGGCGGGCGTCGTAGCCGATCACCGTGGCGGTGCCGCCGTTCCTGCGCATGTACGCCGCCAGGCCGGCGGCTGCCCGGATCACCACGGACCGGTTCATGCGGTTCGGGCCCGCGCCCAGGGCTCCGCGCAGTCCCGCGGTGCCGAATTCCAGCGTGCCGCTGAAGCGGGCGCTGAGCTCTTGCAGAGCCCGCGCCTCGATCAGTGCGGTCAGCTCCGCGCGCGTCTCAGGATCCGGGTCCTCCGCCGCCCACGCCCGTGCCCGCGCCAACACATCTTCCATGGGGATCCCTCTCCGTCCAGCTTCAGGTCCGCTGTGCCTCGTCGCGCAGTTCCGCCCCCAGAGCTTCGCCTGGGGTACCCCCAGCGCCCCCGGGTGATTGCCACTTGCTGTGGGCTTGCACCTTCCGGTGCGGTGGGAACTGCGAGGCGCGTGCCCGGGGCAGGGGCGAGGTCATAGGCGGGCCAGCAAGCTGGCCAGAAGCGTGCCCATGCGCGTCGCGGACTCGTGACCCGCCGCGAGGACTTCCTCGTGATTCAGGGGAGCGCCGGTCATCCCGGCCGCCAGGTTCGTGACCAGGGAAATGCCGAGCACCTCGGCACCCGCCTCGCGCGCAGCGATCGCCTCCAGCGTGGTGGACATGCCGACGAGGTCGCCGCCTATCGCCCGGACCATGCCGATCTCCGCCGGCGTCTCGTAGTGCGGCCCGGGGAGCTGCACGTAGACGCCCTCTTCGAGCGAGGGGTCGATCTCGCGGCACAGCGCGCGCAGCCGCGGCGAGTAGAGGTCGGTGAGGTCGACGAAGTTCGCGCCGGCGATGGGCGAGGTCGCCGTCATGTTGATGTGGTCGCTGATGAGCACCGGCTGGCCGGGGCGGTAGCCGGGGCGCAGGCCGCCGCAGCCGTTGGTGAGGACGACCGTCTTGCAGCCCGCGGCCACCGCGGTGCGCACCCCGTGGGCGACGCTGGCGACGCCGCGGCCCTCGTAGAGGTGGGTGCGGCCGAGGAAGACCAGGGCGCGCAGGCCCCCGACGCGTACCGAGCGGACGCGGCCCGCGTGGCCGGCCACCGACGGGGCGGGGAATCCGGGCAGGTCGGTGATCGGCAGCTCGGCGTCCGCGGTGCCGAGCTGGTCGGCGGCGGGCACCCAGCCCGAGCCCATGACCAGGGCGACGTCGTGCGTCTGCGCACCGGTCAGCGTGCGCAGACGGGCGGCGGCGGCGTCGGCCGCGGCATAGGGGTCGGGGTTCACAGAAGCGTTCACGCGCTGAGCGTAACCTGTCAGGGCCTACGCGCGTAGACGGCCTGACTTCGGCAGCACGGGAAATCGGAGCTTCAGACAATTGCGCAGCCGGACGCCGTCCGGTCGCGGACCGGTCAGCAGGGCCGCTTGCGCAGGCCCATCACGTAGTCGTGCGGCGCCCCCGCGGACTCCGCGGCGTCGGCGATCTCGCCGAGGTAGCGGGCCGACGGCAGCCCGCCCTCGTAGTCGTTGAGCACGTAGAGCCACGCGGCGAGGTCGCCGTCCAGGGTGTGCACCCGTACGGTCGTGCGCCGGTAGATCTGCAGGGGTACGCCCTCCCAGCGGTCCATCGACTCCTCGTCGACCGGCGCGATGTCGTACAGACCTACGAAGACCTGGCTGCCCTGGTCCTCGACCAGGGTGGCGAGCGCGCCCTCCCAGCCCATCTGCTCGCCGCCGAAGGTCAGCCGCCAGCCGTCGAGCCAGCCGGTGCCGCGCAGCGGGGAGTGCGGTGCGCGGCGGGTCATCAGGCGGGCGTCGAGGTTGCCTGCGTAAGCGGCGTAGAGCGACATGAGGACGAGGGTACGGGAGGCGCGGGTGCGGCCCGGCGTAAGGAAGCGCACAGGAGCAGGCGTGCCCCGTGGCGGTGAGCGCTTGGCGCGTGCGGGACAATGGGGTACGTGACAAGGATCGTGATCATCGGTGGCGGACCCGGCGGCTACGAGGCGGCGCTGGTGGCCGCGCAGCTCGGCGCGGAGGTGACCGTCGTCGACTGCGACGGCCTGGGCGGTGCGTCGGTGCTGACCGACTGCGTGCCGTCCAAGACGCTCATCGCCACCGCCGAGGTGATGACGACCTTCGACTCCTCCTACGAGGAGCTGGGGATCATCGTCGCCGACGACACCCCGCCGCTCGCGGGCTCGGCGCGGGTCGTCGGGGTGGACCTGGGCAAGGTCAACCGCCGTGTCAAGCGGCTCGCGCTGGCCCAGTCGCACGACATCACCGGCTCGGTGACCCGGGCGGGCGCGACCGTGATGCGCGGGCGCGGCCGGCTGGACGGGCCGCAGACCGCCGAGGGCACCCGTACGGTCGTGGTCACCGCCGCGGACGGCACCGAGCGGCGGCTGACCGCGGACGCGGTGCTGGTCGCCACCGGCGCGCGCCCGCGCGAACTCCCCGACGCGATGCCCGACGGCGAGCGCATCCTGAACTGGACGCAGGTCTACGACCTCGACGAGCTGCCGCGCGAGCTGATCGTGGTGGGCTCCGGTGTGACCGGCGCGGAGTTCGCGGGCGCCTACCAGGCGCTCGGCTCGACCGTGACGCTCGTCTCGTCGCGCGACCGGGTGCTGCCGGGCGAGGACCCGGACGCCGCCGCGGTCCTGGAGGACGTCTTCCGGCGGCGCGGCATGAACGTGATGTCCCGCTCGCGCGCCCAGTCCGTCAAGCGGGTCGGCGACGGTGTCGAGGCGACGCTGACCGACGGCCGGGTGATCACCGGCACGCACTGCCTGATGGCGGTCGGCGCGATCCCGAACACCTCCGGGATGGGCCTGGAGGAGTCGGGCGTACGGCTCACCGAGTCCGGCCACATCTGGACCGACAAGGTCTCCCGCACCAGTGCGCCGGGCGTCTACGCGGCCGGCGACGTCACCGGGATCTTCGCGCTCGCGTCGGTCGCGGCCATGCAGGGCCGGATCGCGATGTACCACTTCCTCGGCGACGCGGTGGCCCCGCTGAACCTCAAGACCGTCTCCTCCAACGTCTTCACCGACCCGGAGATCGCCACCGTCGGCTACTCGCAGGCCGACGTGGACAGCGGCAGGATCGACGCGCGGCTGGTGAAGCTGCCGCTGCTGCGCAACCCGCGGGCCAAGATGCAGGGCATCAGGGACGGCTTCGTGAAGATCTTCTGCCGCCCCGGCACGGGCATCGTGGTCGGCGGGGTGGTCGTCGCGCCCAAGGCGAGCGAGCTGATCCACCCGATCTCGATCGCGGTCGACAACAACCTGACCGTCGAGCAGATCGCCAACGCCTTCACCGTCTACCCGTCGCTGTCCGGCTCGATCGCCGAGGTGGCACGCCAGCTGCACAACCGCAAGGCGGGCAGCGCGGACCAGGGCCTGGCATAGGCCGCTCCTGGGCCCCGGTCCTGGCGCCGCGCGCCTCGCGGTCCCGCGGCTACTTCAGCGGGAGCACGGCGGCGAGCTGCTTGGCCACCGGTCCCAGCGGCTTCATCGCGCCGGCCGCGTCGGACTGGTCGACGGCCATGATGACGTCGCCCGACTGCACCAGCACGATCTCCGAGCCGACGTAGTTGCCGGTCGGCTTGACCGTGATGTCCAGCGACTGGTCGCCGGCGCCGGCCACCGGCTTGGCGGTGACGGTCATCTTGACGGCCTTGCCGGACATGTCCTTGCTGCTGAACGACGCGCAGCGCTTGGTCAGCGCGGTGACCTCGGCCATCTGCTTGGCGGCGTCACCGGGCTGGTAGCTGTTGAACACCACCGTCGACGAGCCGTCGTTGGGGTCGGTGAGCCCGGTCGTGGCGTAGGCCGCCGCGTAGTCGGAGGTCAGTGTCTGGGCACCGCCGTTGGTCAGCGCCCGCGCACAGTCGTCGTCCGGCAGCAGCGGCGAGCCCGGGTCGGCCTTGACGTTGGCGCCGGTGTCGAAGGCCGCGCTGTCGTCGACCTTCCAGCCCTTGGGCGCGGTCGCGGCGGTCGGCAGCAGCGTCTTGAGCTTGGTGCCGCTGGCCGCGGAGCCGCTGCCGCCCGCGTCGGGGGCGGCGGTGGTGGCGGTGGGCTCGGCGGCCGCGCTGGTGGTGGGGGCCGCCGCGGTGGTCGACGGGGGAGCGTCCGAGGTGTCGCTGCTGTCGTCGTTGTTGCAGGCGGCGAGCACGACCGCGCAGGCGAGAAGCGCCGCGGCCCTCACGGCCGTTTTCTGTATGGACATCAAATTTCCCGTTGGGTTGTCGTTGGCTGGAAGCGTTATTGCCGGAGCAGGGGGGGCGTGGCGTACCGTCAGCCTAGATGAGCCCTGAACTGCGAGGAATCCGGGGTCTGTTTACGCGCGAGTGCTTCACTTGGCGGACACGAATGTGGTGTTGACGCGAAGTCAGTGGTTCATGCATGGATGTCCGCGGGCGAATACGGGATTCCGGTTTCGCATACCGGTGGGGTCCGGGGGTGCGCCGGGGGGTGCGCGGCGTGCGGCGCGCGGGCGGCGCAGTGCGAACGTACGGTCGGCCTATAGCACCTGACGGTCTGTTTCACGCGGAAGTTCCCTCATCTGGTGCAAAACGCTGAAAGT
The DNA here is from genome assembly GCF_016916835.1 of Actinacidiphila bryophytorum. GTDB lineage: Bacteria > Actinomycetota > Actinomycetes > Streptomycetales > Streptomycetaceae > Actinacidiphila > Actinacidiphila bryophytorum. The sequence goes on along the minus strand of NZ_JAFFIX010000006.1, from coordinate 95,145 downwards.
AGCGGTCGTTGGGGTTACTGTCGGTTCCGTGTTCGCTGCAGAACGTCGCCAATTGATCCTCGAAATGGTGCGGGCCAACGGAGCGGTGTCGCTCCGGGAGCTCGCCCGCGTCGTCCAGACCTCCGAAGTGACCGTGCGCCGCGATGTGCGGGCACTGGAGGCAGAAGGACTCCTGGACCGCCGGCACGGCGGTGCGGTTCTGCCGGGTGGCTTCACCCGTGAATCCGGCTTTCCGCAGAAATCCCATCTAGCGACCGCGGAGAAGACGGCCATCGCCGACCTCGCGGCCTCGCTCGTGGACGAGGGCGAGGCCATCGTCGTCGGCGCGGGCACCACCACGCAGGAGCTGGCCAGGCGGCTGGCCCGGGTCCCCGGGCTCACCGTGGTCACCAACTCGCTGCTGGTCGCCCAGGCGCTGGCGCACGCCAACCGGGTCGAGGTCGTCATGACCGGCGGGACGCTGCGCGGCTCCAACTACGGCCTGGTCGGCAGCGGTGCCGAGCAGTCGCTGCAGGGCCTGCGGGTCTCGCGCGCCTTCCTGTCGGGCGCGGGCCTGACGGCCGAGCGCGGCCTGTCCACGTCCAACATGCTGTCGGCCAGCGTGGACCGGGCGCTGGTGCAGGCGGCGGCGGAGGTCGTGGTGCTGGCCGACCACACCAAGCTCGGGACCGACACGATGTTCCAGACGGTGCCGACCGACCTGATCACCCATCTGGTCACCGACGAGCCGCCGCCGGGTGACGACCGTGCCGCGACCGAGCTGCAGGCGCTCGCCGACCGGGGGGTGCAGCTCGCCGTGGCGCCGGCCTGCCAGGCCGAGCCGGCCGCCCCGCTCCCGGCGCCGCGCCGCCCGCACCCGCTGCGGCCCCCGACGGTCCCCCGGCTGGCGGACCTGCGCCCGCGCTGAGGCGGGTGTCCCTACGGACCGGTGGGCGGCTCGTGGGGGCCAACCGGTGCGCGCCCGCGCTGGTCAGCCCACCAGGATGCCGTTGACGGCCAGCGACATCAGCCGGTCGAAGGTCTTGCGGTCCTCGGGGTTCTTCTCCGCGCACAGCACGATCGCCGACGTCAGCTTGAGCAGGTCGGCGATCTCGATGCCCTCCCTGACCGCGCCCGCCTCCTGCGCGCGGGCCAGCAGTGCGCCGCCGGACTCGCGCAGCCGCGCCTTGCACTGGAGCATCCGCCCGTCCGACTGGGCCAGGATCGCCGAGGACAGCCCGCGGTACATGGCAGAGTGCGCACCGACCGAGCGCAGCCAGACGAAGAGCGCGTCGGCGGGCTCGTCCGCGTCGATCAGGGTCTCGGCACGCTCGGTGAGCGCGTCCAGCTCCCGGATGAAGACCGCGTTCATCAGCGAGTAGCGGTCGGGGAAGTGCCGGTAGAGCGTGCCGATCCCCACACCTGCATGGCGGGCGATGTCCTCCAGGGCGACGTCCGTCCCGTGCACGATGAAGGCCTGCTTGGCCTCCTCCAGCAACCGGTCGTAGTTGCGCTGCGCGTCTGCCCGCATGCCGTTCCGCCTCCCGCGGTGCCGGGGATCGCTTCCCCGAATCCGATTGTAGAACCGGAGGATGTCTCCGTATAGTTAACGGAGACGACCTCCGTTTGTCTTCTCCGCTGGAGGCTTACCAGCCATGTCCACGCACGTAGTGCAGGACCAGACCTCGACCACCCGCGCGCCGGCCCCCTCCGGCGTGCACTCATTCTTCGCCCTCGCCGCCATCCTCGGTACCCAGCTGATGCTGCTGCTCGACGCGACGGTGGTGAACGTCGCCCTCCCCGGCATCGGCAGCCACCTCGGCTTCTCGCCCACCGGTATGTCCTGGGTCCTGAACGTCTACACCCTGGCCTTCGGCGGCCTGCTGCTGCTCGGCAGCAGGATCGGCGACCTCATCGGCCGGCGCACCGCGCTGGTGTGGGGCGTCGCGGCCTTCACCCTGGCCTCGATAGCCGGCGGCGTCGCCAACGACTCCACCACCCTGCTGGTCGCCCGCGGCTTCCAGGGCGCCGCCGCGGCACTCGCCGCGCCCAGCACCCTCGCGCTGATCGCCACGTCCTTCCGCGAGGGCAGCGAGCGCAACCGGGCGCTCAGCGTCTTCTCCGCGATCTCCGGCGCCGGCTCCGCGGTCGGCCTGACCGTCGGCGGCATGCTCACCGACTGGGGCTCCTGGCGCTGGGTCTTCTTCGTCAACATCCCCGTCGGCATCGCCATCGTGCTGCTCGCCCCGCGCTACATCAAGGAGACCGAGCGGCACCGCGGCGGGCGCTTCGACATCGCCGGCGCACTGACCGGCACCCTCGGCATGGCCTCGCTCGTCTACGCCTTCATCCGCGTCGGCGAGAGCAGCTGGGGCGACACCCGGGCGGTGACCACCTTCGTGATCGCGCTCGCGCTGCTCGCCGCCTTCCTGGTCAACGAGACCCGGGTGGAGCGCCCGCTGGTGGTGCTGCGGCTGTTCGCCAACCGCAACCGGGCGCTGGCGTACGCGGTGATGCTGCTGATGGTGGCCGGCATGTTCGGCACCTTCTACTTCTCCACGCAGTACCTGCAGACCTTCCTCGGCTACAGCCCGCTCAAGACCGGCTTCGCCTTCCTGCCGCTGGCCGGGCCGCTCTTCGTCGCAGCCAGGATCGCGCCGCGCGCCCTGGCCCGCTTCGGCGCCAAGCGGGTGGCGACCGTCGGCTCGTCGCTCACCCTGGTCGCCGCGATCTGGATCACCCAGCTGAGCGCCTCCGACGGATACGCGCAGGGCATCCTGCCCACGCTGATCCTGATGGGCGTCGGCATGGGCTGGACCGTGATGCCGCTGAACACCTTCATCCTGTCCGGCGTCGAGCCCAAGGACGCCGGGTCCGCGTCCGGTCTGCTGCAGACCATGCAGCAGGTCGGCGGCAGCCTCGGCCTGTCCGTCCTGGTCACGGTCTTCGGCACGGTCTCGCGGCACCACCCCGCCGACCCCTTCATCGAGGGCGCCACGGCCGCCTGGACGCTGTCCGCGGTCTTCACCGGCGTCGCCCTGCTGCTGGTGCTCTCCCTCAAGCAGCCGAAGGCGAACGTGCTGCGCTGAGGCACATGCGGCGGTACGTGCACGCGAGCGGCGCGGCACCCGGACCCGGGTGCCGCGCCGCTTCGTCGTACGGAAGGAGCGGGATCAGTCCTTGATCTCGCAGATGACCGCACCGGAGGAGACCGAGGAGCCGACCTCGGCCTTGAGGCCCATGACGGTGCCGGAGCGGTGCGCGTTCAGCGGCTGCTCCATCTTCATCGCCTCCAGGACCACGATCAGGTCGCCCTCGGTGACCTTCTGGTTCTCCTCGACGGCGACCTTGACGATGGTCCCCTGCATGGGCGAGGCCAGCGAGTCGCCGGACGCCGCGGGGCCGGACTTGGCCGCCGCCCGCCGCTTGGGCTTGGCGCCCGCGGCCAGGCCGGTACGCGCCAGGGTCATGCCGAGCGACGCGGGCAGCGACACCTCCAGGCGTTTGCCGCCGACCTCGACCACGACCGTCTCGCGGCCCTGGGCCTCCTCCTCGTCCACCGCCCCACCGCTGAAGGGCGGGATCGTGTTGGCGAACTCGGTCTCGATCCACCGGGTGTGGACGGTGAAGGGCCCCTGCGACGGCGCGAAGGCCGGGTCCTGGACCACCGCGCGGTGGAAGGGGATCGCGGTGGCCATGCCCTCGACCTGGAATTCGCCCAGCGCACGGGCCGCCCGCTGGAGCGCCTGCTCCCGGGTGGCGCCGGTGACGACCAGCTTGGCCAGCAGCGAGTCCCACGCGGGGCCGATGACGCTGCCCGACTCCACGCCCGCGTCGAGCCGCACACCGGGGCCGCTGGGCGCGTCGAACCGTGTCACGGTGCCCGGTGCGGGCAGGAAGTTGCGTCCCGGGTCCTCGCCGTTGATGCGGAACTCGAAGGAGTGGCCGCGCAGCGGCGGGTCGTCGTACCCCAGTTCCTCGCCGTCGGCGATCCGGAACATCTCCCGCACCAGGTCGATGCCGGAGACCTCCTCGGTGACCGGGTGCTCGACCTGCAGGCGGGTGTTGACCTCGAGGAAGGAGATCGTGCCGTCCTGGCCGACCAGGAACTCGCAGGTGCCGGCGCCCTCGTAACCCGCCTCGCGCAGGATCGCCTTGGACGCGGTGTACAGCTGCCGGTTCTGCTCCTCGGTCAGGTACGGGGCCGGGGCCTCCTCGACGAGCTTCTGGTGGCGGCGCTGGAGCGAGCAGTCGCGGGTGGAGACCACCACGACGTTGCCGTGCTTGTCGGCCAGGCACTGCGTCTCGACGTGCCGCGGCCGGTCCAGGTAGCGCTCCACGAAGCACTCGCCGCGCCCGAAGGCGGCGACCGCCTCGCGGACGGCCGAGTCGTACAGCTCCGGGACCTCCTCCAGGGTGCGGGCGACCTTCAGCCCGCGCCCGCCGCCGCCGAAGGCGGCCTTGATGGCGATCGGCAGGCCGTGCTCCTTCGCGAAGGCCACGACCTCGTCGGAGCCCGACACCGGGTCGGGGGTGCCGGCCACCAGGGGCGCTCCGGCCCGCTGGGCGATGTGCCTCGCTGCGACCTTGTCGCCCAGGTCGCGGATCGCCTGCGGCGGCGGGCCGATCCAGTTCAGCCCCGCGTCCAGCACCGCCTGGGCGAACTCGGCGTTCTCCGACAGGAAACCGTAGCCGGGGTGCACGGCGTCGGCCCCCGACTCGGCAGCCGCCCCGAGCACCTTGGCGATGTCCAGATAGCTGGTGGCCGGTGTGTCACCGCCCAGTGCGTACGCCTCGTCGGCCGCGCGGACATGCAGCGCGTCCCGGTCGGGGTCCGCGTAGACGGCTACGCTGGCGATCCCGGCATCCCGGCAGGCACGGGCGACGCGTACTGCGATTTCACCGCGGTTGGCGATGAGCACCTTGCGCACGATGGCTCCCTCCATGAAACAAGCCGAGTTTAGGTACTGGCCACACTTGATGCCGAGGCACCCCTGCACGTGAGCTTGCCCACACGGAGGGTGATCCCAGGGCCACAACACCCCGTGAACGCCTGCTCAGTCCACGGTACGGCCCTGCTCCCACCGATGTCCCGCACTACCGGGTGTGGGGGAGATCTCGCTCGAAGTCCCCGCACGGTGCTGACGTTCTTTTGTAGAAACCCCACGAATAGTGCGCGCAAACTTTGCGGTCGGGTCCCCCCTGACGAGTGACGGCCGACCGGTGGGTGACCGCGTGTCGCAAGCCGGTGGTGCGCCGGGCCTTGCCCGGTCCCGTACCCGTGAGTAGCCTGCGACGCGCACGAACAGGCCGCCGGAGGGGGACAACTGTGCGCAGAGGTATAGCCGTCGGCACGGCGGTCGTCCTGGTGCTCGAAGCCCTCACGATCGCCTTCGTGAACTGGATACTGGGCCTGGCCGTGCGCCACCAGGAGATGTCGCTCGCCGGGCTCGACCCCGACGCCATGGCCGCCGGGTCGTGGGCCGGCGGCGGGCTCTTCGCCCTCTTCCTGATCGCCTGCGCCGTCCTGGTCGCCCGTATCGCGCTGCGCGACCGCATGTCGGGCCGGGTGGGCCGGATCGTGCTCATCGTCTGCGCGGTCGTGCACGGCGTCGTCGGCGCGGTCGTGGTCGGCCTGGTCGGCTGGTACGCCTTCGCGGTGCTGATGCTGATACTCGCCCTGCTGGTCGGCACCCTGCTGCTCTACGCCCCCGAGGACCGCGGCGAGACCCCCGCCGCGGCACCGCCCGCACCGCCCGGGGCGCCGGCTACGTCCACAGGTCCGTGATCCGCACGCCGACGTCGGCGAGCAGGGAGCGCAGCAGCGGCAGCGACAGGCCGATCACGTTGCCCGGGTCGCCCTCCACACCGTCCACGAAGGGCGCAGAGCGCCCGTCGAGAGTGAAGGCGCCCGCCACGTACAGCGGTTCACCGCTGGCGACGTAGGCGGCGATCTCCGCGTCGTCCGGGGTGCCGAACCGCACGGTCGTGGACGCGGTCGCCGACACCCGGCGCCCGGTCGCGGTGTCGACCACGCAGTGCCCGGTCCGCAGCACACCCGCGCGGCCGCGCATCGCCTGCCAGCGGGCGGTGGCCTCGGCGGCGTCCGCGGGCTTGCCCAGTGCCTCGCCGTCCAGGTCGAGCACCGAGTCGCAGCCCACGACGATCTCACCGCCGTCCAGCATGCCGCCCGACACCACCGCGTCGGCCTTCGCCTCGGCCAGCACCCTGGCCAGCTCGCCGGGGCTGTCCGCGCTGATCGCGTCCTCGTCCACCCCGCTGACCACGACCCGCGGGTCGAGGCCCGCCTGCTTCAACAGGCCGAGCCTGGCGGGCGATGCGGAGGCGAGCACGAGCACACGGGGGGTGGAGGTCATCGCACCATCGTAGGCAGCGCCGGGCGGGCGGCCGTACGCGGCCGTAGGTACCGGTACGCGGCCGTACGCCGCCGCGGGCGGTCACACCCGCAGGGTGGCGAAGGCCATCAGCAGGCCCGCGACCACCGCGGCGACCAGCATCGCCCGGCGCAGCATCTTCAGCGCGTGCCGCATCTGCTCGGAGTGTTGGTCTTCGCGCTGATCGTCCGGCCACAACATGCCCCCCAGGTTGCTCCGCGGCGGCACCGCCGCGCCTGAGTACGCGTACTCAGCCCCGGCCCCCCGGCCACGCCGACATGCGCCACGCACCCGGCGCGGGGCGGGGCAGCGTACGGGGCATGTTGCGGGCCGGGGCCGACCAGCCGGCGGGCCGGCCGGCGGGGCCGTCCTGCTCGGCCTCGATCGCCGCGGCCCGCGCCTGGACCAGCGCCACGACGGCGGCCAGCTCCTCCGGCGTCGGCCTGCCGCGCTCCACCTTGATGACCACGGGTCGCTCCTTTCTGCGGGTTCCTGCCCTGCGGCTACAGCGGGATGTTGCCGTGCTTCTTCGGCGGCAGGCTCTCCCGCTTGTTGCGCAGCGTCCGCAGCGCCTTGACCAGCTGGGCACGGGTCTGCGAGGGCGCGATCACCGCGTCCACGTAACCGCGCTCCGCGGCGATGTAGGGGTTGAGCAGGGTGTCCTCGTAGTCGGTGACCAGCTGCCTGCGCAGCTCGTCCGCCTCCTGCGGGCTGCCCGCCTCGGCGAGGGTGCGGCGGTGCAGGATGTTGACCGCGCCCTGCGCGCCCATCACCGCGATCTGGCCCGTCGGCCAGGCCAGGTTGAGGTCCGCGCCCAGGTGCTTGGAGCCCATCACGTCGTAGGCGCCGCCGTACGCCTTGCGCGTGATGATCGTGATCAGCGGCACCGTGGCCTCGGCGTACGCGTAGATCAGCTTGGCGCCGCGGCGGATGATGCCGTCCCACTCCTGGCTGGTGCCCGGCAGGAAGCCGGGGACGTCCACGAGTGTGACCACCGGGATGTTGAAGCTGTCGCAGGTGCGCACGAAACGCGCGGCCTTCTCCGAGGCGTTGATGTCCAGGCACCCCGCGAACTGCAGCGGCTGGTTGGCGACCAGGCCCACCGGCCTGCCCTCGATCCGCCCGAAACCGGTGATGATGTTCGGCGCGAACAGGTCCTGCGTCTCCAGGAACTCGGCGTCGTCCACCAGGTGTTCGATCACCTTGTGCATGTCGTACGGCTGGTTCGCCGAGTCCGGGATCAGCGTGTCCAGCTCCAGGTCCTCCGCGGTGACCGCCAGGTCCGCCGCGGCGGCGAAGGAGGGCGCCTCCTCCAGGTTGTTGCTCGGCAGGTACGACAGCAGCGCCTTGACGTACTCGAAGGCGTCCTTCTCGTCGCCGGCCAGGTGATGGGCGTTGCCCGACGTGGAGTTGTGGGTGCGCGCACCGCCCAGCTCCTCCATGCCGACGTCCTCGCCGGTCACCGTCTTGATCACGTCGGGACCGGTGATGAACATGTGCGAGGTCTGGTCCACCATCACCACGAAGTCCGTGATCGCGGGCGAGTAGACCGCGCCGCCCGCGCACGGTCCCATGATCAGGCTGATCTGCGGAATCACCCCGGACGCATGGGTGTTGCGGCGGAAGATCTCGCCGTACATCCCCAGCGAGGTCACACCCTCCTGGATGCGCGCGCCGCCCGAGTCGTTGATGCCGATCACCGGGCAGCCGGTCTTCAGCGCGAAGTCCATCACCTTGACGATCTTCTCGCCGTACACCTCGCCGAGCGCGCCGCCGAAGACCGTGAAGTCCTGCGAGAACACCGCGACCGGGCGCCCCTCGACGGTGCCGTAGCCGGTGATCACCCCGTCGCCGTAAGGGCGGTTGGCCTCCAGGCCGAAGTTCGTCGAGCGGTGCCGCGCCAGTTCGTCCAGCTCCGTGAAGGAGTCGTCGTCCAGCAGCAGTTCGATCCGCTCACGGGCGGTCAGCTTGCCCTTCGCGTGCTGCTTGTCCACCGCCTTGCCCGAGCCCGCATGGTCGGCCTCCTCGATACGGCGGCGCAGGTCCGCGAGCTTGCCCGCGGTCGTGTGGATGTCGTGGTCCGGCTCGGCCATGGGAGGCGGCTCTCCTGCTCTCGGCGGCGGTGACGCGCCCGGCGGCTGCCGGCTGCCACCCGCTGCTGACGGACGCTTCTTAACTCGTGAGTAACGCTGTGTTCCGTAGCGTAGTGGCGACTCTCGGGTACGGGCACTGCGGCGTTCACCACACTCACCAGCCTGCACCCGCCGGGGCGGCGGCGCCTCCGCGGCCCGGCGTGTCACCCGCCGCCGCGCTCGTAGGGTGGACGCATGACGTCCAGCCGCTGGTCCGACCTCGACCGACCGCCGCTCAACGAAGCGGCCCTGCGCCGAGCGGTCGTCACCCCCGACTCGCTGTGGACCGCCCTCGACGTGGTTGAGGCCACCGGCTCCACCAACAGCGACCTCGCCGCCCGGGCCGCCGCGGGCGCCGCCGAGGGCGCGGTGCTCGTCGCCGAGGAGCAGACCGCCGGGCGCGGCCGGCTCGACCGCCGGTGGTCCGCGCCCGCGCGCTCCGGGCTCTTCTTCTCCGTGCTCCTGCGGCCCGGCGACCCCGCACCCGCCCGCGCGGGCGGCGGCGCCCCGAGTGACGCCGTGCCCGTGCACCGCTGGGGCTGGCTGCCGCTGCTCGCCGGCGTCGCCACCGCCACCGCGCTCTCCCGCGCCGCCGGCGTCGACACGGCACTCAAATGGCCCAACGACCTGCTGGTCACCGTCGACGGCGAGGAACGCAAGGCCGGCGGCATCCTCGCCGAGCGCACCGGCCGGACCGGTGTCGTCATCGGCATCGGCGTCAACGTCTCGCTGCGCGCCGCGGAACTCCCCGTCCCCGCCGCCGCCTCCCTCGCCCTCGCCGGCGCCCAGGGCACCGACCGCGACCCCCTGCTGCGGGCCGTCCTGCGCTCCCTCGCCGACTGGTACGACGCCTGGCGCGCGGCCGGCGGCGACCCCGCCGCCTCCCGCCTCCAGCAGACCTACGCGGCCGGCTGCGCCACCCTCGGCCGCCAGGTCCGCGCGGAGCTGCCCGGCGGGCGCGAACTGTCCGGCACCGCGGTCAACGTCGACGGCGACGGACGCCTGGTGATCGCGTCCCCCGACGGAGAACACGCCGTCGGCGCGGGCGACGTCGTCCACCTGCGGCCCGCACGGTGACCCGTACGCGCCGGCCGTCCCCGGCCCGTGCGGTGGCCCGCGCCTTTGCGGCGGCCCGCGGGCTCCCGGCGGATCGCGTCCGCGCGGCGCGCGGCGCGCTCGCGGTGACCCGCGGGCCGGGAGTGGCCGGTGCGCCGTCCGCGGGGCCGGAGGCCGCGGGGGCCGCGAAACCCGGAGCGCACCGGTGAGAGTGAGCTGCGGCACACCTGCCGTATCGTGGACTCGCTGCGTCGTCTCGATGATCGGAAGGGCTGTGCGCAGGAGTTCCTCAGGGGCCGGGCGGTGAGCGTGGACGACCCGGGCGGCCCACCCGTTCCGGACGAACCGTCCGACGCCGAACCGGGCACGGACCCGGGCGGCCGGCCCCGCGACGCCGCTTTCGACGGCGGCAGCGGCGCCGACACCGGCAACGACACCGGCAGCGGTCCGGACACCGACCCGGACGGCGACCCGGACGCTGACGGCGTCACCGAGACCGGTGAGCATCCGCTGGCGCTGCGGCTCGAACAGCTCATCCTCGGCGCACCCCGCCGCTACACCCCCTTCCAGGCGGCCCGCACCGCCGGCGTCTCCATGGACCTCGCCTCCCGCTTCTGGCGGGCCATGGGCTTCGCCGACATCGGACAGGCCAAGGCGCTCACCGAGGCCGACGTCCTCGCACTGCGCCGGCTCGCCGGCCTCGTCGAGGCGGGCCTGCTGTCGGAGTCCATGGCCATCCAGGTGGCACGCTCCACCGGCCAGACCACCGCCAGGCTCGCCGACTGGCAGACCGACTCCTTCCTCGAAGGCCTCACGGAACCGCCCGAGCCCGGCATGACCAGGGCCGAGGTCGCCTACCCGCTGGTCGAACTGCTGCTGCCCGAGCTGGAGGAATTCCTCATCTACGTGTGGCGCCGCCAGGTCGCGGCCGCCACCAGCCGGGTCGTCCAGTCCGACGACGAGGAAGCGGTCGACCGGCGGCTCGCCGTCGGATTCGCCGACCTCGTCGGATTCACCCGGCTCACCCGGCGGCTGGAGGAGGAGGAGCTGGGCGAACTCGTCGAGGCCTTCGAGACCACCGCGGCCGACCAGGTCGCCGCGTACGGGGGGCGGCTGATCAAGACGCTCGGCGACGAGGTGCTCTTCGTCGCCGACGACCCCGGGACGGCGTCGGAGATCGGGATACGGCTCATCGAGACGATGACCGGCGACGAGACCATGCCGGCGCTCCGCGTCGGCATGGCGTTCGGCACGGTCACCACACGGATGGGCGACGTGTTCGGCACGACGGTGAACCTGGCATCCCGGCTCACCTCGATAGCGCCCCGCGACGCCGTCCTCGTCGACGGCGACTTCGCCGAGGCCCTCGGCGAGGCCGGGGACGCGCCGCTGTCGGAGGCGGATGTGGACGCGGGCGACTCCGAGAAGTACCGCTTCGCGCTCCAACCGATGTGGCGCCGCCCCGTCCGCGGCCTCGGCGTCGTGGAACCCTGGCTCCTCACCCGCCGCCCCTAGCCACCCGCTTGCCGCGGTGGCTTCAGGGGGGTACGCCTCCGCCCGTGGGGCGCGCCTCCGCCGACCGCGGCGCTCGTGCGGCCCCCCTTCCGCAGAGGGCGCCCCCCAGGGGTCCCTTTGCGGCGGGGCCGAGCACATAGGGGCGCGGGGAACTGCGCGCTCAGCCCCCCACCGGCGGGTGGTCCGGCTTCGGACCGAAGAGCCCCTTTGGGCCGGTGACGACCCGCGCGCCCGCTGGGGGTTGGTCGCGCCGTTCCCCGCGCCCCTGAAAAACGCGCACCCTCCGTAGAGAGGGCACCCCCCCAGGGGCGCGGGGAACTGCGCGCTCAGCCTCCCCCAGCGCTTCGCCTGGGGGTGCCCCCATCTCGCTTCGCTCGCGGCGGGTGGTCCGGCTTCGGACCGAAGAGCCCCTTTGGGCCGGTGACGACCCGCGCGCCCGGTGGGGGCTGGTCGCGCCGTTCCCCGCGCCCCTGAAAAGCGCTCGCCGGCCTGCGTGAGGGTGCCGCTGGAAAGCGCTCGCCGGCCTGCGTAAGGGCGCCCCGGAGGGCTAAGGCGGGGGGAGGCCGAGGGTGGAGGGGACCTCGTGGAGGGGGAGGTCGTGGTGGGCCGCCTCGCAGAGGAGGGATTCGAGGCCCGAGAGGAGGACGGGGATGCGGTCCGCCGGGAGGCGGGTGGTGTCGGCCAGGAGGGAGACCTGGCAGTCCGGTCCCTGCTGGGCGAGCACGAGACAGAAGCCCATGTCGTTGCGTTCGTACCCGCGGACGAACGTCGGCCCGCGCGACGAGGGCGCGGCAGGCCCGGGAGGGAGCGCCCACGCGTGGGCGAGCCGCGCGTCGTTGAAGTACCCGGTCAGGTCGAGCGGATGGCGCCGCTCGCCGTTCAGCTCGTCGGTGAGCGCGGCGAGCGAGCGGGGGTCGTAGGCCCCCCGCATGTAGCCGCTGGTCGACCGCCGGTAGACCTCGCGTACCGCCTCGTCCAGGCCGACGTCGGCCCGCTCGAAGACCAGCAGCGCGTCCTGCGCCGCCGAGGTGGCGAGCCGCTGCTGCCGGTCGGTGAGGCGGTTGCCCGCGATCAGTTTGAGCGGGACGGTGCGCTGCCCGCGTATCGCGGACAGCGCGGTGGCGGCCAGCGTGAGCAGCACCGCGGAGGTGGAGGTGCGGGTGCGTTCGGCGACGGCGACGGATGCCGCGGCGAGGGCGTTGGAGGTGAGCCACCACTGCTGGATGGGGGGTGCGGCGGGCGGGTCGTCAGCAGGCCGGGGCGCGGTGTCGGGGACCTCGGCCAGCCGTGCCCGCCAGTGCCGCATGGCGCGAGCGTCCTCGCGCCGGCCGCGCTCGGAGCGCTCGTGGGCGGCCTGGTCGAGCGGCTGCCAGATCCCGCCCGGGGGCGCGGGCTCCCCGGCGATGAGCCGGCGCAGCGCACCGCCGACGAGGTCGGCGGCCCACGCGTCGAAGGCGACGTGCGAGCAGACGACGGCGACGGCTCGTACCCGCCGCCCGCGGCACACCAGCCCGAAGCGGACGGGCCATTCGTGGCTGTGCCGGAAGGGCTCGGCGGCGAGTTTTCTGCCGCGGCGCTCGGCGACGGCGGCCACCGCCCCGTCGGACGCGTGCTCGCCGGTCTCGTAGACCTCGACCAGGTGGGTGCCCTCGGCGGCGACGTCCTGCCGGACGTCCCCGGTGCCGGACCGGTCGGCGAAGCGGGTACGCAGCGCCTGGTGGGTCTCGACCAGCTCCCGTATCGCGTCGAGGCATTCGCCGACCTCGACGCCGGGCGCGGGCAGCGCGACGACCTGCCGCAGGGAGAGGGTCGCGAAGGCGGCACCGTAGCGCAGCATGGGGTGCCACATGTGCAGCTGCCCCCAGGTGACCGGCCCGCTGCCGCCTTCCGCACGGAAGGGGACGGCCTGCCACGACAGGCGCGTGTCGGTGTCCGCCGGGGCCCCGGACCCGGTGACGGGCATCAGCGGGCTGCCAGGTGGGCGCTGAGCGCGTCCAGGTCGTCGACCAGGTCCCAGCCGGCGCCGTCGAGTTCGATGTCGACGCCGTATTCGTCCTCGACCGCGTCGATGAGCCGCATCCGGGACAGCGAGGTCAGGCCGAGGTCGGTGAGGGGCAGCCGGGTGCTGAGGGCCTGGGCGGCGGTGATGGCACCGTCGGAGGCCTCGGCGACGAGTTCGGCCAGCCGCTGCTTGGTCGCGAGGTCGGTCACAGGGATCCTTCCGTCAGGAGGCGGTCGGCCTCCGCCTCGGTCAGCTGGTCGATCTCGGCGAGCAGGGCGTCTTCGAGGGCCTGGGCGACCCCCGCCACGGTGCCGTGGTCGAACAGCGTCCTGATCGGCAGGTCGACGTCGGTGGCGGCGCGCAGCCGGGCGACGACCTTCACGGCGAGCAGCGAATGGCCGCCGAGCGCGAAGAAGTCGTCCAGGGCGCCGACTTCCGGCGCCCCGAGGACGTCGGCGAAGACCTCGGCGACCAGGACTTCCGCGTCGGTGCGCGGGGCGAGGGCCGCGGTGGTCCTGGCGGGGGCGGGCAGTGCGGCCCGGTCGAGCTTGCCGCCGGGGGTCAGGGGCAGCGCGTCGAGTTCGACCCACACCGCGGGCACCAGGTGCGGCGGCAGGGCGGCCCGCAACTCCTCGGCGAGCGAGGTGTGTTCGCCGACGGTGTAGCCGACGAGGGTCTCGCCGTGGACGGCGACGGCCCCGCGCCCGCCGAGCCTGGCCTCGATCTCGCCCGGTTCGATGCGGAAGCCGCGGAGTTTGACCTGGTCGTCCAGGCGGCCGAGGAACTCCAGCTGCCCGTCGGGCCGCAGCCGCGCCCGGTCGCCGCTGCGGTAGACCAACGCGCCGTCCACCGGCACGAACCGCTCGGCGGTCAGGTCGGGCCGCCCGAGGTAGCCGTCGGCCAGGCCCGCGCCGCCGATGCACAACTCGCCCGGTGTGCCGGGCGGTACGGGTTCGCCGTGCGGGCCGAGCAGCACGATCCTGGTGCCGCCGATCGGCCGGCCGATCGGCGGCCGGCCGCCCTCGCCGGTCAGGTCCGCCGCGGTCGCGATGATCGTGGCCTCGGTGGGGCCGTAGGTGTTGACCAGCCGCACCCGGTCACCGAAGCGGGCGTGCCAGCGGGCCACCGCGGCCTCGTGGACCTGTTCGCCGCCGAGGATGACCAGCCGCAGCGTGTCGGGCCAGTCGATGCGGTCGATCTCGTCGACGAGGTGGTGCCAGTACGCGGTGGGCAGGTCGAGGACGGTGACGCCGTCGAGGTGGTCGGTCAGGGTGATCGCACCGTCGGGCAGCAGGTCGACGCGGGCTCCCGCGGCCAGCGCCGGGAAGATCTCCTCGGCGTGGGTGTCGAAACTGAGCGAGGCGAACTGCACGATCCGGTCGCCGGGCCGCAGTTCGTACGCCTGGCGCATCCAGGCCACGCGCGCGGCGAGTGCCGTGTGCCCCACCGCGACGCCCTTGGGCACCCCGGTGGAGCCCGAGGTGTAGATCACGTACGCGGCATCGGCCGCCGCGGACGTTGTCTCGTACCGCAGCGGCCCCTCCGGTGTCAGGACGAGGCCGGCGCCGCTGTCCCGCGCCATGAACTCCAGCCGTTGCGGCGGGTATTCGGGGTCGAGCGGCAGGTAGGCGCTGCCCGCGCGCCAGGCGGCGAGCATGGCCGCGACGGCGTCGACGCAGCGGCCCAGCCGGATGCCGACGACCCCGCCCGACGGCATGCCGGCCGCCAACTCCTCCACCCTGGCGTCGAGTTCGGCGTAAGTGACCAGCTGCTCGCCGCAGGACAGCGCGACGGCGCCGGGGCGCTCCCGTACCGCGGCGGCGAACAGGTCGGGCACCGCGGGGGTCTCGCCGAGCGGCGGGCCGTCGAGGACCGCGGTGTCCTCCGGGGTGTGGATCGGGATCGCCGAGAAGGGTGTCGCGGTGTGCCCGGGCAGGGCGCGCAGCAGTGTCCCGAAGCGCTCGGTGAGCCGGGTGACGGTGCCCGCGTCGAAGAGTTCCGCGTCGTAGACCAGGGACAGCAGCAGTTCGGGGCCGTCCTGCCAGGCCTCCAGCATCAGGTCGAACTTCGCCTGCTGGAAGCCGCCGTCGAAGGGGCTGCTGCGCAGCCCGGCGAAGGCGTCCGCGTCGTGGTCGGCGCCCTGGGTGTGCAGGATCGCCATCGTCTGGAAGAGCGGGGTGCGCGACGGGTCGCGCACCACCCGCAGCCCGGCCGCCAGCTCCTCGAAGGGGATGCCCTGGTGGGCGAAGGCTTCCAGCACGTCGGTGCGGGTGCGGTCGAGCAGTTCCGCCACCGTGGGGTTCGCGGACAGGTCGCCGCGCAGCACCAGCACGTCGGTGAGGTAGCCGATCGCTGGCTCCAGCTCCAGCCGGTCGCGGCCCGCGGTGACGGTGCCGACGAGGATGTCGCTGCCGCCGGTGTGCCGGGCCAGCACCGCCTGGTAGGCGGCGAGCAGCACCATGAAGAGCGTGCAGCGGTGCTCGCGGCCCAGCCGGTTCAGGGCCGCCGTCTCCCGCTCGTCCAGCCGCAGCGCGGTGATGCCGCCGCTGCGCTTGGGCAGGGCCGTGCGCGGGCGGTCCACCGGCAGCCCGAGCGGGCCGGGGTCGGCGAGCCGCTGCTGCCAGTAGTCGAGCAGGCCCGTGGTGTCCTGGTCGCGCTGCCATATCGCGATGTCGCCGAACTGTACGGGCAGCGGCGGGAGTTCGCGCCCCGAGTAGAGCGCGGCCAGCTCGTCGTGGAGGATGTTCAGCGACCAGCCGTCGCCGAGGATGTGGTGCATCACCAGGCACACCACGTGGTCGTCCGCGGCGATCTCGATGAGGGAGGCCCGCAGCGGCGGCGCCACCCCGAGGTCCAGCGGGGTGTTCGTCCTGGCCGACACCATGTCGAAGGCGGCGCCCTCGCTGTCGGCCGCCAGCAGCTCCAGCGGCACCTGCCCCGGCGGCTCCACCAGTGCGGCCGGCGCACCGTCCACCTCGGGGAAGCGGGTGCGCAGGATCTCGTGCCGCGCGGTCACCGCGTCGAGCGCGCCGCGCAGCGCCGCCACGTCCAGCGGGCCGCGCAGCCGCTTGGCCAGCCACATGTTGTACGAGGCGTCCCGCGGGTCGAGCCGGGCCAGGAACCACAGCCGCTCCTGGGCGAAGGACAGCGGGGCCTGGGTGCCCGCGGGCCGCGGCACGGGCGAGGTGACCGTACCCGGCACCGCCGCCTCGACCAGTGCGGCCAGTTCCTCGACCACCGGGTGCCGGAAGACCTCGCTCATCGGGACGACCGCACCGGTGCGGGCGCCGAGCCGGGCGGTGAGCATCGCGGCCCGCAGCGAGTGGCCGCCGAGCGCGAAGAAGTCGTCGTCGGCGCGTACGTCCTCGGCGTCCAGCACCTCGGCGAAGACCTCCGCGACGAGCTTCTCGGCGTCGGTGCGCGGCTCCCGGCCGCCGCCGGTGCGCCGTTCGCCGCCCGGGTGGGGGAGCGCCTTGCGGTCGACCTTGCCGTTGGGCGTCAGCGGCAGCGCGTCCAGACGGACGTACTGGGCGGGCACCATGTAGCCGGGCAGCAGCCCGGCCAGGTGGCCGCGCAGCGCGCCGGGGTCCGCGGCGGCCTCGGCGACGTAGAAGGCCACCAGGTTCTCGTCGCGGACGGCGACGGCGGCCTGCCGCACCCCCGGTGCGGTCTCCAGGGCGGCGGCGACCTCGCCGGGCTCGATGCGGTGGCCGCGCAGTTTGACCTGGTCGTCGGAGCGGCCGAAGAACTCCAGCGTGCCGTCGGGGAGCCGGCGTACGACATCTCCGGTGCGGTACAGGCGCGTTCCATCGGCCTCGGTGAAGCGCTCCGCGGTCAGCTCGGGGCGGCCGAGGTAGCCGTCGGCGACACCCGCGCCGCCGATGAGCAGTTCGCCGGGCACGCCGATCGGCGCGGGAGCGCCGTGCGGATCGACCACGTGGACCGTGGTGTTGGCGATCGGCGTGCCCACGGTGATGCGCTGCGGGTACTCGGGCACCTCCCACGCGGTGGACCAGATGGTGGTCTCGGTGGGTCCGTAGACGTTGACCAGCCGGCTGGTCCTGGACCGCAGTTCGAGGGCGAGCTTGAGCGGCAGCGGCTCGCCCCCGGTCAGGCCCGCGACCCGCGGCAGGTCACCGGTCAGCAGCACCCGCCAGCCGGAAGGGGTGGCCTGGACGTGGGTCACGCCCTCGTCCCTGACCAGTGCGGCGAGTGTGTGCCCGTCCCGCGAGGCGTCGGCGCCTGCGACCACCACCCGGCCGCCGGTGACCAGCGGCAGGTACAGCTCCAGTGCGGAGATGTCGAAGGACAGCGAGGTCAGCGCGAGCCAGCGGTCGCCGGGTGTGCTGCCGACCAGGGTGCGCATCGCCAGCAGGAAGTTGGCCAGCGCCCGGTGCGGCACGACGACGCCCTTGGGCCGGCCGGTGGACCCCGAGGTGTAGAGCACGTACGCGGTGTCCCCGGGGCGGGGCAGCGGCGCCGGGACCTGCCCCGGCACCACGTCGAGCACTCCGTCGAGGTCGGCGTCGGTGAGGACCAGCGCGGCCCCGCAGTCCTGCACCACGTAGGCGATACGGGCCGCGGGGTATTCGGGGTCCACGGGTACGTACGCGGCCCCCGACATCGCCACGCCCAGCAGCGCCACGACCATCTCGGCCCGCCGCCCGGACTGCACGGCGACCAGCGCGCCCCGCCCGATGCCGCGGCCTCGCAGGTCGGAGGCCAGCGCGGCGGCGGCGCCGACCAGTTGCCGGTAGCTGAGGACGGTGGTGCCCGCGACGACGGCGACCGCGTCGGGGTCGGCCGCGGCCCGCTCCAGCACCAGGTCGACCAGCGTCACCGGGGGCAGCTCGACGGCGGTGTCGTTCCAGGACTCCAGCAGTGCCCGCTCGCCTGGCGGCAGCAGCTCCAGTGCGCCCACCGCCTGCTGAGGGTCGGCGAGCACCGAGCCGAGCAGGTGCAGGAAGCGCTCGGTGATCCGCCGGGCGGTGCCGGGGTCGAAGAGGTCGGTGCTGTGGATCAGGAAGCAGTCCATGCTGCCGTCGGGCTGCTCGTACAGGTCGAGCGAGAGGTCGCAGCGCGCCGAGTGCCAGCCCAGCGGGAAGGACTCGGCGTCCAGGCCCGGCAGCGGCTCGGTGACCAGGCCGTGCGTGTGCAGGGCGAACATCGCCTGGTAGAGCGGGGTCCTGCTCAGGTCGCGTTCGATGCCGAGGGCGCCCATCAGGTGCTCGAAGGGCACGTCGGGGTGCGCGAGGCCGGCCAGCACATTGCGCCGGGTGGCCCGCAGCAGGTCGGCGAAGGACGGGTCTCCCGTCAGGTCGCAGCGCAGCACCATCGTCGTGGACAGGAAGCCGACGACCCGCTCCAGCTCCGCCCGGCCGCGCCCCGCGGCCGGGGTGCCGACGCAGAAGTCGCGCTGCCCGCTGTGCCGGGCCAGCAGCACCTGGAAGGCGGTCAGCAGCACCATGTACGGCGTGCAGCGCGCCTGCCGGGCCAACTCCCTTATCGCGTCGGCCGTTTCCGACGGCAGCGTGAAGCGCACGTCGTCACCGTCGGTGCTGCGCTCGGCCGGGCGCGGCC
Source organism: Actinacidiphila bryophytorum (assembly GCF_016916835.1). Taxonomy (GTDB): domain Bacteria; phylum Actinomycetota; class Actinomycetes; order Streptomycetales; family Streptomycetaceae; genus Actinacidiphila; species Actinacidiphila bryophytorum. The sequence goes on along the minus strand of NZ_JAFFIX010000006.1, from coordinate 76,486 downwards.
GGTCGGTGGGCAGCTCCAGGTCGGGCGCCCCGGCGAGCCGCTCGATCCACCAGCCCGGGTCGGCGGGTTCGCCGGCTGCGGCCACCACGTCCGCGTACTGCAGCGGGACGTCGGGCAGCGGCTGCCCGGCGTAGTGCGCGGCGATCTCGTCCCGCAGCACGTTGAAGGACCAGCCGTCGCCGTTGATGTGGTGGATGACGACGCACAGCACATGGTCGTCCTCGGCCAGCCGCACCAGCGTGACCCGCAGCGGCGGCCCGGCGGCCAGGTCGAAGGGCGTGTTCGCCCGCGCGGCGACGACCCGTTCGGCGTCGGCGACACTGCCCGCCTCCACCAACTCCACCTGCACAGGCCCGGGTTCCTCCACGACCGCGAGCGGCTGCCCGCCGTCGGAGGTGAACCGCGTCCGCAGTGCCCCGTGCCGCGCGACCACAGCGGTGAAGGCCCCCCGCAGCGCGACCACGTCCAGCGCCCCGCGCAGCCGGTAGGCGTACCCGGCGTTGTGCGCGGGGTCCTTCGGGTCGAACTGGTGCAGGAACCACAGTCTTTGCTGCCCGAACGAGAGCGGTCCGGTCTTCACAGGTGTCTCCACGTGCTGTGCTGGCGTGCTCAGGGGGAACGGGGGGAACGGGGGGATCGGGGGAACGGGCCGCGAAAGTCGGGGCGTGCGATTTCGTAAATCGCGCCGACACATTCGAAAGGGTTGACGGCTCTGGGCGACAATGCCAGGGTGAGCCCGCTCAGTCAATGAGCTGTTGTAGGGGGTTTGCTCGCCTTCTGGCGGAGCCGATTCCTTCACTTCGCCGGTGGCAGGCCGGTGCGCATCAGGGGGATCAGTACGTGAGCACGACCCTGTCCGAGCTGCTGCGTGCGCGCGCAGCCGCAGAACCCGACCAGGACGCGCTAAAAGTTGCGGGTTCCGGGACGCTGACTTTCGAAAACTGGTGGCGGCGCTCCGATGCGGTGGCGGCGGGGCTGATGCGCCGCGGTGTCGCGCCGGGGGACCGGGTCGGACTGGTCTTCGGCAGCCCCGACTGGCTCGACTACGCCGTCGCCTTCTTCGGGGTGCTGAAGGCCGGGGCCGTCGCGGTGCCGCTCTCGGACCGGCTGAGCGGCGCGGACACCGACGCGATGCTCGCGCACTGCGGTGCCGCCCTGGTGCTGCGGGCGGGGCAACTGCCCACCGCGGAAGGGCCGGTGCGCACCCCGGAGCCCGGGGACCTGGCGCAGATCCTCTACACCTCGGGAACCACCGGGCGCCCCAAGGGAGTTGCCGCCACGCACGGCAACCTGGCCTATGGGTGGGGCGGGCGGCGCAGGCCCTTCGCGCACTCACGCACCCTCGCGCACGCCTTCCCGATCGGCACCAACGCCGGGCAGTGGATGCTGGCCAACGCGGTCGGCGCGCACCCGGCGGTGCTGACCCTGGGGCACTTCACCCCCGGCCGCTTCGCCCGCATGATCGAGGAGCACCGGGTCGGCACCGTCTTCCTGGTGCCCACCATGGCGATCGAACTGCTGGCCGCGGGTGCGCACCTGAAGTCGGACCTGTCCAGTGTGCTGCTGCTCGGCTCCGCGGCGGCGCCGCTGCCCGGCAAGGTCGCCGCCGACCTGAGCGCGGCCTTCCCGCGGGCGACGATCGCCAACTACTACACCTCCACAGAAGCCGCCCCGGCGCAGACCGTGATGCTCTACGACGCGGCCCGCCCCTCAAGCGTCGGCCGCCCGGCGTCCGGCGGCGCGGTCCGGGTCGCGACCGCCGACGGCGAACCGCTGCCCGCGGGCGCCACCGGCGAGGTGTGGATGCGCTCGCCGACCGCCTCACGCACCTACTACGGCGACGCGGCCGCCTCCGCGGGCGTCTTCCGCGGCGGGTGGGTGCGGATGGGCGACCTGGGCTACCTGGACGGCGACGGCTACCTCTACCTGGTCGACCGGGAGAGCGACGTCGTCAAGTCCGGTGCGCACAAGGTCTCCACGCTGCACGTCGAGGAGGCGGTCTACGAGCACCCGTCGGTGGTCGAGGCCGCGGCCTTCGGGGTGCCGCACCCCGCGCTCGGCACGGCGGTCGCCGTCGCGGTGGTCGGCGGTGTCGACCACACGGACCTGCGGGCCTTCCTCAGGTCCCGGCTGGCACCCCACGAACTGCCGCAGCACCTGATCACGCTCGACGCCCTGCCCCGCAACCACGGCGGCAAGGTGGACAAACGCGCGCTCCGAGAGGTCGTCCGATGAACAGCCAGCTCTCCTCCACCCAGCACGGAATGTGGATCGCCGCGCGGACGGGTGCGGCCACCGCCTACCACATGCCGGTCGTGGTGGCGCTCGACGCGGACCCGGACCGCGGTGCGCTCGCCAAGGCCTGCCGGGCCGTCGTCGAACGGCACCCGCTGCTCGGCTGCGCGGTCCAGGAGGTCGGCGGGGAGCCGCAGTTGGTCCCCGCGGCCGAGCTGCCGGGCCTTGAGGAGGCCGGCTCCGTCGAAGAGGTCGTGACCCGGCCCTTCGACCTGGCGCGCGGCCCGCTGGTGCGGTTCGCGCTGGTCGGCGACGACATGCTGGTGGCCGTCGCCCACCACCTGGTCTTCGACGGCCAGTCCAAGGACCTGCTGGTCGCGGACCTGGCCGCCTACGTCCAGGGCGGCATGCCGGCCGAGCTGGAGCACTCCGGCCACGGCGAGCGGGTGGCGGCGCAGCGCGAGCGGGTGGCGGCGCTGCTGCCGGACGCGGGCGAGTTCTGGGCCGGGCGCTGGCACGAGCCGGACGACACGGCCGTGCCCGGCGGCTGGCTGCGCTCGCGCCGGGCGGCGGACGCCGAGGTGCTGGAATTCCCGCTGGAGCTGCCGCGGTTGGCGGCGGCGACGCACTTCGAGGTGCTGGTCGCCGCGGTGCACGTGGTGCTCGCCTCGTACGGCAACGCCGAGGTCGCCACCGCACTGGACCTGTCGACCCGCACCGAGCGGGAGGCCGGCCACATCGGCCCGTACGTCAACGAACTCCCGCTGTTCTCCAAGCCGTCGGCCGACATGCCCTTCGCGCGCTTCGCGGCACAGATCCGCGGCGAGCTGCGGGAGGTCTACCGCTACCGGGAGGTGCCGCTGGCCCGCGCGGTGCCGGGGCTGCGCCCGCATGCCGCGCTCGCCCCGGTGTCGATCAGCTACCGGCGGCTGCCGGGCACCGAGAGCCCGCTGGGCCGGGTGCGCTGGCTGGAGTTCAACCACAGTGTGCGCGGCGCACTGCAACTCCAGGTCGCGCACGGCCCGTCGGGCGCGCTGGTGAGCCTGCGGCACGACCCGCTGGAGCTGGCGGACGCCGGGCGGTTCGCCGCGGACCTGGCCCGCGTGCTCGCCGCGGTCGCCGCCGACCCGGAGCGGCCGCTGGGCGGGCTTGCGGACTTCGCGCCGGTGGCGGCGGCCGAGCCGCGCGCGGCGCGGGCCGCACCCGACGCGCCGCTCCCGGCGGGCGGCGACCCGCTGGCCGCCCAGGTCACGGAGATATGGGAGCAGGTGCTCGAGCGCTCACCGATCGGCCCGCACGAGGACATCTTCGACCTCGGCGGCCACTCGCTGACCATCACCCAGATCATCGCCAGGATGCAGACCCAACTCGGCGTGGAGATAGGCCTGGACGACTTCTTCGACAACTCCACGATCGCCGGCGTGGTCGCCGTGGTCCGGCGGTGAGCGCCCCGGCCCCGCCGCGGGAGCGCTCCCGCGACGACCTCCCGCACGATGAGGGTGCGCACGCCCCGCTCGGTGAACTCCCCGACGAGGACCTGTCGTCGATGCTGACGATCCGGGCCTTCGAGTCGGCGCTGCTCGACCTCTTCGACCGCGGCATGCTCAACGGCACCACCCACACCTGCCTCGGCCAGGAGTACGTCCCCGTGGCGCTCGAAGGGCTGCTGGCCGCGGGCGACCACGTCTTCAGCAACCACCGCGGGCACGGCCACTACCTGGCCAGGCACCGTGACCCGGAAGGCCTGCTCGCCGAGATCATGGGCCGCAGGGGCGCGGTCTGCGGCGGCGTCGGCGGCAGCCAGCACATCCGCCGCGACCGCTACCTGTCGACGGGGGTGCAGGGCGAGAGCCTGCCGGTGGCGTGCGGTGTCGCGCTGCACCTGAAGCGCACCGAGCCGGGCGCGCTGGCCTGCGTCTACGTCGGCGACGGCACCTTCGGCGAGGGCGCGGTCTACGAGGCGCTGAACATCGCCTCGCTGTGGGACCTGCCGCTGCTGGTGGTCGTCGAGAACAACGGGATCGCCCAGTCCACCCCGCTGGCCGCGAACATGGCGGGCAGCATCGCGGGCCGTGCCGCGGCCTTCGCGGTCGAGCACCGGCTGGTGGACACCGTCGACGTCGCCGCGATCCGCCGCGGGCTGGACGCGGCGGTGCGTGCGGTACGCCAAGGGCGCCCGCTGGTCGTGGAGTTCGCCACCCACCGGCTCGGCCCGCACAGCAAGGGCGACGACACCCGCAGCGCCATGGACATCGCGCAGGCCCGCGCGGCCGACTGGTACCCGCGCTACGCGGCAGCCGACCCCGAGCGCTTCGCGCGCCTGGACGCGGTGGCCCGGGCGCACATCGCGGCCGTTACCGCGGACGTCGTCGCGAGGGAGCTGTCGTGAGGAAGCCCGTCGTGAGGAAGCCCGCCACGAGGGAGCCGTCATGAGGGTCGCGGAGAATCTCAACGCGGCGCTGCACGGCCTGCTGGAGCGCGAGCCGGACCTGTACGTGCTGGGCGAGGACGTCATGGACCCCTACGGCGGCGCCTTCAAGATCACCCGCGGGCTCTCCGACCGCTTCCCCGGCCGGGTGCTGTCCACCCCGATCAGCGAGAACGCCATCACCGGGGTCGCGGCCGGGCTCGCGCTTGCGGGCGACGGCGCGATCGTGGAGATGATGTTCGGCGACTTCGCCGCGCTCGCCTTCGACCAGCTGGTCAACTTCGCGGCCAAGTCCGTGTCGATGTACGGCGAGCGGGTGCCGATGCGGATGGTCCTGCGCTGCCCGGTCGGCGGCGGGCGCGGCTACGGCCCCACCCACAGCCAGAGCCTGCAGAAGCACTTCCTGGGCGTCCCCGGGCTCGCCCTCTACGAGGCATCGCCCTTCCACGACCACGCGGAGGTGCTGGCGGAGATGCTGCAACGCGCCGAGCCCTGCGTCCTGTTCGAGGACAAGGTGCTCTACACCCGGCCGATGTACGAGGTCGAGCCGCCGTTCGCGCTGCGGGCGGCGGACGGCGGCGGCACCGCACAGGTGTCACTGCCGGGGGCGGACCCCGACTGCGTGGTCGTCGCGGGTGGCGGGGTCGCGCACCGGGTGCTGGAGGCGATGCGCTCGCTGCTGGTCGAGGAGGAGATCGTCTGCACCCTGCTCGTGCCCTCCCGGATCTACCCCGTCGACCTCGAACTGCCCGACGTGCGGCAGGTGTTCGTGGTCGAGGAGGGCACCGCGGGCGGCACGTGGGGCGCGGAGGTCGCGCATGTCGTCCACCAGCGGCACTGGTCGCGGCTCGACGGCCCCGTCACCCTCGTCCACTCGGCGGACTCGGTCGTCCCCACCGCCGCCCATCTGGAGCGCGAGGTGCTGGTCAGCGCCGCCGACGTCCACCGCACGATCCGGGAGAAGCTCCGTGGCTGAGCTGCTGGTGCCCAAGCTCAACAACAACGACACCGACTACGTGCTGACCGACTGGCTGGTCGGGGACGGCGAGCCGGTCGCCGCGGGCGACCCGGTCGCGGTGGTGGAGACGTCCAAGGCGACCGAGGAACTGGAGGCCTGCGCCGCCGGGACGCTGCGCCACCGCGTCGCGGCCGGCGCCCGCTGCCGCCCCGGTGAGCGCATCGCCGACGTGCGCGACGGCGGCACCCCGGCGGATGCGGACCACCGGCGGGAGGACGTGGCGGAGCCCGCACCACCGCACCCCACCGCACCACCGCACCCCACCGCACCACCGCACCCCACCGCGGCAGCGCAGCCCGCGGGCGCCCCGCTGATCACCCGCCCCGCACAGGACCTGGCCGACGAACTCGGTGTCACCCCCGCGGAGTTGGCCGCGCTCGGCCTGGCGGTCGTCCGCCGCGCGGACGTCGAGGCGCTGCGGCCCGCCCCGGCCGCGGAGGCGCCCGCCGCTCGACAGGCCCCCGCAGGCGTTCCGTTGAGCCGGGTCCAGCAGGGCGTGGCCCGGGCCGTGGAGATCTCGCACCGCACCATCCCCGCCGCCTACACCGTGGTGCGCATGGACCTCGGCCCCGCGCGGGCGCACGGCGCGGCACTGACCCGGGCCGTGCGCAGGCCGGTCGGGCTCGCCGAACTGTTCGTGCAGCAGGTCGCCGCGCTGCACGCGCACTTCCCGCGCTTCTTCGCCGCCATCGACGGCACCACCGCGGTCTTCGCCGACGCCCCGCACATCGGGGTGACCGTCGACCTCGGCGAGGGGCTGTACGTGCCCTGCGTCCGCAACCCCGCGGAGCTGACCATCGCCGAGATCGCCACCCGGCTGATGGCCTTCCGCGTCGCCGCGTCCGGCGGCACCTTCCGCGAGAGCGACCTCGGCGGCGCCAACTTCGTCATCACACTGCACACGGAGGGCGACGTGGTGCTGGCCGTCCCCTTCGTCTTCCCCGGCACCGTCTGCGCCCTCGCGGTCACCTCGCCCGCCGACGGTTCGCCCGCCAACATCGGGCTCGCCTACGACCACCGGCTTATCAACGGGCGGGACGCCTCGCTGTTCCTGCACGCACTGAAGACCTCCATGGAAGGGCTCGCCTGATGTCGGCCGTCGAACTGTCAGCGGCGAAGCGGGAACTGCTCAGACGCCGGCTCAGCGGGCGCCGCGAGGCGCCGCCGGCGGTACCGGTGCGGCCCGCGGGGGAGCGGCCGATGCTGGCGCCCGCCCAGGAACCCCTGTGGTTCATGGAGCAGTACATGCCGGGCACCGCCACGTACACCGTCGCGCTCGCGGTACGGCTGCGCGGCCCGCTGGACCTGGCACGGCTGGAAGCCGCACTCGCCGAACTCCCGCGCCGGCACGGCAGCCTGCGGCACCGCTTCCCCGCGGACGACGCGGGCCACCCCGCCGTCCACGTCGTCGCGGAGGCCCCGGTGCCGCTGGCCCGGGCGGTCGCCGGCAGCGACGAGGAGACCGTCGCGGCCATCGACGCCGAGTGCGGCACCCCGCTGGACCCGGCGAACGGCCCCCTGCTGCGGGCACTGCTGGTCGAACGCGGCCCCGCGGAGCACGTCCTGGCGCTGCTGGTCCACCACCTCGCCGCCGACGGGCAGTCCGCCCAGCTGTTGGTGCGCGACCTGGTCGCCCTCTACCGCGTCGAGGCACCGCCACCGCCCGCGGTCCGCTTCCGCGACATCGCGGCCTGGCAGCGCGAACGCCCCCTGGAGCGCGAGACCGCCTACTGGACCCGCCAACTCGCCGACCTGCCGCGGCTGGACCTGACCACCGACCTGCCGCGCCCGGCCCGGCAGCGCTTCGAGGGCGCCTCCGTCGTACGGCTGCTCGACCCGGCGCTCACCGCCCGGCTGACGGAGCTGGGCGCACGCCAGGGCGCGACCCGCTTCATGGTGCTGCTGGCCGCCTTCGAGACGCTGCTGTCCCGCAGCACCGGGCAGCGGCACTTCGGCGTCGGCACCCCGGTCGCCGGGCGGACCAGGCCCGAGTTCGAGGACGTCGTCGGCATGTTCGTCAACACCCTCGTGCTGCGGGCCGAGTTGACGGACGACCCGCCCTTCGCCGAGCTGCTGACCCGCACCAGGGACGTGGTGATCGACGCGCTGGACCACCAGGAGCTGTCCTTCGCGCGGCTCGTGGAGGAGCTGAACGTCCCCCGCGACCCCAGCAGGCAGCCGCTGATCGACGCGCTGTTCTCCATGCACGACTTCCCCGTCGCGACCGGCGCCGACGGCGGCGCGGAGATCGAGGCCGCCGACTTCCCGCTGACCCCCGGCTCCAGCCGGCACGACCTGGAGCTGTACGTCGTGCCGACCCCCGACGGCGGACTGGGCTGCACCTTCACGTACAAGACCTCGCTCTTCACCGTCGACACCATGACCCGCACCGCCGCCCGCCTGGAGACGCTGCTGCGGGCCGCGGTGGCCGCCCCCGGCACCCCGGTCAGCCGGCTGCCGATGCTGGACGACGCGGAAAGGGCGCAGCTGGCCGGCTGGAACGACACCGCCGCCGACTTCCCCGCCGACCGCACCCTGCACGGCCTGGTCGCCGACCAGGTGCGCCGCACCCCCGACGCCACAGCCGTCACCTTCGGCGGCGGCTCCCTGACCTACGCCCGGCTCGACGCCCGCGCCAACCAGGTGGCGCACCGGCTGATCGCCGAGGGCGTCGGCCCCGGCTCGCTCGTCGCGGTGTGCGCGGAACGCTCCCTCGACCTGCCCGTCGCACTGCTCGGCACCCTCAAGACCGGCGCCGCCTACGTACCGCTCGACCCCGAATACCCCGCTGAGCGGCTGGCGTTCATGCTGTCCGACGCCGCCGCCCCGGTCGTACTGACCCAGCGCCGGCTGGTCGAGGGCGCCGCGCAGGGCGCGCTGGGCGACACCGCGGGCACCGCGGCGGCACTCGCGGGCAGCGACGCCACGGTCCTCGTCCTCGACGACCCGCAGGTCTGGCAGGGCCGGCCCGAGACGGACCCGCAGGTCGCGGGCGACCCGGCGGCAGCCGCGTACATGATCTACACCTCGGGCTCCACAGGACGCCCCAAGGGGGTGCCCAACGCGCACCGGGGCATCGTCAACCGCCTTGACTGGATGCAGAAGCGGTACGGGCTGACCGCCGACGACGCGGTGCTGCAGAAGACGCCCGCGAGCTTCGACGTGTCGGTGTGGGAGTTCTTCTGGCCGCTGCTGGCCGGCGCGCGGCTGGTGCTCGCGGAACCCGGCGGCCACCGCGACCCCGGCTACCTGCGGGCACTTGTCGCCCAGGAACGCATCACCACCGCCCACTTCGTGCCCTCCATGCTCGCGCTGTTCCTGCCCGAGGAGACCGGGGACGCCGGCTGCGCATCGCTGCGCCGCATCATCTGCAGCGGCGAGGAACTGCCCGTCGACCTGGCCCGGCGCTGCCTGCGGACGCTGCCCGGCGCCGAGTTGCACAACCTCTACGGCCCGACCGAAGCCGCCATCGACGTCTCGTCCTGGCAGTGCACCCCGGCCGGGCTCGCCGGGCGCGCCCGCGTCCCCGTCGGCCGCCCCATCCAGAACGCCACCATGCACATCCTGGACGAGCACCGCGAGCCCGCACCCGTCGGCGTACCGGGGGAGTTGCACCTCGGCGGGGTCGCCGTGGCGCTCGGCTACCACCGGCGGCCCGAGCTGACGGCGGAGCGCTTCGTCGACGGCCTCTACCGCACGGGCGACGCGGCACGCCGGCTCCCCGACGGCACCGTCGAATTCCTCGGCCGCCTCGACAACCAGGTCAAGCTGCGCGGCCTGCGCATCGAACTCGGCGAGATCGAGGCGGCGTTGCGCGACAAGGCGGGCGCCCGTGAGGCGGCCGTCGTGGTCAGCGCCGACCAGCGGCTGATCGGCTACGTCGTCGGCGGCCCGCAGGACACCGCCCAGGTCCGCGACGCGGTCCGCGGCACCCTCCCCGACTACATGGTGCCCGCGCACATCGTCGCCCTCGACGCCCTCCCGCTCACCCCCAACGGCAAACTCGACCGCAAGGCGCTGCCCGAACCCGAGGCCACCGCGGCCGCGTACCGCGCACCGGTCAGCGAGACCGAGCAGACCGTCGCCGCGGTGTGGGCGGAGATCCTGGAGGTCGAACAGGTCGGCCTGGACGACGACTTCTTCGACCTCGGCGGCCACTCGCTGCTGGCCATCCAGGCGGTGGCGAAACTGCGGGCCGCACTCCCCGCGGGCGGCCGGCCCGTCGGCCTGGTCGACATGTTCTCGCTGCGCACCGTCGCGGAACTCGCCGCGTTCGCCGCCCAGTCCGCCCCCGAAGGCCCGCGCGCCCTGCTCCAACTGCTCACCCCGCAGCGCCGTGCCACCGCCGCCGTCTCCTACGTCTGCGTGCCCTACGGCTCCGGCAGCGCCGTCGTCTACCAGCCGCTCGCCGATCAACTGCCGCTCAACGAAGCCCTCTACGCGCTGTCCATCCCCGGCAACGACATCGGGCTCGACGAAGACCCCATGGACTTCGACGAGCTGGCGGCGCGCACCACCGAGGAGATCCTGCGGATCGAAGGGCCGCTGGTGGTCTACGGCCACTGCGGCGTCGGCGCCGCCCTCGCCGTGGAACTGACCCGCCGCGTCGAGGCCGCAGGCCGGGCCGTCGAGGCCTGCTACATCGGGGCCATCTTCCCCTTCGCCAAACCCGGCGGCATGTGGCGCGGCCTGACCCGCCCCGACTTCTTCGACAGGCTGCGCAGCAGCCGGAGCGACCTGGACTCCCTCAAGGCCCGCGGGGTCGACCTCGACGAACTCGACCCCGCCGTCGCCGACCGCATCATCAGGACCATGCGGCACGACTCCAAGGCCGCGGAGGAGTACTTCACCAAGCTCTTCGACACCCCCGCGCTGCGCAAGCTCGACGCGCCCATCATCTCCGTGGTCGGCGAACGCGACCCCGCCACCCAGCTGTACGAGGAGCGCTTCAAGGAGTGGCGCGCCTTCACCGGCACCTCCGCGCTCGTCGTCCTGGACGAAGGCGGCCACTTCTTCCTGCGCTACCGCGCCGCCGAACTGGCCGACGTGGTCAGGACGCACACCCGGCTCGCCGACCCGCCGCCCCGGACCCCCGCCGACACGTGGTGGGTCGAGGACGTCGCCACCGCCGGGACCGAGGCGGCGGTCCAGGCGAAGGACGCGGGCGTGCGGCCCAGCATGGGCCGCTTCCTGACCATCGCCAGCGGCCAGCAGATCTCGCTCATCGGCTCCGCACTGACCGGCTGGGCGCTGCCGCTGACCGTCCTGGTCGACCACAAGTCGCTCGCGCAGTTCTCGCTGCTCGCGGTGCTCAACCTCGCCGGCCTGCTGATCTCCCCGCTCGCCGGCGCCGTCGTGGACCGCGGAAGCCGCAGGGCCGTCATGCTCGCCGCCGACTGCGCCTCCGGCGCGATCGAAGCGGTGCTCGCCGTCTTGGTCCTCACCGGCGGCGTCCACCTGTGGCAGATCTACCTGCTGGTCACCGCCCTGTCGGTCAGTACGACCTTCCAGCGGCTCGCCTACGGGTCCGCGGTGCCGCAGCTCGTCCCCAAGCAGTACCTGGGCCACGCCATCGGCGTCACGCAGATGACCAACGGCGTCGCCCAGCTCGTCGTACCGCTCGTCGCGGCAGGCCTGCTCGGCGTCATGGGCCTGGGCGGCATCGTCGTCATCGACGTCATCAGCTACGCCTTCGCCATCGGCGTCGTCCTGCTCGTCCGCTTCCCCGACACGCTGCCCTGGCGGCCCAGGGAACCCCTGACGACCGAGATCGCCAAGGGCTTCAGCTACACCTGGCGGGACCGCGGGCTGCGCTCGATCCTCACCTACTTCGCCGTGCTCAACGTCTTCCTGTCCCCGCTGCTGCTGCTCGTCTCACCGCTCGTGCTGTCCTTCGCGACCCTCGGCGACGTCGGGCGGGTCTCCGTCGTCAGCGGCCTCGGCGTGATGCTCGGCGGTACGACCATGGCGCTGTGGGGAGGGCCGCGCAGCCGCCGCTTCCAGGGCGTCCTGGCCGCCACGCTCTGCATGGGCGCAGGCGGCGTCCTGGTCAGCCTGCGCCCCGACCTGTGGCTCATCGGCGCCGGCGCCTTCGCCCTCACCTACTTCCTGACCGTCATGAACTCCCTCTACACCACGATCGTGCAGCTCAAGGTGCCCTACCGCTACCACGGCCGGGTCTTCGCGCTGAACACCCTCGTGGCCTGGTCCACGCTGCCCATCGGCATGGGCCTGGTCGCACCCTTCGGCTCCGAGCTGTTCGACCGCCTGCTCACCGAGCACGGTGCGCTCGCCTCCAGCGCCGGCGCGGTCGTCGGCACCGGGCCCGGGCGCGGGATCGCCTTCATGTTCCTGCTGTGCTCGGTGGGCATGGCGCTCGTCGTCGCCGGCGCCCTGCGGATCAGGCGGCTCGCCCGCTTCGACACCGACATGCCCGACGCGCAGCCCGACGACCTGCTCGGCGTGGAAGCGCTCGCCGGGCGCATGGGAGGATGAGCCGGTTCACGGTCGTTAACCGGGAGGCGGTCCGATGGGTGAGGTGCGGTACGGCGGTCTGGTACGGGTCGAAAGGCACGGCGAGCGCGTCGCCGAGCTGGTGCTCGACCGGCCCGAGGCGATGAACGCCGTCTCGACGGCGATGGCCGGGGCCGTCGCGGCGGCCTGCGCCGACCTCGCGGCGGACCCCGCGGTGAGCGTCACCGTGCTCAGCTCCTCCAACAGCAAGGCCTTCTGCGTCGGCGCCGACCTCAAGGAGCGCAACTCCCTGACCGACGCCGAGCTTGCGCGCCAGCGCCCGCTGGCCCGCGCCTGCTACACCGGCGTACTCGAACTGCCCATGCCCACGGTCGCCGCCGTGCACGGTTACGCCCTCGGCGGCGGCTTCGAGCTGGCCCTCGCCTGCGACGTCATCGTCGCCGACGACACCGCGGTCGTCGGCCTGCCCGAGGTCTCCGTCGGCGTCATCCCCGGCGGCGGCGGCACGCAACTCCTGCCGCGCCGCGTCGGCGCCGCACGTGCCGCCGAGCTGATCTTCACCGCCCGCCGCGTGGCGGCGGCGGAAGCCGCCGCACTTGGCCTGGTCGACGAGCTCGCCCCCGCGGGATCCGGCGCCCGCGACGCGGCACTCGCTCTGGCCGAGCGCATCGCGGCCAATTCCCCCGTGGGACTGCGCGCGGCCAAACGCGCGCTGCGGCTGGGCCACGGACTCGACCTCCGGTCCGGCCTCGACATCGAGGACGCGGCCTGGCGGACGGTGGCCTTCTCCCCCGACCGAGCCGAGGGCGTCTCGGCCTTCGCGTCCAAACGCCCCCCTCGCTGGCCCTCCGCCTAGCCCGGCGGCCCCGCCCTCACCGGCCGGTGGCCCGCCTCCGACCCGAACAGCCCCTTTGCGCCGGTGACGACCCGCGCGTGGGTGGTGGGCTGGTCGCGCAGTTCCCCGCGCCCCTGGGGTGGTGGCGGTCCGTCGCCACACGACGCTTGTGGTGGGCTGGCCGCGCAGTTCCCCGCGCCCCTGGGGGGTCCCCTCTGTGACGGAGGGCGAGCGCTTTTTAGGGGCGCGGGGAACTGCGCGCTCAGCCGGCCGCCGGCGGGTGGTCCGTCTCCGACAGGAAGAGCCCCTTTGTGCCGGTGACGACCCGCACGCGGGTGATGGGCTGGTCGCGCAGTTCCCCGCGCCCCTGAAAGGCACGCCGTCCGCAGCGGCAACGCCTCACCCGGCGGGGGGTGTGCCCTTGCCTGGGAGGGCGCCATATAGGGGCGCGGGGAACTGTGCGCCCAGCCCACCGCCGGCCGGTGGTCCGGCTTCGACAGGAGCAGGACCTTTCGGTCGGTGGCGACCCGCGCGCATCCGCGGGGAGGGCAGTGGGACACCCCTGGGCGGGAGCCGTTCGGCGTAGCTGGGGGACGAAAAGGGGCAAAGCTCTCTAGCCTGGGGAGATGGTGGACGGTACGGCCGACCTTCGGCTCAGGGCTGTCGTCGAGCTGGCCCAGGCGCTGGCGACCGCGCAGACCCCGCAGGACGCGGCACGCGCGGGCGCGCGCCGCGCGCGCGTGGCGATGGGCGGCTCCTTCGCCGCCGTCTCCGCCTGGGAGCGCGAGACCGGCCGCCTGCGCGTGCTGGTCAACGACGGTGACCTCGCCCCCGGCGAGGAACCGGAACCGGCCGACGAGTCGTACTCGGTGCACGACTTCCCGGAGATCGCCGAGTTCCTGCACGGCAGCTGGGCCCGCGGCGGCGAACCGCACGCCTGGGTCGAGACCTCGGAGGGCACGGGCGCCTCGCCCGGCGGCAGCAGCTGGGGCAGGGCCGCGGCCCTGCGCCGCCGCGGCCGCGGCAGCTGCGTCGTCGCCCCGCTGGTCCTGCACGGCCGCGCCTGGGGCGAGGTGTACGTGGCCCGCGGCCACGGCGAACCCCCCTTCGCCCGCCCCGACGCCGACTTCGCGACGGTCCTCGCCGCGGTCATCGCCTCCGGCATCGCCCAGACCGAGCGGCTGGCCGAAGTGCAGCGGCTCGCCTTCACCGACCCGCTCACCGGCCTCGGCAACCGCCGCGCCGTCGACCAGCGCCTCGACGAGGCGCTGGAGCGGCACCGGGCCGACGGTACGGCCGTCAGCCTCATGGTCTGCGACCTCAACGGCCTCAAACGCGTCAACGACCGCCTCGGCCACGAGGTCGGCGACCGCCTGCTCGAACGTTTCGGCTCGCTCCTGTCGCTGTGCGGCGCGATGCTCCCGGGGAGCCTGGCGGCACGGCTGGGCGGCGACGAGTTCTGCATCGTCGCCGTGGGAAGCCCCGCGGACGAGGTCGTACGGGCCGCCGGCGAACTGTGCCTGCGGGCCGCCAAGCTGGACGTCGGGGAAGGGGTCGCCTGCGGCGTGGCTTCGACGGCGGATCCGATCGGGCCGGTGCGGTCGGCACGACGGCTCTTCCGTCTTGCCGACGCGGCACAGTACCGGGCCAAGGCCTTGCGCTCCACCAGGCCGATTGTCGCGGGCCGCGAAGGCCCGGAGGATCCGGTGGTCCACCTGGCCGACTCCCCTCCCCCCGCGGCCCCCGCGGAGCGCCGCCGCCTCCGGGGGTACGTACCCCCGTCCTGACTCCCGCGGTGGGCGCCCCGCTCTCCCCCGGCGGGGGGTGCGCAGGTGGTTGCCACTTGCTGCGGGCTCGCACCTTCCGGTGCGTGGGTGACTGGGCGCGCGGTTCCGCCCCCAGAGCTTCGCCTGGGGGTACCCCCAGCGCCTCCTGGGTGATTGCCACCTGCGGTGAGCATCTTGCCTGCGGCGCCGTCGTGGCTTGTCGCGCAGTTCCCCGCGCCCCTGAGGTCCTGCCCCTTGCGGCGGGCGGTCGCCTTTCCCCCCGCGGGGGGCGCAGGGGTGGACGGGAGGATGGTGACAGGTAGGGATTCAGTGCCTAGGGTGCGTGAATATGGATATGCACAACGTGGTGATCGGCCCCCACGGGGCCACCCCCGAGGACGTCCTCGCCGTGGCCCGCGGCGGCGCCGCGGTCGAACTGGGCGAGGCCGCCCGCGAGGGCATGGCGGCGGCACGGGCCACCGTGGACGCCCTCGCGGCGAAGCCGGAACCGGTGTACGGCGTCTCCACCGGCTTCGGCGCACTGGCAGTGCGCCACATCTCCCCCGAACTGCGAGCGCAGCTCCAGCGCTCGCTCGTGCGCTCGCACGCCGCCGGCATGGGCCCGCGCGTGGAGCGCGAGGTGGTCCGCGCGCTGATGTTCCTGCGGCTCAAGACGCTCGCGTCGGGCCGCACCGGCGTGCGCCCGCTCGTCGCGGAGACGATGGCCGCGCTGCTGAACGCGGGCATCACGCCCGTGGTCCACGAGTACGGCAGCCTCGGCTGCTCCGGCGACCTCGCGCCGCTGGCGCACTGCGCCCAGGTGCTGATGGGCGAGGGCGAGGCGGAAGGCCGGGACGGCCAGGTGCGCCCGGCGGCCGAGCTGCTGGCGGCGCACGGCATCGAGCCGGTCGAGCTGCGGGAGAAGGAGGGCCTTGCCCTCATCAACGGCACCGACGGCATGCTCGGCATGCTGGTGATGGCGTGTGCGGACCTCGCGGGCCTGTTCACCGCGGCGGACATCACGGCCGCCCTGTCCCTGGAGGCGCTGCTGGGCACCGAGCGGGTGCTGGCGCCGGAGCTGCACGCCATCCGCCCGCACCCGGGGCAGGCGGCTGCCGCGGCGAACATGGCGAAGGTGCTGGCGGGGTCGGGGCTGACCGGGCACCACCAGGACGACGCGCCCCGCGTGCAGGACGCGTACTCGATCCGGTGCGCCCCGCAGGTGGCGGGTGCGGGCCGGGACACCCTGGCGCACGCCCGGCTGGTCGCGGACCGCGAGCTGGCGGCGGCCGTCGACAACCCCGTCGTCCTGGATGGGGGCACCTCCCAGGCCGGAGGCTCTGGGGGAGGGCGCGTGGAGTCGAACGGCAACTTCCACGGCGCCCCCGTCGGCTACGTCCTGGACTTCCTCGCGATCGCCGCCGCCGACCTCGGCTCGATCGCCGAGCGGCGCACGGACCGGCTGCTGGACAAGAACAGGTCGCACGGCCTGCCGCCCTTCCTGGCCGACGACCCGGGGGTGGACTCCGGGCTGATGATCGCCCAGTACACGCAGGCCGCGCTGGTCAGCGAGATGAAGCGGCTGGCGGTGCCGGCCTCGGTCGACTCGATCCCGTCCTCTGCGATGCAGGAGGACCACGTGTCGATGGGCTGGTCGGCGGCGCGCAAGCTGCGTACCGCGGTGGACGCGCTGGCGCGGGTGATCGCGGTGGAGATGTTCGCGGCGACCCGGGCGCTGGAGATCAGGGCGACGGCGGGCGGCCGGCCCGCGCCCGCGACGGCGGCGGTGCTCGCGGCTGTACGGGAGGCGGGGGTGCCGGGTCCTGGCAGGGACCGCTTCCTGGCCCCCGACCTGGAGGCGGCCCACGCCTTCGTACGGTCAGGTGGCCTGGTCCGGGCGGCGGAGACCGTCACGGGACCGCTGGCGTAGAGCGCCTGCCGTGTGACGTCGCAGGTCAGAGCGCGGCCCGGCGTGCGCGCCGGGTCGCGTCGACGACCAGGGCGGCGCCGGCCACCAGGAAGGCGGAGCCGCCGATGACGTACGGCTTGGTGTCGATGCTGCCGGTGTCGGCCAGGTCGAGGTGCTGCGCCGAGGCCGGTGCGGCGTGCGCGGACGTCGCGGGCGCGTGCTGGGGGCTGGCGCTCGCGGACGGTACGAAGTACAGCGCGGCCAGCACGGAAGCTGCGGCGGCGGCCACGTAAGGGCGGGGCGAGGCCAATGGAACCCCCAGGGGTTGCGACGACTTGACCGTGGTGGCCGATCGTAGTGACTCAGGCCACTGCTTGGGAAGTCGCCTCCCGCCCCACCGTCCCCGCTCTCCCCTGATCAGCCGCACGGCCCGCACCTGCCGCCGCAGGGCGCCCGGCCGCATCCACGCGGCGGAGTCCGGCGGGCACGGAGGGTGGCGTGCGGGGCGCCCCGGGAGGGGGCGGCGTGGGAAAGGCCACAATTATGCCCGGAAAGGGTGATTTGCTCCGGAGTGGCTGTTTCCATGGGGACGGAAGAAGCCCGTGGTGCCGCCGCGGGGGACCCCACCCGCATTGGAGAGATGCGTGACGCCGCCCGACAACGGAACTGCCCCCGCCAAGCACCCGAAGATCACCAAGCGCCGCACCCTCGCTGCGGCCGCCGCGGTGCTGATCGGCGGCAGTGTCGCCGTCACCGCGTGCAGCACCGGGGGCGGCGGGCACGCGGACAGCAAGGCCGCGGCCAGCTCCGCGCCCACCACGCAGGCGCCTACGCCGTCCCAGACGCCGTCCGCGCTCAGCCAGGCGAGCCAGGACGCGGCGGCGGCCAAGCACACATCCGCCGCGAAGATCACCATCACCCCGAAGTCCGGCGCCACCGGCGCCAAGGTCAGCGGTGCGGTCAAGGTGTCGGTCAGCGGCGGCACGCTGACCTCGGTGACCATGAAGTCCAAGGCCACCGGGCACACCGTCGCGGGCAAGCTGTCCGCCGACAAGAAGAGCTGGACCCCGTCCAAGGCGCTCGCGCACAGCACGCAGTACTCGATAGCCGCGGCCGCCGCCGACACGCAGGGACGGCCCGCCGCCGCGACCGCCACCTTCGCGACCGCCGCGGCCAAGCCGTCCACCTTCGTCGGCTACTTCACACCCGAGGACGGCTCCACCGTCGGCGTCGGCATGCCGGTGTCGGTCAACTTCGACCACGCCATTTCCAAGGCCGACCGGGCCGCCGTGCAGCGGGGCGTCACCGTGACGTCCAGCAGCGGGCAGCAGGTGGTCGGCCACTGGTTCAGCGCCAAGCGGCTCGACCTGCGCCCGCAGTCCTACTGGGTCGCCGGCTCGCACGTCACGCTCGACCTGAACCTCAGGGGCGTCAAGGGCGCACCCGGCGTCTACGGCGTCCAGCACAAGACCGTCGGCTTCGACGTGGGCCGCTCCCAGGTCTCCACCGTCGACACCAAATCGCACATGATGACCGTCGTCCGCGACGGCCAGGTCGTCAGGACGATCCCGATATCCGCCGGCGGCGAGGGCCACACCACCTACGACGGCCAGCTGGTCATCGAGGAGAAGGACCAGACCACCCGCATGAACGGCGCCACCGTCGGCTTCACCGACGACGACGGCAAGGGCGAGTACGACATCCCCGACGTGCCGCACGCCATGCGCCTGAGCAACTCCGGCACCTTCATCCACGGCAACTACTGGGGCGACCCGTCCGTCTTCGGCCACGCCAACACCAGCCACGGCTGCATCGGCATCGAGGACGTCAAGGGCGGCAAGGACCCGAGCACCGACGCCGCGTGGTTCTTCGACAACTCGCTGGTCGGCGATGTCGTCACCGTCGTCAACTCGCCCGACAAGGTCATCCAGCCCAGCAACGGCCTCAACGGCTGGAACATGACGTGGAGCCAGTGGCTGGCAGGCTCGGCTCTGTAAGAGCGGTACGGATCCACGTCGCGGGGTCGTCCAGCACGGTACGCACCGAGCTGTAGGCGGCCCCGCGCAGCACGCCGTCGTGCCCGAGGCGGGAGACCAGCACGTCCTGCGCCCGCCACTGGCGGTCCGTGACGCGGGCGGCGAGCTCGCGGCGCACGCCCGGCAGCAGCCAGGGCGCGAGGTCCGCGAGCGGGCCGCCGACCACCACGGCCTGCGGGTCGAGCAGGTTGACCGCACCGCTGAGGGCTATACCCAGGGCGGCGCCTGCCTCCTCCAGCGCACGCAGTGCCGCGGGGTCGCCCGCGACAGCCGCCGCTTTCAGTGCCGGGCCGCGTCCCGTACGCACACCGGCCGCACGCAGCAGCGCCTCCTCGCCAGCGTAGGTCTCAAGACAGCCGTTCGCACCGCACGAACAGCGCGGCCCCTCAGGGCGCACCGGCACATGGCCCAGCTCGCCCGCGAAGCCGCGGGCACCGCGGAACAGGCGGCCCTCCACGACCAGGGCGGCACCGATGCCGATCTCGGCGGACACGTGCACGAAATCCGTCAGGCGGCCGTCGTGGCCGCCCAGCCACAGCTCGGCCAGGGCGCCGAGGTTCGCCTCGTTCTCCACGGCCGCGTCCGCGCCGAAAGCCGCGGCCAGCGGTACGTCCTCCCAGCCGAGGTTCGGCGCCCGCAGCACCGTGCCGCGGTCCTCGCCGATCAGGCCGGGCACCGCGACCGTCGTCCGCACCGGCCGCAGGCCGGACTCCGCCGCCTCCGCGACGACGCCCTCCGTCAGCTCCGCCAGCTCCGCCAGGACCGCGGCGGCCGGGCGGGTGCGGTTCGCCGCCGGGCGCTCGGCGCGCGCCCGCACCCTGCCGTGCAGGTCCACCGCGCACGCGGCCAGGTGGTCCACGCCGATCTCCGCCCCGATGCCGGCGGGACCCGTCCCGGACAGGGCCAGGACCGTGCCGGGGCGGCCCACCGTGCCGGGGCGCTGCGCGCCCAGCTCCTCCACCAGGCCAGCTGCCAGCAGCTCGTCCACCAGCGTCGAGACGGTGGCCCGGGTCAGGCCGACCTCCGCGGCGACCGCGGCCCGCGTCACGTTCTCGCCCGCGGCGAGGGCCTTCATGACCAGCGCCATGTTCCGGCGGCGGAGACCGGCTTGTGCGCCGGTGGCTTTCCCCACGATGTGACCTCCGGTCCGGTTGTGACGTCGGGGCCGCAGCCCCGCCCTGCATCCTTCACCCTGCCAGCCCCCCGCCCCGCCCGGGGCGAGCCCCTCTCCCCCGGCGGGGGGGTTGCGCGCGCAGTTCCCCGCGCCCCTTCAGGTCCTGCCCCTAGCCCTGGGGGCTGGTCGCGCCCGCGCGGCGTCAGCCGCACATCAAATGCAGCCCCGCGCCCCTGAAAAACGCTCACCCTCGCAGGCAGAGGGCGCCACCTGAAGGCGCCGGCCCTGCGGGAAGAGGGCAACCATCAGGGGCGCGGGGAACTGCGCGCCCAGCCCCCACGCACCGGAAGGTGCAAGCCCACCGCAGGTGGCAGTCGCCCAGGGGCGCGGGGGACTGCGCGCCCAGCCGCGACGGACCGGAAGGTGCAAGCTCACCGCAAGTGGCAGTCGCCCAGGGGCGCGGGGAACTGCGCGCCCAGCCACGACGGACCGGAAGGTGCAAGCCCACCGCAAGCGGCAGTCACCCAGGAGGCGCTGGGGGTACCCCCAGGCGAAGCTCTGGGGGCGGAACTGCGCGACCGACTCGCCGCCGGGGGAGAGGGCACCCCCCGGGAGGGCCTAGGCGGACGCCAGGGGGATGGCGGACGCAAGGCGGGTGAGGGTGGCGTGGTCCTGGGGGAGGGCCGGGTGGACGCGGCCCGACGTGGTGGACCAGCGAGCCGCGATCGCGTGGGCGGGCTCGCCGGTGAGCGCGGAGGCGGCCTGCACGGCCGCGCCCAGGGCGACGAGTTCCCCGGCGTCGGGGACTTGCACCGCCCGCCCGGAAAGCCTCCGCACCGTCTCCAGCCACGCGGCCCCCCGCGACCCCCCGCCGATGACGATCAGCGGCTCGTCGGAGGGTGCGCCGCCGTCCACGGCGAGGACCTGGTCGAGCGCGCCGAGCAGCGCGTACACCGCACCGTCGTACGCGCCCTGCAGGATCTGCCCGGCGGTGGTGTCGTGCCGCAGCCCGGTGAGCAGGCCGGACGCGTACGGCAGGTTCGGCGTGCGTTCGCCGTCGAGGAAGGGCAGGAAGGCGACCGAGCCGCCGGGCTCGACGTCCTCCCGCTCGCGGCCGAGCAGCGCGGCCACCTTGTCGACGGCGAGCGTGCAGTTGAGGGTGCACGCGAGTGGCAGCCACCCGCCGTCGGCGGCGGCGAACCCGGCGACGACCCCGGTGGCGTCGGTGGGCCGCTGCCGCGACACCGCGTAGACGGTGCCGGAGGTGCCGAGGCTGAGGGCGGCCCGGCCGGGGGTGAGGCCGAGGCCGAGTGCGGCGGCGGCGTTGTCGCCGGTGCCGGCGGCGACGATCGCGCCGGGCCGCAGGCCGAGCCCGTCGCGTACGGTGCCGGCCTGTTCGCCGGGGCCGAGGACGGCGGGAAGGAGTTCGGGGTCGAGCCCGATCTCGGCGAGCAGCCCGTGGTCGTAGGCCTCGGTGTCGGAGCGCCACCAGCCGGTCCCGGAGACGTCGCCGCGGTCGGTGACGGCGGCGCCGGAGAGGCGTTCGGTGAGGAAGTCGTGGGGGAGGCGGACGGCGCGGGCGGCGGCCGCGGTCTCGGGCTCGTGCTCGGCGAGCCAGGCCCACTTGGAGACGGTGAAGCTGGCCCCCGGCACGGAGCCGAAGCGCTGGGCCCAGTGCCCGGCGCCGTACTTGTCGACGAGGGCCGCGGCCTGCGGCGCGGACCGCACGTCGTTCCACAGCATGGCGGGCCGCAGCGGCCGCCCGGCGGCGTCGAGCACGACCAGGCCGTGCTGCTGCCCGCCGACCGAGACCGCCTCGGCGCGGCCGGCCCATTCGCCCGTCTGGCCCAGTGCGGATTGCAGTGCGGTCCACCAGACCTCAGGATCGGTCTCCCGTCCCGCGCCGCTGCTCACGGTGTGCCGTGCCTGGCCGGAGGCCAGCACCTCACCGGTCTCGACGTCCACCGCCAGCACCTTCGTGGACTGCGTGGAACTGTCGACCCCGAGTACGACCTGCGATGCGCTGTCCGACCCCATGTGATTCCTGTCCCTTCCGGAGCCCGTAGTGAGCTGCCACTTCCCATCATCGGCCTCGCATACTAATTTGTTCAACAGTCTGACGAATAGGAGCGAGCCGTAATGACTTCCGAGACGAACCTCACCCCGGGTCCCGAGCACAAGTTCACCTTCGGCCTGTGGACGGTGGGCTGGCAGGGGCGCGACCCCTTCGGTGAGGCGACCCGCGCGCCGCTCGACCCGGTCGAGACCGTCACCAAGCTCGCCGAGCTCGGTGCGTACGGCGTGACGTTCCACGACGACGACCTGATCCCGTTCGGGTCCTCCGACGCCGAGCGCGACGCGCACATCAAGCGCTTCCGTGCGGCGCTCGACGCCACCGGGCTGACGGTCCCGATGGCGACCACGAACCTCTTCACGCACCCGGTCTTCAAGGACGGCGGCTTCACCGCCAACGACCGCGACGTACGCCGCTACGCGCTGCGCAAGACCATCCGCAACATCGACCTGGCCGCCGAGCTGGGCGCCAAGGTCTATGTCGCGTGGGGCGGGCGCGAGGGCGCCGAGTCCGGCGCCGCCAAGGACGTGCGGGTCGCGCTGGACCGCTTCAAGGAGGCCTTCGACCTGCTCGGCGACTACGTCACCGAGAAGGGCTACGACATCAGGTTCGCCATCGAGCCCAAGCCGAACGAGCCGCGCGGCGACATCCTGCTGCCGACCGTCGGCCACGCGCTGGCGTTCATCAACACCCTGGAGCGCCCCGAGCTGGTCGGCGTCAACCCGGAGGTCGGCCACGAGCAGATGGCCGGGCTGAACTTCCCGCACGGCATCGCCCAGGCGCTGTGGCACGGCAAGCTCTTCCACATCGACCTCAACGGCCAGACCGGCATCAAGTACGACCAGGACCTGCGCTTCGGCGCCGGTGACCTGCGCTCGGCCTTCTGGCTGGTGGACCTGCTGGAGTCGGCGGGCTACCAGGGTCCGCGGCACTTCGACTTCAAGCCGCCGCGCACCGAGGACTACGACGGTGTGTGGGCGTCGGCCGCCGGCTGCATGCGCAACTACCTGATCCTCAAGGACCGGGCCGCCGCCTTCCGCGCCGACCCGGCCGTCCAGGAGGCCCTGGTGGCCGCGCGCCTGGACCAGCTCGCGCAGCCCACCCTCGCCGAGGGCGAGGGCCTGGCCGGCCTGCTGGCCGACAAGTCCGCGTTCGAGGACTTCGACGTGGACGCCGCCGCCGCGCGCGGCATGGCGTTCGAGCACCTCGACCAGCTGGCGATGGAGCACCTGCTCGGCGCCCGCTGAGCCCCGCCGGGGGCGCGGGGAATCCCTTCCCCGCGCCCCCGGAAGACGGTCGCTCTTTGCCCAGAGGGCACGCCATCAGGGGCGCGGGGAACTGCGCGACCGGCCACGACGCTGGGAAGGTCCGGCTGCCGCGGACAGGGGCAGGACGGACGGGCCCGGCACGCTCGCGCGGCGCAGCGGCCACGCCCAGTGGGCGCGGCCCGGGCGGGGCGCCGGCGGGTCGGTGACCGGGCCGGGGATGACCGCGAGGGCCACGCCCAGCAAGGCGGAGCCGACCAGGCAGTCCAGCCAGTAGTGGTTGGCGGTGCCGACCACCACCAGCATGGTGACCAGCGGGTGCAGCAGCCACAGCCACCGCAGGCGCGAGCGGTACGCGGCGATCAGCCCGACCGCGATGGCCAGCGCCCAGCCGACGTGCAGCGACGGCATCGCCGCGAACTGGTTGGCCATGGAGCCGCTCTCCGGCTTGCCGTACACGGCGGGTCCGTAGACCGCCGCGGTGTCGACCATGCCGTCGCCCGGCAGCAGGCGCGGCGGGGCCAGCGGGAAGAACAGGTGGCCGATCAGCGCCAGCATCGTCTGGATGACGATGGCCCGCCTGATCCACAGGTAGTGCGCCCGCTTCTTGACGAACATCCAGCCGAGGAAGACCACCATCGCCGGGAAGTGCACCGTGGCGTAGAGGTAGTTGGCGGTGTGGACCAGCGTCTCGCTGTGCAGCAGCAGCTTCTGCACGGCCTGTTCGCTGGGCAGGTGCACCCGGCGTTCGAACGACCAGACGCCGTCCGCGTGGTGGTAGGCCTCGTCGGTGTGGCCGTTGGCGACCCTGCGGCCGTACTTGTACACCGCGTTGACGGTGAAGAGCAGCACCAACTCGGGGAGCAGCTGGGGGAGTCTGGCCGGCAGCGGGAATCTGGGCGGTCTGGGGAAGGGGTGCTTGGCGGCCATCACCGACGACATCCCGTTGCCCAGCCCCAGCCCCATACCGCAGCCCCTGCCCCTCCATCGAATCCACCGACAGCCCGGACGCAGCGTTCGCCCCTCCGCCTGCCCCGCAGACCCGACGTGAAGCCGACCGCTCCGGGCCATCCTCGCAAAACCTCGCCGAAATGTCCGTGAGGTCAATCCCACGCCACGCCCGCTCAACCCTTTCCGCCCACCCGCGGGTCGCACCGCACGCCACGGAATCGCGCAAAAACTGCGCAGGCCAATGAAGTTGTGCGGCAAGGATGCGAAAATACGCATGCACGAACCTTGTGGAACCGGACGTCGCCGTCCTAGGTTCGGCTCACCCCGGTGGCTGCCGGGGTGAGCGGAACCCCCACCTGAGCGTGGCCGGAGAGAATCGAGCTTTCGATGTCACGGAGCATCACCGGTGCTGTGGCGAGATGGTCGTCAGGTCCGCGGCGAAGAGCCGCCGTCACGGTCGCGTCGGTGACCGCGGCGGCGGCCGCGCTCGGCGTGCTGGGCGGCGGCACCGCGGTGGCCGGGGCGCCGGCGCGCGGCGCCGGCAAGGCCGTGGTGACCAGGGCCGCCCTGGACCCGGCGCTGACCGCGGGCCGCGGCGCGGACGTCGGCTTCGCCGAGCAGGAGGCGGAGAACGCCGTGACGAACGGCACCGTCATCGGCCCGGGCCGCGACGCCTACACGCTGCCCGCCGAGGCCTCGGGCCGCAGCGCGGTGACGCTGCAGCCGGGGCAGTACGTCGACTTCACGCTGCCGAGCGCGGCCAACGCGGTCACCGTGCGCTACAGCATCCCCGACGCCCCCGCCGGCGGCGGCCGGACATCGCCGCTGAAGGTCAGCGTCGACGGCGGTGCGGCCCGCACCATGACGCTGACCTCGCAGTACGCCTGGCTGTACAACCTCTACCCGTTCTCGAACGACCCCACCGCCGACATCACCCACCCCGACTGGTGGGTCACCGAGTGCGGCTGCGTACCGGAGGCGACCACCCCGGCGCCGGTCTTCGCCAAGCCCTTCCGGCCCAACCACTTCTACGACGAGCAGCGGCTGCTGCTGGGCCGCACCTACCGGGCCGGGCAGACCGTGCGGCTGAGCGTGCCGGCCGGCGCCGCGGCCACCACCGTCGACCTGATGGACTCGCAGCTGGTCGCGCCGCCGAAGGTGGACCTGCCGGCCGCGAACGTGCTGCTCTTCGGCGCCGACCCGACCGGCCGCCGCGACTCGGCCGACGCGATCGACAAGGCCGTCGCCTTCGCCCGGCGCACGCACCTGAAGGTCTACATCCCGCCGGGCACCTACCAGGTCGACCGGCACATCGTCGTCGACCACGTCACCATCGAGGGCGCGGGCAGCTGGTACACGGTCATCAAGGGCCACCAGGTGGACCTGGCGACCCCGGCCCCCGACGGGAGCGTGCACACCGGGGTCGGCTTCTACGGCAAGGAGGCGGCGGCGGGCGGCAGTTCCGACGTCCACCTGTCGGGTTTCGCGATCCAGGGCGACGTGCGCGAGCGCATCGACACCGACCAGGTCAACGGGATCGGCGGGTCGCTGAGCAACTCCACGATCGACGGCCTGTACATCCAGCACACCAAGGTCGGCATGTGGTTCGACGGGCCGATGACCAACCTCAAGATCACCGGAAACGTGATCGTCGACCAGATCGCCGACGGCATCAACTTCCACACCGGGGTGACGCGTTCGGTGATCTCCGGCAACTTCCTGCGCAACACCGGTGACGACGCGATCGCGATGTGGTCGGAGAAGACCGAGGACGCGGGCAACACCGTCGACCACAACACCGTGCAGACCCCGGTGCTGGCCAACGGCATCGCGGTCTACGGCGGCACCGACAACACCGTCTCGGCGAACCTGATCGCCGACCCGATCCGCGAGGGCAGCGCCCTGCACGTCGGCTCGCGCTTCGGCGCCGAGGCCTTCACCGGCAGGCTGGCGATCACCGACAACACCACGGTCAGGGCCGGTACGTACGAGCTGAACTGGAACATCGGGCTCGGCGCGATCTGGATCTACGCGCTGGAGAAGAACATCGACGCCGACATCCAGGTGACCGGCGACCACTTCCTGGACAGCACCTACAACGCGATCATGCTGGTCACCGACTTCCCGGTGAAGGACCTCTACTCGATCACCGGCGTCCACTTCAAGGACATCCAGGTCGACGGCACCGGCACCTCGGTGCTCAGCGCCCGGGCCGCCGGCGGCGCGACCTTCGAGAACGTCGACGCGCGCAATGTCGGCGCCGTCGGCATCAACAACTGCGGCTCCTTCAACTTCCCCGCCACCGGCTCGGAGTTCGCCGTCACCGACCTCGGCAGCAACGACGGCGGCGGCACCACGGGCCCGTGGCTGGCGCCCTGGGAGCTGCCCAACACCATCACCTGCGACGACCGCCCCGACGTGGTGCCCCCGCCGGCCCCGTCGCTCTGGCAGTAACCGGCAACACCCGCCCCGGCCGGTCGCGTTCACCGCGGCCGGCCGGACGGCTGCCCGCAGCCGCGGACCCGGCCGCCGCCGGAGCGCTTGCCGGGGGCGGCGTCCCGGGGGCACTACGCTCGGCGGCATGAGCGATCAGCACTTCGAGACCCTGGCCATCCACGCGGGGCAGCCGGCCGACGCGCAGACCGGCGCCGTCGTCACACCGATCTACCAGGTGTCGACCTACAAGCAGGACGGCGTCGGCGGCCTGCGCGGCGGCTACGAGTACAGCAGGTCGGCGAACCCGACCAGGACGGCGCTCGAACAGAACCTGGCGGCGCTGGAAGGCGGCACCCGCGGCCTGGCCTTCGCGTCGGGACTGGCGGCCGAGGACTGCCTGCTGCGTACCGTGCTCGCCCCGGGCGACCACGTGGTGATCCCCGACGACGCCTACGGCGGCACCTTCCGGCTGTTCGCGAAGGTCGTGGAGCGCTGGGGCGTGGCCTGGTCGGTGGCCGACACCTCCGACGTGCAGGCGGTACGTGCGGCGGTGCGCCCGGAGACCAGGCTGATCTGGGTCGAGACACCGTCCAACCCGCTGCTGGGGATCACCGACATCGCCGCGCTCGCCGGGGTGGCCCGGCAGGCCGGTGTGCGGCTCGTGGTCGACAACACGTTCGCCAGCCCCTACCTGCAGCAGCCGCTGTCGCTGGGCGCCGACGTGGTGGTGCACTCGACCACCAAGTACATGGGCGGCCACTCCGACGTGGTCGGCGGCGCCCTGGTGACCTCGGACGCCGCCCTCGGCGAGGAGCTGGCCTACCACCAGAACGCGATGGGCGCCGTCGCCGGCCCCTTCGACGCCTGGCTGGTGATGCGCGGCATCAAGACCCTCGCGGTGCGCATGGACCGGCACAGCGAGAACGCCTCCCGGGTCGCGCACCTGCTGTCCGCGCACCCGAAGGTGACGCAGGTCTACTACCCGGGGCTGCCCGAGCACCCGGGCCACGAGGTCGCCGCCAAGCAGATGAAGGCCTTCGGCGGCATGGTGTCCTTCCGGGTCGAGGGCGGCGAGGAGGCGGCCGTCGCGGTGTGCGACCGTGCGAAGCTCTTCACCCTCGGCGAGTCGCTGGGCGGTGTCGAGTCGCTGATCGAGCACCCGGGCCGGATGACGCACGCCTCGGTCGCCGGGTCCGCTCTGGAGGTGCCCGCCGACCTGGTGCGGCTGTCGGTCGGCATCGAGGCGGCGGACGACCTGCTGGCCGACCTCAGCCAGGCCCTGGCCTGAGCACAGGACCTGGGCTACCGCAGGAAGGGCGCCGAGATCGGGCCCATGCCCACCGGCGACCACCATGTGCCGTCGCCGGTGTCGCCGCCCGCCGGGTCCTGGCGGTCGGGCCAGGTGACGACGGCCAGCACGATGCCGGCCACCACCGCGGCCACCAGCAGCACCCACAGCACCTGCCGCGCGAGCCGGCGGCGGCGTACCGTACGCCGGCCGCGTGCGGCAGCCGAGGCCACCAGGCCGGCCGGCACCACCGGGTGCGGGGTGTCGAGCAGCTGGCGCACCTCGTCGTCGCGCCGGTTCGGCGCCCTCACGGCGCCACCTTCTCCGCGGCCCTCCGGGCGGCCCGGTCCGCGCGGTCGCGGGCCTCGGCGACCGTACGCGCGGGTTCCTGGGGTCTTCCCGACGGCGGGCGGCCCTCCGTGCGGTCCGCGGCCCGCGGCGCGGGTCCCGCCGGGTCGTAGCGGCGGGACCGCAGGGTCGCGGTGGCCCGGGCGCCGATCGCCCTGACCCGGTCGGTGGGCAGCCCGAGCTGGGCCGCGGTCTGCTCCTCCGCGACGCCCTCGAAGTAGCGCATCGTGACCACCAGGCGCTCCTGTGCGGTGAGCCGCGCCAGCACGCCGCCGCGCGGGCGCCGCCACCACGGGCGGCAGGCGAAGCGGCGTACCAGCTCCGCCCGCGCCTGGTCGTAGGGGTCGTCCGCGCGCAGCCGCAGCCAGTCGGCGTACGTACGGGCCAGGGTCGCGGTCAGCAGCCGCTCGGCCTGCTCCCGGTCGCCGGTGAGCAGCGTGGCGGTGTGCAGCAGTCGGCCCGCCGCCCCGGCGGTGAACGCCGCGAATTCGGCGTCCCGTCGGATCTCGGCTGCGGCCCGGCGCTTCCCCACGCGGCCATGGGACGGCAACCAGGTGTTCGAGGTCAAGCCCCTTGCGTGTCCCCCTGCGGTTCGTACGCACCATTGGCCCGCGGGGCATCTTCCGCCGCTCCCGGCGCCTCGTCGTCGCCTCTGCCGAGTCCCGCGTGCCAGTCGGCGAGCGCGGTGTTGAACCTGACGAGCAGGTCGGTGAAGACCTCCCGCTCGCCGTCCGACCAGCCGTCGGTGACCTGGGCCATCAGCCGGCGGCGCGAGTCGCGCACCTCGTCGAGCCGGCCGCGGCCGCGCGGTGAGACCGCGAGCACCACCGCCCGGCCGTCGTCCGGGTGCGAGGTGCGCTTGACCAGGCCGGTGTCGACCAGCGGCGCGACCTGCCGGGTGACCGTGGAGGAGTCGATGCCCATGGACTCGGCCAGCGCCTTGACCCCCATGGGACCCTCCCGGTCGAGCCGGTTGAGCAGCAGATAGGCGGCGCGGTCCATCGAGTTGCGGGCCTTGCCCACACCGCCGAGCCGGGTCTGTTCCGCGCGGCGGGCGAAAAGGGCCACCTGGTGCTGGAGGCGCTCAAGGAGTTCTGACGAGGTCTCCGTCGGTTTGGACATGACCTTGAAGCTCGCGTTCTGTCGGTCCTGCGAAGGGCGATCGGACGGCGGGAAGTTGGGAGAAGAGTACGCGGACCGGCTGCCCGAGTGACCCTGCACGCACAAACCGCAATCGGCTGATGACCCCACTGTGAAGGTCGCCCGGCGCACCCCTGCCCCGGTCGTGCCCCGGTCGTGCCCCGGGCGTGGCGCGGGCGCGGGACTGCGAGACTGGTCCCATGGACCGACCGTCTTCTGCCGCGCCCCACCCGATCACCCTCGACGACGTGCGCGGCGCCCACAAAATGCTCTCCGGCGTGGCCCGGATGACCGCCATGGAAACCAGCCGGCACCTGTCGTCGCTGGTCGGTGCACCGGTGCACCTCAAGTGCGAGAACCTGCAGCGCACCGGCTCCTTCAAGATCCGCGGCGCCTACGTGCGGATCGCCGGCCTGAGCCCCGAGGAGCGCGCCGCGGGCGTGGTCGCGGCCAGCGCGGGCAACCACGCGCAAGGCGTCGCGCTCGCGGCCTCGCTGCTCGGGGTGCGCTCGACCGTCTTCATGCCGGTGGGCGCCCCGCTGCCGAAGGTCGCCGCGACCCGCGACTACGGAGCCGAGGTCCGGCTGCACGGCGCGGTCGTGGACGAGACGCTGCGGGCCGCGATCGAGTACGCCGAGCAGACCGGCGCGGTCTTCATCCACCCCTTCGACCACCCGGACATCATCGCCGGGCAGGGCACGGTGGGCCTGGAGATCCTGGAGCAGTGCCCCGAGGTGCGCACCATCCTGGTGGGCGTGGGCGGCGGCGGGCTCGCCGCAGGTGTCGCGGTCGCGGTCAAGGCGCTGCGGCCCGACGTGCGGGTGGTGGGTGTGCAGGCGGCCGGCGCCGCCGCCTACCCGCCCTCGCTGACCGCGGGCCACCCGGTCTCGCTGGGGTCGGTGGCCACCATGGCCGACGGCATCATGGTGGGCCGCCCGGGCGACGTGCCCTTCGCGGTGATCAGGGACCTGCTCGACGACGTCGTGACGGTCTCGGAGGACCAGCTGTCCTCGGCCCTGCTGCTGTGCCTGGAGCGGGCCAAGCTGGTCGTGGAGCCGGCCGGTGCCAGCCCGGTGGCGGCGCTGCTGGCGGCGCCGCACGCGTACGAGGGACCCGTCGTGGCGCTGCTGTCCGGCGGCAACGTGGACCCGCTGCTGATGCAGCGCATCCTGCGGCACGGCATGTCCGCGGCCGGCCGCTACCTGTCGCTGCGGCTGCGGCTGACCGACCGGCCGGGGGCGCTCGCCACGCTTCTGGGGGTGCTGTCAGTGGTCGACGCTAACGTGCTCGACGTCAGTCATGTGCGGACCGACCCGCGCCTCGGGCTCACCGAGGCGGAGGTCGAGCTGCACCTGGAGACCAAGGGTCCCGAGCACTGCGCCGCGGTCGGCGCGGCGCTCGAGGACGCGGGTTACGTCGTGATCGCCTGACGACCGCGGGACCGCTTGCCGGGGGTTGACGCGATATATCGCGTCTGGCATCGTCGCCATATCGCGAGGGTGCCCGGTAATCCGTTCGCACACCGCGGGGCATCCGGCGATCATCGGCCGATGAGTTTCGGCTGCGGGACCGGTCGTACAGCCGTGACAGCACACAGCGAAAGCAACGGACAGGAGCGAAAAAATGCCGGGCGCCATCTATGCCGAGGGTCTGGTCAAGACCTTCGGTGATGTCAGGGCACTGGGGGGAGTGGACCTTGACGTGCCGGAGGGCACGGTCCTCGGTTTGCTCGGTCCCAACGGGGCGGGCAAGACCACCGCGGTGCGCGTCCTGACCACACTTCTGCAGCCGGACAGCGGCCGGGCCACCGTCGCCGGCATCGACGTGCTCAAGCACCCCAACGAGGTACGCCGGCACATCGGCCTGTCGGGCCAGTTCGCGGCCGTGGACGAGTTCCTCACCGGCCGGGAGAACATCCAGATGGTCGGCGAGCTGTACCAGCTCAGCCCCAGGGCCGCCCGCAGGCGGGCAGACGAGCTGCTGGAGCGGTTCAACCTCACCGAGGCCGCCAACCGCGTCTCCAAGACCTACTCCGGCGGCATGCGCCGCCGGCTCGACCTGGCCGCGGCCCTGGTCGTCAGCCCGCCGGTGATGTTCATGGACGAGCCCACCACCGGGCTCGACCCGCGCAACCGGCAGCAGCTGTGGGAGGTCATCCAGGAACTGGTCGCGGGCGGCACCACGCTGCTGCTCACCACCCAGTATCTGGAGGAGGCCGACCACCTCGCCCACGACATCTGCGTCATCGACCACGGCAAGGTCATCGCGCGCGGCACCTCCGACCAGCTCAAGGCGCAGATCGGCGGCGAGCGCGTCGAGGTCGTCGTGCACGAGCGGGACCGCATCGACGACGCCGCCCGCGCCATCGCCGTCCACGGCAAGGGCGAGGTCAAGGTCGAGCAGCACACCCGGCAGATCACGGTCCCCGTCACCGGCGGCGCCAAGCTGCTCGCCGAGGTGATCCGCGACCTGGACTCCCAGGGCATCGAGATCGACGACATCGGCCTGCGCCGCCCGACCCTGGACGACGTGTTCATCTCGCTCACGGGCCACGCGGCCGAGGCGCCGGAGAACGGCGACAGCGAGGACGGCGCCGGCGAGGGCACGGCCGCCGCGGACGTCAAGGAGGCCGTCAAGTGAGTGCCGCGACCGACACCACCCCCCAGCTGACGCTGGCCCCGCACGCCCGCGGCGGCGTCATGCAGTCCGCGCACGACTCACTGGTCGTCGCCAAGCGCAACCTGCGCCGGATGATCCGCATCCCCGAGGTCGTGATCTTCGGCCTCATCCAGCCGATCATGTTCGTGGTGCTCTTCAGCTACGTCTTCGGCGGCTCCGTCGCCGTCGGCGGCTCGCTCAGCGCCACCGACTACCGCAACTTCCTGATGGCCGGCATCTTCGCGCAGACCGTCACCTTCGCCACCGCGGGCGCCGGCGCGGGCATCGCGGACGACATGAGCAAGGGCCTCATCGACCGCTTCCGCTCGCTGCCGATGTCCCGCGGCGCGGTCCTGACCGGCCGCACCCTGGCCGACCTGGTGCAGACCGCGCTGACCGTGGTGGTGCTCGCCTGCGTCGGCCTGCTGGTCGGCTGGCGCATCCACAACGGCATCCCGAAGATGTTCGGCGCCTTCGCGCTGCTGCTCCTGCTCGGCTACGCCTTCTCCTGGATCGGCGCGCTCATCGGCCTGTCGGTGCGCTCCCCCGAGGCGGCCACATCCGGCGGCCTGATCTGGCTCTTCCCGGTCACCTTCGTCTCCAACGCCTTCGTGGACTCCTCGCAGATGCCGGGCTGGCTCCAGCCGGTCGCCGACTGGAACCCGTTCTCCGCGACCGTCCAGGCCTGCCGCGTGCTCTTCGGCAACCCGGGCGTGTCCCCGTCCGACGCCTGGCCGATGGAGCACCCGGTGTGGGCGTCGCTGGCCTGGTCGGTGGTCATCATCGCGGTCTTCCGCACCTGGGCGGTCCGCAAGTACCGCTCGGCGACGGCGTAAGGCCGCTGCCGTACGGCATCCACGGCGTACGGCGTCCCCGTGCACGACAGCGAGCCCCCGGCGGTCATCCGCCGGGGGCTCGTACGTCTGCTCGCTGCGGTCAGCCCTGGTACGGCCTGACGTCGAGGATCGTCACCGACGCGCTCTTGCCGTTCGGCAGCTCGTACGTGGCCTCGTCGCCCTTGCGCTTGCCGGTGACCCCGCGGCCCAGCGGGGACTGCGGCGAGTACGTCTCCAGGTCGCTGGAGATGCCCTCGCGGGAGCCGAGCAGGAAGGTCGTGGTGTCGTCCGGGTCGCCGTCGAAGGCGATCGTGACGACCATGCCGGGGGCCACCACACCGTCGTCCGCGGGGGCCTCGCCGACCTTGGCGGTCTCCAGGATCTGGTTGAGCTGCCGGATGCGCAGCTCCAGCTTGCCCTGGTCCTCACGCGCCGCGTGATAGCCCGCGTTCTCCTTGAGATCGCCTTCCTGGCGGGCTTCCTCGATCTTGGCGACGATCTCGGCGCGCGCGGGACCAGACAGATGCTCCAGCTCGGCCTTGAGCTGGTCGTACGCCGCCTGGGTCAGCCAGGTGACGTTGTCGCTGGTCTGGGTCACAGGAGCTCCTCGTCGGTACAGTCGTGAAGAATTGCATTGCCACCGGTAGCCGGGACGAAACCACGAGCCTAACAATTACCGGCGACAGACGGGAGCGGGTAAGCGGCGGGCGGGTCAGCCGCGCGGCGCGACGCTGCAGCCGACCAGTTCGCCGGTCTCGCCGCGGGCGGTCGTGCGGACCGTGACGACCGTGTCGACCTGCTTGCTGTGCTGCGCCAGGCGTACGTCCTTGCGGCCCACCTCGGCGTGGTCGGTGCCCACCGAGCGGACCGTGCACACCGCGACGGTGCCCGCGCCCTTGTGGACCTCCAGGTGGATCTGCAGGGCCTGGTCCGAGACCGCCTCGAAGGCCACCACCTGCCCGCTGACCTTGTCACCGCTCAGCGTGTCGTAGCCGTACCACCCCACACCCGCCGCGACCAGCACACCTGCCACGACCGCGGCGATCCTCAGCCTGCGGTCCGCGCGGGCGTCCGCACCGGGGCCGTAGCGTCCGTCGGGCGGGGAACCGTGCGGACCGGCCTGGACAGCCGTCATGATCGTTACTCCCGTTCACTGACCGCGGAATTATTCGTCCCCTCGCTCGGTCACTATAGAAGGCGTTCCCCCTGCGCCCACCGAGGGGGCCCCACGACCAATGGCACAACCCAACGGGACTTTGAGGACACCAGCCTTGACTGAGCAGCTTCGACTGATGGCCGTACACGCTCACCCCGACGACGAGTCGAGCAAGGGTGCCGCCACCATGGCCAAGTACGTGTCAGAAGGGGTGGACGTACTGGTGGCCACCTGCACCGGCGGCGAGCGCGGCTCCGTGCTCAACCCCAAACTCCAGGGCGACAAGTACATCGAGGAGCACATCCACGAGGTGCGCGCCAAGGAGATGGACGAGGCCAGGGAGATCCTCGGCGTCAAGCAGGCCTGGCTCGGATTCGTCGACTCCGGGCTGCCCGAGGGCGACCCGCTGCCGCCGCTGCCCGAGGGCTGCTTCGGCCTGCAGGACGTCGACGAGGCGGCCGGCGCGCTGGTCAAGCTGATCCGCGAGTTCAAGCCGCAGGTGATCACCACCTACGACGAGAACGGCGGCTACCCGCACCCCGACCACATCATGACCCACAAGATCACCATGGTGGCCTTCGACGCGGCCGGCGACCCCACCCGCTACCCCGAGGCCGGGGAGCCCTGGACGCCGCTCAAGCTCTACTACAACCAGGGCTTCAACAAGGCCCGCACCCTGGCCCTGCACGAGGCGATCGAGGCCCGCGGCATGGAGTCCCCCTACGGGGAGTGGCTCAAGCGCTGGGACGAGTTCGCCAGGCCCGAGCGCAACATCTCCACCCACGTGCCCTGCGCGGACTTCTTCGAGATCCGCGACAAGGCGCTGCTCGCCCACGCCACCCAGATCGACCCCGACGGCGGCTGGTTCCGCGTCCCCATGGACCTCCAGCGGGAGATCTGGCCCACCGAGGACTACGAGCTCGCCAAGACCCGCGTCGACGTCTCGCTCCCCGAGGACGACCTCTTTGCGGGCGTCCGCGAGGCCTGAGGGACAATGGGCGGCGTGACAGCAACCCATGCCCACGCTCTCGGCCGCCCCCTGGTCTCCCTCGCCGAGGTCAACCAGGACAAGGTGACGCCCGGGCTCCTCGGATTCGTGATCTTCGCTGCGATCGCCTTCGGGCTGTGGATGCTCATGAAGAACATGGGCAAGCAGATGAAGAAGATCGACTTCGAGGAGCAGGCACCACCCCCTGCGGTGCCCCACCCCACCGACCCCAAGTCCCCCCGGCGGGGGTAAGCGCCTCTCCCTTGCGCAGGGTGCGTCTTCGGCGGGGCCGGGCCTTCCGCCGGCCGCGGGCTGAGGGGGGTGCCCCTGCGCTGGGCGGTGCTTTTCAGGGGCGCGGGGCTGCGTCTGATGTGCGGCTGGCGCCGCGTGGGCGCGACCAGCCCCCACCGGCCGGTGGCCCGGCACGGACCGAACAGCCCCTTTGGGTCGGTGACGACCCGCGCGCCCGGTGGGGGCTGGGCGCGCAGTTCCCCGCGCCCCTGAGGGGCGCCGTCGCAGGCAAGCGCGGCGAGGAGCCCAGCGGCCCGCGAAGAGCACCGCCCGGCGCAGCGGGCACCCACCCCAGGTCACGCGGCCAGCGAGAAGCACCCCCTGCGGAAGGGGGACCGCACGAGCCACCGCGGCCCGCGGAAGGGCGCCGCCCCGCGTAGGGGCTAGGCCGTGTTTTGGAAGTAGCGCCGTCCGCCCACAGGGCGGGTCCCGCGGCGTCTGGTGCGTGCGATCGCAAGGCGGAGGGTCGTCCTCGTAGTGGGTCTACTCGGACGACTCCGACAACGCAGCGAGCGTGCGTGCCAGGCGTCGCGGGGCAGGCGGGACTTCCAAAACACGGCCTAGGTGGGGGCGAGGACCGTGCGGGAGTTGCGGGTCGGGGTCATGCCGAGGCGCCAGGCCTCCCACGTGGCCCCCGCGGCAGCGGCCCCGCGTTGGAGCAGCAGCGCATACGCGGCGACGTACTCGTCGAGATCCGGGTCGCGACCCGGAAAACCCTCGCGGCCCGCGAGGTCGTGCAGGATCGCCAGCGCCTGGTCGACGCTGCCGCCCGCGGCGACGAGCGGGAGCAACGTCGCGCGCAGGAACGCCGCCCATTCCTGCCCGCGCCGGTCACCGAGGCCGCCGAAGAGCTGGTAGGCCTCCTCCAGCAGGGTCAGCGCCTCCACGATGCGCTCGTTGCCGGCGTCGATGACCGCAAGTTCCACGCACGACCAGGCCTCGCCGTGCTCCACGCCGATCCGCCGGAAGTCCTGCCTGGCGTCCTGCAGCAGCTGCCGGGCGAAACCGCTGTTGCGCAGGTTGCCGGTCCTGGCGGCGCGCTGGTCGCGGGTGACGCGCGCCGAGTGGTGCCGGGCGCAGGCCAGGCCGTACACGTCCCGCATGCGGGAGAACATCGAACGGGACCGCTCCAGGGTGCGCAGCGCCGCATCGGTGTCGCCGCACTCCTCCAGGGCCTGCCCCAGGTAGTACAGCGTCCACGCCTCGCCGCGGGCGTCCTCGCTCGCCCGGTGCCGCTGCACCGCCTCGTCCAGGTCGCGGGCCGCCTCGCGGGGCTCCCCGCGCAGCAGCCTGGCCCGGGCCAGCTGCGTCATCGTCCAGGCGGTGCCGCGCGGATCGCGGGCCAGGGCGTAGGACTGGCCGGCCGCCCGCAGCTCCGCCTCGCCCAGGTCGAGGCGGCCGAGCCGCAGATGGACCTGGCCGAGCTGGAGGTGCGCCCACGCCTCGCCCTGCACGCTCTCGTTGGCCCGGTGCAGGGCCAGCGACTCCTGGAGCAGCGCCAGGGCGCTGTCGAGCTGGCCCATGTCGCGCAGCACCGCGCCCAGCGCGTGCATCGTCCAGGCCCGGTCCTCCTCCAGCTCCGGGTCGGCCTGGATGGCCAGTGCCTCCCGCAGCTTGACCTCGGCCTCGCGCAGGTTGCCCTGGTGGTGCAGGGTGATGCCGAGGCTGTCCAGCGCGCGGGCCGCGCCCGCCGGGTGCTGCGCCTCGAAGTAGAGGTCCACCACCGTGCTCAGCGTGGACTTGGACTTGTCCAGGTCGCCCAACTGCCGTGCCGCGATGCCGGTACGCCACTGCACCGAGCGCACCAGCACGGAACGGTCCTCGTCAGGCCCCGACCTGGGCTGCCGCGCCTGCTGGGCCTGCGCCATCTCGCTGATCTCGCCCAGCCGGTAGAGGTCGCCGCGCAGCAGGCAGTAGTCGCACAGCGCGCCCAGCAGCGCCTGGACCGCGGACCGGTCGACGCCCTCGGTCTCGCGCAGTGCGGCCGTGATGAAGCTGGACTCCTCGTCCAGCCAGCGCAGCGCCAGGTCCAGCGAGGAGAAGCCGTGCTGCCCGAAGCGCCCTGCCCTGGTCGAGGTCTTGCCCTCGACCAGTCGCACCACGGTGTTGGCCAGGTCGGCGTACGAGCGGATCAGCCGCTCGTGGGCGGCGGCCCGCTCGACCGGGTCCTCCTCGTCCAGCAGCCGCTCCGCGGCGAACGCCCGCACCAGATCGTGCGGGCGGTAGCGGTTGCCGCGGACGTTGTCGATCAGCCCGGCCGCCGCCAGCTCCCCGAGCCGGCGGGCCGCCTCCTGGTCGTCGGTGGCCATCAGCGCGGCCGCCGCCGCTGCCCCGAAACTCGCCCGGCCCGCCAGCGCCAGGCGACGCAGCAGCCGGCGGTTGGGCTCCGGCTGGTCGTGGTAGCGCAGCGCCAGCACCCGGTCCACCGGGTCACGCGGCCCGAACACCTCGATGTCGTCGGCGAGCCGCGCCGGGCCGTGGTGGTCGCCCAGCGCGGAACCCGCTATCCGCAGCGCCAGCGGAAGACCCGCGCACAGCCCCCGCAGCCGCTCCGCCTGCCCGGCGTCCGGATGCGGCAGCCCCGAGGACTCGGCCAGCCGGCCCAGCAGGTCCTGCGTGCCCGCCTGCGACAGCGGGGCCACCTCCAGGTGGCGCACCCGGGCGCCGTCCATCGCCAGCGCCAGCGGCTCACGCGCGGTGACCAGCACCAGGCTCTCCGAACGCTCAGGCACCAGCGCCCGCACCTGCTCGGGGTCGGTCGCGTCGTCCAGCACGATCACCACGGGTACGCCCGCCATGTGCTGCTGGTACTGCTCGCTGAGCCGGCGCAGGTGCTGGCCGTGGTCCTGCCGGTCCTGCCGCTCCCTGAACAGCAGCTGGTCGCGCGGCGCCCCCAGCCGGTTCAGCAGGTGCAGCAGGGCGTCGCGCACCGGCAGCGGGGCCCGCCCGTCGCCCGCGCCCCGCAGGTCCACCACGCACGCACCGCGGAACTGGTCCTTCAACTCCCGTGCCGCACGCAGCGCCAGCGTCGAGCGGCCGCTGCCCGGCGGGCCGTGCAGCACCATCACCGTGGGCTGCCCGGCCACCGCCGCGCGGGCCTGGTGCACGGCCTGCGAGATCTGCGCCATCTCCGCGGTGCGGCCGGTGAAGACACCGTCCGCCGCCGGGAGCTGGCCGAAGGACTGCTCCAGCACCGCACGCGTGCGGGCCGCCGCGCTGCGGTCGCCGCCGGTACGTCGCGGCGGCTTGGCCTCCGCGGGCTTCGCGGGCGGCGCCGCCTCCAGGAAGGGCCGCACCCCGCGCCGCTCCAGTGCGGCCAGCCACAGCAGCCGCAACTGCTCCGCGCCGCCGGGCGCGCCGCGTTCGGGCGCCGCGGACCTGCGGGCCGCCCGGCCCCTGGCGGCCGCGGTGCCCAGCGTCGCGACCCCCGCGGCACCCACCGCGGCCCCGGTCACCAGGGCCGCGCCCACGGACAGCCCGTGCCCCAGGTCCACGCCGAAGGCGACCGCCGCGGCCACCCCGGTCACCAGGCCGCCCGCGGTCCGGCTCGCGGCACCCGAGCCGGGGGCCGGCGGCGCGGGCTGCCTTGCCTCCAACGCACGCCGGTAGGCGGCGTATTCGACCGCCGCCGTGCCGCTTATCTCGTCGAACCGCTCCCGCGCCCGCCGCAACACCGCGTCCCCGGCGCCCTGCTCGGCGGCCAGCCGCGCCAACAGCCTCTCCGCGGCGGCGCGGTCGGCTTCCCGCAGTGCGATTCGTGACTCCGGCACATCGTCCTCCCGGCATTCCGTCGGACAAGTTTCGTGCCCACCCCCACCACCCCCCACACCCCTTCCCCGGCTATGGGCTCGCCCCTCCGCAGGGCGGCGCGTTTTCAGGGGCGCGGGTCGTCTCCGCCCGAAGGGGGCTGTTCGGTTCGTGCCGGACCACCGGCCGGTGGTGGGCTGGCCGCGCAGTTCCCCGCGCCCCTGATGGGTGCCCTCTTCGCGGAGGGTGAGCGTTTTTGGGGGCGCGTGTCGTCTCCGCCCGAAGGGGGCTGTTCGGTTCGTGCCGGACCACCGGCCGGCGAGCGAAGCGAGTGGGGGCACCCCCCAGGCGAAGCGCTGGGGGAGGCTGGCCGCGCCCACGCGCCGCCAGGCGCAGATCAGATGCAGCCCCGCGCCCCTGTATGGCGCCCTCCCGGGCAAAGGTGCCCTTGCGCAGGGCGGTGAGCGTTTTTCAGGGGCGCGGGGAACGGCGCGACCAGCCCCCACCGGGCGTGCGGGGGGTCACCGGCGGAAAGGGGCTGTTCGGTTTGGAGCCGGACCGCCGGCGGGTGGGGGGAGGGGGGTGAGGAGGATGGCGGTGATCGTGGAGGAAGTGACGTAGCCCCAGGTACGGGAATCCGTGCTGGTCGACGGGTTGTCGCCGAGGACGATCACCTGGCCGCGGGGGACGCGGGTGGCGGAGGGGGGAGGGCCGGGCGGACCTCGGGGGGGACCGGGTCGCCCGCGCGACCGGCAACGTGTTTGACGACCAGCGGCGGCTCCGGCGCGTCCGGGCCGGTGCGGGGGAGGCGGAGGACGACCACCGTGCCGGGGCGTACCCGGATCCGGGCCAGGGGTGTGCGGAGCACCAGCAGGCGCCGGCCGGGGGGAAGGCGTTCCCGTGACCCTGGCATCCGCGTTCCCCGGCCGTCAACACCCCGCGGCCGGAAGGGGCCTTCTCAGTTCCGGCGGCCCGGCCTCAGGAGCCGCCCGGCCTCATGCCTCGTCGAGGTCCGCGGCCCGGCGCAGCAGCAGCGCCTGCTCGGCGCCGTTGCGGGTCAGCCCGGCCGCGCGGACGAACTCCGCGCGCGCCTCGGCCGTACGCCCCAGCCGGGCCAGCAGGTCGCCGCGGACGCTCGGCAGCAGGTGGTAGCCGGCCAGTTCGCCGCTCGCGGCGAGCGCGTCGGCCAGGGCGAGGCCGGCTGCGGGGCCTTCGGCCATGCCGACCGCGACGGCACGGTTCAGCTCGACCACGGGGGAGGGCGCGGTGGCTGCCAGCGCCCGGTACAGCCCGGCAATCCGCGGCCAGTCGGTGTCCTCGGCCCGTACCGCCTGGGCGTGGCAGGCGGCGATCGCGGCCTGCAGCGCGTACGGTCCCGGCGCCGCCCCGCGCGCCCTGGCCGCCACCTCGGCGCGGGCCAGCGCCGCGAAACCGCGGCGGATCAGCAACTGGTCCCAGCGCCTGCGGTCCTGGTCGAGCAGCGTCACCGGGGCGCCGTCCCTGATGCGGGCCGCGGACCGCGAGGCCTGCACTTCGAGCAGCGCCGCCAGGCCGTGCACCTCGGGCTCGGCGGGCATCAGCCCCTGGAGCACCCGGGCCAGCCGTACCGCGTCCTCGCACAGGCCCGGCCGCATCCAGTCGTCGCCGGCGGTCGCCGAGTAGCCCTCGTTGAAGATCAGGTAGACCACTTCGAGCACCGACGCCAGCCGTACCGCGAGCTCCGCGCCCTGCGGCACCTCGAAGGGCACCTTCTCCTTCGCCAGGGTGCGCTTGGCCCGTACGATCCGCTGGGCCACCGTGGGCTCCGCGACCAGGAAGGCCCGCGCGACCTCGTCGGTCGTCAGCCCGCCGAGCAGCCGCAGCGTCAGGGCGACGCGGGCCTCGCGGGACAGCACCGGGTGGCAGGCGACGAAGACCAGCCGCAGCAGGTCGTCCTCGATGGCGGCGGCGTCCTGCGCCGCGTCCCCGGGTCCGTCGAAGACCGCCGCGCCCTGGGCGGTCTCCAGTTCGTGGCCCAGCAGTTGCAGCTTGCGCGCGAAGGTCTCGTTGCGCCGGATCAGGTCGATGCCGCGCCGCTTGGCGGTGGTCATCAGCCAGGCGCCGGGGTTGCGCGGCACCCCGTCGCGCGGCCACTGCTCAAGGGCCGAGACCAGCGCGTCCTGCGCCAGTTCCTCGGCGACGCCTATGTCGTGCACCAGCCGGGTCAGCCCGGCGATCAGCCGCGGCGACTCGATGCGCCACACCGCCTCCACCGCCCGCCGCGCCCGGTCGGGTCCGGGTTCCGCGTGCGGCGGCCCGGTCCCCGTGCGGTCGGCTGCTGTCACGACCCCCCATCACAGCAGCCGCGGGGCGTCCGCGCAAAGCGGCCCGCCCCGCGGCTGCACCCGTACGCCCTTACGCGGGCTCCTCCACCTGCCGGACCTCGGCCGTGATCTCCCACTCGTCGCCGTGGATGGCCAGGAAGCGCGAGGCCCACTGCGCCGCCTCCTCCGCCGACTTCGTCTGGAACATGGCGTAGCCTCCGATGACCTCCTTGGCCTCGGTGAACGGCCCGTCCAGCACGGTCTGCTTCCCGCCCGCCTGCCGGATGACGCCGCCCTCGCCGGCCGGCTGCAGCCCGCCGGTGTCGAGCAGCACGCCGGCCTTGGTCATCTCCTCCAGCAGTGCGCCCATCTCGGTCATCAGCTCCTCGCTGGGACCGCCGGCCGGCGCCTTCGCGGGGTCGAGTCGCAGCAGCATCATGTAGCGCATCGTGGTGTCCTCTTTCCGTCCGTCCGCTGTGCTGTCCGGGGCACTTCACCGTGCCCTCACCGACGCGTCGAGCGGGCGAGGCGGGAATCGACACGGCGGAGCAGAAATTTCTTGGGTATAGCTCCTGCTATACTTGGGAGGTGAGCGGCGAATGGGACATCTACCTTGTCGACGAGGTGCGCGACTGGATCGGCGGCCTTGACGACGCGGCGCACGCCCGGGTGGTCCAGGCGCTGGACGCACTCGCCGAGGGCGGACCGGGTCTGGGGCGCCCGCTGGTGGACACCATCCATGGCTCGGTGATGGCCGATCTGAAAGAGTTGCGCCCGGGCAGTGTGCGTATCCTCTTCGCCTTCGACCCCTGGCGGTCGAGCATCCTGCCGGTGGCAGGGGACAAGGCCGGCCAGTGGAACGAGTGGTACCGAGAGGCCGTTCCACTGGCCGAGCAGCGCTACGAGATGTATGTGAGGGAACGAACCAAGACAGAAGGAGCGGGATCGTGAGTGGCTTCACGCGCTGGCAGGACATCCGCGCCGAGCACGTCGAACGGGCCGGCGGCGAGGACGCCGTACGGGCGGGCAAGGAGGAACTGCTCGCGGTGGTCACCGGGCGACGCCTCGCCGAGCTGCGTCGCGCCCGCGGGCTGACGCAGCAGGATGTGGCCGACCGCATGGGCGTCACCAAGGGGCGTGTCTCGCAGATCGAGCGGGGCCAGATTTCCGGTCAGGAAGTGCTGGCCCGGTTTGCCACGGCACTGGGCGGCCGCCTGCACCAGGCGATCTACTTCGACGACGGAGACATCGCCGCCATCGCGTGAAGCAGGCGTCACGCAATTCCCCTGGTTCATCGGCACGAGCATCGGCAGAGTAAAGTCCGGATATCGGATTCCGGGAACCCGGAAATTATTGATTTCAACAAAGGAACGTTTTTTACGCGACCCGCGGCCCGCGGGCTAGGCGTGGCCGAGTCGGAAACCGACGCCACGGACGGTGACGATCCAGCTGTTCGAGCCGAGTTTGCTGCGTAGTGTGCTGACATGCGTGTCGACGGTCCTGCCGTGCGGCGAACAGGGGTCCTCCCAGACCTGCGCCATGATCTGCTGCCGGCTCACCACCGAGTGCATCTTCGTCGCCAGCAGCACGAGCAGGTCGAACTCCTTGCGGGTCAGGTCGAGCGGCTCGCCGGCCAGGGTGGCCCTGCGGGCGGCGGGTTCGATGTGCAGCGGGCCGTGCTCGATGGTCTGCACGGGCAGCGGCTGCGGCCGCACGCGCCGCATCACCGCCTCGATCCGGGCCAGCAGCTCGCGGAACCCGTACGGCTTGACGATGTAGTCGTCGGAGCCGGCCTGCAGGCCGAGCACCCGGTCGAACTCGGAGTCGCGGGCGGTCACCGCGATGACGGGGGTGTTGGCCGCGGCGCGGATCCGCCGGCACACCTCAAGGCCGTCCAGGTCGGGGAGGTCGAGGTCGAGCAGGACCATGTCGGCGTCGAAGTGCGCCCGCAGCGCCTCCGCGCCGCTGGAGACCGCGTGGGCGGCGTACCCCTGCCGGATCAGGCCCCTGAGCAGCGCGTCGCTCGCCCTGGCGTCACTTTCGACCACCAGTAATCGCAGGGTGGCCCGGTGTCGTCCGTCCGGGGCGTCCGCCGGACCCAGGGCGGGTGCAACCTGCGTG
The DNA here is from genome assembly GCF_016916835.1 of Actinacidiphila bryophytorum. Classification (GTDB taxonomy): domain Bacteria; phylum Actinomycetota; class Actinomycetes; order Streptomycetales; family Streptomycetaceae; genus Actinacidiphila; species Actinacidiphila bryophytorum. The sequence continues at coordinate 33,069 of NZ_JAFFIX010000006.1, read as the reverse complement.
GTCATGTGATCCTCCAGGCGGGGTCATGGTCACGGTATGGCAGGCCGATAAAAGTTTGCGGTGCGCTCAAAATAACAAACACATACTTGTCGGATTGTCAATGGAATTGAGGTTGCCCGGGCGTGTTGCCCGCGCGCGGGGCCGGCCGCCGCCATGGTCGTATACGAAAGCGGATTGCGGGACTCCGAATCCAGCGGAATGCTCGGAAATATCCCTTCTGCTGCTTTGCTATAGCTCTGTTGAAACCATTCCAAGATCGACGCAGGGCCACTTGTGATGCGAACTCGGATGTCTGTATATTGCCGCGCGGACCTACGGGGGCGAGGGTCCGAGACCGTGCTCTGCTGGCAGCTCCCGGCGACTCATTCGACAGGAGAGCTGCACATGTCGCACTTCGCGAGCACGTCCGCCGCACTTCCGCAGCCGTGTCCGGCCGCAGGCATTCCCGCACACCGACGGCGCGGCCTCCACGGGGCCGCGCCGTCCGCCGTTCACGGCAGGCGGCCGGTGGTCAGCCGGGTGCGCGCCGCCTGGATCTCGGCGTCCGACAGGCCCCCGGCGCGCAGGTGCTCCACCGGGTCCAACGACGTCACCGCCGCGACGACGGCCGCTGCGGCGGTGGTTCCGGCCCGCCGCAGCGGCGCCTCCAGCTCGGCCTGCCGGTCCGGTTCGCCGACCGCCGCGAAGAGACCGGGCAGCCGCTCCGCGCTCAGCTCGTAGTCGGCGGCGATGGCGGCGGCCGGCACCCCGGCGAGCGCCAGCAGCAGCAGGCTGACCAGCCCGGTGCGGTCCCGCCCGGCCACGCAGTGCACGGCGATCCCGCCGGGCTCGGCCAGGGCCACCGCCCGCACCACCCGGGCGGTGCGCTGCGGGAACTCCGCCAGCAGCTGCGGGTAGTGCAGCGGGGTGCCCTGGATGCCGGTGCTCCACAGGTCGGCGGGCGCACCGCCGTCCTGCGGCGGTGCGAGCGGCAGCGCCAGGGTCGTCAGGCCCGGCGGGCGCGGCGCGGCGTCCGCGCCGTGCTCGTCGGGATTGCGCAGGTCGACCACCGTGCGGACGCCGTACTCCCACAGCTGCAGCCAGCCCTTCTCGGTGAGCCTTTCCACCGCGTCGGTGCGGACCACCGCCCCCGGCGCGGTGAACCGGCCGCCGGCGGCGGGCAGACCGCCCAGGTCACGGGTGTTGAAGCAGCCCTCCCACTCCAGGTGCCGGTTCACAGCGCCACCCGCACCCGGTACTCGGCGAGCCAGGAGTCCAGTTGCAGCACCGTCTCCAGTGCCGCCCGGCTCAGCTCGCCGGGCAGCGCGTCGGCACCGCGCCGGCGCACGTCGCGTACCAGGCCGTCGTCCAGGTAGGGCAGCAGCGGCGCGGTGCCGCCGCGTACCGCGGCGGCCAGCTGCGCGCGCAGTCCTGCGTCGTAGCCGGTGTCCACGACCGAGGGGTAGGGGGTCTTGACCCGCGCGGAGACCGCCTCGGGCAGCAGCTCCCGGCCGGCCGCCCGCAGCAGGCTCTTCTCCCTGCCGTCGAAACTCTTCAGCGCCCAGGGGATGTTGAAGGTGTACTCGACCAGCTCGTGGGCCGCGAAGGGGACCCGCACCTCCAGGCCGTGCGCCATGCTGAGCCGGTCCTTGCGGTCGAAGAGCACCTGCGCGTGCCGGGTCAGCGCCAGGTAGGTCACCTCGCGGAAGCGGGCCTCGACCGGGTCGGCGAGGGAGCCGGTGTCGATCTCGGCGACCGCGGAGGCGTGGCTGTCCTGCTCGTACGCGGCCAGGTCCAGGCCCTTGAGCAGGTCGGGGGCGAGCAGGTCGTCCAGCCCGCGGTGCCGGTGGCGGCCCGAGTGGACCCAGGGGAAGGTGCCGGAGTGCACGGCGTCGGGGTTGCGCTGCCAGCGGTAGCCGCCGAAGACCTCGTCGCCGCACTCGCCGGACAGCGCCACCGTGGAGTGCTGCTTGACCTTCTCGAACAGCAGCAGCAGCGAGGCGTGTTCGTCGCCCTTGGCCAGCGGCAGGTCGTACGCGGACAGTACGCCGGCCCGCAGCCCCGCATCGAGCAGGCCCGCGGTGTCGACCAGCACCTCGGTGTGCCGGGAGCCGACGTGGCCGGCCAGCAGCCGGGCGTAGACGTGGTCGTCGTTGGCGGACGGCTCGCTGCGCACCGCGAAGGAGCGCACCGGGTCGGCCCCGCCGGCTGCCGCGGCCGCCGCGGCGAAGGCGGTGAGGGTGCTGGAGTCCAGGCCGCCGGACAGCAGGGTGCACAGCGGTACGTCGGCCCGCAGCTGCGCGGCGACCACGTCCTCCAGCAGCCCGCGCACCCGCTGCACGGTCGCCGGCAGGTCGTCGGTGTGCTCGCGGACCTCCAGCTGCCAGTAGCGGTGCAGCACGGAACCGCCGCGGCCGACCCGCAGCATGCAGCCGGGGGGCACCTCGTACATGCCGCGGAAGACCGCGTGCCCGGGGTTCTTGGCCACCGACAGGATGTCGCGCAGACCGTCGCCGTCGACCTCGCGGCCGACCGCCGGGTGGGCGAGCAGCGCCTTGGGTTCCGAGCCGAAGACCACACCGGTCGGCGTCGGGCAGTAGTAGAGCGGTTTGACGCCCATCCGGTCGCGGACCAGCAGGAGTTCCTCGCGGTGCACGTCCCACACCGCGAAGGCGAAGATCCCGTCGAGCCCGGCGACCGCGTCCGCGCCCCTGGCCAGGAAGCTGCGCAGCACCGCCTCGGTGTCGCCCGCGGTGCTGAACTCCTGTCCTGCGGAGCGCAGTTCGGCGCGCAGCTGCCGGTAGTTGTAGACCTCTCCGCTGTAGGTGAGGACCGCGGACTCGGCCCCGGCCGCCGCGGCCATCGGCTGCCGGCTGCCTTCGAGGTCGATCACCGACAGCCGGCGGTGGCCGAGCGCCGCGTGCGGCGACAGCCACAGCCCCTCGTCGTCGGGGCCGCGCGGCGCCATGGTGCGCACCATGGCCAGCAGCGTGTCCCGGTCCTGCGTCAGATCGGCCGCGTAGTCGACCCATCCGGCGATGCCACACATCACGTCCTCCTGGCTCTGGTCGAACTCCTGCGGTGACTCCTGCGGTGCAGGTCGGTGGCGCTCACAGCGCCTCGACGCCCGCGCGCGGCCGCACCTTGCCCCGGGTGTCGAGCAGCAGCCCCGCCGCCGCCTCGATCGCGTCCAGGTCGTAGCCGGCGTGCGCCTGCAGCAGGACCGTCAGGTCCGCCTGCGCCGCCCCCGACTCCGGCTCGTCCCGCGGCACTTCGGTGCCGTCCACCGTCCAGTGCCGGACGTGCGGGTCGTGGAAGCGCACCTGGGCGCCCAGTTGGCGCAGGCCCGCCGCGACCCGGCGGGCCGGGGACTCGCGTTCGTCGGCGATGTCCGCCTTGTAGGTCACGCCGAGCAGCAGGACGCGCGAGCCCTCCAGCGGCTTGCCCGCACGGTTGAGCAGGTGCAGGGCGCGCTCGACCACATACCGCGGCATGCGCGCGTTGATCTCCTGCGCCAGCTCAACGAAGCGGAAGGGGTAGCCGAGGGTGCGGACCTTGTACGACAGGTAGTTGGGGTCGATCGGGATGCAGTGCCCGCCGACGCCGGGTCCTGGGCGGAAGGCCTGGAAGCCGAAGGGCTTGGTGGCGGCGCAGTCGATGGCGTCCCACAGGTCGATGCCCAGCTCGTGGCAGAACACCGCCATCTCGTTGACCAGGGCGATGTTCACATGCCGGTAGGTGTTCTCCAGCAGCTTGGCCATCTCCGCCTCGCGGGTGCCCTTCGCCTCGACCACCTTGTCGACGAAGGCGCCGTAGAAGGCGGCGGCCGCGCCGGTGCAGGCCGCGGTGAGCCCGCCGACCACCTTGGGGGTGTTGCGGATGCCGTAGACGGCGTTGCCCGGGTCGACCCGCTCGGGCGAGAAGGCGAGCCGGAAGTCGCGGCCCGCGGTGAGCCCCGACTCCTCCAGGATCGGCAGGACCACCTCCTCGGTGGTGCCCGGGTAGCTGGTGGACTCCAGCACCACCAGCGTCCCGGGGCGCAGGTGCCGGGACACCGCGGCGGACGCCGCGCGTACCGCCCCGAGGTCGGGGCCGCCGTCGGCGGTCAGCGGGGTGGGCACGCAGATCACCACGGTGCCGGCGCCCGCCAGCACCTCTTCGTCCGCGGTGGCCCGGAAGCCCGCCGCGAGCATCCGCGCCACCTGGGCGTCGCTGATGTCGTCGATGTGCGAGCGGCCGGCCATCAGGGCGGCGGCGACGTCCGGGTCGCGGTCCAGGCCGGTGACGGAAAGGCCTGCCAGGCTCGCCTCCCGGGCCAGGGGCAGCCCGACGTACCCCAGGCCGACGACGACCAGGCCCTGCCGAGCGGTGCCCTCGCCGGGCACGGGTGAACTGTCGGTGTGCATCGTCAACCTCCGTGGGGAATTCAGTGCGCTGCGGTGCGTGCGGGAGTCGTCCGCGGTGCCAGCAGACGCGTGCCCGCGGCGAGGACGAAGAGCAGGGCGAAGACCGCGGCGAAGGCGCCGCCGGCCCGCCCGCCCGAGGTGCCGGCGCCGTAGAGCGCGCCGGCCAGGCCCATGACCAGCACCTGGCCCAGCGACTGCGCCACCTGCAGGGCCGCGCTGTAGCGGCCCTGCTCCTCGGGGCGGCAGTACTCGAATGCCAGCACGGTCAGGCTGGGCGCGACCAGGCCCATGCCCGCCCCCGCCACCACCAGGGCCAGGCCCGCGGTCAGCCGTGGTGCCGCGTGCGGCACGCCGAGCGCGGCGACCACGGTCGCGGTGGTGGTCATCGCCGTCCCGACGGCCGCCAGGCGGTGCCGCGGCACCGCCGACCAGACGTGGCCCTGGAGCCAGGAGGCGCCGGCCCAGCCGATGGTCGCGCCGGTGAAGGCGGTGCCAGCGAGGGACACGGGGACGTGCCGGTGGTTGATCAGCAGCAGCGGGACGAAGGACTCCAGGGTGAAGTACACCCCCGAGCACAGGCCGCTGAGCAGCACCACCGTGGGCAGCCCGGCCGCGGCCCGCAGCGCGCCGGGCGGCAGCAGCCGGGGCGCGGTCGGCACCAGCAGCACCAGGCCGACCACGGCGGCGGCGACCTGCGCCGGGTGCAGGCCGGAGCCGGCGTAGACCAGCAGCCCCGCCCCCAGCGCGAGCAGCGCCGACAGGCCCACCCGCTGCCAGTCGGTGTCGGCGCCGTCCTCTCCGGAATCGTTCTCGGCGTCGGCGATCCGGTGCCTGGCCAGCACGACCGCGGCCGCGGCCACGACCGCGGTGAGCACCGCGAGGCCGAGGAAGACCCACCGCCAGGACGTCGCAGAGGCGACCACGCCCGCGACGGGCGGACCGGCCATCGACGGCACGATCCAGCACACGCTCATCAGCGACAGCGCGCGCGGCCGGAGCCCGGAGGGGTACGTACGCGCCACGGTCACGTTCACCGAGACCACGACGAGGCTGCCGGCGAGCCCGTCCAGGCACCGCCCGGCGATCAGCACCCAGACCGAGTGCGCCGCACCGCACACCACCAGGGCGCCCACCGACAGCACGAGTCCCGCGGCCAGCGGGCGGCGCGGCCCGTAGGTGTCGTTGAGCCGGCCGGCCAGCACGCTGCCGAACAGGGCGGCCGTCACGAAGCTGCCGAAGGCCAGCGGGTACTGGCCGAGGCCGTCGAGCGAGCGCACCGCCACCGGCATGGTGGTGACCAGCGCCAGCGCGGCGAAGCCCACCAGGAACATCACCCCGGCGAAGGCCAGACTGCTGCCCCGGTAGCGGGGGGAGAACAGCCCCTCCTCCGCCACCGGAGCGGACAGGGTGGGAGTGCTCATTCGATGGACGTCATGATCGTGGTGGTCAGCGACTCCATCGTGGCGACGATCCCGCCGCCGGACTCGGCGCTGACCTGCTCCAGGAACTCCTGCAGCTCCTCGGGGTCGGACACGGTCAGGTCGTTCAGTGCGGTACCGGTGGGCACGGTCTCTCCTCAGGCGGTGGGGGCGGAAGAGCCGCCGAGGCGCTCCCGCATACGGGCCAGCAGCAGCAGTGCGTCGTCGCGCTTGGTGTCGGGCGCCGACTCGGTGAAGTAGCCGGCGACCCGGTCGTACTCGGCCGCGTCCAGCTCCCTGCGCAGCAGCATCAGCACCGTGCGGGCGTTGCGCTGCGGGAAGTACAGGCCCTTGGCGATGTCCAGGAAGCGGTCCCCGGTCGCGGGGGAGAATGCCTCGGCCTCCAGTCCCGCGGCGACCGCGAAGCGCAGGTTGACCATCGGCTCGGACAGTGCGGTGCCGGACTTCTCGTCGTAGACCACCGCGACCTCGTCGTCGGCGTCGATCCGCCCGGTCACGTACTCGTCGAAGATCTTCCCGACCCCGACCATGCCGAAGGGCTCGCACTCGGCCGCCCGCAGCGCGCCCATGCTGGACGAGCCGAACATGGCCACGCCCGCGTCCATGGCCTCCAGCACCTCCTTGGGGGAGATGCACATGCTCTGCAGGAACTTCCCGTCCACGATGCCGATGGCCTCGGGCGGTTCCGGGCGGGCCAGCAGCTCCGCGATGTCGCCGCGCTTGACCGGCGGCAGGAACTCCGCGTCCAGCGCCGCCGCCGCCTCCTCCCGGCTGATGCTCGGACCGATGAACACCACGGCACTCATGCCGGCACCCCCTGCTCCTCGTCGTCCTGCTCCTGCTGCAACTTCTGCTGGAGCGCCGAGAGTTCGGCCAGCGCCCGGTTCCATGCCGCGGCGCCGCGCGCGCCGATCCTGCCGTGGTCCACCGCCCACGACTCCAACTGCGGGACCATCACCCGCACCACCGTCACCGGTATCCCGGGCGGCGAGAGGTCCACCGCGAGCGCGCGGGTGATGCCGCACTCCCGGAAGCGGTCGAGCATGAAGCGCATGTCGTCCATGACGTCGCCGGTGCGACAGGAGGGGATGTCCGCGAAGTCCACGACCTTGCGCAGCGGGCGCCAGGCCCACGCGCCCTTGTCGATCGTCGACGAACGCTGCACGTGCTTCTGGTACTTGCTGACATCCTCGTCGGGCAGCCGGATGTCCTCGCGCATCGCCTGGATGTCGACGGCCCGGCTCTGCGCGCACTCGGTGATCGCCCGGATGATCGCGACCTCCGCGTCGGGGTGGGTGCCGAAGCCGCCGTGCCCCTGCGAGGTGGTCGGGCTGATCTCCTCCGAGGTCGCCGCGAGGAAGCTGGGGATGCCCAGGTCCGAGGTCAGGTGCACGACCCGCAGTTCGAGGCCCGCGTCCCTGAAGAGCTTGACCAGGGCCAGCGCCTTGGGCGGCAGGCTGTCGGGGTCGACGTGCGGGTGGGCCTCCTTGAGCAGGTCGGTCAGCTCCTCGGGCTGCCGGTCGGCGAGTATGCCCTTCTCCAGGATCTGGCACAGCTGGTTGCTCACCAGTTCCGCGCCGGTCATCGAGTCGCGCTCGACCAGTTCGGTCAGCGCGTGGCAGATCGCCTCCTCCAGGCTGTTGCCCGAGGCCAGGCCGTTGGTCGTGGAGACCTCGTACGTCGGCGGCTCGTGCGAGGCCAGCGAGTAGGCCACGCAGTCCTGCGGGACCAGCACCGCGTCACCGCTCATCAGGTCGTGCGCCTCCACCCAGGAGATGGGGGTGTCGTCGCGGTAGTACCTGGACAGGGTGATCAGGTTCTCGCGCGGGTCGAGCACGGTGCGGCCGGCCTTCACCAGCTCCGCGTACGAGGCGATCACCGACGGGCGGATCGGCAGGCCCGCGGAGAAACGCTCCACCGCCTCCATGACCGCGGACGTCCTGGCGTCCGACTGGCTCAGGCCCTTGCCGTTGTAGACGGAGATGATGTCGTTGGAGCGGGGGGCGATGGCGTTGTAGACCGGGATGCCGATCCGGTCGAGCCAGGTGATCTCGGCCACCCTCGTCACCCCCATCCGCCGCAGGTGCGGGCGGACCCGTTCGTAGGTCTGCGCGGAGGTGTACTCCCGGTGCACGCCGCCGCCGTTCACCTTGGGTACGGAGTCTCGGAGCTTCACGGCTGTCCTCTCCTGACACGCTCGGTAAGGGAAGGTTGTTCGGCCCGCAGTTCGGCCCACAGTTCGGCCCATGCGTGCTTCTCGCGGCCGGGCTCCGCGAGGTGCCGCAGAGCGCCGCAGCGTTCCTTCATCCGGTCGTACACGCCGCCGTCGTTCCGCTCGGCGGCGTAGAGGGCCGCGGCGAGGGCGTCGGCGTCGCCGACCGGGAAGTATCCGGGGTAGTCGTCGCCGAGCAGGCCGGTCGAGCCCGGGATGTGCGTGGAGATCACCGGCACCCCCACGGCGAGCGCCTCGGTGACCACGTTCGCGCCGCCCTCGTGCCGCGAGGAGAGCACCAGCAGGCGGCTCCTGGCCAGCACCTGCAGCGCGTCGGCGCGCGGCAGCGCGCCCAGCCAGGTGTAGCGGGGGTTGTCCGCGGCCTCGGCGGCCACCTCGCGCTGCGACGCCTCGTCACGGGCGCCGCCCGCGTGGGTCAGGGCGATCCGCGAGTCCGCGGGCAGCAGCCGTACCGCCTTCGCGGGCAGCAGCGGGTCCTTGACCGGGCGGACGTGGGCGAGGAAGGCGACCTCGAAGCAGTCGGTGCGCGGCTCGGCGGCGGGGACCGGCGGCAGGGACTGGGTGATCACCCGTGCCCGGGGCCGCAGTTGCGGCGGGAGCTGCTGCACGCCGTGGCTCTGCAGGGTGACGAACCGGTCGGCCAGTTCCAGTACGGCCGGGTCCACACCGCTGGTGGCGAAGTCCGGGTAGAGATCGGTGCCGGTCAGTCCGATGACGATCGGGGCGCCGGGGTGCTCGGCGGCGAAGCGGCGGATGCACTCGGCGCTGCGGCCGGCGTGCAGGGCCACCAGCGCGTCGTAGCCGCCGCCCTCGTAGCCCAGGGATATCAGTACGTCGTGGCCCAGTTCCCGCAGCATGCCCGCCCACCTGCGGGCGGTCACGCCGTTGCCGTAGTCGCTGGCCGGCGGCTCCGGGCTGGCCATCAGGATCTTCATCAACAACACTCCGTGTCATAGGCCAGCCACTGGGCCTGCGCGCGCAGCCCGTCGGCCAGCGGTGCCGTCGGTTTCCAGCCGAGCAGGGCGCCCGCCAGGCCCGTCTCCAGGGCCGGCAGGCGGCCGGAGCCGCGCTGCGCCGGCACCGTCCGTGCGGTGGGCCGGGTCACCGCGGCGACCTGCGCCGCCCAGGCGTCCTCGTCGTGCACGGCCGAGACGATGTGCACGACCTGCGGGGCCGCGCCGGGTGTGCCCGCCGGGCCGGTGAGCGCCGCGTGCACGGCGGCTGCCAGGTCACGGTGGTCCACCAGCTGGTGCAGCCGGTCGGACTCCAGCGGGAGGTCCCTGCGGGTCCAGGCGCGCAGGATCCAGTCGGCGGTCACCGTGCCGGCCGGCGCGTGCGGGCCGACCGGTTCCGCCGTACGCAGCACGGTCGCGGTACGCCCCTGCGCCGCCCACCGGGCGACGGCCGACTCCGCCAGCCACTGCCCCCGGCCCGGGTCGCCCTCGTCCGGCTCCGCCAGCGGCCCTTCCGGTACGACGGTGCCGCCGCAGGCCGCGGCCGTGCCGACGTACACCAGCCGGCGCACCCCGGCCTCCGCCGCCGCCCGCAGGACCTCGTCCACGCCGGGCGGCTGCGTGCCGCCTGCGGCCAGGCCGTCGGCGAGGTAGGCGACACGGTCGCATCCGCGCAGGTCGGCCGCGCTCACCGGCCCCGGCAGGAAGTGCACCGCGTGCCCGAGGTCGCCCAGTAGCAGGCCGATGCCGCGGGCGAAGTCCCCGCCCGCGCCGGTCACCGCGGTGACGGGGGCCGCGGTCACCGTCGCGGTGACACCGGTCCTGCGCAGCCGGCTCCCCGCGCTGCGCCCCGCCTCGACACCGGCCTTGCTCAGCGCGTGCAGCGCGTCGGCGGCCGACTCGATCTGCGCGGGCGACAGGTCGTCGCACACCCCGCCGGGACCCAGGGTCCGCAGGGCCGCGTCGCCGTGCGGCGCGTCGCCGCCGCCGTGCGCCCGCAGGGCGGTGCCCAGGGCGAAGGCGGTCAGCCAGGTGTTCCACGCGGCCCGCGGGGGAAGCGCGCCGGCGGCGCCCGCGGCCTCGAAGTCCGCGCGCACCGCCCGCAACGACCAGCCGGCCCGGCGCAGATACCGCTCGGTCTCCAGGTACTCCCAGCCGGAGCCGGAGCCGGAGCCGGAGTTGGACCCGAGGCCAGAACCCGAGCCGGTCCGCACCGCGCACTGGGCGGTCCCGTGCTTGAGGAAGGGCACGACCGTCAGGGCCGCGCAGTCCGCCGTGCCCGCGCCGGGCGCCGCGGCGGCGAACACCGCGGCACGCCGCAGCCCGTGGGCCGCGTTGCCCGCGATGCTGGGCAGGCCCGAGTGCTCGACCGTGTTCGGCACGGCGATACGCAGCCGGGTCCCGCTCGCCCGCAGGTGGCGGTACATCAGCACGTCGTACGGCCAGCCCGCCCCGTCCCCCGCGGCGAAGCCGCCGTAGCCCGCGGCGACCTGAGCCGGCAGCATCAGGGCGACGCAGGGCGCGTACTCGTCCAGCGCCTCCGCCCAGGACGCCCCGGTCAGGGCGGCGGCGCGGACGGCGGCGCCGTTGCGGGAGTTCCAGTTGGTGTAGAAGGCGACGGCGTCGTCCGGGGCGACCCGGGCCGCCTCGGCCGCGTGCTCGAAGAAGCCGTCGGCCAGCTGCACGTCGTCCTGCAGGACCAGGTGGTGGGTGGCGCCGGGCTCCACCGCGGCCCACGCGGCGGCCGCGGTCCGCAGCGCGGTGGGCGGCCCCTCGGGCTCGGGGTCGAGGACGACCCGCAGCCGCCCCGTCGCATCCAGCCCCGCCAGCACCTCCGCCTCACGCCGGCGTCTGGGATGTGCCATGACGGCACCGCTGAGCCGGGGCATCATCCGCATCGGTCTTCCCTCCGTGTGGGACCACACGGGGGCCACTGCTGATCCCGGCCCCCGCCACCCAGGAGGCTAGGCACCGCGGCCGGCCGACAGCGCTTCCTTGCGGGGAATTGACACTCCCCTGTCGCAACCGTGCGGTACCGCAGAAAAGGTTGTACGGCGCCACCCTTGCCCCCGTCTCCGCCCGGCCCCCGGCGGCCCACCCCGCCCGCGGCCGCCGGAAGCAGGCTCCGCACACGGGACCGTGAGAGGGTGACATGGTGAACCGACTCGGGGATGCGACATCGCCCTATCTGCTGCAGCACGCCGACAACCCGGTGGACTGGTGGCCGTGGGGACGGGACGCGTTCGAGCAGGCCCGCAAGCGCGGCGTGCCGGTGCTGCTCAGCGTGGGATATTCCGCCTGCCACTGGTGCCACGTCATGGCGCACGAGTCCTTCGAGGACGAGTCGACGGCCGCGTATCTCAACGAGCACTTCGTCTGCGTCAAGGTCGACCGGGAGGAGCGGCCCGACGTCGACGCGGTGTACATGGAGGCCGTGCAGGCCGCGACCGGGCAGGGCGGCTGGCCCATGACGGTCTTCCTCACCCCCGACGGCGAGCCCTTCTACTTCGGTACGTACTTCCCGCCGCGGGCGCGGCAGGGCATGCCCGGCTTCATGGACGTGCTGGAGGGCGTCGTCACCGCCTGGCGGGACCGCCGCGAGGAGGTCGGCGACGTCGCAGGGCGCATCGTGCGCGACCTCGCCGACCGGGCCGGGGCCTACGGCGCCGCCGTGCCGCCCGGCGACGCCGAGATGAGCGCCGCACTGCTCGGGCTCACCCGCGAGTACGACGCCCGGCGCGGCGGGTTCGGCGGCGCACCGAAGTTCCCGCCGTCGATGGCGCTGGAGTTCCTGCTGCGCCACCACGCCCGCACCGGCGCGGAAGGCGCGCTCCAGATGGCCCGCGACACCTGCGAGGCCATGGCCCGCGGCGGCATCTACGACCAGCTCGGCGGCGGCTTCGCCCGCTACAGCGTCGACCGCGACTGGACCGTCCCGCACTTCGAGAAGATGCTGTACGACAACGCGCTGCTCACCCGGGTCTACGCGCACCTGTGGCGGACCACGGGATCCGACCTGGCCCGCCGGGTCGCCCTGGAGACCGCCGACTTCATCGTCGGCGAACTCGCCACAGAAGAGGGCGGGTTCGCCTCCGCGCTGGACGCCGACAGCGACGACGGCACCGGGAAGCACGCCGAAGGCGCTTACTACGTGTGGACGCCCGCCCAACTCGCCGCCGAGCTCGGCGAAGCCGACGGCGAATTCGCCGCCGACTACTTCGGCGTCACCCCGGAGGGCACCTTCGAGGAAGGCGCCTCCGTCCTGCAACTCCCGCAGAACGGGCGGGTGGTGGACGCAGAACGCGTCGCCTCCGTGCGTGAACGGCTGCTCGCCGCCCGCGACCGGCGCCCCCGCCCGGGCCGCGACGACAAGGTCGTCGCCGCCTGGAACGGCCTGGCCATCGCCGCACTCGCCGAGACCGGGGCGTACTTCGACCGCACCGACCTCGTGCAGGCCGCCGTCGACGCCGCCGACCTGCTGGTCCGCGTCCACATCGACGGCCGCGGCCGGCTCACCCGCACCTCGCGCGACGGGGTCGCCGGCACCAACGACGGCGTCCTGGAGGACTACGCCGACGTCGCGGAAGGCTTCCTCGCGCTCGCCTCCGTCACCGGCGAAGGGGTCTGGCTCGACTTCGCGGGACTCCTGCTGGACTCCGTCCTGCACCACTTCACCGCCGACGACGGGACGCTGTACGACACCGCCGACGATGCGGAGGCCCTGATCCGGCGGCCCCAGGACCCCACGGACAACGCCACGCCCTCCGGGTGGACGGCCGCCGCCGGGGCGCTGCTCTCCTACGCCGCTCACACCGCGGCCGAGCCGCACCGCACCGCGGCGGAACGGGCGCTCGGCGTCGTCGGCGTGCTCGCCGCGCGGGCGCCGCGCTTCATCGGCTGGGGCCTCGCCGTCGCGGAAGCCGCGCTCGACGGGCCGCGCGAGGTCGCCGTGGTCGGCGGCACCGGTGATCCGCTCACGGCGGAACTGCACCGCACGGCTCTGCTGGGCGGTGCGCCCGGGGCGGTCGTCGCCGTCGGCGAGGAGGGTTCCACGGAGTTCCCGCTCCTCCACGACCGGCCTACCCGGGCCGGTCGGGCCGCCGCGTACGTCTGCCGCCACTTCGTCTGCGACGCGCCGACGTCCGACCCCCGCGCCTTGCGGAGCCAGCTCCGCTCTCAGGGGTGACCTCACCTGCGACCCGGTGGCGGGTCTGCGACCCGGTGGCGGGTTGCGCGCGCAGTTCCCCGCGCCCCTTAGGCCCTGCCCCTTGCGGTGGGCGGTCGGCCCCAGCACCGTTGGGGCTTGTCTCGCAGTTCCCCGCGCCCCTGGGTGGGTGCCTCTTGCGGCGGGCGTTCACCTTTCCGCCGGTGGGGGCGCCTGGGTGATTGCCACTTGCGGTGGCGTCGCTTTCTTCCCGTCCGCCCGGGCTGGGCGCGCAGTTCCCCGCGCCCCTGGTGGGGTGCCCTCGCCCTGCAGGGTGAGCGTTTTTCAGGGGCGCGGGGAACTGCGCGCCCAATCACCCACGCACCGGAAGGTGCAAGCGCACAGCAAGTGGCAATCACCCTGGGGCGGGGGGTGACCCCCCCGGGGGTCAGATGGCGAGGCCGCGGGTGAGGATGCGGAGGGAGCGGTCGATGAGGACCAGGAGGTCCTCGTCCGGCGCCTTCTCGACCCAGAACATCGTGGCCTCATGAATCGCGGCGAACACCGCCGCGGTGAAGACCCGGACTTCGAGCGCGTCAGCGGTCCGCCCGGTGCGGCTGGCGATGATGCCGCCGAGCAGCCGCCCGGTCAGCGAGAACGATTCGTGCGCGCGCGCACGAATCGCCGGCACGTCGCGTACGAGCTGCTCGCGCAGCACCAGCTCCGCCCGCTGGGCGGGGTCGTTGAGTACGGTGCTGAACAGCTCGTGCAGCACCATCCGCACTGACACCAGCGGTGCCTCGCCCTCGGGCCTGGCCCGCAGCTTGTCCGCCATCACGTCGTCGTACTCGTCCGTGAGGACGATGTCCTCCTTCGTCGGGAAGTAGCGGAAGACGGTGCTGGGCGACACGTCCGCGTCCGCCGCGATCCGGTCCACCGGCGTGGCGTCGTATCCGTGCTCGGCGAAGAGCCGAAAGGCGGACTCGCGGATCGCCAGCCGGGTCTGGATCTTCTTGCGTTCCCGCAGTCCGGCCCGGGGGGCGGTGGCGTCGGGGGTTCGAGGGGACATGACGTCATTGTCGGGCATCCGCGGGCCGCGCGGCCATCGTGTCGGCGCCCTCCGCACCCTGGGCGGCGGGCGGTGCCGCGGTGCGCTCCTGGCGGGGGTTGGGGAGGAAGGCGGCCACCAGCAGTGCGGTGACCAGTGCGGCCGCCCCGCACACGACCAGCGTGAGGTTCATGCCGTGCAGGTAGGAGGAGTCCGCGGACGCGGCGAGCGCGCGGTCGCCGAGCCGCGCGGCGACCGCGTGCGCGCCGACGAGGGAGTCGCGTGCGGTGGCCGCGGCGTCCGGGGACAGCCCCGCGGTGTCGAGCCGCCCGGTGTAGCCGGCGGCGAGCACGCTGCCGAGGATCGCGACGCCGACGGCGGCCCCGGTCTGCCGCAGCGTCTGGAGCAGGCCCGAGCCGCTGCCGGCGCGCTCTCTGGGCAGCGCGCCGAGTGCGCTGTTCATGGCCGGGACGATGGACAGGCCGAAGCCGACGCCCGCGACGGCCAGCCATCCGGCGGTGCGGCTGTATCCGTCGCCGTCGGCGGTGGTGGCGCCGAGGAAGGCGCCGGCGGCCAGGACCAGCAGGCCCGCGACGATCACCGGGCGCGGCCCGCCCTTGGCGGTGAGCGCGGGGGCGATCCGGGCGGCGACCATGAGCCCGCCCATCATCGGCAGCAGCCGCAGCCCGGTGCCGAGGGCGTCGTAGCCGAGAGTGCTCTGCAGGTAGGAGGGCAGGACGAAGACCATGCCGGTGAGGATGAAGCTGACCAGGGTGGCGGCGACGGTGTTCCACAGGAAGCCGCGCTGCCGCAGCAGGCCCATGTCGAGCATGGGCCGTTCGACGCTGCGCTCGCGCAGGACGAGCGTGGCCAGCAGGACGGCTCCGGCGGCGAGCATGGCGGCGACGAGCGGGTCGCCCCAGCCGCGGGTGGGCGCCTCGATGATGCCGTAGACGAGTGCGCCCAGGCCCGCGGCGGTGCAGAAGGTGCTGGTGGCGCGCACCCGCGGGGCGGCCGGGTCGGTGGTCTCGGGCAGCAGCGCGAAGCACGCGGCGATGGCGAGCGCGACCAGCGGGATGTTGACCAGGAAGACCGAGCCCCACCAGAAGTGCTCGAGGAGCGCGCCGCCGATGATCGGCCCGAGCGGCATACCGAAGGCCATCGCGGTGCTGGCGATGGCGACCGCCCTGGGGCGTTCTGCGGGGCCGAACAGCGACGGGATCACCGACAGCGCGAGCGGCATCACGAAGGCACCGCCGAGGCCCATGACCGTCCGGGCGGCGATGACGGGTCCCGGGCTGTGGACGAGGGAGCCGAGCAGCGAGCCGGCCAGGAAGACCGCCAGGCCCGCGACGAGCATCGTGCGCCGTCCGAAGCGGTCGCCGAGCAGGCCGGCGGGCAGCATCAGGGCGGCGAAGACGACGGTGTAGGAGTCGACGATCCACTGCATGTCGCCGGTGTCCGCGCCGATCCGGTCGGCCATCGTCGGCAGGGCCACGTTGAGGATCGTGGTGTCGAAGCTGAGCACCAGCATGCTCAGGCTGAGTGCGACCAGGGCGAGCCAGCGCCGGGGGTCGGGCTGCGAAGGAGCGGTCGGTGAAGCGGTCGGTGAAGCGGTCGGTGAAGCGGTCGGGGGAGCGGACATCGCGGTCTCCTGCGAGAGAACATCAATTGGTAGTGACTCTCAAAAAAGAGTAGCTCTCGCACCGAGTCCTGCCAACCCGACAGCAGAAAGGCCCGCACCCCCCGAGGGGGTACGGGCCTGTGCGGGCGCGCCGCCGGCTGTCAGCCGTGGGTGTAGGCCACCAGCGAGATGCCGACGTAGTGGACGATGAAGGCGGCCAGCGTGAACGAGTGGAAGACCTCGTGGAAGCCGAACCAGCGCGGCGACGGGTTGGGCCGCTTGAAGCCGTAGACCGCGGCCCCCGTGCTGTAGAGCACCCCGCCGACGATCACGCAGACCAGCACGGCGACACCGCCGGTGCGCAGGAAGTCCGGCAGGAAGAAGACCGCGACCCAGCCCAGCGCGATGTAGCAGGGCGTGTACAGCCAGCGGGGCGCGCCGACCCAGAAGACCCGGAAGGCGATTCCGGCCAGCGCTCCTGCCCACACCAGCCACAGCAGCAGATGGGACGTACCGCCCGGCAGCAGCAGTATCGCCAGCGGTGTGTAGGTGCCGGCGATGATCAGGAAGATGTTCGCATGGTCAAGCCGGCGCAAAATTCCGGCGCCGCGCGGACCCCAGTCACCGCGGTGGTAGAGGGCGCTGACACCGAAGAGCGCACACGCCGACACCGTGAAGACGGCACACGCGATGCGCCCCCTGGTGCTCTGCGCGAAGGCGGTGAGCACCACACCCGAGATCAGCACCGCGGGGAACATGCCCGCGTGCAGCCACCCTCTGAGCTTGGGCTTTATGGGTGTGGGCGGCTCGGGACCGTCGATGTCGGATGGCATTTCTGCAGTGTGATCGACGGCGCTCATGGCGTCAATCCTACCTACGTCACCGTAGGTTGCCCTGTCGCAGGCCACGGGTGCGGGCGTCGTCGCGGCCGTGGCGGGGCTCACTTCCGCTCCTCTGGACAGACTCATTCGATCGGCCTCACACTCATATGAGTGCGGTCGGTACCGGATGAGCACTCCACGAACGCGTCCGGGCCGCAGCCCCCAAGGGGCCGAACCAACCCTCAACTCTCACGCCGGTCTGTGCGGACCCGGCGGGACGGAGCGATCGTGGCGCGCGGTATTGCGGCTCCCACCGAACACCAGGAACTGATCCGATGGGTCGGCGAGATCGCCGAACTCACCCAGCCCGACGAGGTCGTCTGGTGCGACGGCTCGCAGGCGGAGTACGACCTGCTGGCGGCGGAACTCGTCGCCAAGGGCACCTTCACCAGGCTCGATCCGACCCTGCGGCCGAACTCGTACCACGCGGCCTCCGACCCCTCCGACGTGGCGCGCGTCGAGGACCGTACGTTCATCTGCTCCGCCCGCGAGGAGGACGCAGGCCCCACCAACCACTGGAAGGACCCCGCGGAGATGCGGGAGATCTTTAGCGGAGATGGGGCTACCTCCCAGGCCGGAGGCTCTGGGGGAGGTCTCTTCCGCGGGTCGATGCGCGGCCGGACCATGTACGTCGTGCCCTTCTGCATGGGGCCGCTCGGCTCGCCGCTGTCCGCGATGGGCGTGGAGATCACCGACTCCGCCTACGTCGCCGTGTCCATGCGCACGATGACCCGGATGGGCCGCGCCGTGTTGGACGAACTGGGCACCGACGGCGACTTCGTCAAGGCCGTCCACTCCGTCGGCGCACCCCTCGCCGAGGGCCAGGCCGACGTGCCGTGGCCCTGCAGCGACACCAAGTACATCTCGCACTTCCCCGAGGACCGGGAGATCTGGTCCTACGGCTCCGGCTACGGCGGCAACGCCCTGCTCGGCAAGAAGTGCTACGCCCTGCGTATCGCCTCGGTCATGGCCCGCGACGAGGGCTGGCTGGCCGAGCACATGCTGATCCTCAAGCTCACCCCGCCCCGCGGGCAGGCCCGCTACGTCGCCGCCGCCTTCCCCTCCGCGTGCGGCAAGACCAACCTGGCGATGCTGGAGCCCACCATCTCCGGCTGGAGCGTCGAGACCATCGGCGACGACATCGCCTGGATGCGCTTCGGCGACGACGGCCGCCTGTACGCCATCAACCCCGAGGCCGGCTTCTTCGGCGTCGCCCCCGGCACCGGCGAGCACACCAACGCCAACGCCATGAAGACGATGTACGCCAACTCCGTCTTCACCAACGTCGCCCTCACCGACGACGGCGACGTGTGGTGGGAGGGCATGACCGAGGAACCCCCGGCGCACCTCACCGACTGGAAGGGCAACGACTGGACCCCCGCGTCCGGCACGCCCGCCGCCCACCCCAACGCCCGCTTCACCGTCCCGGCCGGGCAGTGCCCGATCATCGCCCCCGAGTGGGAGGACCCGCGCGGCGTCCCGATCTCCGCGATCCTCTTCGGCGGGCGCCGCGCCTCGGCCGTACCGCTGGTCACCGAGTCCTTCGACTGGCAGCACGGCGTCTTCCTCGGCGCGAACATCGCCAGCGAGAAGACCGCCGCCGCCGAGGGCAAGGTCGGCGAACTGCGCCGCGACCCGTTCGCGATGCTGCCCTTCTGCGGCTACAACATGGGCGACTACTTCGCGCACTGGCTGGAGGTGGGCAAGGCCCACGACCCGGCGAAGCTGCCGGCGATCTACTACGTCAACTGGTTCAGGAAGGACGCGGACGGCCGCTTCGTCTGGCCCGGCTTCGGCGAGAACAGCCGCGTGCTGAAGTGGATCGTCGAGCGCCTCGACGGTACGGCGGAGGGGGTCCGCACCCCCATCGGCATCCTCCCGGCCCCGGGCGCCCTCGACACCGAGGGTCTCGGCCTCGCCCCGTCCGACCTCGACCTGCTCCTGTCCGTCGACCCCGAGGTCTGGCGCGAGGAGGCCGCGCTGATGCCCGGCCACCTTTCGACCTTCGGGGATCACACCCCGCCCGAGCTCTGGGCCGAGTACGAGGCCCTGGTCGCCCGCCTGGGCTGACCCTGCCCTGGAGGGCAACCACCAGGGGCGCGGGGAACTGCGCGACCAGCCCACGACGGGCTGCACGTCGCCACCGTCCGAAAGGGGCTGTTCGGTCCTCCCCCAGAGCTCCGCCTGGGGGTGCCCCCATCTCGCTTCGCTCGGGACCACCGGCCGGAGGACGGCTTGGCGCGCAGTTCCCCGCGCCCCTAAAACGCTCGGCCCGCGCGGCAGCGCTAACGCTGCGAGTAGCCGTCCAGGAAGCGGCCGATACGGCCGATGGCCTCGGTCAGGTCCTCCGCACGCGGCAGCGTGACGATCCTGAAGTGGTCGGGTTCGATCCAGTTGAACCCGGTCCCGTGGACGATCATGATCTTCTCGGCCCGCAGCAGGTCGAGGACCATCTGCCGGTCGTCCTTGATCTTGTAGACCTGCGGGTCGAGCCGCGGGAAGGCGTACAGCGCGCCCTTGGGCTTGACGCAGGTCACGCCGGGGATGGCGGTCAGCGCCTCGTACGTGGCGTCCCGCTGGGCGGCGAGCCGCCCGCCGGGCAGCACCAGCGAGGTGATCGACTGGTGCCCGCCGAGCGCGGTGGCGATCGCGTGCTGGGCCGGCATGTTGGCGCACAGCCGCATGTTGGCCAGGATCGTCAGGCCCTCGATGTAGCTGCCCGCGTGCGTCTTGGGGCCGCACACCGCCATCCAGCCGCTGCGGTAGCCGGCCACCCGGTAGGCCTTGGACAGGCCGTTGAAGGTCAGGGTGAGCAGGTCGGGGGCGATGGCCGCGGTCGGGGTGTGGGTGGCGTCGTCGTAGAGGATCTTGTCGTAGATCTCGTCGGAGCAGACCACCAGGCGGTGCCGGCGTGCGATGTCGGTGAGCCCGCGCAGCAGCTCCTCGTCGTACACCGCACCGGTCGGGTTGTTCGGGTTGATGATCACGATCGCCTTGGTGCGGTCGGTCACCTTGCGCTCGATGTCTGCCAGGTCCGGCATCCAGTCGGACTGCTCGTCGCACCGGTAGTGCACCGCGGTGCCGCCGGCCAGGGCGACCGAGGCCGTCCACAGCGGGTAGTCGGGCGCGGGGACCAGCACCTCGTCGCCGTCGTCCAGCAGCGCCTGCATCGACATCTGGATCAGCTCGGACACGCCGTTGCCGAGGTAGACGTCCTCGACGTCCAGCGGGATGCCCTTGGTCTGGTAGTGCTGCATCACCGCCCGGCGTGCCGACAGCAGACCCTTGGCGTCGCCGTATCCGTGCGCGTCCTTCAGGGTGCGCAGCATGTCCTCAAGGATCTCGGGCGGGCACTCGAACCCGAACCCGGCCGGATTCCCGGTGTTCAGCTTGAGGATGCGGTGTCCGGCCGCCTCCAGCCGCATCGCCTCCTCAAGAACCGGACCCCGGATCTCGTAACAGACGTTTGCGAGCTTCGTGGACTGGATCACCTGCATGCCGGTCACCTTACGGGCAGGTCACGTCCGCCGCGCGGTGTTTTTCGCCACCCGGGGGACGCGGCAGGGCCTCGCTGGGACACTGGTGGCGTGCCTCCGCCGCCTGCCGCGCCGCCTCCTCCCGGTGACCTGGGGGAGCAGCCGTGGCCGCGGCAGGGACTGCCGGCCGACGGCAGCGGGGCGCCGGAGGCGGCGGGGTTCTCGCTGCTCGGTGACGAGCCGGTGGCGGGCGGTGAGCAGGACGCGCTGGGTGCGACCGAGACCGCGGAGCGGCTGTGCCGGCTGCTGGTGTCCTCCCGCCGCTCCACGCCCTTCACGCTCGCCGTCGACGGCGGGTGGGGCATGGGCAAGTCCAGCCTGATGCGGCTGACCGACTGCCGGCTGCGCGGGGAGCGGGGGGTCAGCCAGGTCTGGTACAACGCGTGGACCGCCTCCGGTTCCGGCGGTGACGTGCTCGAAGGCCTGATCAAGTCGGTGCTGACCGGCCTCGACCCGAACGTGCTGCGCCGCGGTCTGAACAAACTGCGCGGCAACCGCCCGCTGGCCGGCACGCTGCGCGCGCTGCTGACCGCCGCCGCGGGCCTCTTCCAGGCGGCCGGGCCGGTCAACGAGCTGTGGAACCGGATGAGCGCCGACGCCCGTACCCGCAACGAGATGCGCAACGTGCTGCGCCGCATGGTCGACGACTGGGCGCAGCGCGGTCCCGGCAGCACCGGCGGGCGGCTGCTCGTGGTCTTCATCGACGACCTCGACCGCTGCTCCGAGGAGACCGTGCTCGCGGTGTGCGAGGCGCTCAAGCTGTACCTCGACGTGCCCGGCCTTGCCTTCGTCATCGGCTGCGACCGCTCGGCGCTGGCCCCCGGCGGGCTGCTGCGCGACCTGTCGCCCGCCGCGTCGGCCTTCATGGAGAAGATCTTCCAGACCGTCTACCGCGTCCCGGCGGCCGCCGACCGCGACATCACCGCCTACGTCGAGCGCTGCGCCCGGCACGCGGGCATCTCCGCCTACCTCGACGGCGACCTCACCCGGCTGCTGATCGAACGCTCGGGGCGCAACCCCCGGCGTATCAAACGCCTGGTCAACGGCTTCGTGCTGGAAGCGACCCTCAACCCGGCCTGGCGCGACTTCGGCCCGCAGGCGGTGCTGCGGGTGCTGCTGCTCCAGTACTTCTACGCCGACTTCTACCGCATGATGACCATCCCGCGGGCGCCCTCGGAGCGGGACACCCTCACCGAGTTCCGCGACTACCGGCTGCTGCGGGCGCTGGCGCACCGCCCGCCGGACGCAGCCGGCCCGCCCGCCGAGGACGCCGACCGGATGACCGCGCAGCTGACGTACCACGAGGTGGCCTTCCACCCGGCCGCCCTGCAGGACGCGCTGCCCGACTTGGAGCGCCGGCTGCCCGCGGACTTCCCGCGGCTCGCCGCCGACCGGGGCTTCACCTCGCTGCTGGACGAGCTGCTGGCCCTGGACGGGACGGGGGAGCTGGTCGCCCGCCTGCAGCTGCTGCCGGTGCCCGTGCCGGTCCCCGACCCGGAACCCGAGAGCAGCTACGGCCTGCCGCAGCCGGTCGTCGACCGGGCGTTCGGCCTGGAGGAGCGCCCGAACCGGCGGCGGTACGCCGGGATGCGCGTGCTGTGGGTGGACGACCAGCCGGGGAACATCGAGGTGGCCGGGGCGTCCTTCCTGCGCCTTTCGGGCGCCATCGTCAAAGTGGCCGGTGACGAGGACGAAGCCGACGACGCCATCGCCGCCTTCGTGCCGGACGTGATGGTCTCCGACATCCAGCGGGGCCGCGAGCGCGAGGCGGGCTTCGACTACGTGCGGCGGCTGCGCGCCGAGCGGACGTACACCGGACCCGTCGTCTACTACAGCTCGGAGGCCACTCAGGCGCGGCTGGCGAAGGCCCGCGAGGTGGGGGCGCTCGACGTGACCGTGAACTTCGGGGACCTCCTCGATCACCTCGACAGAGTCAGGGCCGGCCTGCCGAGCGCACGGACCGCCCCGCCAGCACGTCCGTCCGACGGCCGTCCTCGATGACGAAGCGACCGTCGACCAGGACGTAGGGGATGCCTGTCGGCAGGGTGCGCGGCCGGTCGTAGGTCGCGCCCGAGGCGACCGTGTCCGGGTCGAAGAGGACCAGGTCGGCGCGGTGGCCCTCGCGGACCAGGCCCCGGTCCGGCAGCCGCAGCCGGGCGGCGGGGCGGCCGGTCATGTGGGCGACGCACTCCTCCAGGCCGAGCACGCCCAGCTCGCGCACGTAGTGCCCCAGGTAGTGCGGGAAGGTGCCGTACGCCCGCGGGTGCGGCTTGCTGCCGTGCAGGATGCCGTCGGAGCCGGCGGTGTGCGTGCGGTGGCGCATCACCGTGCGCACGTTCCGCTCGTCGCCGACGTGCTGCAGGATCGTGGTGCCGAGCCGGTCGGCCAGCAGCAGGTCGCGGGCCGCGGGCCAGCCGCTCAGCCGGGTGCCGACGCGGTCGGCCAGCGCCGGGTCCGCGGTGCCCGACACCTCGACGGTCGACCAGTCCACCGGCACCCCGTGGCAGCCGTCGGAGCCCTCGACCTCCAGGGCGTGCCTGATCCGCTCCGCGGTGGGCGCGTCGCGCAGCCTGGCCAGCGTGGCCTCCGGGCCGCCGACCGCCGCCCAGCTCGGCAGCAGCGCCACCAGCGTCGTACACCCGGCGGTGTACGGGTAGCTGTCCAGGGTGATGTCCGCGCCGTCCGCGAGCGCCTTGTCCAGCACGTCGAGCAGATCCGGGGCGCGGCCGGCGTTGACGTCGAAGTTCATCGTCGCGTGCGCCAGGTGCAGCGGGCAGCCCGCGTCCGTCGCGACGGCGATCATCTCCTCGTACGCGCGCAGCGCCCCGGCGCCGTACGAACGGTGGTGCGGGCAGTAGTAGCCGCCGTGCTCTGCGACCACCCGGCACAACTCCGTCAGCTCGGTGTCGGGGGCGTACATCCCCGGGGTGTACGTCAGGCCCGACGACATCCCCACCGCGCCCTGCTCCATACCCTCCGCGACCAGCTGCTTCATCCTGCGCAACTCGTCCGGCGTCGCCGGCCGGTCCTCCCAGCCGACCACCGCCATCCGGACGGTGCCCTGCGGTACGAGGTAGGCGGCGTTGACCGCGACGCCGCGGTCCAGGCGGTCCAGGTAGCCGCCGACGGTGCGCCAGTCGAACTCGACGTCCGAGCCGTCGCCGTTCCACCCGGCGATCAGGGTGCGCAGCGTCTCCAGGGTGCGGTCGTCGGCGGGCGCGTACGACAGGCCGTCCTGGCCCAGGACCTCCAGGGTGACGCCCTGGGCCGCCTTCGCCTCGTGGGCCGGGTCCGTCAGCAGGGCCAGGTCGCTGTGCGCGTGCATGTCGATGAAGCCGGGCGCGAGCACGAGCCCGCGCCCATCGACGACCCTGCCCCCGGCCGGCCCCCTGCCGCGCCCTCGCCGCACCTCGGCGATCCGCCCGTCCTCGACGGCGACGTCGCCCGTGAACGCGGGCGCCCCGCTCCCGTCCACCACGCGGACACCCCGCACGACCAGGTCCATACCAGGACCCTAGCCCCTGGGTGGGTGCCACCTGCTGTGGGCTTGCACCTTTCGGCCGGTGGGTGGCTGGTCGCGCAGTTCCGCCCCCAGAGCTTCGCCTGGGGGTACCCCCAGCGCCTCCTGAGGGGTGCCCTCTCCCCGCAGAGCTGGCGCCAGCAGGCGGCGCCCTCTGGGCAGGAGGGCGAGCGTTTTTAGGGGCGCGGGGAACTGCGCGCCCAGCCCGAGGAGTGGGAAAGAAGCAACGCCACAGCAAGTGGCAGGACCTCAGGGGCTCGGGGAACTGCGAGACCAGCCGCGACGGTGGGAAAGGCGACTGCCTACAGCAAGGGGCAATCACCCAGGGGCGGGGGGAACTGCGCGCGCAACCCACCGCCGGGGGGCGCTCGGGGGCTAGAAGAAGGTGCGGACGTAGTCCGTGATCGTGCCGTCGGCCGTGGCGACGGGAATGAGCGGCCACTTCTCGAAGGTGGTGCACGGGTGCGAAAGCCCGAGGCACACGAGGTCCCCGACCTCGATCCCGTCGTCCGGCGGCACGGAAAGCCACGCGTGCTGGTCGGACAGCCGGCTGACGCCGAGCCCGGCGGGCGCGGGGCGCAGCCCCGCAGCGGACCGCACGGCCACGGGCGTGGGCAGCCCGAGGTCGTACGGCACGTCCCGCTTCCCCGCGTTGAGGAAGGCCTGCCCCGGCTCGGGCCGGGAGACGACCTGCGCCCACAGCCGGAAGGCCGGCTCCAGGTGCCCGGGCACCCGGGTGAAGGGCGTGACCCGGGCGTAGTGCGCGTCGTCGTGCGTCACGTACGCCCCCGACCGCAGCAGCGGCAGCACGGGCCGCGACATCCCGCCGATGCCGGCGAAGACATCGGCGACCGCGTCGAACCACGCGGAGCCGCCCGCGCTGACCACGATCTGCTCGGCGCCGCCGAACGCACCGCCCCGGTCCAGCTCCGCGGCGAGCGCGACGAGCCGCCGCAGCCAGGCGCGTACCTGTTCGGGGCCGGCGTCGGGGACCTCGGCCTCGTATCCGGCGACGCCGACGAGCCGCAGCTGCCCGGCCGCGGCGACGGCGGCGGCGACGGCGGCGCAGTCCGCCTCGGTACGCGCCCCGGTCCGGGCGCCGTCCCCCGCGCCCAGCTCCACGACGACGTCGACCTGCCGGCGTACGCCTGCGGCGGCGAGCGCGTCCTGCATGAGCTGGACGCCGCGCACGGAGTCGACGTAGGCGACGAACTCGAAGCCGGGGTCGGCGTCGAGTTCCGCGCCGATCCAGCGCAGCGCGGCGGCGTCGACGAGTTCGTTGGCGAGGAAGATCCGGGGGACGCCGAAGGCCCGGCAGACCCGCACCTGGTGGGGTACGGCGACGGTGATGCCCCAGGCGCCGCGCTCCAGTTGGCGGGCGAAGAGCTGCGGGGCCATGGACGTCTTGCCGTGCGGGGCGAAGGCGAGGCCGCGCTGTGCCGTCCAGTGTTCGAGTACGCCGAGGTTGTGGTCGAGCGCTTCCGCGGACAGGACGAGCAGCGGGGTGGTGAAGCCGCCGTCGGTGAGGGTGCGCCGCTGGGCGGCGAGTTCGCCGACGGTGAGTCCTGCCGCGTCCGGCGGCAGGCCCTTGAAGCGGTGGTCGACGCGTTCCCCGCGCAGCGCGGCGACCCGTTCGGCGACGACGTCCATGCACCCTCCGTAGCCCGCAGGGCGTTGCAGCATGCGCAACGGCCATTGCGTATGGTGTTTCGAGCTGTCTAACATCCGGGCCTGTGCCTGGTCAACGGCCGCAGTGCCGTACCGCAGTCGCGCAGGAGCAGTACCCGCAGCCCTACCCCAGTGAGAGCGAGCATGAGCGTGACGCCGACCGTGGACGTCGTATGCCTGGGGGAGTCCATGGTGACCTTCGTGCCGAGCCAGGACGGGCGGCTGGCGGACGTACCCGCCTTCCACCGGTCCATCGGCGGTGCCGAGTCGAACGTCGCGTGCACCCTGGCCCGCGCCGGGCACAGCGCCCGCTGGGTCAGCCGCGTCGGCGCCGACGGCTTCGGCGACCACCTGGTCGCCGCGATCGCCGCCGCGGGGGTGGACGTCGGCGCGGTCCAGCGCGACCCGCACCGCCCCACCGGCATCTACTTCCGCACCGCGGGCGAGCGCGCCACCACCGTGGACGCGGCGCCGGGCCGCGCCGAGGTCGTCTACTACCGCAAGGGCTCCGCCGCCTCCGCCCTGTCGCCCGCACTGGTGCAGCGCAGGGACGTGTGGGCCGGGCGGGTGCTGCACCTGACCGGGATCACCTGCGCCCTGTCGGCCACCTGCGCGTCGCTGATGCGGCGGCTCACCCACCGCGAACCCGGCCGCCCGCTGGTGTCCTTCGACGTCAACCACCGGCCCGCGCTGTGGCACGGCGCCGACCCGTGGCTGCTGGCGGAGATCGCCCGCGGCTGCGACCTGGTCTTCGTCGGTGAGGACGAGGCGCAGGCCGCCTGGGGCCTTGCGGACGCCGACGCGATCAGGGCCGCGCTGCCGGAACCGGCGACCGTCGTGGTCAAGCAGGGCGCGGCCGGCGCCACCGCCTTCAGCGGCGGCGAGCGCGTGCACGTACCGGCACCCGCAGTGGACGTGGTCGCCCACGTCGGCGCGGGCGACGCCTTCGCGGCCGGCTTCCTGTCCGCGACGCTGCGCGGCCTGCCGCTGCGCGACCGGCTGCGGCACGGGCACCTGCTGGCCGCCGCCGCACTGACCGTGCCGGGCGACCTCGCGGCGCCGCCCGCCCGCGGCCACGCCGACGGCCTGGCCGCACTGGACGACACCGCATGGGGCAGACTGCGACTCGGCCCCGGGTGGACACGGCAGGACGAGGAGGTGGCGCGGTGAGCCAGACCGTCGACCGCGCGCTGACCATCCTGCCGCTGCTCGCCGAGGGACCCGCGAGCCTGGAGCAGGTCGCCACCCGGCTCGACGTCCACAAGTCCACCGCGCTGCGGCTGCTGCGCACCCTGCACGACCACGGCCTGGTCTACCGGCAGCAGGACCAGCGCTACCGGCTCGGCGCCCGGCTGTTCGCGCTCGCCCAGCAGGCCGTCGAGGCGCTGGACATCCGCGGCATCGCCCACCCGCACCTGGCCGCACTCAACGAACGCACCGGCCACACCGTGCACTTGGCCGTCTACGAGCAGGGCGAGGTCGTCTACATCGACAAGGTGGAGAGCCGCTACCCGGTGCGCATGTACTCGCGGATCGGCCGCCCGGTCGCCATCACGGTCGCCGCCGTCGCCAAACTGCTGCTCGCCGACCTGCCGGAGCCCGAGCGCCGGGCGGTCGCCGAAGGCCTCGACTACCCGCGCTACACCCCGCGTTCGACCCCCGACGCGGGCGCCTTCCTCGCCGAGCTGGCCCGGGTGCGCGAGCAGGGCTGGGCGAGCGACCTGGGCGGCCACGAGGAGTCCATCAACTGCGTCGGCGCACCGCTGCACGGCCCCGACGGGCGGGTCTGCGCGGCCATGTCCGTGTCCGCGCCCAACGTGGTCGTCAGCGCGGAGGAGTTGCTGCGGCTGCGGCCGCTCGTCCTGCGGACCGCCGAGGCGATCGGCGCCGAACTGTCGGGCGTGACACCCGCCCACCACCAGCCCGCGACGAAAGGTGCGACCTGATGTCCCACGACACCGCCAAGACGGCGGTCACCCCGCCGACCCACACCGCGCCCCCGGCGAAGTTCTCGCACGGGGTGCGCAAGGGGAACATCCTCCAGGTCGCAGGACAGGTCGGCTTCCTCCCGGCCGTCGAGGGCCGGGCCCCGACCCCGGCCGGTCCCGACCTGCGCTCCCAGGTCCTGCAGACCCTGGCCAACGTCAGCTCGGTGCTGGAGGCGGGCGGCGCCTCCTGGGAGGACGCGGTGATGGTGCGGGTGTACCTGACCGACACGGGTCACTTCGCGGAGTTCAACGAGCTGTACGACGAATATTTCGCTGCGCTTGCTGGTCCGCCGGCCGCCCGTACGACCGTGTACGTCGGCCTCCCGGCCGGGCTCCTCGTCGAGATCGACGCCCTGGCCGTGCTGGGCTGACCTTTCTGCCCTGGCGGGCGAGCGTTTTTCAGGGGCGCGGGGAACTGCGCGCCCAGCCACCGACCACGCGCGGGTCGTCACCGCCCCGAAGGGGCAGTTCCGTCCGTGCCGGACCACCGGCCGGTGGTGGGTTGCGCGCGCAGTTCCCCGCGCCCCTTAATGACGTGCCGTCACGGCATGGAGTGGACGTGGGGGCCGACGCCGTTGGACCAGGTGTTGCCGGCGGAGGCGTCCCAGTTGGTGGACCAGGTCATCGCGCCGCCGATGCCGGGCCAGGTGGTGGACGGGTGGAAGCTGCCGCAGCCGGTGCCCTTGGCGAGGCAGTCGAGTGCGTTGTCGACGACGCTCGGGCTGACGTAGCCCGAGCCCGCCGCGCTGGTGGACGCCGGGGTGCCGATGCCGACCTGGGACGGTGACAGGCCGGCCTGGATCGCGGTGCACGCCAGCGTGGTGATGAAGTCCACCGAGCCCTGGCTGTAGACGCCGCCGTCGCAGCCGTTCATCGAACCGCTGTTGTAGTACTGCGTGTTGACGATCGTCAGGATGTCCTTGACCTTCAGCGCGGTCGCCAGGTAGTCACTGCCGGCCGACAGCATGTCGATCGTCTGCGGCGCCATCGTGATGATCAGGCCCGAGCCCGCCTTGGCGCTCAGCGCCCGCAGCGCCTGCGGCATGTACGTCGAGTCGATGCCGTTCTCCAGGTCGATGTCGACCCCGTTGAACCCGTAGGTCTGCATCAGCGAGTACACGCTGTTGGCGAAGTTGGTCGCCGAGGCGGAGTCGCGTACCGAGATCGTGCCGTTCTGGCCGCCGACCGAGACGATCACCTTCTTGCCCGCGGCCTGCTTGGCCGCGATGTCGGCCTTGAACTGCGCGACGCTGTAGCCGAGCGAGGGGTCCAGGGTGAAGGACACCGCACCGGGTGTCGTCGTCGCGTCGGCGAAGGCCACGGCGATGATGTCGTACTGGCTCTGCACCTGCGCGATGGTCTGCACGGTGGCGCCGTTGTCGAAGTTCTGCCAGTAACCGGTGACCACGTGCTTGGGCAGGCCGGTGGACGGCGGTGTGGTGGTCGGCGGGGTCGTGGTCGGGGTGGTCGGGGGAGTCGTCGTCGGGGTCGTCGGGGGTGTGGTGGTCGGCGTCGTGGGCGGGGTGGTCGAGCCGCCGGGGCCGGACAGCGTGATGTCGTCGGCGAAGTAGGCGGGCTGCGCGTACCAGCCGTGCGTGTAGACGGTCACCGAGTGCGTGCTCGCGCCGGTGGTGAAGTTGACGCTGAGCTGCTGGTAGGAGGACGCGCCGGGCGTCCAGGTCGACGGGTCGGTGCCGCCGGTGCCGCTGGCGCCGATGTAGACGTAACTGCCCTGGACCCACGCGCTCAGCGTGTACTGGGAGTTGGGCTGCACGCTGACGGTCTGCGAGCACTGCCCGGTGTCGCTGTTCGACGGGGTCGCCTTGAGGGCGGCGGAGCCGGAGTGCACGGGGCTGGAGACGGCGGCGCCGCTGCCCGCGGTGCAGGTCCAGTTCGACAGCCCGCTCTCGAAGCCGGGGTTGGCGACCAGGTTGGTGGTGGCGGCGCTCGCGCTGCCGACGGTGACGACCGCTACGCCCGCGCCGATCACCGCCGCCGCGCTCAGCGCAGCGACCGTACGCTGCCTGACGGTCGATCTGCGGTGCGTGTGGCTGGTTCGATTCGCGTGCGATGCACGTTCCACGACTGCCTCCTGGGGGCAAGGAGTTGGGGGGTGGTGGGAGTGCGGGACCCGGAAAGCCGGGCAGGCCGTCGGGATCACCGGGGATGGCCCGGTAAGGGAGAAAGTTGGTCCAGACCAATTGGGTTGTCAAGACCTCTTGCGGACAGCTGCCGTTCACCGTCGCCGATCCGCAACTTTGCGCACCCAACCCGCTACACATCGATAAGCTGGCGAGCGGAAATCGCCAGGCCACACGCGCAGAACAGGCGGAAAGGGGGAGGTTCCGGATGCTGAGCGTCATCACGGTCACGTCGGACGACCTCGCACTTCCGCTGGAGGAGCACGTGACGCGGGTCGCCGCCGCGCTCGACGCCCACGGCCACGTCGTCGCGCTCGCCCCCGCCGAGGCCGACGACCCGGTCAGGCGCCGGCTGCACACCGTACGGTCCGCCCTGGAGGCCGACCGGCTGGCGATCGTGCCGCTCTCCCTGCCGCCGCTGGCCAGGGCACTGCTCGGCGAGCAGCTGCGGCAGCTGGCCGGCACCGACCTCGGCCCCGGCGTCCTGGCCGGCGCGGCCCGCCTGCTGTCGTACTACCTCTACTCCGGCGCCCTGCTCGGCTCGGTCGCCAAGCTCGACCGCGTACCCGTCGGCGTCGGCAGCCACGTCAAGTCCCTCGTGCCCGGGCGGCACTTCGCGGTCCTCGCGCACCCCGAGCCCTACCTCGGCGAGGCCGACCCCACCACGATCCCGCAGGGACCCGGCTACCAGACGCAGCTGGCCGTCGCGGGCAAGGGCCTCGACCCGGGCTGGATCACCGGCCCGCTCGCCGCCGCCTGGCGCTCCCAGCACCTGCGCGAAGTGCCGCTGCCGCCCGACTCGGCCCGCTGGTGGGGTACCGGGAAACTCGTCGAGTTCACCGCCTACATCGCCGACGTCGGCATGCTCTACCAGCTCGTCACCTCCGTGCGGCGCGACACCTGCACCTGGTGCGGGCTCGAAGTCATCGGCGACCAGTGCCTGTTCTGCGCCACCCGGCTCGCGGACCGGCAGACCCCGGCCAAGCACGCCGCCGACCCCCGCGGCCGCGCCGTGGAGACCCCGCGCCGCCCCCAACTCGAACCCCACAAGCGATAGGTCCGCCCGCACATGAACTCACGTCAGCGCCGTGGTGTCGTCCTCCTGGTGGTCTCCGCCGTGTGTGCGGTCGCCGCCTTCGCCGGGGTGCTCGCCGTCGTCAACGACGCACGGTCCGAGGTCGGGGAGAAGGTCACGGCGTACGAACTGTCCGCCGACGTGCCCGCCTACCAGCAGATCGGCAGCGCGAACATACGGCAGATACGGGTGCCCTCGCGCTGGCTGCCGGACACCGCGGTCCGCGACCTCGGCCAGGTGCAGGGCAAGATCGCCGCCGTCGCCCTCAAGAAGGGCTCGCTGCTGCAGACCGACATGGTCGCCGCCCGGCCCCGACTGCGGCCGGGGCAGATGGAGATCGCCATCATGATCGACGCCGAGACCGGCGTCGCGGGCAAGATCACCCCCGGCGCCAAGGTCAACATCTTCGCCACCTTCGCCGGGCGCAAGGACACCGACCCCGACACCTCCCGCATCATCGTGGCCGCCGCCCAGGTCATCGACGTCGGCGAGATCAAGGCCTTCGACAAGAACGCCGACGCCCAGCGGCTGTCCACCGAGGGCGTGCCCATCACCTTCGCCCTCGACGCCGAGGACGCCCAACGCGTCGCCTACGCCGAATCGTTCGCCGAGCACGTCCGCCTCGCGCTGGTCGCCCCCGGCGACACCAGCGCCCCGCCGGACAGCGCCCGCGACTACACGCTCGCCGGCGACAGCGGCAGCGGAGGAGGCGGCCGCCCGTGACCGTACGCATCGTCGCCGGCACCTCGGACCCCGACGCGGCCCGCGCGCTGCTCGGGCTGCTCGGCCAACTCCCCGGCGCGGAACCGGCACCCGCGGTCCACGACTCCACCGCGCTGCTCGACCTGCTGGCCCGCGCCGCCGAGACCGGCGTCGAGGAACTCCCCGAAGTCGTCGTCGTCCACGAGACGATCGGCCCGATGCCCGCGCTCGACCTCGTCCGCGACATCGCGCTGCGCTTCCCCGCCGTCGGCGTCATCCTGCTCACCCCCGACCCCGGCCCCGCCGTCCTCGCCGCCGCGATGAACTCCGGCGCCCGCGGTGTCGTCGGACTCCCGCTGTCCTACGACGAGTTGGGCGCCCGGGTGGACGCCGCCGCCACCTGGGCCGCCGGGGTGCGCCGCCACCTCGGCCCGCAGCGCGCCGCCCTGCCCGCCGTCGCGGGCGGCACCGTGGTCGCCGTCGCCGGCGCCAAGGGCGGCGTCGGCACCACCGTCACCGCCGTCCACCTCGCGCTCGCCGCCCACGCCTCCGGCCGCTCCACCGCCCTGGTCGACCTCGACCTGCAGGGCGGCGACATCGCCTCCTACCTCGACGTGCAGTTCCGCCGCTCCGTCGCCGACCTCGCCGACATCGCCGACGTGTCCTCCCGGGTCCTGCACGACGCCATGTACGTCCACGAGTCCGGCCCCGCCCTGCTGCTCGCCCCCGCCGACGGCGAACGCGGCGAGGACGTCACCGACCGCGCCGCCCGCCTCGTCCTGGCCGCACTCCGGCAGCGCTACGAGGTCGTCGTCGTCGACTGCGGCACCCAGATGACCAGTGCCAACGCGGCCGCCGTCGAGGTCGCCGACACCGCGGTCCTGGTGACCACGCCCGACGTCGTCGCCGTCCGCGCCGCCAAGCGCATGGTCCGCATGTGGGACCGGCTCCAGATCCGCAAACCGCAGGACACCACCACCGTCGTCAACCGCCACACCCGCGCCACCGAGATCCAGCCCACCCTGGTCGGCCGCATCACCGGCACCCGCATCGCCGCGTCCACCGTCCCCGCCGCCTTCCGCGAACTCCAGCCCGTCATCGACGCCGGCCGCCTCCACGACCTCGACGCCCGCTCCACCGTCAAGGCCGGCATCTGGTCCCTGGCCGGCGAACTCGGCCTCGTGACCGGGGCATCCCTCCCCGCGCCCCGCGGCAAGAAGTCCCGCCGCGGCGGCGACCGCGGCCAGGTCACCCTGGAGACCCTCGGGATGACCCCGATCATCCTGATCACCCTGATCCTGGTCTGGCAGGCGGTGCTCACGGGTTACACCTTCACGCTGGCCGGCAACGCCGCCGATCAGGCGGCGAGGGCCGCCGCCGTCTCCTCCGACCCGCAGTCGGCCGGCGCGGACGCCGCGGCATCCGACCTCCCCGGCGCGTGGTCCGGCGACGCGCACACCGACGCCCACCGCAACGGCGACGGCACCGTGGAGGCCACCGTCACCCTCAAGGTCCCCGTCCTCTTCCCCGGCACGATCGACTTCCCCTTCCACGTCCACGGCCACGCCAAAACGGTCGACGAACGGCCGACCCGATGACCTCCCTCCCGCGCCTTACGGCGCCCTTGCGGCGGGGCCGAGCTCTTAGGGGCGCGGGGCTGCGTCTGATCTGCGGCTGGCGCCGCGTGGGCGCGCTGTCCGCCCCCGGGCAGGCCGCCTGGGGGGTGCCTCTG
>NZ_JAFFIX010000059.1 GCF_016916835.1 Actinacidiphila bryophytorum | reverse complement strand
CACCACCCGCACCCGGCCCGCGAACTCCCGGTCAAGCCGAGCCGCGAGAGCATCCTGGAAGGCGCAGCCCGCCGCGTAGTTGCTCTGCCCTGCCGCCCGCAGGAAGGCGTTCAACGACGAGAAGAACAGGACCAGTTCGAGCGTGGGGCCGCCGAAGACCTCGACGACGTGGACGCTGCCTGCGACCTTCACGTCCAACGCGGTGCGGAACTCGCCCTCCGTCATAGAGGCAAGACCGCGGTCGGCCAGCACAAGCCCGGAGTGCACCACCCCGTGCACTGCACCGAACCGTTCGCGGACCACGCGCGCCGCCCGCTCCACTGCCGCCGGGTCGGTGACGTCCGCCTGCACGTACAGCGGTCGCGGACCCACGGCCGCCACCCGGGCCAGATCGGCTTCGATCACCTCGTCCAGCGGGCGCCGCCCCAGCCAGACCACCTGAGCCCCGTAGACCCGGGCCACGTACTCCGACCAGACGACACCGATACCACCGGCACCACCGACGACGACATACACACCGCCCCGCCGCATACCACTCCCCGCCGCCGCGGGCAGCGCCGCAGGCAGCCAGCGCTGCGCGTACCAGCACCCCGAGCGGAAGGCCAGGCTGTGGCCGGTGTCGTTGCGGGGTGTACGGCGGAGGTCCTCGGACGGCCAGGGGTCGGACAGCGGGAGATCCAGCAGGCGTACCTGCCAGTGCGGGTACTCCTTGAGGAGTGCGCCGGTGAAGCCGTGGACGGCGGCGTGTGCGGGCTCGCAGGCATCCTCGGGCGAGATCGACTGGCTCTGCCGGGTGAGCACGGTCAGGTGCAGCTCGCGATCCCCGTACCCGGCGGCCAGCAGGGCCTTGACCAGCCGGAAGAGGTCGAGCACACCGTCGTCCTGCGCGCCCGCCGGCGGGATACCGCCCCGGGTGGGCGGCGCGGACCAGACGACGTGGCGCAGCGGAGGGGCGGTGCCGTCGCCGATGGCCCGTACCGCGGCAGGGGTGTCCAGCGTCCGGGCGGCGGGCCAGGCCCGGCGCAGCCGCTCCTCCGCGACGGCGCCGACCAGCAGGTCGGGGGCCGGGGCCGAGGGCTCCGCGGGGAGGGCGGTCGGCTCCCAGGTGGGGACGACGTAGACGCTCTCGCCCTCGTCCCGCACCCCGCCTTCGCGCAGGTGCAGCCCCTGGATCCGTACGCACACCGTGCCGTCCTGCGCGCACAGGTCGATGTCGTAGGTCCCGGTGCCGCGGGTGCCGCGCCGGGTCCTGGTCCAGATGCGGTCGGGGCAGCGGCGGAAGACCTCGACGGTGTCCACGGCGAAGGGCACGCCGGCGGGGGCGCCGTCCGGCCCGGCCGTGAGGGTCAGCCCGGCGACGGTCTGCAGGGCGCCGTCCAGCAGGCTCGGGTGGAGCAGGCACTGCGCCAGCGCGGGCGCGGCGGCGGGGCGGGTGACGTCGGCCAGTGCCACGGCACGGTCGTCGCCGAGCCGGATACGGCCGAGTCCGCGCAGGCTGGGGCCGTGTTCGATACCGCGGGCGCGCAGCTCGGCGTAGATGCCGTCGGCGGGAAGTCCGTCGCGGTCGACGGTGGCTCGTAGCCCGCCGAGGTCGATCCGGGGTGCGCCGGGGTCTCCCGGCTCGGCGACGCCCTGGCAGTGCACCGCCGAGGTGTCGCCCAGCACGCGGTCGCCGCTGTGCACCGTGAAGCCGACCGCGCCGTCCTTGCGCCGCTCCAGGGTGACGTGCAGTTCGGTGCGGCCGTCGGGTGCGGTCAGCGGCTGCGGCCACACGATGTCGCGCAGCCGCAGGCTGTGCCCGGCCGCGCCCGGCTCGCCGAGGGCGGACTCGACGGCGGCGCGGGCCAGTTCGAGGGAGACGACGCCGGGGAGGATCGAGCGCCCGCCGACGCGGTGGTCGGCGAGGAAGAACTCCTCGCCGGTCAGGGTGGTCGTGAAGCGGTACGCCTGCAGGTCGGAGGTGTTGCGCTGCGACAAGGTGTCCGCGGACTCGACGGCGACGGCGCTGGGCTCGGCGGCCTCGCGCACCCAGTAGCGGCGGCGGTCGAAGGGGTAGGTCGGCAGCGGGACCCGGCGGAAGCCGCCGCCCGCGAACAGCGCCTCGAAGTCGAAGTCCTGCCCCTGTACGAAGAGTTCGGCCACGGCGGACAGCCGCTCACGGAACTCCGCACCGCCGAGAGCAGAGGGCGCCGCGCACTCCCGCAGGCATTCCTCGCCGTAGCGGGCCAGCCCTGACCGGCGCCCGGTTTCCGCTCCTCCGCCGGAGGCGAACACCCCCGGTGCGCTGCCGTCTTCCAACCAGCCCGACAGCGCGGACGCCAGCTCCGCCCGGTCGCGCACGACCGCGGCCCACCGCGATCGCACCTGCCGACGACCCGTCAGAAGCGTAAAACTGACATCGCCCAACGACGCTTCGCGGCCCGCATCGCCCCGGCACCACTCCAGCAACGCTTGCGCCTGTTCCCGGACTTGCCGCACCGACGCCGCGGACAACGCCACCAGATAGCCGGGCAATGCCACCGGCTCCCGTGCCGCGTCCGGTGCCTCGCCGATCACCACATGCGCATTCGTCCCGGAGAACCCGAACGCACTCACGGCCGCCAAACGGGATCCCCTCGGCGCCTGCCAGTCCTGAACACGGTCGTTGACGTAGAAGGGCGAGCCG
>NZ_JAFFIX010000058.1 GCF_016916835.1 Actinacidiphila bryophytorum | reverse complement strand
TCCGCGCGTGCACGCGGGCTTCCTCAACACCACCGGCACCGTCGACTTCGGCGACCTGCGGCTCGGACCCGTGCCCGTACGCCCCACGGGACCGCTGCCTCCCCTGCACGCGGCAGTCCGCACGCACCTGACCGCGCGGCACGGGCGCATCGCACCGCCCGAGGGGCTTGTGCTGCCCGCGGACGTGCCCGGCAGCGGGATCGACGGCCTCCTCGCCGACCTGGTCCGGGCACAGCTGTCCGGCCTCGGATGGTTCGGCCCCGAGCCCGTCGTCGTACCCGACCTCCCGCAGGTCGAGCGGCTGGCGACCCCGCTGCGCCACTGGCTCGACGAGACCCTGCGCGTACTGGACGAGCACGGGCACGTGCGATACGACGGGCTGACCTGCACCGCACTGGGCACCGCCCCGCCTGACGCCTGGTCGCGGTGGGACGCCGCCCGCGCCGCGTGGGCCGCGGAGCCGGGGGCGCAGGCCCAGGTCGTGCTGATCGAGACGGTGCTGAAGGCACTGCCGGACGTGCTGACCGGCCGCCGGCCGGCCACCGAGATCCTCTTCCCGAACTCGTCCATGGACCTCGTCCAGGGCCTCTACCAGGACAACGCTCCGGCGGACTTCTTCAACGGCGTGCTGGCCGACGCCGTCGCCGAGTACGTCGCGCGCCGCCTGGCCGAGGACCCCGGCGCCCGGGTGCGCATCTTGGAGGTGGGTGCGGGCACCGGCGGGACGAGCGCGATGGTCTTCCGACGGCTGCGGCCCTACCGGGACGCGGTCGCGGAGTACCGCTACACCGACCTGTCCCCGGCCTTCCTCCAGCACGCCGAGGACACCTACGGCCCTGACAACCCCTACCTCGCCTACGGCCTGCTCGACATCGAACGCCCCCCTGCCGACCAGGACGTGGACCTCGGCGCGTACGACCTCGTCATCGCGGCGAACGTCGTCCACGCCACCAGCCGCATCCACCGCACCCTCGGGCACATCAAGAGCCTGCTGCGGCCGAACGGGATCCTGCTGCTCAACGAGCTCACCAGGAACCAGCTGTGGGTCCACCTCGTCTTCGGGCTGCTCGACGGCTGGTGGCTGACCGAGGACAAGGCCCTGCGCATCGCCGGCAGCCCGGTGCTCACCGTGCCGGCCTGGCGGGGCGCGCTGTCCGGGACGGGCTTCGACGCCGTCGCCTTCCCGCTCGGCGCGGACCGCGACCTCGACCACCACGTGGTCATGGCGCAGAGCGACGGGGTGATCGCCATGGACCTCGCGGCGGTCGCCGAGGGGACCAGTGCGGGCCGCGCGACGGGGCACCGACCTGCCGCGCCCAAGGCCGTCGCGCCCCAGGTCCCGGCACTCCAAGCCCCGGCACCGCAGGCCGCTGCCCCGCAACCCCGGTCCGAGGACGTACGCGAGAAGGGTGTCGGCGCGCTGCGCGCCCTGTTCGCCGACGTGCTGCGGCTGCGTACCGAGGACATCGACGCCGCCACGCCGCTCGACACGCTGGGCGTCGACTCGATCGTCGTTGTCCAGCTGACCTCGCGGCTGCGCGAGGACTTCAGCGACATCCCCAGCACCCTGCTGTTCGAGCACCGGACGGTCGGTGAGCTGGCCGACCACCTGCTCGACACCGTTCCGCAGGAGCTGGCGGCGCTGGCGGGCATGGGCGCGGCGACGGATCCCGGCGCGGGCGCGGAAACCGCAGCCCCCGCCGTCGCGGCCGTCACTGCGTCGCCCGCCGAGCAGGCGCCCGCGGCCGTACGTCATTCCGGTCCCGCCCAACAGGGGCAGGAAGACATCGCGATCATCGGCCTCGCCGGGCGCTACCCCGGGGCCGACACCCTCGACGCCTTCTGGGACAACCTGCGGGCCGGCCGGGACAGCGTGACCGAGCTGCCCGCCGACCGCTGGGACCACCGCGCCTTCCCGACCAGCGCGACGGGCGCGCAGCCCCGCTGGGGCGGCTTCCTCACCGACGTCGACGCCTTCGACCCGCAGTTCTTCGGCATCTCGCCGCGGGAGGCGGAGCACCTCGACCCGCAGGAGCGGCTGTTCGCCGAGTGCGCGTACGCGACGCTCCAGGACGCCGGGTACACCCGCGAGGCCGCCGCGGCCCACGGGCAGGTCGGGGTCTTCGTCGGCGTGATGTACCAGGAGTACCAGCTGCACGCGGCCCAGGAGCAGACTCTCGGGCGGGCCGTCGGCATCCCGGGCAATCCCTCGTCCGTCGCGAACCGGGTGTCGTACGTCTGCGACTTCCACGGCCCGAGCGTCGCGGTCGACACGATGTGCTCGTCCTCGCTGACGGCCATTCACCTGGCGTGCCAGAGCCTGCTGCGGGGGGAGTCGGACCTCGCGCTGGCCGGTGGCGTCAACGTCTCGATCCACCCGAACAAGTTCCTGATCTTCACGCAGAGCGGCCTGGTGCCCTCCGGCGGCCGGTGTGCGGCGTTCGGCGCCGGGGGAGACGGGTTCGTCCCGGCTGAAGGTGTCGGTGCGGTGCTGCTCAAGCCGCTGGCCCGTGCGGTCGCGGACGGCGACCGTATCCACGGGGTGATCAAGGGCAGCGCCGTCAACCACGGCGGCCGCACGAACGGTTACACCGTGCCCAACCCCAGGGCGCACCGCGATGTCATCACCCGCGCGCTCGCCGACGCCGGGGTGGACCCGGCGACCGTGGGCTATGTGGAGGCGCACGGCACGGGCACGTCGCTGGGTGACCCGATCGAGATCGCGGGGCTGGCGGGTGCCTTCGGCGGTGCCCCTGACCGGCGGGTGGCGATCGGCTCGGTGAAGTCG
>NZ_JAFFIX010000057.1 GCF_016916835.1 Actinacidiphila bryophytorum | reverse complement strand
GCCAGAAGTGGGCGCATCCCGACGGGGTGCGCCCACTGCGTGCGTCAGGCGCGGGTGTCGGTGATCTTCTCGAAGAAGAACTCGTGCTTGAGGAAGGAGACGTCGTACTCGTGCCCCGGGTAGGGCGGGACGAGCTGGGCGGCCTGGAACAGCCGCCAGCCGTCCCGGAGCGCGTCGACGCCCGTTGCGTAGGGGGGCTCGTCGCTGTCGCCCGTGGTCGGTGAGGTGCGGCCGGTGCCGTCGTAGAGCGACCAGCCGACGACAGGCGCGTCGAGAGCCGAGTTCCCGAGGTAGAGCACCAGCACCTGCTGGCGCAGGACCGGGGCGGCGGGCGCGGTGGCCGGGTCGTTCGTCATACGGCGGCCTCCTGGGGGCGGTTCGCGACCCTGGTCACCCAGTGGTCGAGGTCGAAGCCGTCGTCGCCGGTCAGCGCCCGCCACAGCAGGACGCGGTTGTAGACCTCCAGCCGGGCCGTCGCCTGCTCGTACCAGGGGAACACCGCCCCCAGCTCGGCGGCGACCTGCGGGTCGCGCAGGTCCGAGGTGTCCCACAGGAGCCGCTGGCGGACGGCCGGGTTGAAGCGGATCTTGAACATGTAGCGGGTCTCGTCGCTGTCGTTGCGCCGACCGCCGTGCCAGATGCCATGGTGCAGAAACACCACGGTGCCGGCCGGGCAGACCAGCCGGTCCTGGCCCCGCAGGTTCTGGTAGCGGCCGGTGTCGGTCTCGTTGGTCCTGCGCAGGTGGCTGCCGGGGATGCTGAGGGTGCCGCCCATGTCCAGCGTCACATCCTGCGGGTAGTACATCAGCTGCACGTCGAAGGCGTGCGCCCGGACGTCGATGATGGCGTCCGCGTGCAGCGCCTGGGCCTCCCCTCCGTGCGGCTCCCGGATGTGCACCGCGTGGTGGTCCACCGCCGGCTCCGGGCCGACCAGGCTGCGCAAGGCCCCCGCCACCTCCGGGAGCCCGAGTAGTCGGCGCGGGAAGGACCCCTGCTCGTAGGCCGCCGACAGCGGCACTCCGTACGGGATGTCCGGCACTCCTTGCGCCAGCACGGTCATCGCCTCGGCGTTCATCGCCGCCGGGACGACCGCGTCCAGGCGCAGCGAGCCGCGCGCCACGAAGCGCGCCATCTGCACGGAGCTGAGCAGTATCGGCCTGTCGTTGTCCATGGGGGCAACGCTAGGGACGATTCCCGCCCACCGCGTGGGCCGGGTTCACCCATCACTGGTCGATTCTCACCCTGCCGGAGAGGTGCGAAGCCGGCGGTACGGGGCGCGGCCCCTCGGCCGCCGTGGTACACAAGGGGCTCATGCACACGGTCCTCGCCCGGCTCGACGAGCCGCCCGCACTCGCGGCGGTCGGCATCGGCATCCACGGGCCCGCCGGCCGGGTGGACGAGTTCGAACTCCCCGAACTGTGGCAGTTCCACCTCTACGGCTACGACGCCGACCTCGCGGTGGCGGGTACCCGGCACACGATCCGCCCGGGCCGGATCAGCCTGATCCCCCCGGGCACCAAGAGCCGGTACGTCTACCGGGGCCGCTCCGAGCACCTCTACGTGCACCTGCGGCTGGCGGCGAGGGGAACTCCCAGGAGCCTGCCGGTGATCCAGGACGCGGGTCACGAGGCCGCCGCGCTGGAGGCCCAGCTGCTGCAGGCGCTCAACGCCTGGCCGCACACCCCGGCCCGTGCCACGGCGGAGGTGTGGGCGGCGCTGTGGCGGGTTGTAGAACTGGCCGGCCGGCGGAGCGCGGGCGGGCCGCCGAGCAGCGGGCGGCCGGGCCACCCGGCGGTGGCCGCCGCGGCGGCCCTGATCGAGGCACGGCTGGCGGAACCGCTGACGGTGCCGGAGATCGCCCGGGCCGTCGGCATCTCGCACAACCACCTGACCCGGCTGTTCCGTTCGGCGACCGGGGAGACGGTCGTCGGTTACATCCGTGCCCGGCGGATGGAGCGGGCGCGTCACTTCCTGCTCGCCACCACGATGTCCATCCCGGCGATCGCGGCCTCTGTCGGCATCCCCGACCTCCAGGCCTTCAACAAGGCGTGCAGAAAGGAACTCGGTGCCGGGCCGCGCGCCGTCCGCGCCGCGCATCCGGTGCGGTGGACCCCCGGCGCTTCGGACGGGTCGGCGCGACGATGAACGCCGACCCGGGTGGCCGCGGCCCGCCGGCCCGTCACCGCGATGGCGACGGCGGCCGCCCCCCGAGCGGGTCGGGGGGCGGTGCCGGGCGCTGAGCGCTCCCATGTGTCAGCGCTCAGTGCGGGACAGCCCTCACGGGCTCGTGCAGGTGAGGGTCGGGGTGGACGGGGAGCCGTTGGCGAGGAAGCCGAAGGTGGTGGACGCCGAGGGCTGGACCGATCCGTTGTAGGAGACGTTGCTCACCTTCACGGTGGAACTGCCGGTCGAGGCCAGCGTGCCGTTCCACACCTGGGTGATGCTCTGCCCGCTGGACTGCGTCCATGTGACGGTCCAGCCGTTGATCGCGGAGCTGCCGGCGGTGACCTTCACCTCTCCCTGGAAGCCGCCGGACCAGCTGTTCACCGTGGTGTAGGTGGCCGTGCACGCGCCGCCGCCGGTGCCGCCGTCCGTCGTACCGCCGTTCGTGGTCCCACCGTTCGTGGTGCCGCCGTCGGTCGTCCCACCGTTCGTGGTCCCGCCGTTGGTGGTCCCGCCGTCGGTGGTGCCGCCGGTCGCGGTCCCGGTCGCCGCGTTGAGGGCGTTCAGCACCGCGGTGTAGGCGGACTTCGGATTGCCGTTGCTGTCGAAGAGCAGGGGGTTGTCGCCGGAGCGCCAGGAGTCGCTGTCGCGGATGCCCCACACCGTGATTCCCGTGCACCTGCTCACGTGGACGCAGGCG
>NZ_JAFFIX010000056.1 GCF_016916835.1 Actinacidiphila bryophytorum | reverse complement strand
AGTTCCGGCCAGAGCGAGGAGGCCGCGCAGGTTCTCCTTGGCGATCCATGTCGTCAGCAGGGTCTGCTGCCCGATTGTCCCTCGCCGACGCGTTCCACGTCGTCGCGACTGCTCGTCGGTGAGGTCCTCACGGCTGCGCAGCAGGCGCCAGCGGGCCGACCACTTCGGATCGGTGGCTCTTCCGCGTCGGCCGCGGACCTCGGCGGTGGTGCGGCGCCGGGCCGCCGAGAGCATCTTGTTCGCCAGCTGCGTCACGTGGAAGTGGTCGACCGCAACCCTGGTGGGCGGCAGGCTGGTGCGGATCGCGGCGCGGTAGGTGGCGGACACATCGATGGCGACGCGTGTGGTGCTCTTTCTCCAAGTCAGCGGGGTGGTGGCGAGCCAGGCCGGCACGTCGGCGACGCTGCGGTCCTCGACCTGGCCCAGCAGCGCGCACGCCCCGAGGGCGTCGGTGAAGCCGGTGTGCCACCGATCGCGTACCCCGCCCGTCTGCCGGTGTCGGGGTCTTGTTCCCAGGCGCGGCTTGCCCCGACGGGTCCTCACCGATGCCCACCGCGTCGCGTTCGTGCAACGATGCGTCGACGACCTCGCGGGCCTGGTCGCGGAAGGCATGCATCACGGTCGGCCAGAACAGGTGCATATCCCGGGCGGCCTGGACGACGGCGGAACCCGGCGTCGCGTATGCGGCGTTTGGCCGCGACCCGCACTCGCATGGTCATCCGCGCGCCGGCCGGTGGCTGCGGGTCCTGCTCAGTGGACGACCGGCGCGGGCAGGGCCAGAAGCCCCCTCCGAGGACCAGCCGCACGTGCGCCCTGCTCACTGGGTCGCACGCCGGAGTGAACGGAAGCGGGGCTCTGTGAGTGAAGGCGACGGCGCGCTCAGGCAGCGGTGACCACGTCTGCGTGAGCGGCCCGCAGCAGGGTGCGGGCGGCGTCCTTGGCGTGACGGGCGGGCTCTGGAGTCCCGGAGATGGCCGCTGTGGTCATCGCGCCCTCGGC
Source organism: Actinacidiphila bryophytorum (assembly GCF_016916835.1). Taxonomy (GTDB): domain Bacteria; phylum Actinomycetota; class Actinomycetes; order Streptomycetales; family Streptomycetaceae; genus Actinacidiphila; species Actinacidiphila bryophytorum. The sequence continues at coordinate 1,957 of NZ_JAFFIX010000056.1, read as the reverse complement.
GAGGAGGACGAGCTGGTCGGTCAGCCACGCGGGCGCGTCTGCGACGGCCACGAGATCGGCAAGATATCGCCGGAAGGCATCCTTGTGGGCCTTCGCGATGTCGGCCACGGTCTGGGACGTGGCCCCCAGCTCCCCGAAGGAGTTGATGAAGCCGCAGCCGCGGAACTCCTGCTCGCTAAACCAGAGGAACAGCCAGTCGAAGACCGCCAGAATCCGCTGCTCGGGTGAGTCGTAGGTATCCACGTACTGGGCAAGATCGCGGAGCCACCTTGCGTCCCGCCGCCTCAGGTACGCCTCGACCAGAGTGTCCTTGGAAGGGAAGGTCTGGTACAGGCGCTTGAGGGGCACGCCGGAGGCGGTGCGGATCGCATCCATTCCCACCGACTGAATGCCTCGGCCGTAGAACAGTTCCTCGGCAGCGTCAAGGATCCGCTGCTCGGTCGTCTCGGGTTCCACTTCGCTCACCCATTCTCGAAAACGGTCGTTCTCCTACGGTACAGCCACCAGGCCGCACGGCATATTCCCGGGCGCGGGCCGACCAGCCCGCCGTATGCGCCTGCCCGGATCGGGGCCGGGCGTCTTGCCCGCCGCCCGCTCAAGCGAGGACAAGGTCCGCCTGGGGCTTCTCAGCCGGTGTGGTGGCGACGCGGAGGCCGACGCGGTCCCGCCGGTGATCCCGTTCCTCGAGTGTTTCGGTCCAGTCCGCCAGGAGTTCGACGATGTCCATGCCGCGGCCGTGCTCATCAGGGGCACCGGTGCAGCGAGGGTGGGGCGAGGGCGCCGTGACGCCGTAGTCGGCAACTTCGATATGCACGGCGCGGCCTTCGAGCGCGAGGCTCACGATCATGTCGGCCCGTCCGTGCTGGGCCGCGTTTCCCGCGAGCTCGCCGACGATCAGCAGGACGGAGTCCCGATCCTCCGGGACGACGTCCCATCGGGCGAGCAGGGATGCGGCGAAAAGGCGGGCGGTGCGCACCCAGCGCTCCTCGGCGGGAAGGGCGATCATGCCGTGCTGGCGCATGCCCGTACGGGCATGCGCCAGCACCGGGGTCACGGGGGCCGGCCGGGACTGCTCGCCGGACGAGGGCAGCGCCATCGGCGGGGGGTGCATTGCGGTGTGCGAGAGAGTCATGGGATCACCCACCTGAACTTTCCGAGCCATCAACAGGCTCGCGTTCTGCAGCTTCTCTGCCCTCGGCCCTGGAGCGGGCCGGCGTCAGGGCCGAGGCGGCGGTCCTGCGGCACTCGCGGCGACCGAACCGGCAATCCGTCCGGCCAGCGATGACAGTGTCGTGAACCTCCAGCCGAGAACGGTCGTTCTGTTGAATGAGGCCAGCCCTCTAGAACGGTCGTTCTCTGCGCAAGAGGGATGCGCCGAACTTCCGAGAATCCGGAGCAACGTCCGCGCTCACCGCAGGTGAGAGGGTCTTCAAGGCCTGCGAGGGAATCCTGAGCCCAAAGCCCTCGAGGCGCGCGGCTACCCCTGCCGCAGGTACAGCCTCACGCACGAACGGCCGCGCCGTGGATCCGGCGCCGGGCCCGGAACTACGGCGCGGGGGTCGCCACGCCAGCAAGGCCTGCCGGAATGCGAAGGCGGCGGCAGTCACACAGGCGCCGCCCCCGGTGGATGACAACGACATTGGGGTCCTGAAGGCGGCGGGTCAGGTGCGATAGGCATCGCGCGGGCGAGAGGCGCCAGGTTTCCGCACAGGGCGGCTGCGAGTGCGGGCCCGGCCGTCGACTCCCTCCGTTCACGGCGGCTTGCCTCGAAAGTGCCGCTCCACCAGCCAAGGCGCGCGATAGCCCGACCGAGGGAGAGCTGCCAGGTCGTGGGTGTCGGTCTTGCGCGAGAACCTTCGTTCCCGTACTGTTGTTCTTGCCGGCGAGAACGTACGTTCTCACACGGTGCACCCACGTCGGCGGAACCCACACCCGTCGGCGGCGATACCGCACAGAC
>NZ_JAFFIX010000055.1 GCF_016916835.1 Actinacidiphila bryophytorum | reverse complement strand
AGTGGACGCGAGCATCTGTGGCCAAGTTTTTAAGGGCGCACGGTGGATGCCTTGGCACCAGGAACCGATGAAGGACGTGGGAGGCCGCGATAGGCCCCGGGGAGCTGTCAACCGAGCTGTGATCCGGGGGTGTCCGAATGGGGAAACCCGGCAGTCGTCATGGGCTGTCACCCATACCTGAACACATAGGGTATGTGGAGGGAACGCGGGGAAGTGAAACATCTCAGTACCCGCAGGAAGAGAAAACAACCGTGATTCCGGGAGTAGTGGCGAGCGAAACCGGATGAGGCTAAACCGTATGCGTGTGATACCCGGCAGGGGTTGCGTATACGGGGTCGTGGGAGTTTCCTTGACCGGTCTGCCGGCCGGTCGGAGAGTCAGAAACCGTTTGTGTAGGCGAAGGACATGCGAAAGGTCCGGCGTAGAGGGTAAGACCCCCGTAGCTGAAACATGAGCGGCTCTCTTGGAGATCACCCAAGTAGCACAGGGCCCGAGAAATCCTGTGTGAATCTGGCGGGACCACCCGTTAAGCCTAAATATTCCCTGGTGACCGATAGCGGATAGTACCGTGAGGGAATGGTGAAAAGTACCGCGGGAGCGGAGTGAAATAGTACCTGAAACCGTGTGCCTACAAGCCGTGGGAGCGTCGCGTTGGACGACTTGTCGTTCAACGTCGTGACTGCGTGCCTTTTGAAGAATGAGCCTGCGAGTTTGCGGTGTGTTGCGAGGTTAACCCGTGTGGGGTAGCCGTAGCGAAAGCGAGTCCGAACAGGGCGATTTGAGTAGCACGCTCAAGACCCGAAGCGGAGTGATCTAGCCATGGGCAGGTTGAAGCGGCTGTAAGAGGTCGTGGAGGACCGAACCCACCAGGGTTGAAAACCTGGGGGATGACCTGTGGTTAGGGGTGAAAGGCCAATCAAACTCCGTGATAGCTGGTTCTCCCCGAAATGCATTTAGGTGCAGCGTCGTGTGTTTCTTGCCGGAGGTAGAGCACTGGATAGGCGATGGGCCCTGCCGGGTTACTGACCTTAGCCAAACTCCGAATGCCGGTAAGTGAGAGCGCGGCAGTGAGACTGTGGGGGATAAGCTCCATGGTCGAGAGGGAAACAGCCCAGAGCATCGACTAAGGCCCCTAAGCGTACGCTAAGTGGGAAAGGATGTGGAGTCGCAGAGACAACCAGGAGGTTGGCTTAGAAGCAGCCATCCTTGAAAGAGTGCGTAATAGCTCACTGGTCAAGTGATTCCGCGCCGACAATGTAGCGGGGCTCAAGCGTACCGCCGAAGTCGTGTCATTCGTACATTACGGGTTAACGCCTGTACGGATGGGTAGGGGAGCGTCGTGTGCCGGGTGAAGCCGCGCCGGAAGGCAGTGGTGGATGGTTCACGAGTGAGAATGCAGGCATGAGTAGCGATACAAGAGTGGGAAACTCTTGCGCCGATTGACTAAGGGTTCCTGGGTCAAGCTGATCTGCCCAGGGTAAGTCGGGACCTAAGGCGAGGCCGACAGGCGTAGTCGATGGACAACCGGTTGATATTCCGGTACCCGCTGTAAAGCGCCCAATGCTGAATCCTTTGATGCTAAGGCCGTGAAGCCGCCCCTGATCTCTTCGGAGTGAGGGGGAGTGGTGGAGCCGCTGACCCGAGGGGGTAGTAGGTAAGTGATGGGGTGACGCAGGAAGGTAGTCCAGCCCGGGCGGTGGTTGTCCCGGGGTAAGGGTGTAGGACGTCATCCAGGTAAATCCGGATGGCACATAGTCTGAGACCTGATGCCGAGCCGATTGTGGTGAAGTGGATGATCCTATGCTGTCGAGAAAAGCCTCTAGCGAGTTTTATGGCGGCCCGTACCCTAAACCGACTCAGGTGGTCAGGTAGAGAATACCGAGGCGTTCGGGTGAACTATGGTTAAGGAACTCGGCAAAATGCCCCCGTAACTTCGGGAGAAGGGGGGCCATGTCTGGTGATCCGTCTTGCACGGTGAGCTGGGTGTGGCCGCAGAGACCAGCGAGAAGCGACTGTTTACTAAAAACACAGGTCCGTGCGAAGCCGTAAGGCGATGTATACGGACTGACGCCTGCCCGGTGCTGGAACGTTAAGGGGACCGGTTAGTCACATTTCGGTGTGGCGAAGCTGAGAACTTAAGCGCCAGTAAACGGCGGTGGTAACTATAACCATCCTAAGGTAGCGAAATTCCTTGTCGGGTAAGTTCCGACCTGCACGAATGGCGTAACGACTTCTCGACTGTCTCAACCATAGGCCCGGTGAAATTGCACTACGAGTAAAGATGCTCGTTTCGCGCAGCAGGACGGAAAGACCCCGGGACCTTTACTATAGCTTGATATTGGTGTTCGGTTCGGCTTGTGTAGGATAGGTGGGAGACTTTGAGCATCAAGCGCCAGCTTGGTGGGAGTCGTCGTTGAAATACCACTCTGGTCGTGCTGGATGTCTAACCTCGGTCCGTGATCCGGATCAGGGACAGTGTCTGGTGGGTAGTTTAACTGGGGCGGTTGCCTCCTAAAGGGTAACGGAGGCGCCCAAAGGTTCCCTCAGCCTGGTTGGCAATCAGGTGTTGAGTGTAAGTGCACAAGGGAGCTTGACTGTGAGACTGACGGGTCGAGCAGGTACGAAAGTAGGGACTAGTGATCCGGCGGTGGCTTGTGGAAGCGCCGTCGCTCAACGGATAAAAGGTACCCCGGGGATAACAGGCTGATCTTCCCCAAGAGTCCATATCGACGGGATGGTTTGGCACCTCGATGTCGGCTCGTCGCATCCTGGGGCTGGAGTCGGTCCCAAGGGTTGGGCTGTTCGCCCATTAAAGCGGTACGCGAGCTGGGTTTAGAACGTCGTGAGACAGTTCGGTCCCTATCCGCTGTGCGCGTAGGAGTCTTGAGAAGGGCTGTCCCTAGTACGAGAGGACCGGGACGGACGAACCTCTGGTGTGCCAGTTGTCCTGCCAAGGGCATGGCTGGTTGGCTACGTTCGGGAGGGATAACCGCTGAAAGCATCTAAGCGGGAAGCCTGCTTCGAGATGAGGGCTCCCACCCCCTTTGAGGGGTTAAGGCTCCCAGTAGACGACTGGGTTGATAGGCCGGATGTGGAAGCCCTGTAAGGGGTGGAGCTGACCGGTACTAATAGGCCGAGGGCTTGTCCTCAGTTGCTCGCGTCCACTGT
>NZ_JAFFIX010000054.1 GCF_016916835.1 Actinacidiphila bryophytorum | reverse complement strand
ACCCTGGACATCCGGTGACGGTGTGCCGCGCAGGGCCGGGCTGTCGTCCTTCGGCGCGGGCGGCTCCAACGCGCACCTGGTGATCGAGGAGTACGTCGCCCCCGACCGCCCCGCTGCTGACGCGCCCGGGCTCGTCGTGCTGTCCGCCATGGACGAGGCGCGGCTGCGCGAGAGCGCCGAGCGGCTGGCCGATCACCTGGACGCCCACCCCCGCATCCGCCTCGCCGACCTCGTCCACACTCTCCAGTCCGGCCGCGAGGCCATGGCCGAACGCCTGGCCTTCCGGGCCGGATCGGTCGACCAAGTACGCGACCGGCTGCGGGACTTCACGCAAGGCCGGGGCGGCGAGTGGCACCGGGGCCGGGCCACCGCGGCCGGAAGCCGGGAAGCACAGGACGCCACCGCCGACCACGACAGGCTGCTCGCCGGGTGGGTCACCGGTGCCCGGGTGGAGTGGGCCGCGCTTTCGACGGGGACCCCCGCCCGGGTCGCCCTGCCGTCGTACCCCTTCGCGCGCGAGCGGTACTGGCTGCCCGTCGGCCGCCCGACCGTCGGCGCGCCCGGCGCCGCGGCCCTGCACCCGCTGATCCACCGCAACACCTCCTCGCTGCGAGCCCAGCGCTTCGAAACCGCACTGACCGGCGAGGAGTTCTACGTCGCCGACCACGTCGTGGCGGGTGAGCCCGTCCTGCCCGCCGTGGCGTCGCTGGAGATGGCACGCGCCGCGGTGGCGCTCGGCCGCGAGCAGGACCCCTCCGCCGCACACCCGGTACGCCTCACCGACGTCGTCTGGACCCGGCCCGTCACCGCGGGGGTGCCGCTGACCGTCGAGCTGACGGCCGCGGGCGACCCCGGCGAACACGTCGCCTTCGCGATCACCGGCCCCGCCCCCGACGGCGGGCGGACGGTGTACGCACGCGGTGCGGCCGGGCCGCAACTCCCGCCCGCGGAAGAGCCGGTGGCCGTCGACCTGGACGCCGTACGCGCCGAGGTCGCCGAAGTGCCCGTCGACGCCTGCTATGCCGCGCTCACCGCCCGGGACGTCCACTACGGTCCTGCGATGCGCGGCCTGACCGCCGTGTGGGCGGGCCGCGGGCAGGTCCTCGCCCGGGTCAGGGCGACCGAGCCGGACGACGCCCTCGTCCTGCACCCCGGTCTGCTGGACGCGGCCCTGCACGCCGGGGTCGCGGCCGACCTGGACAACGAGCGGCCCGCCGTGCCCTTCGCGGTGGGCGAGGTGGCGGTGACGGCAGCCTGCCCCGCGGAGGCCTGGGCCTGGCTGCGGCTGCGCCCCGAGGGCGACGCCTTCGACGTCGACGTGTGCGACGACGACGGGCGGGTGTGCGTTCGGTTCTCCGCCCTGGCGGTGCGCCCGTCGCAGGACGGCGACACGCTGCTGCTCGGGCCGTCCTGGTGCACCGTCCAGCCGGACCCCGCCGCCGCCCCGCAGCGCCGGGTCGTCCTGGCCGTCGGCGCGTCGGCGGACTCGCCGGGCATCGGGGACGGTGCCGCCGAGGTGGTCCGGCTGACCGGCGGCATCACCGCCTACGAGGCCGACACGGACCTCGTCCTCCAGGCCGTACGGCGCCACGCGTCCTCACCCGCGCTCGTCCAACTCGCCCTGCCCGAGGGCATCGCAGGCACCTGGGGACTGTCCGGCGCCCTGACGACGGCGAGCCGCGAACACCCGACGCTGCGCGGCCAGATCGTCCACCTGCCGCGGGACACCGCCCCCGGTGAGGCGGCGCGGCTGCTGGCCCGCGCGGCCGGCGTGGACGCGGTCCGCGTCCGTGCCGCGGGGGGCGAGCTGCTGGAAGCCGCCGACTGGAGCGAACTGCCCGCGCAGCAGGCGCAGATGCCGTGGCGCCCGGACGGTGTCTACCTGCTCGCCGGTGGCGCCGGGGGAGTCGGTGCCCGGATCGCCGCCGACATCCGGCGGCACGCGCCCACCGCCACCGTGGTGGTGTCCGGCCGCTCGGCGACCGCGGACGTACCGGACGGCGTCGTCTACCGCAGCGCCGACGTGGCCGACGCCGCCTCGGTCCGCGGCCTGGTCGCCGGCGTGCTGGCCGAGTTCGGCCGCCTGGACGGTGTGGTCCAGGCCGCGGGCGTGCTGCGCGACGGGCTGCTCGCCCGTAAAAGGGACGCCGATGTCGCAGCGGTGCTCGCGCCGAAGGTCGCCGGCACCCGGCACCTGGACGAGGCCACCAAGGACCTGCCGCTCGACTTCTTCGTCCTGTGCTCCTCCCTCGCCGGCGTCTTCGGCAACGTCGGCCAGGCCGACTACGCGGCGGCCAACGGCTTCCTCGACGCCTTCGCCGAGCACCGGACGGCCTTGGCCGCCCGCGGAGAGCGGCACGGCAGGACCGTCGCGCTGAACTGGCCGCTGTGGGCCGAGGGCGGCATGGCCATGGACGCCGCCGACGTCCGCGCCGCCCGCGACGGCGCCGGCCTGCGGCCGCTGCCGACCGCCGCCGCGCTGCGCGCCCTGTACCGCGCGCTCGCGGACGGGCAGAGCCGGGTGATGGTGCTGTACGGCGACCGGGAGCGCATCGCCGTCGAGCGGCTGGCCGCACCCGCACCGGCCGCTCCCGCAGCCGCCGGCGCCGGGACGACGGGTGCGGGGCCGGGGGACCGCGAGGAGCTGGTCCGGCTGCTGACAGGTGTCGTGGCCTCCGTCATCAAGCTGCCCGCGCAGCGGATCGCCCGGGACATGGAGCTGACCGGCTACGGCATGGACTCCATCACCGGGCTGGAGATCGTCCGCGAGCTGGAGCGGACCTTCGGCCCGCTGGACAAGACGCTGCTCTTCGAGTTCCGTACCGTCGACGCCCTCGCCGGGCACCTCCAGGGCCGGTTCGTGCCGGGATCTGCCCCTTCACCCGCTCCTGCGGTGCTGTCCTCGCGGCTGACCGGCCCGTCCGCCACCGTCCGGCAGGAGGCGGAGGAGTCCGCCGCGACGGGCGACATCGCGATCGTCGGGGTGGCCGGGCGGTATCCGGGGGCCGCTTCGTTGGCGGACTTCTGGGCGAATCTGCGGGCGGGTGTGGACAGCGTCACCGAGGTCCCGGCCGACCGCTGGGACCCGGCGGTCACCGGGGGCGGCCGGTGGGGCGGATTCCTCGCCGACGCCGACAAGTTCGACGCGCGCTTCTTCACCGTCACACCCCGTGAAGCAGAACTCCTCGACCCGCAGGAGCGGTTGTTCCTGGAGTGCGCCTACACCACCCTCCAGGACGCCGGTTACACCCCGGCGGGAGCCGCAGCGCAGGGCGAGGTCGGGGTGTTCGTCGGCGTCATGTACGAGGAGTACCAGCTGCATGCCGCCGCCACCCAGGCACTCGGCGGTGCGCTGGCCGTGGCGGGCAGTCCCTCGTCGATCGCCAACCGGGTCTCCTACGTCTGCGACTTCCAGGGCCCGAGCGTCGCCGTGGACACCATGTGCTCGTCCTCGCTGACCGCGATCCACCTGGCCTGCGAGAGCATCCGGCGCGGCGAATCGGACCTCGCGCTCGCCGGGGGCGTCAACGTCTCCGTCCACCCGAACAAGTTCCTGCTGCTGGACCAGGGCGGCTTCGTCAGCCAGGACGGCCGGTGCGCCGCCTTCGGTGCGGGCGGGGACGGGTACGTGCCGGGTGAGGGTGTCGGTGCGGTGCTGCTCAAGCCGCTGTCGCGGGCGGTCGCGGACGGTGACCGAATCCACGGGGTGATCAAGGGCAGCGCCGTCAACCACGGTGGCCGCACCAACGGCTACACGGTCCCGGATCCCGCCGCCCAACGCCGGGTCATCCGGCGGGCGTTGGACCGGTCAGGGGTGGACCCGGCCACCGTCGGCTATGTGGAGGCGCACGGGACGGGGACTTCTCTCGGCGACCCGATCGAGATCGCGGGGCTGGCGGGTGCCTTCGGCGCCGGAGCCCGGGAGCGTCCGGTGGCGATCGGCTCGGTGAAGTCC
>NZ_JAFFIX010000053.1 GCF_016916835.1 Actinacidiphila bryophytorum | reverse complement strand
CGTGGTGTCCCACTTCATCTCGTTCTCCGGGGTGATCATGTTGAACTCCCGGTCGAGAATCGCCGTGTACGCCGAGGTACCCAGCTTCCCCGCAGGCACCGCCGTACCGAAATACCGGCCCGACTGCGCCGCCGCCGCACCCAGCGAACTCGCCGCCGCAGCATGGGGTGCCGATGTCGCCAGGGCGACGACGGCCAGCGAGGCGCTGACCGCCACTCCGGTGGCCGCCGCCACCGCCTTTCTCTGGATGCTTCGATGTCTGGTGAGCCAGGACATGTCGGTGGGTGCTCCTCACGGTGGGGGGACAGGGCACCGGCCGGAGGCCGGCGCCCGGCTGCTGTCGCCGCGCTGCCTGCCGTGGCGCAGGGTGAGCGCTAACATCACACTCACTCAGGCTGGGCGTGGCAGTGGCGAAATTTTCGAGATTCCCACGATCGTTTCGCGGCACAGTAGGACGCCTGCCGGGACGCGTCAATACATCTCGCAGCAAGGCGCCCCGGTGTGAAGTGCCCGCCGGCGCTCGCCACTTGGTCCACTTGCGCCACTACCAGCGCTTTGACCTGGGCTGATCGGACCGGAGGGAGACCGTTCCCCTTCCCGGTCGGCCGCATGGGTAGCGAAAGATTTCGATTCCTGCTCGTTGACGTTTCGCGGACCACGTGTGCACACTGGCCAACGTTTCGCATTCCGGGCAGGGACACGCCGCCTGGCGAACCGTCGACGTCCGCAAGGGAACCGCCTGCACGGCCCGCATCCGAAGCCGAATGGGAGCGCTCCCATACGGACGAGGCTCCATGCTGCCTGTTCTTCTCCCCCCACCCCGTGAAGGGACGAGCATGTCGAGACTTCAGCGAGCCCTCCGATCGACGCGCAAGACCGTGCTGTCGGCGGTCGTGGCGCTCGGCGTGGCCGTCGGGGGCCTTGTCGCCCTGACCGCCGCCCCGGCCGCACACGCCGACACCCAGATCTGCGACCAGTACGGCTCGACCACCATCCAGGGCCGCTACGTGGTCCAGAACAACCGGTGGGGCACCACCGCGACCCAGTGCATCAACGTCACCAGCTCCGGCTTCCAGATCACCCAGGCCGACGGCACCGCCACCAACGGCGGGCCGAAGTCGTACCCGTCGGTCTTCTACGGCTGCCACTACACCAACTGCTCGCCGGGCACCAACCTGCCCGCGCAGCTCAGCTCGATCAGCAGCGCGCCGACCAGTGTCTCGTTCAACTACGTCGGCAACGCCGTCTACGACGCCGCCTACGACATCTGGCTCGACCCGACGGCCAAGAAGGACGGAGTCAACAAGACCGAGATCATGGTCTGGTACCACCAGACCAGCCCCGTCCAGCCGGTCGGCTCCAAGGTCGGCAGCGCGAACGTCGCCGGGCGCACATGGGACGTGTGGACCGGCAACAACGGCTCCAACGACGTGATCTCCTTCGTCTCACCCTCGGCGATCAGCAGCTGGAACTTCGACGTCAAGGCCTTCGCCAACGAGACGATCAGCCGCGGCCTGGCCCAGAGCAACTGGTACCTCACCAGCGTCCAGGCCGGTTTCGAGCCCTGGCAGAACGGCGCGGGCCTGGCCGTCACGTCCTTCTCGTCCTCGGTGAACCTCGGCGGCAGCTCGACCGACGGCGGTACCACGAACGGCGGCACGTCCACCGGTACCACCAGCGGCGGCACCACCGGGGGCAGCGGCTCGTCCGGCTGCAAGGTGACCGTCACCCCGCAGAGCTGGTCCGGCGGCTTCACCGCCAACGTCACCGTGGCCAACACCGGCTCCAGCGCCGTCAACGGCTGGAAGCTCGGCTTCACCCTGCCCTCCGGCCAGACGATCACCAGCGCCTGGAACGCGACCGTGTCGCCCTCCTCCGGCTCGGTGACCGCCACCAACCTGTCCTACAACGCCCAGATCCCGGCCGGCGGCTCCCAGTCCTTCGGCTTCCAGGGCACCACCAGCGGCGCCTACGCCGCCCCCACCGGCTTCACCCTGAACGGCACAGCCTGCTCCTGACCTGCCGCTGCGCCGTCCGCCCCGAGCGGCGGGCGGCGCGGCCGCAGGCGAACGGTGCAGCAGCCCCAGACGCACGACGACCAGGAGGAATGCTCTATGTACCAGGGTTTACGTGCCCGGTCGACCAGAACCATCGTGGCCGCTGTGGTGGCCGTCGCGGGCCTGCTCGCCGCGATGCTGGCCTTCCAGCCGGCGGCGGCGGCCGACAATCCCTACCAGCGCGGGCCCGACCCGACGACGGCGTCCGTTGCCGCCTCCCACGGGCCGTTCGCCACGTCCCAGACGAGTGTCGCGCCGGGCAACGGCTTCAACGGCGGCACGATCTACTACCCGACCGACACCAGCGCGGGCACCTGGGGCGCGGTGGCGATCGTGCCCGGATACACCGCCCTGTTCTCCAACGAGGAAGCCTGGATGGGGCCGTGGCTGTCCTCGTTCGGATTCGTCGTGATCGGCATCGAGACCAACAGCCGCAACGACTTCGACGCCGCCCGGGGGACCCAGCTCCTCGCAGCGCTCGACTACCTCACCCAGCGCAGCCCGGTGAAGGACCGCGTCGACACCAGCCGGCTGTCGGTGATCGGCCACTCGATGGGGGGCGGGGGCGTGGTGTACGCCTCCGAGCACCGGCCCTCGCTCAAGGCCGCCGTCGCCCTGGCGCCCTTCTCGCCGTCCCAGGACATGTCCACCGACCAGGTGCCGACGATGGTCATGGCCGGCCAGAACGACACCGTGGTCACCCCCTCCTACCTCGACGGCCTGTACGCCACCATGCCGGCCGCCACCCAGAGCGACTTCGTGCAGATCGCCGGCGCCGACCACGTCTGGTACACGCATCCGCAGACCACCGAGATGCGCCTGCTGATCCCCTGGCTGAAGATCTTCGTCGACGACGACACCCGCTACTCGCAGTTCCTGTGCCCGTCGCTCGCGGACCCCAGCGGCGTCTCGATCTACCACAGCAAGTGCCCGTACGTGCCGCCGGGCGCAAGCACCAGCGGCGGTACGACTGACGGCGGGACCACCGTGGGTGGTACCACCGACGGCGGCACCACCGTCGGGGGGACGGACAGCGGCGGCACGACCTCGGGAGGCACGGGGGACGGCTGCTCGGCGACGTACACCACCGTCAACAGCTGGTCCGGCGGCTTCCAGGGCGAGGTCAAGGTCACCGCGGGCGCGCAGCCGGTCAGCGGCTGGACCGTCCGGTGGACCCTGGGCAGCGGGCAGGGCATCAGCCAGGTCTGGAACGGGACAGCCACCACCAGCGGCTCCGACGTGTCCGTGCGCAACGTGTCCTACAACGGCTCGCTGCAACCGTCCGCGTCGACCACCTTCGGCTTCCTCGGCACAGGGACGCCCGCGGACGTGTCACTGAGCTGCACCAGTCCCTGATCCGGGCGCTCCCGGGCGGGGGGCGTCCGCTGCAGTCCGCTCGCGAAGGCGGCCCCCGTCCGACGCACCTGTGTCGCACCTCTTGAGCTTCGACGCGCGAATGTGTCAGTCTCATTTCGGCGCCCAGCGCCCCCCGTTGTGCGCACGCCTTTGTCCCCCCACCAGATGTGAGCGCTCACGTCACCGCCGAGCTGGCATCTTCCCCGCCATGCACCCCTTTCGGCGCCTGTGACGCGGCGATCCCTCCTCGAAAGAGACTGATTAATCGTCCCGGCGCTGGGACGGCATAGGTGCTACTGCGCTCTGCCCCGGGCGGAGCGCCCCAGGCCGTTCGCGCGGGCTTCGGCAGCCCCGTGCGAACGGCCCTCCACCCACGCAGAAAGAGAGCGGACCATGATCTTCTCCACCCGCCCGCGCCCGCACCACAGCCGACCACCGAGAGCTGCCCTGGTCGCGGCCCTCGCCGTCGGCGCGGTCGTCGCCGCCCCGGCCGTGACGTCGCACGCGGCGACCATGACCACCGTGTACGCCTCCCCGACCGGCAGCGGCACCGCGTGCTCCGCCTCGGCGCCGTGCTCCCTGACCCAGGCGAAGACCGCGGTCGAGGCCGCCGCAGGGAACATGAGCGGTGACATCGTCGTCCAACTGGCCGGCGGCACCTACCGCATGTCCGCGCCGCTCGTACTGGGCAGCGCCGACTCCGGCAGCAACGGCCACCAGGTGATCTGGCAGGCGGCACCCGGCGAGCAGCCGGTGCTGTCGGGCGGGCAGCAGGTGACCGGCTGGACGGTCAAGGACGCCGCGAACAACATCTACGCGGCCTCGGTGCCCGCGGGCACCGACTCGCGGCAGCTGTTCGTCGACGGTTCACTGGCGCCGCGCGCCGCCGTCTCCATCTCCCGCAGCGACGTCAAGATCACCGCGAGCGGGATGACGATCGTGAACTCGGCGCTGAACTATCTGGCG
>NZ_JAFFIX010000052.1 GCF_016916835.1 Actinacidiphila bryophytorum | reverse complement strand
CGTGGCGTCCGACACCCCCGGCCTGCCGTTCAGCACCCGGCTCACCGTCGCCTCGCTGACCCCGACCTTCTGGGCCACCTGCACGAGTTTGCGTACCATGAGCGCACTATATCCGCGGTTCGCTGCCGGATTTCTGCGTTATTTTTGCAGTCCTTCCAAGCGGTCATGACTGGCTCGTATGGTTTTTGCGTAAATGTGTTTCCGCATTGCGTGCCTGGTGCGGGGGACGTAACTTGTGCGTCACCTCGGGGGCGGCCGACCCCTCCACCACCCTCATGACCAGGGACGATTCATGACCGGTTTCGCGGCGGGCAGCAGAGCCCGCATCGCCCTCGCCGTCGCCACGGCGGCGGGCCTCGCCCTCGCAGTGAGCGGCTGCGGCGGCTCCTCCGGCTCGTCGGCCGCCTCCGACGGCACCGTCACCATCACGGTGAACGACATGCCCGCCAAGACCGATCCGGTGAACCGGAAGATCTTCCTGGAGGACGTGGCGGCCTTCGAGAAGCTGCACCCGAAGATCAAGGTGGTGCCGCACGAGGGCCAGATGGACCCGCAGACCTTCGCCACCAAGCTGGCCGGCGGCCAGCTGGAGAACGCCTTCTACGTCTACTACACCGACCCGGCGGGCCTGATAGCCAAGCACCAGGCGGCCGACATCACCCCGTACCTGTCGCAGTTCCCCGCGGCGGACCAGGTCAAGCCGCAGCTGCGGAAGGTCTTCCAGGACGCCCGCGGCCACACCTACGGCCTGCCCGAGGGCAACTACTCGATGGGCCTGGTGTACAACCGCGCCCTCTTCCGGCAGGCCGGCCTCGACCCGGACAAGCCGCCGACGACCTGGGACGAGGTGCGGGCCGACGCCAGGAAGATCGCCGCGCTCGGCAAGGGCATGGTCGGCTACGGCGACTACAGCAAGTCCAACACCGGCGGCTGGCACTTCACCGCCGAGATGTACTCGCGCGGCGCCGACGTCGCCAAGCAGCAGCCCGACGGCAGCTGGAAGGCCGACTTCGACAACGCCACCGGCAAGGCCGTGCTCCAGCAGCTGCACGACATGCGCTGGAGCGACGACTCGATGGGCCGGCGGCAGCTGCTGGAGTGGGCGGACCTGCTGCAGATGATGGGCGCGGGCAAGCTCGGCATGTACCTCGCCACCGCCGACAACATCCCCACCATCGCCTCGCAGTACAAGGGCGACCCCAAGGACTACGGCCTCGGCCCGATCCCCGGCGGCAAGGGCACCCTGGCCGGCGGCGGCGGGTTCATGTTCAGCCCCAAGGACACCCCCGAGCAGATCAAGGCCGCGATGGCCTGGGTGGTCTTCAAGTACGAGAACCCCGACCGCATCGAGCTGGGCGCCCAGCGCGCGGCCGAGGCCAAGCAGCCCGTGGGCCTGCCCGAGCCCAACATCTGGACCGGCGCCGCCGCGCAGACCAAGTCCGCCGCCGACAAGAAGTACGCCAACCAGCCGGTCGGCAACTACGCGCCCTTCCAGCAGGCGCTGCCCGGCATCCCGCTGATCCTCGAACCGCCGAAGGCACAGCAGATCTACGCCGTGCTCGACACCGCCATGGCCAAGGTCCTCACCCAGAAGGACGCCGACATCGACGCCCTGCTCTCGGACGCCTCCCAGCAGGTCGACTCCCTGCTCGCGGCCCCGTAGGCCGCACCCGGACCCCCGACCCGCAGCACCCGCGGGCGGCGCCGCACGGCGCGGCCCGCGGGCACCGACCAAGGAGATCCCCATGGCCACTTCGCTGGCCCCCCGCCGTCCCGGACCCCCCGCGGCACCCGCCCGCGGCCGGAGCGGGGAGCGCTCCGCGCGCCGCGCCCGGCTGCGCCGCCGGGTCGCAGACAACGCCCTGGCGTACGCCTTCATGGCGGCCGGCATCGTGTGCTTCGCGGTGTTCTCGTGGTATCCGCTCTTCCGCGGCATCGTCCTGAGTTTCCAGCAGGACAACCTGATCACCGACCCGCAGTGGGTCGGCCTGGACAACTACCGCCACCTCTTCGACGACCCGCTGTTCTGGACCGCGTGGAAGAACACCGCGGAGTTCACCGGCCTCGCGCTGCTGCTCGGCTACGCGGTGCCCTTCGCCATCGCGGTGCTGCTCAACGAACTGCGGCACTTCAGGGCGTACTTCCGCATCGCGGTCTACCTGCCGGTGATGCTGCCGCCGATCGTCAGCGTGATGCTGTGGCAGTTCTTCTACGACCCGGGCGGCGGCCTGTTCAACACCGTGCTGCGCGGCGCCCACCTGCCCACCTCGCAGTGGATCCAGTCGCCGCACACCGCGATGATCTCGCTGGTGCTGGTGTCGACCTGGGCCAACATGGGCGGTGCGACGCTGATGTACCTGGCCGCGCTGCAGGCCATACCCGGCGAGCTGTTCGAGGCCGCGGAGCTGGACGGCGCGGGGGTGTGGGCGCGGCTGCGCTACGTCACGCTGCCGCAGATGCGCTTCATCATGCTGGTCCTGCTGCTGCTGCAGATCATCTCCACGATGCAGGTCTTCATCGAGCCCTTCCAGCTGACCGGCTTCACCGACCCGTCGACCATCACCGTGATGACGCTGATCTACCGCTACGCCTTCGCCGTCAACAACGACTTCGGGCTCGCCGCGTCGATGAGCGTGCTGCTCTTCGCGGTGCTGGGCGTCTTCGCCGCGCTGTACCTGCGGCTGACCCGCGAAACGGACCAGGCATGACGAACTCCGCCACCGCACCCGCCACCCGCAGCCTGATCTCCGACCAGGAGCTGGCAAGGCCGCGCAACCGGGCCGTCTACTTCGCCGTACTGGCCGTGACCACGGTGCTGTTCGCCGGGGCCTTCCTCTTCCCGCTGTACTGGATGGCCAGTTCCGCGCTGGAGACCCCGCGCGAGTTCGCCGCCCAGACGCCGACGCTGCTGCCCAAGTCCGTGCACACCGACGCCTACCGCGACGCGTGGAGCCAGATGGACATCGCGCACTTCTTCCTCAACACCGCCTGGTACGCGGCCGGCGGCTGGCTGATCCAGATATCGGTGGACGTGTGCGCGGCCTACGCGCTGTCCAAGCTGCGGCCGGCCTTCGGCCGGGCGATCTTCGCCGGGATGCTCGCCAGCCTGATGCTGCCCGCGGCGGCCCTGCTGGTGCCCGCCTACCTGACCGTCTCCGACCTGCCGCTGCTGCACCTGAACCTGCTCAACACGCCCTGGGCGCTGTGGCTGCCGGGGGCCGCCAACGCCTTCAACATCTACGTGCTGCGCCGCTTCTTCGACCAGATCCCCGGTGAACTCCTGGACGCCGCCGCCATCGACGGCGCCTCCCGGCTGCAGACCCTGCTGCGGGTGGTGCTGCCGCTGTCGCGGCCGGTGCTCGCGGTGATCTCGATCTTCGCCGTCGTGGGGATGTGGAAGGACTTCCTGTGGCCGCTGCTGGTGCTCCAGGACCCCGACAAGCAGACGCTGTCGGTGGCACTGCACCGGCTGTCCACGTCCACCACGCAGGTGCCGCCGACCGAGATGATCGCAGGTCTGTCGATCGCCGCGGTGCCGATGATCGTCCTCTTCCTGCTCTTCCAGCGGCACATACTCGGCGGCCTGTCCGCAGGAGCGCTCAAGGGCTGACACCCTCCGCAGTCTCCGCGTCGTCCTCAGGCCCGCAGGACCTGCGGCACGGTCCGCGCTGCCCTCCGACCGGTCCTTCTCCCCCCTTCGCCGCAGTCCGCCCGCCCAGCCCATACAAGGAGCCCGCCCCCGTGGCCGATCAGCCCGCCCCCGCCCCGCACGCCCAGTGGTGGCGTGACGCCGTCATCTACCAGGTCTACCCGCGCTCCTTCGCCGACAGCGACGGCGACGGGATCGGCGACCTGACCGGTGTCCGCGACCGCCTGCCCTATCTGGCCGAACTCGGTGTGGACGCCCTGTGGTTCAGCCCCTGGTACGCCTCCCCGCAGGCCGACGCCGGATACGACGTCGCCGACTACCGCCGCATCGACCCCGCCTTCGGCACGCTCGCGCAGGCCGAGGCGCTGATCGCCGAGGCCCACGAGCTGGGCCTGAAGATCGTCGTGGACGTGGTGCCGAACCACGTCTCCGACCGGCACGCCTGGTTCCAGGAGGCGCTGGCCGCAGGTCCAGGAGCCGAGGCCCGCGAGCTGTTCTGGTTCCGCGCGGGCCGCGGCGCCGGGGGCGAACTGCCGCCCAACGACTGGCAGTCGGTCTTCGGCGGACCGGCGTGGACCCGTACCGCCAACCCGGACGGCAGCCCCGGCGAGTGGTATCTGCACCTCTTCGCGCCCGAGCAGCCCGACCTGAACTGGAACAACCCCAAGGTCCGCGAGGAGCACGAGAGCGTGCTGCGCTTCTGGTTCGACCGCGGCGCCGACGGGGTGCGCATCGACTCCGCGACGATGCCCGCCAAGGACCCGGCGCTGCCCGACTTCGACCACGACGCCCCGCCGGTGCCGCACCCCTACATCGACCGCGACGACGTCCACGGCATCTACCGCGCCTGGCGGGCGCTCGCCGACAGCTACCCGCGGCCCCGCGCGCTGATCGGCGAGGTGTGGCTCGCCGACCCGGGGCGCTTCGCGAACTACCTGCGGCCCGATGAGATGCACAGCGCCTTCAACTTCGACTACCTCAACTGCCCCTGGGACGCGGCCGACCTGCGCCGGGTCATCGACGCGACACTCGCGGCGCACGCCTCGGTCGGCGCCCCCGCCAGCTGGGTACTGTCCAACCACGACGTCACCCGGCACGTCACGCGCTACGGCCGCGCCGACACCTCCTTCGGCCTGTCGCTGCGGCAGCACGCCACACCCACCGACCTGGAGCTGGGCACCCGCAGGGCGCGGGCCGCGCTGCTGCTGGACCTGGCGCTGCCCGGCGGGTGCTACCTCTACCAGGGCGAGGAGCTGGGCCTGTGGGAGGTCGAGGACATCCCGGACGCCCGGCGCCAGGACCCGATATTCCACCGCACCGGCGGCACCGACGTCGGCCGCGACGGCTGCCGGGTGCCGCTGCCCTGGTCCGGCGACCGTCCGCCGTTCGGCTTCAGCCCGGAAGGTGCCACCGCCCAGCCGTGGCTGCCGCAGCCCGAGCAGTGGGCGGGCCACACCGCGCAGGCCCAGGAGGGCAGGCCCGACTCGATGCTGACCTTCTACCGGACGGCCCTGCGGGCGCGCCGCACCGAGCCGGGGCTGCGCGGCGAGGCCTTCGGCTGGCTGCCGGAGAGCGGCGCGGGAGTGCTGGCCTTCGCCCGCGGCGACGGCTTCACCTGCCTGGCGAACCTGTCGGGTGCGGCGGTGCGGCTGCCCGCGGACGCCGACGTGGTCCTCGCCAGCGCACCGCACTTCGACCCCGCGGCGGGCGAACTGCCCGACGACACCACCGTGTGGCTGCGGCGGCACTGACCCGACAAGGAAGGCAGGCGGGCACGTCATGACTCGGAGACTGGCCGAGGTGGCCAAGCGGGTGGGCGTCAGCGAGGCGACGGTGAGCCGGGTGCTGAACGGCAGGCCGGGGGTGTCGGACGCCACA
>NZ_JAFFIX010000051.1 GCF_016916835.1 Actinacidiphila bryophytorum | reverse complement strand
GTCCAGCACCGTGTCCCCCTTCCGCAGTGTTCCGGAGTAGCTCGCTCCGCTCGGGTCCTGGCGGTGCGCGCTGCGCCCAGCAAACCGGTGCGGGAAAGTCGTTCGGCGCGGCCCGTACGGGGCGGGCAACAAGCAGGCTGGCTAGGAGGAGGCGGTGTCAGCCTGTGGCTGCGTGGGGTCGATGCCTGCGCCGGCCGAGCGTCGGAATGTCAATGTCCAGCGTTCCTTGGGGGTTGCAGGGTTCTCTTTGACGCCGGTCAGCTTCCAGCCCTCGGATTCGATCACGGCGATGTATCTGCTCCGTATCTCCTCGAGAGGCGAAGCCAGCGTGTGGACGTAGGTGTTCTCGCCTCGTTCTCGCGCGGCGATCGCGCCCTTGGTCATGCGCTTGCGCCCCCACTTCTGCGCGAATCCCATGAGCAGATCCCTTCTGGGCTAGTCCGACCGTGGTGGTCAGGTCGGCAGGACACTACCGCGGCCATGGGGCTGGAGACTGTCACCGTGTTCGCCACGTACCCCAGCGTGGGTCTGGGGATGCTCCAGCGGGCGCACGAGGCCGGCCTGGCGAGCTGGTCGCTGGTGGTGGATGAGCCCACCGGGTCAGCGGTCGGGGCAGTCGCGTCAGGTGCGGCCCGTACGGGGCGGGCAACAAGCAGGCCGACTAGGAAGAGGGCGGGTACAGGTGGGCGGCTCCGAGTGTCTAGAACGTTCCGTCAGCAATACGTTCGCCGCATCTTTGGCGACCTCGTTGGCGATGCGCACCCCATGTCGTTCGCCAGCAGCAAGGAGGGTCGTCATCACCTCGAGCGCAGGCCTACCGGCGTGCGTCGTACGGATCTCCGTTAGGGCCTTCTCGTACCGCGCCACCTGGTCCTGGAGCAGGGCATGGACTTGCCGTAGTCGGGCGCATCAGCCACGCGGACAAAGGTACTCCAGTTGGTCGAGGGCACCGAGGTTCACCCGGCGGTCGGTTCCGGAGTTCCGGTCATGGGCCGATCGGGGTTGTGCGTCAAGTTGGCGCGTGCGCTAGGCTTTGGACTCAGACACCACCGCCGGAGCACACCCGCACTGGACTACACATCGTCCCGAATGGTGGCATCATGCGCTTCATGGTTGAGGCATCCAAAATTCCAATCACAGTGACTTTCGAGCCTTCAGGGGCAGAGTATGTCGTTGAGTCTGGCGATCACCTCATCATTGAGTGGCCAAATGGCCCGGGTGGCCTGCTCGGCAGCGTGGAACACTCTCCTGACGGCCTTGTGATTGGCGAACCAGGGAATGGGCTGTCTCGAATATGGCGCTCGAGCGGCGAAGAGCTTTCCATTCTTGGATGATCCTATTTTGGCTCGGGGGTTGACGAACTATGAAGCTGGTGACTGAGGCGGCAAGCGAGGGCGCAAGTTTTGACCCGTTCCCTCATCAGGTTGAGGCGTCTGATGCGGCAGTGCGAAAACTCGAATTGATTCCGGGTCAGGAGATGCCGGCGCAGGGTCTGCGGACGCAGGTCATCGCGGCGACCGGTTCGGGCAAGACGTTCATGGCGGTGTTGACCGCGCGGAAGCTGCGGGCGGGTCGGGTGCTGGTGCTCGTGCCGACTTTGGATCTGCTGACGCAGATGGCGGCCGCGTGGCGGGCCGGCGGGCGTACGGGGCCGTTCTACGGGATCTGCTCACTGCGGGCGGATGAGGGGCCGGGGCTGGCGGCGTGCACGACGGACGTGGACGAGCTGGTGGCGTGGACCCAGGGCCTGGAGACCGTGACGGTGTTCGCCACGTACGCCAGCGTGGGTCTGGGGACGCTCCAGCGGGCGCACGAGGCGGGGTTGGCCAGCTGGTCGCTGGTGGTGGTGGACGAAGCCCACCGGGTCAGTGGGCGGGGCTCGAAGCCGTGGGCCGCGATCCACGACAACACGAAGATTCCGG
Source organism: Actinacidiphila bryophytorum (assembly GCF_016916835.1). Taxonomy (GTDB): domain Bacteria; phylum Actinomycetota; class Actinomycetes; order Streptomycetales; family Streptomycetaceae; genus Actinacidiphila; species Actinacidiphila bryophytorum. The sequence continues at coordinate 11,789 of NZ_JAFFIX010000051.1, read as the reverse complement.
CCGACCGCAGGCTCTACATGACCGCGACGCCGCGCGTGTGGGAGGCCCCGGAGACCGAGGAAGGCGGCAGCGGCGCGCCAGTGCTGGTCGCTTCGATGGAGGACGACCCGGACGGGCTGTTCGGCAGCGTGGCGTACAAGCTGACGCTCTCGCAGGCCCGCAACCTCGGGCTGGTCGCGGCGTGGCAGGTGGTGTGTGTCGACGTCACTGACCCAGAGCTCCAGGCGGCCGCACTGCTGGGAATCGAGGCCAGGTCGGACAACGTGCGTGGCAGCCGTCTCGCGGCGCTGCAGACGGCCGCGGTGAAGACCTCTGCGGAGCGGGGACTTCGCAGGATGCTCAGCTTCCACTACCGGACCAGCGAGGCCGAGGTGATGGCGGCCGGGGTGCCGGCCGTCGCCCAACGGCTGTGGGAGGACGACCCCGAGACGTATCCGGAGCCGGATCGGGTGTGGTCTGAATGGTTGTGCGGTGAGCACAGCCCGAAGCGGCGTCGGGCGACGCTGGCCACGTTCGCGGACCCGGTCGGTGAGCGCGTCGACGGCGACCTGGTCCCGATGCGGCTGCGGCTGCTCAGCAGCGTTCGAGTCCTTGGGGAAGGCGTGGACACGCCAGGTTGTGACTCTGTGTTCTTCGGGGACGTACGCGGATCGGCGGTCGACATCCTCCAGATCGTCGGCCGGGCGCTCCGGATTAAACCCGGAGAGGGCAAGGTGGCGAGCCTCGTAGTACCGGTTTTCCTGGGCAAGGATGAGGACCCCGACGCCATGCTAACGTCCAAGGGGTACAACGGGCTGGCCCGGATCTTGGCCGCACTCCGTAGTCATGACGCGGACACCGTGGAGGCTCTGGCGGAGCAGCAGGCCACCACCCGGCACCGGAAGCCGTCGGCGGCGGAGCGTGACGCGGCGGGTCGGGGTGAGGAGCGCGGAACGTCGGCCCCCGCGCAGAGCCTGCTGTCCTTCTCCACCCCGCGCGACCCCGCCGTCCTGGCGCAGTTCATGAAACTTCGGATTCTCCAGCCGGAAAACACATACTGGCGTCAGGGAATCCAGGCCGCGACCCGGTACGTGAAAGAGAACGGGGATCTGAAAGTCCCCTATGCCTTCACCACACCGGAGAACTGGCAGCCCTCCGAATTTCCTCTTGGAACGTGGATCGCCGACCAGAGGAGGTTCTACAAGGCGGGCCAGATGAAGCCCGCACGCGCCCGGGAACTCGAAAACTTGCAGATGATCTGGTCGCACTGGGACGTCGCTTTCCAGGAGGGACTGTCAGCAGCGGCCGGGTGGGCGGCCGAGCACGGGCACCTCCTCCCGCCGACCACAGCCACCTGGAACGGGTACCCCGTTGGTGTATGGGCCAAGAATCTGAGGACCGCGGGCCGGAAGCTGGCGGAGCTCGAGGCCCGGCGCGAGGCCGGGCTGCCGATCGGCTCCGCCGCCGGCGCGCTGACCGAAGAGCGGCGCGACGCACTGGAGAACATCGACCCCTCCTGGTGCCCCGCCTGGGACGTGGCCTGGCAACGCTGCTACCGCCTGTGCTGCACGCTGATCACCGTCGGCGCACCCGTGCCCACCGCACCCGGGCAGACCACCCTCCAGGGCGAAGACCTCGGAGCGTGGGTCCAGGCGCAGCGCCTGGACTGGGGCCAACTGCTCCCCGCACAGCGGTGGATGCTCGAACACATGCTCCACCTCACCCCGGCAGAACCTGACGAGAGGCCGCCAGCGCCCCGTACACAGGCCGACAAGTGGGCGGCGAACCTCGCGGCCGCCCGGCAGTACCACGCCCGCCAGGGAAACCTCCAGGTACCCCGCAAACACATCGAGACCGTCAACGGGATCGAGCACAAGCTCGGCATGTTCCTCGACAACACCCGCAGGCGGGCCGACAAGCTGGCGGCGGAGCCGCGCGCAGAACTCGACGCGCTCGGCATGCGCTGGTAGCAGCAGCACCGGCGAAGGGCCGTGTCCGGACCCCGCCGGGATCCGGACACGGCCCCTGTGGTGTGGGCCCCGGATTACCAGCCCGATGGTCCCTGGCAATACCGGTCCCGGTACGGGAGAGCTCCAGGGGTGTGCCCGCGCTGTGCACCTGAAGGGGCGGCGCAGGCCGCGCGTGGCTCTGTCAGCCCATCAGCACGGGGGAATGCCCGGATCGCGGTTGACCGAGTGGGCGTTGCCGTCCGCGTACCCCGCGAACACGTAGCCAGACCAGTACTGCCAGACATTGCTCCCGGCGGGGAGCTCGGCGTAGACCTGGTACCAGGTGTCGCCCAAGCCGTCGATACTCTGCCCAACCGTCCAGCACACGGCTCCAAGGTAACCACCCGGAGCGAAGTCCGGGGCGTTGGCGACCTTGCCGTTCCAAGTGTTGGGGCTGTTGTAGATGCCGACCGAGTGAGGCCCCTCCAGCTGGAAGTAGTCCTCCGCGAACGCGGTGCCCGACGCCAGGCTCATGCCCGTTACGGTCAGTGCAGCCACGGCTGCTAGCGAGGCGGCTCGGCGCCCCAATGCGAACTTCATTGCTACCCCCGTCGTTGGAGAACCGTTCCGGTGCGGCCACGCTGCATTCGGCACGAGCCGCACGGGCACAGCGTACGCAGGGCGCCGGGGGTACGAAACACCAGAAGTGGCCATAGGCCCTGTGGAGTTGTGACCTCGCGGATCTCGACCGGGGAGGGCCGGGGCCCTTGGGATATGTGAGTAGGCGCCTCTGTGACAGCCCACCGAACCGGCCCTGGTCGGACAATGGCGCCAGCTGGTCACCTCATGACAGCAGGCGGGCCCACACCACTGCCACAAACCCGAGAGATCGCACCCGGGCATTCCGTTGGGGACCCGTGCGCGGCCCTTGTGAGCGGCTGTGGCTGCCTCGCCGGCGCGGTCTGACCAAACCCGGCCCGCGCTGCTGTCACCAGGCGACCACACTCCCGTACAGCGGCCTCTGAGGGGGCCGCGCCACATCTCGGGTGGCCTCGAGCACATGCTCCACCTCACCCCCGCACGTCCAGACGAGCGGCCGCAGACGCCCCGAACACAGGCCGACAAATGGGCAGCGAACATGGCGGCCGTACGGCAGTTCCACGGCCGCGAAGGCCGCCTCAAAGCGGAGGGCGGAACTCGACGCACTCGGCATGCGCTGGTAGGGCGGCAGCCGGGGGGCTGCGTGCCGTGTCTGGCCCCCGGCCGGGGGCCAGACACGGCACGCACCTATTACAGGCCGGTGATGCAGAAGTGGTACATCGCCGTGTAGGTGTAGTTGATCGTCTCGCCCGGGTCCAGTCGGCTCAGCATCGCCCAATCGGCGCCGGTTAGGCGATGCGGCGGATGACGCCTCCCTCGGGAGGGTGATCCGTGAGCGTGGGACCCCCTGCCGCTTTCTGGATGCCAGTTTGAATCCGGTCATGAGCCTTCGTCATATCACCACGGTGCTGGGTGCGGCCGCTGCGGCAGTCGTCCTGTCCATCGCGGTTCCCGCCTCCGCGCAGGCCGCGCAGGGAATCCTCACCATCGACGCCACCACGTACCAGGACCCGGCCGACGGCTGCCTGGACGTCGGCGGGCCTCCTGCACCTCGGCACTTCGTGGCCAACGACACCGACGCCCCTGTGCTGCTCTACACAGACCCTGGCTGCCAGGGCCGCCCGGTTCACCTCGTGCCGCCCGGGGACGGCGACTTCACGCCGTTCGAATCCGTGCTCATCGGCCTGCCCGACTGACCCCTCGCTGAGCGAGAAGCGCCCGGACTCGGGCTGAGAGCAGCCACCCCCACGACTGCCAGGTCGCCGTAACCCAGAGCCTCCGAGCACGGCCCCGGTTCCCCAATACCGCACGAGACGAACGGACCTGCCTGTGCCTGTATGCGGAGCGGGGCTGTGCCCGCCGCGCTGGCCCGGGCCACCGGGCGGATGAGGCAGCGGCCGGACAGGAGTACTGCCAGTGTGGCGTGGCCAGCTGCGCGGGAGTTGCTGACACGGGATGGGATTCAACCTCGGGTGTCGCCTCCAGTGCCTGTACGAGGCCGCGCAGCGGTGTGTGGCCGGCGCGGTGCCAACCGGGCCTTGGGGGCCGTGTGCGGTCAGGTCGTCCAACATGGCCACCAGCAGCGGCACGCAGCCGTATCCGGGGTTGTCGTCGGCGAACCGTATTGCCAGTGCTCCCTGACCAGGTCCATGACGCCGGGTGCCCCGGTCGACCTCGAGCATCAGCACCGGCACGCCGGCGGCCGGTGCGCGCAGCACGGCGTCGACGCGGACCGCCGCCTTGCTGCCCGACGCGATCGGCAGGTGGGTCTCGGTGGAACGACCGGACGCCGCAGATGCCGGGCGCGGCGCCCGGGAGGGTGCCGCCGCGGACGAAGGCGATGACGGTCTCGTTGACGGCCATCGCGTGCTTCGCGCCGCCCCGGGCGACCCCGCGCGCAAGTCCGCCGTCGACGCCCTCGACCATGATCTGGTCGGCGTACTCCCGTCCGGCCGGCGTCAGCCGCCACAGCTTCTGCGCGGCAGTGCCCGTCCGGTCCGGGGCGCCGATCCGCCCGCGGGGACCTGCGGTGTTGTCCTCGGACACCACCAGGTCGTGCTTGGCCAGATCCAGCAGGGCGTTGCGGATCGACTTGTTGTCGCTCAGGTGCGGGCGGACGAGCCGCATGATCTGCGTGGCCGTGGCGATCTTCAGTGCACCGAGCACCGTGATCGCGTCGTCCCGCTCCGCCGACGCCGACCCGTACGGGTACAGCACCCGCCGCCGCTTCGGCTTCTCGGTCTGTTCCGGCTGCTGCTCCTGCGTGTGGCTCACGCCTGCCTCCCCACTCGCGGCGATCAGACGGTCCAGTCTCCCCCGTGCCACCGTCAAAGCAGCGCCAGCGCCCGCCTGGTGGTGAGCTGGCAGCGCCCCGCTCTCCTTCCCGGCCGACGCACCAGCGGCGGCATGCGCCCCGCCAGGGCCGCCGGAGGCATCCGTACCACCCGTCAGCCCCTCGCGCCTGCCACCAACCAGCCCGCACCCGTCTCCTTTTCATCGGGTGCAGCAGGAGGTGGAGGGCAAGAGGGGATGTCGAGGCTCCCGGCAACATCACTAATTACGGCCTGACCTCCAAAAACACCCTGACCGGCGCCGGGTAGGCCGGTAGGAGCCCAGGCAGCGGTCCCGGAAGGGGTCCCGGCAGGAACCGCGTCGAAGCGGCAATCACACCGGGGAACTCCCGGCCGGTCGCGTCGCTGACGCAGATCCGCTCAGTGGGTCATTGCGGGGCGGGGAGCCGGTCCTGGCTCCAACCCACCAGGTCCGACGGTTCTTACCGGCGCCCGGCAGCTCAGCAGCAGGGGCAGTGGGGCGCACGGCAGGGTGCTCACGGCGGGGAACACGGCGCGGACATACTGCCGCACCCGGACGCCGGCCACGCCGACGGGCGCGGGCGCGGGCGCGGGCGCGAAGAAGCACAGCGCGGCGCCGTCCCAGAACGGTGGAAGGAAAGCTCCGTGCACCCGCTGGCCAGTCCCTCTCCCGATACCGCCGGTCCGTCCGGCGGGCTACACCACTTCCCAGGACGCAACCTGGTCGAAGATGGGGCCGTGACCAACCGCACCAGCACACTGCTGTCCGCTTTAGCTTTTGGGTTCTTCGGACGGCCCGCACCGCTGCAAGCAGCGGTTCCGTGCCGGCGACAGGCACTTCCTGAGTGGGGCCGGTGACAGTCCGGGGTCCTGGTGCCCGGACGGCGTAGTGGGCGAGCAATTCGCCTGCACCGCGCTCCGTAGGCGGCGAGCTTGCCAGCGGCGCACTCAGCCGACTCGGTGTTCAGGTCGACCTTCACCATCAGCAGTGACACCGCGCGATCGTGGCGGCGCAGCCCCCACCGGGTGAGAATGGCAGCGGGAGACGCCCAGTACGCAGCTTGCATCCCACGACGGCGGTTGGAGCCGATGATGCACAAGTACGCACAGGCCGAGGCCCTTCACGTTCCCCCGTCGTCCCGGCCGGGGTCCGGCCGGGACGGCTCCGCCGCCGCCCGGCTGCTGTCGCTGCAGTGCACGGCCGGCAACGCCGCCGTCACCTCGTTGCTTCGCGACGGGCGGACCGCGCCCTTCCCCGCCGAGCGCAGGGGCGAGGCCGGGAAGGCCGCCGCCGAGCGCCTGCCCGCCGGGCGCGACGCGGCGGGGGAAGCGGCCGCCACCGCCCAACGGGTCCCGGACGAGCCGCAGTCGGACGCCGCCGGGGGCGCCCCGGCGCCCCGCGAGCCGGTCCACTACCGGATCGAGGCGAAGGCGTGGATCCCTCAGGCCCGTGTCGTGGACCCGGAGTCGGTCCTCGGGGTCACCACGATCCTCGGGTCGTCACCGCGCGCGCTCGAGCAGAGGATGCTCGACTCGCTGCCGCCCGGCGCTCAGCCGACCGGCTACCTGTCCCACTACCGGGGCGACGATCACACCGGCTACGCCGGGTCCCACCGCGTCGTCCAGGTGATCGAGTTCGACTGGGACGGCGAGAGGATCTCGAACGTCACGAAGATCGCGCTGCCGAACTTCGGCGCCTCGCACCGGGACGTGGTCATCCGGTACTTCGACGTGCGGGCGCTGGACACGAGGTGGATCGAGGACAGCGAGTCGGCCACGGCCACCGAGTCCGTCGTCCACACGCCGGCTGACAGCGAGGTGTCGCTCGGCATCCACAGTGCCAATCCGCTCACCATGGCCCCGAGCCCGGACATCGACGCCGACCTGAGCGTGTTCCTCTCCTCCGATCCGACCTTCGGCACCGAGGAGGTGACCGTCCGCTGGTCCACCGACCTCATGCCCAGCCACGGTTTCCGCCTGGTCCGCGACGGCGTGGAGGTCACCACCGAGACCACCAACGACATCGCCGGGATGACCCCGACGGGACCCGCCGCGGCAGCGGAGATCTTCATCCGTCTCAACAGCAAGTCCAACGGCGGCTCACGGACGTTCTCCTTCCTCGACGCACACCAGGTCACCTGACGCGGCCGCCCACATGACCTGCGTCGACTGCATGTGAGCTCCCGCGCACGCCCACACCGCTGATCTCCGTTCGTGCACTCCGGCGAGTGCCCAAACGAGCGGTGTCACGTCCGGCGACGTGCGGCGGGATCGCGCCCCTGCCGAGCGACTGCGTCCACGCCGCTGCGGGCGTACCACCCGTTCACGGCTGGTGACAGCGTTCTTACCAGCACCCTTTCTTCGCTCCCGAGCCGCAGCCATGTGCAAGACCCAACTGGACTGAGCGCCTCAGCGGCCGGTGCGGGCAGGTGCGGCACAATGTGCGGACCTCGCCACGGTTCTACCGCGCCGGCACCTGGGTACCGGAACCGACCGAGCGGGAACTCGCCGAAGGCCTCGCACGCAGCCGCTGGGACGCGCACGTACTGCGCACCGCCCTACGGGAAGCGGCCCCCGAGGCGCGGTCCGGGCGGCTGGTCAACATGCTCGCACCGGCCGCCGACATCGTCGACGACGACCGCCGGTGCCTGGCCGTCAGCGCCTACATCTGAACCCGTGTCGCCGAAGGCGAGCCCGACTTCGCACCCTGGGCGATCGACCACCGTCAGTGACGGCATGCACAATGCGTTCATGAGTCACGACTACAGGCCCGGTGACGTGCTGTTGCTGGAGTGCCCGTTCACTGAGACCGCCGTCACCGGGGTCACCCGCTACCACGTGTCCGTGCGGTGGCCGTGGCTGGAAGTGGACCCGCAGGCCGAGAGCATCAGGTGGAACGGCCAGAGGGCGCTTCCAACGCCCACGGCCCGCGAGTGGGAGATCTTCCGAACGGAACCGGCGGAGAGCACACTGAAGCCGGGCGATGCCTGCCTGGTGGGAATCCCCGCGACCGTGGTGCACGTCCAGGCGGTTCACCGCTTCGATCCGCCCCTGGTCACTGGCATGCTGCCCCGGCCCGCGTCGTACCTCGAGGTCCTGCAGCAGGGTGAGACCCACGACTCTTCCTTCGAGGACCAGGGCTACACGATCGATCCGGCCGGCGGCGAACCCATACGCATCGAGCTGTTCTTCCGTCCGTACGCCTTCCTCGAACTGGGTGATGAGGTTGCCGACCGGAACGGGCGCGCCTGGCGGTTTGATGCGGCCTGGAACTGGCACCCGTTCGACGGCGAGCAGGCGGGCACTCCGACCTGGCCGCTGAAGTTGATCACCCGTCATGGTGAGCCGACACCGACAGAAGCCGAAGAGGTCGGCCAGGCAACTGCAGTCGGCAGCCACTCGGACGAACTGGATCGATGGAGCGTACTCACTCACGCGCGACCAGCCGCCCATCAGCAGTAGGCCCCGCAGGTGACAAGAGGCCTGCCTATGTGACAACTATCTTGCTTCGGCTCAGTGAGCCAGGTATGCCGGCTTCACCGGGCGGTCGCTCAGAAGCTGAAATCTATGAACTCCACGTCGGTCGCGCCTCGCTCACGGGCGGCGAGGATGCCGCCCGCGTGTTCCGGCGAGACGGCCTGCGTGATGAGCCGCGGGCGCGGGTGGTCCGTGGAGCCGAGCGTGGCCCGGAACCCGAAGTGGGCGCGTGTGGTGATCCGCAGGCTCCCGCTGCTGGAGGCCAGCGTCGCCTGGAGGGCCTTCTGCGGCCTGAGGAGTTTGCCCGCGGCTACCGCTGCAGGTGCGGCGGGAGATGCCCAGACGGGCGGCTACGGCCGCTGTGGAGCCCTACGCCGGCCGGGACGGGAACCGGAACTCTTGGGCACCGGCCGGGGGAACTCCGCCCGCTCCGCAGCCTCCGGGCCCTCGTGGAACTGCCCGCGCACCGGCACCGGCGGGTGTGCCGTGAGCGGGCAGGGCGCTGTCGTCGTGATCGCTCGTCTTACGGACACGTTCGGGCCGCCGGCCTGACGAAGACCCGACCGCCGACTCGTTCGTCCTGGATCGCGTCGGGGATGTGCTGCTGTCCGCGCTGCGGGACTGGCAGCGCGACTCCGCCGCCACTGGATGCAGCGGCCTGCCCGCAGCCTCCTGCGCTTCATCACCGGTCTCCTGGCCGACCCCGACGACTGCGGCGACGTCGCCGTCACCCTGGAAAGGCTGCGGGACGAGCGTCCGGCGCTGGCCCGCGCTGCCGACTGAGGCCGCCTCGATGAGGAGCGGCGTCGCGGCTGTGCTCGCCGGCCGGCAGAGGTGCGTCCTGGTGGTGAGCGAGCGGGGCGTGGGGGTCGTTGCCGTGCGGGAGGTGGTCGGTGTGGACGGTGGCGGCGGTCAGGCGGGGAACGGCGTGGATGAGGGCGTGTTCGGCGGCCACCGCACGCTGGTGGGCGGCGACGACGGTCAGGTGCGGGTCGACGACGATCTCGGCTTCGGCGCGGAGCGTGTGGCCGATCCAGCGCATGCGGACCTGCCCGACGTCCAGGACGCCCCCGACGTCGCGTAGGGCGGCTTCGGCGGTGTCGACCAGGCCGGGGTCTACGGCGTCCATCAGCCGCCGGTAGACCTCGCGGGCCGCGTCGCGCAGCACCAGCAGGATCGCCGCGGTGATGAGCAGGCCGACGACCGGGTCGGCCCACCGCCAGCCGATCGCGGCGCCGCCGGCGCCGAGCAGCACGGCCAGGGAGGTGAAGCCGTCGGTGCGGGCGTGCAGGCCGTCGGCGACCAGAGCGGCGGACCCGATCCGGCGGCCGGTTGCGATGCGGTAGCGGGCCACCGACTCGTTGCCGGCGAAGCCGACCGCGGCCGCGACGGCGACCGCCCACAGGTGGGTGATGTCACGCGGGTTCAGCAGCCGGTCGACCGCTTCGTACGCGGCCAGTGCCGAGGACGCGGCGATCGTGAGCACGATGGCGATCCCGGCCAGGTCTTCGGCGCGGCCGTAGCCGTAGGTGTACCGGCGGTTCGCCGCCCTCCGTCCCAGCACGAACGCAACGCCAAGGGGAAGGGCGGTCAGTGCGTCGGCGGCGTTGTGGATGGTGTCGCCCAACAGCGCCACCGACCCCGACACGGCCACGATCACTGCCTGGACGATCGCGGTGGCACCCAGGATGCCCAGCGACAGCCAGAGGGTGCGCATCCCCTCGCGCGAGGTCTCCACGACCGGGTCGACCTTGTCCCTCGCCTCATGGCTGTGCGGCCGCACCAGGTGCGCGACCTCGTGCCGGGCCCGGGACCACCAACCAGCCTCGTGCACGTGGCCGTGGTCGTGCGCGTCATGGCGGGGGTGGTCGTGGGCGTCCATGGGACCACCGTGTCAGCTGAAGTCCGTTGCAGCCACTAGCGAAAAACAGGCTGTGACCAGGTGCGATGGTCTTGCAACAACGCAGATGACGCGACTGCGGCCCCGCCCCTCGCTACGGTTGCTGTACGGCCTGCTGGGCACCACGGCCACGGCCCCCCTGCGGGAGGCCGGGGCGCTCGCATCCTCACCTGCCGAGCAGCCGCCGCCACCAGGTCGCGGGCGGGGTGAACGTCGGCGCGGGCAGCTCGATGCCGTCGTTGCGGGAGATCCAGTACGTGCGGCTGCGCGGCGGCAGCAGGTCGTGCTCCAGGCTGCGCAGGCCGGACCCGTCGGTGATGTGGAAAGGAACGGTGGGGTGGGCTGGATCGGGCAGCCGGTCAGGCTCAGGTCCCAGGTGTCGGTGGTTCCGTCGTCCCGGTCGTCGCGCACGCTGGTCGTCCCGGCCGCCCGGTACGGCAGCGGCTGGCCCTGCTCGCGGGCCTCGTCGTTTTCCGACAGTCCTTCGCGGTGAAGTCCGGCTGCAGGAAGACACGCACCACCCGGCCGCGCCGGCGGCATCCCGGGCGGGCACGATGACCGGGAAGGGGGCTCCCGGCCGCGCTGACGTCTCAGGCGGGGGCGTCCAGCGGGTTGCCGGCCATCCGGCCGGCCAGGTCCGAACGCACCGCCCGGCCCGCGGGGGAGCCGGGCTTGCGTGCGGCCTGGGCCTGGAAGCACGCCAGGAACCGCTCGGCGAGGTCCAGCCGCGGGTAGCGTTCCAGGACCTCGGCGCGGAAGTCCGCCGGGAGGGCGTCCGCCTCCTTGCCGACGATCTCGGTTGCGGTGGCCCGGGACAGCAGGTGCCCCTCGGGGTCCGCGGACACCTCGACATGCGGCCACATGTGGCGGACGATCACCTCCGACAGGCGTGCGCGGCGCCCGGCCGTCCACCCGGGGCCGGCGGCGAAGACGGCGGCCACGTGGCCGCCGGCCTCCTCGAAGGCGACGGTGTGGCTGTCGAAGACCGGCACGAGCCCCAGGTCGTGGAAGAGCGCGGCCACGTAGAGGAGCTCGGCGTCGAAGGCGACGCCCTCCGCCTCACCCAGGGCGGCCGCCCACACGTAGGCGCGCAGCGAGTGGTTGAGCATGGCGGCGGAGTGGTGGGCGGTCGCCACCTCCAGGGCGGCGGTCGGCGCGGAGCCGTCCGGCAGGACGAGGGGGCCGGGCCTCACCGCGCGCTCGCTTCCACGGCGTCCACCGGGACGACGCGGATGATCGTCCTGCCGATACCGCGGCGGCCGGGCGCGAAGGCCGCGGGGCCCTCGGCGAGCGGGTGGACCTCGCCGACGATCGGCCTGAGCCGGCCGTCCCTGAGGCGCTGCGCGAGGTCGGCCAGGCGGGCCCGGTCGGGCTCGACGACGAAGAAGACGGCGCGCCCGTTCACGGGCGTGCCCGTGGGCGGCGCGGCGATGGTGACGAGGGTGCCGCCGGGGCGTACGAGGGCGGCCGAGCGGTCGAGGATCTCGCCGCCGATCACGTCGAACACGACGTCGGCCGGCTCGGTGTCCTCCAGCCGGTCCGCCTGGAGGTCCACGAAGGTCTCGGCGCCTA
>NZ_JAFFIX010000050.1 GCF_016916835.1 Actinacidiphila bryophytorum | reverse complement strand
TAGCTCTCCAGTGCCTGTTCCGCCCAGATCGTCTTGCCCGTCGTGTTGTACCTGCTGCCCCACCTGACGGCGAGCTGCGCGATCAGGAAGAGGCCGCGCCCGCCCTCGTCGGTGGGCCGGGCGCGGCGCAGCCGGGGCTGGCTGTTGCTGGGGTCGGAGACCTCGCACACCAGGACCTTGCCGCGGCGGTCGCGGATCAGCCGCAGCCCGATCGGGCCGCCGGCGTAGCGGATCGCGTTGGTGACCAGCTCGCTGACCATCAGCTCGGTGCTGAACGCCAGGTCGGGCAGCCCCCACTCGGCGAGCTTGCCGACCACCAGCTCGCGGGCGTCGGTGACCGCGGCCGGGTCGTCCCTGACCGGCCAGCTGGCCACGTCGGCGGGGGCGGTCTCCCGGACCCTGGCCAGCAGCAGGGTAGCGTCGTCGGTGAGCTTGGCCGGGGCGATGTCGCGGGCCATCGCGTCGGCGGTGTCCTGCAGGTCGGCCCGCCGGTCGAGGGTGGCGAGCCGGCGGGCGAAGGCGTCCATGCCGGCCGCCAGGTCGTGCTCGTGGCCGTGTTCGACCAGCCCGTCGGTGTAGAGCACCAGCATGCTGCCCGGCTCCAGGTCCACCTCGGTGTCCTCGAAGGGCAGGCCGCCCACGCCCAGGGGCGGTCCCGGTTCGAGGGCGGCGAAGGCGAAGCCGCCGTCGGGGCTGATGATCCCGGGCGGCGGGTGCCCGGCGCTGGCCATGGTCAGGCGGCCCGCCACGGGGTCGTACACGGCGTAGAGGCAGGTGCTGGCGAGCACGTCCTCGTACGACGCCTCGGTCGACTCGCCGAACCGCAGCACCAGGTCGTCGAGGTGGGTGAGCATGTCGCCGGGTCCCAGATCGAGGTCGGCGAGCGCCTGGACGGCGGTGCGCATCCGGCCCATGGCCGCGGTGGCGCGCAGCCCGTGCCCGACCACGTCGCCGACGACGAGGGCCACCCGCAGCGAGGACAGCGGGATCACGTCGTACCAGTCGCCGCCCGCACCCTGGGGTCCTGAGGTCGCCGGCAGGTAGACGCCGGCCGCCTCCAGCGCCGCGGTGTCGGTGCCGGCCGGCGGCAGCAGGGCGCGCTGGAGGGTGACGTTGGCGGTGCGTTCGCGGGTGTAGCGGCGGGCGTTGTCGATGCTGAGGGCGGCCCGGGAGGCGACCTCCTGGAGGAGTTGCAGGTCGTCGTCGGTGAAGGGGCCGGACTCCGCGGTGCGCCACACCGACACGCCGCCCAGGATCAGCCCGCGGGCCAGCAGCGCGCACTGCATGACGGCGGTCGCCTTCGGCGGCACCAGGCGCCGCATCAGCGCCGGGTCGTCCTGCATGGCCTCGCTGATGGCGGCCCGGTCGGGCAGGATGTAGGCCTCGCCGCGCTGGAAGCGCTGCACCGCTGGCGTGTTGGGCATGTGCGGCAGGTCGGTCCCGGGCCGGATGTAGTCCTCGGGCCAGGTGCCGTCCTCGGGCGCCATGGCCACACAGCGCAGGCCCTGGTCGCCGCGGGCCACCCGTTCCGGGGGTTCCTCGCCCGCGTACACCTTCCTGACCAGGTAGACCGTGGCCTCGTCGCCGAGGCCGGGGGCCAGCGCGGAGGCGAGCTGCTGCGAGGACTCGGCCACGTCGAGCGAGGAGCCGATCATGGCGGCCGCGTCGAAGAGCAGGTCGAGCCGCCGTGTCTCCTTGGTGGCGTTGACCAGCGCGAGCACCAGCGGAGCGGGTTCGCCGGGCGGGGCGGCCAGCGGCAGCGCGGTCATCGTCACCGCCAGCTCCGAGGTGCCGCTCATCCGCTGCCGGTGGGCGATGAGGGGTTCGCGGCTGGTCTGCACCCGCTGCAGCCGGGCGGCCAGCGCCTGGGCGTCCTGCTCGCGCACCAGGTCCGTCAGCCGGGCGCCGGCGGCGAGTTCCAGGCCGTTGAAGTGCTCGGGGTCGAGGCGGCTGCCGGTCACGCGGAGTGCGGTGTCCAGGGCGGCGAGCCCGATCGCGGGCTGCAGGGCCAGCGCGTCCAGCAGCGCCTGCCCGAAGTGGGAATCGGGGGGAGGCCACTGCTCGGGGTCCCCCCTGACGTACCTGTCCACTGCCAGTACCGCCTCGCTCGGTCGCGCGGGACCTTCGGTGCGCCGGACCTCTTCATGGTACGAGCAGGTGCCGTACGGCACTCGGTGCGCGGATGGACCCCCAGGTCACAGCGGTGGGCAAGGGTGACGGCGACCGGCGGACCTTGCATCGAACGGCATCTAATGATTAGACTTCTAATCGTTAGATGTAATGCCTGTCCTGCTAGGATGCGCCCGTGCGGAACTCCCAGGCCCCGATCGGCCTCCAGCTCAGCCAGACGGCCCGCGTCGTCGGCCGCGCGTTCGACGACGCGCTCGACCAGGCGGGCGGTTCGCTGCCTGTGTGGCTGATCCTGCTGAACCTCACCATCAGGGAGACGCCCCACCAGCGCGCGCTGGCCGAGGCGGTCGGGGTCACCGGCGCCACGCTCACCCACCACCTCAACGCGATGGAGAAACGCGGCCTGATCACCAGGCAGCGCGATCCGGACAACCGGCGGGTGCACGTGGTCGAGCTGACCGAGGACGGTCGGCAGGCCTTCACCCGTCTGCGTGAAGCCGCCCTGGAGTTCACTGCCCGCCTCAACGCCGGCCTGAGCGACCAGGAGGTCGAGACGCTGTCCCGGCTCCTGGGCCGCCTCGCAGCCAACGCCGGCGGCCCCGGGCAGGGCGTCCCGCCGTGGGAAGGCCTCGCGGAAGGGAAATGAGATGACGAACACCCAGCAGCCCGAACGACAGCCCGGACAGCAGCCGGCCCCGCAGCCGTCCCGCTTCCGGCGCAGCGTGCAGCCCAAGCTCATGAAGCTGGCCAACGTGCCGATGCGCCAGGTCCTGGCGCTGCCGGTGCCGACCCCGCTCGGCAGCCGCCTGATGCTCGCCCACATCGTCGGGCGCAGGACCGGCAAGCATTACAAGCAGCCGATCAGCTACGTGCGCGACGGCGATGTGCTGCTCACCCCGGGCGGCGGCAAGTGGAAGCTCAACCTGGACCCGGCCACCCCGGTGCGCCTGCGCATCCGCGGCCACGACCACGTCGCCAGCCCCGAGCTGGTACGCGACCAGGCCGAGGTCACCCGCCTGCTCGCGGTGATGTCCGCGGCCAACCCCGCACTCCAGCGCTTCGTCCCGCTCCCCAAGGACCCCGACGGCAGCCCCGACCAGAAGGCCCTGGCCCAGGCGATCCGCTACGGCTTCTGCATCGTGCGCTGGCACCTGGAGGACCCGGCCGCCGCCTGACGCCGTGCCGGCATGCACCCGGAGGTGTACCGGCTCGCCGACCGCCCCCGGCGAGCCGCTACCTGACCGCCGGCCTGCTCACCAACTTCAGCGGCGGCGTCGTCCGGGGCGCCGCGATCTACCGCCGCACCTCCTGCTGACCCGCCGGCTGGGGCACCGGCTCCAGGAACTCCAGGCGGTTGCCCACCGGGTCCTCGGAGTAGAAGCGCCGGTGCCCCGGCAGGCTGTCGTCCCACACGACCTGCGCACCGCGCTCGGCGAGGCGGGCGGCGTACGCCTCGATGCCGGTGACCCGCAGGCCCGGGTGGGCCTTCTTCGCGGGCCGGAAGTCCGCCTCGATCCCCAGGTGCAGCTGCACCTGCCCGGCCTGGAACCAGCACCCGCCCCGCGCGGCCGGCACGGGCGGCTTGGGGATCTCGGCCATGCCCAGAACCCCTGTGTAGTAGCCGCGCAGCCGGTCCTCACTGCCGGGCGGCGCTGCGAGCTGTACGTGGTCGACGGCGGTGAGCATCGTACGGTTCCTCCTCCATGCCGGCGGAAGGGTGCGCCTCCCTCGTGCCCACCCCGTACGGCAATCCTGCCCGTACCCCCGGCGGGCGGTCAGGGCGGGGCGACCTCCGCGCGGACCGTGCGGGCGGCGGTGACCAGGTTCTGCAGGGACGCCCGGGTCTCGGGCCAGCTGCGGGTCTTCAGGCCGCAGTCGGGGTTGACCCACAGGCGGTCTGCGGGGATGGCCCGCAGACCGGTGCGCAGCAGCTGCGCGGCCTCGTCGGTGCCGGGGACGCGGGGGGAGTGGATGTCGTAGATGCCGGGTCCGGCCCCCCGCGGGTAGCCGTGGGCGGCGAGTTCGCGCGCCACCTGCATGTGGGAGCGGGCCGCCTCCAGGCTGATGACGTCGGCGTCGAGGTCGTCGATGGCCTGCACGATGTCGCCGAACTCGGCGTAGCACATGTGCGTGTGGATCTGGGTGTCGGAGCGCACGCCGCTGGTGGTGAGCCGGAAGGCCTCGGTGGCCCAGGCCAGGTACGCGGGCCGGTCGGCGGCCCGCAGCGGCAGCGTCTCGCGCAGCGCGGGCTCGTCCACCTGGATCACGCAGGTGCCCGCGGCCTCCAGGTCGGCGACCTCGTCGCGCAGGGCGAGCGCGACCTGCCGTGCGGTGTCGCCGAGCGGCAGGTCGTCGCGGACGAAGGACCAGGCCAGCATCGTGACCGGTCCTGTGAGCATGCCCTTGACCGGGCGGTCGGTGAGGGACTGGGCGTAGGAGGTCCACCGCACGGTCATCGGCTCGGGGCGGGAGATGTCGCCCGCCAGGATCGGCGGGCGCACATAGCGGGTGCCGTAGGACTGGACCCAGCCGTGCCGGGTGGCGAGGTAGCCGGTGAGCTGCTCGGCGAAGTACTGGACCATGTCGTTGCGTTCCGGCTCGCCGTGCACCAGGACGTCGAGGCCGGTCTTCTCCTGGAAGGCGATGACCTCGCGGACGGCGTCGCGCATGCGCTCCTCGTAGCCGGCCGCGTCGATCCGGCCGGTGCGCAGGTCGGCGCGGGCGGTGCGCAGGTCGTCGGTCTGCGGGAAGGAGCCGATGGTCGTGGTCGGCAGCAGCGGCAGGCGCAGGCGCGCGCGCTGGGCGGCGGCCCGGTCGCCGTACTCCTGCGGGCGGCGGGTCTCGGCGGCCGTGACGGCCGCGGCCCTGGCCCGGACCGCCGGGTCGCGGGTGATCGGGGAGCCGGCCCGGGAGGCCAGGGCCGCGCGGTTGGCGGCGAGTTCGCCCGCGACGGCGCCGGTGCCGTGGGCCAGACCCCTGGCCAGGGCCGCGACCTCGGCGGTCTTCTGCCGGGCGAAGGCCAGCCAGTGCCTCACCTGCGGGTCGAGGTCCCGCTCTGCCGCGGTGTCCAGCGGCACGTGCAGCAGTGAGCAGGACGCGGCGACGTCGACCCGGTCCGCGAGCCCCAGCAGGGTGCCGAGGGTGGTGAAGGACTTCTCCATGTCGTTGGTCCAGATGTTGCGGCCGTCGACGACGCCGGCGACGAGCCGCATGCCGGGCAGGCCGCCGACCGCCGCGAGGCCTTCGAGGTTGCCGGCCGCCGCGCCGGTGAAGTCCAGCGCCAGGCCTTCCACGGGTGCCTCGGCCAGGACCGGCAGGGCCTCGCCGAGCCGGTCGAAGTAGGAGGCGACCAGGATCTTCGGCCGGTCGGCCCGCGCGCCGAGGTCGCGGTACGCGCAGGCGGCTGCGTCCAGTTCCGCCGCGGTGCGGTCCTGGACCAGGGCGGGCTCGTCCAGCTGCACCCAGGCGGCGCCGGCCGCGCGCAGGTCGGCCAGCACGGCGGCGTACACCGGCAGCAGCCGCTCCAGCAGGCTCAGCGGCTCGAAGCCGGCGGGCGCGCCGGGCGCGGGCTTGGCGAGCAGCAGGTAGGTGACCGGGCCGACGAGCACCGGGCGCGCGGTGAGGCCGAGGTCCAGCGCCTCGGTCAGCTCGGCCAGCTGCTTGGCCGGGTCGGCGGCGAAGACGGTGTCGGGGCCGAGTTCGGGCACGAGGTAGTGGTAGTTGGTGTCGAACCACTTGGTCATCTCCAGCGGCGCCACCTCCTGGGTGCCGCGGGCCATCGCGAAGTAGCCGTCCAGCGGGTCCGCGGCGACCGCCGCGCGGTGCCGCTCGGGAACCGCGCCGACCATCAGGCTGGTGTCCAGGACGTGGTCGTAGTACGAGAAGTGACCGGTGGGCACCTCGTGGATGCCGGCGTCGGCGAGCTGCCGCAAGGTGCCGCGGCGCAACTCGGCGGCGGTCGCCCGGAGGGCGCCGGCGCTGACGCGGCCCTTCCAGTAGCCCTCGACGGCCTTCTTCAGCTCCCGGTCACCGCCCTGGCGGGGGTAGCCGTACACGGTGGCCCGTGCTGCCGCGGCTGCGGACCTGGCTGTCACGGAGATCTCCTTCACCAGACGGATCCCTGTGTGTCCCGGCGACGGGACAGGAGCGTGAAGGTGCACTCCGAGCGGAACGCAACACCGCGGGCGTGCACTTGCGCAAGGACATGCACGCCGACCCGCCCACGAGGTCACCGGGATGCCGTACGCGATCGGTCGCGCAAGGGCGGCGGGCAGGTCTTCGGACTCGCGCGCACTGCTACCCGGCGTCGCGCGGGTGGGGGTGTGGGGGGCGGTGGTGGTCGGTCAGGAGGGTGAGCAGGCGGGTCAGTTCGTGCTGCTCCGCGGGGGTGAGGGGGGCGAGGATCTCGCGCTGGGCGTCGGCGACGAGCGTGTCGAGGCGTTCCAGGCGGCGGCGGCCGGCCGCGGTGAGGGTGACGACGTTGCGGCGGCGGTCGGCGGTGTCGGCCTCGCGGCGGACGCAGCCGGCGTCGGCGAGTTCGTTGAGGACGGCGACCATGTCGCTGCGGTAGATGCCGGTGCGGCGGCTGAGTTCCGCCTGGCTGGCGGGTCCCGACTCGGCGAGCACGGCGAGCACGGCGAAGTGCCACTTGCGTGCGCCCTCGGCGGCCAGGCGCTCGCCGACGAGCCGGTCGGCGACGACCGCGACCCCGGCGATCAGGCGGCTGGGGATGGCCCGCAGCCGGGCCGGGGTGGGTTCTGCGGGCGCGCTCATGGGGGATCCTCCGCCTCTTGTGTTGGTGCGACTAACAGTCTACCTTCGTTAGTGACACAAATGTTTGGGCATCTAACGAATCCCGCTGGAGAGAGCACCGTGATCACACCGTTCCGTATCGACATCCCCCAGGCCGACCTCGACGACCTGGCAGACCGGCTCGCCCGCACCCGCTGGCCCGACGAGGTCGCCGGCGCCGGGTGGGACTACGGCTTCCCGCTGGCGCGGCTCAAGCAGCTCGCGGAGCACTGGAGAACCGGTTACGACTGGCGCGCGCACGAGGCCGAGCTGAACAAGCTGCCGCACTTCACCACCGAGATCGACGGCCAGAACATCCACTTCGTCCACGTCCGGTCCGCCAGGCCCGACGCGCTCGCCCTGGTCCTCACCCACGGCTGGCCCGGCTCCTTCCTGGAGTTCCTCGACGTCGTCGAGCCGCTGTCCCGGGACTTCCACCTGGTGATCCCGTCCATCCCCGGCTTCGGCTTCTCCGGCCCGACGCACGAGCGCGGCTGGGACGCCGTCCGGATCGCCCGGGCCTGGGCCGAGCTGATGCACCGCCTGGGGTACGACCGCTACGGCGCCCAGGGCGGCGACTTCGGCGCGGGCATCTCCCTCGCGCTCGGCGCGGTCGCGCCGGAACACGTCGTCGGGGTGCACGTCAACTACCTGCCCACCCGGCCCGACCCCGCCGTCGAGGTGTCCGCGGCCGACGAGGCCAGGCTGGACACGGTCAGGCAGCTGATGGCGAACCGCCCGCCGTACCAGGCCCTCCTGGCGCTCACCCCGCAGACGATCGGCTACGCCCTGACCGACTCGCCGGTCGCCCAGCTGGTCTGGATCGCCGAGCGGTTCGCCCAGTGGACCGACCCCGCCGCACCGGTCGGCGACGACCGGATGCTCACCGACGTCTCGCTGTACTGGCTGACCGCGACCGCGGCCTCCTCCGGCCGCCTCCACCACGACAACCCGCGGGGGAGCGGGCAGCCCTGCCGGGTGCCGCTCGGCGTGGCGGTCTTCGCACACGACATCACCTTGTCGGTGCGGCCGTTGGCCGAGCGGCTCTACGACATACGGCACTGGTCGGAGTTCGAGCGCGGCGGCCACTTCGCCGCGATGGAGGTGCCGGGGCTCTTCGCCGAGGACGTGCGCGACTTCTTCCTCAGCGATCTCGCCGACCCTGCCGGCCTCGCCGACCCTGCCGCCTTCGGCTCCGAGCGCGGGTGACGTACGAACCGGCTCGGGTCTCAGCCGACCGTCAGCACCGCCTTGCCGGAGAAGCGCCGCTCTCGCAGGTCGGCCAGCACCTCGGAGAGCCGGGTCCAGTCGGCGGTCCTGGCGAGGGTGGGGTGGAGCCGCCCTGCGGCCACGAGCCCGACCAGCAGGGCCAGGTCGGCGGCCGGCGGTTCGGGGTGGGCGTAGGAGAGGTAGCTGACCAGGCGGGCGCCCTCGTGGCCGATGAAGTCGTAGACGTCGACGGGCGTCTTCTCGCCGCTGCTGGTGCCGATGACGGCGATCGTCCCGCCCGGGGCGATCGCCTTCAGCGCCCCCGCGAGCGAGTCGCCGCCGACCGACTCGGCGACCAGGTCCTGGCCGGGGTCGGCGTCCCACACCGACGGCACCACACTGTCGGCGCCCAGCTCAAGCAGTTCCTTGTCGTGCCGGGCCTTCGCCACCGCCGTCACCCGGGCGCCGCCGACGGCTGCCAGCTCGGTCAGGAAGCGGCCCACACCGCCGGCGGCGCCGGTGACCAGGACACGGCGGCCGAGCAGGCCGCCGGGCAGCAGTCGCAGGGTGCGCAGCGCGGTGAGCCCGGCGAGCGGGAGGGCCGCGGCCTGGTCGACGCCCACCTCGTCGGGCAGGACGGCGAGGCGGTCGGTGGGTACGGGAACGGTCTCGGCCCAGCCGCCCTGCTCGACCTGGGCGACGACCCGGGTGCCCGGAGCCGGTCCCGACCCGTCGGCGGCGGCCTCGGTCACGACGCCGGCGACGTCCTGCCCTGGCCGCCAGTCCGCGGTACGTGCGGCGAGCAGCGCAAGCTCCCCGCGGTTGACGGAGAAGGCGCGTACGGCGACCAGCGCCTCGTCCGCGGCCCGCGGACCCGGCTCGTCGACGGTGCGCAGCACGGTGCCCTGTGGAGTGTTGACAACGGTCTTCATGGGACCGAGTCAAGCCCGGGAACATCCGCGGACCAATGGGCGGTTCTCCTGCACACAGATCACCGACGGTGATGAATCCGCGATGACGAGGCACGACACGCCATGGAACTGCGACAGCTGCACTATTTCGCCACCGTCGCGGCAGAACTGAGCTTCAGCCGCGCGGCCGAGCAGCTGCACATCGTGCAGCCCGGGGTGAGCCAGCAGATCAGCCGGCTGGAGCGCGAACTCGGCGTGCCCCTCTTCCACCGCACCACCCGGCAGGTGCGCCTGACCCCCGCGGGCGAACGCCTGCTGCCCGAGGCGCGGGCCGCTCTCGACGCGGCCGAGCGCGTACGGCAGCTCGCCGTCGAACTCGCCGCAGGCACCGAACCGGCGGCCCTGCGCATCGGCACGAGCCAGGGCCTCGGCGACCGCCTCGACCGCATCCTGGAGGCCGCGGGCGTGCCGGTACGCCTCACCGCCCGCCCGCTGCACGACCGCCTCGCGGCCGTACGCTCCGGCGAACTCGACGCCGCCTTCGTCCGCGTCCTCACCGGCGCCCCCGGCCTCGACCTGCTCCCGCTGTGGACCGACCCGCTGGTCGCCGCGCTGCCCGCCGCGCACCCGCTGGCGGCCCAGCCGGCGCTGACCCCGGAGCAGCTCTCCGCCCTCCCCGTACGGCTCGCCCCGGCCGAGCAGAACCGGCCGCTGCACGACCTGCTCACCGCGGCCGGTGTCGGACGGCTGCGCGCGGCCCCCTTCACCACCGTCCAGGACACTCTGGCCGAGATCGGGTCCGGCCCGCCGACCTGGACCGTCCTCTACGCCGCCGTGGCCGACCTCACCCCGGTCCGCCGGGTCGCCTTCCGCCCGCTCACCGCCCCGACGCCGACCACCTCCCTCGCGGTACGCCCGGGTCATCGCCCGCCGGGTCTTCGCGACTTCTTGGCGGCCTGCCGCAGCGCGGGCGGCTGAAGCACCAGCCGCTTCCCAGGGTGCCGCCCTGTTCCGACGAGTGCCCGTTCCGCGCTGCCCGGGGATCTTCCGGCCGTCACCCGGGCCGGACACAATCACCGGTATGACGATCAGCACGGGGGCGGCACCGTCCACGCACACCACCGCAGGCGCCCTCTTCCGGGGCTTTGCGACGGGCGGTGTGGTCGGAGGGTCGCTGGCCGCCCTCGTGGTCGGCGCCGTCGTCGAGAGCGTGCCGCTGTTCGTCACGGGCTGGGTGCTGCCGGTGGTCTACGGGTTGCTGTACTTCCTCTCCGGAATGCCCCGCCGCCTGCGGGAGGCCGCCGTCGAACCCTGCATGGCGCTGGCGAAGATCGAGAGCCTGGAGGCCGTCGGGGCCGAGTCGGGCGACGTGCCGGTGCGGTTCGACCTCACCGTCGAGCCGGACGGCGCTGCCGCCTTCCGCGTCACAACCACCGACGGCATCAACCTGGTCGACCTTTCCGACTACCGGCTGGGCGGGATCGTGGTGGTGCGGTACCCGCCGCAGCGGCCGTGGCGGGTGCGGATCGTCAAGCGGCCCCCACCGCAGTGGCAGGAGCGGGCCGCCGGCGCGGCCATCGACTCGGCGCCCAAGGCGTCCACCGTGAGCGAGCCGCCGGAGGGTTGTGCCGTCGGCCTCCTCGCACTCCTCGGCGTCCTGCTCGGCGCCGCCGTCGTGATCGCGCTGTTCCGCACCGAGCTGTTCGACGACACGACTACCCGGCCGGCCTCCACCGCCCGGCCCTCGGCCTCCACCACGTCGTCCACGACGGTCGTCTCGTCGGCGTCCGGCACGGTCACCCTCGGCCCTGGCCAGTTGTTCCTCGACCCGGGCGAACTGCGCCAGGCCGTCGACGGCCTCACCGCGGGGAAGGCGGACGGCCAGGCCCTCACCGTGGTCGTGCAGGAGCGCGTGCTGTCGGTGGTGTTCGCTCCCACCGGCATGCAGGCCTCCGGTTTCGACCCGCGGTCCCTGCCCTACGAGCGCTTCCCCGCCCTCGTCGAGGACGCCAGGACCACGCTGGGAGTCCACGCCCCGCAGAGCTGGCAGATCACCGCGACCGGCCTCGCAGGCCCGGTGACCCTCAAGGTCACCGTGACCGGCTCCACGGGCGCGGCCTCCCTGGACGCCGACGCCACGGGCAAGGTCGTCCGCCGCTTCCCGGCCCACTGACCGCGCGCCGGCGCATGCCGCGGCTACGGATAGAGACGGTAGCGGCTCAGGTAGTCGAGGAGGCCGTCGGTGAGTGGCAGTGCGGTGAGCTCCTCGGCCGTGAACCACCGGGCGTCCGCGGCGTCGTCAGCCGCTGCGACCTCACCGCTGACCTGCACCGCGGCGAAGTCGTGGATCTCCATGACGCGGCCGTCGCCGACCGCGAGATCGAGTGAGCCCAGTTCGTCGAGCACGCGCACTGCCAAGCCGGTCTCTTCCAGCACTTCGCGAGCCGCGGCCTCTTCGAGGGACTCGCCTTCCTCAACCCGCCCACCGGGGACCGACCATCTCCCCGCTTCCGGCTCGGAGGCTCTCAGCACCAGCAGGAAACGCCCTGAGTCGTCCTTGATCACCGCGCTGGCCGCGAGGATCCGGCTCACGGAACGCCCCGCCGAAGCCGCGGTCGCGGGCGGCGGCGGGTCTTCCCGCGGGTGCAGGCGGTCGGTGAGGAAGGCGAGGATCTCGTCGCGGGCACGGAGCGTGGGGTGGCCGGACTCGTCGACCAGGTGGGCCGTCACGACGCTGTGCGGGGTGCCGACCACATCGGCGAAGAAGGGCGGCGGGGCGGGGTTCGCGGCAGTGGCGGGGAGGACGCGGCCGTCGAAGGCGTCGCCGAGCAGCGCCCGGTAGGCCGCGAAGCGCTCGCCCGTGCACCAGCGGTCGCCCTCGAAACGGTAGGCCAGGACGCGGAGTCCGTCACGGTCGATGCGTTCACGGACCGCTCGGGCGTCCGCCGGGTCGAGTTCGAGGCCGCCGGGGTCGTCGAGCGGCAGCGACGGGTGGTTGACCACCGGGGCGATCACCGCCGGCTCCAAGGCCATGGTGAGGGCGAAGTTGCCGGTGAAGCACAGGCCGATCGCGCCCACCCCCGGGCCGCCGCACTCGGTGTGCGCCTGGCGGGCCAGGCCGCGCAGCCACACGGTCACCGGGCTGGTGCCGCCGCCGGCGAAGGCGCGGAACTCCGCACTGACACAGGCCCGGCGGACGACCTCGCGGCCGCCCTCCACCGTGGGGAAGGCGCCGTCCGTCCCGAAAAGGGAGGGCACATGGACGGTGAAGCCCGCGTCCCGGACCCAGCGCGCGAGCCGCAGCACGTCGGGACTGATGCCCGGCATCTCGGGAAGCACCACGACCGCGGGCCCGGTCCCGGCCACGTACACCGTCTTGTCCACACCGTTCACCGTCACCGTCCGGCGGGTGAAGTCGGTCATCGGATCATCGTCGTTCATGGGGCCAGCCTCGTCCCGCCCCGGCCCCGCAGTGAGGGGCGGGATAGCCAAGGTCGGGGGTAATGTCGCCACACGACGTGGGGCAGGTGAGCGGTGGGCGATTCGCAGGCGCGGGGCGCAGGTGTGGTGCCCGGTGCGCTGCGGATCGGGGTCCTGGCCTACCCGGGCTGCTTCGCGTCGGAAGTCTTCGGCGTCCCCGACCTGCTGACGATGGCCGGGTACATCGCCGGGCCTGACGCGGCGCCCGGCTACCAGGTGTCGGTCGTCTCGCCCCGCCGCCACGTCACCGCCTCGGGCGGCGCGAGCCTGGACGTACGCCCGGTGCGCGAGGTGGACGTCCTCGTGGTCCCCGGCTTCGAACTGCCGCCGGACGCCGACCTCGACGCGATACTTGCCCGTCTCGCACCCGAGACCGCCGCGATCCGAGCGCAGGCCGCCGACGGCACCGCCGTGGTCTCCCTCTGCGTCGGCGCGTTCCTGCTCGCCGAGGCGGGGCTCCTCGACGGGAGGAGGGCCACCACCTCCTGGGCGCATGCCGCTGGACTGGCCGAGCGCTGCCCGAAGGCCGACGTGCGGCCCGAGCACCTGGTCGTCACCGACACGGGGGTGACGACCACCGCCGCCTTCAGCGCCATGTACGACTTCGCGCTCGACCTGATCCGCCGGCACAACGGCGCAGGCGTGGCCCGGGCCACCGCACGGCTGACGCTCGTCGACGACGCGCGGGCGTCCCAGACCCCGTACGTCGACACGCGGCTCCTCCCGCAGCCCGGCCGGGGGTTCTCCCAGCAGATCATGCGGCGGCTCGACCAGAAGCTGGCGGAGCGGTACGACCTCACCGCGCTCGCCGCCGCCTTCCAGGTCAGCACCCGCACCCTGCTGCGCCGTTTCGCCGCGGAGACCGGACGCACGCCGCTGGCCCACCTGCAGGCCTCCCGGGTCGACCGCGCCCGCCATCTCCTGGAGACCACCGACCGCACCGTCGCCGCCGTCGCCGCGGCGGTCGGCTACCAGGACCCGGGCTTCTTCGCCGCCCTCTTCGCCCGCCACACAGGCCACCGCCCGAACGCCTACCGTGCCGCCTTCCGCCGCACACCCCCGGCTCCCTCCCCGGACTCGGGCCGACCGGAGACTCAGCCGGACGCGCCTGACGCCGCCGCCTGTTCGTAGTGGTCGGCGAGGTGCCGCTGACCGGTCGCCGGTGAGAGCACGTCCAGCTCGTCCGCGACCTGATCGAGCGTCGGTGACCGCGCATCCGCGGCGCAGCGGACGCGAAGGCGGCCTGATCGGTGCCCGGCTCTGACATGATCGTGGGGAACTCAGTACCGCGCGATCAAGGCACTCAGTGCCACCCGTAGACCCGAGGTGAGGCCCCCGTATGTCCGAGACCCACCGACCGGCCAGGAAGACGCCCATGCGGCAGGCGCTGGCCGAGGCGGCCTTCGAGCTGTTCCTGGAGCGCGGGTTCGAGCAGACCACCGTGGACGACATCGTGGCGCGCGCCGGGGTGGGGCGCCGCTCGTTCTTCCGGTACTTCCCCTCCAAGGAGGACGTGGTCTTCCCCGACCACGAGGGCTGCCTGGCCGAGATGACCGCCCTGCTGGAGGGGGCCGGCGGACGGGACCCGGTGGCCGCGGTGTGCGACGCGGCCCGGCTGGTGATGCTGATGTACGCGGCGAACCCGGAGTTCTCCGTCCGGCGCTACCGGATGACCCGCGAGGTGCCGGGCCTGCGGTGCTACGAGCTGTCGGTGGTGCGGCGGTACGAACGCGTGCTCGCCGGCCACCTGCGGGAGCGGTACGCCGGTGCGCCGGACGGCGACCTGCGGGCCGAGGTGGTCGCGGCCGCCGTGGTCGCCGCGCACAACAACGGGCTGCGGACCTGGCTGCGTTCGGGCGGCGAAGGCGACGTGGAGAGCCTGGTGGACCACGCGCTCGGCCTGGTGCGGCAGGCGTGGGGTGACGGTTCCGGGAGCCCGGCCGGGCGCCGCCCCGAGGACGACGTCGTGGTGCTGGTCGCCAGGAAGGGCACCCCCGTCTGGCGGGTGGTGCAGTCGGTCGAGTCGGCACTGGAGGGCTGACG
>NZ_JAFFIX010000005.1 GCF_016916835.1 Actinacidiphila bryophytorum | reverse complement strand
ACTCCGGCTTCCTCGCCCTCGACGAGGACGGCACCGCCTGCTCCTCCGACTACTACCTGCGCCTGACCGGCGACGGCGGCCGCATGCTCAAGGGCCAGATCGCCCTCACCGCGACCAGGCCCACCCAGCCGGTGGTCGGCGGCGGCGACACCGTACCGCCGAGCGCCCCCGGGTCGCTGCACTCCACCGGGCACACCGACACCACCGTCGCCCTGGCCTGGACCGCGGCGACCGACAACGTCGGCGTCACCGGCTACCGGGTCCGCCGGGTCAGCGGCGGCACCGGCACCCAGGTCGGCACCACCTCGGGCACCTCCTTCACCGTCACCGGGCTGACCCCGCAGACCGCCTGCACCTTCGACGTCCTCGCGCTCGACGCGGCAGGCGGGGTGTCCCAGCCCTCCAACCAGGTCACCGTCACCACCGACGGCACCGCCGCCGGCACCGACCTGGCCCTGCACAAGCCCACGTCGGAGAGCAGCCACACCCAGGTCTACGGCTCGGGCAACGCCGTCGACGGCGACCAGAACACGTACTGGGAGAGCGCCAACAACGCCTTCCCGCAGTGGCTCCAGGTCGACCTGGGCGGCGCCGCCACCGTCAAGCGGATCGTCGTGGACCTGCCGCCGTCCACCGCGTGGGCCACCCGCAGCCAGACCATCGCCGTCCAGGGCAGCACCGACGGCGGCACCTTCAGCACGCTGCTGTCCGCCGCCGCCCACACCTTCGACCCGGCGGCCGGCAACACCTCGACGCTCACCCTGCCGAGTGCGGTGACCACCCGCTACGTCCGGCTGGTGTTCACCGCCAACACCGGGTGGCCCGCGGGGCAGGCGTCCGGGCTGCACGTCTTCAACGCCTGACCCGCGGCCCGGCGGCCTGCCTTCGCGGCATGTCGTGCGGCTCGCCGTGCGGCTTCTCGCCTGGCGGCGGTTCGGCGGGGACGCCATCCCCCGGCCGTACCGCCGCCCCGGGCGGTCTCAGCGCAGGATGCCCGCCTCCCGTGCGGCTTTCAGCCACGACGGGAACTCGGTCAGGATCCGGTCGTACAGCTCGGCGTCCGAGAGCGTGGCGATGTCGTCCACCGCGAAGAAGCCGACGTTGTCCACCCGCCGGCCGCCCATCGTGTCGAAGCGTTCGAGGATGCCGTAGTTGGAGTGGCCAAGGCCCACGAACTGCCAGAAGATCGGCTCCTCCACCGCCGCCCGCAGCTGCTGCTCGATCTCGGCGTTGCGGTGCACACCGCCGTCGGAGAAGAACAGCACGAACGTCGGCTCATGCGACGGCTCAGAGCGGACGAAGTCCCGCACCTGCGCGATGACCTTCTGCTCCTCGTTCTGGATGCCGACCGCCCGCATGTCCACCTGGCCCGGCTGCAGTCCGCGCGGCGCCTTCTTACGGCGCCCGAACAGCACCAGCTCGCCGATCCGCACATGCAGCGCGATCCACTGCGGCAGCTCGCCCAGGGTCAGCGGGGGCAGCCGGGCCGGGTTGCTGGCGAACGTCCAGGCCTGCATCGAGCCGTCGCTGCTCAGCTGGGCCGCGACCGCCGCCATCCGCTCCACCACGCCGGCGACCACACCGCCCGCGTACAGCTTCGCCATCGAGCCGGACGCGTCGAGGACCAGCACGATACGGGCGGTCGCGCCCTCGGCGCCGTGCTTGCGCAGGCTCACCGCGACCTGCTCCTTGCGCAGGGAGAGGCGCTTGCGCATGTCGACGGGCAGGTTCTCCTCGCCCTTGACCATGCGCGGGGCGCCCCCGGGCGCGGGTGCGGGAGCCGGGGGTGGCGGCGGGGGAGCCGGGGTGCCGTACGGGTTGCCGTACGAGGGCGGGGGCGGCAGCGGTGCCGCGGGGCCCGTCGGTGCGGGCGGCGGCGGGGGGTACGCGCCCGGCGCGGGCCGGCCTTGCGCGGGGTAACCGCCCTGCGCCGGGTACGCCGACGGGGGCGGCGGGGCGGCCGGGGGCGCGGGCGGTGCCGCCGGGGGCCGCTGGTAGACGGGCGGCGGGGGCGGGGTCTGGGTCTGGGGTGCCGCGGGGCGCGGTGCCGCCGGGGTGTGCGCGGCGGCCTGGTCCTCGTCCACCGTGATCCCGAAGTCCGTCGCGAGCCCCGCGAGCCCGGCCGCGTACCCCTGCCCGATCGCCCGGAAGCGCCAGCCGCCGTCCCGCCGGTACAGCTCGCCGCCGACCAGGGCCGTCTCGGTCGCCGCCGTGAAGTCGAAGTGCGCCAGCTCCTCGGACGTCGCGACGTCCACCAGCCGCAGCCCCAGCCCGGACAGCGCACCGAAGGTCCCGGTGTCCACCGAGGCGGCCAGCACCACCCGGTCCACCACCGCCTCAAGCCCTGCCAGGTCCACCTCGACGGCGTCCGTCACCGTACCGCCGGCCGCCCCCTGCTTGCCCATGTGCCGCACGGCGCCCGACGCGTGGCGCGGCTGGTTGTAGAAGACGAAGTCGTCGTCGCCGCGCACCTTCCCCTCCCGGGTCAGCAGCAGCGCGGACGCGTCCGGGTCCGTCCTCCCGGGCGGCCCCGCGGCCCAGGTCAGCACCACCCGGACGGCGGCGGCGGTGACCGGCGTGTTGGCACCCTTGCTCAGCGGCTTCGACGTCATGCGGCAAGTCTGCCCCGCCCGGCCCCCGTACGCCGAGGGTTCCGCGGCACCGACCCGCACTCCCCGCGGGCTGCGGGGACCTCACTAGGCTGGGGCCATGCAGTCGTACACCATCGGGCAGGCCGCCCGCCTGCTCGGCGTCAGCCCGGACACCGCCCGCCGCTGGGCCGACGCCGGCCGGGTCGCCACCCACCGCGACGACACCGGCCGCCGGCTGATCTACGGCCGCGACCTGGCCGCCTTCTCCGTCGAGATCGCCCACAACGACGACGCCGAGACCTCCCGCACCTCGGTGCGCAACGCCTTCCCCGGCATCGTGACCGCGGTCAAACTCGGCGACGTCGCCGCGCAGGTCGAGATCCAGGCGGGACCGCACCGGCTGGTCTCGCTGGTCACCCGTGAGGCCGTCGAGGAACTCGGCCTCGAAGTCGGCGCGGAGGCCGTCGCCCGCGTGAAGTCGACCAGCGTGCACATCGACCGTGCCTGACGCCCCCTTCTCCGTCTGACGCCCTCTTCACCCCCCTTCACCCCTCTTCGCCCCTCCTTCACCCTCCTTCACCCTCGGAGTACGCACATGACCACCGTCGCCGTCACCGGTGCGACCGGAAAGACCGGCCGGGTCGTCGTCACCGGCCTGCTGGAGCACGGCATCGACGTCCTGGCCGTCGACGTCGCCGTCAGCGCCGCCGCACGCGCGGAGTTCGACGCCCTCGGCGTCCCGCTGACGCGGGCCGACCTCACCGACTACGGGCAGGCCGTCGACGCGCTCGCCGGCGCCGACTCGGTGATCCACCTGGCCAACATCCCGGCCCCCGGCCTCGCCCCGGCCGCGCACACCCTCACCACCAACACCGCGATGAACGACAACGTCTTCCTCGCCGCCGCCCGGCTCAAGCTCTCCCGGGTCGTGTGGGCCTCCAGCGAGACCACCCTCGGCCTGCCCTTCGACGTACCGCCGCGCTACGCCCCCGTCGACGAGGACCACTACCCGTACCCCACCACCACCTACGCCCTGTCCAAGGTCGCGGGCGAGACCACCGCTGCCCACATCGCCGAGTGGTCCGGCATCCCCTTCGTCGCGCTGCGGCTGTCCAACGTCCACACCCCGGAGGACTACGCCCGGGTCCCCGGCTACTGGGCCGACGCCCGCTCCCGCCGCTGGAACCTGTGGGGCTACGTCGACGCCCGCGACGTCGCCGCCGCCTGCCGCCAGGCACTCACCGCGCCGGTCACCGGCGCGCAGAGCTTCGTCATCGCCGCCGCCGACACGATCATGAACCGCCCCTCGGCGGAACTCCTCGCCGAGGTCTTCCCCGGCGTGCGGCTGACCCGCGAGATCGGCACGTACGAGACGCTGCTGGGCATCGACCGCGCCCGCGAGGTCCTCGGCTACCAGCCGCAGCACTCCTGGCGGGACGCCGTCGACGCCACGTGAGCCGCCGGCGCTACTTGAGCAGCCGGGACATCCGGCGGTCGGCCAGCGGCTTGCCGCCGGTCTGGCAGGTCGGGCAGTACTGCAGGGACGAGTCGCGGTAGGACACCTCCCGGATGGTGTCCCCGCACACCGGGCACGGCTCGCCCTTGCGCCCGTGCACCCGAAGCCCGCTCTTCTTCTCCGCCTTCAGGTCCCGCAGCGGCAGCCCCCGCGACCGCTCGACCGCGTCGGCCAGCGTCGCCCCCGTCACCTCGTACAGCCGCGCCACCTCCTCCGGCGTGAGCGCCGAGGCCAGCTTGAACGGTGACATCTTCGCCGCGTGCAGGATCTCGTCGGAGTACGCGTTGCCGATCCCGGCGATCACGCTCTGGTCCCGCAGCACCCCCTTGATCTGCCGCCGCTCCCCCCGCAGCAGCCCCGCGAACAGCTCCGGCGTGAAGTCCGCCCCCAGCGGGTCGGGCCCGAGCCGCGCGATCCCCGGCACCTCCTGCGGGTCCCGCACGACATAGACCGCCAGGTGCTTCTGCGTCCCGGCCTCCGTGACGTCGAACCCCGCCCCGCCCACCAGCCGCACCCGCAGCGCCAGCGGCCCCTTCCCCGGCCGCGGCGGCACCTCCGGCACCTCCTCCTTCCACCGCACCCACCCGCCCCTGGCCAGATGCATCACCAGCCACACATCCCCACCCCGAAACCCCAGGAACTTCCCGAACCTCCCCACCTCCCCAACAGCCCGCCCCTCCAACACCCCCACGGGCGGCTCATACGTCTTGAGCGCATGCACCCCCACGGCATACACCCGCTCCACCACCCCCCCACCCACCCGCTCCCGCAAAAACCCCACCAACGACTCAACCTCAGGCAATTCCGGCATCCCCCCAGTCTGCCTCTTCCCCCCGCCGACCGGGACCCTGGGACCCTCAGGCCCACACCATTGCCTGCGGCTCCCAGACCAGTCCCCTGGCGGCCCCGGTGAGGAGCGGGTCCGCGAAGCCCGTGACGACCGCCATCACCTCGGTGAACCGTTCGGGGTGCTGGGCGGCTGCGGAGCCCTGGCGGCGCAGCCAGGCGCTGTAGGGAGCCTGGCGACGGGTCGGCAGGTCGGTGATCGCGCTGCTGAGCGGGCGCAGCCGGATGGCGCGATGGTCAGCGGTCGCGGTGAGCGCGTCGCTCAGTTCGTCTCCGTCCAGCCGGTGCCGGGTGACGAGCTGGTAGATGTCCGCGTAGTCCCGGTCCCGGGTGTTGAGATCCCCGAGAGCCACCGCTGTCGACAGCTTCTCCGCGATGACGGTGGCGATCGGGTAGCCGTGAACCGCGAAGGACGACCCGCCCAGCACCTGCGGGTAGTCGATCACCCTCGGCCCGGGGGTCACCGGGTCGCCGAAACTGACGTCGAGCTGGAGCTTGAGCTTCGCCCGGCTGAGGCTTGCCGCCATGGCCAGCCGGAGTCCGTGGTACTCGTCGTCCTGGCGGATGGGCACGGTGGACAGGCTCGCGGGGTCGAACACGACCCCGTCGTCGGCTTCGACGGCGGCGATCGCCGCGATACGGCGGGTGGTCTCGGCTTCGTCGCCCGAGAAGGAGCGGCCGAGGATGTCGATGTCCCGGGTCATGCGCCGGGCGCCGAACTGGGAGAGCAGAAGGCCGCCCTTGAGCACGAAGTGCCGCCCGCCCTCGGGGTGGTTGCTCAGCCGGAACAAGAAGCGTTCCAGGACGTATTCGAGCATGAGCTGGTCGCTCGGCCGTCCGGTGCGGCGGGCGAGGTTGCGCAGGTCGTTGTAGATGCGGCCGGCGGTGGTGTCGCGGCTGGGACCGGGCATCAGGCGAGCACCGCCTCGATGGCCGGACGGATGGCCGACAGTGCGCCCAGTGTCCGGGCGGCGTCCTGGAGGTCGGCGACGCCGCCCTGGCCGTATCGGCGCAGGTAGCGGTTGAGGGCGCCGAGGGCCAGCGGTCGGCCGGCGGTGCCGCCGAGGCGCATGGCGTCGACGACCGAGCGTGCGGGGCTGTAGACGGGGATGTCCTCGCCCGGAGCGGCCTCGAACCGGCTGATCGCGTAACCGAAGGTGTCCGACGCGTACTGCGATGTCCTGGTCGGCGGGTGGGCGATCGCCGGGCGGTGCGTGCCGCGCGGCACCGCGATGTGGACCTCGTGCGGGATGTCGTCGATCAGCTCGTGCAGTGCCAGCGCGGACTCCCCGCACACGACCGCGTGCGGGGCACGGGCGCAGACCGCGAGGAGGTCGATGTGAGCCGTCGGCGCAGCATCGGCCCGACGGTGGACACCGCGGGAGATCTCCTCGATCTCCTCGGCGGAAGCCAGCACCCCCAGGTCCCGCGAGAGCAGCCCGACAGCACGTGCCTGACGCGAGGTGAACGTCGCAGGCAACCTCGCCAGGCGCTGCATGAGGCGGTCAGTGACTTCTGCCATGTATCAAATCCTACCCAGTCAGACCGTAAGTGGGAAGGATTTGATACACCCGCCAGTCGGGAGGACCAAAGCGGAGATGCCGTCGCCCATGGTAGAAGCCATGGCCTGACCTGGCTCATGCGCTGCCACTCCTCGCCAGGAGCCGCCGTCCAGCTCGCCTCAGCCCTCGTCGCGCCGTGCCACTGCTCCGGTCCCCCCGCAGTCATCTGCAGATTCCTCCGGGACCGACCTGTCAGCAGCTGAACGGTCGTGACTGCCGCGGCACAGCTCGTCCTGGACCCTCCGCCACGCACGGATGATCGGTGGCACTTTCGACAGCACCTCGCCAACCTGTGTCAGCACCAAGGTGAGGCTTTATTGCGGCGTCGACGATCGTGGGCCAGCCAGGCATGCCGAAGTGGTCCGTGGCCTTGAAGACGCCAGTGGCCGCCCGATGCAGAAGGGCGACGCGCCAGCCCTGCCGACGCATCAACTCCTGCGTAGTCCAGACGTAGCAGAACAGGCCCGCCTCTGAGAGCACGGCCCGCACGCGAACTCAGACCGCTCGCCGACGAGCGAAGATCCTGTTACGAGCTCTTAGCCTCTTGCTGGTCCGCTGCCCGCGATGCGGTTTCCGGCGTGGGCTCAGAACGGCGGCTCGGTAGACCAGGGAGCTTGCGAAGCGGGGAGTTCGCGCTCCCTCGGGCGGTCCTGAAGCACCTCCACAGCCTGCTCGATCCGGCCGAGGTCGATGAGAAGGCCGGCCAGGGCGAACGCGTTGCTCAGCCGGCCCGGTTGGAGGACGGCGACGGCTTCTTCCAACCGGCCGTCCTCGGCGAGCAGTTCGGCCAGGGCCGACGTGACGTACCAGGCATCGCGCTGCGGGTGTGCGCGGACCAGCTCGATCGCCTCGTCCCGGCGGCCGCACAGGGCCAGCAGAGGAAGCCGCAGTTGGAAGAACTCCCACTCCTCCCTTCCGTCCCACTGCTCCTTGAGCGCGTCGAGGAACGCCAGTCCCTCCGCCGCGCGCCCGTGGTCGGCGTACAGGGTGCAGAGGGTGTGCACGATCCAGTCGTCCGGGTGCTCGTCCGCAAGGGCGCGCATGACCTTGATCGCCTCGTCGCTGCGGCCGTGCCGGACCAAAAGCCGCGCCAGGTCCACAGCTCCGTGGAACCGGCGGGCGGTTGAGCCGTCCGGTTGCCGGCACACAGCGACCGCGGCCTCGATGTCGCCGTGTTCCTCCAGGACCTCCGCAAGCCGCCGGGCAGCCAGGCCATGGCCGTCGACGACCGCGTAGGCCCGCAGTTCCTCCAGCATGTTGTGCGCCGCGAGGAGGTCCGCGAGCTGATCACGGTTGTTGAGTGATGTGGAGGAGCGTGTGTTCAGTAGGAGGATCGCGTCGTCGAGGCGCCCCTGGCTTTCCCGGATCGCGGCGAGGGCGCGAACTGCGCTGTCGCGATCGGTGCTGTGGCGGCACCACGAGTCCTCACACCCATGGTCCTTGGTGAGGAGAGCGGCGAGAAGGTCGGCGGCGTCTTCCTCACGGCCTGCGCTCGTGGCGACTTCGGGCAGGGCCTCGACGAGGAACCAGTCGTCGAGTCCCGTGCTGAGTATCTCGAATGCCTCGTCTGCATGACCGTGGCGGGCGAAGAGGCGTGCGGCGAACTCGAGGGGCAGCCGCCCAGTCCGGGCGTGCGGCCGAACCAGGGTGACGGCTTCCGCCGCCCGACCCCACTGTTCCAGGAGCTTGGCCTTCGCCTGGATGGCGGGCCACCAGCCCGTTGCTGCGTATGGGGCGAGTACTTCCAAGGCCTCCGCCTGCCGCCCCTCGCCGCCGCACTGGCGGGCCCACTCCCGTGCGCAGAACCACTCCCCTTCGTCGGCCAGAGCCCGGACTTCTTCCTCGTGACCGAGCGCCAGAAGGCGGGAGACCGTGGAAGGGGGGATGCATCCAGACAGGGTCCGGGCCTGGCGTTCGAGTTCTGCGGCCTCCATAGACGCGCACCCTAGCCGCCACATCGCCTCTGCCACCCGCCCGCGGGTGCGGCTTCGGCTGCGGCGCCGCGTCTTGCTCTCAACACTCCGCCGTGACCGGTTCTCCTGGGCGGACGGAAGCGGGATCGGGGTCCGGCACTCCTGGGAGTGACGGACCCCGATGGGTTGTCAGCAAAAGGCCCCGGGCAGAGGGGTCGTGGACCCCGGCTTAGATGTCGAAGTACAGCTCGAACTCGTGCGGGTGGGGGCGGAGCTGGATCGGGGCGATTTCGTTCGTGCGCTTGAAGTCGATCCAGGTCTCGATCAGGTCGGCGGTGAAGACGCCGCCGGCCTGGAGGTACTCGTTGTCGTTCTCCAGGGCGGTCAGGACGGCCGGGAGGGAGGTGGGGACCTGGGGGACGCCGGCGTGCTCCTCGGGGGCCAGCTCGTAGAGGTCCTTGTCGATCGGCTCGGCCGGCTCGATCTTGTTCTTGACGCCGTCGAGGCCCGCCAGGAGGAGGGCGGAGAAGGCGAGGTAGGGGTTCGAGGACGGGTCGGGGGCGCGGAACTCGACGCGCTTGGCCTTCGGGTTGGAGCCCGTGATCGGGATGCGCATCGCGGCGGAACGGTTGCGCTGCGAGTAGACCAGGTTGACCGGGGCCTCGAAGCCGGGGACCAGGCGGTGGTAGGAGTTCACCGTCGGGTTGGTGAAGGCCAGCAGGGAGGGGGCGTGCTTGAGGATGCCGCCGATGTAGTAGCGGGCGGTGTCGGACAGGCCCGCGTAGCCCTGCTCGTCGTAGAAGAGCGGGGTGCCGCCCTGCCAGAGCGACTGGTGGACGTGCATGCCGGAGCCGTTGTCACCGAAGATCGGCTTGGGCATGAAGGTCGCGGTCTTGCCGTTGCGCCAGGCGACGTTCTTCACGATGTACTTGAAGAGCATCAGGTCGTCGGCGGCGGCCAGCAGGGTGTTGAACTTGTAGTTGATCTCGGCCTGGCCCGCGGTGCCGACCTCGTGGTGCTGGCGCTCGACCTGGAGGCCGGCCGCTTCGAGTTCGAGGCTGATCTCGGCGCGCAGGTCGGCGAAGTGGTCGACCGGCGGGGCGGGGAAGTAGCCGCCCTTGTAGCGGACCTTGTAGCCGCGGTTGTTCTCCAGGGCGCCGGTGTTCCAGGCGCCGGCCTCGGAGTCGATGTGGTAGAAGGACTCGTTCGAGGAGGTCTGGAAGCGCACGTTGTCGAAGACGTAGAACTCCGCCTCCGGGCCGAAGTACGCGGTGTCCGCGACGCCGGTGGACGCCAGGTAGGCCTCGGCCTTCTTCGCCACGTTCCGCGGGTCGCGGCTGTACTGCTCGCCGGTGATCGGGTCGTGGATGAAGAAGTTGATGTTGAGCGTCTTGTCCTTGCGGAAGGGGTCGACCCGGGCCGTGGACAGGTCGGCGCGCAGCGCCATGTCCGACTCGTGGATGGCCTGGAAGCCGCGGATGGACGAGCCGTCGAAGGCGAGTTCCTCGCTCGGGTCGAACGTCGAGACCGGGACCGTGAAGTGCTGCATCACACCGGGCAGGTCGCAGAACCGGACGTCGACGAACTTGACGCCCTCGTCCGAGATGAACTTGTTGACGTCGTCGGCGTTCTGGAACATCCAACTCCTCCTAGGCCCGGCCCGCGGGTCGGGTTGGCGATCGAGGTGCGGCCAGTGCGGTGGCGCACACTGCCCTGACCTTAGGGATCAGGGGTTTCTCCAGCATGACCCATTTGTTTCGTACACGTTAACCGCGACGCCGCAAGGGTGGTCCCCACCCGCGGGCACTGGGCCGTACGGGGGTTACCGTGGACGGGTGGACAACAGGGAAGTAATCGGATCGTGGCTGTCGGGGCCGCGTGCGGCCGCCGAGAAGATGGGCGCGGACTTCGGGTACCGGGGCGAGCGGCTCGGTCTGCCCAAGGACGGCCCCGGATCCATCGCACCGGTCGGCAGGCGGGTCGCCGCACTGTTCATCGACTGGATTCTGAGCGCGTTGATCGCATACGGCCTGATCGCGCACCGTGACCTTGCACAGGCGAACAACTGGGCGCTGGTCGTGTTCGCGGCGGTGAGCGTGATCGGCCTGGGGCTCGTCGGCAGCACACCGGGCAAGATGATCATGCGGCTGCGGGTCGTCCAGGCGGACGGCAGCCGGCTCAGCCCGCTCGGCGCGGCCCTGCGGACGCTGCTGCTGGTCCTGGTCGTCCCGGCCGTCGTGTTCGACCGCGACACCCGCGGCCTGCACGACAGGGCCGTGAAGGCCGTCCAGGTCCGGATCTGAGCGGATCTGAACGGATCCGACCGGAACTGACCGGATCGGGAAGCGGACCGAGCAGCCGGCCCGAGGAAGGGTGCGCAGACACGAAGAGGGCGCCCCCCCGCAGCGGGGGGGGCGCCCTCTTCACGTACCGACAGGCGTCAGCGGCCCTTCGGCATGCGCATGCCCTTGGGCATCGGACCCTTCGGGATCGGCATGTTCGACATCAGGTCGCCCAGCGCCTTGAGGCGGTCGTTGACCTCGGTGGTCTTGGGGCCGCTCAGGGTGCGGGGGAGCCGCAGCAGGGTGGTGCGCAGCTTCTTCAGCGGCAGCTCGCCCTCCCCGTTGCCGACGATGAAGTCGTGGACCGGCACGTCGTAGACGACCCGGGAGACCTTCTTCTTCTCGTTGGCCAGCAGGCCCTTGACCCGGTTGGGGTTGCCCTCGCCGACCAGCACCACACCCGCCTTGCCGACCGCCCGGTGAACGACGTCCTGGCTCTTGTTCATGCCCACCGCCGGCGTCACCGTCCAGCCGCGGCCGACGTTCTGCAGCACGGCGGCAGCCGCGCCAGGCTTGCCCTCCAGCTGTCCGAAGGCGGCCCGCTCGGCACGGCGGCCGAAGACCACGGCCATCGCGAGCAGCGCCAGCAGGAATCCCAGGATTCCGGCCCAGATGGGATGATCGATCAAGAAGCCGAGGGCGAGGATGACACCGAAGGTGACGATTCCCACAGCCGCAATGACAAGCCCGATCGTGGAGTCGGCCTGCCTGGTCATCTTGTAGGTCTGAGCGATCTGTGCCAGTCGCCCAGGGTTCTCGGATGTTTCCTTCCTCGCCATGTGGCAAAGGATACGTGGCCGCCCGCTCACCCGTCACCGCGCCCGCCCGCAGGCGGCCCGCACGGTGACCCACCGGGGTCAGTCGCGTACGGCGTCCCCGGGCGCTCCGGTCAGCAGGGCCGCCATCTCGTGCTCGGCCTCCCTGCGGTCCTTGGCGCGCTGGCGGTCAGCGACGACCGACGCCCAGGCGTTGCGGCGGGCGGTCTGCTGGCCGCCGCGCAGCAGAAAGGATTCGACGGCGCGCAGCGCCCCGGCGACCGGGGTGTGCGTGGGCAGCTGGAAGTGCGGACGGGCGTGGACCGACTCGGACGGCATGGCGTCCCCCTCAATGGCAACGAGCGCAAAGGCAACGAGACGAACCGGACGTGCTGTGCGGTGAAACCAGGCTCGCCACAATGTGTTACCAGCCGGTGACCACCCGGTCAATCTCACATGAAAGCCTCAGCGGCGCCCGCACCCCGCCCCGCCAGGTCACTCGTCCGGCAGCCGCGTACGGCCGGGTGAGGGGATTCACACCCCACCCGGGGCCGCACCGGGGGCCGCCTGCCACGGACCGCCACGCCACGGCGCGGGGAGCGTTACGCCCGAGCCGCCGCGCCCAGCTCCTGGCGGCGGTCCACCGCCTGCTGGAAGAGCCGGCCGGCCCGGTAGGACGAACGGACCAGCGGCCCGGACATCACGCCCGCGTAGCCGATCTCCTCGGCCTCCTCCTTCAGCTCCACGAACTCGGCCGGCTTCACCCACCGCTCCACCGGGTGGTGCCGCACGGACGGCCGCAGGTACTGGGTGATGGTGATCAGCTCGCAGCCCGCGTCGTGCAGGTCGTGCAGCGCCTGGCTGATCTCCTCGCGCTCCTCGCCCATGCCCAGGATCAGGTTGGACTTGGTGACCAGGCCCGCCTCCCGCGCCCGGGTGATGACCTCCAGGGAGCGCTCGTAGCGGAAGCCGGGGCGGATGCGCTTGAAGATCCGCGGCACCGTCTCGACGTTGTGCGCCAGCACCTCGGGGCGGGCGCCGAAGACCTCGGCGAGCTGCGCGGGCTCGGCGTTGAAGTCGGGGATCAGCAGCTCGACCTTGGTACGCCCGGCGGCCCGGTCCGCGGTCATCGCGTGGATCTGCCGGACGGTCTCGGCGTACAGCCACGCGCCGCCGTCGTCGAGGTCGTCACGGGCGACGCCGGTGATCGTGGCGTAGTTCAGGTCCATCGTGACGACGGACTCGCCGACCCTGCGCGGCTCGTCGCGGTCCAGCGCCTGCGGCTTGCCGGTGTCGATCTGGCAGAAGTCGCAGCGCCGGGTGCACTGGTCGCCGCCGATGAGGAAGGTCGCCTCGCGGTCCTCCCAGCACTCGTAGATGTTGGGACAGCCCGCCTCCTGGCACACCGTGTGCAGGCCCTCGCTTTTGACGAGCTTCTGCATCTGGGTGTACTCGGGACCCATCTTCGCCCGGGTCTTGATCCACTCGGGCTTGCGCTCGATGGGGGTCTGGCTGTTGCGGACCTCCAGGCGCAGCATCTTGCGTCCGTCGGGTGCGACTGCGGACACGACCGGCTCCCTAAAGCTGAGATTGTGCCTACGGCTTAGATTCTTCGGTAAACGCCAGGGTACGCCCCGGAATTCCTAGACGGCGCGCGGAAGCAGGACGGCGGAGCCCAGCACCGCCGCCAGGTGCTTCTCGACCACCGGCAGCGCCTCGGCGACGCCGACGTCCCGGCCCAGCTCCTCCGACAGCGACGTGACGCCCGCGTCCCTGATGCCGCACGGCACGATCCGGTCGAACCAGGTGGTGTCGGGGTTGCAGTTCAGGGCGAAGCCATGCATGGTCACGCCCTTGGCGACGCGGATGCCGATGGCCGCGAGCTTGCGGTCCTCGCGGCGCTGGCCCGCGTTGGAGGGGGCGTACTCCGGGCCGTTCAGCCGCGGGTCGAACTCCTCGTCGGCCAGCCGCGGGTCGAAGTCCAGCGTGAGCCCGCCCGACGCCATGCCTGAGGCCGGCACCGGGTCGCCCAGCACCCACACACCCGAGCGGCCCTCGACCCGGCTGGTCTCCAGGCCGAACTCCGCCGCCGTGCGGATCAGCGCGTCCTCCAGCCGCCGCACATGGGCGACCACGTCGACCGGGCGGGGCAGCTTCATGATCGGGTAGCCCACCAGCTGGCCGGGGCCGTGCCAGGTGATCTTGCCGCCGCGGTCCACGTCCACCACGGGAGTGCC
Source organism: Actinacidiphila bryophytorum (assembly GCF_016916835.1). Lineage (GTDB taxonomy): Bacteria > Actinomycetota > Actinomycetes > Streptomycetales > Streptomycetaceae > Actinacidiphila > Actinacidiphila bryophytorum. The sequence continues at coordinate 386,283 of NZ_JAFFIX010000005.1, read as the reverse complement.
GTCCAGCGGGCGCTCGTTGTCCGCGGTACGCCGGCCCGCCGTGTAGACCGGCGGGTGCTCGAGCAGCAGGCAGGTGTCGGGGACCTCGTCGGCGAAACGGGCCGCGTGCACAGTGCGCTGCCTTTGCCACGCCTCCGTGTACTCCACCGCGTCGGCCCCGAAACCCAGGTGAACGAACTGCAGCTCACTCACGACACGACTCCTCTGCTGTGCGATACGCGCCCCTGCAACTGTACGGCGGCGCGCCGCGGCCACCCCCGGCGGGCGGCGCCGGCCCGCGCCATACCACGGCGGCTTGCGCCGGTGCGGGCCGCTTACCCGGCAATGATGACTGTTGTCGCTCAATCGGACGAATATGCGGCTCTTGCAGTGAGCTGGGCGGCGCTGACCGTTACATTCACGCCGATCTGAAGACCCTGCAGAGGAAGTGGGCCGCACCGCCGATGACGGACCGTGCCACGCAGCGAACCCCGAACGGACCCTCCGCCGGCCCGGCCGACCGGCCACCGCACGACCCGCCCGGCGGCCCCGACGAAGCGGCCGGCGACGCCCCCGACGGTACGCCCGGAGCCCCGGGCACGGCCCCGGTCCCGGGTACGGACAGGGTTTCCGGTGCGGAGGCGGGCGCGGATACGGAAGGCGCGCGGGCCGGCCGGCAGAACCGGCGCAACACCCTGCTCGCCGCCCTCATCGCCGAGGCCGGCTTCTCGCACGCGGGCCTCGCCCGCCGCGTCGACCGGCTCGGCCAGGAACACGGGCTCGACCTGCGCTACGACAAGACGTCCGTGACCCGCTGGCTGCGCGGCCAGCAGCCGCGCGGCACCTCGCCCGCCCTCATCGCCGAGGTCTTCACCCAGCGGCTCGGCCGCCGGCTGTCCGCGCAGGACCTCGGCCTCGACGCGTGCGCACCGGTCTACGCCGGGCTCGAATACGCCGCGTCCGCCGCGGAAGCCGTCGACATCGTCAGCGGGCTGTGGCGCAAGGACACCGGCAACCAGGCCGAGCTGCGCAAGATCGCCTTCAGCCCGGCAGGGCTCGTCGTGCCCAGCAGGGACTGGCTGATCGGCTCCGCCGACGACACGGTCACCCGCAAGGGGCACCTGCGGGTCCCCGCACAGACCCGCGGCACCCCGCGGACCGGGCAGGACTTACGTCCCGCGCCGCCGGTCGCCGCGCCCGGCGGCCGGGTCGGGAGCGGCGACATCGCCGCGCTGCGCGCCGTCGGCGACCTCTTCCGCACCCTCGACCACGCCTACGGAGGCGGGCACGCCCGCCAGGCCCTCGTCCGCTACCTCGAACACGAAGCCGAGCCGATGCTGCGCGGCAGCTACGGGGAGGCCCAGGGCCGCCGGCTCTTCGCCTCCGTCGCCGACCTGACCCGGCTGGCCGGCTGGACCTCCTACGACATCGGCGCGCACGGGCTCGCACAGCGCTACTTCGTCCAGTCGCTGCGGCTCACCCAGGCCGCGGGCGACCGGGTCCACGGGGGGTACGTCCTGGTCACCATGAGCCGCCAGGCGGTCTACCTCGGGCACGGGCGCGAAGCCGTCCAACTGGCCAGGGTCGCCCAGCAGGGCATCGGCACGGGGGCGCCCGCGGCGGTGCAGGCGCTCATGCACGCGGCCGAGGCCCGCGGGCACGGGGTGCTCGGCGAGACCCGGGCGTGCACGGCCGCGCTCGCCCGGGCCGAGCGGGCCTTCTCCGCCGCCCGGCCCGGCGACGAACTCCCCTCCTGGGCGCGCTTCTTCGACGAGGCGCAGCTCGCGGACGAGTTCGCGCACTGCCACCGGGATCTGCAGCAGCACCGGGCGGCCGTTCAGCAGGCTGAACGGTCGCTGCAGTTGCGCGGGGCCGGGTACGCGCGGAGCCGGCTCTTCTGCCGGGCCGTTCTCGCCACGTCCCGGCTTGCCCTCGGGGAGGTCGAGGCGGCCTGTGCGCTTGGGGCGGACGTCGTCCGCCAGGCCGCGGACATGCGGTCTTTCCGTGCCGCGGAATATGCGCGCGATTTCGCGCGCCGGCTCGAGCCGTACCGCGACACGGCTGCCGCCCGGGCCTTCTTCGCCCAGGCTGCAAGCCTGGGCTCCCCCCTCTGACCCCCACCGGGGCAACCCGCCCCCGATCCCCGGGACCTCCCCCCGGTGGCGGGCCGGCCGCGCAGTTCCGCCCCCAGAGCTTCGCCTGGGGGTGCCCCCAGCGCCTCCTGGGTGGTTGCCACGCGCGGTGGCGTTGCTTTCTTTCCGCCCGTTCGGGCGGGACGCGCAGTTCCCCGCGCCCCTGAAAAACGCTCACCCTCCTGCGCAGAGGGCGCCGCCTGAAAGCGCCGCCTCTGCCCGTGAGGGCAACCATCAGGGGCGCGGGGAACGGCGCGCGCAAACACAACGGACCGTCGTGTGGAGACGGCAGCCACCACTGCGGACCGGTGTGTGGAGACGGCGGTCACTACTCCAGGGCGCGCGCCGGAGGCGTTAGGCGGCGGCCCGGTGAGGGGGGGAAGTGGAGCGGGTGAGGTCGGTGAGGATCGTGGTGGTGGCCCGGCGGGCCGAGAAGAGGGCGCCCTGGAGGGTGCTGGTGGTGCGGTGGGAGCCGCAGACGTAGAGGCCCTGGAGGACGCGCACGGGGCGCCGAAGGTCGTGCGGGGCCGGCATGGCGGCGACGGCCTCGGGGTCCGAGTGGATCCCGAGCAGCTCCCACCCGTCCGTACTCACCTCGTACAGCTCCGCGAGATGCGCCCGCACCGACTTGTCGGAGTCGCCGTCGGGGGGCGGCCCCAGCACCACGGAGGTGATGAGGGGGCGCCCGCCGGGCGCGCGGGTGGGGTCGACCGCCGCGGCCGGCAGGGTGTGCGAGACCGGCCCGAGGCGGTCCGCGTCGAGGACCAGGACGGGTTCGCGCAACGGCGCGACCGGCGCCGTGTGGTGGAAGACGGTGACCTGGTGGAAGGCCGGCACCCGCAGCCCTGGCAGCAGGCGGGCGGCGGCCCGCGCACCGGTGGCCACCAGCACGGCCCGGCAGGGCAGTTCGCCGCCGCCCGCGACCCGTACGCTGCGGACGGCGACCCGCACCGCGGGTGTGCCCAGCCGTACGGTGCCCGGCGGCAGGGCCGCCGCGAGGCGTTCCGGCAGGCCGGCCGAGCCGCCTGCCGGCAGGCATGTGCGGCCGCGTGCGAAACCGCGCAGCACCAGGTCGGCGGCCCGGCTGGACGTCTGCAGTTCCGGGTCGCACAGCAGCGCGGCCAGCAGCGGCCGCAGGAAGCCCTCGACGGTGCGCGGTGCGAAGCCGCGCCCGCTGAGCGCCCGCGCGGCGGTGGTCTCGGGGCGGGCGGCCAGCCGCAGGTCGGGTGTGCCGGCGAGCCGGTTGAGCGTGGCGGCGAGCCGTGCCCGGTCCAGTGCGGAGCCGAACGCCGCCCGGGCGCCCCGCTGGTCGCCGACCCGGTAGCCGCGGCCGCCGGCCCGTACGAGTGCGCCGGGTGCCAGCGGGGCGAGCGGCAGGCCGCGCAGGCCCCTGGTGCGGTGCAGTTCGGGGTAGGACGTGTTGAGCAGGTGCGGCCTGCGGTCCAGCCGGAAGCCGGCGACCTCGTCGGTGGCCATCCGGCCGCCGACGCGTTCCGCGGCCTCCAGCACGGTGACCGTCAGGCCCGCGTCGAGCAGGTGGTGCGCGGCGGCGAGCCCGGCCGCCCCGGCTCCGATCACGATGACGTCCACAGGTGCTGGCGTGGTCTTGCGACGTGCTGGCAGAAGCACGATTCCCTCCCCGAGGTCGGGCCTACTCCCCGCTCGTGGTATGGGTCATGCCCCCATCAAAGGCATCTGATGCGGTCGTAACCGGTCCGATCCGGCCTTATCCCGTACGCAATGCAGCCGAGATGGCCTGCTCGATCCGGGGGTACGCGAACGTGAAGCCGGACTCCAGCAGCCGCTTGGGGCGCACCCGCTGACTGCCCAGCACATCCCCGGCGAACTCGCCCAGCGCCGCCCGCAGGACCGGCGCGGGGACGGTGGCGAGCGTCGGCCGGTGCAGGACGCGGCCCATGGCGGCGGTGACCTCACGGTTCGTCAGCGGCTCCGGGGCCGTCAGATTCACCGGGCCGGACAGCGCGGGGGTGTCGAGGATGTGCCGCAGTGCCGCGATCTCGTCCTGCAGCGCGATGAAGCTCCAGAACTGCCGGCCATTGCCGAGCCGGCCGCCCAGGCCCGCCTTGAACAGCGGGAAGAGCCGCCCCCACGCGCCGCCGCCGCGGGCCACGACCAGGCCCGTACGGGCGAAGGCGGTACGGACGCCGGCCGCCGCGGCAGGTTCTGCCGCGGCCTCCCAGTCCCGGACCAGCTCGGCGAGGAAGCCGGTGCCGGCCGGGCTGTCCTCGTCCACCCAGCGGTCGGCGGTGTCGCCGTAGTAGCCGATCGCGGTGCCGCACAGCAGCACGGACGGGGGCGTGTCCATGGCTGCGACCGCCGCGGCGACCGTCGCCGTGCCCAGGACGCGGCTCTCGTACAGCTCCGTCTTCCGCGCGGCGGTCCAGCGGCGGTCGCCGACGCCGGCGCCCGCCAGATGCACGACGGCGCCGCACCCCTTCAGTTTGCCGGGGTCCAGCGCCCTTGCCTTCGGGTCCCACTGCACCTCGTCCGGTGCGGCTGTCTCGCGCCGCACCAGGCGGACGACTTCGTGGCCGTCGCCGGCCAGTGCGGTGGTGAGGGCACCACCGATCAGCCCGGACGCGCCTGTGACGGCAATACGCATGCCACCATCCTGCCCCAAGGGGCACGTTTCCGCGGGCCGCGGTGGCTTGTGCGGTGCCCTTGCGCAGGGCGGCGAGCGTTTTTCAGGGGCGCGGGGAACTGCGCGCCCCGCCCCCACCGGGGCGCGGGTCGTCTCCGTCCGAAGGGGGCTGTTCGGTTCGTGCCGGACCACCGGCCGGTGGGCGGCTGGGCGCGCAGTTCCCCGCGCCCCTGGGGGTGCGGCCCCGCCGAAAGGCGCACCCCCCCGCAGGGGAGCCCACCGCTAGGCCGTGTTTTGGAAGTAGGGCCGTCCGCCCACAGGGCGGGCCCCGCGGCGTCTGGTGCGTGCGATCGCAAGGCGGAGGGTCGTCCTCGTAGTGGGCCTACTCGGACGACTCCGACAACGCAGCGAGCGTGCGTGCCAGGCGTCGCGGGGCAGGCGGGACTTCCAAAACACGGCCTAGGTGAAGCGGGACCAGAGTTGGGGGAAGCGCGCCGCCATGGCGGACTCGTCGTCGAAGTCGAGGGGCTCGCCCTCGGGCCGGTCCTGGACGGGAAGCCCGAGCTCGGGCAGGCGGACACCGGTCAGCTGCTCGTACGCCTCGTCGGCCGCATAGCCGACATCCTCCGCGTCGCCGTCGGTGTCGGCGTCGAAGTCGGTGAGGAGGAAGGCGAGGTCGTCGGGGGAGTGCAGGGCGCCCTCGAAGACGTGCCGGCCCTGGCCGATGAGCCAGCAGCGGAAGTAGTCGAAGGACTCCTCGTCCGCGCCGCCGAGCATGATGTCGGCGGCGCCCCACAGGTCCCAGCGGAAGGCCCGGATGAAGCGGGTCTCGAAGTGCCGGGCGAAGTCGATGACCGCCTCGGGGTCGAGCTGGGCAAGACGCTCGACGAGCAGGTCGGCATGGTCCTCCGGATCGCCGCCCGCGGCCTCGCGCGTACTGTCGACGATCTCCCAGAACTGCGTCTCGTCCATCACCCGTACAGCTTCCCGGTTGCCGGGGGCGGGCGCACGCCCTGTCAGCCGGATGCGTCCGTGTCGTTACGCACTCCGCCCTAGCGGCGCACGCGCAGGCGGAGGCGGAAGCGGACGGTCCGGTGGAGGGGGCGGAAGCCCAGCGCGGTGTTGACCGCGAGCAGGTGGCGGTTGTCGTCGGGGACGCGGGTGTGGATCTCGGCCAGGTCGGGCTGGGCCGCGGGCAGCCTGCGCAGCATCTCGGCCTTCATCCACAGGCCGAGCCCGTTTCCGCGGTGGGCGGGCACGACCGCGGTGTCGTACTGCTGGGCGCGCCTGGTGCCGTCACCGGGGAGCAGGACGGTGGTGTAGCCGGCGATGCCGTCGTCGTCGTGGAGTGCGGCGACGGTCAGCAGCCGGTCGCCGCGGCGGGCGGCCAGCTCGGCGGTCTCGTGGACGGCGGCCGGGTCCCAGCGGGTGTCGGCCGCGTCCGGGCCGGCGGCGGGTGCGGGCAGGGCGCGCAGGGCGTCGAGGAAGCCGTCGGCGAGGGTCTCGGGGGCGGCGCCCTCCCACCCGGTGAGGCGGTAGCCGGGGTGGGGGACGTCGGGGAGTTTGCCGACGGGTGCCGGGATGTCGTCGAGGGGGAGCCGCTGCCAGGTCATGCGGGCGAAGGGCACGAAGTCGCGGGTGGCGAGGAAGCCCTCGCCGGGGGTGCCGGCGACCGCTTCCGCGGTGAGGGTGCCGCAACCGGCGGCGGTGGCGGCCTCGGTGACGGTGGCGAGCAGCCGGGAGCCCGTGCCGAGCCTGCGGTGGGCGGGGTGGACGGTCATCTGGATGTCGGCGTGCCCGCCGGCCGCGGTGGCGCCGTGCAGCCGCAGCAGGGCCGTCGCGACGGGCTCGTCGCCCGAGCCGCGCAGCAGCCACAGGACCAGCCGCCGCCGGCGGGGGCCCGTGGTGGTCAGCCCGGCCCGTACCGCCGCCTGCGAGGGCACCGGCTCACCGGGCCGGTCGTGCGCGAGCGCGGCGGACTGCACTCGGTACCAGGCGCGGATGTCCTCGGCGGTGGGAGCCGTCAGAGGGCTGGGGTTGGCAGGCATCCGGGGGAACTTAACCGGTACTTGTAGGTGCCCGCAATCCCTTTCGCGCCAGTAGGTTTGGCCGACTCCGGGGTTTCACAGGTTTCTTGCGCACTGCTGGGCACCAAAGGCCTCCGCCGCCACGGGAATTGGGGTGAACCCCACCCGTGACGGCGGTGACGTGCCTGCGGCGCACCGCAGTCGGGCCGGCGCCGGGGCGGTCAGAGCCCGTAGCGCTCGGCCGCCTCCTTGACCGTGGCGGTCTCCACCTCGCCGCGGCGGGCGAGGGCGGCGAGCGCCTGGACGGTCAGCGACTGCGGGTCCACCCCGAAGTGGCGGCGGGCGGCGTCGCGGGTGTCCGACAGGCCGAAGCCGTCGGTGCCGACCGACGTCCAGTCCTGCTCGACCCACGGCGCGATCTGGTCGGGCACCGCCCGCATCCAGTCGCTGACGGCGACCACGGGACCCGGTGCGCTCTCCAGCGCGCGGGTCACGTACGGGGTGCGCTCCTCGCCGCGCAGCCGGGCCGCGTCGCACTCCAGCGCGTCGCGGCGCAGCTCGGTCCAGGACGGCGCCGACCACACGTCGGCGGCCACGCCCCAGTCCTCGGCCAGCAGCCGCTGCGCGTCCAGCGCCCAGTGGATCGCGGTGCCGGAGGCCAGCAGCTGCAGCCGCGGGGCGCCGGGCGCCGGGTCCGCGGCGGCCTGGTAGCGGTAGAGGCCCTTGAGGATGCCCTCCTCGACGCCGGCCGGCATCGCGGGCTGCACCTTCGGCTCGTTGTAGACCGTCAGGTAGTAGAAGACGTCCTCGGCCTCGGGGCCGTACATCCGCCGCAGGCCCTCGCGGACGATCACCGCGACCTCGTACGCGAACGCCGGGTCGTAGGAGAGCGCCGCCGGGTTGGTGGAGGCGATCAGGTGCGAGTGGCCGTCGGCGTGCTGCAGGCCCTCGCCGGTCATCGTGGTGCGCCCCGCGGTCGCGCCGATCACGAACCCGCGGCCCAACTGGTCGGCGAGTGCCCAGAACTGGTCGGCGGTGCGCTGGAAGCCGAACATCGAGTAGAAGATGTAGAACGGGATCATCGGCTCGCCGTGGGTGGCGTACGCCGTGGCCGCCGCGGTGAAGTCGGCGAGCGAACCGGCCTCGGTGATCCCCTCGTTGAGGATCTGGCCGTCCTTCGCCTCCTTGTAGTACAGCAGTTGGTCGCGGTCGACCGGATCGTAGGTCTGGCCGCGGGGCGAGTACAGGCCCGCGGACGGGAAGAGCGACTCCATGCCGAAGGTGCGGGCCTCGTCGGGGACGATCGGCACCCAGCGGCGGCCGGTCTCCTTCTCCCGCATCAGGTCCTTGACCAGCCGCACGAAGGCCATCGTGGTGGCGATCTCCTGCGTGCCCGAGCCCTTCTCCAGGCTCGCGTAGGCCTTGTCGGGCGGCAGCGGCAGCGGTTTGGCGACCACCTTGCGGGCCGGGGCGGGGCCGCCGAGGGCCGCGCGCCGCTCGCGCAGGTAGCGCATCTCGGGCGAGTCCTCGCCGGGGTGCCAGTACGGGACGGTGTCCCCGGCGAGCGCGCTGTCGGGGATCGGCAGCTCCAGCAGGTCGCGCATCACGCGGAACTGCTCGTTGGTGAGCTTCTTCATCTGGTGGTTGGCGTTGCGCGACTCGAAGCCGGCGCCCAGGGTGTAGCCCTTGACCGTCTGGGCGAGCACCACGGTCGGTGCGCCCTTGTGGTCCAGGGCGGCGCGGTAGGCCGCGTACACCTTGCGCGGCTCGTGCCCGGCGCGCGAGGTCTGGAACAGCTCCAGCAGCCTGGCGTCGGAGAGCCGGCCGCCGATGGTGCGCAGCGCGGGGTCCGCGCCGAAGAAGTGCTCGCGGATGTAGGCCGCGTCGCGGGTGGCGTACGTCTGGAACTGCGCGTCGGGCACCTCGCGCAGCCGCCGCAGCAGCGCGCCGTCCACGTCCTGCGCGAGCACCTCGTCCCAGGCCGCGCCCCACAGCGCCTTGACCACGTTCCAGCCGGCCGCGCGGAACTGCGACTCCAGCTCCTGCACGATCTTGAAGTTGGGGCGGACCGGGCCGTCGAGCCGCTGCAGGTTGCAGTTGATCACGAAGGTCAGGTTGTCCAGGCCCTCGCGGCCGGCCAGCGCCAGGGCGGCCGTCGACTCGGGCTCGTCCATCTCGCCGTCGCCGAGGAAGGCCCACACGTGCGAGTCGGAGGTGTCCTTGATGCCGCGGTGCTCCAGGTAGCGGTTGAAGCGCGCCTGGTAGATCGCCGACAGCGGGCCGAGGCCCATCGAGACGGTGGGGAACTCCCACAGCCAGGGCAGCCGGCGCGGGTGCGGGTACGAGGGCAGGCCGTCGCCGCCGGCCTCCTGCCGGAAGCGGTCGAGCTGCTCCTGCGAGAGCCGGCCGTCCAGGAAGGCGCGGGCGTAGACACCGGGGGAGGCGTGGCCCTGGATGTAGAGCTGGTCGCCGGAGCCCGTGCCCTCCTTGCCGCGGAAGAAGTGCTGGAAGCCGGTCTCGTACAGCCAGGCCGCCGACGCGAAGGTCGCGATGTGGCCGCCGAGGCCGAGCTTGCTGCCGCGGGTCACCATGGCGGCGGCGTTCCACCGGTTCCATGCGGTGATCCGGGCCTCGATCGCCTCGTCGCCCGGGTAGGCGGGCTCGGCGGAGGTCGGGATGGTGTTGATGTACTCCGTCTCCAGGAGCGAGGGCAGCGCTATGCCGTCGGCGCTCGCGCCTTCCAGCGTTCTGCGCATCAGATACGCGGCCCTGTGCGGTCCGGCGGCCTTGGTGACGGCGTCGAGCGACGCGAGCCACTCGGTGGTCTCTTCCGGGTCGCGGTCCGGGATCTGATCGAGCTGACTCGGCCGGGTACGGCCAACGGCGTCAGGCATGGGGTGCCGCCTTCCGAACGGAGGGGGGGTGGTGAGTGCGAGTGATGAGTCGGCAGACAGGGCTCGCCCTCCGCGACCCACGATACGTCCGCGATCGATGATCGATCAATCGTTGCGGACGCCCAATTCCAAGTCGGCACGGCGTGCCAGCCTCGGCGGCACCCCGTGCCAGACCTCAGGTGCCTTCGATTCCCAGGGTGTGGCTCAGACCTGCGGGGCGCAGCTGAGGACGTGCGACTTGATCAGCGCGCAGATCCGGGGGTCGCGCCGGGTGAAGGCGTCCACGATGTCCTGGTGCTCGGCGGCGTACGCGCGCGGCGCCGGGCTGAGCCAGCGGATGGACAGCGTCGTCCACACCTCGATGCCCAGCGACTCCCACGCGTGCAGCAGCACCGCGTTGTCCGCCGCGCGGACCAGCTCGTGGTGGAAGGCCACGGTGTGCCGCACCTGCGCCTCGCCGTCCAGGCCCGCGTCCGCCACCCGCAGCGCCGCCACCTCGCGCTCCAGCGCCGAGGGGTCGGCTGCCAGCCGCTCCGCCGCCAGCTCGGCCGCGACCTGTTCGAGCCCGGCCCGCACCGGATAGCTCTCCTTGAGGTCCGCCGCGGTCAGCCCGCGCACCCGCACACCCTTGTTCGGCGCGGACTCGATCAGCCGCAGCGTCTCCAGCTCCCGCAGCGCCTCCCGTACCGGCGTCTGGCTGACCTGCAGCTCCACCGCGATCCGCCGCTCCACGATCCGCTCGCCCGGCTTCCAGCGCCCGCTGACGATCCCCTCGAGGATGTGCTCGCGGATCTGCTCGCGGAGGCTGTGCACGACCAGGTGGGGGACGGCGGCAGGGGCCATGGGGCGCGCTCCTTCACGTGTTGCGTGCCTTAGACGATACGACGCGGAAGCAACCGTGCCTCCCCGCCGTCCGCGCAGGCACGCAGCGGCGCCCCCGCCCCGGAGTACCGGGGCGGGGGCGCCGAGTGCCGTACGGCGGTCCTGCGGGGCCGTTACAAACCCAGCTCGACCTCGAACTCGCCGGCTTCGAGGATCTCCTTGACCGCCGTCAGGTAGCGGGCCGCGTCGGCACCGTCCACCAGCCGGTGGTCGTAGGACAGCGACAGGAACGTCATGTCGCGCACCCCGATGACCGTGCCCTCAGGGGTCTCCACGACCACCGGGCGCTTGACGGTCGCGCCGATACCCAGGATGGCGGCCTGGTTCGGCGGCACGATGACGGTGTCGAACAGCGCGCCGCGCGACCCGGTGTTGCTGATGGTGAAGGTCGCACCGGCCAGGTCGTCGGGGGTGATCCTGCTGGCCCGGACGTTGGCCGCCAGCTCCGCGGTCTTCTTGGCGATACCGGCGATGTTCAGGTCGCCCGCACCCTTGATGACCGGGGTCATCAGACCCTTCTCGGAGTCCACCGCGATCCCGATGTTCTCGGAGTCGAAGTAGGTGATCGTGCCCTCGTCCTCGTTGATCCTGGCGTTGATCACCGGGTGCGCCTTGAGGGCCTGGGCCGCGGCCTTGACGTAGAACGGCATCGGCGACAGCTTGACGCCCTCGCGGGCGGCGAACGCCTCCTTGGCCTGGGCGCGCAGCCGCATGACGCGGGTGACGTCCACCTCGACGACGCTGGTGAGCTGCGCCTGCGAGTGCAGGGCCTTCATCATGTTCTCGCCGATGACCTTGCGCATCCGGGTCATCTTGACCGTCTGGCCGCGCAGCGGGGACACCGCGGGCGCGGGCTTCGGGGCGGCCGCGGCAGCCGGGGCCGCCTTGGACGCGGCGGCGGCAGCGGCCTTCGCGGCCTCGGCGGCGGCGAGGACGTCCTGCTTGCGGATCCGCCCGCCGACGCCCGTGCCCTGCACGGAGCCGAGGTTCACGCCGTTCTCCGCGGCGAGCTTGCGGACCAGCGGGGTCACGTACGCGCCCTCGTCGCCGGCTGCGGCGGCCGGAGCGGGAGCCGCGGGGGTGACCGGGGCCGGGGCGGCCGGGGCAGGTGCCGGGGCCGCAGGAGCGGGCGCGGCGGCGGCCGGCGCGGGGGCCGGGGGCGCCACCGGCGCGGGTGCGGGGGCAGCCGGAGCGGCGGCCGGGGCAGGGGCGGGCGCGGCAGGAGCGGGCGCCGCGGCCGGGGCGGCACCGGCCGCACCGATCACCGCGAGCCGGGCGCCGACCTCGGCCGTACCGTCCTCCTCGACCAGGATCTCCAGCAGCGTGCCCGCCACCGGCGAGGGGATCTCGGTGTCGACCTTGTCGGTCGAGACCTCCAGCAGCGGCTCGTCGGCCTCGACGCTCTCGCCGACCGCCTTCAGCCAGCGCGTCACCGTGCCCTCGGTGACGGACTCGCCGAGCGCGGGCAGCACCACGTCGGTGCCTGCGGCGCCGGACGCGCCCGCAGCCGCCTGCGCGGTCGGGGCGGGAGCCGGGGCCGCGGCCTCGGTGGACGGCGCGACCTGAGCCGGGGCGGGCTCGGCGGCAGGCGCCGGGGCAGGGGCCGGCTCGGCAGCCGGTGCGGGGGCCGCGGCCGGTGCACCGGTGCCGTCGTCGATGACGGCAAGCTCGGCGCCGACCTCGACCGTCTCGTCCTCGGCGACCTTGATGGACGCGAGCACGCCCGACGCGGGCGAGGGGATCTCGGTGTCGACCTTGTCGGTCGAGACCTCGAGCAGCGGCTCGTCGGCCTCGACGCGCTCACCCTCGGCCTTGAGCCAGCGGGTGACGGTGCCCTCGGTCACGCTCTCGCCGAGCGCCGGCAGGGTTACGGAAACCGCCATGGTTGCGGTTACTCCTCACGATCTGTGCGAATGGGTGGCGTGAATGAGGGTCAGTCGTGCGAGTGCAGCGGCTTGCCCGCGAGGGCCAGATGGGCCTCGCCCATGGCCTCGTTCTGCGTCGGGTGCGCGTGGATGAGCTGCGCGACCTCGGCGGGCAGCGCCTCCCAGTTGTAGATCAGCTGCGCTTCGCCGACCTGCTCGCCCATCCGGTCGCCGACCATGTGGACGCCCACGACCGCACCGTCGCGGACCTGGACGAGCTTGATCTCGCCCGCGGTCTTGAGGATCTTGCTCTTGCCGTTGCCCGCCAGGTTGTACTTGAGCGTCACGACCTTGTCTGCCCCGTACACCTCCTTGGCCTTCGCCTCGGTGATGCCCACGGACGCGACCTCGGGGTGGCAGTACGTCACCCGCGGCACACCGTCGTAGTCGACCGGCACGGCCTTCAGGCCCGCCAGCCGCTCCGCCACCAGGATGCCCTCGGCGAAGCCGACGTGCGCCAGCTGCAGGGTCGGGACCAGGTCGCCGACGGCCGAGATGGTCGGCACGTTCGTCCGCATGTACTCGTCGACCAGGACGTAGCCGCGGTCCATCGCGACGCCCTGCTCCTCGTAGCCCAGGTTCTGCGAGACCGGGCCGCGGCCGATCGCGACCAGCAGCACCTCCGCCTCGAAGGTCTTGCCGTCGGCCAGCGTCACCTTCACACCGTCCGCGGTGTACTCGGCGCTCTGGAAGAAGGTGCCCAGGTTGAACTTGATGCCGCGCTTGCGGAAGGCCCGCTCCAGCAGCTTCGAGCTGTTCTCGTCCTCGACCGGCACCAGGTGCGGCAGGCCCTCGACGATCGTCACGTCGGTCCCGAAGGACTTCCACGCCGAGGCGAACTCGACGCCGATGACACCGCCGCCGAGCACGATCGCGGTCTTCGGGACCCGGTCCAGCGTCAGAGCGTGGTCCGAGGAGATGATCCGGTTGCCGTCGATGGTCAGCCCCGGCAGCGAGCGCGGTACGGAACCGGTCGCCAGCACCACGTGCCGGCCCTCGATCCGCTGGCCGTTCACATCGACCGAGGTCGGCGACGACAGCCGCCCCTCACCCTCGATGTACGTCACCTTGCGTGACGCCACCAGGCCCTGCAGGCCCTTGTAGAGGCCCGAGATCACGTCGTCCTTGTACTTGTGGACGGCCGCGATGTCGATGCCCTCGAAGGTGGCCTTCACACCGAACTGCTCGCTCTCGCGAGCCTGGTCCGCGATCTCACCGGCGTGCAGCAGCGCCTTGGTGGGAATGCAGCCGTTGTGCAGACAGGTGCCCCCGAGCTTGTTCTTCTCGATCAGGGCGACGTCCAGTCCCAGCTGCGCGGCACGCAGCGCCGCTGCGTAGCCGCCACTGCCGCCGCCGAGGATCACTAGGTCGAAAACAGTGCTGGCGTCGTTCGCCACGTCACGTCCTCCATGCATGGGTTCGCCGGAGCCGGTCCACCATGACCGGGCGGCGGCTTTGGTTCGGCCGCTTTGTCTCAAAGGGGGCCCTGTCGTGCCGAGACAACATCTTCGCACTTCTCGGGGGCTCGCGGGCCACCGGCCCTGCCGGTCACAACACGGCGAGCGGCCCCCGGCATGTCGCCGGGGGCCGCACGTGACACATCTCACCCGGACTGCACCAGGTCGTCCCGGCCTGCGCCGGGACGTCCCGGATCAGAGCAGGTCGCCCTCCGCGGTCAGCCGGGCCAGCGCCACCAGGGTGCGCACCGCCGAGCCCGTACCGCCCTTCGGGGTGTAACCCGACGGTCCGCCCTCGTTGAACGCAGGACCTGCGATGTCCAGGTGCGCCCACGTGATGCCCTCGCCCACGAACTCCCGCAGGAAAAGTCCCGCGACCAGGCCGCCACCAGGGCGTACGCCCATGTTCGCGATGTCCGCGGTCGGGGAGTCGAAGGTCTTGCGCAGCTGCTGAGGCAGCGGCATCGGCCACGAGTCCTCGCCCTCCGCGAGCGCCGCGGTGTGCACCGCGGTACGGAAGTCGTCGTCGTTCGCCATGATCCCGAACCGGCCGTCACCCAGCGCCAGCACCATCGCGCCCGTCAGCGTCGCCACGTCCACGATCGCGTCCGGTGCCTCCTCCGACGCCCTGGCCAGGGCGTCGGCCAGCACCAGCCGGCCCTCCGCGTCGGTGTTCAGCACCTCGACGGTCTTGCCGCTGTACATCTTCAGCACGTCGCCGGGGCGGGTCGCGCCGCCGCCCGGCATGTTCTCGGCCAGCGCCAGCCAGCCGGTCACGTTGACCTCAAGGCCCAGCTTCGCGGCGGCCACGACCGAGGCGAACACCGCGGCGGCGCCGCTCATGTCGCACTTCATCGTCTCGTTGTGCCCCGGCGGCTTCAGCGAGATGCCGCCCGAGTCGTACGTGATGCCCTTGCCGACGAAGGCCAGCGAGCGCGTCGCCTTCGCGTGCGAGTACGCCACCCGCACCAGGCGCGGGGGCGTCGCCGAACCCTGGCCCACGCCCATGATGCCGCCGTAGCCGCCCTTGAGCAGCGCCTTCTCGTCCAGCACCTCGACCTTCAGGCCGAACTCCTTGCCCGCGGCCTGCACCGCGGCGGCGAACGCCTTCGGGGTCAGGTCGTTCGGCGGGGTGTTCACCAGGTCACGCGCCCGGTTCACCTCCGCGGCCACCGCGGTCGCCCGCTCCACCGCCGCCTTGTGCGCCTTGTCCCGCGGCTTCGCGCCGACGATCGCCGCCTCGGCGAGCGGGCACTTGCCGGAGTCGGCCTGGTAGGCGGTGAAGGCGTACGCGCCGAGCAGGGCTCCGATCGCGACGGCCTCCACCTCCTCGGGTGCCGCGGCAGGCAGCGCGAACGCCGCCTTCCTGGCTCCCGCCAGCGCCCTGGCCGCGGTGCCCGCAGCCTTGCGCAGCGCCTCGGGGTCGAACCCCGCGCCCTCCTCGGGGGCGTCCCCGAGACCCACCGCCACCACGACCGCGGCCTTCACGCCGTCCGGGGCGGGGAGCTTGGTCAGCTCACCCTCCGCGCCGGCCGCGCCGAGCGTCTCCAGCGTCGAGGCGAGCTTCCCGCCGAAGGCGGCGTCCACCGCTTCCGCCCCCGGGGCGAGGCGGGGGCCGCCCTTGGCGGCCTTGCTCACCCCCACGACGACGGCGTCCGCGCGCAGCGCTGCGGCGGCGGAGGTACTGAGTGTCAGAGCTGTCACGGTGGCTCAGGTCCTATTCGGTCGAGGTCCTTGTCAAAGGCCGGTGGATGGCCCGGCCGGGCCGGTCCCCGCATCGTATTCCGCCACATCATCGGGGCGCCCCGCGGTCGGCCCAGCCGAGCCTACGCGCTGCGCGATTCCCTCGGGGGTGCGCGTGCCCGGGGTGCGGTGGGTCGGTGCCGCTTCGGGGGTATCTCCTCGGCCTGCGCGCCTTGGCTCTTCCCGAACGAGGCGGCGGGAGTCTCGCGCATGCCTGCGGGGACACCCCCGAACCGTCCCCTCGGCCCGGCTGGCGGCTTGCGGTTGTCGTGTGCGGGGTGGGCTTTGGTACGTCTCGGCCGCGTCGGCTGCTGGCGGTTCGCTGGTGTGCACGAGCATGCAGTCGCCGATGGCGGGGTGCGGCCACGAGGAGGCCCGCACTCGACATCTCACCTGCACGGGTCTGGGGGCACCCCCACGCGGAGCTGTGGGGGAGGGTGGGAAACGGACCCGCGCCGGTAGGCGCGGGGGGCTAGGCCGTGTTTTGGAAGTAGGGCCGTCCGCCCACAGGGCGGGCCCCGCGGCGTCCGGTGCGTGCGATCGCAAGGCGGAGGGTCGTCCTCGTAGTGGGCCTGCTCGGACGACTCCGACAACGCAGCGAGCGTGCGTGCCAGGCGTCGCGGGGCAGGCGGGACTTCCAAAACACGGCCTAGCGCAGGGCTAGGGCCAGGAAGGCCACCGTGGCCGCGGCCTCCGTGGCGGCGCCGAAGACGTCGCCGGTGACGCCGCCGAAGCGGCGCGTGCAGCGCCGCACGAGGAGCTCGCCGGCCGCGGTGCCGCAGAGGACGGCGGCGGCGAACCGGAGGGGGGTGAGCCCGCCGAAGGGCGTGGCCGCGGCCGCGGCGACGGCGGCACACAGCGCGGTGGGGCCGAGCGCGGCCCAGGGCGGTACGGACCCGGCGACGGCGGCGCCGAGACCGCCCGGCCTGGCGGCCGGGATCCCGCGGCGGCACGCGGCGAGGAGTGCGGTGCGCCCGGCGACGGCGGAGACGAGCGCGGCGCCGCCGCCGTACACCCACCCGTGCCCGTAGCACGCGGCAGCGGAGGCGACCTGCGCGAGCAGGACGAGGACGAGGGTGAGGACCCCGAACGGCCCGATGTCGGACTGCTTCATGATCCGCAGCGCCTCTTCCGCCTCCTTGCCGGAGCCGAGCGCGTCCGCGGTGTCGGCGAGCCCGTCGAGGTGCAGCCCGCGGGTGAGGACCGCGGGCACCGCGACGGTGCCGACCGCGGCGAGCAGCGGTGTGGCACCGAGGGCGACGAGGACACCGCCCGCGGCCGCGGCGGCCAGGCCGACGACGGCGCCGACGAGGGGCGCGGCGAGCATGCCGCCGCGGGCAGCGGCGCGGTCCCAGCGGGTGAGCCGGGCGGGCAGCACGGTGAGCGTGCCGAAGGCGAACCGCAGGGCGTCAGCGAGGGTGGCGGGCGGCGGGGTGGTCACCGCGCGAGGCTACCTGCCGGGTGAAGAGGGCGAGGACGAGGGCGACGCCTGCGAGGTGTTCGTAGCCGGCGAGGTTGGGGAGGGAGACGACCTCGACCACCATGGCCAGCACGATCGTGCCGACCGTCCACCACGCCCGGTAGCGCAGGGCGACGTGGACGCCGAGGGCGACGACGGCCGCGGACGGCCCGGTGTCGCGTACCAGGAGGTCGTGCGCGGGCAGGCCGGGCGGCCAGTGCGGTCCTGCCCACAGGGAGTAGCGGGCGAAGCCGGTCCCGGCGAGGGTCGCCAGCAGGGCCACGGCGAGGGTGCGGCGCGGCCCCACCGTGGTCTCGGCGATGCCGAAGACGACGAGGACCTGCAGGAGCAGGCCCCATACGGGCAGCGAGGGGTCGGGCAGGAAGACCGAGACGGGGGTGCGCAGCAGCGCCTGCCACCAGGGGAGGCCGGCGTAGACGCCGCCGAGGCGTTCGACCCAGGTGTGCGTGCCGTGGAGGTGCTGGAGGAGCTGCAGCAGGAGGATGCCGGCGCAGGCGCCGAGGGTGACGGGGACCGCCCGCGGTCCGCGGCTGCGGATCCGGGTGGCGACGTCAGTGAGGACGGTCCGCCACTCGGCGGCCAGGGGCCACCGGCTCCACCGGGCGGCCGGGGGCGGCGGGGCGGCGGCGGAGGGGGGAGGGGAGGCGGGGGACGCCGAGGAAGCCCTCGGCACGGGCGCCCGCGAGACCGATCCTGGGGAGTTCGCTCGACTTGCCGAAGAGGACATACCGCGGCTCCCAGATCGGCCGGAATTTGGCGTTGGCGCGGTAGAGGGACTCGATCTGCCACCACCGCGAGAAGAAGGTCAGCAGCGAGTGCCACAGCCGCAGCACCGGTCCGGCGCCGAGGCGCGAGCCGCGTTCGAAGACGGACCTGAACATCGCGAAGTTCAGCGAGACCTGCTCGACCCCCACTTCCTCGGCCTGCCGGATCAGCTCGATGACCATGAACTCGATGAGGCCGTTGTCGGAGCCGCGGTCGCGCCGCATCAGGTCCAGGGACAGGCCGTGCGGCCCCCAGGGCACGAAGCTCAGCAGCGCCCGCGGCCTGCCGTCGCCGTCGGCGCACTCGACCATCACGCACTGCCCGTCGGCGGGGTCGCCGAGCCGGCCGAGTGCCATGGAGAAGCCGCGTTCCGTCTGCCCGTCACGCCAGGCGTCGGCGTGCTCCAGCAGGACGGCGAGTTCGCCCGGCGGGATGTCGGCGTGCCGTCGGACGCGGACGGTGCAGCCGGAGCGCCGTACCCGGTTGTGGGCCTGCCGGACGGTGCGCATCGCGCGGCCTTCGAGGGTGAAGTCGGCGGTCTCCACGATCGCCTCGTCGCCGAGTTCGAGGGCGTCCAGGCCATGCCGGGCGTAGACCGTGCCGGCCTCCTCGCTCGCGCCCATCACGGCCGGCACCCAGGCGTGCTCCCTGGCCTCGGCCAGCCACGCGTCGATGGCGCCGGGCCAGGCCTCGGGGTCGCCGATGGGGTCGCCCGAGGCGAGCGAGACCCCGCCCAGCACGCGGTAGGCGATCGCGGACTTGCCGCTCGGCGACCAGATGACGCTCTTGTCGCGGCGCAGCGCGAAGTAGCCGAGCGAGTCGCGCTCGCCGTACTTGTCGAGCAGGGCGCGCAGCCGCTGTTCGTCGTCGGCGCCGAGGAGTTCCCTGCCGCGGGGGGAGCGGAAGGCGACGAAGAGGACCAGGACGAAGAGCAGGGTGCTCATGACGTTGATCACCACGTCCACCCAGCCGGGGGTGGAGATGGTCAGGAAGGCGCTGTCGCCGGGGACCAGGGAGACCAGCCGGAGCAATGCGTAGCCGAAGCTGTCGCCGAAGGTGCCGCGGTGCTGGGAGTTGGTCGCCGCGACCAGGCCGGTGCCGACCAGTGCGGCCAGGACCAGGCCCGCGGCGGCGACCACCGCGGCCTGCCAGGGGTTGGCGGGGTCGCCCTTGGCACGGAATTCCCGCCGGCCGGCGAGCAGCGCGGCCAGGAAGGCGGTGGTCAGGGCGAGCGAGACCCAGTTCTGGGCGTGCCGGTGGATGTCGGGCCACACCATGCTCAGGGCGAGCGCGGCGAAGAACAGCCCGCACAGCACGAGGTTGAGGATCCAGGCGGCGCGTTTGCGGCGGCGCATGGTGACGGCGAGGAAGAGGGCGATGGCGCCCGAGGTGAAGCCGGCCGTCAGCAGGTACGGGGTGAAGTAGTCCTGCGCATTGTGCCGGCGGATGTCGGCGCCGAAGGAGACCCAGACGGCGCCGAGGAAGTTCAGCGCGGCCACCGCACGCAGGTACCAGACCGTGAAGACCGCGCTGCGCGCTGCCAGGCGGCGTGGTGGCCGCGGACTTCCCATGGGTGGGAAGCATAGAGCGTAATGTCTGATTTACAGCATTACGTTCCCGGCGCGTCGGGAGGGCGCGGCGGCTACGCCTCCGGCTCCTGCACGGACTCCGCGTGGTCGGCCGGCTTCTCCTCGGGCAGTTCCGCCGACAGGGCCGCGGCCGACTGGACCAGCGGCAGCGCGAGCAGGGCGCCGACACCGCCGCCCACCGTGATGCCGTGGTCGAACAGCGGGTCGAGCGAGACCCGGTCCAGCGCCTTGGCCTGGCCCGGCTCACCCGTCGCATGCCCCGCCAGCCACCAGTCCGGCGCGCGGAAGGCGATCCGCTGCCCCACCAGCGCGCAGGCCGCGCTCACCACACCGTCCAGCACCACGGGCAGTTTGCGCACCGCGGCCTGCAGCAGGAAGCCCGTCATCGCCGCGAAGTCGGCGCCGCCCACGGCACCCAGCAGCGCCAGCTGGTCGCCCAGCACCGGGCGGGCGCGGCGCAGCGCGTCCCTGATCGCCGCGCACTTGCGCATCCAGGCCAGGTCGTCGATACCCGAGCCGCGGCCGGTCACCACGGACGCGTCCGTGCCGCACAGCGCCGCGATCAGCACCGCCGCCGGGGTCGTGCCGCCGACGCTCAGGTCGCCCAGCACCACGATGTCCGTGCCCGAGTCCGCGTGCCGGTCGGCGAGTTCCATGCCCGTACGGAAGGCCTGCTCGGCCTCCTCCCGGGTCAGTGCGTCCTCGACGTCGATACGGCCCGAGCCGCGGCGCACCCGGTACGCCGTCACCTCGTCAGGCAGCTCCGCCGGGTCGCAGTCCAGGGCCATGTCGACGACGTCGACCGGTACGCCCAGGCGGCGGGCGATCACGTTCACCGGGGCGGTGCCGTCGACCGCCGCCTTCGCCAGGACACCGGCCGTGCCCGCCTTGCGGGCCGACACGTCCAGCTGCGCGACGCCGTGGTCGGCGGCGAACAGGATGACGCGGGGGGAGGTGAGGGGGCGCAGTGGGACCGCGCCCTGCACGGCCGCCAGCCAGTCGGCCAACTCCGCGGCCTTGCCGAGTCCGTTCGCCGGGCGCACCAGGGCCGGCCAGCGCTCTGCCGAGTCCCGGCGCAGGCGTGCGTCGGGGCGCTCCACCAGGGAGCCGAAGTCATCCAACTCAATCCCACTCACCCGCCGAACAGTACCGCCCCGGGCAGGACGCAGTCCTGCCCGGGAGGTCGCCCCCGCCCTACCCGCCCCTTGCGCCGGTCGGCCACCCTTCCCTGGCCGGGGGCACGCAGGTGGGTGCCCCTTGCTGCGGCGTCGCGTTCCCCCCCTCCGCCCGGGCCGGCCGCGCAGCCCCCCGCGCCCCTTCAGTCCCTGCCCCTTGCGGTGGGCGGTCGCCTTTCCCTCGGCGGGGGGCGCAGGTGATTGCCACTTGCTGTGGGCTCGCGCCTTTCTGTGGGTGGGTGATGGGGCGCGCAGTTCCCCGCGCCCCTGATGGTTGCCCTCTGCCCGCAGAGCTGGCGCTTCCAGGCGGCGCCCTCTGCGCAGGAGGGTGAGCGTTTTTCTGAGGGCGCCGTCTGCCGGCGAGGGTGAGCGTTTTTCAGGGGCGCGGGGAACTGCGCGCCCCGTCCGGGCGGGCGGAAAGAAGGCAACGCCACCGCACGTGGCAATCACCTGTGCACCCCCCGCCGGGGGAAAGCGAATCGCCCACCGCACGTGGCAATCGCCCAGGGGCGCGGGGAACTGCGCGCGGAATCCGTCACCGGGGGAAAGACGCATTGCCACCGCACGTGGCAATCACCTGCGCACCGCCCGCCGGGGTAAGGGGGCGTTACCGGAGGCGGAGGGGGAGGCCGGACACCAGGAGGAGGACGTGGTCGGACTCGGAGGAGATGCCGGCGTTGAGCCGGCCCAGCTCGTCGCGGAAGCGCCGCCCCGCGGCAGTGGCGGGCACAACGCCGGAACCGACCTCGTTGGAGACCGCCACGGCGGTGCGACGAGTCGCACGCCATGCCGCGACGAGCTCGTCGGCGCGTGCCCGCACGCGCCGCGCGGCCCCGTTGTGCCAGGCCTCGTCGTCCCACGCGCCCTCCGTGTCGAGGACGTCGGTGAGCCACAGGCCGAGGCAGTCGACCAGGAGCGGCGGGCCGGTGGCGTCGGCGAGGAGCGGGACGAGGTCGCAGGTCTCCAGGGTGCGCCAGCCGGCGGGGCGGCGTTCGCGGTGCCGGGCGACGCGGTCGGCCCAGTCGGCGTCGCCTTCCCGGGTGCCGCCGGTGGCGACGTAGACGACCTCGGGGAAGGCGGCGAGGCGCCGTTCTGCCTCCGCGGACTTGCCCGAGCGGGCGCCGCCGAGTACGAGGGTGCGGCGCGGCACGTCGGGTACGGCGTGGTAGTCGCCGGCGACCAGCGTCGTACCGTCGGGCACGGCCCTGGCGCCGTACGCCGCGAGCCGCCGGCTCAGTTCGGGTTCGGGCGGGGCGTCGTGGCCGAGGTGGACGGCGACCACGTCGGTCGTGCCGGTCACCGCGCCGGCCGCCCGCAGCCGGGCGAGCGCGTCGGGCCGGCCGACGGCGTCGAGCAGTACCAGGTCGTACGGCGGCTCGTCGGTGCCGTTGACGCCGGCCGGTGCGCAGCCGGGCGGCAGGTACAGCAGGCGCAGGCCGTCGGGGGACTCGACGGCGTAGCCCGTGCCGGGCGCGTCCATGGCCATGGCCCGCACCTTGTGGCCGGTGATCAGGGTGAGCCGCTGCCCGTCGGGCACCCGGGCGGGTGCGGGCAGCCCGGGCGGGATCTCCACGGCCGGGCCGTCGTGCGGGTGCGAGAGCAGGACCAGGCGCAGACCGGCGAGGCTGTGCCCGGCGCGGGCCGCGGCCAGGGCGACGCCCGGGGTCAGGTCGAGCAGCACCGCGCCGTCGACCAGGACGGAGCCGGGCGCGCGGGCGCCGTCGCCCACGGCGAGGGCGCAGGCCGCGCACGGGCAGTCCGGTACGGGCAGGCCTTCGGGTCCCGCGGTGCCGAGCAGAGTCGCTTCCACGGCACGATCGTCTCGCGTCGCGCCGCGCGGGGCGCGCGGGGTCCGCCATGTGGCGACGACCCCCGCAGGCGCCGACCCTGCGGTTACGCTGCGAGGGCAGGCCCCGCAGCACCCCGGACCCTGGACGCATCGAGGAGACACACATGGCGTGGACGTGGCGGTTCGAGAAGGCCGACGGCACCGAGGTGGAGCCCGCGGTGCAGCCCGAGGAGTTCACCACGCAGGGCGATGCCGAGTCCTGGCTCGGCGAGTCCTGGAAGGACCTGCTCGAAGGCGGCGCCGACCAGGTGGTCCTCTTCGACGGCGACGCGAAGATCTACGGCCCGATGAACCTGCACGCCGACGCGTGACGACGCGGTGCCCCCCGGCGGGGGGCACCGGTCTTTCTCAGCCCAGCGACGCCAGCGTGACCTGCGTGGTCTTCGTCGCGCCGCCCCGCTCGTAGGTCACCGGCACCTTCGTGCCCGGGGTGAGCGCGGCCAGCGCGGTCGTGAGGCTCTGCACGGTGGTGATCGGCGTACCGCCGAGCTTGGTGATCACGTCACCCGACTGCAGCCCGGCCTTGGCGGCGGCGCCGCCCTTGGTCACGGACACGATCGCCACCCCCGCCGGCTGCTGGTCCTGGTCGACCACACCCCGCACCGTCACGTCGAGCGCGGCCCGGCCGGAGTCGGTGACCTTGCCGTTCTTGATGATCTGGTCGGCGATCCGCTTCACCGTCGAGGACGGGATCGCGAAGCCGATGCCGGGCGCCGCCCCGCTGCCGAACTGCGGGTCAGTGGCGGCCAGCGTGGGGATGCCGATCACCTGGTTGTCGAGGTTGACCAGGGCGCCGCCGCTGTTGCCGGGGTTGATCGCGGCGGACGTCTGCACCATGTCCGGGATCGTGGCTCCCGTGCCGCCGCCGGACGAGCCCTCGCTGACCGTACGGTCGGTCGCCGAGACGATGCCCTGCGTGACGCTGCTGGACAGGCCCAGCGGGTTGCCCATCGCCAGCACGATCTGGCCCACCGCGACCTTCTGCGAGTCCGCGAAGTCGGCGGGCTTGAGGTCCTTGGGCGGGGACGTCAGCCGGATGACCGCCAGGTCGTTGGCGGGGAAGGAGGAGACCAGCTTCGCGCCGAGCGGGCTGCCGCCGGTGGCCAGCGAGACCTGGAAGCTCGTGGAGTCGCCGATCACGTGAGCGTTCGTGACGATGTCGCCCTTGTCGTCGTAGACGACGCCGGAGCCCAGCTCCTGCTGGGTCGTGATCTGCACGACGGAAGGCAGGACGGCCTTCACGGTGTTCTGGTACGCGGTCTGCAGGTCGTCGCCGCCGGACGCGGCGACCTGGGCGTTCGCCTCGGGCGACGACGAGTTTCCGGCTGCGCCGGTGGTGCAGGCCGTTGCGGCCAGCAGGGCCGCGCCTGGCAGAAGGACGGTGAGCGATCGCCTCATGCCCCGATCCTCCCCCCGCCTCCGCGCCCCCACCTGCGCCCCGCACCCATCCGAGTGCCTCGGGCTTTGGGGCTACGCCTACGAGGCTGCGCCTTGCGGTGGGCGTGCGTCTTCCCCCGGCGCTGGGTTCCGCGCGCCCCTGGGTGATTGCCACTTGCTGTGGCGTTGCTTGCTTTCCGCCCGTTCGGGCTGGGCGCGCAGTTCCCGCGCCCTGGTGGGTGCCCCCTTCCCGCAGGGCGGGCATTCCCTGGCCTGCGAGGGCGAGCGTTTTTAAGGGGCGCGGGGAACTGCGCGACAAGCCCCCACCGCACCGCAAGGTGCGAGCCCACCGCAAGGGGCAGTCACCTGCGCACCCCCCCCGCCGGGGGAAAGGTGAGCGCCCAGCGCAAGAGGCACCCTCGACGGAAAACCGCCCCGCAGGGGCTAGGCCGTGTTTTGGAAGTCCCGCCTGCCCCGCGGCGTCTGGCACGCACGCTCGCTGCGTTGTCGGAGTCGTCCGGGTAGGCCCACTACGAGGACGACCCTCCGCCTTGCGATCGCACGCACCGGACGCCGCGGGGCCCGCCCTGTGGGCGG
This sequence comes from Actinacidiphila bryophytorum, assembly GCF_016916835.1. Lineage (GTDB taxonomy): Bacteria > Actinomycetota > Actinomycetes > Streptomycetales > Streptomycetaceae > Actinacidiphila > Actinacidiphila bryophytorum. Next base: position 361,810 of record NZ_JAFFIX010000005.1, on the reverse strand, counting down.
ACGGCGCTACTTCCAAAACACGGCCTAGGTGCGGAGGCCGCAGACGTGGAGGAGCGCGGCCACGCCGCGATAAGGATCGGTGCGGCCGGCCGCTTCCTCGGCGTCGAGGAGCGCGGCCAGAGTGGCAGGGTCCCCGGGGGCGACCGCGTGGTCGGGTGCGGCGTCGGTGAAGACGCGCACGCCGTACCAGGCGTGCAGCGGCGCGCAGATCCCGGTGAGCGTCTGGGTCAGCGGCGCGAGCCGGTCCGCCCGGGTGGCGAGCCCGAGGCGGTTCACGTACCCGGCGGAGCCGAAGGCCTGGAGCGCGCCGCCCCAGTCCCCCAGCAGCCCTGGCCGCATGGCCAGGGCGTCGCCGTTGCGGACGACGAGCGAGAGCAGGCCCCCGGGCGCGAGCACCCGGGAGAGCGCCGCGAGCATCGGTTCGGGGTCGGGCACGTACATGAGCACCCCGTGGCAGAGGACCACGTCGAAGCAGGCGGGCCCGAAGTGCCTGCCGGTCTCGCGGCCGTCACCTTGGAGGGCGACGAAGCGGGCGCGGACGTCCGCGGGCTCGGCGGCGACGGCGGAGCGCAGTGCGGCGAGCATGGCGGGGTCGGCTTCGAGGCCGGTGACGAGGTGCCCGGCGCGGGCCAGCCGCAGCGCCTGCGTGCCCTGGCCCGGGCCGATGTCGAGCACGCGGAGCCGCCGTACGGCGTGGGCGCCGCCGGCGGGCGGGAAGTGCTCGGCGAGCTGCTCGTCCAGCTGCCGGGCGACCAGCTCCTGCCTGACGGTGTTCCGCAGTCCGCCCAGGCCCGCGAGCCAGCTGTCGGCGCCGCCGTGGAATCCGCCCGCGCCGGGGGCGGCCGGCTGCCCGCCGGGGACGATGCCGTTCAGAGTTTGGCGCCGCGCTGGACCTGCGGCTTGGGGAGCCGCATCCGGCGCATCTGGAGCGTACGCATCAGGCCGTAGGTGACGGCGCGCTTCGTGTTCTGGTCGGGGAAGCGCTTGGCGAGCTGCCTGCGCAGGGCGAAACCGGTGATGACCGAGTCGATGAGGATCAGCACGATGACCAGCACCCACAGGAACAGCGACAGCGTCTGCACGGCCGGCATGAGGCTGCCGATGAGGATCAGCACGGCCATCGGCAGGAAGAACTCGGCGACCCGGTAGCGGGAGTCGACGTAGTCGCGGGTGAATTTGCGCACCGGTCCCTGGTGGGCGGCGGGCAGGTGCCGCTCGTCGCCGTTGGCCAGCGCTTCGCGGCGCTTGGCCAGGTCGACGCGGCGGGCCTCGCGGGCCTGCTTGGCGGCGGCCTTGCGGTCGGTCGGTGTGTTGGCCGCCTTGCGGCGCTGCTGCTGGGCCTCGCTGCGCTTGGGCGTGGGGCGACCCTTGGGAGCCTGCGGGTCGCGGGTCTGGTCCTCTAGTACCGCGGCTACGGCGAGGGCCTGCTCATCTTCGGAACGACGTCGGAACACATGTCCAAGGTTACGTGGTCCCGCCGCCCGACCCCAGCCCCCTGGGCTGTCGTATCGATCTCCCTACTCCCTGGGCAGGGGGTGGGCGGCCCGTGATCGTCCTTGCGGATGAGCGCATCCGCGTCCGAACAGTGCGGTAATGGAACCAAGGCCCGTAGGCTGGGGTCTGTAGAGGTGCTGGAGCAGTTGCCGGAGAAGGGGGCGCGCGAGGCCCATGAGCGGTGTCATGAAGCGGATGGGACTGATCTTCCGCGCGAAGGCCAACAAGGCCCTGGACAGGGCCGAGGACCCGCGCGAGACGCTTGACTACTCGTACCAGAAGCAGCTGGAGCTGCTGCAGAAGGTGCGGCGGGGTGTGGCGGACGTCGCCACCTCGCGCAAGCGGCTGGAGCTGCAGCTGACCGAGCTGCAGAAGAAGTCGGCGACATACGAGGACCAGGGCCGCAAGGCGCTGGCCCTGGGGCGCGAGGACCTGGCGCGCGAGGCGCTGTCCCGGCGGGCGGCGCTGCAGCAGCAGGTCACCGACCTGGAGACGCAGCACACCACGCTGCAGGGGGAGGAGGAGAAGCTCACGCTGGCCTCCCAGCGCCTGCAGGCCAAGGTGGACGCCTTCCGTACGAAGAAGGAGACCATCAAGGCCACCTACACCGCCGCCCAGGCGCAGACCCAGATCGGCGAGGCCTTCTCGGGTATCTCCGAGGAGATGGGCGACGTCGGCATGGCGATCCAGCGTGCCGAGGACAAGACCGAGCAGCTGCGGGCGCGCGCGGGTGCGCTGGACGAGCTGATCGCGTCCGGTGCCCTGGACGACCCGACCGGCATGGCCAAGGACGACCTGCAGGCCGAGCTGGACCGGATCTCCGGCGGCAGCGACGTGGAGCTGGAGCTGCAGCGGATGAAGGCGGAGCTGGCGGGCGGCAGCGCCCCGCAGGCGATCGAGGGCGGCCAGGGCAACCGGGACGCCCAGGGCCGGCCGCAGGACACCCCGAAGTTCGACAAGCAGTGAGGCGCCGCGGCCGGCGGCAGCGCCGGCCGGTTCACCGGCAGGCTCCACCGGCACGCAGATCCACCCGGCACGTCGCCACGCACACACCGGCAGTGATGCCCGGCAGCAACTGAGCCGCACAGGAGGAGGCCGTCATGATCGCGCGGATCATGGGGGAGGGCCAGGTGAGGTTGGCGGACGCCGACCTCACCCGGCTCAACGAGCTGGACAACGAGCTGCTCGCCGCAGTCGAGAGCGGCGACGAGGAGGCCTTCCGGCGCACGCTGGGCGCCCTGCTCGACACGGTCCGCAGCCTCGGCGAGCCGCTGCCCGACGACGCACTGGAGCCGTCGGAGCTGATCCTCCCCACGGCGGACGCCACGCTCGACGAAGTCAAGGCGATGCTCAAGGACGACGGCCTGATCCCGGGCTGACCCGCGGGCGCGGACCAGGGACCGGCCGCCGGCGACGGCCGGGACAGGGACGGCCGCACCGGCGGCCCGTCCGGGGCGATCGGCGGGGGCGCAGCCCCGGAATACAGTGGCTACCGTGCAGTATCCCAGGAGAGCTTCGGGCCGCCCCGCGCGGTGGCGGCAGGTGCCGCGCCGCCGGGTGCTGTGGGCCGTGCTGCTGCTCGGCTGCGCTCTGTCGGCACTTCTCGTCGTACGCCACTGGGTCGACGGCTGGGTCGTCGCCGTCCTGGCCTGGGCCGGTACCGCGGTGGCCGCGGCGGACGCGGTACGCAGCCGGCGCGCGTATGCGGCCGCGATAGCCGAGCGTGCGCAGCGGGCCGAGGAGACCCGGGAGGAAGAGGCCAAGCGGCGGGTCGCGGAGGAGCGGCTGCGGATCGCCCGCGAGCTGCACGACGTCGTCGCCCACCAGATCGCACTGGCCAACGTGCAGGCGGGTGTTGCCGCCCACGTACTGGACCGCCGCCCGGACCAGGCCCGGCAGGCGCTGGCGCACGCACGCGAGGCGAGCCGGTCCGCACTGGACGAACTGCGGGCCACCGTAGGGCTGTTGCGGCTGCGCGGGGAGCCCGCGGCGCCGATGGAGCCGGCCCCCGGGCTCGGGCTGCTCGACCAACTCCTCGACAGCTTCCGGCGGGACGGTCTCGAGGTCACCGTCGAGTGCCGGGGCGGCGGCGAGGCGGCGCCCGCGCCGAAGGGTCCGCTGCCGGCCAGCGTCGACCTGACCGCCTACCGGGTGATCCAGGAGTCGCTGACCAACGTCCAGAAGCACGCGGGCCCCGGCGCCGGTGCGGTGGTACGGATCAGGCGCGACCCGGGGGCACTTGAGGTCGTGGTGGACGACGACGGCGCACCCGGCACCGCCGAGTCGCTGCTGCCCGTGCAGAGCGGTCCGCGGCCGGACGCGGCGGGCGACGGCAGTTCGCAGGTGCCGCCGGGCATCCCCTGCCCCGGGCGGCCCACCGAGCGCGGCACCGGCGGCCACGGGCTGCTGGGCATGTACGAGCGGGCCAGCGCGCTCGGCGGGGTCTGCCGGGCCGGCGCCCGGCCCGGCGGCGGCTTCCGGGTGTGGGTCCGCCTCCCGCTGTCCGCCCCGCCGCGCGGCCAGCGCCACCAGGCCGCCCCGGCGCCCGCCCCCGCCGACGGCACCTGCGGGGCCTGCGGCTGACCACCGGTAAAGGCGCAGTTTCCGGCGCCGGCAGGCTCAGAGGAAGAGCCGCGAGGGGATGTACGGGTTGGGCGGGCGCATCCCGCGCAGGCACACATAGCCCGCGTTGGAGATCTCCAGGCCCGCCGCGATGCCCACGTCGACGGCCCACTCCTGCTCGGCCGTCAGCCCCGGCACCTGGACCTGGCGGCCCTGCGGCATGCTCACCAGGGCCGCGGTCAGCAGCCGGGTGGCCAGCCGCCGCGAGGTCGCGGCCAGCAGCTCCACACCGGTGTCGTCGGCGTAGCAGTAGCCGCTGCCCGCGAGGTCGTCCACGACGAACAGCCGGAAGTGCCGCGGCAATTCCTCGTGGTCGGAGCCGTGGGCACCGCCGCGGGTGCGCCGGTCGACGGAGTCCATCAGGTCGCGGTGCCGTGCGGTGCCCTCGTGCACGGCACCGTCCAGCGGCGGCAGCCCCGCCGGGTCGACCACGCCGGTCAGCCGCATCGCCGGGTGCAGCGTGAAGCCGGCCCTGCGGTACGTCCGCGGCGCCGCCGGATGCTGGGTGCTGCAGATGATGCCGCGCAGGCAGGCCCTGCCGTGCACCAGGGCGCGGGCCATCAGGGCCTTGCCGACTCCTTTGCGCTGGGCGCCGGGCGCCACCGCGAGCAGCGACAGGCCCCAGGTGCCCTCGCGCCGCGAGGACAGCACCGCGCCCACCGGGCCGGCCGCCTCGTCCTGGGCGATCCAGCAGCCGCCGGGGTCGGTCCTGGCCAGGTGGCGGGTGCGGCCGCGCTCCCGGGCGGCGGTGTCGGGCCTGGCGCCGTCCTGCGGCGCCCCGGCCGCCGGGTCGCCGCCGATCTGGCGCGAGGCGCCGAAGGCGGCGGCGGTGATCTCCCGCACGACCTCGGCGTCCTCCTCGTCGTCACGAACCGGTCGAAGGATCACCGGTCCATCATCGCGCCGGGCCGCCCGCGGCGGCAGGGCATTTGAGCGGCGCCCTACGGCAGGGCGAGCATCTGCTCCAGGGCGAGCTTGGCGAAGTGCTCGGTCTCCGCGTCGACTTCGATGCGGTTGACCGGCTTGCCGTCGGCCAGCGACTCCAGCGCCCACACCAGGTGGGGGAGGTCGATGCGGTTCATGGTCGAGCAGAAGCAGACGGTCTTGTCGAGGAAGACGATCTGCTTGTCGGGGTGCGCCTTGGCCAGCCGGCGCACCAGGTTCAGCTCGGTGCCGATGGCCCACGAGGAGCCGGCAGGGGCCGCGTCGAGCATCTTGATGATGTACTCGGTCGAGCCGACGTGGTCCGCCGCGGTGACGACCTCGTGCTTGCACTCGGGGTGCACCAGCACGTTGACCCCGGGGATGCGGGCGCGGACGTCCTCGACCGACTCCAGCGAGAAGCGGCCGTGCACCGAGCAGTGCCCGCGCCACAGGATCATCTTGGCGTCCTGCAGCTGCTCGGGGGTCAGCCCGCCGCCCGGCTTGTGCGGGTTGTAGACGACGCAGTCCTCCAGGGCGATGCCCATGTCGCGTACCGCGGTGTTGCGCCCCAGGTGCTGGTCGGGCACGAAGAGCACCTTCTCGCCCTGCGAGAACGCCCACTCCAGCGCGCGCTGCGCGTTGGAGGAGGTGCAGATCGTGCCGCCGTGCCGGCCGGTGAAGGCCTTGATGTCGGCCGAGGAGTTCATGTACGACACCGGGACGGTGACGTCGGCGACGCCCGCGTCGGCCAGTACGTCCCAGCACTCGGCGACCTGCTCGGCGCTGGCCATGTCGGCCATGGAGCAGCCGGCCGCCAGGTCGGGCAGGATCACCTGCTGCCGCTCCGAGGTGAGGATGTCGGCGGACTCCGCCATGAAGTGCACACCGCAGAAGACGATGTACTCCGCCTCCGGCCTGGCCGCCGCGTCCCTGGCCAGCTTGAACGAGTCGCCGGTCACGTCGGCGAACTCGATCACCTCGTCGCGCTGGTAGTGGTGGCCGAGGATGAAGACCTTCTCGCCGAGCCGCGCCTTGGCCGCCCTGGCGCGCTCCACCAGGTTCGGGTCCGACGGTGCGGGAAGGTCGCCGGGGCAGTCCACGCCCCGCTCGCTGCGCGGGTCGGACTCGCGGCCGAGCAGCAGCAGTGCCAGCGGGGTGGGCTGTACGTCCAGGGTTTCTGTGGTGGTCACGGGCGGGACGCCCTTTCTTGACAGCGCAGACCTTTTCGTCTACTTGACGCTATCAATCATAGCCCGTTCGCGTCAGATTGACGATGCCGGGTAGCGTCGATGTGACGCATTCGTCCTCACTGCCGTGCGGGGGCCGCCGTGTGCGAGCATGGTGGGTGACGAAGACGCCGCGGACTCGCTCGCCCCGGCCGGAATGAATCCGGAAGGGCGCCGGTTAGCAGACGGTAAGCCAGTAGTCCGTACAACCCGGGAGTGAAGCAGATGACGGTTCAGGACGAGACCACCACGACGGACGGCATCCTCCTGTCCGACGCCGCCGCCGGCAAGGTGAAGAGCCTGTTGGAGCAGGAGGGCCGCGAAGACCTCGCGCTGCGGGTCGCCGTCCAGCCCGGCGGCTGCTCGGGCCTGCGCTACCAGCTCTTCTTCGACGAGCGCTCGCTCGACGGAGACGTGGTCAAGGACTTCGGCGGCGTCAAGGTCGTGACCGACCGCATGAGCGCGCCGTACCTCGGCGGTGCGTCCATCGACTTCGTGGACACCATCGAGAAGCAGGGCTTCACGATCGACAACCCGAACGCCACGGGTTCCTGCGCCTGCGGCGACTCTTTCCACTGAGCTTCTGCCAGGGCTCTGCCCTGCCGGACACGTGATAAGGGGCGCGGGGAACTGCGCGCGCAACCCACCACCGGCCGGTGGTCCGGCACGTACCGATCTGCCCCTTTGGGGCGGTGACGACGTGCACCACGGTGGTGGACTGGGCGCGCAGTTCCCCGCGCCCCTTTGGCATGCCCTGCAGGGCGTGTGCGGCCCTAGGAAGCCTTGACCGGGGAATTGGTCGAGGCATCGACGACCGTGCGGGTCCCCAGGGGGGCGCTGAGGGCGACCGAGGCGGCCTGGGACTTGGCCAGGTCGGGGCAGGGCGCCCCGGGATGCATCGGGGTGGCGGTCACGGTGACCCGCACCTGCGTGGGGGTCTCGACGGCCGACGCCGAGTACGTGTCGCAGATCCCGCCCCAGAAGGTGAGCGTCAGGGAGCTGCCGTGCGGCTGGTAGGCGGCCACCGCCACCCGGGGCGTACCCGGGGAGCCGGTGCCGGGGGCCGAGCCGCCGCCCTGGGAGGGGGGCTGCTCCACGGCCGGCTGGGCGATGACCGAGCCGGCCGCCGCCCCCTCGGGCTTCGCGTCGAAGAGCCACGCAGGCAGCAGTGCCTGTCCGCCGCCTGACACGAACTGCGTGGCCAGGCCGAACCGGGCGCCGGTGATGTCGATCGGCGCCATGTGCGGCGCCACGCACGGCAGGCTGGTCGGGAGCGTCCTGTCCTGGCCCGGCAGGGTGGGCGAGACGGCAGGCCCTGCCGCGTTCCCCTTGTCCGGCATCGGCACCTGGCAGGACATCCGGTGGTCCGGGTGCATGATCCGCTGCGACGACAGGTTCCGGTACGCCTGCTGGGCGCTGATCACCTGCTGGCTCTCGCCCTTGACCAGCGCCGACAGGCGGCCGTGTCCGCCGGTGACCCGGCCGTTCGGGTCGATGTCGAGGGAGGTGTCCCAGCCGTGCGTGGGCAGGCCGCCCACCACCGGGTCGGCGGTCACCGTCCTGGTCGCGGCCGCGGTCCGGCTCGCGTCGACCTGTGCGCCGGACAGGCCGAGGCCGTCGAGGACCGGCGCCGCCGCCGCTCGCGCCCGCTGCTCGGGGACGGGCGGGGTGCTCTCGGCCCGGTGCGAGGTGGACGCGCCGGAGTCCGCGGGCGCGTCGGCCGCCGGGGGCGGGACCTGGGGGAGCGCGGGCGGCACCACGCGCCGGGCACCCGGGGTGACCTGGCTGTTGGCGGCGTACGACCACGTGCCGGGCGCGTCCTTGCCGACCAGCAGCGCCGCGCCCGTACCGTCGGCGGAGCCGACCCGCCAGGAGCCGTGGTCGTCGACCACGGCGCCGGTGACGCCCAGCAGGGCCGCGAGCCGCGCGACCGCGGCACGGTCGGGGCCGCCGTCGGGGCGGTAGAGGGGGGCCGAGGACGGGCCGTCGGCGGGCAGCGTACCCGTCAGCCGGTAGTCGCCGCCCGTGCCGGCCACCGTGCCGGGACCCGCAGCCACCCCGCCAGGGGCCGTGGCCGTGGCCGCGACCGACCCGGGACGGGCGCTCGGCGACGTCCCGCCGCCCGCGGCCACCGCCCAGTACGCCCCGCCGCCCGCTGCCGCCAGCACCGCGGCGGCCACCAGGGCGACCGTCAGCCGCCTGCGCTGCGGGATGTCGTGCGGGTGCTCCGCGGCGTCCCCGCCGACCAGGATGTCGTCGTCCGCACCGCCGGCGTGCCCGTGGGCCGCCTCATGATCGTCGTGCTCGCTGCTCACCGCGCACACTCCTCGGCTCCGTCAACCGTCAGGTGCCGATGGGACGCGGCCGGCCGCCGACCGGTTCCGCGGGAGGGTCAGTCGCCGAACTCCACCATGCCGGCCACCACATGGGCCGACGCCGGGGGCACGGTGATGCCGTGCAGGCCCGCCGGGGCGGCGGAGGTGCGCTCGCCGGACGGCATGTGCCAGTGCGCGGCCATCTGCCGGCAGTCGCCGATCAGCTGCTCCATCGAGTCCGGCTCCGCGAGCGGAGCGGGGGCGAGCGGGGACGTGACACCAGTGGCACGCGGGGTAGACCTCATACCACCGACACTAGGCACGGGCGGTCCGGGGAGAAAGCCCTACTATCGGGTAGTTTCGCCGCGTCCCGTGGCGGCACAGGCCGGGCAGCAGCGGGCAATCCGCGGATGTCCCGGCCCCGCCGCAGTTTGCCGGTAGCGTGGACGACTGCTCAGTCAGACGCAACCCCCCGCGTACGATTCCCCCGTCCTCAGGAGCCTGCCGCCGTGCGTATCGCCGTCACCGGATCCATCGCCACCGACCACCTGATGACCTTCCCCGGCCGATTCTCCGACCAACTGGTCGCCGACCAGCTGCACACGGTTTCGCTGTCCTTCCTCGTCGACGCGCTCGACGTGCGACGCGGCGGGGTCGGCGCCAACATCTGCTTCGGCATGGGCCTGCTCGGCACCAAGCCGGTCCTGGTCGGAGCCGCGGGCAACGACTTCGGCGAATACCGCGCCTGGCTGGAGCGGCACGGTGTGGACACCGCCTCGGTGCGCATCTCCGAGGTGCTGCACACCGCCCGCTTCATCTGCACCACCGACGCCGACCACAACCAGATCGGCTCCTTCTACACCGGTGCCATGAGCGAGGCGCGGCTGATCGAGCTGCAGCACGTCGCCGACCGGGTCGGCGGCCTCGACCTGGTCTCGATCGGCGCGGACGACCCCGAGGCGATGATCCGCCACACCGAGGAGTGCAGGACCCGCGGCATCCCCTTCGCCGCGGACTTCTCGCAGCAGATCGCGCGCATGGACGGCGACGACATCCGGGTCCTGGTCGACGGGGCCGCGTACCTGTTCAACAACGAGTACGAGAAGGGTCTGATCGAGAGCAAGACCGGGTGGGACAGCGACGAGATCCTCGACCGGGTCGGCACGAGGATCACCACGCTGGGCGCCCACGGTGTGCGGATCGACCGCAAGGACGAGGAGCCGATCGTCGTCGGCTGCGCCGAGGAGCAGGCCAAGGTCGACCCGACCGGCGTCGGCGACGGATTCCGCGCCGGCTTCCTGTCCGGCCTGGCCTGGGGCGTCGGCCTCGAACGCGCCGCACAGGTCGGCTGCATGGTCGCCACCCTCGTGATCGAGACCCTGGGCACCCAGGAGTACGAGCTGCGGCGCACGCACTTCATGGAGCGCTTCACCAAGGCGTACGGCGAAGACGCCGCCACCGAGGTGCGCCAGCACCTTGGCGCCTGACGGCGCCTGATGGTGGGGTGGGCCTGCACTCTGCGGCCCACGCCCGCCATTCCCCTGCCGGGTGCCTCTTCGGCGGGGCCGAGCCTTCCGCCGGCCGCGCTGGCTCGCGCGGTGCCCCTGTCTCGGGCGGTGCGCTTCCGCCGGCCGCGGCGGCTTGGGGGGTGCCTCTTCCGCAGGGGGTGCCCCCCAGGGGCGCGGGGAACTGCGCGCTCAGCCCCCACCGGGGCGCGGATCGTCACCGGCCCGAGGGGGCTGTTCGGTCCGTGCCGGACCACCGGCCGCGAGTGAAGCGAGATGGGGGCACCCCCAGGCAGAGCCCTGGGGGAGGGCTGGTCGCGCCGTTCCCCGCGCCCCTGGGGCGGTGGCGGTCCGTCGTCGCACGACGGCGCGTCTGGGCTGGTCGCGCAGTTCCCCGCGCCCCTGAGGGCTCGGTCCCGCCGCACAGGTGCGCGCCCGCGCGGCGTCAGCTGCAGATCAGACGCAGTCCCGCGTCCCTGGGGGCTCGGCCCCGCCGCACAGGTGCGCGCCCGCGCGGCGTCAGCCGCAGATCAGACGCAGTCCCGCGCCCCTGGGGGCTCGGCCCCGCCGCACAGGTGCGCGCCCGCGCGGCGTCAGCCGCAGATCAGACGCAGTCCCGCGCCCCTGGGGGCGCCGCCCGATGCGGAGGCGGGGTCAGGGGGTGCGGCGGATGTGGTAGGCGGTGCCCTGGGGGGCCCGGGCGGAGCCCAGGTAGGTGTGGCCGCGCATGGAGCACCAGGCCGGGATGTCCAACCCGGCCGCCTCGTCATCGGAGAGCACCGTCACCACCCCGCCGACCGGCACCTGGTCGATGACCTTCGCCAGCTCGATCACCGGGATCGGGCACAGCTTGCCGAGCGAGTCGACGACCAGGTCCGCGTCGAGGGCGGGCGCGGGGGTCGCGCCGAGGTGTGAGCGGACGTCGGAGACCAGCCCGGGGAGGACGTCGAGGAAGCGGTCGACGTCCTCCCCGGACGTCCCCGGGGGGAGGGACACCCGGACGTTGCCCTCGGACAGCACGCCCATCGCCTTGAGCACATGGCTCGGCGTGAGGGTGCTTGAGGTGCAGGAGGAGCCGGAGGACACGGAGAAGCCGGCCCGGTCGAACGCGGTCAGCAGCGCCTCGCCGTCGACGTAGAGGCAGGAGAAGGTCACCAGGTGCGGCAGCCGCAGGGTGCCGTGGCCGACCACCTCGACGTCGGGCACCAGCTCGGGCACCCGCACCCTGATCCGGTCGACCAGGGCGGACAGCCGGGCCGCCTCGGCCGCGGCCTCGCTGCGGACGGCACGCAGGGACGCTGCGGCGGCCACGATCGCGGGCAGGTTCTCGAAGCCGGGGGAGCGGCCCGACTCCCGCTCGTCCGCGGGGTGCTGGGGCGCGAACCTGGTGCCCTTGCGTACCGCGAGCAGCCCCACCCCGGGCGGGCCGCCCCACTTGTGCGCGCTGCCGGCCAGCAGCGACCAGCCGCCCTCGACGGGTCCCCAGGCCAGCGACTGGGCCGCGTCGACCAGCAGCGGTACGCCCGCGGTGCGGCACAGCTCGGCGACCTCGGCGACCGGCTGGACCGTACCGACCTCGTGGTTCGCGGACTGCAGGCACACCAGTGCGGTGTCGGGGCGCAGGGCCGCCGCCACGTCGGCGGGGGCGACCCGCCCGGCTCGGTCCACGCCGACGGACGCGGCCTCGTAGGCCCCGGCCGCGTGCAGCACGGCGGAGTGCTCGACCGCGGAGACGACCACATGGCGGCCGGTCCTGCGCCGCCCGGCCATCGCCCCGGTCAGCCCGTCATGCAGCGCGCGTGTCCCCGATGGAGTGAAAACGAGTTCGTCGGGCCGGCAGCCGACGGCCTCCGCGGCGGTCTGCCGGGCCGCGTCCAGCAGCAGTCTGGCCCGCCGCCCCTCGCGGTACAGGCGGGACGGATCCGCCCACCCCTCGTCGAGTGCGGCCAGCAGCGCCTCGCGGGCCACCGGGTGCAGCGGGGCGGCGGACGCCATGTCGAAGTAGGGCACCTCAGCACGCTACCCCCCCGTCCCCGGGGAACCCCCGGGGCAGCCCCGGGCGCTGTGTCAGAACACGTCGCGGGGACGGGATTCCATCCCTTCGGGGAGAGCCCCGGAGTGTTGGACCCCCTCCCCGCGCGACCCCAAATAGCGTCCAGTAGGGTTTGGTCCGCATAAACATCCACACCTCTATGCCTGCAGCTCGGGCCGACCGACCAGCACACGGCCGGAACACCCGGACGCGCGGGCGAGACTCTCGGGAAGGCGCTACGTGAGTCCCAACGGCTCCGACCTCCCCCACCGCCCCAAGGGCGTGGGCGGCATCCCCACGTCGCGGCGCGGGTTGCGGCGGAGGCTCCCGCAGGCGCTGGCTGCGGGCCTGGTCCTGGCGATGGCCACCGGCTGCTCGTACAAGGACTATCCCCGTCTCGGCATGCCCAGTCCTGCCACCGAACAGGCACCTCGCATCCTCGCCCTGTGGCAGGGCTCCTGGGCCGCGGCGCTGGCGACCGGTGCGCTTGTCTGGGGCCTGATCCTGTGGAGCGTGATCTTCCACCGCCGCAGCAGGACCAAGGTCGAGGTCCCTGCGCAGACCCGCTACAACCTGCCCATCGAGGCGCTGTACACGATCGTCCCGATCGTGGTCATCGCGGTGCTCTTCTACTTCACCGCGCGCGACGAGAACAAGCTCCTCGAGACCTCCGCGAAGCCGCAGCACGTCATCAACGTGGTGGGCTTCCAGTGGAGCTGGGGCTTCAACTACGTCGAGAACGTGGACGGAAACCCCGCGACGCCGACGCTGCCGCAGGGCAAGCTGCCGGCCGAACTGGCGAACATCCCGGCGAACAAGCTGCTGTACCCGGCAGGAGCCGAAGGCGTCTACGACGTCGGCACCCCCTCCAGCAAGAACCCGGAGACCGGCAACCCCGGCCCCACGCTGTGGCTGCCGAAGGGCGAGACGGTCCGGTTCGTGCTCACCTCGCGTGATGTCATCCACTCGTTCTGGATCGTGCCGTTCCTGATGAAGCAGGACGTCATCCCGGGCCACACCAACGTCTTCGAGGTGACTCCCAACAAGGAGGGCATCTTCATGGGCAAGTGCGCCGAGCTCTGCGGTGTCGACCACTCCCGGATGCTGTTCAACGTGAAGGTCGTATCGCCCGAGGCATACCAGCAGCACCTCAAGGACCTCGCCAAGGCGGGGCAGACGGGGTACATCCCGTCGGGTATCGCCACCACGGGCAACGCGAAGAACTCGGAGCCCAAGACCACATGAGCATTCTCAACGAACCGCAGGGCGCCGCGACGGCCGACGACTCCTACGCGGACGAGATCCCGGCCCGCCGCAAGAAGCCCGGCTCTGTCGTGGTCACGTGGCTGACCACGACCGACCACAAGACCATCGGCACCCTGTACCTGGTCACGTCGTTCGCGTTCTTCCTGATCGGCGGTGTGCTGGCACTGCTGATGCGCGCCGAGCTGGCACGGCCCGGCAACCAGTTCCTGTCGAACGAGCAGTTCAACCAGGCCTTCACGATGCACGGCACCGTGATGCTGCTGATGTTCGCGACACCGCTGTTCGCGGGCTTCACCAACTGGATCATGCCGCTGCAGATCGGTGCGCCCGACGTCGCCTTCCCGCGGCTGAACATGTTCGCCTACTGGCTCTACCTGTTCGGCTCGCTGATCGCGGTCGGCGGCTTCGTCACCCCGCAGGGTGCGGCCGACTTCGGCTGGTTCGCGTACTCGCCGCTGTCCAGCGCGGTCAACTCGCCCGGTGTCGGCGCCGACATGTGGATCATGGGTCTGGCGCTGTCCGGCTTCGGCACCATCCTCGGCGCGGTCAACTTCATCACCACGATCATCTGCATGCGCGCACCCGGCATGACGATGTTCCGCATGCCGATCTTCGTGTGGAACGTGCTGCTGACCGCGGTCCTGGTGCTGCTGGCCTTCCCGGTGCTCGCCGCCGCGCTCCTGGCACTGGAGGCCGACCGGAAGTTCGGCGCGCACATCTTCGACTCCGCAAACGGCGGCGCACTTCTGTGGCAGCACCTCTTCTGGTTCTTCGGCCACCCAGAGGTGTACATCATCGCGCTGCCGTTCTTCGGCATCATCTCCGAGGTCATTCCGGTGTTCAGCCGGAAGCCGATGTTCGGCTACATCGGCCTGGTCGCGGCGACCATCTCCATCGCGGGCCTGTCCGTGACGGTGTGGGCGCACCACATGTACGTGACCGGCGGTGTGCTGCTGCCGTTCTTCTCGTTCATGACGTTCCTGATCGCGGTGCCGACCGGTGTGAAGTTCTTCAACTGGATCGGCACCATGTGGAAGGGGTCACTGAGTTTCGAGACCCCGATGCTGTGGTCGATCGGCTTCCTGATCACCTTCGCCTTCGGCGGTCTGACCGGTGTGATCCTGGCGGCGCCGCCGCTGGACTTCCACGTGTCCGACTCGTACTTCGTCGTCGCGCACTTCCACTACGTGGTCTTCGGCACCGTCGTCTTCGCGATGTTCGCCGGCTTCCACTTCTGGTGGCCGAAGATGACCGGCAAGATGCTCGACGAGCGGCTCGGGAAGATCACCTTCTGGACGCTGTTCTTCGGCTTCCACGGCACCTTCCTCGTCCAGCACTGGCTGGGCGCCGAGGGCATGCCGCGCCGGTACGCCGACTACCTGGCCGCCGACGGCTTCACGACGCTGAACACGGTCTCCACGATCAGCTCGTTCCTGCTGGGCCTGTCGATCCTTCCGTTCCTCTACAACGTGTGGAAGACCGCGAAGTACGGCAAGAAGGTCGAGGTCGACGACCCGTGGGGCTACGGCCGCTCCCTGGAGTGGGCGACCTCCTGCCCGCCGCCGCGGCACAACTTCACCTCGCTGCCGCGCATCCGTTCCGAATCCCCGGCGTTCGACCTGCACCACCCGGAGATCTCGGCGATCGACGCCCTCGCGGGCCACGGTGCGGGCACGGCCATTTCCGGTGCTGACAACAAGGGAGCGGGCCAGTGAAGGTCCAGGGTTGGATGTTCGGCGGCTTCGCCGCTTTCATCCTCGCCACCGCCATCGTGTACGGCTGGTGGTCCAAGGAGCCGACCGGTACGACCGCGCTTTTCCTGGCGTTCGCACTGTGCACCATGATCGCCTTCTACCTCGGCTTCACCGCCAACCGGGCGGACACCGGGGCGATGGACAACGAGGACGCGGACATCGCGGACGACGCGGGCGAGCTGGGCTTCTTCAGCCCGCACAGCTGGCAGCCGCTGATGCTGGGCGCCGGCGGCGCGCTGGCCTTCATGGGCGTCATCTTCGGCTGGTGGCTGCTCTTCTTCTCGCTGCCGGTGATCCTGCTCGGGATCTTCGGCTGGGTGTTCGAGTACTACCGCGGTGAGAACCGCACCCAGTGACCACCCGCTGAAGCAGCACAGCAGCCCGGGGCGGGCCGCGGCACCTCACCAGGTGCCGCGGCCCGCCCCTTTTGCACCCCTCTGCCGTGCGGAACCGGCCACCGGTTCTTAGCGTGAGGCCATGAGCCACATTCCTCGACGCCGGATAGCGTTGCGCTGCGCCCTCCTCGTGGCGCCCCTCGCGGTGGGGCTCACCGCCTGCGGCGGAGACGGCAACCCGCTCGCCGCCCCGCCCTACGAATCAGCGGCCAAGGTCGCCTACTCGGTCGCCGACGGCGGCAAGGCCGACCCGGGCAAGCCGCTCAAGGTCACCGTCAAGGACGACGGCAGCCGGATCACCGATGTCACCGCGACCGACGGCGCAGGGCGCTACGTACGCGGCAAGCTCAGCGAGGACGGCCTCAGCTGGCAGTCCACGACCGCGCTGGCCGCAGGCGCCCACTACACGGTCCGGGTGAGCACCGAGGACTCCGACGGCCACCCCGGCCGCAAGGTGCTGACCTTCGACACCACCCCGGCCGACGCCGGGCTGCACGTCACCTTCGGCCCCGACGCCGGCACCTACGGGGTCGGCCAGCCGATCACCGCCGCCCTGAGCGTCCCGGTGAAGTCGCCCGCGGCCCGCGCGGCGGTCGAGGCGAACCTGCTGGTCAGCAGCGTCCCGCAGGCCGCACACGGCTCCTGGTACTGGGTCGACGACCGCACCCTGCACTACCGCCCGGGCGAGTACTGGCCCGCGCACGCGCAGATCGACGTGCGCAGCACCCTCAGCGGCGTCAAGGTGCAGGACAAGCTCTTCGGCGGCGTCGACAAGCCGCTGACCCTGCACACCGGGGACCGCATCGAAGCGATCACCGACGCGGCCACCGACCAGATGACCTTCAAGGACGACGGCAAGGTCGTGAAGACCATGCCGGTCACCACCGGCAAGCCGGGCTTCGACACCCGCAACGGCATCAAGGTCGTGCTGGCCAAGGAGAGCTTCGTCCAGATGAAGAGCTCCACCGTCGGAATAGCCGCCGGCAGCTCCGACTCGTACGACCTGCCGGTCTACTGGGCCACCCGGGTGACATGGAGCGGTGAATACGTGCACGCCGCGCCCTGGTCCGAGGGCTCGCAGGGCTACGCCAACGTCAGCCACGGCTGCACGGGAATGAGCACGGACAACGCGCACTGGTTCTTCGACCACGTGCGCCAGGGCGACATCGTCCAGGTCGTGAACAGCCACGGCCCCACGATGACGCCGTTCGACAACGGCTTCGGCGACTGGAACCTCGACGCGGCCAAATGGCAGCAGGGCAGCGCACTGGGCGCCAAGGCCGCGGGCCTGGCCGAGCAGGGCTCGGCGGCCGTCGCGAAGAACCCGCTGTCCAACCCGGCGCGGCTCCGCCCGGAGACCGCCTGAGCCGCGGCTAGCGGGCCGCGACCGCCTTCGAGGCCGGTTCGACGCGGCGCCGCAGCAGGATCGCCAGGGTGTCGCTGAGCGCCACCGGGTCCACCGGGTGGGCCACGGCCGCGTCGGCGCGGCTCCAGGTGGCCAGCCAGGCGTCCTGCGGGCGGCCGATCAGCACCAGCACCGGCGGGCAGCGGAAGATCTCGTCCTTGATCTGCCGGCACACGCCCATACCGCCCGCCGGGGCCGACTCGCCGTCCAAGACGCAGGCGTCGATGCCGCCGTTCTCCAGTTCGGTCAGGACGGCGGGCAGCGTCGCGCACTCCACGAACTCCACCGGCGGCAGGTCGGCGGCGGGCCTGCGGCCGACGGCCAGCCGGACCTGCTCCCGGGTGTTCGCGTCGTCGCTGTAGACCAGCACCGTGGCGGTCGCCTGCATCGTGGGCTCCTCGTGAACGGTTTCTCAAGTGCTTCGGATGCTACTCCCGCGGGCGCCGTCCGTGCAGGGTCCGTAGCCCCCCAAGATCCCGCGGACGGATCGTCATCCCTCGTTCGAGGGACGTCACGGGCCTGCGACACGGTCCTCCGCGGGACCTTGACACACCGAAGGGGACCCCCGGAGTGAGCGCCGGATAAGCGACCGACATAATGTCGGACGTGGCGACAGCAACAGCAGTAGAAACCGGGCACGCGCACCCGTCGGTCAACCGGCCGAACCTCACCAGCGTCGGAACCATCATCTGGCTGAGTTCCGAGCTGATGTTCTTCGCGGCCCTCTTCGCGATGTACTTCACCCTTCGGTCGGTCACGGGTGCCGATTTCTGGAAGGAACACGCCGATGCGCTGAACGTGCCGTTCTCCGCGACGAACACCACGATCCTGGTGCTCTCCTCCTTCACCTGCCAGATGGGCGTCTTCGCCGCCGAGCGCGGCGACGTGAAGAAGCTGCGCTCGTGGTTCATCGTGACGTTCGTGATGGGCGCGGTCTTCATCGGCGGGCAGATCTTCGAGTACACGAACCTGGTCAAGAAGGACGGGATCTCGCTGAGCTCCGACCCGTACGGTTCGGTGTTCTACCTGACCACCGGCTTCCACGGACTGCATGTGACGGGTGGTCTGATCGCGTTCCTGCTGGTGCTCGGCCGTACGTACGCGGCCAAGCGCTTCACCCACCAGCAGGCCACCGCAGCCATCGTCGTGTCCTACTACTGGCACTTCGTCGATGTCGTCTGGATCGGCCTCTTCGCCACGATCTACCTGATCAAGTAGTCGGTCGCGTACCGCAGCACGGTGCCGGACAGGCACAACCCGAAGCATCGACACAAGAGATCCTGACACCGGGGTAATCCGTGAAAAAGCTCTCCGCACGACGACGCCACCCGCTGGCGGCGCTTGTCGTCCTACTCTTCGCGCTGGCGGCCACCGGGGGGCTGTACGCCGCACTCGCGCCGGCGCCCAAGGCGCAGGCCGACGACTCGTCCCAGTCCATCCAGATCACCGAGGGCAAGAAGCTGTTCTCGGTCGGCTGTGCCAGCTGCCACGGCGCGCACGGCCAGGGGAGCTCGGACGGCCCCAGCCTCGTGGGCGTCGGGTCCGCGGCGGTGGACTTCCAGGTCGGCACCGGCCGGATGCCCGCGCAGCAGCCCGGCCCGCAGATCCAGAAGAAGCCCGGGCAGTACACCCAGGCGGAAATCGACCAGCTGGCGGCGTTCATCGCCTCGCTCGGCCCCGGCCCCGTGACCCCCAACGCCGACCAGTACGACCCGGCGGGCGGCGACTCGGCCAAGGGCGGCGAGCTGTTCCGCACCAACTGCTCGCAGTGCCACAACTTCGTCGGCAAGGGCGGCGCCCTCACCGACGGGAAGTACGCGCCGACGCTCAAGGGCGTCGACCCCAAGCACATCTACGAGGCCATGCAGACCGGCCCGCAGAACATGCCGTCCTTCCCCGACACCACGATGCCGTCGCAGGCCAAGGCCGACATCATCGCGTACCTGCAGGCCGTCGACACCGCTGACAGCAAGAACCCGGGCGGCTTCACGCTCGGCAGCCTCGGCCCGGTGCCCGAGGGGCTGTTCGCCTACATCTTCGGCATCGGTGCGCTGATCGCCGTCGCCACCTGGGTCGCTGCCCGTACGACCAAGGCCAAGAAGTCATGAGCGAAACCGGATCCCACAACGACATGGCAGAGCCAGAGGAACACCTCCCGGCCACCCACGGTGCCCACGGCACCGAAGCGGCGGTCCCCGGCGACCCGTTCGCCAACCCCGGCCACCCGGAGCACGAATTCCGCCGCCAGGACATCGACGAGAAGGCGGCCAAGCACTCCGAGCGGGTCGTCGCAGGGCTGTTCACCCTGTCGATGCTGGGCACTCTCGCCTTCATCACCAGCTTTGTGATCTTCCCGGTTGACAAGTACATCTACGTCTTCCCGCTCGGCCACGTCAGCGCGCTGAACTTCTCGCTCGGCCTGTCTCTGGCCGTCGCACTGATCGGTATCGGTGCCGGCGCCGTGCACTGGGCGCGCACGCTGATGTCGGACGAGGAGATGCCGGACGACCGGCACCGGGCGGACGCCGACGACGAACTGCGCGCCAACATCGAGGCGCAGTGGGTACAGGGAGCCAAGGAGAGCGCGTTCGGGCGGCGCAAGCTGATCCGTACCACGATGCTCGGCGCGCTCACCCTGGTCCCGCTGTCGGCCGTCGTGATCCTTCGCGACATGGGCCCGCTGCCGCAGGACAAGCTCAGGCACACCGCCTGGGCCAAGGGCAAGGCGCTGATCAATCCCAACACCAACAAGCCGTTGCGTCCCGAGGACATCCCGGTCGGCTCGCTCACCTTCGCCCAGCCCGAGGGGCTGAACGAGGAGGACGAGGACTTCCAGCAGCAGATCGCCAAGGCTGCCCTGATGGTGGTCCGGCTCAAGCCGGAGGACATCAAGGACAAGAAGGAACTCGACTGGTCGCACCAGGGCATCGTGGCCTTCTCCAAGATCTGCACGCACGTCGGCTGCCCGGTCAGCCTGTACGAGCAGCAGACACACCACGTACTCTGCCCTTGCCACCAGTCGACGTTCGACCTGTCCGACGGGGCCAGGGTCATCTTCGGCCCCGCCGGACACCGGCTGCCGCAGCTTCGGATCAGCGTCAATGGTGAGGGCAACCTCGTTGCGATGAGCGACTTCGAGGTTCCCGTCGGTCCGGCCTTCTGGGAGCGCGGATGAGTACTTCGACAGAGACCTCGACGACCACTCGGCGAGGCCCCAAACACCCCGGACAGCGCGTAGCAGAGTGGACTGACAGCCGAGTCGGTCTGTACAAGCTCGGCAAGTCCAACCTGCGCAAGATCTTCCCCGACCACTGGTCGTTCATGCTGGGTGAGGTCTGCCTCTACAGCTTCACGATCCTCATCCTCACGGGTGTGTATCTGACGCTGTTCTTCCACCCGAGCATGAACGAGGTCGTCTACAACGGCCCGTACGCGCCACTGCAGGGCGTGCGGATGTCGGACGCCTACGCGTCCACGATGCACATCAGCTTCGAGGTCCGCGGCGGTCTGTTGATCCGGCAGATCCACCACTGGTCCGCGCTGATCTTCATCGCGGGCATGATCGTGCACATGATGCGGGTGTTCTTCACCGGCGCCTTCCGCAAGCCGCGCGAGCTGAACTGGCTCTTCGGCTGGACGCTGCTCTTCATCGGCATGTTCGAGGGCTTCACCGGCTACTCGCTCCCCGACGACCTGCTGTCCGGCACCGGTGTCCGCTTCACCGAGGGCGCGATCCTCTCCACGCCGATCATCGGCACCTACCTGTCGATGTTCCTGTTCGGCGGGGAGTTCCCCGGCCACAACTTCGTGCCGATCTTCTACTCGGCGCACATCCTGCTGCTGCCGGGCATCATGGCGGCACTGCTGGTCACCCACCTGATCCTGGTCTTCTACCACAAGCACACCCAGTTCCCGGGTGCGGGCAAGACCGAGAAGAACGTGGTCGGCATGCCGTTCTTCCCGATCTACACCGCGAAGGCCGGCGGCTTCTTCTTCCTGGTCTTCGGTGTCATCGCGGCCATCGCGGCGATCGCCACCATCAACCCGATCTGGACCATGGGTCCGTACCGGCCGGACCAGGTGTCCACCGGTGCGCAGCCCGACTGGTACATGGGCTTCTCCGAGGGCCTGATCCGGGTGATGCCAGGCTGGGAGATCAACGCCTGGGGCCACACCCTGGTCCTCGGCGTGTTCATCCCGCTCATGATCTTCCCGCTGGTGCTCGCGGCCATCGCCGTCTACCCGTTCATCGAGTCCTGGGTCACCGGTGACAAGGGCGAGCACCACCTGCTGGACCGCCCGCGCAACCGCCCGGTGCGCACCGGCTTCGGTGTCGCCTGGCTGACGCTGTACTTCACGCTGCTCATCGGTGGCGGCAACGACCTGTGGGCCACGCACTTCCACCTGTCGATCGAGACGATCACCTGGTCGGTGCGGGTCGGCTTCTTCGTGCTGCCGACGCTGGCGTACTTCGCCACCAAGCGGATCTGCCTGGGCCTGCAGCGCCGGGACCGCGACAAGGTGCTGCACGGTCGCGAGACCGGCATCATCAAGCGGCTCCCGCACGGCGAGTTCATCGAGGTCCACGAGCCGCTGGACCAGGAGCAGCTGCACGTCCTGACCGCGCACCCGCAGCCCCAGCCGCTGGAGATCGGCCCCGAGGTCGACGAGAACGGCGTGGAGCGCAAGGTCAACCCGGTCACGAAGGTGCGGGCGAGGCTGTCCCGCAACTTCTACGGCGAGCACAGCCAGATCCCGAAGCCCACGGTCGAGGAGTACGACGAGATCACGAGCGGCCACGGCCACCACTGACTCGCCGTCCTGGCGTTGCACCTACGCCCCCGGGGCCGGCCGGTCACCCTTCGCAGGGTGCCCGACCGGCCCCGGCGGCATTTAAGGGGCGCGGGGAACTGCGCGCTCAGCCCCCACCGGCCGGTGGTCCGTCTCCGACAGAAACAGCCCCTTCGGGTCGGTGACGACCCGCGCCCCGGTGGGGGCTGGGCGCGCCGTTCCCCGCGCCCCTGGTGGTTGCCCCCTTGCGTAAGGGGAGCCGCGGAACCATCGCGCCCCCGACGGCGGCAGCCGACTAGGCTGGGGCCGCTGAGACCCTTACACACACCAGGAGGGTGGACCATGAGTGGTGCGGACCCCGCGGGCAGCGGTGGGCTGCGGACGTGGCCCGATGTGCTGTCGATGCTCATTGCGGGGCGGGACCTGGGGGTCGAGGACACGGCATGGGCGATGGACGCCGTCATGCGCGGGGCGGCCACCGACGTGCAGATCGCCGGATTCGCGGTGGCGCTGCGGGCCAAGGGCGAGACCGTCGAGGAAGTCACCGGCATGGTGCGGGCGATGTACGCGCACGCCAACACCATCGACGTGCCCGGCGAGACCGTGGACATCGTCGGCACCGGCGGCGACCGGGCCAAGACCGTGAACATCTCCACCATGTCCGCGATAGTCGTCGCCGGCACCGGCGCGAAGGTCGTCAAGCACGGCAACCGGGCGGCGTCCTCGGCCAGCGGGGCGAGCGACGTGCTGGGCCACCTCGGGGTGAACCTGGACCTGACGCCCGAGCGGGTCGCGCAGGTCGCGGAGGAGGCCGGCATCACCTTCTGCTTCGCGGTGCGGTTCCACCCGGCGCTGCGCCATGTGGCCACCGCCCGGGCCGAGCTGGGGGTCGCCACGACCTTCAACTTCCTCGGCCCGCTGACCAACCCGGCCCGGGTGCGTGCGCAGGCGACCGGTGTCGCCGATCCCCGCATGGCCCCGATCATGGCGGGCGTGCTGGCCGAGCGCGGCTCGTCCGCGCTGGTCTTCCGCGGTGACGACGGCCTGGACGAGCTGACCACGACCGCGACCTCGCAGGTGTGGGTGGTGGGCGACGGCAAGGTCACCCAGCACGCCTTCGACCCGCGGGACATCGGCATCGACCTGGTGCCGGTCGAGGCTCTGCGCGGCGGCGACCCCGCCCACAACGCCGACGTCGCCCGCCGGCTGCTGGCCGGCGAGACCGGCCCGGTACGGGATGCGGTGCTGCTGAACTCGGCCGCCGCGCTGGTCGCGCTGCACCCGGGCACGGGCACCCTGGAGGACCAGCTGGCGGCGGGAGTTGCCCGGGCGGCGCAGTCCCTGGACTCCGGCGCCGCCGCGGCCGCGCTGGAGCGGTGGGCGGCCGCCACCAACGCCTGACCTGCGGGCCTTCGCACCGCAAGGCGCCGTCCGCACTGCGGACGGCGCCTTGCGCATACGGCGGCCTGTGGCAGAATCCTTCCCAGGTCACGAGTGACAGCGCAAAGGCCCCGGCTCGCTGTCCGGCAACCCTCCGTCCGAGGCGGGGTGCCCCGGGTGATGACCGGGCTGTGGGCAGCAAGGCTCGCAGCAAGCCGGACTCGGGAGTTCTTCCATGCGCAAGCGAATGCGATAGGGCCTTTCGGCCCCGGTTCCGCCGTACCGCGGTGCCGCAGTGCACCGGTCCTTTCCCACTCCGCTGCCGTCCGACCGCCCCGTAGCGCCGCTGCCGGCGCACGCCGCTGTCGCCTGCCTTCGTGCCAGGAGCCCGCCATGACCGTTTCCCTCGCCGGCAACCCCGTGACCTGCGACCTCCCGCCGCTTCCGGTGCTCGGCCGGGACGTGACCGTGCCGCTGGTCACCGGTGGTGAAGTCACCTACGCCGCCCTCGACTACGCCGCCAGCGCGCCCGCGCTCCAGCGGGTGTGGGACGACGTGGCCGCGTACGCCCCCTATTACGGCAGCGTGCACCGCGGTGCCGGGTACCTGTCGCAGCTGTCCACCGAGCTGTTCGAGCAGAGCCGGGCCACCGTCGCCGGCTTCCTCGGCTGCCGGCCCACCGACGAGGTGGTCTTCACCCGGTCCACCACCGACTCGCTGAACCTGCTGGCCGCCGCACTGCCGGAGGGCACGCAGGTCTTCGTCTTCGAGACCGAGCACCATGCGGCGCTGCTGCCCTGGCAGCGGGCGAAGGGCGCCCGGGTGACCTGTCTTGCGGCGCCCCGTACGCCGGAGCAGGCGGTCGCCGCGCTCGACGTGGCGCTGCACGGGGCGCCCAAGGGACCCAAGCTGGTGTGCGCCACGGGCGCGTCCAACGTGACCGGGGAGCTGTGGCCGGTCCGTGAACTGGCCGCGGCGGCGCACCGGCACGGCGCCCGTATCGTGCTGGACGCCGCACAGCTCGTACCGCACCGGGCGGTGGACATCGGCGAACTCGACGTCGACTGGGTTGCCTTCTCCGGCCACAAGCTCTACGCGCCCTTCGGCGCCGGCGTCCTCGCGGGCCGCCCCGACTGGCTGCGCGACGCCGAGCCCTACCTGGCCGGCGGCGGCGCCACCCGTACGGTGGTGCGCCGGGCCGACGGCGAAGTCGAGGCCGAGTGGCAGGAGTCGGCCGCCGCCCGGCACGAGGCCGGGTCGCCGAACGTCATCGGGGCGTACGCCATCGCCTCCGCCTGCAAGGCGCTGACCGAGGCGGGCTTCGACCGGCTGGACGAGCACGAGGCGCAGCTGCTCACCCTGCTGCGGGACGGGCTCGCCGAGATCCCCCAGGTGCGGGTGCTGTCCCTCTTCGGCGCCGACGCCGACCGGGTCGGGGTGCTCAGCTTCGTCGTGAGCGGCTGGAACAGCTCCCATCTGGCGGCGGCGCTGTCCGCGGAGCACGGCATCGGTGTGCGCGACGGGCTCTTCTGCGCGCACCCGCTGGTCAAGCACCTGCTGGGCGGCCGTCCCGAGGACCCGGGGGCCTGCGGTTCGCCCGAGGACCTGTCCTTCAACGCCGTCCGCATCAGCTTCGGCGCCGGCACCCCGCCCGAGCACGTCACGCGCTTCGTCGAGGCCCTGGCCACGCTGGTCCGCGAGGGCGCCTCGTGGACCTACCACACCCGGAACGGCCGCTGCGTGCCCGCGCCTTCCGCTTAGGGGAGCAGGCGGGCCAGGAGTCTAGGAGTCCAGGCCGATCGCGAAAGCCGCCTCCAGGTCGTGCTGGGAGTAGGTGCGGAAGGCGACGTGGGTGTCGGTCACCTCGACGCCGGGGATCTTGCTGATCCGGCCCGGGATGATGTCCGCCAGGTCGTCGTGCCGGGCCACCCGCACCAGGGCGACCAGGTCGTAGGTGCCGGTCACCGAGTACACCTCGCTGACGTGGTCCAGCGCGGCGATCGCCTCGGCGATCTCCGGGATCCGGTCCACGGTGGTCTTGATGAGCACGATCGCGGTGATCACGGCTGAGCGTCTCCTTGGGTCGTCCCGGCAACGACGCCCAGCTTAGACCTGGGGCGATAGCAGGCCCACGCCCAGCAGAAGCCGAAGGCGAAGCCGACCACGTGCGCCAGGTAGGCCACCCCCGGGCCGCCGGCCGCGGTCTGCGCGGCGAACCACTGCAGCACGAACCAGAAGCCGAGTACGAGCCACGCGGGGAAGCGCAGCGGGACGAAGAAGAGGAAGGGGAAGAGGCTGGTCACCCGGGCCTTGGGATAGAGGTAGAGGTAGGCGCCGAGCGCCCCGGAGATCGCCCCCGACGCACCGACCAGGCTCTGCGTGTCGTCGGCGTGCGCGAAGGCGAAGCCGTACGTGGCGAGGCACCCTGCGGCCAGGTAGAAGAGGGCGAAGCGCACCCGGCCCATGCGGTTCTCGACGTTGTCGCCGAAGACGTAGAGGAAGAGCATGTTGCCGATCAGGTGCAGCCAGCTGCCGTGCAGGAACATCGAGGTGAGGACGGACAGGAAGGGCACCTTGCCGTAGGAGGCGGGCGCGTGGCACCCGGCGGGCAGCGGCAGGCCCGCGGGCGGGAGGCGGCCGTGCACCAGCTCGGCGGGGATGACGCCCCAGCGGTCGAAGTACAGCGCCTGCTCGCACGCCAGGCGGTGCCCGGTGCCGTACACCGGGGTGAAACCCGACAGCGGCCCGAGCAGGAAGACCGCGGTGCACACGGCGATCAGCCCGTACGTGACGACCGGCGTACGGCGGACCGGGTTCTTGTCGTACACCGGGATGACCATGCACTGATCATGACGCAGCGGTCGTAACGGACATAGGCCGCCTCGCCGCAGCGCGCCGGACCTCCGAGGCCTTAGGGTGACCGGGACGCACGTCCCACGGTGGACCCCAGAGGAAGAGGTACCCGCGATGCCGGTTCCGCTGCCGACCGCGACGACGCGATGGCGCTGCACCCTGTGCGGAAACCTGACCCGTTTCGACGTGACCCGCTCCTCGCGGGTCGTGGAGTACGTCCACCTCGACCTCGGCGGTGAGCCGTCGGTCGAGGAGACCGAGGTGCTGGCCGAGACCGTGGAGTCGGTGCGCTGCCGCTGGTGCAACGCGGTGGACCGGATCGAGCTGGTCGACCGGCCCGGCGCCGGCGGCGACCAGAACGGCAGTGCGGAAAGCGCCACCGGGAGCGGTTCCGCGTCGGGCTGACCGCCGGGCGGGGACAATGGAAGCAAGCAGGGCGGCGGGCCGGAGGGATCGAAGGGGGCCGGGAGGACGCCGAGGAACCGGACGGGAGTGACTGGTGGACGGTATCGGCGGTTTTCCGCATGCCGGGGCGAGCGGCGCCGCGGCGGAGCCCGCCGGACCCCCAGGCCCGGCCGGCTCGGAGGACGAGGCCCGGGGTGAGGCCCAGGACGGGGCTGACGACGCGGCGGGCGCGGAACCCGCGCTGGACCGGCCGCTGCCCGAGGGCGTACGCCACCGGGTCGTCGCCATCGCGGCCGAGGCCTTCGGCGGCTTCACCTACCAGGAACTCCCGGTCTCGCTGCGGCCCTACGCCCGTTTCACCCCGACCCGCCGGGTGAAGTACGCGGGCACCGCGCTGGCCGCGGCGCTCGAACACGACCCGGCCTTCCGGCAGAAGGTCGCCGGGCGGCTGCGGGAGACCCAGGCGGAGCTGGCCGGGGCGCTGGAGGGCGGCACCCCGCCGCCCGCCGCCGACCCGCTGGACGTCGCGGCGGCCGCGTATCTGCTGCGCCCCGCGGGCTGGGCCAAGCTCGTCGCGACCGCGGGCGAGGAGGCCCAGCGGGCCGACGCCGAGCGCGCCGACGAGGAGGCGCTGCGCGAACTGGCCGCGCTGCGCGACGAGGTGGCGGCCCTGCACGAGCACGGCAGGGCCGAGGCGGCCAGGGCCAGGGCCGAACTGGACGCGGTGCGCAAGGAGGGCGACGCCCTGCACCGCAAGCTGCGCAGCGCGCTCAGCGACGTCAAGCGGGCCGAGGCGGCGCAGCGCCGACTCCAGGCGGAGGTCGAGGAGTTGCGGTCGGCCGCCGCCCACGACAAGGCCGCTGCCGACAGCGAGGCGCGGCGGCTGCGCACCCGGCTCGCGGAGGCCGAGGCGGTCATCGAGACCGGGCGCAAGGCGGCCCGCGAAGGGCGCAGCATCGAGGACGTACGGCTGCGGCTGCTGCTGGACACCGTGCTCGACGCGGCGTCCGGCCTGCGCCGCGAACTGGCCCTGCCGCCGCGGGACACCATGGCGGTGCGGCCCGCGGACACCGTGGACGCGGTGGCGCCCGGCGCCTTCAGCGCCCGCGACATCGCCACCCGCGCCCTGTCGGAGACCGACCCGGCGCTGCTCGACCAGCTGCTGGCCCTCCCGCAGGCGCATCTGGTGGTCGACGGCTACAACGTCACCAAGACCGGTTATCCGGCACTGCCGTTGGAGAAGCAGCGGCTGCGGCTGCTCGGCGGGCTCGCGGCGCTGGCCGCGCAGAGCGGCGCCGAGGTCACCTGTGTCTTCGACGGCGCCGACCTGGACATGCCGGTGCTGCTCGCGCCGCCGCGCGGGGTGCGGGTGCTGTTCAGCAAGGCTGGTGAGACCGCTGACGAGTTGATCAGGCGGCTGGTGCGGGCGGAACCGCCCGGCCGGCAGATCGTGGTGGTCTCCGCCGACCGCGAGGTCGCCGACGGCGTTGCCAAGGCCGGCGCCCGCCCGGTCGCCTCGACGCTGCTGCTGCGCCGCCTCGCGCGCGTCTGACGGCCCGCCGCGGCAGGGCAGTTCGGCCGTTCGGCACCCGCGCATGCGTTCACTAGCGCACACGTGCGCACGCAGCGTGCGGTGCTCATCACTGCACGTATGAAGCGTGTAAAGAAAACCCGAACCGGTCGAGATTTTGCCTTCAAGGATTTGAACCGATCACGGAAAGGTCACTAGGGTCAGGCCTCGAACCTCCGCGCAGTCGATCATCCAATCCGGATGGCGCGTCGGGGGCCGCCCACCAGTGGTCAACCGGTAGGCGGCTGAAGGAAGAAGGAGCTCGCCTTCGTGGCGTCCCACCGTCGTCCCAAGCCGGCAAGCCGCACGCGCGTGACCGTGCTCACCGCGACCGCCGCAGCCGCGGTCGCGCTCTCCGCCCAGGCGGCCAACGCCGCCCCCGCCAAGCCCAGCAAGCCCACCTCGGTCAAGGACGCCAAGGCCCAGGTGGACGCGCTCTACACGCAGGCGGAGCAGGCCACGGAGAAGTACAACGGGGCCAACGAGAAGCTCAAGTCGCTGCAGACCGAGGCCGGCACCCTGCAGGACCAGGTGGCACGCCAGCAGCAGCACCTCAACACGCTGCGGGACAGCCTGGGCACCATCGCGGCCTCGCAGTACCGCACCGGCGGAATCGACCCGTCGCTGCAACTGTTCCTGTCCTCCAACCCGGACAGCTACCTGGACCAGGCCACCGCGCTCGACCAGATCAGCTCCCTGCAGGCCAGTGCCCTGCAGCAACTCCAGGACGCCAAGCGGACCCTGGACCAGGAGCGGGCCGAGGCCACCGCCAAGCTCGCCGAACTCCAGGCCACCAAGACCGAACTGGGCAACCGCAAGACCGAGGCCAAGAACAAACTGGCCCAGGCGCAGGCGATCCTGAACTCGCTGACCGCAGCCCAGCGCGCCCAGATAGCCGACGACGCGGCCCGCGCCAACCGCTCCACCGGCCGCGCCCCGATGGGCGGCAGCTCCGCCACCGGACGCGCCGCCGCGGCCTTCGCCGCCGCCAAGACCAAGCTCGGCAAGCCGTACGTCTACGGCGGCTCGGGCCCCAGCTCCTTCGACTGCTCCGGGCTCACCTCCTGGGCCTACCGCCAGGCCGGGGTCAGCATCCCCAGGACCGCGGCCGAGCAGGCCAACGCGGGCACCCACCTCAGCAAGTCGGAGCTGGCGGTCGGCGACCTCGTCATCTTCTACGGCGACCACCACCACGTCGGCTTCTACGCCGGCGACGGCATGGTGCTGCACGCCCCGAAGCCCGGCACCGTCGTGCGCTACGAGTCGATCGACAACATGCCCTTCCAGTTCGGCGTCCGCATCTGACCCTCCCGGAGGGCGCGGGACTGCCGGACCGCCGGACACCGGAGAATACGGCGTTCGGGTGGTGCCGCGGGCCGCACCGCAGCCGCAGGGCACCGATGACCTGCGGCGGGACCATGGGCGCGCACGCGTACGGATCAAGACGTCTTTGAACTGAGCGTGCCCGGCTGGCTACTGTCGGCGGCTGTGGCATCCCATCGACGTGCACCGCAGCCGGGCCTCGCCGTCCGCACCACCAGGGTCACCGTGCTGTCCGCGGCGGCCGCGGCGACCGCGGCACTGTCCGGCGGCACCGCCCAGATCGCCGCGGCCGACCCCGCACCCGCCGCGGGCCAGGACACCGCGACCCGGCTCGACGCGCTCTACCAGCAGGCCGAGCAGGCCACCGAGCGCTACGACGCGGCCCAGGAGCGCGCCACCCGGCTGCGCGCCGACCTCGCCACCCTCCAGGACCGGGCCGCCCAGGGCCAGCAGCGCGTCAACGAACTGCGCGACGACCTCGGCGCCCTCGCAGCCGAGCAGTACCGCGGCGGCGCCCTCGACCCCTCGCTCGCCCTGCTGCTGTCCGACGACCCCGAGCGCTCCCTCGACCAGGCCGCGGCCCTCGACCGGCTCGGCGCACGGCAGACCCAGCAGCTGCACCAACTCCAGGCAGCCGAAAGGGCGCTGGACGGGCAGCGCAGCCAGGCCGCCGGCAAACTCGCGGAACTGACCCAGACCACCGCCGAGTTGGGGCGGCGCAAGGCCGCGGTCCAGCGGGCGCTGGCCGCCGCGAACCGGGCGCTGACGGCCCTGTCGCCCGCCCAGCGGGCCGGCTACACCCCCGGCGCGGGCGACCGCGCCTCCCGCGACCGCGCCCTGCTGCCCGACCTGCCGGACCTGCCCGCAGCCTCGGGGCGGGCCGCCCTCGCCGTCGCCGCCGCCCGCCAGGTCCTCGGCGCGCCCTACGTGTGGGGCGCCACAGGCCCGCACGCCTTCGACTGCTCGGGCCTGATGCAGTACGCCTACGGCCGCGCCGGCGTCGCCCTGCCGCGCACCTCCCAGGAGCAGATGAACGCAGGCCGCCGCGTCCCCCTCGACCAGGCCCGCCCCGGCGACCTGGTCATCTACCGCGGCGACGCCAGCCACGTCGCCATGTACGTCGGGGGCGGCCGGGTCATCCACGCGCCCTACCCCGGCGCCCGGGTCCGCTACGACCCGGTCGGCATGATGCCGATCACGGCGGTCACCCGCCCATAGGGCTGCCCGCGCGCCCGGGCCGTACGATCGGGCGCATGACCGCGGTGCACCCACGACGCCCGACGCGCGGCGCGCTGTGCGCCGTCCTCGCCCTCCTCGGGCTGCTCGCCGCGCTCACCGGGTGCGGAGCAACCGCGCCCAAGGCCGCCAAGCCCGCCGCCGACACCGCCGTACAGCAGCTGCTCGACCGGCAGGCCGCCGCGGTGCGTGGGCACGACCAGCAGGCCTACCTCGCCGGGATCGACCCCCGCTCCACCCGCTTCCTCGCCGCCCAGCGCAAGACCATCGGCAACCTCGCCCAGGTGCCGCTCGCCGACTGGACCTACCGCCTGGTGCGTACCGGCGCCTTCCCGCTGCCGCCCGAGGCCGCCGCCGACGGCACCCGCAGGACCGCCGCCGAGGTCCAGCTGAGCTACCGGCTGCGCGGCTACGACGCCGAGCCCGTCGTCTCCACCTCCTACCTCACGCTGACCGAGCGCGCCGGGCGCTGGTACGTCGCCGCGGACGACGACGGGGCGTCCGCCGGGCGGCGCAGCGCCGTCCAGCTGTGGGACCAGGGCAAGGTCACCGCGGTGCGCGGCGCGCACAGCCTGGTGCTCGGCCTCGGCGACAGCAAGACGCTGCACGGCTACGCGGCCGACGCCGACGCGGCGGTGCCGCAGGTCCAGCACGCCTGGGGCCGGGCCGGCTGGCCCGGCAGCGTCGTCATCGAGGCACCCGCCACCCTCGACCAGCTCGGCGCGCTGCTCGCCGCCGACCCCGCCGACTACAAGGGCATCGCCGCCGTCACCACCGGCGAACTCGGCGGCAGCGCCCGGGCACCCGCCGACCGGGTCATCGTCAACCCGGCCGCCTTCGGCGAACTGTCCGCCTTCGGACGGCAGGTCGTCCTCACCCACGAGACCACCCACGTGGCCACCCGGCTCGCCACCACCTCGCACACCCCGTTGTGGCTGTCCGAGGGCTTCGCCGACTGGGTCGCCTACCGCGACTCCGGCCGCACCGCCCCCGAGGTCGCCCCGGAACTCGCCCACGACGTCACCGCGGGCCACCTCCCCGCGGCCCTCCCCGCCGCCGCCGACTTCCGCCCCACCGCCCCCGCCCTGGCCCAGGCCTACGAGGGCGGCTGGCTCGCCTGCCGCATGGTCGCCGACCATTGGTCGCCCGCCACCCTCACCGCCCTCTACCGGGCCGCCGGCACCGGCACACCGCTCGACACCGTCCTGCGCACGACGCTGCACCTCTCCCTCGCCGACTTCACCGCCCGGTGGCGGCAGTATGTCCAGCAGGAGCTGGGGTGAAGGGGGACGGCATGAGCGGGACCGCGGTGGACGAGGAGGACTTCAGCGCCGAGTACGTCGCCCGGGCGCGGGCGCTGCGGCAGGGGGTGTGGCCCGTCGCGCTCGGCGGGCGGGCCGCGGGGCTCGCGCTGCTGCTCGCGCTCGGCCTGACCCACGCGGGCGCCGGGCTCGTCGCCGGCTTCGGGGACACCTGGGCCGGGCGCGTCGCAGGCGGCGCCCTCACCCTCGTCCTGCTCCCGCAGCTGCTCGCCCTGCCCTTCGCCGCCCGCACCCGGGTCGTACGCTCCCGCTTCGGCCTGGTCACCCAGGGCTGGGGAGGCTGGGCCGCGGACATCGCGCGCGGCCTGCTGATCTCGCTGCCGCTCGTCGGCGGCGCCCTCTTCGCCGTCTACGCCCTGGCCGGCGTGACCCGCTGGTGGTGGGCGTGGGCCGCGCTCGGCGCCGCGGGCGCCACGGTCGTCCTGTCCTGGGCCGCGCCCGTCCTCTTCGAACCCCTCTTCAACCGCTTCACGCCCATGCCCACGGGGCCGCTGCGGGACGCCCTGCTCGCGCTGGCAGAGCGCGACGGCGTCACCGTACGGGACGTCCTCGTCGCCGACGCGTCGCGGCGCACCACGGCGCTCAACGCGTACGTCTCCGGCTTCGGCCGCACCCGGCGCATCGTCGTGTACGACACGCTGCTCGACACGGCCGAGCCGCGGGAGGTCGAGCTGGTCGTCGCGCACGAACTCGGGCACGTCGTGCACCGCGATGTGCCGCGCGGGACCGCCCTCGGGGCGCTGGGGGCGGCGCTCGGGGTGTGTGTGCTCGCCGCGGTCGTCAGCCGGCGACCGCTGCTCGACCTTGCCGGCGTCGGGCACGTCGCGGACCCGCGGTCCGCGTGGCTCCTCGCCGCGGTCGCCTCCGTCGGCGGGGCGGTGGCCGGGCCGCTCGGTTGCGCCGTCAGCCGGCGCGTGGAGGTGCGGGCCGACCGGCACGCGCTCCTGCTCACGCAGGACCCCGGGCAGTTCGTCGCCATGCAGCGGCGGCTCACCGTCGCCAACGTCGGTGAGCCCAGCCCACCGCGGGCGTTGCACGCCCTCTTCGGCACCCACCCGACTCCCGTCGAGCGCATCACCATGGCCCGGGGGGCCACCCCCCACCCTTGACCCGCCCCTTGCGGTGGGCGGTCGCCTTTCCCCCGGCGGGGGGGGGTGGGCCAGGTGATTGCCCCTTGCGGTGGGCTCGCACCTTCCGGTGCGTTGTGATTGGCCGCGCAGTTCCCCGCGCCCCTGGGTGATTGCCACCTGCGGTGGGCTTGCACCTTTCGGTGGGTGGGTGGCTGGTCGCGCAGTTCCCCGCGCCCCTGGTGGTTGCCCTCTGCGCGCAGAGTCGGCGCTTTCAGGCGGTGCCGTCTGCCTGCGGGGGTGAGCGTTTTTCTCAGGGGCGCGGGGAACTGCGCGACCAGCCACGATGCAGCCGCAGCAAGCAACGCACCGCAGGTGGCAATCACCCAGGGGCGCGGGGAACTGCGCGACCAGCCCCCACCGGGGGAGAGGTGGGCGTGAGGGGCACAGGGGCGGACGCGGTCCACAAGCGGTGGGAGGCGAGGATGGCGGAGGTCAGGAGGAGGGCGTTGCGGGTCAGGATGAGGGCGACGCCCAGAAGGTCACTGCTCACGACGTGGGCGAAGTAGACCGGGAACTCCAGCGTCGTCAGGAGCGCCGCAGGCAGCAGAAGGAGGACCGGGAGCCGCATCACGCTCTCCCGCCTGGACAGGCACACCGCCCCGACGCCGACGAGCCACACCAGGTACTGGGGGCTGATCACCCGGCTCGTGGTGGTGAAGAGCAGGACGCCGGCGAAGCCGGCGTCGTATGGCGTGGCCGCCGTGAAGACCCGCGCCCGTACCCGCCACAGCAGCAGCCAGCCGAAGGCGAGCAGGCTCAGCGCCAGCGCAGTGTCGCTGACCGCCTCGACGCCGGGGCCGAGGAATTCGATCGAGCCGTAGTGGAGTGCGGTGACGCCGTGCCAGCCGGTGTGCCGGGCGAGGTGGAGGGCGAGTCCGCCGAGGGACTCGATCTCGGTGCCGCGGTCGCGCTGGAAGGTGAGGAAGGAGAAGGCGCCGGGCATGGCGGCCAGGAAGAGCAGGGCGCCGCCCGCGACGGCGGCACCGGCCGCGGTCCAGGCGCGGCGGGTCGCGCGGCCGGGGCGCGTACCGATGAGCAGGAGCAGCGGCCAGAGCTTGACCAGGGCGCCGGCCCCGGCGGCGATCCCGCCGGCGGTGGGGCTGCGGCGCAGGAGCAGGAGTGCGGCGACGCCGACGGCCGTCGCCATGATGTCGTAGCGGGCGTAGACGATGGGGCCGAGCAGGGCGGTGCCTGCGACCCACACCCATGCCCCGTCGAGCCGCCAGGAGCGGCGTGCCGCGTCGTGCAGGAGCGCGGCGAAGACGGCGGCGTCGGCGAGGAAGGCGAGCCAGAAGAAGGCGGCGGTGTAGTCGAGGAAGGGCAGTGCGCCGGGCGCGACGAGGACGGCCGCGGCGCCCGGCGGGTACTGCCAGGTCACGTCGTGTGCGGGGAAGGCCCCGTGCAGCAGCGTCGGGTACCAGTGCCGGTAGACCGCGGACACGTCGTAGACGACGGCCTGCCCGGGGAAGGGGACGAGCCCGAAGACGAGGAGCAGCAGCATCGTGCGGCTGAGCACCCACACGACGGCCACCGGCACCGGACCGCTGATATGCCGACATCTCACGTCTTGCATCTTGCGGCCCGCGGCGGCCCGCGGGCGGGAGGGACGCGCTGGGAGGGCCACGTGCCACGTGGGGAGGGGCGCGCGGCGGAGTAGTCTCGGCGGCGATGGAGAAGACCTTGATCGTCACCAATGACTTCCCGCCGCGCCAGGGCGGTATCCAGTCCTTCGTGCACAACATGGCGCTGCGGCTGGACCCGGACCGGGTCGTGGTCTACGCCTCGACGTGGAAGGACGGCTCCGCGGTGGCGCGCTTCGACGCCGAGCAGCCCTTCACCGTGGTCAGGGACCGGACGAAGATGCTGCTGCCGACACCGCGGGTGACGCGGACGGCCGTGCGGCTGCTGCGGCAGTACGGCTGCTCGTCGGTGTGGTTCGGTGCGGCGGCCCCGCTGGGCCTGATGGCGCCGGCGCTGCGCAAGGCGGGCGCGCTGCGTCTTGTGGGCACCACGCACGGCCACGAGGCGGCCTGGGCGCAGCTGCCCGCGAGCCGGCAGCTGCTGCGCAGGATCGGCGAGGGCACCGACACCCTCACCTATCTGGGTGAGTACACGCGGTCGCGTATCGCCTCGGCGCTGACCGAGCGGGCCGCGGACCGGATGGAGCAACTGCCGCCCGGCGTCGACGAGAAGACCTTCCACCCGGGGTCGGGCGGTGCGGTGGTACGGGCGAGGCTCGGGCTCACCGACCGGCCGGTGGTGGTGTGCGTGTCGCGGCTGGTGCCGCGCAAGGGGCAGGACACGCTGATCCTGGCGATGCCGCGGATCCTGCGCGAGAAGCCGGACACGGCGCTGCTGGTCGTCGGCGGGGGGCCGTACCGCAGTGAGCTGGAGGCGCTCGCCGAGCGCACCGGTGTCGCGGGTGCGGTCCGCTTCACCGGTCCGGTGCCGGAGGACGAGCTGCCGGCGCACTTCGGTGCGGGTGACGTCTTCGCGATGCCGTGCAGGACCCGCAGGGGCGGTCTGGACGTGGAGGGCCTCGGCATCGTCTACCTGGAGGCGTCGGCGACCGGGCTGCCGGTCGTCGCGGGCGACTCGGGGGGCGCCCCGGACGCGGTCCTGGACGGCGAGACCGGCTGGGTGGTGCGCGGCGGCTCTCCCGAGCAGGCGGCGGAGCGCATCCTGACGCTGCTGCGGGACGCCGACCTGCGCCGCCGGATGGGCGAGCGCGGGCGGGCGTGGGTGGAGGAGACCTGGCGCTGGGACCTGCTGGCCCAGCGGCTGCGCGACCTGCTCTGAGCCCGCGGGGGCCCGGGTCCGCGGGCCGGGTCAGGCCGTGGGGACGCGCAGGGCGGCGAGCACCGGCAGGTGGTCGGTGGCCGCGTGCAGGTCGGCGTCGGTGACGCCGGGGAGTGCGTGCGGCACCCCGCAGCCCAGCACCTCGACGGACTCGGTCGTGAAGACCGCGTCGATGCGCTGGAAGGGTGCCCGCACGTTGGTGACCTCGCCGCCCCAGGGGGCGACGGCGAAGCCGTCCTGGAGGTGCTCGGCGATACGGGCGAAGCCGGGGCGGTCGGGCGGCTCGTTGAAGTCGCCGCCGACCACCACGTTCTGCTCGTCCATCGCGGCCACCCGGTCCAGCAGCAGCCCGGCCTGGTCGTACCGTTCGGCCGGGCTGAGGCTGAGGTGGGTGCTGATCACGCCGAGCCTGGCGCCGCCGATCCGCAGCACCGCGGTGGCGAAACCGCGCTGGTGCAGCGGCGGGTGGTGCGGCAGCAGGACGTCCTCGGTGCGTTCGACGTGCGCGCGCAGCGAGGACAGGACCATCGGCCCCGCCGCGGTGGCGCCGCCGGTGACGTGGACGAGTCCTGTGGCGTGTGCGAGGCGGGCCGCGGCCTTGCGCCATCGGAAGAACCGCGGGGCCTCCTGGACCAGGACGAGGTCGGGGGCGCAGGCTCGGATCACCCGGGCCAGCGCCGCCGTGTCGTCCCGCATCGAGCGGATGTTGTAGCTGAGCACGCGGACGACCGCCGAGGCCGGCTCGGTGCGTGAACCCGGCAGATCCTCCACGGTCATCGTCGCCTCAGCCCTGTCGTGCCAGGTCGGCCGCGCCGACGAGTCCCGCCTTGCCGCCGAGCTGCGCGGCGAGGACCTGGGCGTGCGGCCGCCACTCGCCGCCGATCAGCCAGCGCCGGAACGACTTGCGGATCGGGTCGAGGACCAGTTCGCCCTCGTCGGCGACGCCGCCGCCGACGATGAAGGCGGACGGGTCGAAGAGCGACGCCAGGTCGGCGAGCCCCGCACCGGCCCAGCGGGCCAGTTCGCGGAAGGAGTCGACGGCGACCGGGTCGCCCTGCCGGGCGGCGGCGCTGATGTGCCGGCCCTCGATGCCCTCCACGGTCCCGTCGCCCAGCGCGAGCAGCGCCTGTGCGTTCTCCGGTGTGGCGTTGGCGCGCTGCTTGGCGTAGCGGACCAGGGCGCGCCCGGAGGCGTACTGCTCCCAGCAGCCCTGGCTGCCGCAGCCGCACAGCAGGCCGTCGGGCACCACCCGGATGTGGCCGAACTCGGCTGCGACGCCGAACCGGCCGCGGCGCAGCTTGTTGCCGATGATGATGCCGCCGCCGAGACCGGTGCCGAGCGTGATGCAGATCACATCGGAGTGACCCTGCCCGGCGCCGAAGCGGTACTCGCCCCAGGCCGCCGCGTTGGCGTCGTTCTCCACGACGACGGGGAGTCCGACGCGCTGTTCGACCTTGTCCTTCAGTGCCTCGTGCCGCCAGTTGATGTTGGGCGCGAACAGCACGGTGGCACGCTTGTCGTCGACGTAGCCGGCGGCGCCGATGCCGACGGCCTCGATCGTGTGACCGGTGCTGACCTGGCGCACCGCCTCCACGATCGCGTCCACGATGCCTTCGGGAGTCGGCGGCGTCGGCACCTTGACGGTCTCAAGAATCGAGCCTTCCTCGTCGACCACTCCGGCCGCGATCTTGGTGCCGCCGATGTCGACGCCGATGGTGAGTCCCATGTGTCCCTCAGTTTTCGGTCGATCCCCGCTAAGAGAACCGTACCGGAGAGGGGGTCAGTCGAGGTCGATGTGTTCAGCCGTTGAACGCGCGGAGCCCTCGCGCGAGGTCCAGCGCGATTCCGCTCCCGCCACTGCGGACCGGTATGCCGCCAGCAGTTCGGCCCCGGCAGCCGTCAGGTGGTCGAAGACGTCCGGGTTCCGCTCCTTGATGGGTTCGACAACGGAACGCACCTGGGACAGGACGCCCTGCGCGGCGAGCTGCACCGCGGGGTTGCGCAGCGCGGCGAG
The DNA here is from genome assembly GCF_016916835.1 of Actinacidiphila bryophytorum. Lineage (GTDB taxonomy): Bacteria > Actinomycetota > Actinomycetes > Streptomycetales > Streptomycetaceae > Actinacidiphila > Actinacidiphila bryophytorum. The sequence continues at coordinate 324,049 of NZ_JAFFIX010000005.1, read as the reverse complement.
CCGGTCACCGACCGCGTCGCCCACGGCCTCGGCCAGCCGCCGCAGTTCCTCGCCGGGGCTGGGCTGGCCCGCCTGTTCGCGCCGCCTGGCGTGCTCCGCGGCGATGTCCTCCGCGCTGGCCTTCGCCCATGCGTCGGCGTCGGGACGGTCGGTGGCTTCGCTCATGGTCGGCTCCAGGAAGGCGCGGCAGTCGGTCCTTACGACGGTACTCGAACGGCCCGCGGGAACGTCCGGTCAGCGCGGCCAGAGCCCGGGGTCGGGCGTGAACCGCACCCGCAGCGCTCCGTCGCGCAGCGCGGCACCCTCCACCGTGCAGCGCCGCAGCGCCGACGGCAAGGGCAGGATGCGCCGGAAACCCCCGGCGTCCACCACGAGTTCGTCCCCCCGCCGCACCAGGTCAAGACCGTCCTTGGCCGCCCCGGGCAGCGGCAGCGACCACACGAAGTGGCCCTCGTCGCGCAGCCGGTCCTCCACCGACCAGGGGTCGCCGCCGGCCGCGGCGGGCAGCGCCTCGTGCGGCACCGCGAGCGCCTCCTCCGGCAGTTGCGGCTCCCGCCCCAGGTGCGGGAGTTCGTGCAGCGCGGCACCGTCGGCGGCGCAGATGTCGGCCAGCGCCTTGAGGTGGTCCTGCTGGGCGCCGGACAGGGCGGCGAGGAAGGGGTCGGCGGAACCGGTGGGCAGCAGCCGGTTGGCGACCAGCGCAGCGGGGGCCAGCCCGTGCAGCGCGAGACCCGTTCGCGCGGTACGGACGACGTCCGCCGCGTGCGCACCCGGCTCCACCACGACCGCCACCGACGTGCCCGGGTCGTGGACCACCGCCTGGACGGCGGCCAGTTCGCGGTCCGCGCGGGCGGCCGCCTCGTACGCCCACTCGGTGGGCATCGGCACCCCGGCCAGCTGCGCCAGCACCGGCCGCAGCGCGCGGGCCGCCTGCCGGTCGGCGGGCAGCAACCTGCCCAGGTAGCGCCGCAGTTGCTCGGGCAGCGCCAGCAGCGCCACCGCCTCGCGCACCGGCGGCAAATCCACGACCGCCAGCTCCCACGTGCCGTCGTGGGCCGCGCGCACCGCCCGCAGCAGCGCGAGCGCCTCCGCGCCGGGCAGCGGCGTCAGCTCCTCCGGGTCCAGCGGCGCCGCGCCGAGCAGCGCCAGCAGGGTGCCGCCGCGGCTCTGCAGGTCCAGCAGCGCGTCCTGGAAGGCGGCGCCCGGGTCGACGGAGGCGACCCCGAGCCCGGGGACGGCGCCGGCCAGCGCGGCGGCGGCGCCCCGGTCGTAGGTGAGCAGCAGGGTGCGGGTGCCGGCCCTGGCGGCGGCGGCCGCGGTGGCGGCGGCGACCGCGGTGCGCCCGGCGCCGCCGGCCCCGGTGATCAGCAGCGTGCGTACGGGTGCCGCGGGCATCAGCCCGCGGTCTCGGCGTCGGCCCCGCCGGCGGGCGCGGCCTCGACCCGCTTCTTCAGCCCGGCGAGCGCCCGGTCGATGATGACCTTCTCCGCCTTGCGCTTGATCATGCCCAGCATGGGAATCTTGACGTCCACGGTGAGCTGGTAGGTGACCTCGGTGCGCCGGCCGCCCTCCAGCGGGGCGAGCGCGTAGGAGCCGTCGAGGGTGCGCAGCATCTGCGACCTGACCAGCGACCAGCGCACCTCGTCGGCGCTGATCCAGGTGTAGGCCAGGGTGTGGTCGTCCTTGATCGCGCCGGCGTCGAGCAGCAGCCGCACCTGCTGGGCGCGGCCCTCGTCGTCGCGGGAGAGCACCTCGGCCTCCTTGACCTCGCCGGTCCACTCCGGATAGCGGTCGAAGTCGGCGATGACGCCCATGACGGCGGCCGGTGCCGCCTCGATCGTGATGCTCGACCGTGTGTGTTCCGCCATCGCCGTGGCCCTCCGGACTACTGGTGCAGGATGCTGCGTGACGTGTGCGCAGGAGTGTGCTGAGAGGCTATCGCGCCCAGGTGGCGGGGCCGTCACCACGGCGGGTCGGGATCGCTGCGCGCCTCACCACTCCAGTACCCACGGGGTGCGGGTGTGGTTGAAGTGGCCGACGTTGACGCATTCGGTGCGGCCCACCCGGGTCCGGGCGATCAGCGGCTGGTGGACGTGGCCGAACAGCGCGTACTTCGGCTGGATGCTGCGGACCGCGTCCAGCAGGGCCTGGCTGCCGCGTTCGAAGCGGCGGGCGGTGGTGTCGTAGCACAGCTCGGGGATGGCCGGCGGGATGTGCGAGCACAGTACGTCGACCGGGCCGAGGGCTGCGACCTTGGCCGCGTAGTCCTCCTCGCTGACCTCGTAGGGCGTGCGCATCGCGGTGCGCAGGCCGCCGCCGACGAAGCCGAAGACCCGGCCGCCGATCTCCGCGGTCGTCCCGTCGAGGACCGTGGTCCCGGGAGCCGCGTACTCCTGCCACAGGCCGGGGACGTCGACGTTGCCGTACGTGGCGTACGTAGGGGTCGGGAAGGCGGCGAAGAGTTCGGCGTACTGCTTGCGCACCGCGCTCTCGATGGCGCCGCGGCGGTCGATGCCCTCCCACAGCTGCCGGTCGAGGATGCGGGCGTCCTCGAAGCGGCGGGCGGTGCGCAGTTCGACCATGCGGTCGGCGTTCTCGACGCCGAAGAGGTCGGGGAAGATGCCGCGGGAGTGGTCGGCGTAGTCGAGGAAGAGCACCAGGTCGCCCAGGCAGACCAGCGCGTCGGCTCCCTCGCCGGCCCTGGCCAGGGCCTCGGCCGCACCATGGACGTCGCTCACCACATGCACCCGCATACGGTCACTTTATAGCGCCGTCCGCGGGCCGCCCCGCGCGCGGGTCACCTGCGGACCGGCCGCGCTCTGGTCTAGTCTTCCGGGCATCGGTGCCCCGGCTCCGCCCGATGTGTGATGCTTAAAACATCTTGTCGTGCCCCTCTACCGCCGGAGCTTTACCGATGGGTAACGTCCAGCCCGTCCATCACCTTCCCTCCGGGTGCGCCGCGGCACCGATGAGGAGCAGTCGCCTTGCGTGAGTTCAGCCTTCCGGCCCTGTACGAGGTCCCCGCTGACGGCAACCTGACGGATCTGATCCGCCGCAACGCCGCCCAGCACCCGGACACTCCGGTCATCGGCCGCAAGGATTCCGCCGGCCACTGGCAGGACATCACCGCGACGCAGTTCCTCGCCGAGGTGCGCGCCGCCGCCCGCGGACTGGTCGCCGAGGGCGTGCAGCCCGGCGACCGGGTCGCCCTGATGTCCAGGACGCGCTACGAGTGGACGCTGCTGGACTTCGCGATCTGGAGCGCGGGCGCGGTCACCGTGCCGATCTACGAGACCTCCTCCGCCTCCCAGCTCGAATGGATACTCGCCGACTCCGGCGCGGTCGCGGTCGTCGTGGAGTCCGGCGCGCACGAGACGTCGGTGGAGTCGGTACGCGAACGGCTGCCGCAGCTCAAGCACGTGTGGCGGATCGACACCGGCGCCGTCGAGGCGCTGGTCTCCGTCGGCGGCGACATCTCGGACGCGGTCCTGGACGAGCGCGGCGCCGCCGCGAACGCCGACTCCCCGGCCACCATCGTCTACACCTCCGGCACCACCGGCCGCCCCAAGGGCTGCGTGCTCAGCCACCGCAGCTTCTTCGCCGAGTGCGGCAACGTCCTGGAACGCCTCGCCCCGCTCTTCCGCACCGGCGACTCCTCGGTGCTGCTCTTCCTGCCGCTGGCCCACGTCTTCGGCCGGCTCATCGAGGTCGCCAGCGTCATGGCGCCGGTCCGGCTCGGCCACGTCCCCGACATCAAGCACCTCACCGACGACCTCCAGGGCTTCCGGCCCACCCTGATCCTCGGGGTGCCGCGGGTCTTCGAGAAGGTCTACAACACCGCGAGGGCCACCGCGCAGGCCGGCGGCAAGGGGAAGATCTTCGACCGGGCCGCGGCCACCGCGATCGACTACAGCCGCGCCCTGGACACCCCGGCGGGACCCTCGGTGCGGCTGCGCTTCACCCACAAGGTCTTCGACCGGCTCGTCTACGCCAAGCTGCGCGCCGTCCTCGGCGGCAGGGCCACGCACGCGGTCTCCGGCGGCGCCCCCCTCGGCGAGCGCCTCGGCCACTTCTACCGCGGCATCGGCTTCACCGTCCTTGAGGGCTACGGCCTGACCGAGTCCTGTGCGGCCACCGCCTTCAACCCCTGGGACCGCACCAAGATCGGCACCGTCGGCCAGCCGCTGCCGGGCTCCACGATCCGGATCGCCGACGACGGCGAGGTGCTGCTGTACGGCGAGCACCTCTTCACCGGCTACTGGAACAACGAGCAGGCCACCGCGGAGGCCATGGCCGACGGCTGGTTCCACACCGGCGACCTCGGCACCCTCGACGAGGACGGCTACCTGTCCATCACCGGCCGCAAGAAGGAGATCATCGTCACCGCGGGCGGCAAGAACGTGGCGCCCGCGGTGATGGAGGACCGGATCAGGGCCGACGCGCTGGTCGCCGAGTGCATGGTCGTCGGCGACGGCCGCCCCTTCGTCGCCGCGCTGATCACCCTGGACGAGGAGTTCCTGCCCCGCTGGGCCGAGCAGCACGGCAAGTCCGGGCGCACGGTCGCGGAACTCGCCGCCGACCCCGACCTGCTGGCCGCCGTCCAGCACGCGGTGGACGAGGGCAACGCGGCGGTCTCGCAGGCCGAGTCGGTCCGCAAGTTCCGCATCCTGCCCGCGCAGTTCACCGAGGAGTCCGGACACCTGACGCCCTCGATGAAGCTCAAGCGCAACGTCGTGCTCGCGGACTTCGCCGCCGACGTCGAGGCGCTCTACACGCGCTGACCCGCCCGCGCCCGGCCGCCCGCCAGGGAGGCGCCGCCACCCCTGGCGGGGCTCAGACGACGGCGCCGCGCCCCGGATCGTCGTCGTCGTCCTCGTCACCGGTGCGCATCCGCGCCACCAGCGTGGCGAAGCCGCCGAGGAAGCCGCCCACGCCCACCGTGACCGCCCACCAGGTCAGTTCGATCTGCAGCAGCACGAACGCGAGCAGCAGCAGCGGCCCGCCCAGCACCGCGATCCAGGCGAACTTCGTCGTCACGTCCGCCTCGGGCAGCGGCGGCGGCTCGGGCGGCACGAAGTGCGCGTCCTCGTCGTCCTCGACCAGCTCGTAGTCCCGCGGACCGCTGATCACCGGATGGATCACGATCGTGCGGTCGGCGGGCGGCGGCGCCGTGTTCACCGCCGCGGGATCGGTCGGGTCCGGGTCCGGCGGCTGCACGGGTACGTTCTCGGCCTCGGGCCAGGCCGCGGCCGTACCCGGGTCCACCTCGTCGTCGTAACCGGCCACCAGCGCGGCCCAGGCCGCGTCCTCGTCCAGCGGCGGGCGCGGCGGCTCCTCCTCGTGCGGGGCGGTGCCCTCGTCCTCGCGGTCAGCCACCGGCCGTGCCCTCCTTCACCGCGTCTCCCGCCAGGCCCGCACCGGCCGACAGCCGCCGGACGAAGGCGTAGGACTCCTCGAAGATCCGCTCCGCGTCGTTGTCGAGCGTGGCCACGTGGAAGCTGCGCTCCAGCACCTTCTCCGTGACGTCGGTGGACGACACGGAGCCCAGCACCACCGCCGAGTTCGACGGGTGCACCACATGGTCGACCCGGCTGTGCAGCAGCAGGATCGGCTGCGTCACCTGCGGCAGCCCCGCCCGCGCCACCTGCCACAGCTTCGTCAGCGAGTGCACCGCGTGCAGCGGCGTGCGGTCGTAGCCGATCTCCGCACCGCCCTCCTTGGCGATGTCGCTGGCGATGCCCTTCACCGACGGCACCGCATGGCGCAGCACACCCACCGCCTTCAGCGCCGGGCTGTCGGCCTTCACCGACGGGTTGACCAGGACCAGGCCGCTGATCTGCGCTCCGTGCCGCGCCGCCAGCCGCAGCGCCAGGGTGCCGCCCATCGACAGGCCGCACACGAAGACCTGCGAACAGGAGTCGGTCAGCTCCCGCAGCGCCCGGTCCACCTCGGCGTACCAGTCCTGCCAGCCGGTGACCTGCATGTCCTGCCACCGGGTGCCGTGCCCCGGCAGCAGCGGCAGCGACACGGTCAGGCCGCGCTCGGCCAGATACTCGCCCCAGGGGCGCATCGACTGCGGCGAACCGGTGAATCCGTGGCAGAGCAGCACGCCGATCTCGCCGCCGTCATGGCGGTACGGCTCGGCTCCTGGCATGAGCGGCACCGTGGGTCTCCTGTTCGGGGGCGTGGAACCGCGTACGCGGGTACACGAAGTACACGGAGGTCGGACGTTCAGCGTACGCGGCTGCGATACCAAGCGGTAAGCCCCATCGGAACCAGCCTGAGCGGTCCGCTGGCGTTAAGGTCGGTGCGTCGGCTACAGGAGGTCCGAGGTTGTTCTACGGCGCGATGAAGATCGCCATCGGCTCGCCCCTCAAGGCGGCCTTCCGACCCTGGGTCGAAGGCATCGAGCACATCCCGAACGAAGGTCCCGCGATCCTCGCGAGCAACCACCTGTCCTTCTCGGACTCCTTCTTCCTGCCCGCGGTCCTCGACCGCAAGGTCACCTTCATCGCGAAGGAGGAGTACTTCACCTCGCCCGGGGTGAAGGGCAAGCTGACCGCCGCCTTCTTCAAGGGCGTCGGGCAGCTCCCCGTCGACCGCTCCGGCGCCCGCGGCGCCGGTGAGGCCGCCGTCAAGAGCGGGGTCGCCGTGCTGGAGCGCGGCGAACTCTTCGGCATCTACCCCGAGGGCACCCGCTCGCCCGACGGCCGCCTCTACCGCGGCAAGCCCGGCGGCCTCGCCCGGGTCGCACTGGCCAGCGGGGCGCCGGTGATCCCGGTGGCGATGATCGACACGGAGAAGGTGCAGCCGGTGGGGAAGGTCGTGCCGAAACTGTCGATTCGGCCCGGCATCCGGATCGGGCGCCCGCTCGACTTCTCCCGCTACCACGGGATGGAGGGCGACCGCTTCATCCTGCGGTCGATCACGGACGAGGTCATGTACGAGATCATGAAGCTGTCGGGGCAGGAGTACGTAGACATCTACGCGACGGCGGCCAAGCGGCAACTGGCAGAAGCGGCCAAAGCGGCGGCCGACCCCCACTGACCCCCGACCGCCCGGGTAGGGCGTTCCCGCTTGCGCAGGGGGGCGACCCCAGGGGCGCGGGGAACTGCGCGCGCAACCCACCACCCGCCGGTGGTCCGGCTCCGGACCGAACAGCCCCTTTCGGACGGTGACGACCCGCGCGTGGTGGTGGGCTGGTCGCGCAGTTCCCCGCGCCCCTGATGTGGTGGCGGTCCGTCGCCACGTGACGGTGAGTGGTGGGTTGCGCGCGCAGTTCCCCCCGCCCCCATGGGCTCGGCCCTGCCGAAGGGGCACTCCGGCGGCCGATAAGGGGGCGCCCTGCGGGCGCAGGGTGCGGGCTAGGCTGGCGGCGGCCGGGAGGAGGGGGCGCGGATGCGCATGTCCGTTGAGCAGCCGCTGTGGCGGGCACTGGTGGCGTACCGGGTGCTGACGGCGGGCTACGCGGTGGCGCTGTACTGCTACGCGTACGACGAGCTGCGGCACCCGCTGCTCGGCGGCGTGTACGTGGGGACGCTCGCGGTGTGGACGCTGGCCACGCTCGGCCGGGTGATGTCCGCCCGCCGGTGCACCAAGCGCTTCCTGACCGCCGACCTGACGCTGGCGATCACCGGCATACTGCTCACCGCGGTCGTCGACACCCAGGCCCGTATCGACTCGGGCAACTTCACGCTGCCGTCCATCTGGACGGCCGGTTCCGTGCTGGCCTTCGCGATCAAGGGCGGCTGGCGGTGGGCCGCCGTCGCCTCCTCGCTGGTGGCCGCGGCCGACCTGGTCGAGCGGGGCAGCGCAGGGCGCGACACCCTGCACAACGTGCTGCTGGTGTGGGTCGCCAGCATCGGCATCGGCTACGTGGTCGAGGTCGCCAGGATCAGCGAGCGGACCCTTGCGCGGGCGCTGCAGATCGAGGCGGCGACGCGGGAGCGCGAGCGGCTGGCCCGGGACATCCACGACGGTGTGCTCCAGGTGCTGGCGATGGTGCAGCGGCGCGGAAACCAGGCCGGCGGCGAGGCGGCGGAGCTGGGCCGGATGGCGGGTGAGCAGGAGGCCGCGCTGCGCACCCTGATCAGCGGCGCCCCGATCCCGGCGCCGCGCACCGCCGAGGAGGACGGTCCGCCGGGGCCGCACGACCTGCGTACGCTGCTGGCGCCGTACGCCTCGGCCCGGGTGACGCTGTCCGCGCCGGGCACCCCGGTGCTGCTCGGCCCGGCGGCGGCGGGCGAGGTGGCGGCCGCGGTCGGCGCGGCCCTGGACAACGTGCGGCGGCACGCGGGCGACCGGGCGCACGCCTGGATCCTGGTGGAGGACGAGCCGGACGCGGTCCTGGTGACGGTGCGGGACGACGGCCCGGGCATCGCCGAGGGCCGGCTGGCCGCGGCGGCGGACGAGGGGCGGCTCGGGGTGGCCCAGTCGATCCGCGGCCGGCTGCGCGACCTCGGCGGTTCGGCCGAGCTGCTGTCGCTGCCCGGCCAGGGCACGGAGGTGGAGCTGCGGCTGCCCAGGGCCGCGCTCGTCAAGGACGCGGCGGCGCGGGCCGCCGGCACGGAAGGAGGCACCGCATGACGGTCGGCGACGACCAGGCGGCCCGGCAGGCGGTCACGGTGATGGTGGTCGACGACCACCCGATGTGGCGTGACGCGGTGGCCCGCGACCTGGCCGAGGCCGGTTTCCGGGTGGTGGCGACCGCGGGCGACGGCCCCGAGGCGATCCGCCGGGCCAAGGCCGCCCGCCCCCAGGTGCTGGTGCTGGACCTCAACCTGCCGGGCGCGTCCGGGGTGCGGGTGTGCAAGGAGGTGGTGGCCGGCGACCCCGCGGTGCGGGTGCTGGTGCTGTCGGCCAGCGGCGAGCACACCGACGTGCTGGAAGCGGTCAAATCCGGGGCGACCGGCTATCTGCTGAAGTTCGCGGCCCGCGAGGAGCTGGTGGACGCGGTCCGCAGGACCGCGGTGGGCGACCCGGTCTTCACTCCCGGCCTGGCAGGGCTGGTGCTCGGCGAGTACCGGCGGCTGGCGACCGTGCCGCCGCCGGCCGCCGAGGGCGGCGCCGCCGCGCCCCGGCTGACCGAGCGGGAGACCGAGGTGCTGCGGCTGGTCGCGAAGGGGCTGAGCTACAAGCAGATCGCCCAGCGCCTGGTCATATCGCACCGGACGGTGCAGAACCACGTGCAGAACACCCTCGGCAAACTCCAGTTGCACAATCGCGTCGAGCTTGTCCGATATGCGATTGAGGCCGGGTTGGACGGGGATCCGACCAACAGCACAGGCGGCGACATGTGACCCAAGTCACGCTAGCTTGGCGGAGGTTGCACATCCGGCACAGCTGGCTTGCGACGAAGGGAAGAGTCCATGCGAGTCGGAGTTCTGACCGGCGGCGGAGACTGCCCCGGCCTCAACGCGGTCATCCGCGGCATCGTACGTAAAGGCGTCCAGGAGTACGGCTACGACTTCACCGGCTTCCGGGACGGCTGGCGGGGTCCCCTGGAGGGGGACACCGTACGGCTCGACATCCCGGCCGTCCGCGGCATACTCCCGCGCGGCGGCACCATACTCGGCTCCTCGCGCACCAACCCGCTCAAGGTCGAGGGCGGGGTGCGCAGGGTCCAGGAGAACCTGGCGGCGGAGGGGATCGACGCGCTGATCGCGATCGGCGGCGAGGACACCCTCGGCGTCGCCGCCGCCCTCCACCAGGAACACGGCGTAAAAGTGGTAGGTGTCCCCAAGACCATCGACAACGACCTGTCGGCGACCGACTACACCTTCGGTTTCGACACCGCGGTCAACATCGCCACCGAGGCCATCGACCGGCTGCACACCACGGCCGAGTCGCACATGCGGGTCCTGGTGGTCGAGGTGATGGGCCGGCACGCGGGCTGGATCGCGCTGCACTCGGGCCTGGCCGGCGGCGCCAACGTGATCCTCATACCGGAACAGCGCTTCGACCTCGACCAGGTGTGCGCGTGGGTCGAGAGCCGCTTCAAGATCCGCTACGCGCCGATCGTGGTCGTCGCCGAGGGCGCGATGCCGAAGGACGGCGACATGGTGCTCAAGGACGGCACGCTCGACTCCTTCGGCCACGTCCGGCTGTCCGGCATCGGCGAGTGGCTTGCCAACCAGATCGAGAAGCGCACCGGCAAGGAGGCCAGGACCACCGTGCTCGGCCACGTCCAGCGCGGCGGCACCCCCAGCGCCTTCGACCGCTGGCTTGCCACCCGCTTCGGGCTGCACGCCGTCGAGGCGGTCAGGGACGGCGACTTCGGGAAGATGGTCGCGCTGCGCTCCACCGAGATCGTCCGGGTGCCGATCGGCGACGCGACCGCGCGGATCAAGACCGTCGACCCGTCGCTGTACGAGGAGGCGGGAGTCTTCTTCGGGTAGCCGCCGCAAGACGCACCCCGAGAGCGCTTGCCGCAGGTGAGCCCGGCGACCTATCCTCCCTCCACCCGGCTTGTCCGGCCGCTTCGTTTCCCCCTGTGAGCACATGAGGAGCGCCCGGTATGAAGGGTGTGGCGAGCGGGCTTCGCGTGCCCGTACTGGCGGTCGCCGGCGGCACCGCTTCCGGCAAGTCCACCCTTGCCGAAGCGCTGGCGCTGCACCACCCAGAGACCGTCGGACTGATCCACCTCGACGACTTCTACGTTCCCGCGCACGATCCGCAGCGCGGGGTCAGGACGCTCAGCGCTACCGGCGCGGAGACCCTGGACTGGAACCACCCGGGGTCCATCGACGGGACCGCGGTGACCGCCGCGATCGACGCCGCCGCCGGGTCCGGACGGCACCGCCTGGTGGTGGTCGAGGGCCTGTTCGCCCTGACCCTGCCCGCGGTCGCCGCCCGGGCCTCCTGGCGGGTGTACGTCGACACCCCCGACGACATCCGGCTGGCCAGGAAGATCCTGCGCAAGATCGAGGTCCAGCGCCAGGACCCGGCCCTGTCGCTGCGGAATTATCTGCTGTCCGGGAGGGAGCGCCATGCCGCGCACGTCGCCCCCTCCCGGTCGCTGGCCGACCTCGTGGTCGACGGCACCGCCGACGAGTACACGATGATCGCCGAGGTGCTGACCCTGATCGGTCCGCTGCTGGCCGAGCCGGTGCTCGCCGACTCGGCGCTGGACGCCAGCTACTACGGCGAGACGGCCTGAGGCCCGCGCGGCTCAGCGCACCGGCGCCAGCACCTGCGCCAGCAGATCCGCCGCGATCTGCGAGCCGTTCAGCGTCAGCACCGACTCCGGATGGAACTGCACACCCGCGAAGCCGGGGCCGCGCATCGCGTGGACGTCGCCGGTGCCCGGGTCGCGGCTCAGCTCGACCCGGTGCATCGCCAGCTCCTCGGCTGCGGTGTCGTCGCAGCGGGCGGTGAAGGAGTTGTAGAAGCCGACGGTCTCCTGGCGGCCGAAGAGGTCGATGGTGCGCTGCGCGCCCTGGAAGGGCTCGTCCTTGCGCACCAGGTCCAGGCCCAGTTCCGCCGCCAGCAGTTCGTGGCCCAGGCAGACCCCGAGCAGCCCGCGCCCGTGGTCGCGGACCAGGTCGGCGGCGAGCCCGCGCAGCAGGCGCATCTTGGGGTCGGCGGTGTCGGCCGGGTCGCCGGGTCCGGGGCCGAGCACCACAGGCCCCTCGTGGGCCAGTGCCGCGGCCCGCAGCTGCGGGTCGTCGTAGCGGCGTACCGTCACCGCGTGGCCCGAGGAGCGCAGCAGGTGGGCAAGCATCGCGGTGAAGGTGTCCTCGCCGTCCACGACCAGGGCGTGCGCGGTCGGCCGCGGGTGCTCGACCTGCATCCGCAGCCAGAAGGGCGCGAGCCCCGCCCGGCGGGCGTCGAGTGCGGCCCGCACCCGGATGTCGTCGGCCAGCCGGGGCCGCGGCGCCCCCGCGGCCCCGGCAGGCGCCGGGCGCACCCCGAGCGCGGTGAGCACACCTGCGGCCTTGGCGTGCGTCTCGGCGACCTCGGCGCGCGCCCTGGAGTGCCGTACGAGGGTGGCGCCGACCGGGACGCGCAGCGCGCCGCCGGGGGAGATGTCGGCGGTGCGGATCAGGATGGGCGAGTCCAGCGTCTGTGCGCCGCCCGCGTCCCGGCCGATCAGGGCCAGCGCACCGGCGTAGTAGCCGCGCCCGCCCGGCTCGTGGCGCTCGATGACCCGGCAGGCGTTCTGCACCGGTGAGCCGGTAACGGTGGCCGCGAACATCGTCTCGCGCAGCACCTCGCGCACGTCCAGCGTGGAGCGCCCGCGCAGTTCGTACTCGGTGTGCGCCAGGTGCGCCATCTCCTTCAGCCGCGGGCCGACGACGACCCCGCCCAGGTCGCAGACGGTGCACATCATCTTGAGTTCCTCGTCCACCACCATGGTCAGCTCCTCGGCCTCCTTGGGGTCGGCGAGGAAGTCCAGCAGCCCGGCCGCGCTCGGGCCTTCCGCCGGGTAGCGGTAGGTGCCGCTGATCGGGTTCATCACCACCGCGCTGCCCGACATCCGCACGTGCACCTCGGGGCTGGCGCCGACCAGGGTGCGCTCGGGGGTGTGCACCACGTACGTCCAGTAGGCGCCGCGTTCGCCGCGCAGCAGCCGGGCGAAGAGGGCCAGGGCCGCGGCGGGCCCGTAGCCGGGGATGGTGCCGCGGAAGGTGCGGCGGATCACGAAGTTGGCGCCCTCGCCGCGGCCGATCTCGTCCTCGATGACCCGTCCGACGATGCCGGCGTAGGCCTCGTCCGAGACGTCGAAGGCGCCGCCCTCGACGGTGACGGGAACGTCGGGGATCGCGTCCAGCAGGTCGGCGAGCGGGAGTTCCGCGGTCTCCTGCGGGTGCAGGACGGTCAGCGGGGTGCCGTCGTCGCGGACGTCGAAGCCGCGTTCGCGGATCTGCCGGAAGGGGATCAGGGCGAGCGCGTCGGTGCGGGGGCCGCCGCCGGTCGGGCCTGCGGGCAGCGCGATGCCGGCCAGCGTCTCGGCGGTCGTGACGGGTCCTGCGAGCACCTCCACGACCCCTTCGGGGCGCCCGGGGGTCCTGCGGTGCAGCAGGGCGAAAGGCGGGTGGCCGGGGGTGAGCAGGCGGGCGACGAGCCGGTGTGCTGCGGGGTTCGTGGGCACGGTCGGTGGTCCTTCCTTGACGGCGGGGGGAAGGGGCGGCGACCGGGCCGGGAAACGCCGAAGGCCGCCCCTGCGGGCGGCCTTCGCGAGGATCTGCTGATGCGCGAGTCAGTGGGCCGCCGGATGAGCGGTCCACCACCAGTCCTGGTGTGTCGTGGTCGGGTTCACTTGCGCGATCATGCCGACGACCTTAGCGCACCGGGACGCCGGGCGTCACAGCAATGTGTTGTAGATGTTCCATCCGCCGCCGACGCCGATCCTGGGCGTCGCGTAGGGAGCGGTCGCGCTGCCGGTGCCCTTGTAGTACCAGAGCTGCCCTGCGGAGTCCCTGGCCACCAGGTCGGCCTTGCCGTCGCCGCTGATGTCGCCGGTGCCGACGATCGAGGTGTAGCCTTGCCAACCGCCGCCGATCCTGGTACGGGTGGCGTAGGGGGCGGCGGCGTTGCCGGTGCCTTTGTAGACCCACAGGACGCCGGAGCTGTCGCGGCCCAGCAGGTCGGGCCTGCCGTCACCGGTGACGTCTCCCGCGGCGACGAGCGAAGTGTAGATCTTCCAGCCGGCCGCGATGGGGGTGCGTGCCGCGAAGGGCTTGGTGGCGTTGCCCGTGCCCTTGTAGAGCCAGAGGTAGCCGGAGCTGTCCATGCCTATCAGGTCCGGGTGCCCGTCTCCCGTGACGTCGCCCGCGCCCAGCAGCCGGGAGTAGATGTTCCAGCCGGGGCCGACGGTGACGCGGCTGAGCACCGGGGCCGAGGGCTTGCCGCTGCCCCGGTAGTACCAGAGCGTGCCGGAGGAGTCGCGGCCCACCAGGTCGCCCGTGCCGTTGGCGTTCATCGTGTCGAGCGCGCTGAGCACGTTGTAGATCTGCCATCCGGCGCTCGTCCTGAAGCGGGAGAAGAACGGCGTCGTGGCGCTGCCGGTGCCCTGGTACTGCCACAGGACGCCGGAGGCGTCGCGGCCGAGCAGGTTGTGCCGGCCGGCGGTGGAGACCGCCGCCACGCTGGTGGTCTGCTGCACGTCGCTCGCCCGGACCCAGGCGATGCGGTGGTTGTAGCGGATCGGATAGAAGAGGTTCGTGCCCTTGACCAGGGTGCGGTCACCGGTCGCGGTTCCTGCGTAGGTGCCCGCGTACCAGTAGTCGCCGGCCATCTCGGGGCCTGCCTGCGCGTAGGACTGGCCCGCAGCGATGCTGTACTTCGTCAGCGAGGCGGTGTTGCTGGGCTGCACCGGCACGTTGGTGCCCGTGTAGGCGGCGTCCTCGGGGTAGGCGCGGCCGTAGACCGGGATGCTGGTCTTTCCGGCGGCCGGGGTGATCACCTGCGTCGGTGCGACCACGGACGTGTACTGCCCGCCCGGGTTGTGGAACCACAGCTTCTGGTTCTGGTACCAGATCGCCGTCCAGTCGTTCTGCGCCCCGGCGACGACGTAGGCGCCGCCCGCCGGGACCTTGTCCGCCCAGTTCGCCCCGTCGCTCCACTTCACGGTGCCCAGGTACGGGTCCACCGGCAGTGCGCCCGAGGTGGACGGCGTGGTGTAGAGGTAGAGGAAGTTCGCCGGGTGCGCGGGGACCGCGGTCCCGCCGTTGGTCAGCGTCGGCTGGTTGTCCGTGGTGTACGGCGGCACCACCCGGACCAGCTGCCCGGCGCGCAGCGGGCCGCCCGCGCCGCCGGCGCCGTCGGGGGCGCCCAGCAGCGACATGTAGTGGTTCCAGTCCCAGTACGGCCCCGGGTCCCAGTGCTGCGTCTTGACGTTGGCGTCGAGCACACCGGGCACCTCGTCGTGGCCGATGACGTGCTCGCGGTCCAGCGGAATGCCGAATTTCTGGGCCAGGTATTTCACCAGGACGGCCGAGGAGTCGTACTCCTGCTCGGTGTACCAGTCACCGGCCTTGATCGCGTAGCCCTCGTGCTCCACGCCGACCGAGTGCATGTTCACGGTCTTGTTCGCCGCGTGCCAGGCCTCGTCCTTGAGCTGCACCATCTGGGTGACCCGGCCGTCGTCGGCGACCAGGTAGTGGGCGCTGGCGTAGGCGGCCGGGTTCTGGAACTCCTTGATGCTGCCGTCGTACGTGCCCTCCATGTCGTGGATGACGATGTAGCGCACGTCCTCCCCGTTGCCGGGGCGCTGCGAGACGTTGTAGTTGCCGAAGTCGTCCGGCGTGCTGCTGTTCTGCTTGTAGGCCGCGGCCACGAAGGCGCAGTTCAGCCCGGACGGGCACTCGGGGGCGGTGGCCGCCTCGACCGCGGGGGTCGTGGTGGTCGCCGCCAGCAGGACCTTCGAGGGCTCGACCGGGACCACCGACGGGTCGGCGGTCAGCGTCAGCGTCTGGCCGTCCGCGGTCACCCGCGTCGCGCCGGTCTTGACCGTGTCGTAGACCCGCTGCACGAACTGCTTGGCGCCGGCGCGGTCGGGGGACTGGCTGTAGCGGGCGATGCCCGCCCACCAGCGGCCCGGGTCGGCCGGCAGCGAGCCGACGGCTGCCTTCTCGTACTGCGCCAGCAGCGCCGCACCGGCCCGCACGCTCTGCCGCGGGTCGGTGCGCACCTCCGACGCGGAGGCGCCGATCAGCTTCGCCGCGGCGTCCAGGGTGTGCAGCCGCGGGTCGGAGGTGTCGACCTTGGTCTTGGCCCGGTCGGCGCTCAGCGCCCGCTGCGGGTTGAAGTGCTTGGAGACCGCGGGGTCGCCGCTCTGGTTCAGGTGAGCCAGCCGGTCGGCGTCCGTGGGCTGGTCGAGGTCGGCATCCGTGACCTGGGTGAGGCCCATCACGTTGTAGTTGCCGGTGGTGCTCGGGTGGCCCTGGTGGGACTCCCACAGGGTCTGGCGGTAGGACACCGCCATCAGGACGCTCTGCGGTACCTGGAACTCCCGTGCCGCTGCGGCGAAGTCCGCCTGCAGCTCGGTCTGCGACCGGCCCGCCTTGGCGTCCGTCGTGCTGCCGCCCGACGGGCTCGCCAGGGCGATCGTCCCGTAGGTCGCGGCGGTGGCGAGCGCGACCGCGCCCGCTCCGTAGGCGATCCAGGACTTCCGTCTGCGGTGTCTGCGTGTCAAAGTGCTGCCCTCGGCCTTCCCGCGCGCTTCGTGGGCGCGCCCTCCCGGGGAGCCTGCGCCCAGGCGGCGTCGGCTCTGAAGCGGGATGACGTTATCAGCCGCGAGTTCGGTTTCCCGCGTTGGGCACCGGACGGCATGTCTCATCCACTGAGCGGGGCGAAAAGCAGAAGACCCGACCCCGTAATGTGGGGCCTGTGACCGTGAACGCAGACATCCACGCCGGGGACAACACCTGGCATGATCTTCCCGCGGCGCAGCAGCCCGAGTGGCCCGACACCGAGGCTCTGCGCGATGTGATCGCCGACCTCGCCTCGTATCCGCCGCTCGTCTTCGCCGGGGAGTGCGACCAGCTGCGCACCCGGCTGGCGTCGGTCGCCAAGGGCGAGGCGTTCCTCCTCCAGGGCGGTGACTGCGCCGAGGCCTTCGACGCCGTCGGCGCCGACCAGATCCGCAACAAGCTCAAGACGCTGCTCCAGATGGGAGCCGTCCTCACCTACGCCGCCTCGGTGCCGGTGGTCAAGGTCGGGCGGATCGCCGGGCAGTACAGCAAGCCCCGGTCCAAGCCGACCGAGACCCGCGACGGGGTGACCCTGCCGACCTACCGCGGCGACTCCGTCAACGGCTTCGAATTCACCGCGAAGGCCCGCACCCCGGACCCCGAGCGGCTCAAGCGGATGTACCACGCGTCGGCGTCCACGCTGAACCTGGTGCGGGCGTTCACCACCGGCGGGTACGCCGACCTGCGCCAGGTGCACGCCTGGAACCAGGACTTCGTGAAGTCCTCGCCGTCCGGGCAGCGCTACGAGGCGCTGGCCCGCGAGATCGACAACGCGCTGAACTTCATGGCGGCCTGCGGCACCGACCCGGCCGAGTTCCGCACGGTCGAGTTCTACGCCTCCCACGAGGCGCTGCTGCTGGACTACGAGACGGCGCTGACCCGTACCGACTCGCGCACCGGCCGGCTCTACGACGTCTCGGGCCACATGGTGTGGATCGGTGAGCGCACCCGGCAGCTCGGCGGTGCGCACATCGAGTTCGCGTCCCGGATCAGCAACCCGATCGGTGTCAAGCTCGGCCCCGGCACCACGCCGGAGGAGGCGCTGACCTACATCGACCGGCTCGACCCGGACCGGGACCCGGGGCGGCTCACCTTCATCGTGCGGATGGGCGCGGACAAGGTCCGCGACAAGCTGCCCGAGCTGGTGGAGAAGGTCTCCGCTTCGGGCGCGCAGGTCGCCTGGATCAGCGACCCGATGCACGGCAACACCTTCGAGGCCGCCTCCGGTCACAAGACCCGGCGCTTCGACGACGTGCTGGACGAGGTCAAGGGCTTCTTCGAGGTCCACAAGGCGCTCGGCACCCACCCGGGCGGCATCCACGTCGAGCTGACCGGCGACGACGTCACCGAGTGCGTCGGCGGCGGCGACGAGATCTTCGTGGACGACCTGCACCAGCGCTACGAGACGGCGTGCGACCCGCGGCTCAACCGCAGCCAGTCGCTCGACCTGGCTTTCCTGGTCGCGGAGATGTACCGCGGGCAGTAGCCCGCACACTGCGGAGAAGGCGCGCGGCCAGGCGCGCGGAAGCGTTGCGGAAAGGGGCGCGGATCACATCGATCCGCGCCCCTTGTCGCTTTTCTCCGACCAGACCGCCAGGTAAGGTAAGGGTTACCTCAGCTCCCCAGGGACCCGGATCGGCGGTGACCGCGTGTACGTCTGCTCCTGCTTCGGCATCACCGAGCAGCAGGTCAAGCAGCACGCCGACGACGGTCGCTGCACTCCCCGGCAGATAGCCTCCGCCTGCAAGGCGGGCACCGACTGCGGGTCCTGCGTCAAGCGCATCCAGAGCCTGCTCGGCCGCGGCACCGGCTGCGCGACCCGGACCAGGCTGGAGCCGGTGCAGGAAGCGGCACAGGAGCAGGTCCCGGGCGTGACCGTCGTCGCGGACCCTGCCGAGGCACCCGGGACGCGCGCCGCCTGAGGCCTGCCGCCCGTGACTCAGCTGTCGGGCTGCTCGATCAGCTGCGCGATGTACAGCGCCTCGCCCAGCTTCTCCACCAGGTCCAGCTGCGTGTCCAGGTAGTCGATGTGGTGCTCCTCGTCGGCCAGGATCGATTCGAAGATGTTCTTCGACGTGAAGTCGCCCTTGGCGTGCATGACCTCGATACCCCGGCGCAGCCGGTCGATCGCCTCGACCTCGACCTGCTTGTCGGCCTGGAACATCTCCGTGACGGTCTGCCCCACCCGCACATGGAAGAGCCGCTGGTAGTTCGGCAGGCCTTCGAGAAGGAGAATGCGGTCGGTCAGCATCTCCGCGTGCTTCATCTCGTCGAACGACTCCGACCTGGTGTACTTCGCGAGCTTCACCCAGCCGAAGTTCTCCTGCATCTTCGAGTGCAGAAAGTACTGGTTGATCGCGGTCAGCTCAGCGGTCAGCTGTTCGTTGAGGAACTCGATGACCTCGGGGTCGCCCTGCATGGCAACGCCGTCCTTCCGTTCTGACGAGTGGTTGCGCGCATCCTCGCACCGCACATCGGCACGATCCAGTAAGCGGGTCCTTACATTCGGTGACCGGGGTGCACCTGCCGGGTCATAAGCACCTCTTCCGGTCTGTCACCATGGAGACATGGGTCGGTACGAGCGTCGCGAGGGGGAGCTGCCGCCGGGCCAGCGGCTCCAGCGGGGCTGGCCCGTCACCCACTACGGCCCGGTGCCGCGCTTCAAGCCCGACCGCTGGGAGTTCCGGGTGTTCGGCGCGACCGCCGACGGCGACAAGACCTGCTGGAATCACGCCGAGTTCTCCGCGCTGCCTTATGACACCGTCGTCGCCGACTTCCACTGCGTCACGAAATTCTCGATGCTCGGCATCGAATGGGGCGGCGTCGCGACCTCGACCGTGGTGAAGCTCGCGCCGCCCGCCGACGACGTGACCCATGTGATGGTGTGGGCCGAATACGGATTCAGCTCGAACCTGCGGATCGAGGACTTCCTCGACGACCAGTCGGTATTCGCCACCCACAAGGGCGGCCAGCCGCTCACCGCGGAACACGGCTTCCCCGTCCGGCTGATCGTCCCCCGGCTCTATGCCTGGAAAGGCCCCAAGTGGGTCCGCGGCATCGAATACATGACGGCGGACCGCCGCGGTTTCTGGGAGGAGCGCGGCTACCACAACATCGGCGACCCCTGGGGCGAGCAGCGCTACTCCTACCAGGAGGAACCGGGCGACGGGCCCGAGATCTAGGCCGTGTTTTGGAAGTCCCGCCTGCCCCGCGAGGCCTGGCACGCACGCTCGCTGCGTTGTCGGAGTCGTCCGAGTAGGCCCACTACGAGGACGACCCTCCGCCTTGCGATCGCACGCACCGGACGCCGCGGGGCCCGCCCTGTGGGCGGACGGCGCTACTTCCAAAACACGGCCTAGCCCCGCCGCCCTCCTGTCCCGCCCCTTCCCGGACTCTCCTCGGGTCAGCGCACCCAGAGGGTGACAGTCGCGCCCTTCGGGGCCTGGCTGCCGCCGTCGGGGGACTCGCTGAAGACGGTGTCCCCGAAGAAGATGTTGATCACCCGGACGTCGAAGCCGGCGGCCTTGAGGATCTGCTGCGCCTCGTCCTGCTTCTTGCCCTTGACGTCCGGCACCGGGAAGAGCTGCTGCCCCTTGGACACGGTGATCGTCACCGTGTCGCCCGCCGCCGCCTGGGTGTCCCGGTCGGGGGACTCCAGGGCCACCGTGTCCGCGTCGGCCTCGTCAGAGAAGACCTTCTCCGGCGCGAGGACCACCGTGAAACCGGCGTCCTGCAGCGCCTGCTGCGCGTCGGTGACCGACTTCCCGATCACGTCAGGCACGTCGACGGGCGAGCCGCGGGAGACGGTGAAGGTCACCGGGGTGCCGGGGGCGCGCTGCGTGCCCGCCACCGGGTCCGTGACGATGACCTGGCCCTGCGGGACGGAGTCGTTGAAGGACTTGGTGACCGTGCCCGGGGTCAGCCCCGCCGCCTTGACCTGCTGCTGGGCGTCGGCCAGTGTGCGGCCTTTGAGGTCGGGCACCCGGATCTCCTGGGGTCCCTTCGAGACCGTCAGGGTGACCGTGCCGTTGCTGCGGATGCGCTTGCCCGGGGCGGGGTCGGTGGAGATCACGCTGCCGCGCGGCACCGTCAGCGAGAAGTCCTGCCTGACCCGGGTGTCCAGGCCCGCCGACTTGAGCTTGTGCTGCGCCTGGTCCTGCGGCAGCGCCAGCACCCCGGGCACGTGGGTGAACTGGCCTTCGCTGATGTACCAGACCCCGGCGCCGACACCGAGGATCAGCAGCAGCGCCACCAGGACGGCAAGCGGCCCCCTGCGGCCCCTGCTGCCCCGCGCCTTCCCTCGGGGCGCGGCCGGCGGCACCGGGGCGCCGGCTCCGTGGTCCGGCAGGTGTCCGGGTACGTCGGAGGCGTCCGCCGGGTTCGGCGGCGGGAGCAGCAGCCGGGTCGTGCGGTGCATCTCGTCGTCGTCCGCGCCGTCCGTGGGGGCGGCGGGGGGCCTGGCCACGATGCTGGTCGGCTCCTCCGAGCCGGCCGGGGCGGCGGGAGCGGCGGTGCCGGCGGCGTCGGCCGGGACCGCGTCCTCGTACGGCCGGGCGTCCAGCTCCTGCGGGCTCAGCCCGGCGCGTACGCCCCGCACCTCGGCGAGCATCGCGACCGCGTCGTCCGGCCGCCCCGCGGCATCCCGCGACGTCGTGCGCGCCACCAGCGCGTCCAGCTGCGGTGCGAGCCCCGGTACGGCGGCGGAGGGCGGCGGCACGTCCTCGTTCAACCGCTGCACGATCACCTGCATCGGCGTGTCGCCGACGTACGGCTTGGCGCCGGTCAGCATCTCGTACAGCATGACGCCGCACGCGTACACGTCCGTACGCTGGTCGACCGTGCCGTGCCCGATCTGCTCGGGGGCCAGGTAGGACACCGTGCCGAGCAGCGCCCCCGACACGCTGGTCTGCGTGTCCACCGCCCTGACCAGGCCGAAGTCGGCGACCTTGACCCGGCCGTCGTCGCCGATCAGCACGTTCTCCGGCTTCATGTCCCGGTGTACGAGACCGGCGCGGTGGGCCGCCCCGAGCGCCGCGAGGACCGGTTCCAGGATGTCCAGCGCGGCCCGCGGCGACAGCGCCCCGCGCTCGCGCAGCACGTCCCGCAGGGTGCACCCGGCGACGTACTCCATGGCCAGGTAGACGTACGTGCCGTCGGTGCCCTGGTCGAAGACGGCCACGACGTTGGTGTGGGACAGCCGTGCGACGGCCTTGGCCTCGCGGATGAACCGCTCCACGAAGCCGGTGTCCGCCGCCAGCCCCGGGTGCATCACCTTCAGGGCGAGCACGCGGTCCAGGCGGGTGTCCACGGCCCGGTAGACCGTGGCCATCCCGCCGACGGCGATCCGCGCCTCGACGCGGTAGCGCCCGTCGAGCGTCTGCCCGACCAGCGGATCCTGCACGGTGGTGTCCACGATGGCCGATTCTACGATCAGCCCCCGACACGACCGGTGCCACGCGCCAGGACTGTGGCCGTTGTGTGGGGTTCCGGAACCAAACCGTGACGAAGGAACCCTTTCAGCGGACAACCGGTCTCAGAAAGCGGGTCTTTCCGGGTCGATGTCCGCCAGCCCCGTGGTGGGGGAGGAGGGCAGGGCGTGGCGGCGGCGGGGGATACGGCCCGCGCGGTGGGCGAGGCGGCCGGCCGAGACCGCGTCGCGCATCGCCTCGGCCATCAGGACCGGGTGCTGGGCTCGGGTCACGGCCGAGGCGAGCATCACCGCCGCACAGCCCAACTCCATGGCCAGCGCCACGTCGGAGGCGGTGCCCGCGCCCGCGTCCAGGACGACCGGGACGCCGGCCCGCTCGGTGATCAGCTGGAAGTTGTGCGGATTGCGGATGCCCAGGCCCGAGCCGATGGGCGAGCCGAGCGGCATGACCGCGGCGCACCCGACGTCCTCCAGCTTGCGGGCCAGCACCGGGTCGTCGTTGGTGTACGGCAGCACCGTGAAGCCGTCGTCCACCAACGTCTCGGCCGCGTCCAGCAGTTCCACCGGGTCGGGCAGCAAGGTGCGCTCGTCCGCGATGACTTCGAGCTTGACCCAGTCGGTGCCCAGCGCCTCCCTGGCCAGCCGCGCGGTCAGTACGGCCTCGCCCGCCGTGAAGCACCCCGCGGTGTTCGGCAGCGCCCGGATGCCGTGCCGGGCCAGCACCGACAGCACCGAGCCCTTGGTCGTCGGGTCCAGCCGCCGCATCGCGACGGTGGTCAGCTCGGTGCCGGACGCCAGCAGCGCCTGTTCGAGCACCTCCAGGCTCGGTGCCCCGCCCGTGCCCATGATCAGCCGCGAGGAGAACTCGACGCCGCCGATCAGCAGCGGATCGGCCGTACGGTGTGCCGTCGTCGTCATCGCCTCAACCCCCCTGGACCGCGGTCAGGACCTCGACCCGGTCGCCGTCGGCCAGCGCCGTGGCCGACCAGCGGGTGCGCGGGACGACCGTGTCGTTGAGCGCGGCGGCCACACCGGAGGGCGCCGCCGTCAGCGTGGCGACCAGCGCGTCCAGGGCCACGGGGGCGTCGACGGTGCGGGCGACGCCGTTGACGTGCACGGTGATCGTCATACGGTCTGCTCCTGCCGTGCGGCGGCGGCGAACCGCTGCGCTCCGAACGCACCGGCGTAGGCCGGGAGTTCACCGGTGTCCGAGGTCAGCACCTGGGCCATGACGTCCCCCGTGACCGGGGTGAGCAGCACCCCGTTGCGGTGGTGGCCGGTGGCCAGCAGCAGCCCGTCCAGGGCGGTGCGGCCCAGCAGCGGGGCGTTGTCGGGGGAGCCCGGGCGCAGCCCCGCCAGTGTCTCGGTCAGCGGCAGCTCGGTGATGCCCGGCACCAACTCGTGGGCGTCCCGCAGCAGTTCGTAGACCCCGCCGGCGGTCACCGTGGTGTCCCAGCCGAACTCCTCGCTGGTCGCGCCCAGCACCAGTTCGCCGTTCTCCCGCGGCACCAGGTAGACGTGGCTGCCGCGTACCACCGCACGTACCGTCCGCGACAGGAAGGGCGCGTGCGACGGCGGGATGCGCAGCCGCAGGATCTGGCCCTTCACCGGGCGTACCGGCGGCAGCACGTCCGCCGGTATGCCGGCGATACGGGCGCTCTCGCTGCCCGCCGCCAGCACCGTACGGCCGGCGGCCACCGCCGTGCCGTCGGCCAGCACCGCCCCGGTGACGCGGCCCGTGTCGCACTCCACGCGGGCCACCGCCGACCGCAGGAACTCCACCCCCGCCAGCTCGGCGGCCCGCAGCAGGGCCGCGGCCAGCCGCCGCGGGTCCACCTGGTGGTCGCCGTCCACCCGCAGGCCGCCGCGCACACCCGGCGCGAGCATCGGCTCCAGCCGGCGGCAGTCCCGCCCGCTCAGCCACTGCGCCTCAAGCCCCAGCGACGTCTGGAAGGCGTGCAGGTCGCGCAACTGCGCCCGGTCGTCGGCGTCCAGCGCAACCGCCAGCGTGCCGCACGGGCGGTAGCCGGTGTCCATCCCCGTCGCCGCGGTCAGCTCCGCGGTGAAGTCCGGATAGCGGGCCGCCGAGGCCAGGTTGAGGTCGAGCAGGGTCTGCTCGCCGTACTGCAGCTCCGTGACGGCCGCCAGCATGCCGGCCGCCACGTGGGCGGCTCCGCCGCCGGGTGCGGGGTCGGCGACGGCTGTGCGCAGGCCGTGCTGGGCCGCGCGCCAGGCCGTCACCAGACCGATGATTCCGCCGCCGACGATCAGTACGTCAGGGGCGTGCGAAGTATGCATGGAACTACCGCTCCTCCCTTCGCCGGCATGACCCGGATCAGGTTCTACGGTCGGCGGCCCCCAGCCGCCCTCTCAGCCCGGTCCGCCGGGCTCCCGCGAGTTCGCTTGCGCGGCTCACCTTATCCCCCCGCCCTGCCGCGCCGCGGCCGCCCCGGGACCTTCCCGCCGTTGTGGCTGGTCGCGCAGTTCTCCGCGCCCCTGGTTGTTGCCCTCTGCGCAGAGGGTGAGCGTTTTTAAGGGGCGCGGGGAACGGCGCGCGGAACCACGACGCACGGCAGGGGGAAAGAACTGGCGCGGGTCACCGCGCGTTACCGTGGCGGTGTGAGCGAGCGCAGCGCAGTCGTGATCGTCGGGGCCGGTATGGCCGGGGTGCAGACCGCCATGGCCCTGCGAGAACTGGGCTGGCGGGAGGACATCACGCTGCTCGGCGACGAACCGCACCCCCCGTACGACCGCCCGCCGCTGTCGAAGGCGGTCCTGCTGGACGCGGCGGCACCGGCCGGCGCGGGCGGCGCGGGCGTCGATGTCCGCTTCGACGTCGACTTCGACGCCCTGGGCGTCGACCTGCGCCTGGGCCTGCGCGCCCAGGCACTGCACGCGGCCGACCGCATCGTGGTCACGGAGGCCGGCCCGCTCCCGTACGACCACCTCGTGCTGGCCACCGGCGCGTACCCGGTCGCGCTCCCGGGGACCGCGGGCCTGCCCGGGGTCCACCTGCTGCGGACGCTGGACGACGCGGCGGCGCTGCGCCCGGTGCTGGACTCCCGGCAGCAGGTCGTGGTGGTGGGCGCCGGCTGGATCGGCGCGGAGTTCGCGACGGCGGCCCGCCAGGCGGGCTGCGAGGTGACGGTCGTGGAGGCGGCGGACCGGCCGCTTTCCGGTGTGCTGCCCGAGGTCGTGACCACCCCGATGCGCGGCTGGTACGCCGAGGCCGGTGTCGACCTGCGCACCGGCACCCCGGTGTCCGCGGTGGAGCCCGGCGCGGTGGTGCTCGCCGACGGCAGCCGGCTGGCGGCCGGCGCGGTCGTGGTGGGGGTGGGCGCACGGCCCGCGACGGGCTGGCTGGCCGGTTCCGGCGTGGAGCTGGGCGAGGACGGCGCGGTGGTGGCCGACGACCGGCTGCGGACGACCGCGCCCGGCGTCTTCGCGGTGGGCGACTGCGCGTCCTTCCCCTCGGCCCGCTACGGCGAGCGGATGCTGATCCACCATTGGGACAACGCTTTGCAGGGGCCGCGGACGGCCGCCGCGAACCTGCTGGGCGGGGACGAGCGCTACGACCCGGTGCCGTACTTCTGGTCCGAGCAGTTCGGGCGGTTCGTGCAGTACGCCGGGCACCACACCGACGCCGACACGCTGGTGCTGCGCGGCGACCCGGACAGCGCTGCCTGGTCGGTGTGCTGGCTGCGGGCCGACGGTGTGCTGGCCGCGGTGCTGGTGGTCGACCGGCCGCGCGACCTGGCGCAGGCGCGCAAGCTGATCGCCCGTTCCGCCGCGGTGGACCCGGCGCTGGCCGCGGACCCCACGGTGCCGCTGGCGGCGGCGGCCGCCCGGGCCTGAGCAGGGCGGGGGCCGGGGCCTGGGCCGGCATGGCCCGGCGCCGCCCGGACGGCGGCGCTCCGCAGCGCTTGTCGGCGGCAGGTGGCAGGCTTGTTCCGTGACAGTTTTCTCGTCGGTTGACGCACACATCGATGCACTCGTCCCCTCATGGCTCACCCTGCCCGAGGTCGCCGAGCGCCTGGGACTCGACATCACCCGGATCCGCCCGCTCATCAAGGAGGGCCAGCTCATCGCGGTCCGCCGCGGGGAGAACAAGGCGCTGATGGTGCCGAGCGACTTCATCGGTGACGGCAAGATCATCAAGGGCCTGTCCGGCACGCTCACCGTCCTCAAGGACGACGGGTTCTCGGACGAGGAGGCCCTGGAGTGGCTCTTCACCGCCGATGACACCCTGCCCGGCACCCCGGCCCAGGCGCTGCGCGAGAATCGCGGGACCGAGGTGAAGCGCCGCGCGCAGGCGCTCGCCGTGTAGCCCGCGGCGGCTCCAGGCCGCCGCCGCAAGCCCCCGGGAGCCGACCGTATGACCAGCAGCAGCACCGCCCGGGAGCAGATGGCGCAGGCCAGGCTGTATCTGTGCACGGACGCCAGGAGCGGACGCGGCGACCTCGCCGCGTTCGCCGACGCCGCCCTCGCCGGCGGGGTGGACGTGATCCAGCTGCGGGACAAGGGCATCGAGGCCCGCGAGGAGCTGGCGGCGCTCGCGGTTCTGGCGGACGCGTGCCGCCGGCACGGCAGGCTGCTGGCCGTCAACGACCGGGCCGACGTGGCGCACGCGGCCGGCGCCGACGTCCTGCACCTGGGGCAGGGCGACCTGCCGGTGCCGGCCGCGCGCGCCCTGCTGGGCGACGAGGTCGTCATCGGCCGCTCCTGCCACGCCGAGGCGGAGGTGGCGGCGGCCGCGGTGGAGCCGGGCGCGGACTACTTCTGCACGGGGCCGGTGTGGCCCACCCCCACCAAGCCGGGCCGCCCGGCCCCCGGCCTCGACCTGGTGCGGTACGCCGCCGCTCTGGGCACCGACCGCCCGTGGTTCGCGATCGGCGGTATCGACGCCGCCAACGTCGGGCAGGTGCTGGACGCGGGCGCCCGGCGGATCGTGGTGGTCAGGGCCGTGACCGAGGCCGCAGACCCCTACGCGGCAGCCAGGGAGCTGGCGGCGGCCGTCCGCTCCCGTGACTGAGCGGGGCCGAAGCAGGAAGGATGCCCGGCCGACACCACCTGTCCACAGGGTGGACGGGAAACGGACGTAGCCGGGCATAATCGCAGGCATGGTTACGCACGGTCGCCGACCACGGTTAGCCTGCATTCATGGCCCTCGGAATCTCGTCCACGCGACCCGACCGAGCAATCACCATCCGTGAGCTGCTCGCCTCGGGTCACAAGTCGTACTCGTTCGAGTTCACCGCGCCCAGGACCGAGAAGGGCGAGCGGACGCTGTGGAACGCCATCCGCCGGATCGAGGCGGTCGGGCCGACCTTCGTGTCGGTCACCTACGGCGCCGGCGGCTCCTCCCGGGAGGGCACGGTCCGTGCCACCGACCGGATCGTCTCCGACACCACCTTGACCCCGTGCGCGCACCTGACCGCGGTGAACCACTCGGTCGCCGAGCTGCGCAACATCATCGGGCAGTACGCGGACGCCGGCATCCGCAACATCCTCGCCGTCCGCGGCGACCCGCCCGGCGACCCGCTCGGCGAGTGGATCCCGCACCCGCAGGGCCTGACCTACGCGGCGGAACTGGTCTCGCTCATCAAGGAGTCCGGCGACTTCTGCGTGGGCGTCGCGGCCTTCACCGAGATGCACCCGCGCTCCACCGACCCGGCACAGGACACCCGGCACTTCCTCGACAAGTGCCGTGCGGGCGCGGACTTCGCGATCACCCAGATGTTCTTCGACGCGGACGACTACCTGCGGCTGCGCGACCGGGTGGACGCGGCAGGCTGCAGCACCCCGATCATCCCCGAGGTGATGCCGGTCACCAACGTCAAGCAGATCGAGCGGTTCTCGCAGCTGGGCAACGCCCCCTTCCCGCCCGACCAGGCCGCCCGCATCCTCGCTGTCCAGGACGATCCCGCCGCGGTCCGGGCGGTCGGCATCGAGATCGCCACCGAGATGTGCCGGCGTCTGATGGCCGAGGACATTCCGGGGCTGCACTTCATTACTCTTAACCACTCCACCGCATCGCTGGAGATCTACGAGAATCTGGGGCTGCACAAGCGGGCGTGACGCGCTGCGCGGCTCCCGGGTGAGGAAGTGGGCACATGGGCTACTCGGTGCTCTACATCGCGTTCGGCATCGTCGCGCTGTGGCTGCTCGGAGAAGTGCTGCTCCAGTACAAGGCGCGGCTGCGCTGGCGGCTGCTGGCCTTCTGCGGCTTCCTCGGGGTCGTCGTCGGCGTCGCGTCCGGACAGATCGCGGTGATCGTGCTGGGCGCCCTCGCCTTCGGCGCCGGGCAGTCCTTCGTCACCCTGTCGTACAAGCGCGGCTTCTCCACCGGCTGGGCGCTGGGCGGCCGGCCCGGCTCCAGCCGCCGCCGCAAGGGCGCCGCCCCGCGCAGCGAGCCGGTCATCGAGGTCGGCCCGGTCGAGCAGGACGACTTCGCCCCGGCCGGCGACGGCCAGGACCAGGCCGTCGCCGCCGAGCAGATCGCCGACCCGGCAGCCGCCCGCGAGGACGTCTACCAGCCCGTCCCGCTGCACGAGGACAGCGGCGAATACCCGCAGTACGACGGCCGCCAGCCCTACGCGGCCGACCCGTACTCCGGCGGCTACGACGGCTACAGCTCCCAGGGCTACCAGGAGTGGGGCACCGAGGCCCCGCAGCCCGCCGCGGCCTCCTACGGCTACCAGAACGGCCAGGACGGCGGTTACGGCGACACCGGCGGCTGGGGGGCGCCAGGCGCCGGCCAGGACTCCGGGCCGTACGCGGGCCAGCAGCAGGGCTACGGCTACGACACCGGCGGCTACCAGCAGCCCGCCGCCGGCTACGACTACGGCCAGACCACCGGCGACTGGACCCCGCAGCCCCCGCCGCCCGCCGACCCGTACGGCTACGGCTACCCCTACCAGCAGGACCCCTCGCAGCAGCCCTACATCCCCCAGCAGCAGTCCTACGGGTCCGACCAGCAGCAGGACTACCAGCAGCCGCAGCAGGACCAGCAGGCGTACGGCCAGCAGTCCTACGACCAGCAGCAGCAACCGCAGTACGCCGACCCCTACGACCCCTACCGCTACTGACCGGCCCGAGCCGGCGCCGTCAGCGCGCCAGCCGTAAGGCCAGCCGGGCCGCGGACGTGCCGAGCCCGGTGGCGCCGCCCCAGGACGGGCCGGGCACCGGTGCGGGCACGGCGGCCGCCGCCGGCAAGGCCGCCGCTGCCGCGACCGCGGGGAAGTGCCGCAGCAGCGCCTCCTCGTCGTAGCGGTGGCAGCCGCGGTGCCAGGTCAGGATGCCGGCCATCCAGTCCCGCAGCTCCCGCACATACCCGTCGAGCGCCGCCCGCGCGTCCTGGCCGAGTTCGAACTCCTCCAGGAGCGCGGGCAGTTGCGTCTCGGTGATGTACTGGAACTCCGCCATCCGCTCGGCCATCAGGCCGCCCACCACCCGCATGCCCTCCTCGGGCCCGCAGTCCAGGAAGTTCTGCACCACCAGCACCCCGTTGTGGATCTCCCCCTCGAACTCGATCTCCTTCCGGTACGAGAACACGTCGTTGAGCAGGCAAGCGAAGTCCGCCGCCGCGGCCTCCATGGCGCGCACCGGCCGGGCGCGGCAGACCTCGGGCGGCAGGGCGGCGCCGTGGCCGATCCTGGACAGGCTCATGGTCAGGTCGGAGCCGAAGGTCCTGCGGCGCATCTCGATGTAGTCCACCGGGTCCGGCACCCGGTTCTGCTTCTGGTTCGCCAGCTCCCACAGCCAGCTCTCGGTCATGTCCTCCACGGCCGTTCGGAAGCCGAGCCGGGCGCCGGGCGCCATCGGCCCCGCGGTGCGCCGCCACAGGTCGGCCAGGCCCTTCTCCAGCGCGGTCAGCGGCTCCGGCACCGGCCCCGCATCCAGCGGCATGAACAGGGCGAAGCGGTCGGTGGTGTGCCGGGCGGCGCTCATGTCGGGGGCGCGGCCGAAGACCAGCGGGTAGTAGTCGTCGCCGTAGGTACCCCAGGCCAGCCAGTCGGTGGTCAGGCCGAGGTCGTCCTCGCCGGCGTCCGGGTGGATGCCGGCCGCGCACAGCGCGAAGTCGTAGTCCGCAAGCTTCCCGGCGTCCCACAGCCCGCCGGGGACGGCGAAGCCGGGCTCGGCGTCCAGCATCCCCATCCGCCCGCACCACTCGGCCCCGTGCGCGCGGGCGGCCGCCATATGCGGGCTCAGCCGGGTCTCGAACGGCATCGGGATCTCCGGCAGCGGCACCGCCCCCACCCGCCGGTAGGGCGGATGGCTG
This sequence comes from Actinacidiphila bryophytorum, assembly GCF_016916835.1. Lineage (GTDB taxonomy): Bacteria > Actinomycetota > Actinomycetes > Streptomycetales > Streptomycetaceae > Actinacidiphila > Actinacidiphila bryophytorum. The sequence continues at coordinate 294,144 of NZ_JAFFIX010000005.1, read as the reverse complement.
AAGCTGCGCAGCCGCTGCGGCATGGTCGCGGCCAGCGAGCGCAGCGCCCCGGCCGTCGAGGCGCGAAGACCGGCCGCGGCGGCCCCCGCCCCTGCCGCCGAGGCGGAGGCGCTGAGGCCGGCCGCCGAGGTGCCGATCCCGGTCGGTCCCGCGAGCCCGCCGAGGCCCCGGGGAGCGGTCTGCTCCGCGCCGCCCGCCGCGTTGCCGGTCACCGCGCCCGCGGCGCCGTCGCCCGCCCCGTTCATGTAGCGGCTGGAGCGCATGTGCCACTCGTGGCCGCCGGACTGCCAGTCCTGCAGGCCCTTGACGTAGGCGAGGACGGCGCCCCGCTCCTCCGGCCCCAGCGCGTGCCGGTCGGCCAGCGGCTCGACCTCGGTGAAGGCGGTGTGCTCGAACTGGTGCAGCCGGGACGTCAGCAGCTGGTTGACCCGCTCCGCGGCCTCCTGGGGGCCGATGCCCAGGAAGCGTTCGAGCACCAGCACCGCGTTGGCCAGCTCACCTTCCTGCTCGGTCTCCCGCTGGTAGGAGAACAGGTCGTTGCGCAGGTGGACGCCGTCCGCGAAGGCGTCCCGCAGCACCCGCATCGGGCGGCTCGCGGCGATCACCGCGGGCACCTCCGCCCCCGCCGCGTGCTCGATCAGGTTCGCCGACCACGGGGCGCCGCCCACCTTGCGGCGCATCTCGATGTACTCGATCGGATTGGAGACCCGGCCCGCGCTGATGTTGTCCAGCTCCCACAGCGACTCCTCCAGCAGCGACTTCGTGCTCTCGAAGAAGCGCTGCCGCCAGCCCTGCGACATGGTCGGGACGGTGCGCGCCCACAGGTCGGCGAGACCTGCCTCCACCTGGTTGGCCGGCTCGGGCACCGGCACGGACAGGTCGACGGGCATGAAGGCCGGCAGCCGGTCCAGATAGGCCTTCGCGCCCGCCATGTCCTGGCTGCGCTTGTAGATGTCCAGGAAGTGGTCGTCGAAGAAGAACACCCACACGTACCAGTCGGTGACCAGGTCCAACTCCGGTGCGGAGGCGTCGGGATGGGTGTAGGCGCACAGCAGCGCGTAGTCGTGCGCGTCGAGGTCGGACTCCTCCCAGATGCCCGAGCCCTCCAGCATGTCCATCTCGCGCGCCCACGCTTTGGTGTGCAGGCGCGCACCTTCCAGGTGCGGGTTGAGGCGGGCCGGGTACGGGACGTAGAACTGCGGGAGCTCGAAGGGCTGAGACATGGTCGGCAGGGCCTTCCGTGCGGAGATCAAAGGGCCTGTGATCACGCTAAGTGATCGGCCGGTCGCTCCGGGAGGGCCTGCGGGCACAACCGCCCGATGAGCTGAATTCGGGCGGCCGTCCGATTAACGATCTTGGGAAACGGCCATGAGTGCAGCCGAACCGTCAGCGGCTGCCGCCGGGGCCGCCGAAGACCAGGTCGGACGCGATCGCGGCCGACATCCCCGCGTGCGGCAGCCCGCCGCCGGGGTGCGCCCAGCCGCCGACGCAGTACAGGCCGGGAAAGGGCGACCGGTTCGCCGACCGCAGCAGGATGCCGCCCGCCCCGGCCAGCGACGGTGCCGGCACCGCACCGCCCGCGACACCGGTGTCCCGCTCGACGTCCACCGGGGTGCGCACCTCCCGCCACAGCTCGCGCGACCGCAGCCCCGGCACGGCCGCCTCGGCCGCCGCGACCATCAGGTCGGCGAAGGAGTCGGCGGCCCCCGGAGCGTTCCAGTCGACCGTCCGCACCAGCTTGCGGGCCGGCTCGTGCGCGGGCACCACCGCGGTCAGCGTCACCGCCTCGTGGCCCTCGTCGGGGCGCGTCGCCGGGTCGTCGGGCCGCAGCACCGTCACGGTCAGCGCGCCGGGCGGCGGCAGCTGCGCGGGGCGGCGGGCGGTGAGCCAGTCAAGCGCCCGGTCCCGGTCCGCCGCGTGCACCAGCGTGCGGTGCGCGGTCCCTGAAGGGCGCGAGCCGCGCAGCGCCAGATGCACCGTCAGGCGGCTGCCCTCGCTGTGCGGCCCGGTGAATGGCCACGGCGAGCTGTCGGTGTCCCAGCCCCCCATGTCGGAGTAGAAGGCCGGCACCGGCGACCCGGCCACCACGATGTCCGCGGCGACCTCGCTGCCGTCGGCCAGCCGCACACCCGCCGTGCGGCCTTCGGCCACCAGCAGGTTGGCCACCTCGGCCTCGAAGCGGAAGTCCACCCGCCGCTCCAGGCACCGCTCGTGGACCGCCCGCGCCAGCTCCCGCACCCCGCCGCGCACGTACCAGACGCCGAAGGTCTCCTCCAGGTACGGCAGCACCGCCGCGGACGCGGGACCCTCGCGCGGGTCGATGCCGTGTGCCAGCAGATGGCTCTCGAGCAGCGCGGCCATCCGCGGGTCGCGCAGCTCGGCCGCCGCGACCTTCGCCAGCGACGGCTTGCTGCGGCCCGGGCCGAAGCCGCGCCTGACCATCGGGTACGGGTCGCGGCCGAAGGGCCAGGGGTCCTCAGGCAGCGCGTCCTCCAGCATGGGCCGCCGCATGACCTCCCAGGTCTCCCGCGCCCTGACCATCAGCTCGCTCCAGCGCTCACCGCTGCCGGGGCCGAAAGCCGCGTCCATCGCCGCGATCGTCCCCGAACGCGAGGCGTTCGGCAGCACCAGGTCCGTACCGTCGGCGAAGACATGGCGGCTGGCGGGATCCACCTCGACCAGCTCCACGCACTCCTCAAGGGGCCGCCTGCCGGTCTTCACGAACAGGTCGCGGTAGACCGCGGGCAGCGTCAGCAGGCCGGGTCCTGTGTCGAAGGCGAAGCCGTCCCGCGCCAGCCGGCCGACCGCCCCGCCGTAGGTGCCGGTGCGTTCGAGCACCACCACCTGGTGGCCGCCCACCGCGAGCCGTGCCGCCGCCGCCAGCGACGCCATGCCCGCGCCGATCACCGCAATCCGTGCCATGCCAGGGACTGTAGCGGCGGACGCGGCCTCAGACGGCGGCCGGGGTGCCACCGCCCGCGCGGGCCGCCCTGCGCTCCTTACGGCGCCGCCAGAAGCGCCGGATGCGGGAGAAGAGGAAGACCACCGTCGCGATGCCGAGCGCCAGCAGAGTGCCGGCGATCAGCGCCGCCGCCAGCGGGTGGAAGAGCGCGAAGACCACGAGCGCGGCCACCCCCAGGTCCTCCACCAGGCTCAGCGCGATGTTGGTGACCGGCTCGGGCGAGGTGTTGACCGCCATCCTGGTGCCGGCCTTGACCAGATGGCTGGCCAGCGCCGTGGAACCGCCGACCGCGGCCGCCGCCAGCTGCGGCAGCGAACCGTCGTGGCCCGCAAGCAGCGCGGCCACCACCGCCCCCGCGACCGGCCGGACCACGGTGTGCACCGCGTCCCACACCGTGTCGACGTAGGGGATCTTGTCGGCGACGGCCTCGCACAGGAAGAGCAGTGCGGCGACCACCAGCACATCGGTGCGCTGGAGCGACAGCGGGACCTCGTCGCTGCCTCCTGTTGCGCCCATCAGGCCCAGGAGCAGCACGACGGCGTAGGCGTTGATCCCGCTCGCCCAGCCACTGGTGAAGACCAGCGGGAGTACGGACATGACCGGAACTCTAGCCAGAACCTGCCGCGCGGTGAGCGGAAGCGGGGGAAGGTGAGTGAAAGCGCCCGGAAGTGAGTATCACTACCTAGACGCACCGTTGAGTACCCGCACGGATGGCTGACGTCCCGCGGGACAGGGAGAGTGGAGCCGCGGACGGGCACGCCACCCGCACCGCCGACACGGGGCGGCGGTACGGCGGCAGGCCCGCTCGTCAACGGGGGTTGCATGGGGGAGGCGCTGTCCCGGCACGGCTCGGTGGGGGACCGGTCCATGCCAGGACAGCGCACTCGACTCGACCTGGCGCCTCCGGGCCGCCCCCGGCTTCCCCCGGCTGTCAGGGCCGTGGTGCCGCCGCGCCCAGCGCCGCGCCGCCGACCCGGCCCTGGAGCAGCCGCGACAGTGTCGCGTGCACGTCGTCGATGCTGCGTTCCGGCTGGAACGCCTGCCAGTCGAGGGCCGCCACCAGCACCATTCCGAACAGCGCGGACGCCGTGAGCTGGACGTCGATGTCCTCGCTCAGCTCGCCCTCCGCCACCGCAGCGGTCAGCACCTCCTCGACCACCGAGACGGCCTGCCGCCGCACCATCATCAAGGTGTCCTGCCAGGCCCTGTTGGTCCGCCACAGCTCAGCGACGTAGAGCTGGGTGAAGGACGGGTAGCGGACGATGAAGCCGAGGCCGGCGTGGACCATCGCGTCCAGCGCGTCCAGCCCCCCGCCGCCACGCGCCCTCGCCTGCGTCGCGGCCTGCCGCAGCGCGTCCCGCAGCCGCCCCACACCGTCCCGCAGCAGCTCCTCGAACAGGTCGTTCTTGCTGGCGAAGTTGTAGTAGACGGTGCCCTTCGCGACCCCGGCCCGCTCGGCGATCTCGTCGACGGTGGTGGCGGAGAAGCCCTGCTCGGCGATGAGAGTGACGGCCGCCGCGTAGAGCTTGCGGCGGGTGGCCTGGCGTCGTGCGGTGCTCATGGCTCCGATTCTGCCCGCACGCGGCGGGCCGACGTGACCCGATCTTCGAGGAAGAGGCGATATTCGCAGGTCAGAGCCGATTGTCAGTGGTCGGCCCCAGTATGGGGCGTACGGACACACGTACGGAGAAAGTGAGGCTCGCCATGGCAGTTCCGGTCAGCGACGTCCACCCTGTGCTGCGCCGCGCCACCGCTTCACCCGCCGCCCTCGACCTGCTCACCCAGGCGCACCTCGGGCTCACCGAGGCCGCCGCGCTCGACGCCCCCCACGAGCGGTACGCCACCGCCCACCTCGCCGCCCTGCGCACCGCCGCCGCGGTGCTCGCCGCCCGGGGCAGGCCCGAGGACACCCCGCGGCGGCGGCGCAGGATCCGCAGCGTCTGGGAGGTGCTGCCGGAGATCGCACCCGAGCTGTCCGAATGGAGCGCCCTGTTCGCCGCCGGCGCCGAGCGCAGGGCCAGGGCGGAGGCCGGCATATCCACCGCGGCCGGGTCGCGGGAGGCCGACGACCTGGTCCGTGCCGTCAGCATGTTCCTGCGGCTGGTGGAGCGCATGCTGCTGCTGCGCCCCGCCCTCGACGGCGCCGCGCCGCTGATACCCGCCCCCTCGGCCGACTGACCGGCGGCGCGGCCCCGCTGCCCCTCCCCGCCACGGCTTAGAGTTGGAGCCGCACCAGTCACCCGCAGCTGCGAGGAGCCGTCCGCCATGTCCCGTCAAGGAGGGGTGGACCCGATGCGCCCCCGAGCCAGCCTGCGTACCGCCGTGGTCTGGGAGGTGCTGCGCGACGCGCTGGAGCGGCGGGTGAAGGCCGCGGACACCCCCGTCCTCGACGTACTGGACACCGGCGGCGGCACCGGAAACTTCGCGGTGCCCGTCGCACGGCTCGGCCACCGCGTCACCGTGGTGGACCCCAGCCCCGACGCGCTGTTCGCCCTGGAGCGGCGGGCCGCCGAGGCCGGCGTCACCGAGCGGGTCAGCGGGGTGCAGGGCGACGCCCAGGGGCTGCTGGACGTGATCACCCCCGGCTCCTACGACATGGTGCTCTGCCACGGGGTGCTCGAATACGTCGACGACCCGGCCGAAGGCGTCCGCCACGTCGCCGGGGCGCTGCGCCCGGCCGGCGCCCTCAGCCTGCTCGCCGCGGGCCGCGGCGGCGCCGTCCTGGCCAGGGCGATCGCCGGGCACTTCGCCGAGGCCCAGCACGCGCTGGGTGACCCGGACGGGCGATGGGGCGAGGGGGACTCGCTGCCCCGCCGCTTCACCGCGGACGAGCTGACCCGGCTCGTCGTGGACGCCGGGTTGCGGGCCGCCGCCGTGCACGGGGTGCGGGTCTTCGCCGACCTGGTGCCCGGGGTGCTGGTCGACACCGAGCCCGGAGCGCTGGACGCACTGCTGCGGCTGGAGCTGGCAGCCGCCGAGGACCCCGGTTTCCACGCCGTCGCCACACAGCTCCACGTGCTCGCCGAGCGCGACTGAGAGGGCGCCGTACGAGACCGCGGGCGGGGACTGCGTCACAGCCCGCCCGTCGCGCCATTCCTGACCGTATGCTGGCATGACGCGACAGCGGACGGGGAATGAAGGACCCGTCGGGTTGGCGCACAGGGGTGGGTTTCACGGGGACGATTCCCTGCCTATCCTGAAAGGGTCGGACCGGTCGCCTCCCGCGACCGACGAGTAGGAGGTCTCCGTGCCGCTCTCGGAGCACGAGCAGCGAATGCTCGAGCAGATGGAGCGAGCGCTGTACGCCGAAGATCCCAAGTTCGCGTCGGCGCTTGAGGGAACCGGGCTGCGCACGTTCACCCGGCGCCGGGTCTACCAAGCGGTCGCAGGGTTCCTGGTCGGTGTCGCGCTGCTCATGGGCGGCATGATCGCCAAGCTGACATGGGTCGGCGTGGCAGGCTTCCTCGTCATGCTCGCCTGTGCGGTGCTCGCCGTCACGGGCTGGCGCAAGGCCGGCAGGCCGGCGGAGGCCGTGCCCCCCGGCCGGCAGGGGCGGCTGGCCCGCCGCCACCAGCCCCGCAAGGGGAAGGTCATGGACCGTATCGAAGAGCGGTGGCAACGTCGCCGCGACGAACAGGGGCAGTAGCCCCTTTTCACCCCTACCCCCGGGTCCCCCGGCCCCTTCCCGCCTGCCGGCGTTGTGCGGCTCCCTTGCGCATGGGGCGCCCTCTGCCGGCCGCGGTGGCTGTACGGCTCCCCTTCGGCAGGGGGTGCCCATCAGGGGCGCGGGGAACTGCGCGCTCAGCCCACCACCGGCGGGTGGTCCGTCTTCGGACCGAAGAGCCCCTTTGGGTCGGTGACGACCCGCCGCCCCGGTGATGGGGGTACCTCCCAGGCGAAGCTCTGGGGGAGGGTCGCGCAGTTCCCCGCGCCCCTGATGGTTGCCCCCTGCGGCAGGGGCACCCCTGAAAAGCGCTGGCGCAGGGGGCGCCCCCACCGGGCTAGGCCGTGTTTTGGAAGTAGCGCCGTCCGCCCACAGGGCGGGCCCCGCGGCGTCCGGTGCGTGCGATCGCAAGGCGGAGGGTCGTCCTCGTAGTGGGCCTGCTCGGACGACTCCGACAACGCAGCGAGCGTGCGTGCCAGGCGCCGCGGGGCAGGCGGGACTTCCAAAACACGGCCTAGGTGGTCGTGCGGCGGCGGAGGGGGGTGGTCACGCGGTCGAGACCGCGTGACAGCCGCTCGGACGCGGCTGTCACGCCGGCCGAGATCCGCCAGAGGACGCGGGCGAAGGACCGCGGGAAGAAGCGGGCACGGAACCTGGCGCCGCGCGTGGCGGAACCGTGCAGGCCCACCCGCACGGCGTGGACCGCGTCCGCGAGCCCCGTGGCGGCCTGCGGCCTGGGCGCGTACAGCGTGCGCTCCACCGCCGTGGCCAGCGCGGTCGCCCCCGCGGCAGCGGACCCGCTGAGCCGGCCTTCGGTGACCAGCCGGGCCATCGCCCGCCGCGGCGTCTCGGACTCGTCCGGCGGGATTCCGTAGTCCCACCCGGTGTCGAGCACCTCGCGCCAGGCGGACAGCACGAGTCCGCCGCCCTTCTCCCTGCCGCCGCCCAGCCGTGCGGCCCGCACCCGGCTGCGCCACAGCAGTGGCAGCGTCGGCAGCAGCAGCACCAGCAGGGCGATCAGCGCGATGCCGGCCAGCCGCAGCCCGCCGATGCCGGAGCCGCCGGACCCGCCGCTGCCCGCGGCGGCGGCCGAGCCGCACGCGGCCGGGCCGAGGTTGTGCTGCTCGGCGCACTGCGAGGAGGTCGACGGCGTGGGGCGGGCGGTGGAGCCCGGGCCGTGCTGGGTCGGGTCGGGGGTGTCGCCGCCGGCCGAGGGGTTGGTGGCCAGCGTGTAGGAGGGGGCGGTGCCCCGGTAGGGCGTCGGCTCGAAACGGGTCCAGCCGATGCCCTCGAAGTACAGCTCGGGCCAGGCGTGGGCGTCCTTGAGGCCGACCGACATGGTGCCGCTTGTGGTCAGCGAGCCGGGGGTGAAGCCGACCGCGACCCGGGCGGGGATGTGCAGGGTGCGGGCCATCGTCGCCATGGTGAAGGCGAAGTGCACGCAGAAGCCCCGCTTGGTCTGCAGGAAGCGGGCGATGGCGTCCACGCCCGTACCGGACTTGGCCTGGGTGTCGTAGACGAACTGGCCCGAGGTGAAGTACTGCTGGAGGTCCAGGGCGCGCTGGTAGTCGTTGGTCGCGGACTGGGTGACCTGGTGGGCGGTGGCGGCAACGACGGCGGGCAGCGAGTCGGGCACCTTCTCGTACCGGTCGGCGATCTCCCCGGTGGCGGGCGGTGCCGCCGCGAGCTGGGCGGCGGTCGGCTCCAGCTGCATGCTGGTGACCTGGTAGTGCATGTCCGAGGTGGTCTGCCCGTGGTCGCCGATGATCATCCGGCCCTCGGGCTCGTAGCGCCAGTCGCCGTCGGCCTGCACCCGGATCGCCGGGTACGGCATGGGGAGCCAGCCCTGCACGTAGTTGCGGTCGACCGCGACGGAGGTGTCGACCTCGGTGTACTTGACCTCTCCCGACTGGCCCTGCGGCTGCGGCAGCACTTCGGGGATGTCCAGCTTGTCGTCCTTGGAGGCCGACCACTGGGTCCCGTCGAACTGGTCGAGCGACACGATCCGCATGTACATCCCGCTGGCGTCGGGGGAGTCGGTCTTGTAGGTCATCACCTCGCGGTTGTCGGGCTGGTTCAGGTAGTCCTGCAGGGCGACCTCGGGGCGTACCGACGTGGCATTGCCGACACCGCCGCCCAGGCCGTCGCCGCCGCCGCTGCCCGTGGAGTCCAGCAGGCCGCCGCTCAGCGACGGCAGGACCGCGGGCAGCACCAGGGCGATGCCCAGGGCCATCGCGCCGATCCGCCGCCCGGTGCGCACCGGGGCCATCGGCGCCCCGCCGCCCGCGGTTCCCGCCGGTCCTGCCCAGCTGCCCTGCCGCGGTGCGCCGCCGAAGACCCGTCCCCAGCGGGAGAGCCGGTCGCGGCCCTCGGCGAGCAGCAGCAGCAGGTAGCCGGCGGCGGCGATCAGGAAGTACAGCCACTGGCTGCCGCCGTCCTCAAGACCGGCGGCGACCGCGTAGAGCGCGAGCAGCGGGAGCCCGGCGGGGGCCGCGCTGTTGTACGTCACGGCTATCGCGTCGACCGCGAGCGCGATCACCAGCACCCCGCCGACCAGCAGGAACCTGATGCCCGGGCTGACGGGCGCCGGGATCGCGAAGTTGGTGACGTCGGTCATGCCGTCCTGGACGAGCTGCCCGAGCTGCCGCATCGCCTCGGGTCCCGGCAGCACACCGGCGACGGCCTGGTGCGGGGCGAACATCGCGGTCACCACCAGCAGCGAGACCAGCAGCTGGGCGAGGACCGTCAGCGGCCTGGGCAGCGGCACCCGGCGGGCGGCGGCGCCCACCCCGGACTGCAGGACCACGCACAGCAGCGCCTTCACGTACCAGCCGCGCGGGCTGGCCAGCGGCAGCAGGGCGGCCGCGGCCATCAGGGAGGCCAGCGCCGCGAACACCGTCAGCCGCGCACGTCCGCTCATGTCGTCGCCCCCGCATCGTGCCGTCCCTGGGCCGCGTCCTGGGACTCCTCCCTGGTCCGGTAACGGTCCGCCTGCTGCCACAGTTCCGGCAGCGTGTCGCCCGCGGCGACCTCGACGACCGTCCAGCCCGCCTCGCGCAGCATCTGCACGGCGTGCCGTGTGCCGTCGGCGTCCTCCTCGGCGGGCACCGCGTCCGCGTCGCCCGCCGGGACCAGTCGGCCGCCGGCGTCCTTGGCGACCCAGTCGTCGCTGTCCAGCACGAACGCGACGGCACCGCCGGCGCGCTGCCTGATCCTGGCGACGCTCGCCGCCTGCTCCTCGTCCAGGTCGCCGAGGAAGGCGACGATCAGCCCCTCGGTCGCCGACCGCAGCGCCTCGTACGCGGGCGCCAGCGTCTCGCCGTCGGAGTGCGCGACCACCGCGAGGGTGTCCAGCAGGACACCGGCCATGTCGGAGGAATCCCCGCCGAAGCCCGCGGTGCCCTCGGGTCCCGGCACACTGCTGCCGGTGTCGGTCAGCAGCCGGACCGCGTAGCCGCGCTCCAGCATGTGGGTGGACACCGAGGCGGCGCCGGAGACCGCCCATTCGAAGGCCGAGTCGGGTCCCGAGCCGAAGTAGGCCCAGGCGCGCGTGTCGAGCAGCACCGTGCAGCGCGCCCGGTGCGGCTGCTCCTCGCGGCGCACCATCAGCTCGCCGTACTTGGCGGTGGAGCGCCAGTGCACCCGGCGCAGGTCGTCGCCGTGCCGGTAGCCGCGCGGGATGACGTCGTCCTCGCCGGCGAAGGCGAGCGCCCTGGTGCGGCTCTCGCCGTAGCCGTTGGCCTCGCCCGCCAGGCGCACCGGCGGCAGCGGCTCGACCTTGGGGACGACGGTGAGGGTGTCGAAGGTGCTGAAGGAGCGGGTCAGCTCGCACATCCCGAACGGGTCGGTGAGCCGCAGCTGCAGCGGTCCGAGCGGGTAGCGGCCGCGCAGGTCGGAGCGCACCCGGTAGGACACCTCGCGGTGCCCGCCGGGCTCGACCCGGTCCAGCACGAAGCGCGGGCGCGGACCGAGGACGTACGGCACCCGGTCCTGCAGCATCAGCAGGCCGGTGGGGATGCGCGAGACGTTGTCGACCCGCAGATGCACGCGGGCCTCCGACATCGCGGGCACCCGGGAGGGGGAGAGACGGCGGCTGCCCGCGACGCGGTAGCGGGTGCGGTAGAGCACCGCGACGCACACCAGCGGCAGGATCGCCAGCAGCAGTCCGACCCGCAGCAGGTCGGACTGCCCGAGGACGTACGCGCATATCGCCGCGGCGACGCCGGCCGCCACGAAGGAGCGGCCGCGGGTGGTGAGCCCGCCGAGCGCGGTGCGGAAGCCGCCGGCGCTCTGGCGCGGGTCGCCGCCCTCGCCGGGGCCGGGCGGCTGCGGCTGGTGGCCCGCGGGCTGCGGGTGCTGCCGCGGCGGGTGGGGTGGCGGGGGCGGAGGGGGCGGTCCGCCGGCGGCGGGGGTCGCCATCACAGGCCCCGGGCGCCCGGCATGCCAGGACGGCGGCCGGCCGAGGGGTCGGGGACCGGGACGCGCTGCAGGATCTCGGCCACGACCTGCTCGGGGGTGCGCCGGTTGAGCTGGGCCTGTGCGGTGGGCAGCAGCCGGTGTGCCAGGACCGCGGACGCCAGCGCCTGCACGTCGTCCGGCAGGACGAAGTCCCGGCCGTCCAGTGCGGCGGAGGCCCTGGCCGCCCTGATCAGGTGCAGGGTCGCCCGCGGGGAGGCGCCGAGCCGCAGGTCCGGGTGGTCGCGGGTGGCGCCCACCAGGGTCACCGCGTAGCGCCGCACCGGGTCGGCGACATGGACCTGCCGGACCGCCTCGATGAGCTTGACGATGTCGTGGGCGTGCGCGACCGGCTGCAGGTCGTCGAGCGGCGAGACACCGCCGTGCACGTCCAGCATCTTCAACTCGGCGTCGGGGCTGGGGTAGCCGATGGAGACCCGGGCGGTGAAACGGTCCCGCTGCGCCTCCGGCAGCGGGTAGGTGCCCTCCATCTCCACCGGGTTCTGGGTGGCGATCACCATGAAGGGGCTGGGCAGTTCGTACGTGGTCCCGTCGACGGTGACCTGGCGCTCCTCCATCGACTCCAGCAGCGCCGACTGCGTCTTGGGCGAGGCGCGGTTGATCTCGTCGCCCACCACGATCTGGGCGAAGATCGCACCCGGCTTGAACTCGAAGTCCCGCTGCTGCTGGTCGAAGACGCTCACCCCGGTGATGTCGGAGGGCAGCAGGTCGGGGGTGAACTGGATGCGCCGCACCGAGCAGTCGATCGAACGTGCCAGCGCCTTGGACAGCATCGTCTTTCCGACGCCCGGCACGTCCTCGATCAGCAGGTGCCCCTCCGCCAGCAGGACGGTCAGCGCGACCCGTACGACCTCGGGCTTGCCCTCGATCACGTTCTCCACACTGCGGCGCACCCGGTCCGCGGTCGTGGTGAGATCGCTCAGGCTGGCGCGTGCATCAAAGGTCGTCACCCGGTACTCCTAGGCCATGTTCCGCGGGACTCGGTCATCCCTGGACCGGCCCTCCCCGAAAATGCGTGCCGCCCGCTGTGAGCGGGGCGGTGCCGCACTGTGCATTCTTCCCTTACGCGGCACTCCCCGTCACTCGCCTGCCGTTACTTGTTCGTGATTTCGCGCAGCAGGCCGGTGTGGACGTCGAAGACGAAGCCCCTGACGTCCTCGGTGTGGGCGAGGAAAGGCGAGGTCCTGACCCTGGCCATGGACTGCCTGACGTCCTGGTCGCTGTCGGTGAAGGACTCCACCGACCAGGTCGGCCGCTGCCCGACCTCCGCCTCCAGTTCGGTGCGGAAGTCCTCGGTGATGCTCTCCATGCCGCAGTTGGTGTGGTGGATGAGCACGATCGACCGGGTGCCCAGCGCGCGCTGGCTGATCGCGAGGGAGCGGATCGTGTCGTCGGTGACCACCCCGCCGGCGTTGCGGATGGTGTGGCAGTCGCCCAGGGCGAGGCCGAGTGCCTTGTGCAGGTCGAGGCGGGCGTCCATGCATGCCACGACGGCGACCTGGAGCACCGGCCTGGCGTCCATGCCCGGGTCGTGGAATTCGGCGGCGTACCGCGCGTTGGCCTCGACCAGCCGGTCGGTGACCGATGCGGTGGCTGTGGGGGCCGAGTGCTCGGCGGAGCCGTCTGCTGGAGATATCGACATGACACCGACGGTAAGGCCCGGACAGGCCGGTCACCTGTTGTGAGTTCCGACGAAACAGCAAAATAACCGGTCAATACCCATGGGTGTGACGTAACCCACAGGGGTCTTGGCGGCCGGTGCGGGGTCCCCCGGCAGGGTGACGCGCCCGTACCGGCCAACGTTGACCGTGGGGCATGGTGGAGTAAAGTGGCGCGAAGTGGTGCGTGGAAAGCGGCGTCTGCGGGAGGTGCGATGTTCCTCGGGACATACACTCCGCGGCTGGACGACAAGCACCGCCTGGTGCTGCCCGCCCGCTTCCGCGAGCCGCTGGCCGACGGCCTGGTGATCACCCGCGGGCAGGAGCGATGCCTGTGCGTGTGGCCGGTCGAGGGGTTCAGGACGGCCACCCAGCAGCTGTCCGCAGCCCCGCTGACCTCGAAGTCCGCCCGCGACTACCTGCGGGTGCTGTTCGCCGGGGCGCACGACGAGATCCCCGACAAGCAGGGCCGGGTCACCGTGCCGCAGCCGCTGCGGGACTACGCGGGACTGGAGCGCGACTGCGCCGTGATCGGTGCCAACACCCGGGTGGAGATCTGGTCGGCGACCGCGTGGGCCGATTATCTGGCGGCGCAGGAGGACACCTTTTCGGCCCTGTCACAGGAGGTTCCGCCCGGATTACTGTGAGCGCGGCCCCGCACCCGCGCGCATCCCCCCAGCGATCCACCCGCGCGGACGTACGGCTCGGCCTCCTCCCGCTCCACGTTCGGCTGGCACCACTTCCCCGGTGCCAGGGGAACGTTTCTGCCGAGCGGGCGGGGACCAGGTTCTACGTCCATCCGCAGGGCGCGCCCCCAGGGCCGGCCCTCGCCAGCACCGTCCGAGAAGGGCCGGCCCCATGAGCGACACCTCAGCGCAGCCACCGGAGCCGCGGCATGTCCCGGTGATGCTGAGGCGCTGCCTCGACATGCTGGCGCCCGCGCTCGCCCAGCCGGGAGCCGTCGTCGTGGACGCCACCCTGGGCCTGGGCGGGCACAGCGAGGCCCTGTTGAGCACCTTCCCCGCCGTCCGGCTCGTCGCGCTCGACCGCGACCCCGAGGCGCTGCGGCTCTCCGGCCGCCGCCTCGCCCCCTTCGGCGACCGCGCCACCCTCGTGCACGCGGTGTACGACGAACTGCCCGACGTCCTCGACAAGCTGTCCGTGCCGCGCGTCCAGGGTGTGCTGTTCGACCTCGGCGTCTCCTCCATGCAGCTGGACGAGGCCGACCGCGGCTTCGCCTACGCGCAGGACGCCCCGCTGGACATGCGGATGGACCAGACCACCGGGATCAGCGCGGCCGAGGTGCTCAACACCTACCCGCCCGGCGAACTCGTCCGCATCCTGCGCACCTACGGCGAGGAGAAGTTCGCCCGCAAGATCGTCGACGCGGTCGTACGGGAACGCGACGCGGAACCCTTCCGCAACAGCGCCCGGCTGGTCGAACTCATCAGGAACGCCCTTCCGCAGGCCGCCAAGCGCACCGGCGGCAACCCCGCCAAACGCACCTTCCAGGCACTGCGGATCGAGGTCAACGGCGAGCTGTCGGTCCTGGAGCGGGCGATCCCCGCGGCGGTCGCCGCACTCGCCGTCGGCGGCAGGATCGCGGTCCTCGCCTACCACTCGCTGGAGGACCGGCTGGTCAAGCAGGTCCTCGCGGCCGGCGCCGCCACCACCGCGCCGCCGGGGCTGCCCGTCGTGCCCGAGCAGTACCAGCCGCGGCTGCGGCTGCTGACCCGCGGCGCGGAACTGCCCACCGAGGAAGAGGTCGCCGAGAACCGGCGGGCCGCACCCGCGCGGCTGCGCGGCGCCGAGCGGATCCGCGAGGACGCCAGGTGAGCCCGGTCCGCGGCCGGACCGCAACCGCGGCCCGTGCGCCCTTCGTCATCCTCGTCGTGACCCTGCTCGCCGGCGGCCTGATCTCGCTCCTGCTGCTCAATGCCGCGGTCAACCAGGACTCCTTCCAGCTGAACAAGCTGGAGAAGGAGACCACGGGGTACACGGACGAGCAGCAGCAGCTGCAGCAGGAGGTCGACCAGTACGGGGCGCCGGGGACGCTGGAGCGCAAGGCCCGAGACCTCGGGATGGTCCCGGGCGGCAACCCGGCCTTCCTCGGACCTGACGGGTCGGTCCTCGGTACGCCCGAGCGGGCCACCGCGCCGCCCCCGCCACCACGGCCGACGGCGCCTTCGCCCTCGCCGGGCAAGCCGACGGGGACGACGGCGCCTCCGTCGTCCCCGCCCGCCTCCACCCCGCCGCCCACGCCGACGCCCCCGACGTCCACCCCTGGCAGGTGACCCGCGATGCCACGCCGCTTCCCCGCGCCCCCAGGTGACTGCCCCTTGCGGTGCCGTGGCGCCTTTCCCCCGGTGGGGACTGGGCGCGCAGTTCCCCGCGCCCCTTATGGCTTGCCCTCTCTCGCAGACGTGAGCGCTTCCGGGCGTCGCCGTCTGCCGGCGAGGGTGAGCGTTTTGAGGGGCGCGGGGAACTGCGCGCCCAATCACCCACGCACCGAAAGGTGCAAGCTCACAGCAAGTGGCACCCACCCAGGAGGCGCTGGGGGTACCCCCGGGCGAAGCTCCGGGGGCGGAACTGCGCGACGAGCCCCCGCCGGGCCTCAGGCGTTGGCACCGCGGCAGGGGGCGAGGTGAGCGCGCCGCGGGTGCCGCAGCGGCGCCCCCGGCAGGGTGCGGTGCGGCCGGTGGTGGGACGGCCGCGGCCGGGGGAGCGGCGAGCCCAGCCGGGGGGAAGGCGGCCCCCGGCCGCCGGCCGGGTGCGCACCGTGCGGCTGGGTGCGCCGCGGCCGAGGCTGCGCCTCGTCGCGCTCGCCCTGACCGTGGTCATGGGCGTGTTCGTGGTGCGCCTGCTGCAGGTGCAGGCGGTGGACGCCTCGGCGTACGCCTCGAAGGCCGCGGTGAACCGCTGGGTCACCCATGACGTGACGGCGGACCGCGGCACGATCACGGACCGCTCGGGCGTGGCCCTGGCCACGACGGTGGACGCGTACGACATCACCGCTGACCCGTATCTGTTCACACCGGCGCAGGCCAAGGTCAAGGACGCCCCGCTGCAGGCGGCGGAACTGCTCGCGCCGATCGTCGGCGGTGACGCGACGACGATCGCCCGGCAGCTGGCCACGCCCGGCTCGCGCTACCAGATCCTGGCCCGCCAGCAGTCGCCGCAGGCATGGAACCAGATCTCCGACCTGAAGAAGGCGCTGGCCGCGAAGGCCGTCAAGCAGCCGGGCGCGGACGTGCTGGCCGGGGTGTTCAGCGAGCCGCACACCAAGCGGGTCTACCCCGGCGGCGACCTCGCCGCCGGGGTGCTCGGCTTCGTCAACAGCAAGGGTGCGGGCGGCGGCGGCCTGGAGTCGATGCTGGACAAGCAGCTGGCCGGCAAGAACGGCAAGATCCGCTACGCCCAGTCCAACGGGCGCCAGGTCCCCACCGCCGGCGTCCAGGAGCACCCGGCGGTGCCCGGCTCCGACGTGGAGCTGACCTTGGACCGGGACATCCAGTGGGCCGCGCAGAGCGCGATCAGCGCCCAGGTGAAGAAGTCGCGGGCCGACCGGGGCTACGTCACCGTGATGGACAACAGGACCGGCGAGGTGCTGGCGATGGCCGACGCCCCCGGCTTCGACCCGGGGGACCTCGCGCACGCCGACTCCGCCGCGCTCGGCAATGCGGCGATGCAGGACGCGTACGAGCCGGGCAGCGTCAGCAAGCTGATGTCGATGGCGGCGATCATCGACACCGGCACCGCGACGCCCACGACCCGGGTGACCGTGCCCGGCACGCTGCCGCGCGCCGACCGGGTCTTCCACGACGACGTGGACCACGGCACCTGGTACCTGACGCTGAACGGCGTACTGGCCAAGTCCAGCAACATCGGCACCATCGAGGCCACCGGCCAGCTCGGCAAGACCCAGGCCCAGGCCAACCAGGTGCTCTACTCGTACCTGAAGAAGTTCGGCATCGGCGACCCGACCGGCATCGGCTTCCCCGGCGAGACCCCCGGCATCCTGGCCAAGCCGCAGGACTGGAACGCCTCGCAGCAGTACACGATCCCCTTCGGCCAGGGCCTGTCGCTGAACGCGCTGCAGGCCACCTCGGTGTACGCGACGATCGCCAACGGCGGCGTCAGGGTCGCCCCCAGCCTGATCCGCGGCGTCACGGGGCCCGACGGGCGCTTCGTGCCCGCGGCGCCGCCCAAGCGGACCCGGGTGGTCAGCGCGCAGACCGCCAAGACGCTGTCGCAGATGCTGGAGTCGGTGGTCGGCAGCGAGCAGGGCACCGGCATCAACGCCCGGATCGACGGCTACCGGGTCGCGGGCAAGACCGGTACGGCCAACCGGGTGGACCCGAAAACGGGCACCTACCGGGGCTACACGGCGTCCTTCATGGGCTTCGCGCCGGCCGACAACCCGCGGGTCACCGTCTCCTGCGTCATCCAGAACCCGACCAAGGGC
Organism: Actinacidiphila bryophytorum; assembly: GCF_016916835.1. Taxonomy (GTDB): domain Bacteria; phylum Actinomycetota; class Actinomycetes; order Streptomycetales; family Streptomycetaceae; genus Actinacidiphila; species Actinacidiphila bryophytorum. The sequence continues at coordinate 276,919 of NZ_JAFFIX010000005.1, read as the reverse complement.
AGCTACTACGGCGGGTCGATCTGCGGTCCGGTCTTCAAGCAGGTCATGGAGTTCGCCCTCAAGACGCTCCAGGTGCCGCCGTCCGGCGCGCCGGCGCCGAAGCTGCCGATCGAGTTCGACCCGTCGCAGCCCGCCGTGCCCGCGACCCCGCCGACCGGCACCAAGGCCCGGTGACCATGCCGGGAACCGACCGTGACCAGCACGGCGTCTCCAGGGACAGCGGCCGCGACCCGCGGCTGCCGCACCGGGCCTGTTTTGGCCCGGAGCCCGGCCAGCCCGGTAACCTCACCGCCGTGTCCAACCCTGATCAAGCCACCCTCACCCAGCCTGGCCTGCCGCGCCCGACGCGGGTCCGGCCCACACCGCTGGCGGACCTCGCCCGGCGGCTCGGCGTGCCGGACCCCGGCGGTGACACCGCTGTCACCGGCATCACCCACGACTCGCGCGCGGTCCGCCCCGGCGACCTCTACACCGCACTGCCCGGCGCCCGCTTCCACGGCGCCGACTTCACCGCCCAGGCGGCCGCGGCGGGCGCCGCCGCCGTCCTGACCGACCCTGCGGGCGCCGACCGGGCCGCCGCGACCGGCCTGCCGGTGCTGACCGTCGCCGACCCCAGGTCGCAGATGGGCGCGCTGGCCGCGGCCGTCTACGACGAACCCGGCGAGGCGCTGCTGCAGATCGGCATCACCGGCACCTCGGGCAAGACCACCACCGCCTATCTGGTCGAGGGCGGCCTGCGGGCCGCCACCGGCAGCGGTACGGGCCTGGTCGGCACCGTCGAGACCCGCATCGGCGAGGAGCGCATCAAGAGCGAGCGCACCACGCCGGAGGCGACCGACCTGCAGGCGCTGTTCGCGGTGATGCGCGAACGCGGTGTCGGCTCGGTCGTCATGGAGGTCTCCAGCCACGCCCTGGTGCTCGGCCGGGTCGACGGCGCCGTCTTCGACGTGGCCGTCTTCACCAACCTCAGCCCCGAGCACATGGAGTTCCACACCGGCATGGAGGACTACTTCCAGGCCAAGGCGCAGCTGTTCACCCCGCGGCGCAGCCGGCTCGGCGTGGTCAACCTCGACGACGAGTACGGCCGCCGGCTGGTCGCGGAGGCCTCCGTGCCGCTGGTGACGTTCTCGGCGCAGGGCAGGCTCGACGCGGACTGGCGGGCCGAGGACGTCGAGGCGGACCTGATGGGCAGCACCTTCACGGTGATCGGCCCCAAGGGCGAGCGGCTGCGGGCCACCGCCCCGCTGCCCGGCCCGTTCAACATCGCCAACACCCTCGCCGCGATCACCGCGCTGGCCGCCGCGGGCCTGGACCCGCAGAGCGCCGCTGAGGGCGTCGCGGCCGTCCCCGGGGTGCCGGGGCGGCTGGAGCGGGTCGACGCGGGGCAGCCGTACCTGGCGGTGGTGGACTACGCGCACAAGACCGACGCCGTGGAGTCCGTCCTGCGGGCGCTGCGCACCACGACCCGCGGCCGTATCCACGCCGTGCTGGGCTGCGGCGGCGACCGCGACACCACCAAGCGCGGCCCGATGGGCGCGGCTCTGGCGCGGCTCGCCGACACCGCGGTGCTGACCTCGGACAACCCGCGCTCCGAGGACCCGCTGGCGATCCTCAGCGCGATGCTGGCCGGGGCCGCCGAGGTGCCGGCCGGGCAGCGCGCCCATGTCGTCGTGGAACCCGACAGGGCCGCAGCGGTGGCCGCCGCGGTCGCCGCCGCGGAGCCGGGCGACATCGTGCTGGTGGCGGGCAAGGGCCATGAGCAGGGCCAGGACATCGCCGGAGAGGTGCGCCCCTTCGACGACCGAGAGGTGCTGCGCGCCGCGATCGAGAAGGACCGGAAAGCATCGTGATCCCCCTTTCCCTCGCCGAGGTCGCACGCGCGGTCGGCGGGAGCACGCACGACATACCGGACGACACCCTGCTGGTGACCGGCCCGGTGATCATCGACTCCCGCGAGGTGGTGCCCGGCGCGCTCTTCGTGGCCTTCGCGGGCGAGCGGGTCGACGGCCACGACTTCGCCGGCCAGGCGGTACGCGACGGCGCCACCGCGGTGCTGGCGTCCCGTCCCGTCGGCGTGCCCGCGATCGTGGTGGACGACGTGCAGTCCGCGCTGGGCGCGCTGGCCCGGCACGTCATCGAGCGGCTCGGCGCCACTGTGGTGGCGCTGACCGGGTCCGCGGGCAAGACCAGCACCAAGGACCTGATGGCGCAGCTGCTGGAGAGGATCGCGCCGACCGTCTACACCCCGGGGTCGCTCAACAACGAGATCGGCCTCCCGCTGACCGCCCTGAAGGCCGACGAGCACACCCGGCACCTGGTGCTGGAGATGGGTGCCCGCGGCATCGGGCACATCGCGTACCTGACGGGTCTGACGCCGCCGCGGATCGGCGTGGTGCTCAACGTGGGCAGCGCCCACATCGGCGAGTTCGGCGGCCGGGAGCAGATCGCGCAGGCCAAGGGCGAGATGGTCGAGTCGCTGCCGGACGAGCACGCGGGAGGAGTCGCGGTGCTCAACGCCGACGACCCGCTGGTGCTGGCCATGGCGGACCGCACGAAGGCCAGGGTGCTGCTCTTCGGGGAGAGCGAGCAGGCCGCGGTCAGGGCCACCGACGTGCGGCTCAACGACCGGGGTCAGGCGGTCTTCGCCCTGCGAACACCCACCGGGTGCGCCGACGTGACCTTGCGCCTGTACGGTGAGCACCACGTGTCGAACGCGCTCGCCGCAGCCGCCGTCGCCAGTGAACTCGGCATGCCCGCCGGGGAGATCGCCACCGCGCTCTCCGAGGCAGGTCCCCTCTCGCACTGGCGGATGGAGGTCACCGAGCGCCCCGACGGCGTGACGGTCGTCAACGACGCCTACAACGCGAACCCCGAGTCCATGAGGGCAGCCCTGCGCGCACTCGCCGCTATGGGCAGGTCCGCACAGGCCGCGGGGGGACGGACGTGGGCGGTGCTGGGAAAGATGGCCGAACTGGGCGGGGAAGCACTCGCCGAGCACGACGCTGTGGGGCGGCTGGCCGTCCGGCTCAACGTCAGCAAGCTCGTTGCGGTCGGCGGCACGGAAGCCGCCTGGCTGCAGATGGGCGCCTATAACGAGGGTTCGTGGGGTGAGGAGTCGGTGCACGTGTCCGACGCGGAGGCGGCGATCGACCTGTTGCGCGCAGAGGTGCGCCCGGGCGACGTCGTGCTGGTGAAGGCATCACGGTCGGTCGGCCTGGAGGCCGTCGCCCTGGCGCTGACCGAAGGCGGTCCCGGCGGTACGGCGGCCCGTGAGGGTGCCGCGCGATGAAGCAGATCCTCGTCTCCGGGGTGATCGGGCTGTTCCTGTCGCTGATCGGCACTCCGCTGCTGATCCGCCTGCTGGCCCGCAAGGGCTACGGCCAGATGATCCGCGACGACGGGCCGCAGGCCCACCACAGCAAGCGCGGTACGCCCACCATGGGCGGTATCGCCTTCATCCTGGCCACCCTGATCGCCTACGCGTCGACGAAGCTGATCACCGGCGACAAGCCGAGCATGTCGGGTGTGCTGGTGCTGTTCCTGACGGCGGGCCTCGGCCTCGTCGGCTTCCTCGACGACTACATCAAGATCGTCAAGCAGCGCAGCCTGGGCCTGCGGGCCAAGGCGAAGATGGCCGGGCAGCTCATCGTGGGCATCACCTTCGCGGTGCTCGCGCTGAACTTCCACGACTCGCGCAACCAGACGCCCGCCTCGACCAAACTGTCCTTCACCACGGACTTCGGCTGGTCGATCGGCCCGGTCATCTTCGTGATCTGGGCGCTGTTCATGATCCTGGCGATGTCCAACGGCGTGAACCTCACCGACGGCCTCGACGGCCTGGCCACCGGCGCCTCGGTGATGGTCTTCGCCGCCTACACCGTCATCGGCGTGTGGCAGTACGGCCAGTGGTGCGGCGCCCAGGTCAGCGCAAACGGCGCCTGCTACGAGGTCCGCGACCCGCTGGACCTCGCGGTCGTCGCGGCGGCCCTGATGGGCGCCTGCTTCGGCTTCCTGTGGTGGAACACCTCGCCGGCGAAGATCTTCATGGGCGACACCGGTTCGCTCGCGCTGGGCGGCGCGCTCGCCGGCCTGGCGATCTGCTCGCGCACCGAGATGCTGCTGGCCATCCTCGGCGGCCTGTTCGTGCTCATCACCATGTCGGTGATCATCCAGGTCGGCTCCTTCCGGCTGACCGGCAAGCGGGTCTTCCGCATGGCACCGCTCCAGCACCACTTCGAGCTCAAGGGCTGGAGCGAGGTCCTGGTGGTCGTCAGGTTCTGGATCATCCAGGGCATGTGCATGGCCGTCGGACTGGGCATCTTCTACGCCGGGTGGGTGGCCGCCTCATGACCGCGGGCGGCGAGTACAAGGGGCTGCGGGTCACTGTCGCGGGGCTCGGGGTGTCGGGGGTGCCGGCCGCGAAGGCGCTGCACGGCCTCGGCGCCCACGTCACCGTCGTCAACGGCACCGCGGGGGAGCGGCAGCAGGCCGAGGCGGCGGAGCTGGAGGCGCTGGGCGTCACCGTGCGCCTGGGTGACGGCACTGCGTCCGACAGCGGCCCCGCCGCGGGTCTTCCCGAGGGCACAGAGCTGGTCGTGACCGCGCCCGGCTGGAAGCCGTCGAGCCCGCTGTTCACCGCCGCGCGGGAGGCCGGCGTCGAGGTCATCGGCGACGTCGAGCTGGCATGGCGGCTGCGCGGCCCCGGCGCGGCGCCGTGGCTCGCGGTCACCGGCACCAACGGCAAGACCACCACGACCCGGATGCTCGCCGCCATCCTCACCGCGGCCGGCCTGCGGACCGCCGCCGTCGGCAACATCGGCGTCTCGCTCTTCGACGTGGTCCTCGGCGAGCAGGAGTACGACGTCCTGGCCGTGGAGCTGTCGAGCTACCAGCTGCACTGGGCGCCCGGCATCCGCCCGCACTCGGCCGCGGTGCTCAACCTGGCGCCCGACCACCTGGACTGGCACGGCTCGATGGAGGCCTACGCGGCCGACAAGGGCCGCATCTTCCACGGCAACAAGGTCGCCTGCGTCTACAACGCGGCCGACCCCGCCACCGAGGCGCTGGTCGAGGCGGCCGACGTCGAGGAGGGCTGCCGGGCGATCGGCTTCACCCTGGACGCGCCGCGCATGTCGGAGCTGGGCGTGGTCGACGGGCTGCTGGTGGACCGGGCCTTCGTGGCGGACCGCCGCAACAGCGCCCAGGAGCTGGCCGAGACCGCGGACGTCCGCCCGCCCGCCCCGCACAACGTGGCCAACGCACTGGCCGCCGCCGCGCTGGCCCGCGCCTTCGGGGTGCCGGCCGGCGCGGTCCGCGACGGGCTGCGCGCCTTCCGCCCCGACCCGCACCGCATCGAGCAGGTCGCGGTGCTGGACGAGGTGGCCTACGTCGACGACTCCAAGGCCACCAACCCCCATGCCGCACAGGCCTCGCTGACCGCCTACGAGCACGTGGTGTGGATCGCCGGGGGCCTGGCCAAGGGCGCCGAGTTCGACGAGCTGGTGGCCGCGGCGGCCGGGCGGCTGCGCGGGGCGGTGCTGCTCGGCGCCGACCGGGCGCTGATCCGCGAAGCCCTGGCGCGACACGCCCCCCAGGTGCCGGTGGTGGACCTGGAACGGACCGACACTGGGGCGATGTCCGCGGCAGTGGCCCAGGCGCGGCAGCTGGCCGCGCCGGGCGACACGGTCCTGCTGGCACCCGCCTGCGCGTCGATGGACATGTTCAGCAACTACAACCAGCGCGGCGACCTGTTCGCGGACGCCGTGCGCGCCGCACTGCCGGACACCGCGGCACACTCCTAGCCGCCGCGGCCCCGCTCCCGCAGGCCGCGGCGCACCGCACCGACGGAGGGGACGCATGACGGCACACGGCTCCACCCCCCGCGCCGCCGCGCGGCCCGCCAGGGCGCCCAGCGCCCTGCGCGGGGCGGCTCGGCTCCCCGGGCGGCTGCGGGACGCCTGGGACCGGCCGCTGACCGCGTACTACGTGATCCTCGGCGGCAGCCTGCTGATCACGGTGCTGGGCCTGGTGATGGTCTACTCGGCGTCGATGATCCAGGCGCTGCGCTACGGGCTGCCGTCCACGTACTACTTCCGCAAGCAGCTGCTGGCCGTCGCGATCGGCTCGGTGCTGCTGTACGCCGCCGCCCGGATGCCGGTCAGGGCGCACCGGGCGCTGGCGTACCCGCTGCTGCTGGGCTCGGTGTTCCTGATGTGCCTGGTGCAGGTGCCGGGGATAGGGGAGTCGGTCAACGGCAACACCAACTGGATCTCGGTGGGCGGCCCCTTCCAGCTGCAGCCCAGCGAGTTCGGCAAGCTCGCGCTGGTGCTGTGGGGCGCCGACCTGCTGGCCCGCAAGGGCGACAAGGGCCTGCTGGTGCAGTGGAAGCACCTTCTGGTGCCGCTCATCCCGGTCACCGTGCTGCTGCTCGGACTCATCATGCTGGGCGGCGACATGGGCACCACGGTGATCCTCACCGCGATCCTGTTCGGCATGCTGTGGCTGGCCGGGGCGCCGACCCGGCTGTTCGCCGGGGTGCTGGGCGGTGCGGCGGGCCTGGCCGGGCTCGCCATCGTCACCAGCCCCAACCGGATGGACCGGCTGCACTGCATCGCCGCCTCCGACCCCGGCAACGGCTGCTGGCAGGCGGTGCACGGGATCTACGCCCTCGCCTCCGGCGGCTGGTTCGGCTCGGGACTCGGGGCGAGCGTGGAGAAATGGGGCGAACTCCCCGAACCGCACACCGACTTCATCTTCGCCGTGACCGGGGAGGAACTGGGTCTGGCGGGGACACTGTCGGTGCTCGCCCTCTTCGCGGCACTAGGCTACGCGGGTATCCGCGTGGCCGGTCGTACGGAGGACCCCTTCGTCAGGTTCGCAGCGGGTGGCGTGACCACCTGGATCACGGCACAGGCCGTGATCAACATCGGTGCGGTGCTCGGCCTGCTGCCGATCGCCGGCGTCCCGCTCCCGCTGTTCTCCTACGGAGGTTCAGCCCTCCTGCCGACCATGTTCGCGATCGGGCTGCTGATCTCCTTCGCCAAGAACGAGCCGGCGGCGCGAGCCGCGCTGGCCGTGCGGGGGCGGCGGAGCGGGCGTAACTCCCCGAGCCGGGCAATGACACGGACGATGCGACGGTACGTCACCCGACGGCCGTCCGGAGAGCGGTGAATTTCGGTGCATGTCGTACTCGCCGGCGGGGGGACCGCCGGTCACATCGAGCCTGCGCTCGCGCTCGCCGATGCCCTGCGCAGGCAGGACCCGACCGTGGGCATCACCGCCCTCGGCACCGAGAAGGGCCTGGAGACCAGGCTGGTGCCGGAACGCGGCTACGAACTGGCATTGATCCCCGCCGTTCCGCTGCCGCGCAGGCCCACCCCCGAACTGATCACCGTCCCCGGGCGGCTGCGCGGCACCATCAAGGCCGCCGAGCAGATCCTGGAGCGCACCAAGGCCGACTGCGTCGTCGGCTTCGGCGGCTACGTCGCCCTGCCCGGCTACCTGGCCGCGAAGAGGCTCGGGGTGCCGATCGTGGTGCACGAGGCCAACGCCCGCCCCGGCCTTGCCAACAAGATCGGCTCGCGGTACGCCCACGCGGTCGCGGTCTCCACCCCCGACAGCAAGCTGCGCGACGCCCGCTACATCGGCATCCCGCTGCGCCGGTCCATCGCCACCCTCGACCGGGCCGCGGCCCGCCCCGAGGCCAGGCACGCCTTCGGCCTCGACCAGAACCTGCCCACCCTGCTGGTCTCCGGCGGCTCGCAGGGCGCCCGCAGGCTCAACGAGGTGGTCGCCGCGGTCGCCCCCAGGCTCCAGCAGTCCGGGGTGCAGATCCTGCATGCGGTCGGCCCGAAGAACGAACTGCCCAGGGCCGACAACATGCCCGGCATGCCCCCCTACCGCCCGGTGCCCTACGTCGACCGGATGGATCTCGCCTACGCCGCCGCCGACATGATGCTCTGCCGGGCCGGCGCCATGACCGTGGCCGAACTGTCGGCCGTCGGCCTGCCCGCCGCCTATGTGCCGCTGCCGATCGGCAACGGCGAACAGCGGCTCAATGCGCAGCCGGTGGTCAAGGCCGGCGGCGGCCTGCTGGTCGACGACGCGGAACTGACCCCCGACTGGGTGCTCGGCAACGTGCTGCCGGTCCTCACCGACCCGCACCGCCTCTACGACATGTCCCGCGCCGCCGCCGAGTTCGGCCGCCGCGACGCGGACGACCTGCTCGTCGGCATGGTGTACGAGGCGGTGGCCGCGCGCCGGGCACGATAGACCCCGCCGGGCGTCAACACACGGGAGGCCGACGTGACAGGACCGGGAGCCGGTGCCGGAGCCAGACCCGCGGAGCGCGGCGGCCAGGACCGCACACGGGTGCCGCAGCCGGCGGCCCGCCCGCCCGAGCAGGGCAGGCGCCGCCCGCGGCTGACCGTGCCGGCCCGGCGCACCGTGCTGGTCGCGCTGGTGGTGCTCACCGTCCTGATCGGCGGCGGCACCTGGGCGGTGTACGGCTCGTCGTGGCTGCGGGCCGAGCGGGTCGCGGTCAGCGGCGGGCAGGTGCTGACCCCGCAGGAGATCCAGCGGGCCGCGGCCGTGCCGCTCGGCGGCCCGCTGGTCTCGGTCGACACCGGCGCGGTCAGGAAGCGGCTGCTCAAGGCGCTGCCCCGGCTGCGCGACGCCAGCGTGCACCGGTCGTGGCCGCACACGATCCGGGTCGAGGTGACCGAGCGCACGCCGTCGGCGATCCTGAAAAGCGGCGGGAAGTTCGTCGAAGTCGACAAGGAAGGCGTCAGGTTCGCCACGGTCGATCAGCAGCCGCGCGGAGTGCCGGTCGTGCAATTGACGCCGGATCAGACGGCGAGCTTTCGGCATTTCGGAACAAAGAGACTTCTGCAGGCCGCGATTAGCGTCGCGGGCCGGCTGCCGGAATCGCTGACCGGCCGGGCGACCGCGATCCGGGTGCGTTCCTACGACGCGATCACCGTCGAACTCACCGGCGGGCGGGACGTGATGTGGGGCAGCCAGGAGGACGGCGACCGCAAGGCGGCGGTCCTGACCGCCCTGATGAAGGCCGAGCCGCACGCCACCCACTACGACGTGAGCGCCCCCACCGCCCCTGCGGCTTCCGGAAGTTGACGTGTGCGGGACGTCCGCTTCGGTAGTATTCGACCCCTGGTTCACGGAGCGGCCGCGTGATCACATAGGGTCAAAAGAAAAACGGGAGGTTCGGCGTGTTCGTTGAACCACCACCGCTTGTCGACTTAGTGTCTCGTCCCAGAGGAACACATGGGACAGGCATACTGGTAACCCTAAACCTCAGGGTCAGGGTTCGGAACGGCCCCGGCGAGCGTACCGACCGTCCCACACGATTCGTAAATCGAGGCGAGAGGCCTTCGACGTGGCAGCACCGCAGAACTACCTCGCAGTCATCAAGGTCGTCGGCATCGGCGGCGGTGGCGTCAACGCCATCAACCGGATGATCGAGGTCGGTCTCAAGGGCGTCGAGTTCATCGCGATCAACACCGATGCGCAGGCCCTGCTGATGAGCGACGCCGACGTCAAGCTCGACGTCGGCCGGGAGCTGACCCGGGGTCTGGGCGCCGGCGCGAACCCCGACGTCGGCCGCAAGGCCGCCGAGGACCACCGCGAGGAGATCGAAGAGGTGCTCAAGGGCGCCGACATGGTCTTCGTCACCGCGGGCGAGGGCGGCGGCACCGGCACCGGCGGCGCCCCCGTGGTCGCCAACATCGCCCGCTCGCTGGGCGCACTGACCATCGGGGTGGTCACCCGCCCCTTCACCTTCGAGGGCCGCCGCCGCGCCAACCAGGCCGAGGACGGCATCGCGGGGCTGCGCGAGAACGTCGACACCCTGATCGTGATCCCCAACGACCGGCTGCTGTCCATCTCGGACCGCCAGGTCAGCGTGCTCGACGCCTTCCGCTCCGCGGACCAGGTGCTGCTGTCGGGCGTGCAGGGCATCACCGACCTGATCACCACCCCCGGCCTGATCAACCTGGACTTCGCCGACGTGAAGTCGGTGATGTCCGAGGCGGGTTCCGCGCTCATGGGCATCGGCTCCGCCCGCGGCGACGACCGGGCCGTGGCAGCGGCCGAGATGGCGATCTCCTCGCCGCTGCTGGAGGCGTCGATCGACGGCGCCCGCGGGGTGCTGCTGTCCATCTCCGGCGGCTCCGACCTCGGCCTGTTCGAGATCAACGAGGCGGCCCAGCTGGTCAGCGAGGCCGCCCACCCCGAGGCCAACATCATCTTCGGCGCGGTCATCGACGACGCGCTCGGCGACGAGGTCAGGGTCACCGTCATCGCGGCCGGCTTCGACGGCGGCCAGCCGCCGACCAAGGGCAGCCGCGACAAGGTGCTCAACTCGCCCTACGCGGGCCGCGACGAGGCCGCGCCCGCCGGCGGCGCCAGGACCGGTTCCGCCTCCGGCGACCTCCAGCGCCCGGCGCCGTCCTTCGGCGGGCTCGGCAGTGTCCCGGCCGCGGCCCCCGGCGAGCGGGAGCCCGAGCCGGTCGCCGAGGCGCCGGCCGCACCCGCCGCCTCGCCCGTGGTGCCGCCGGCCCGGCCGTACCAGGACAGCGCGGCCGAGGAACTCGACGTCCCCGACTTCCTGAAGTGATCTCCAGGACGTGATAGGGCACCGCACTTCAGCGAACGGCGCGCACTTCGCCTTCACCGACAGGTGGGGCGGGGTGAGCGCCGTTCCGTACGACAGCCTCAACCTCGGCGGGGCGGTGGGCGACGACCCGGCCGCCGTGCAGGCCAACCGCGGCCTCGCCGCCCGCGCGCTCGGCCGCGACCCGGCCCGCGTGGTCTGGATGAACCAGGTGCACGGCCGCGAGGTCGCCGTCGTGCACGAGCCGTGGGGCGACGCCGAGCCGCCCGCGGTCGACGCGGTCGTCACCACCAGGACCGACCTCACCCTCGGGGTGCTCACCGCGGACTGCGTCCCGGTGCTGCTCGCCGACCCGGTGGCCGGCGTCGTCGCCGCGGCGCACGCGGGGCGCCCTGGGATGGCCGCGGGGATCGCCACCGCCGCGATTGAGACGATGATCACACTCGGCGCGGATCCGGGCCGTACAACAGCCGTACTCGGACCGGCAGTCTGCGGCAAATGCTATGAAGTGCCCGATTCGCTGCGAGCGGAGGTCGCCGCGATCGAACCGGCGGCGTACGCCGAGACGAGCTGGGGCACGCCGGCGGTCGACGTGGCCGCCGGGGTGCGCGCGCAACTGCTGCGCGCCGGGGTGCGCGCGGTCGAAGGGCCCGTCGCCTGCACCCTGGAGTCCGCCGACCACTTCTCCTACCGTCGCGACAAGGTCACCGGCCGGCTCGCGGGCTACGCATGGCTGGACGGCGCAAGGTGACGGCGGACGGCGGCGCGCGGGCCGGGCAGCTCGCGGAGAACCTGGCCAGGGTCGAGCAGCGGATCGCCGGCGCCTGCCGGGCCGCGGGCCGGGACCGCAAGGAGGTGACCCTGATCGTGGTCACCAAGACCTACCCGGCCTCCGACGTACGGCTGCTGGCCGGGCTCGGCGTGCGCGAGGTCGCCGAGAACCGCGACCAGGAGGCGGCGGCCAAGGCGGCCGACACCGCCGATCTCCCGCTCAGCTGGCACTTCGTGGGCCAGCTGCAGACCAACAAGGCCCGCTCCGTGGTCCGTTACGCTGATCATGTGCACTCGGTCGACCGGCTCAGGCTGGTCGCCGCACTGTCGTCGGCGGCCACCGCCGCCGGGCGGCAGGTCGGTTGCCTCGTCCAGGTCGCCCTGGACGCGGAGGCGGGGGACCGCGGGGAGCGCGGCGGGGTGGCACCCGACGCGGTGCCCGCGCTGGCCGACGCCCTCGCGGCGGCTCCCGGGCTGCGGCTCGACGGGCTGATGACCGTCGCACCGCTCGCCGGGGCGTACGCGGGCCAACCCCGCGCGGCCTTCGACCGGTTGACGGAAATCTCATCCCGCCTGCGCGAGACGCATCCGGCTGCCACCATGGTCTCGGCAGGGATGAGCCAGGACCTCGACGAAGCGGTGGCGGCCGGAGCGACACATGTACGCGTCGGAACGGCGGTACTCGGAGTCCGTCCCGGGCTCCGGTAACGTCACCAAACAAGTCGGACCACAGCATAAATATGGTGTGGCGGCCGTCCCCGAGGCGGCCGAGGACCGCAACCCCGCTGAGAGGACGCAGAGCATGGCCGGCGCGATGCGCAAGATGGCGGTCTACCTCGGCCTCGTGGAGGACGACGGATACGACGGCCCGGGCTTCGACCCGGATGACGAGTTCGAGCCGGAGATGGCGGCGCCCCCCGCGCGTGCCGCCGCCGAGCAGGAGCGCGCCCCCCGCCGCCCGCACAGCCAGCACGTGCCACCGAGCCAGCACCAGCCTCCGCAGGACGAGCCGCCGCGGCTCGTACACGCCCCGGCACCCCGCGAACCGCGGATCGCCCCCGTGGCGTCCATCACACCCGAACGTCACAGCCTGGAGAAGAACGCAGCGGTGATCATGCCCAAGGTCGTGTCAGAACGCGAGCCGTACCGGATCACGACACTTCACCCCCGGACCTACAACGAAGCCCGTACCATCGGGGAACACTTCCGCGAAGGCACCCCGGTGATCATGAACTTGACGGAGATGGACGACACCGACGCGAAGCGACTTGTCGACTTCGCGGCCGGTCTGGTCTTCGGCCTCCACGGGAGCATCGAGCGGGTGACGCAGAAGGTCTTTCTGCTCTCGCCTGCTAACGTCGATGTCACGGCGGAGGACAAGGCCCGGATCGCCGAGGGCGGGTTCTTCAACCAGAGCTGAGCGAAACGCAACCGTAGGGACCGGCCAACAGGCCGACGAGCAGGGGAGAGGGAAGCGCGATGAGTGTCGCACTCCAGGTGCTGTACATCGCGTTGTACTGCTTCCTCTTTGTGCTGATTTTCCGATTGGTGATGGATTACGTCTTCCAGTTCGCCCGTTCATGGCACCCTGGGAAGGCGATGGTGGTGGTCCTGGAGGGCACCTACACTGTCACCGATCCGCCACTCAAGCTTCTGCGGCGGTTCATCCCGCCGCTGCGCCTCGGGGGCGTGGCGCTCGACCTGTCCTTCTTCGTATTGATGATCATCGTTTACATCCTGATCTACGTTGTTGGGAGCTTCATGTGAACGGTGCGAGCTCCCGATATGTCGACGATCACGTTGAGGTGAAGAGATGCCGTTGACCCCCGAGGACGTTCGGAACAAGCAGTTCACGACCGTCCGCCTCCGAGAGGGCTATGACGAGGATGAGGTCGACGCCTTCCTCGACGAGGTGGAGTCGGAGCTGACCCGACTGCTCCGCGAGAACGAGGACCTGCGGGCCAAGCTGGCCGCAGCCACTCGTGCCGCCGCCCAGAACCAGCAGGGCATGCGCAAACCGGAACAGCAGGACCGGCCGGTCCCCGCTGCCATATCCGGACCGCAGCCCGTGCAGCAGCAGATGCCGCAGCAGCAGATGCCCCAGCAGCAGGGCGGCATGCCGCAGCTGCCGCCCGGGCCGAGCGCGCAGCAGCACGGCCCCGGCCCCGGCCAGCACCCGATGCAGCAGCAGGGTCCCGGCCCGATGGGGCAGCACCCGATGCAGCAGCAGGGACCTGGTCCGATGGGCCAGCACCCGATGCAGCAGGGTCCCGGCCCGATGGGCCAGCACCCCATGCAGCAGCAGGGGCACCCGATGCAGCAGCAGGGACCCGGTGGCGACAGCGCCGCCCGTGTCCTCTCGCTCGCCCAGCAGACCGCCGACCAGGCCATCGCCGAGGCGCGGTCCGAGGCCAACAAGATCGTCGGTGAGGCCCGCAGCCGCGCCGAGGGTCTGGAGCGGGACGCCCGCGCCAAGGCCGACGCGCTGGAGCGGGACGCCCAGGAGAAGCACCGCGTCGCGATGGGCTCGCTGGAGTCCGCCCGCGCCACGCTGGAGCGCAAGGTCGAGGACCTGCGCGGCTTCGAGCGGGAGTACCGCACGCGGCTGAAGTCCTACCTGGAGTCGCAGCTGCGCCAGCTGGAGAACCAGGCGGACGACTCGCTCGCCCCGCCGCGCACCACGCCGTCCGCCCCGTCCCTGCCGTCCCCCTCCCCGATGGGCGGGACCATGGGTGGCAGCTCGATGGGCAACGGCTCGATGAGCAACGGCATGAGCGGGATGGCTCCCGCCGGGGCCGGCGCCATGGGGCACAGCGCCTCCGCGCCCTCCTACGGCGGCGGCCAGGGCATGGGCGGCCACACCCCCGGCCCGACGTACGGCGGCCAGCAGCAGATGTCGCCGGCAATGACCCAGCCGATGGCGCCCGTCCGCCCGCAGGGCGGCCCCTCGCCGCTCCAGCAGGCGCCCACGCCGATGAGGGGTTTCCTCATCGACGAGGACGACAACTAGCCGCTCCGCGGCACGTTTTCAGGGCCGGGCCTCCCGGGGAACTCTCCCCGGCGAGGCCCGGCCCTTTCCGCGGCCCGCGCCGGCCGTACGGCGCCCTGCGCAAGGGAACCGCACAAGCCACCGCGGCCCGCGGAAAGGCGCGCCGCCTAGGCGGACTTGCGGAGGTGGAAGGCCAGGGACAGCGGCTCGTCCCGGAAGGCCGGGCCGAAGCCCTCGGCGGGCGCGCCCTCGGAGAAGTCCACGGCGAGGACCTCCTCGGAGATGAGCGGCGCGTGCGTGCGCAGCGCCTCCGCGAGGTCGGCCCGTTCCGTGGTCCAGCGGACCGCGATCCGGTCGGCCACGTCGAGGCCGGAGTTCTTGCGGGCCTCCTGGACGAGCCGGATCACGTCGCGGGCCAGGCCGGCGAGCCGCAGGTCCGGGGTGATCTCCAGGTCGAGGGCGACCGTGGCGCCCGAGTCGGAGGCCACCGACCAGCCCTCGCGCGGGGTCTCGGTGACGATGACCTCGTCCGGGCCGAGGACGACCTCGGAGCCGTCCACCAGCACCGAGGTGGTCCCGCGCTCGCGCAGGTCGGCGGACAGCGCCGCCGCGTCGGCCGCGGCCACCGCGGCGGCCACCGCCTGGACGCCCTTGCCGAAGCGCTTGCCCAGCACCCGGAAGTTGGCCTTCGCACTGGCGTCCACCAGGGAGCCGCCGACCTCGGAGAGCGAGGCGAGCGAGGAGACGTTCAGCTCCTCGGCGATCTGCCCGCGCAGCTCCGCCGACAGGTCCTCGAAGCCCGCTGCGGCCACCAGCGCGCGCGACAGCGGCTGCCGGGTCTTGACGCCGGACTCCGCCCGGGTCGCCCGGCCCAGTTCCACCAGCCGCCGCACCAGCTGCATGCGGGCCGACAGCTCGGGGTCGACCAGGGAGGCGTCGACGGCCGGCCAGGACGCCAGGTGCACCGAGTCCGGCGCGTCCGGCACCACCGGCACCACCAGGTCCTGCCACACGCGTTCGGTGATGAAGGGCACCAGCGGCGCCATCAGCCGGGTGACCGTCTCGACCACGTCGTGCAGGGTGCGCAGCGCCGCCGCGTCGCCCTGCCAGAAGCGCCGCCGGGAGCGGCGCACGTACCAGTTGGACAGGTCGTCCACGAAGGCCGACAGCAGCTTGCCCGCGCGCTGGGTGTCGTAGGACTCCAGCGCCTCGGTGACGTCGCGCACCAGGACGTTCAGCTCGCCGACGAGCCAGCGGTCGAGCAGCGGGCGCTCGGTGACGGCGGGGTCGGCCGCGGAGGGCGCCCAGCCGGAGGTGCGGGCGTACAGCGCCTGGAAGGCGACGGTGTTCCAGTAGGTGAGCAGCGTCTTGCGCACCACCTCCTGGATCGTGCCGTGCCCGACCCTGCGGGCCGCCCACGGGGAGCCGCCGGCCGCCATGAACCAGCGCACCGCGTCGGCGCCGTGCTGGTCCATCAGCGGGATGGGCTGCAGGATGTTGCCCAGGTGCTTGGACATCTTGCGGCCGTCCTCGGCGAGGATGTGGCCCAGGCACACCACGTTCTCGTACGCGGACCGGTCGAAGACCAGCGTGCCGACCGCCATCAGCGTGTAGAACCAGCCGCGGGTCTGGTCGATCGCCTCGGAGATGAACTGCGCCGGGTAGGTCCGCTCGAAGACGTCCTTGTTGTGGTACGGGTAGCCCCACTGCGCGAAGGGCATCGACCCCGAGTCGTACCAGGCGTCGATCACCTCGGGCACCCGGGTCGCCGTCCCGCCGCAGGTGCCGCAGGCGAAGGTCACCGCGTCGATGTACGGCCGGTGCGGGTCGAGGCCCGACTGGTCGGTGCCGGTCAGCTCGCCCAGCTCGGCCAGCGAGCCGACGCAGGTCAGGTGGTCCTGCTCGCAGCGCCAGATCGGCAGCGGGGTGCCCCAGTAACGGCTGCGGGACAGCGCCCAGTCCACGTTGTTGTCCAGCCAGTCGCCGAAGCGGCCGTGCTTGACGGACTCCGGGTACCAGTTGGTGCGCTCGTTCTCGCGCAGCAGCGCGTCCTTGACCGCGGTGGTCCTGATGTACCAGGACGGCTGTGCGTAGTAGAGCAGCGCGGTGTGGCAGCGCCAGCAGTGCGGGTAGCTGTGCTCGTACGGCACGTGCCGGAAGAGCCGCCCGCTCGATTGCAGCTCGGCGACCAGCGCCTCGTCGGCCTTCTTGAAGAACACCCCGCCGACAAGCGGCACCTCGGGTTCGAAGGTGCCGTCCCTGCGTACCGGGTTGACCACCGGCAGCCCGTAGGCGCGGCAGGCCTTCAGGTCGTCCTCGCCGAAGGCGGGGGACTGGTGGACCAGGCCCGTGCCGTCCTCGGTGGTCACGTAGTCGGCGTTGAGCACGAAGTGCGCGTCGGGGATGTCGACCAGGTCGAAGGGCCGCTGGTACGTCCAGCGCTCCATCTCCCGGCCGGTGTACGTCTCGCCGGTCGCACTCCACCCTTCGCCCAGCGCCTTGCCCAGCAGCGGTTCCGCGACGACCAGCTGCTCGGTGCCGTCGGTGGCGACGACGTAGGTCACGTCAGGGTGCGCGGCGACCGCGGTGTTGGACACCAGCGTCCACGGGGTCGTCGTCCACACCAGCAGGGCGGCGCGGCCGGCCAGCGGGCCGCCGGTGAGCGGGAAGCGGACGTAGACCGAGGGGTCGACGACCGTCTCGTACCCTTGCGCCAGCTCGTGGTCGGACAGGCCCGTCTGGTCGCGCGGGCACCAGGGGGCGACCCGGTAGTCCTGGACCAGCAGGCCCTTGTCGAAGATCTGCTTGAGCGACCACCACACCGACTCGACGTACTCCGGGTCCATGGTGCGGTACGCGTTGTCCAGGTCCACCCAGTAGCCCATCCGGGTGGTCAGCTCGGTGAAGGCGTCGGTGTGCCGGGTCACCGACTCGCGGCACTTCGCGTTGAACTCCGCGATGCCGTACTCCTCGATGTCCTGCTTGCCGGTGAAGCCCAGCTCCTTCTCCACCGCCAGCTCCACCGGCAGCCCGTGGCAGTCCCAGCCGGCCTTCCGCGTCACATGGTGGCCCTGCATCGTCTTGAAGCGCGGGAAGACGTCCTTGAAGACCCGGGCCTCGATGTGGTGGGCGCCCGGCATGCCGTTGGCGGTCGGCGGACCCTCGTAGAACACCCAGTCGGGCAGGCCGCGGGTCTGCTCGACGGAGCGGGCGAACGTCTTGCGCTCGTCCCACAGCGCCAGCACCTCGTGTTCGAGGGCGGGCAGGTCGACCTGCGCGGGCACCTGGCGGTACTGCGGCTGGCTGTTCGGGCTCATCGGGGACTTCCTCCGGCGGACAGTGGGAGACTTCCGTCGAAGGGACGAGAACGCCGATGCGGCGCGCTCCCGCGGTACCACCCTCCTTGGCGGTGGAGGACATCCCACCGCCCCCTCATTGAGGCAGCGACGCCGGTTCTACTCGCCCTCGCGGGCTTTCTTCCGGCGGCTCCGGGCTGATCTTCACCCCGCGCACACCCCCGGGCTTCCACCGTCCCCGGGTCGCTCATGGCTGCGTGCGGCGCTACTCGTCCCATCCACGCCGTTTCGCTGCCGCTCAGTGTACGGGGGCGGCGGCCACCGCGTCGCCGGGATAAGGGCGGCCGCGCCGGGTGACCGCGCTGACCCGAATGGCCTGCTCCGCGCGCCAGCGCGGCAGCCCTCACGCATCGTTACGGCGAGGTACCGGAATACCTGGCGGTGAGCTGGGCACAACGGATCGGATGGCCTTCTCGGGTGCGATCCGCGAAGAGGATCACTGAGGTGAAGGGGTCGTGGCCATGGTCGTGAAGAAGACGGCGGCGAAGAAGGCGGCCCCGGCGAAGAAGAAGGCCGCCCCCGGGAAGGCGGCCGCGAAGAAGGCCGCGCCCGCGGCCCGCAAGGCCCCGGCCAAGAAGGCGGCCACGGCCGCCACGGCGGCGAAGAAGGCCGCTCCGGCGAAGAAGAAGGCCGCCGCCAAGAAGGCCACGGCCAAGAAGGCCGCCGCGACGAAAACCGCGGGGAAGAAGGCCGCTCCGGCCGGGAAAGCGGCCGCACAAGCGGCTACCCGGGGGAAAGGCTCGGCAAGTGCGGCGGCAACGGCTGGGGAGACCCCCGCCGTGGGTAAGAAAGCCGCAGGCAAGAAGGCGGCGGCCGGCCCGGCCGCCGCGGGGAAGCGGGCAGCGGGCAGGAAGACGGCGGGCGGCAGGCGCACCGCCGGGAACGGGTCCACGACGGGAGCTGGCACTGTGGGTGTGGAGAAGACTGCGGCCGGTACGGCCGCCAGCGGCGTGCCGGCGGCGCGCGGGGCCGCCGAGGCCGGCGTACTCGCGGTGCTGCCGGGGGAGGACCCCTGGACCCCGGCGGAGGCCGACGAGGCCAGAGCCGAGCTGGTCTCCGAGGTCGAACGCCTCAAGGCCGAGATCGCCTCCTCGGAGGCGGCCGTCGCGGGCATGCTCCGCGACTCGGCCGACAGCGGCGGCGACGAGGCCGACACCGGGGCCAAGAACATCAGCCGGGAGTCGGAACTCGCGCTCGCCGCGAACACCCGGGACATGCTGGTACAGGCCGAGCACGCGCTGCAGCGGCTCGACGAGGGCACGTACGGCCTGTGCGAGGTGTGCGGCAACCCCATCGGCAAGGCCAGGATGCAGGCCTTCCCCCGGGCGACCCTGTGCCTGGACGACAAACAGCGCCAGGAGCGCCGATGACCGGGCCGCGGGGTGTGCCGTACCCTCGTCAGCAGGCGGGCGACGGAGCACACACGGGCTGAGGGCAGAGGGACCACGTGACGGAAGCGGAGCGCATCATCATCACGCCGGACGACGACACCACGGGCGGGACCGAGGAGTCCGCGCCCGGTGCCGCCGGCGCCACGGAGGGTCCCGCTGCCGGGCGGAGGCGCCGCGTCACCGTGCTGATAGGCGTCGCGGCCTTCGCGTACCTGCTCGACCTGCTCTCCAAGATCTGGGTCGTCACCAGCCTGGAGAACCACGCGCCCATCAGTGTCTTCGGCCACTACCTGCGGTTCGACGCGATCAGGAACGCCGGTGCCGCCTTCGGCCTGGGCCAGGGCATGACGATCGTCTTCACGGTGATCGCGGCCGGCGTGATCGTGGTCATCGCCCGGCTCTCCCGCCGCCTCTACAGCGTGCCGTGGGCCATCGCCCTCGGCCTCCTGCTCGGCGGCGCCTTCGGCAACCTCACCGACAGGGTCTTCCGCGCCCCCGGCGGCTTCCAGGGCCGCGTCGTGGACTTCATCGCCCCGGCCCACTTCGCGGTCTTCAACCTCGCCGACTCGGCCATCACCTGCGGTGGCGTGCTCATCGTCCTCCTCTCCTTCCGCGGCATCGACCCCGACGGCACGCGCCACCGCGACTGAGCGCCGCGGCTCTCCCGCTCTCCCCCGCCCGGGGCGGCTCCCCTTCCGCAAGGGGGTGAGCGTTTTTCCCGGGCGCGGAGCTGCACTTGATCTGCGGCCGGCGCCGCACGAGCCGTCGTGTGCCGACGGACGGCCACCCCATCAGGGGCGCGGGGAACTGCGCGACCAGCCCTCCACCGGGGCGCGGGTCGTCTCCGTCCGAAAGGGGCTGTTCCGGTCCGTACCCGACCACCGGCCGGTGGTGGGTTGCGCGCGCAGTTCCCCGCGTCCCTGGGAGGTCGCCCCCCTGCGTAAGGGGAGCCGTCAGTCAGCGCGGCCGGCGGAAGGCATACTCTTCGGGTGAGTACCGCACCGGAAATCCGCTCTTTGCCCGTACCCGACGGCCTGGAAGGCGAAAGAGTCGACGCGGCCCTGGCCCGTATGTTCGGCTTCTCCAGGACCAAGGCCGCAGAGCTCGCGGCCGGCGGCAAGGTGTCGCTGGACGGGGCGGTCGCGGGGAAGTCGGAGCGGGTGCACGGCGGTGCGTGGCTCGAGGTCGAGATGCCCGCGCCCGCGACCCCCGTACAGATCGTCGCCGAGCCGGTCCCCGGCATGGAGATCGTCCACGACGACGACGACATCGTGGTGATCATGAAGCCGGTGGGCGTCGCCGCCCACCCCAGCCCCGGCTGGACCGGCACCACGGTGATCGGCGGCCTGGCCGCGGCGGGCTACCGCATCTCGACCTCGGGCGCGGCCGAGCGCCAGGGCATCGTGCACCGCCTCGACGTGGGCACGTCGGGCCTGATGGTGGTGGCCAAGTCGGAGCGCGCCTACACCCGGCTCAAGCAGCAGTTCCGCGACCGGGTGGTGGACAAGCGCTACCACGCCCTGGTCCAGGGGCACCCGGACCCGATGAGCGGGACGATCGACGCCCCGATCGGCCGGCACCCCACGCACGACTACAAGTGGGCGATCACCGCCGACGGCAAGCCCTCGGTGACGCACTACGACCTGATCGAGGCCTTCCGCTCGGCGAGCCTGCTGGACATCAAGCTGGAGACCGGCCGCACCCACCAGATCCGGGTGCACATGTCCGCGCACCGCCACCCCTGCGTCGGCGACCTCACCTACGGCGCCGACCCGGTGATGGCCAAGCGGCTGGGCCTGACCCGGCAGTGGCTGCACGCCAAGCAGCTGGGCTTCGAGCACCCGGCGGACGGCGAGTGGGTGCAGTTCGAAAGCGGCTACCCCGACGACCTGCAGCACGCGCTGGACACCGTACGGGCGGACAGCCGGTGACCGCCGTCCGGCCGGGCATACGGGTGGTCGCCGCGGACGACGCGGCGGCGATGGCGGCGGTGCACGCGATCCGGCACGAGGTCTTCGTGGTGGAGCAGAACGTGCCGGCCGAGCTGGAGTGGGACGGCAAGGACGGCAGGGCGGTGCACGTCCTGGCCCCGGACGCCGGTACGGGCCGGCTGCTGCTGGGCGCCGACGCGGCCGCCAAGAACGGCGGCGACCAGGACCTCGCGGTGCTGGGCAGGCTCGCGGTGCTCAAGGCGGCCCGCGGCACCGGCCTGGGCGCGCTGCTGGTGCGCGCCCTGGAAGAGGAAGCCGAACGGCTCGGCCTTGCGGGCGTCTACCTGGAGGCGCAGGTCCACGCGATCGGCTTCTACCGCAAGCTCGGCTATGCCGAGTTCGGCCCGGAGTTCCAGGACGCCGGCATCGCCCACCGCGCCATGCGCAGGACCTGGCGGCCGTAGCCGCCGATCGCGCGCCGCCCGGTGCGGCGCGGCCCGGCGGCCGCGGGGGCGCTGCGTGGCACCCTGACGGGCGTGGATCAGCTCGCCCTGTTCTTCTCGCTCATGCTCGCGGCCGTGGTGGTGGTGCCGCTCGGGGACCGTACGGGCCTGCCGTCGCCGGTGCTGATGACACTGCTCGGCGGGGTGCTCGCGCTGATCCCGCAGGTCCCGAACGTGCGGATCGACCCGGACCTGATCTTGCCGCTGGTGCTGCCGCCGCTGCTGTACGCGGCGGTGCAGCGCACCTCCTGGCGGCAGTTCGCGGCGAACCGGCGGGCGATCTTCCTGCTCGCGGTGGCGCTGGTCTTCGTGACCACCGCGGCTGTCGCCGCGGTGGTGGACGCCGTGGTGCCCGGCATCACGCTGGCGGCGGCCTTCACGCTGGGTGCCCTGGTGGCGCCGCCCGACCCGGTGGCGGCGACCGCGGTGGCCGGTGCGCTGGGACTGCCGCGCCGCATGATCTCCATCCTGGAGGGCGAGGGGCTCTTCAACGACGTCACCGCGATCGTGCTTTACCACGTGGCCGTGGCCGCTGCCGTCTCCGGGCACTTCTCGGCCGGGCACGCGGTGCTGGAGCTGGTGCTGTCCGCGGTGGTCGCGGTCGTCGTCGGCCTGGTGCTCGGCTGGGGCGCCAACAAGCTGATGGGGGTGGTCGGCGACCCGACCCTCCAGGTCGGGCTCTCGCTGCTGGTGCCCTTCGCGTCCTACGCCCTGGCCGAGGAGTTCTCGGGCTCCGGTGTGCTCGCGGTGCTGACCAGCGCGCTCTTCCTGGCCGAGCATGCCTTCGCCGCCGACGACGTGACCGCGCGGCTGGCGGGCACCACCTTCTGGGAGATCGTCGACACCCTGGTCACCGGGATCGCCTTCGGGCTGATCGGCCTGGAACTGCACCACGTCTTCAGCGTCGGCTCCGGCAACTGGGGGCCGATGACCCGGCACGCGGCCCTGGTGGTGGTCGTCGTGGTCGGCGTACGGCTGCTGTACCTGCTGCCCGCGGCCTGGATCGCCAGGAAGATGCACAAGCTGCGGGACATGGACGAGGACATCCCGATGACCTGGCGGGAGACCGTCATCATGTGGTGGTCGGGGATGCGCGGGGTGGCCTCGGTCGCCCTGGCGCTGGCCATCCCGCTGGACACCGACCACGACGGCCCCTTCCCGGCCCGCGCCGAGCTGCTCTTCATCGCCTTCGCCGTGGTGCTCGCCACCCTGGTCGTGCAGGGCCTCACCCTGCCGTGGCTGGTCAGGCGGCTCGGGGTGAGCAGCGACATCGACGCGGAGCACGCCCTGGAGCACGACCTCGCGGTGCGCGCGATGGCCGCGGCCCGCTCCCGGCTCAAGGAGATCGAGCGCAGCGAGCCGATCGACGAGGACCTGTCGGAGCTGCTGCACCGCACGGCCTTCGACATGGGCGCGCGCATCTCGCCCGACATCGTGGACGAGGAGCGCCGCGAGTCGCACGCCCGCCGGGTCAAGCGCGTCAAGGCGCTGCGCCGCATCCAGGACGACATGCTCTCCGCGGCCCGCCACGAGGTGCTGGCGGCCCGCAGCGAGCCGGGCAACGATCCGGAGGTCGTCGACCGCGTCCTGCGCCACCTGGACCTGCGCTCGATGCGCGCCTGAGCCCGCAGGCCGCGGTTCTCACAGGGCGCGGCTCTCACAGGGCGCCGGGGGCGCTGGCGGTGCTGACCCGCGGCAGCGCGTACGGGTGCTCCTCGCGCAGCCAGTCGAGCAGCTGCTCGCGCACTATGCAGCGCAGGTTGAAGACGTCGTCGGCGTCCTTGGCGGTGACCAGCGCCCGCAGCTGGATGGTGGTCGGGGTGGTGTCGATCACGACCAGGCCCCACGCCCTGCGGTCCCACTCCTGCGCCTGTTCCAGGATCTCGTGCAGCCGCTTGCGCATGGCGCCGACGGGGGCCGCGTGGTCCAGGTGGAAGAAGACGGTGCCGGTCATCCGGGGGTCGCCGCGCGACCAGTTCTCGAACGGCTTGCTGGTGAAGTACGACACCGGCATCGTGATCCGCCGCTCGTCCCAGGTGCGCACGCTCAGGAAGGTCAGGGTGATCTCCTCCACCGTCCCCCACTCGCCGTCCACCACCACGGTGTCGCCGATCCGCACCATGTCGCCGAAGGCGATCTGCAGCCCGGCGAAGAGGTTGCCCAGCGTGGACTGGGCGGCGATGCCCGCGACGATGCCGATGACGCCCGCGGAGGCCAGCATCGAGGCACCGAAGGTGCGCATCTCGGGGAAGCTGAAGAGCATCGAGGCGACCGCCATCACCCCCACGATCGCGGTGAACACCCGCTGGATCAGCGTGGACTGGGTGCGCAGCCGGCGGATCTTGGCCACGTCGCGGGAGACCGCGGCATAGCGCGCGTAGGAGGAGTCGGTGCCGGCGGCCGCGACCCGCACGGTGAGCCAGGCGGTCGCGCCGATCAGCACCAGGGTCAGGCACTGCCCCAGGGCGGCGCCGTGCCCCGAGGCGACGTGGGCGGCCTTGTAGCCGCCGCGCAGCATCGCCGTGCACAGGACCACCTGCAAGGGCAGCCGGCAGCGGCGCAGCAGGTGCCACAGCGGCGTCTCGGGGTGCCGCGCGTCTGCGGCGCGCAACGCCCTGTCGACGGCGTAGCCCACCGCGAGGGTCACAACGAGCGCCGTTCCCACCACGAGTACCGGCCGCAGCGCGCCTTCCATGGCCACCTCTTCCGTCCGTCGTCCCAATGGCACCATGGACGCGTACCCGACCAGTCGGAGGAAACCCTGTGACGATCGTCCTGTTCCACTCCATGTACGGGCTGCGCCCGGCCGTGCACGACGCCGCCGACCGGCTGCGGGCCGAGGGGCACGAGGTGCATGTGCCCGACCTCTACGGCGGGCGCACCACCGACGACGCGGAGGAGGGGATGCGGATCAAGGACGAGATCGGCAAGGACGAGCTGCTGCGCCGGGCGGTCGCCGCGGCGGCGCCGCTGTCGGAGCAGGGGCTGGTCTACGCGGGGTTCTCGCTGGGCGGCTCGGTCGCGCAGAACCTGGCGCTGGGGGACGAGCGGTGCCGGGGGCTGCTGCTCCTGCACGGCACCTCGGACATCGCCGACGACGCGGCCACCGATATCCCGGTGCAGCTGCACGTGGCGGACCCCGACCCCTTCGAGTCCGACGACTGGCTGAACGCCTGGTACCTGCGGATGCGCAAGGCGGGCGCCGACGTGGAGGTCCACCGCTACCGCGGCGCCGGGCACCTCTACACCGACCCCGGGCTGCCGGACCACGACGCCGAGGCCTCGAAGCGCACCTGGGCGGTCGCGCTGGACTTCCTCCGGGAGCTGTAGCCCGCCGGAGGAAGCCGCGCGCTGCGGGCTACTTCTTCAGCTGGGCCGCGATGCCGGCGACGACCTGGTCCTGGGCCACGCCGTTGACCTCGACGGCGGTGCCGTTGACCAGGACGTACGGGGTGCCCTTGGCCGCGGCGGGGTCCTTGTTGTAGGCGGCGGTCATCACCAGCGCCCACTTGTCGAAGGTGCCCTTCTTGACCGCGTCGGAGAACTTGGCATTGCCCTTGAGCGCCGGGACGCTCTGCGCGATGGAGATGAGTTTGTCGGCGCTCTTGTAGGAGTCCGACGTCTCGTCCGGGTGGTTGGCCTTCGAGTACAGGGCCTTGTGGTACTCCTCGAAGGCCTCCACCGACACGTTCAGGGCCGCGCCCATGGCGCTGAGGGCCTTCTTGGAGCCCTGGCCGTTGTCCTTGTCGTCGATGAAGGTGCCGAAGGTGTAGTTGATCTGGTACTTGCCGTCCTTGGCGCCCTGCAGCACCGCGTCGCCCGCGGCCTGCTCGTAGGCGGCGCAGTACGGGCAGCGCGGGTCCTCGTACTCGTGGACGACGTTCTTGTTGCTCGCGTCGCCGATGACGATCGTGGTGCCGTCGGTGCCCGAGGTGTTGGCCGGCTTGACCAGGGTGTCCTTGGCGGCCTCCGACCAGTAGCTGGGCTTGTTCATCTCGTTGACGGCGAAGGCCACGCCGCCGGCTATCGCCAGCAGGGCCACGACGCCGCCGCCGACCAGCAGCTGCCGGCGGACCTTGGCCTTCTTGGCCTCCTTCTCGCGCTGGATGCGCAGCCGCTCACGGGCGGCTTCCTTGCTGGCCTTGCTGTTGCGGTTGCTCATGACGGATCTCCGTGAATACGCGTGTGGGTGTGGGGGATGGTGCCGGTCCTGCGGTCAGACGGTGACCGGGACGGGCGGACCACGGCGTACGACGGCATGGTGCAGCCAGCGGGCGGCGGGGCCGCCGGGGGCGGTGCGGGCGGTCCGCCGCACGGGGTGCGGCGCCGCTGCGAGCACGCTGCGGATGGCGGCAGCGGCGGTCAGCAGCGGGCGGAAGGCGGCCAGTGCCACAGCCCGCACGACCTGGTGCAGGGCGGCCTCGCCGCGGCGCAGCCACCAGGCGGCCAGCAGGCCCACGGACACGTGCACGGCGAGCAGCAGCCAGGGCAGGGCGCTGGACTGCATCTGGGCGGCGGCCTGCGCCCCGCCGGGCACCGCGGCGAGCGGGGTTTCGGGGGTCGGGCCCACATGGCCGTTGTTGCACAGGATGGCCTCGTTGAAGGACCGCCACGGCCCTGTCACCGGACCGCCGAAAGCGCCGTAGCAGGCCTGCTGCCCGGTGGTCAGCAGGGTGTCGACGGCCAGTTCGAGCGGCACCATCAGGCCGGCCAATGTGCGGAAGCCGCACTCGGGGCGGCCCGCCGCCAGGTAGGCGAGGGCGAAGACCGCGGCGAAGGACCCGCCCACGGCGGGCAGCGGCAGCGGGGCCTTGGCCATCAGCACGTGCGAGGTGCAGGAGAGCGTGACGCACAGCGCGGCGAAAAGGGCAGCACGCAGTGCCCTCAGCCGCGGTCGTATCGCCTCCATGGCGACAGAGTGTGCCACGCGTACCTGTATGTGTGACCTAAGAGCGGATAACAGATGGGGTACGCGGGGCGGCGGGCTCGCCCGCCGCCCCTGGGGGCGCCCCTGAGGGGCAGGTCACAGCCCCGGTATGCGCCCGTTGCGGAAGAGGTCCACGAAGATCCGGTGGTCGGCGCGGACCCGGTCGCCGTAGGAGTGGGCGAAGTCCACCAGCATCGGTGCGAAGCCGTCCTCGTCGGCGCCGATCGCCTCGTCGATGGCGTCCTCGGTGGAGAAGGGCACCAGCGAGTGCCCGCTCTCGTCGTCGGCCGCGGCATGCATCGTCGCGGTGGCCCGGCCCAGGTCCGCGACGACCGCCTCGATCTGCGCGGGGTCGTCCAGGTCCGACCAGTCCAGGTCGACCGCGTAGGGCGACACCTCGGCGACCAGCTGCCCCGCTCCCGCCAGTTCCGTCCAGCCCAGCCACGGGTCGGCGTGCGCCTGCAGCGCCCGCTGGGAGACGACGGTGCGCTGCCCCTCGTGCAGGAAGTAGCCGCGCACCGCGGGGTCGGTGATGTGCCGGGAGACCGCCGGGGTCTGCCCCTGCTTCATGTAGATGACGACGTCGTTCTCCAGCGCGTCGGTCGTGCCTTCGAGCAGCAGGTTGTACGAGGGCAGGCCCGCGCTGCCGATGCCGATCCCGCGGCGCCCCACCACGTCCTTGACCCGCAGGCTGTCGGGCCGGACCCGGCTGGCCGCGGGCAGCGTCTCCAGGTACGCCCCGAAGGCCGTGAGCACCGCCCCGCGGGTGGCCGCGTCCAGCGGTATCGCGCCGCCGCCCTCGGTGAAGCGCCGGTCGTGGTCGCGCACGGCCGTCATCGAGT
Source organism: Actinacidiphila bryophytorum (assembly GCF_016916835.1). Lineage (GTDB taxonomy): Bacteria > Actinomycetota > Actinomycetes > Streptomycetales > Streptomycetaceae > Actinacidiphila > Actinacidiphila bryophytorum. The sequence continues at coordinate 249,579 of NZ_JAFFIX010000005.1, read as the reverse complement.
CGAGCAGCCCCACCCGGGTGCGGGTGCGGGCGCTGCGCAGGGCGTCGAGCAGCGGCCCCTGGGCGGTGTCCAGGGTCAGCTGCGGCACCGCCTCGCCCTTGGCCAGCAGCCGGATGCGCTCGCGGTAGGCGGCCGCGTAGACCGTCACCAGGCGGCTGATCATGTCGTCGCCGAGCGCCTTGACATAGCCCAGCAGGGCCACGGAGGCGGCGAAGCGCTTGAGGTCCCAGGTGAAGGGGCCGACGAAGGCCTCGTCGAAGTCGTTGACGTTGAAGACCAGCCGGCCGTTGGACGCCAGGTAGGTGCCGAAGTTCTCGGCGTGCAGGTCGCCGTGGATCCACACCCGGCCGGTGCGGGGGGTCACATAGGCGCCGTCGTGCTGCTCGCCGTCCAGGTCGGCGTAGAACAGGCACGCGGTGCCCCGGTAGAAGGCGAAGGCCGACGCGGCCATCTTGCGGAACTTCACCCGGAACGCTGCCGGGTCGGCGGCCAGCAGCTCGCCGAAGGCGCTGTCGAAGACGGAGAGGATGTGCTCCCCGCGCGGGCTGTCGCCCGCCGTGATGTCTGCCACGACAGGGGGGACGACACGGGCCTGCGGATGGTTGCCTGCCGCCGGGTTGGCACCCGCGCTGTCGTACCCGGGTCGTAGACTTCCCGACGCCGCCAGACAACCCGTTCCGATGGCCCGTTCTCGCCGGAGGTGTCGCCGCCTTGACCGATCAGCCCTTCACTCACCTGCACGTCCACACCCAGTATTCGCTGCTGGACGGGGCGGCGAGACTGAAGGACATGTTCAAGGCGTGCAACGAGATGGGGATGAGCCATGTGGCCATCACCGATCACGGCAACCTGCACGGCGCCTACGACTTCTTCCACCAGGCCCAGGCGGCCGGGGTGACCCCGGTGATGGGCATCGAGGCGTATCTGGCGCCCGAGTCGCGGCGGTACAACAAGCCGGTCAAGTGGGGCGCTCCGCACCAGAAGGGCGACGACGTCTCCGGTGCGGGCGCGTACACGCACATGACGATCTGGGCGCGCAACCGGGTCGGGCTGCACAACCTCTTCCGCGCCCAGTCCCGCGCGTCCTTCGAGGGCTACTTCCGCAAGCCCCGGATGGACCGCGAGCTGCTCAGCGAGTACGCCGAGGGCCTGATGGGCACCACCGGCTGCCCCTCGGGCGAGGTCTCCACCCGGATCAGGCTCGGGCAGATGGACGAGGCGCTCAAGGCCGCCTCCGAGTACCAGGACATCTTCGGCAAGGAGAACTTCTTCGTCGAGATCATGGACCACGGCATCGACATCGACCGCAGGGCCAGGGACGGCCTGATGGAGATCTCGAAGAAGCTCAACGCGCCGTTCGTGGTCACCAACGACTCGCACTACACCTATGCCGAGGAGTCGTCCGCGCACGACACCCTGCTGTGCATCCAGACCGGGTCCAACATGTCGGACCCCGACCGCTTCAAGTTCGACGGCTCCGGCTACTACCTGAAGTCCGCCGCCGAGATGTACGCGATCGACTCCTCCGACGCCTGGCAGGAGGGCTGCCGCAACAGCCAGCTGCTGATCGCCGACCGGGTCGACACCGAGGGCATGTTCCAGTTCAGGAACCTGATGCCCAAGTTCGACGTGCCCGACGGCTACACCGAGGTCACCTGGTTCCGCGAGGAGGTCGCCCGCGGCATGGCCAGGCGCTTCCCCGGCGGCATCCCCGAGGACCGGCAGAAGCTCGCCGACTACGAGATGGACACCATCGTCCAGATGGGCTTCCCCGGGTACTTCCTGGTGGTCGCCGACTTCATCATGTGGGCGAAGAACAACGGCATCGCGGTCGGCCCGGGCCGCGGCTCCGCGGCCGGCTCGATCGTCGCGTACGCGATGGGCATCACCGACCTCGACCCGGTCCCGCACGGGCTGATCTTCGAGCGGTTCCTCAACCCCGAGCGCATCTCCATGCCCGACGTCGACATCGACTTCGACGAGCGCAGGCGCGGCGAGGTCATCCGCTACGTGACGGAGAAGTACGGCTCCGACAAGGTCGCCCAGATCGCCACCTACGGCACCATCAAGGCCAAGGCCGCGATCAAGGACTCGGCCCGGGTGCTGGGCTACCCGTTCTCGATGGGCGACCGGATCACCAAGGCGATGCCCGCCGACGTCCTCGGCAAGGGCATCCCGCTGTCCGGCATCACCGACAAGGACCACCCCCGCTACAGCGAGGCGGGCGAGGTCCGGGCCATGTACGAGAACGAGCCGGACGTCACCAAGGTGATCAACTCGGCCAAGGGCATCGAGGGCCTGGTCCGGCAGATGGGCGTGCACGCGGCCGGTGTGATCATGTCCGCCGAGCCGCTGATCGACCACGTGCCGATCTTCTCGCCGAAGAACGACGGCGCCGTCGTGACCCAGTGGGACTACCCCAGCTGCGAGTCGCTCGGCCTGCTCAAGATGGACTTCCTGGGCCTGCGCAACCTGACGATCATGGATGACGCGGTCAAGTCGATCAAGGCCAACAAGGGCATCGACATCGACCTGCTCGCGCTGCCGCTGGACGACCCCAACACCTACGCCCTGCTGGGCCGCGGCGACACCCTGGGCGTCTTCCAGTTCGACGGCGGCCCCATGCGCGCCCTGCTGCGGATGATGAAACCGGACAACTTCGAGGACATCTCCGCCGTCTCGGCCCTCTACCGGCCCGGCCCCATGGGCATGAACTCGCACATCAACTACGCGCTGCGCAAGAACAAGCAGCAGGAGATCACCCCGATCCACAAGGAGCTGGAGGAGCCGCTCCGCGAGGTCCTGGAGGTCACCTACGGCCTGATCGTCTACCAGGAGCAGGTGCAGAAGGCCGCCCAGGTGCTGGCCGGCTACTCGCTGGGCCAGGCCGACCTGCTGCGCCGGGCGATGGGCAAGAAGAAGAAGGAGGTCCTGGACAAGGAGTTCATCCCCTTCCAGGCCGGCATGCGCGAGCGCGGCTACTCCGACCAGGCCATCCAGGCGGTCTGGGACGTGCTGGTGCCCTTCGCCGGATACGCCTTCAACAAGGCGCACTCGGCCGCCTACGGCCTGGTGTCGTACTGGACCGCCTACCTCAAGGCGAACTACCCGGCCGAGTACATGGCGGGCCTGCTGACGTCCGTGAAGGACGACAAGGACAAGATGGCGCTCTACCTCAACGAGTGCCGCCGGATGGGCATCAAGGTGCTGCCGCCGGACGTGAACGAGTCCAACGCCAACTTCACCCCGCGCGGCGACGACACGATCGTCTTCGGACTCACCGCCGTCCGCAACGTCGGGCAGAACGTGGTGGAGTCCGTCGTCAGGTGCCGCAAGGCCAAGGGCCGCTACGCCAGCTTCCCCGACTTCCTGGACAAGGTCGAGGTCGTGGTCTGCAACAAGCGGACGGTCGAGTCGCTGATCAAGGCCGGCGCCTTCGACACCATGAAGCACACCAGGCGCGGCCTGACCGAGCACTTCGAGTCGATGATCGACAACGTGGTGCAGGTCAAGCGCAAGGAGGCCGAGGGGCAGTTCGACCTCTTCGGCGGCATGGGCGACGACGACGCGGACGACGGCCCGGCCTTCGGCATGGACGTGGTCTTCTCCGACATCGAGTGGGACAAGACGTATCTGCTCGCGCAGGAGCGGGAGATGCTCGGCCTGTACGTGTCCGACCACCCGCTGTTCGGCATCGAGCACATCCTCGGCGACAAGACCGACGCGGCCATCGCCGCCCTTGCCGGCGACTACCAGGACGGTGCGATCGTCACCATCGGCGGCATCATCTCCGGTCTGCAGCGCAAGATGACCAAGCAGGGCAACGCCTGGGCCATCGCCACCGTCGAGGACCTGGCGGGCTCGGTGGACTGCATGTTCTTCCCCGCCACCTACCAGCTGGTGTCCACCCAACTGATGGAGGACGCGGTCGTCTTCGTCAAGGGGCGGCTCGACAAGCGCGAGGACATCCCGCGGCTGGTCGCCATGGAGCTGATGGTGCCCGACCTGACCGACGTCGGCACCAACGCGCCGGTGAGCATCTCCATCCCGACGGTCAAGGTCACCCCGCCGCTGGTGGCCAGGCTCGGCGAGGTGCTGGACAGCCACAAGGGCAACACCGAGGTGCGGGTGCGGCTGCAGGGCGTGCGGTCCACCACCGTGCTGCGGCTCGACCGGCACCGGGTGACCGCCGATCCCTCGCTCTTCGGCGACCTCAAGGCGCTGCTGGGACCCGCGTGTCTGGGCGCGGGCCAGCAGGCGGGCTGACGGTTCCCGGACAAAATGGCGCGGGGGCGCCCCCGAAGGGGCACCCCCGCTCGTACCGGCTGCCCAAGGGCAGGTCAGGTACGGTCAGTTGTGGCCGAACCGCTTCTGCTGCTTGCGCGAGACCTGGGTGGCCGTCGGCATCACGCGCTCTTCCGCCTGCTGGCTGCGCTCGTGCTCCTGCGCCTCCATGGCGGAGTTGCGCTGCTGGTCCTGGTGCTGCTCGGGCCGGCGGTTCTGGTTCTGGTTACGGTTCTTAGCCACTGTCGTGCCTTCCTGATGAGGGGATGTCGGCCGAAGGGCCTGCCACGCGGCGGGCTTGGCGCCCCCGCGGGCCTCGTGGCCGAGCGGCCGCCATCAGATTTGCACGGGAGTACGAAGCGCGCATTTCGGGCAGTTGACGGGATGGGCGTGACTGAAATGGCACGACCGCCACGCCGAAGATCGTGTTCCAGCTCATAACGCCCCGGCATTCGGGCAGACTCGGGGGAACCTGAGGGTATTCAGGACCGAGGGGGCGACCGGAAGAGGTGCGATATGGACCGCTGCGTCGTCCTGGTGGACGCCGGATACCTACTGGGCGCAGCAGCAAGCCTTCTGGCCGGTGAACCGTCGCGTTCCCGGATCGTCGTCGATCATGCCCGTATCGTGGCTGGCCTGCGGGAAAGGGCGGAACGCGAGACGGGCCAGCCGCTGCTGCGGATCTACTGGTTCGACGGCGCACCCGACCGGGTTCCGCAACCCGAGCACCGCAGGCTGCGGGTGATGCCCCGGGTGACCGTACGGCTCGGCGCGCTCACCCGCACGGACGGGCGCTGGGCGCAGAAGGGCGTCGACGCCGCCATGCACGCGGAACTGTCGGAACTCGCCCGCAACCGGGCCTGCTCCGACATCGTCCTGGTCACCGGCGACGGCGACCTGCTGCCCGGCATGATGTCCGCCAAGGAGCACGGCGTCGCCGTCCACCTGTGGGCCGTACAGGCCGCCGACGGCGACTACAACCAGTCCGAGGACCTCGTCGCCGAGGCCGACGAGCGCCGCGTGCTGGACCGCGAGTGGATCACCACCGCGATCATCTCCAGGGACGGCGTCTGCCCGCCCGCGAACACCGCACGGCCCGAGATCGGCCCGGAGATCGTCGCGATCCTCGCCGCGCCGCTGCCCGAGTCCTCCGCGGGGGCGCCCACCCAGGAGCCGCACACCGCCCACACCGCCCACCCCTCGCACCCCGAGCAGAACGGCACCGCGCCCGACACCGAGCCGGAGGAGCCGGCCGGCAACGGCGGCAAGGGCGTACCCACCCCCAAGGACCTGGCGGGCCTCGGCAAGCCGCACCCGTCCGCGCCCGCCGCCGGGCACCCCGCGGGCAACGCCACCCTGCGCTGGTCCTCCGACAAGAGCTGGGCCGACAAGGGCAGCGCAGGCGGCCCCGACGTGCCCGACACCAGCGGCCTGCCCACACTGGCCCAGCTGACCACCGCCGAGCAGCGCTGGGCCGACCGCGAGGCCGACATCACCGCGGTCAGCGGCGACCCCTACGAGGTCGGCCAGGTCTTCGCCCGCCGCTGGACCGCCCGCCTCACCGACCCCGGCCAGCTCCAGGTGCTCTCCACGCACTACCCGCGGGTCCCGCACCGCATCGACGGCGAGCTGCTGCGGTACGCCGCCCGCTTCGGCCTGCTCGCCCACAAGGACGACCAGATCGACGAACACGACCGGTACGCGATCAGGGCCGGGTTCTGGCGCGAGGTCGACGCCCGCACCGGCATGGACCACACGCAGAACGGCGACTGATCACAACCCCCCGTTGCGGCACGAGCCGCCCGCGCCGCGTAGTCTCGATCCTCGTGAACACGGGCACGGAGGACCAGGCGCCCCCGGCGGGCGCCGCGGTCCGCGACACGGTGTGCACCGTCCGCGGACTGATCAGGACGTACCCGGCCGGCTCAGGCACGCGCCGCCCCGGGCTGCGCCGCCGCGGCCCCGCCGCAGTGCCCGCGGCCGGTCCCGCCGCCGTCAGGGCCAGCGACGGCATCGACCTCGACGTCGCGCGCGGCGAGCTGTTCGGCATCCTCGGCCCCAACGGTGCGGGCAAGACCACGCTCGTACGCCAGCTCACCGGCCTGCTGCGGCCCGACGCGGGCAGCATCGACGTGCTCGGCCACGACCTCGTGCGCCACCCCGACCGGGCCGCCCGGCTCATCGGCTACCTCGGCCAGGAGTCCACCGCGCTGGACGAGCTGACCGTCTCGCTCGCCGCCGAGACCACCGGCCGGCTGCGCGGCCTGGACGCCGCGGCCGCCCGCGCCGCCAGGGACGCCGTCCTGGACGAACTCGAACTCGCCCCGATCGCCTCCCGCCCCATCAAGCGGCTCTCCGGCGGCCAGCGCCGCCTGGCCTGCTTCGCCGCCACCCTCGTGGGCGAGCGGCCCGTCCTGGTCCTCGACGAGCCCACCACCGGTATGGACCCCGTCGCCCGCAGGGCCGTATGGGCCGCACTCGGCCGCCGCAGGGCCGAGAACGGCACCACCGTGCTGCTGGTCACCCACAACGTCATCGAGGCCGAGACCGTGCTCGACCGGGTCGCCGTCCTCGACCAGGGCCGGGTCATCGCCTGCGACACCCCCGCAGGGCTGCGCGCCCTGGTCGCCGACGAGGTGCGCCTGGACCTCGTGTGGCGCGCGGATCCGCCGCTCGACCTGCCGGAGATCGCCGCGCTCAAGCCGCTCGCCGACATCTCGGGGCGCCGCTGGACCCTGCGCCTGCCGCACGACCGCGCCCGCAGCACCGTCGCGGCCCTCACCTCGGGACCCGGCTACGCGGCCCTGGACGACTTCACCCTCGCCACCCCCAGCCTCGAAGACGTCTACCTGGCCCTCGGCGGCCGTGCGAAGGGCCTGGTGAAGGCATGACCACGCAGATCCGGGTGCCCGGCCGCGAGTCCCGCCCCGCCGCGCCCCCTCCCGCGCCCGCACCGCTCGCGCCCCGCGCCCGGATGGGCTCCGCCTTCGCCGCCGTCTACCGGGCGCAGCTCTCCCGCGCCCGGGTCGCCCGCATCCCGCTGCTGTTCGTCGCGACCTTCCAGTCCGTCGGGATCATGGTCATGATGCGCGGGGTCGTCGAAGCGGGCGACGGAGAGGCCGCACGGGCCGTCGTCGCCGGCTCCAGCGTCCTCGTGGTCGCCTTCGTCGCCCTCAACCTGCTCGCCCAGTACTTCGGGCAGCTACGGGCCTCCGGCGGCCTCGACCACTACGCCACCCTGCCCGTGCCGCCCGCCGCCGTCGTACTCGGCGCGGCCGGCGCCTACGCGTCCTTCACCGTGCCCGGCACACTGCTCACCGCGCTCGTCGGGTGCGTGCTCTTCCACCTCACGCTCACCACGCTGTGGGTGCTCGCCGTGGTCATCCCGCTCGCCGGCGCCGCCCTGTCCGGGCTCGGCGCCGCACTCGGGCTGCTCGCACCCCGGCAGGAGATCGCCACGCTCTTCGGGCAGCTCGGCATGTCCGCGGCCCTGCTCCTCGGCGTGCTGCCCGCCTCGCACCTGCCCGCGCCCGTCGGCTGGGTACGCGACCTGCTGCCCTCCACCTACGGCGTCGAGGCCTTCGCCCGCACGCTGGGCGGCAGCGCGGGAACCGACTGGGCCGCCGTCGCCGGCGACCTGTCCGTGTGCGCCGCCGTCGGCGTCGCCTCGCTGGCCGTCGCCACCTGGGCCTACCGCAGGGCAGCCTGCCGGTGAGGCATCCCGCGCCCGCACCTGGCACGATGGGCAGGTGACCGCTCCCCTGACTCCCCACGACCACTCGTCCCACCTGCCCCCCTACCCGGGCTCAGGGGCGTCGGGACCGGACCAGGGCGAGGACCGCACCAAGGCGGTGCTCTCCGAGGTCCGCCGCGGCGCGCTCGTCGCACTCCTGGTCACCGTCTGCGGTGTCGGCCTCGGCCTGCTCTGGCTGTGGCTGTCCCCCCGGGTGCCGCTGGTCTCCGACGGCCGGGCGGTCTACCTCAAGGACACCGAGGGGGAGGAGGCGATCGGCGGCGACGGCACGTTCGCGCTCATCGCCGCGGGGCTCGGCATCCTGACCGCCGCCACGGTCTTCTGGCGCTACCGGCGCGGCGGGATCGGCGTCGTCCTCGGCCTCGCGGCCGGCGGTGTCCTCGCCTCCCTCGTCGGCTGGCGCCTCGGCGTCTGGCTCGGCCCCGACACCGACATCGTGGCCCACGCCACCGCGGTCGGCCCGAAGGTCGTCTTCGACGCCCCGCTCGAACTCCGGGCCAAGTCCGCGCTTGTCGCGTGGCCGATCGCGGCCATGGTCGTCCACCTCGTGCTGACCTCGGCCTTCGGCCCCCGGGAACCTGATGCCCCGGGTGCCAAGTCCGCCTACCCGGCATGGACCCCTCCCGCCGCGCCCCCGCCCACCCCGTCGGCGCCCCCGCCGCCACCCCACGACGAATAGCCCCTCCGGGGGCGGGTTCGCTCCCGCCCTGGGCCGGCCTTCCGCCGGGCGGCAAGCGTTTTCAGGGGCGCGGGCCTGCATCCGGTCTGCGGCTGCCGCCGCGCGGGCGCGCAACCCACCGCCGGCCGGTGGTCCGGCACGGACCGAAGAGCCCCTTCGGGCCGGTGACGACCCGCGCGCCCGGTGGGGGCTTGTCGCGCCGTTCCCCGCGCCCCTGAGGGGTGCCCTCTGTGACGGAGGGCGAGCGTTTTTCAGGGGCGCGGGGAACTGCGCGCTCAGCCCTCCACCGGCCGGGGGGCCGGGGGGCCGGGGCGGGGAGTCCCCTTGGGGCGGCGGCGACCCGCGCCCCGGGTGTCCCGGCCCTGTCGCAGAGGGCAAGCGAAGAGGGGCGCGGGGAACTGTGGGAGCAGCTGCTCACCGGGCGGCGAGGGGGCTAGGCCGTGTTTTGGAAGTAGCGCCGTCCGCCCACAGGGCGGGCCCCGCGGCGTCCGGTGCGTGCGATCGCAAGGCGGAGGGTCGTCCTCGTAGTGGGCCTGCTCGGACGACTCCGACAACGCAGCGAGCGTGCGTGCCAGGCGTCGCGGGGCAGGCGGGACTTCCACAACACGGCCTAAGGGCGGGCAATGCCCGCCACGGTGGCGGAGGTCAGGGATTGGAGGGCGAGCGGGGGCAGCTCGACCTCCAGGCCGCGTTTGCCGGCGGAGACGAAGACCGTCGGGAAGGCCGCCGCCGAGGCGTCGAGGACGGTGGGGAGGGCGCGCCGCTGGCCCAGCGGCGAGATGCCGCCGCGTACGTACCCGGTGGCCCGTTCCGCGTCGGCCGGGTCGGCCATGACCGCCCGCTTGCCGCCGACCGCCGCGGCCAGCGCCTTGAGGTCGAGCGACCCGGCGACGGGGACGACCGCGACGGTGAGGGCGCCGTCGACCTCGGCGACCAAGGTCTTGAAGACGCGCTCGGGACCCGTCCCGAGCGCGGCCGCGGCCTCGTCGCCGTACGACAGCCCCGACGCGGGGTCGTGCACGTACGCGTGCACGGTGAAGGGGACGCCCGCCTTCTCCAGGGCGACGGTCGCCGGAGTCCCCCCGGCGGAGCCGTTCTTCTTCTTCGCCACGTCAGTCAGTTCGCACTGATCGGCTGGCTGGTCAGGTCGACCGCCGGCAGCGACGGCAGCTTCTCGATGACCGCCGTCTCGCGGCGCAGCAGCCGCAGTTCCGCGGTGAGCCGGGCCGCGCTGTCGGGCTCTTCGAGCAGCGCCTGCTTGACCGGGGTCTCGGCGATGAGCGCGGCGGCGACCAGGTAGGACAGCACGGTGGGGTCGTCGGGGAACTCCTGGCCGGGCGCCAGTGTGCGCTCCCGCGCGCCCGCCAGCCGCTTCTGATAGGTGCCGAAGACCCGCGTCACCTCGGAGGCCAGCGCGCCGGCGCCGCCGCCGGGGTCCTCCTGGACCTCCTCGACCTCCGCGGTCAGATACGGCCCTTCCGTGTCGATCGAGAGCAGCTTGAAGCGGAGCAGCCCGGTGGCGACGAGTTCGTAGCTGCCGTCGTCGCGGGCGGCGATGCCCGTGGCGTCGGCGATGCAGCCGACGCCGTACAGGGCGCCGAGCGGGTCGTCGCCCAGGCCCGCGGCGGCTCCTTCCGCCCGGCCTTCCTGGCCGGTCGGTGCGACCTCCTGGCCGTTCTTGATCGCGACCACGCCGAACCGCCGCGGGGCGTCTTCCGGGAGGGCGAGCAGATCCGCGACCAGGGCGCGGTAGCGCTCTTCGAAGACGTTCAGCGGGAGCACGAGGCCGGGGAAGAGGGTGGCACCCAGGGGGAAGAGCGGAATCCGATCGGTCACAGTCAGCCAGCGTAAGGCCTCCCGCCTCGGGGGTCTCCGACTTCCCCCGCCCCTGCGTGATTGCCACGTGCAGTGGCGTCGCGGCTTTCCCGCCGTCCGGGCCGGGCGGGCAGTTCCCCGCGTCCCTGAAGAAGCTCACCCTCTGCCGGGAGGACACCCCCAGGGGGAAGGTACCGGGACGGGCGGACGGGGCAGCTCGGGGAGGTCAGGAGCCCCTGCGCAGCAGGCGTGTGGCGCCGGCCGCGGCCGTGGTGGCGAGCATCCAGCCGAGGAGGGTGAGGAGCGAGGCGACCCACTGGGCCAGGCCCGTCTCGCGCCACGCGTTGTCCTGGCCCAGGTCGATGACCGGGAGCAGCAGGTCGAGGGCGTAGAGGGCCGGGCTCCAGTGCGGCCGGTAACCGCCCGCGTCCGCCGCGGGAGGCGTGTGGTGCAGGGCGAAGTAGACCGCGCCGAGCGCCCAGAGCACCGCCATCCAGACCGCGGCCCGCCCGGGCCGGTAGCCGTAGCCGACGGTGATGTCCTGGAGCCAGCCCCACACCCGCCCCGCGGCGGTGAGCGACTCGCGGCGCCGCCGCTGCCGGGCGAGCAGCACCTCGCGGGCGGCGGCGTCCTCGCCCGCGGCCCGCAGCGCCGCCGCGAGCCGCTCGTACGGCTCCGGGCGGAACTCGGGGGTGGCCGCCTGGAGCCAGGCCAGCCGGTCACGCAGCGGGAACTCGGCGAGCGGTGTGAGGGTGTCGTAGCTGAAACCGGTCATCCGCAGCCGCCCGGCCGACGGCCACGCCCCGGCCGCGTCGGTGAGTTTGCCGATGCGCGCCCCGGACAGCACGACCATGCCCTCGGGCGCCCGCGGCACGGTGAAGCACAGTTCCGGCGCCTGGACGCGCCGCAGTGAGACCTGCTGCTCGTCCTGGAGCAGGAAGCGCGCCCTGCTGATGATGACCGCGTTGCCGAACCGCCCGTCGTCGAGCCGCAGCCCGCCGTGGCAGGTGAAGTCCCGTACGGTGACGCCCTCGGGGGGCGGCGCTGAGCTGCTGCCCGCGGCCATCGCGTTCCACCCGCCGGACAGGTACAGGGTGTGCTCGACGGTGATGCGGGCCGCATTGAGCGCCTGCCGTCCGCCGGGGTTGCGCAGGGTGGCGCCGCGGAGGCTGAGCCGCCCGCCGACCCGTGCGCTGCGCAGGCTGAACTCCCCGGTGACGTCGATGAGCTCGGCGTCCACGTCCTGTCCGACGGTGAGCCCGTCGGCGGCGAAGGCCTGGGCGGCGCGACCGCGCCGCACGGTGATCTGGTTGAGCAGGAGGTCGGTGCCTATCTGCGCGTCGGCCATCCGTATCCCGCCGGTGACCAGGCACTGCGGCAGGTGCAGGTCGCCGCCGACCTGGAGCCTGGCCGCGTCGATCCTGGGCATGCGGCAGCGCACCATGCGCATGCTGCCGACCCGGCACTCCTGCAGCATCAGCGGCTCGTCGAAGCAGCAGTCGTCGAGCTGCACGTAGGGGGCCACGGTGCCGCCGGAGAGCATCAGGCGCCCGGTGATGCGCACCCCGGCGAGTTTGAGCGCGGTGACCCGGCCGGGCACCGGGGGCGGCCCGTCGAGCAGCAGTTCCGCGACGGCCTGGGCGCGTACCGTGCGCTCGGCGCCCCACTCGGGACCTGTCGGGGGTGCCCCCGTGCGCAGCCACGGGGGAGGGTCGTCCCGGTCGGCGTGCCCGGTGCGCAGATCGCAGGTGCGGCCCTCCCTGAAGGCCCGCCACATGCGCTGTTCCACCGGCGTCCAGTCCTGCGGCGGTGCCCCGTCCGGCGCCTCGGCCACGTGATTCCCCTCCCCGTCGTCGCGCGGCACACCGTAGCGGGTCGCGGCGACAGCGGCGTATCGGTGCGGCTCCGGGCCGCGTATCACGGACTGGAACCTTGGAACGCCGGACAAACCCGGGTCTCTACACTTGGCAGGGTGATCTCCCGAATCGATCTGCGTGGCGCCGCCTTCCCCGAGGGCGGTATCGACCGCGACCTGCTGCCCCGTGCCGACTTCGACGTGGAGGCCGCCCTGGAGGCGGTGCGGCCGATCTGCGAGGACGTGCGCCATCGGGGCTCGGTGGCGGTGCTCGACCACGGGGAGCGCTTCGACGGGGTGCGCCCGGCCTCGTTGCGGGTGCCGCAGGAGGCGCTGACCACGGCGCTGGCCGAGCTGGACCCCGCGGTCAGGGCGGCGCTGGAGGAGTCGGTGCGCCGGGCCAGGATCGTGCACCGCGAGCAGCGGCGTACGGACGTCACCACGCAGGTGGTGCCGGGCGGCACGGTCACCGAGCGCTGGGTGCCGGTCGAGCGGGTCGGGCTGTACGTGCCCGGCGGGCTCGCCGCCTACGCGTCCTCCGTTGTGATGAACGTGGTGCCCGCGCAGGAGGCGGGCGTCGAGGGCATCGCGGTGGCCTCGCCCGCGCAGAAGGAGACCGGCGGCCTGCCCGCCCCGGCGATCCTCGCCGCGTGTGCCCTGCTGGGCGTGACCGAGGTGTACGCGGCCGGCGGCGCCCAGGCGGTCGCGATGTTCGCCTACGGCACCGAGGACTGCCGCCCGGTGAACCTGGTCACAGGCCCCGGCAACATCTACGTCGCCGCCGCCAAGCGGCTGCTCAAGGGCCGGGTCGGCATCGACGCCGAGGCCGGGCCGACCGAGATCGCGATCCTCGCCGACGACAGCGCGGACCCCGCCTTCGTCGCCGCCGACCTGATCAGCCAGGCCGAGCACGACACGCTCGCCGCGGCGGTCCTGGTCACCACCTCGCCGGAGCTGGCCGACGCGGTCGACAAGGAGCTGGACGTCCAGGTCGCCGCCGCCAAGCACCGCGAGCGCATCACCGCGGCCCTGTCCGGCCGCCAGTCCGCGACCGTGCTGGTCGACACCCTCGACCAGGGCCTGGCCGTGGTCGACGCCTACGCGGCCGAGCACCTGGAGATCCAGACCGAGGACGCCGCCGCGGTCGCCGCCCGGGTGCGCAATGCCGGCGCCGTCTTCGTCGGCCCGCACGCCCCGGTCTCGCTCGGCGACTACTGCGCCGGCTCCAACCACGTGCTGCCCACCGGCGGCTGCGCCTGCCACTCCTCGGGCCTTTCCGTGCAGTCCTTCCTGCGCGGCATCCACGTCGTGGACTACTCCCGCGACGCGCTCGCGGAGGTCGCCCCGCACGTGGTGACGCTGGCGAACGCCGAGGACCTGCCCGCGCACGGCGAGGCGGTACGCGTAAGGTTCGGTGGCGCCCGGTGACCCGCATCGACGACCTGCCCATCCGGGACGAGCTGCGCGGCCACTCGCCTTACGGCGCCCCGCAGCTGGACGTGCCGGTGCGGCTGAACACCAACGAGAACCCCTACCCGCTGCCGGAGGCCCTGGTCGCCAGGATCGCCGAGCGGGTCGCCGAGGCCGCCCGCGGCCTGAACCGCTACCCCGACCGGGACGCGGTCGAGCTGCGCACCGCGCTCGCGGCGTACCTGACCAGGACCGCGGGCCACCCGGTGGGCCTGGCGCAGGTGTGGGCGGCGAACGGCTCCAACGAGATCATCCAGCAGCTGCTGCAGACCTTCGGCGGCCCCGGCCGCAGCGCGATCGGCTTCGAGCCGTCGTACTCGATGCACGCGCTGATCTCCCGCGGCACCGGCACCGGCTGGATCTCCGGGCCGCGCAATCCCGACTTCACCATCGACGTGTCGGCGGCCGTACGGGAGATCGCCGAGCGGCGCCCCGAGGTGGTCTTCGTCTGCTCGCCCAACAACCCGACCGGCACCGCGGTCGCCGCCGAGACGGTCCTCGCGCTGTACGAGGCCGCGCAGGCCGCGCGCCCCTCGCTGGTCGTGGTGGACGAGGCCTACGGCGAGTTCTCCCACCAGCCGTCGCTGCTGCCGCTCGTCGAGGGCCGCCCCCACCTGGTGCTGACCCGCACCATGTCCAAGGCCTTCGGCGCGGCCGGGCTGCGGCTGGGCTACCTGGCCGCCGACCCCGCCGTGGTCGACGCGGTGCAGCTGGTCCGGCTGCCCTACCACCTGTCGGCGGTCACCCAGGCGACCGCGCTGGCCGCGCTGGAGTACACCGACACGCTGCTCGGCTACGTCGACCAGCTCAAGGCCGAGCGGGACCGGGTGGTCGACGGGCTGCGCGCCACCGGCTACGACGTGGTCGACTCCGACGGCAACTTCGTGCAGTTCGGCCGGTTCGCCGACAGCCACGCCGCCTGGGAGGCGGTGCTCGCCCACGGCGTGCTGGTACGGGACAACGGTGTGCCCGGCTGGCTGCGGGTCTCGGTCGGCACCCCCGCGGAGAACGACGCGTTCCTGGACGCGGCGCGAGCCGTCTTCAAGGACCACAGCACAACCGAGGAGCAGGTATGACCCGCGTGGGCCGCGTCGAGCGCACCACCAAGGAGACGTCCGTCGTGGTCGAGATCGACCTCGACGGCACCGGGCAGGTGTCGGTGTCCACCGGCGTCGGCTTCTACGACCACATGCTCGACCAGCTCGGCAGGCACGGGCTCTTCGACCTGTCGGTGAAGACCGAGGGCGACCTGCACATCGACACCCACCACACCATCGAGGACACCGCGCTCGCCCTGGGCGCGGCGTTCAAGCAGGCGCTCGGCGACAAGGTCGGCATCTACCGCTTCGGCAACTGCACGGTCCCGCTGGACGAGTCGCTGGCCCAGGTCACCGTGGACCTCTCGGGCCGCCCCTACCTGGTGCACACCGAGCCCGAGCACATGGCGCCGATGATCGGCAGCTACGACACCACGATGACCCGGCACATCCTGGAGTCCTTCGTGGCCCAGGCCCAGATCGCCCTGCACGTGCACGTGCCGTACGGCCGCAACGCGCACCACATCGTGGAGTGCCAGTTCAAGGCGCTGGCCAGGGCACTGCGCTACGCCAGCGAGCGCGACCCGCGCGCCGCCGGGATCTTGCCGTCGACGAAGGGCGCATTGTGAGCGACGCACGCAAGGCCACTCGGCCGCAGACAGAACGCGGCGCCAGCTGTCGCCGCGCGGGCGGAGAACGGGGCACCGCCCATGCGGTAGCTCTGGGGGAGAACGGAAAGATGCTGTGAACAAGGGATCGACCCTCTTCATCCTGCTGGGGCTGTTCCTGGCGGGTGGGGTGTACTCGTTCTGGCAGCAGAAGCAGTCCAGGTCGCTGATCGCACTGCTGGCCATCGGATCGGCGATGTCGCTGGTCGCCGGCCTGCTCAACCTGTAGGGGGCCGGGATGGGCAAGAGCGTCGTCGTCCTCGACTACGGATTCGGCAACGTCAGGTCGGCCGAGCGCGCCCTCGCGCACGTCGGCGCCGACGTCGAGATCACCGCCGACTTCGACCGGGCGATGCAGGCCGACGGCCTGCTCGTGCCCGGCGTCGGCGCCTTCGCCGCGTGCATGGCCGGGCTCACGGCGGTGCGCGGCGACTGGATCGTCGGGCGCCGGCTGGCCGGCGGGCGGCCGGTCATGGGGATCTGCGTCGGCATGCAGATCCTCTTCGCGCGCGGCATCGAACACGGTGTGCAGACCGACGGCCTGGACGAGTGGCCCGGCACGGTGGAGCCGCTCCAGGCGCCCGTCGTCCCGCACATGGGCTGGAACACGGTCAAGGCGGCCGAGGGCTCCGCGCTCTTCGCCGGCACCGCCGAGGACGCCCGCTTCTACTTCGTGCACTCCTACGCCGTCCGCAGCTGGGACCTGGAGACGCAGAGCGACCGCATCGCCGGTCCCAAGGTCAGCTGGACCACCCACGGCGAGCCCTTCGTGGCCGCGGTGGAGAACGGCCCGCTGTGGGCCACCCAGTTCCACCCCGAGAAGTCGGGCGAGGCCGGCGCCCTGCTGCTCGCCAACTGGCTCGGCACCCTGTGACCTGCCGGCCACCGACGACCCACACCACCCGCGAGGACGCACCCCGATGACCAAGCTCGAACTGCTCCCCGCCGTCGACGTCCGCGACGGCCAGGCCGTACGCCTCGTGCACGGCGAGTCCGGCTCCGAGACGTCGTACGGCGACCCGCTCGCCGCGGCCCTCGCCTGGCAGGGCGCGGGCGCCGAGTGGCTGCACCTGGTGGACCTCGACGCGGCCTTCGGCACCGGCGACAACCGGGCGCGTATCGCCGAGGTGGCCCGCACCATGGACATCAAGGTCGAGCTGTCCGGCGGCATCCGCGACGACGACACGCTCGCCGCGGCCCTGGCCACCGGCTGCACCCGCGTCAACCTGGGCACGGCCGCGCTGGAGACCCCCGAGTGGGTCGCCAAGGTCATCGCCGAGCACGGCGACCGGATCGCGGTCGGCCTGGACGTGCGCGGCACCACGCTGCGCGGCCGCGGCTGGACCCGCGACGGCGGCGACCTCTACGAGACGCTGGCCCGCCTGGACTCCGAGGGCTGCGCGCGCTACGTCGTCACCGACATCGCCAAGGACGGCACCCTGCAGGGGCCCAACCTGGAGCTGCTGGCGAACGTGTGCGCCGCGACCGACCGCCCGGTCGTCGCGTCCGGCGGTGTGTCCAGCCTTGACGACCTGCGTGCCATCGCGTCTCTTGTTCCGCAGGGCGTGGAGGGCGCGATCGTGGGCAAGGCCCTCTACGCGAAGGCGTTCACGCTCGAAGAGGCCTTGGAGGCAGTGTCACGATGACCGCAGACCCCGCAGTACGGCGTGAGCAGTCCGACAGTCCGCTGGAGGAGACCATCGGCTTCGCCCGGGCCGTCGCCGCGGGGGACAGGGTGCTGGTGTCCGGCACCATGCCGCTGGTCGACGGCGCGGTGCGGGGCGAGGGCAGCCCGTACGAGCAGACGCTGCTGGCCTTCGGCAACGCGCTGGCCGCGCTCGAACCGTTCGGGCTGGGGCCTGACAGCGTCATCCGCACCCGGATGTACCTGAGCCATGCACGCGACGCCGACGACGTGGGCCGCGCCCACCGCGAGCTGTTCGACGCGGTCAGGCCCGCCGCGACGATGGTCGTGGTGGCCGGCTTCACCGACTCCCGGGTGCTGGTCGAAGTCGAGATCGAAGCTTTCCGCGCTGATGGAGGAGTTACCGAATGACCCTGGCGGTGCGCGTCATCCCCTGCCTGGACGTGGACGGCGGGCGGGTCGTCAAGGGCGTCAACTTCCAGAACCTGCGCGACGCGGGCGACCCGGTCGAGATGGCCAGGCTCTACGACGCCGAGGGCGCCGACGAGTTGACCTTCCTGGACATCACCGCCTCCTCCGGCGACCGCGAGACCACCTACGACGTGGTGCGCCGCACCGCCGAGCAGGTCTTCATCCCGCTCACCGTCGGCGGCGGGGTGCGCAGCGCCGACGACGTCGACAAGCTGCTGCGGGCCGGCGCCGACAAGGTCGGCGTCAACACCGCGGCCATCGCCCGCCCCGAGCTGATCCGGGAGATCGCCGAGCGCTTCGGGCGGCAGGTGCTCGTGCTGTCGGTGGACGCGCGGCGGGCCGCCTCGGGCGAGGGCTTCGAGGTCACCACGCACGGCGGCCGGCGCGGCACCGGCATGGACGCCGTCGAGTGGGCCGAGCGGGCCGCGGAGCTGGGCGCCGGCGAGATCCTGCTCAACTCGATGGACGCGGACGGCACCAAGGACGGCTACGACACCGAGATGATCGCCGCGGTGCGCGCCCGGGTGTCGGTGCCGGTGATCGCCTCCGGCGGCGCCGGGCGGCTCGCCGACTTCGCCCCGGCCGTCGCCGCGGGCGCGGACGCGGTGCTCGCGGCGTCCGTCTTCCACTTCGGCGACCTGCGCATCCCCGAGGTCAAGTCAGCGCTGCGCTCGGCGGGGCACCCGGTCCGCTGAGGGCCTGAGGGCGGACAGGCCCTAGACCACCCGCGTACAGAGCAGCACCGCCAGGTCGGGGGCCAGCGGGACCTCGACCGTGCGCAGCGCCGGGTGGTCGAGCCAGTGCAGCCGGGCCGTGTCGGGGGCGCCCGCGTGGACGGGCGGCGCACCCCTGGCCGGGGTGAAGTCGTCGATGACCAGGACGCCGCCGGGGCGCAGCAGGGCGACCGGGTCCGCGGCCGGGCCGTCCCCCTTGCCCTGGCCGCCGCCGTCGAGGACCAGCAGGTCGAAGGGGCCGTCGTCGGCTATCGCCGTCCAGTCCGCGTGCCGCACGGTCACCCAGCGGGACAGCCCGGTGAAGAGGCCGGCCGCCGCCTCGGCCCTGGCGGCGTCCCGCTCGACGCTCACCGCAGTCGCACCGTCCCGCATGCCGGACACCAGCCAGGCCAGGCCCACCCCGCAGCCGGTGCCGGTCTCGCCGATGCGCTCGGCGCCCGCGGCCAGCGCGTGCAGCAGGCGGCCCTGCTCCGGGCGGCAGGAGTAGGGGAAGTCCAGCAGGGTCGCGGTGCGGGCGGCGAGCTCCACCAGGGGCGGCAGGTCACCGGGGCCGCTCAGATGTGCACGGGTGCCGTCGACAGACATGCCGGCCATCCTGCCGGGACGGCAGGGGTGGACGGGGGCGATCAGGTGAGAAAGAAAATTTGTGCAACAGATGTTGTGCAAATTTCTTTGTGTACCTAGCCTGGGTGCTGTGACCGACCACGACCGCTCCCAGCGCATCACCGACCTCGACGCCCTGAAGGTCTTCACCCACCCCTTGCGCATCCGCCTCTACCGCGCCCTGTTCACCGCACGCACCGCCACCGCCTCCCACCTGGCCGACCAGGTGGACGAAGCGGTCTCGCTGGTCAGCTACCACCTGCGGAAGATGGCCGCGCACGGCTTCATCGTCGAGGCGCCCGAGCACAGCACCGACGGCAGGGAGCGCTGGTGGAAGATCTCCGCCGAGCGCGGGTTCACCTTCCGCAACGCCGACTTCGACGAGGAGCCCGAGGGCGCCGCCGTCATCGCCCGCGTCACCCGGCAGCTGCTCGCCACCCGGGCCGAGCGCTACCAGCAGTATCTGGACGAGCAGTCCGCCTGGCCCCGCGAGTGGACCAACGCCGCCTTCTCCTCCGAGTACATGCCGCTGCTCAACGCGGCGGAACTGCAGCAGATGGCCGAGGAGATCGGCGAGCTGATGCAGCGCTGGACCGACCGCGGCCGGGCCGCGGAGGACGCCGGCGACACCGCGGGCCGCGAGCACGTGGCCGTGCAGATGTACGGATTCCCCTTCCGCCCCTGACCCGAGGAGGCCGGCCCATGTCGGCGACCGCTGCCACCGGGGCCGCCGCAGGCCGGCCCGCCTACCGCGACAGCAACGTCCTGCGCTGGCTCACCGCCTACATCGCCTCGATGCTCGGCGACTCCGTCTACTTCGTCGCCCTCGGGTTCGCCGCCGCCAAGGTCGCGCCGCCCGCGCAGGTCGGCCTGGTCATGGCGGCGGGCGCGGTGCCGCGCGCCGTCCTCATGCTCGGCGGGGGAGTGGTCGCCGACCGCTTCGGCCCGCGGCTGGTCGTCATCGGCAGCGACACCGTGCGCTGCGGGCTGATCCTCGCCGCCGCGGCCGCGCTCGCCCTCGCGTCGCCCGGGCTGTGGCTGCTCGTCGCCCTCGCCCTGGTGTTCGGCGTCGTGGACGCGCTGTTCATGCCCGCGGTCGGCGCGCTGCCGCCCCGTATCACCACCCCCGACCAGCTCGTACGTCTGCAGGGCCTGCGCGCCATGGCGATCCGCGTCGGCACGGTGGTGGGGCCGCCCGCCGGCGGCCTGGCCATGGGCATCGGCGGGGCCGCAGCCGCCTTCGCCGTGGCCGGGCTGCTCTTCGCGACCTCCGTGCCGCTGCTGGTCGGCACCCGGATCACCCCGCAGCCCCCCGCCGAACGCGCCCCCGCCGCACAGGAACTGCGCGACGGGCTGCGCTACATCCGGCGGCACCGGATCGTCGGACCGCTGGTCCTGTCCGGCGCCATGTGCGAACTCGGCCTCGTCGGGCCGCTCAACGTCGGCATGGTCCTGCTCTGCGACCAGCGCGGGTGGGGCGCCGCCGGATACGGGTGGGTCATCGCCGCGTTCGGTGCCGGCTCGGGAGCCAGCGCCGTACTGCTCGCCGTACGCGGCGGCATACCGCGGGCCGGGGCGGTGCAGATCACCACGCTGCTCCTCGGCTCCGCCGCGGTCGGCTTCATCGGGGTCGCGCCCGTGCTGGGCGCCGCCGTCGCGGTGGCCTTCCTGGCCGGGCTCATCTGCGGCATCTGCGGCGGGCTCGCGACGTCACTCATCCAGAGCGCCACCGATCCGGCCTACCTCGGCCGGGTCACCTCCGTCATGAGCCTCACGGGCTTCGGCCTCGCCCCGCTGGCCTACCCCCTCGTCGCCTCCTGCGTCGGTGCGTACGGCGCTTCCCCTGTTTTCCTGGTGAGCGCCGCCTTCTCCGCCCTGGGCGGTGCCCTCACCGCCTTCCGCCCATCCATCCGCCACGCCGAACTCCCCTGACCCGGGGGGCGAAGGTGATTGCCACTTGCTGTGGCGTTGCTTTCTTTCCGCCCGTCCGGGCTGGGCGCGCAGTTCCCCGCGCCCCTGATGGCTTGCCCTCTGCGCAGGAGGGTGAGCGTTTTTCAGGGGCGCGGGGAACTGCGCGCCCAGCCACGACGCGCCGAAAGGTGCAAGCCCACCGCAGGTGGCAGTGACCTGTGCACGCCCCCCACCGGGGGAAAGGCGACCGGCCCACCGCAAGGGGCAGCCCCCCAGGGGCGCGGGGAACGGCGCGCCCCATCACCCACGCACCGGGAGGTGCAAGCTCACCGTAGGTGGCAATCACCCAGGGGCGCGGGGAACGGCGCGGGCAACCGCATGACGGGGGGAGGTCTCGGGGAAAGGGGTCCGGGCAGCCCGGGGAGTCACATACCGAGCCGGGCCGCTTGGGCCGAGGCCACAGCGGCCTTGTCACCTTCGGTGACGACGTCGGCGGACGACTGCCGCCCGAATGCGTAGAGCGCGAGTTCCGCCGGCTCGCCGGTGACCGTGACGACCGGCGAGCCCCGGTGGGCGACGACGGTCTGGCCGTCGGGCCGGCGCAGGACGAGGCCGACGGGCGAGCGCCGCCCGAGCAGGCGCGCGGCCCGCTCGAGGCGCGACCAGAGCGCGTCGGCGAAGACCGGGTCGATCTCCCGCGGCGTCCACTCCGGCTGCGCCCGCCGCACATCCTCGGTGTGCACGTAGAACTCCACCGTGTTCGACGCCTCGTCGAACTGCTTGAGCGCGAAGGGCGACAGGCGCGGCGGCCCGGTCCTGATCAGCCGGATCAGTTCCTCGTACGGCCGCCGCGCGTACTCGCCGCGTACCCGTTCCAGGCGGTCCGCGAGCTGCGGGACGACCAGCCCCGCGGCCGCGTCACCGCGGCGCTCGCGTACCACGACGTGCGCGGCCAGGTCCCGGGCGGTCCAGCCCTCGCACAGGGTCGGCGCGTCGGGGCCGACGCTTTCGAGGAGGTCGGCGAGGAGCAGACGTTCACGCTGCGCATGGGTCGTCATGACGCCAGGTTAGCTTCACGGCGCCCGGTTTCAGCTGAGCTTGCTGTGCAGCTTCTTGTCGTTGGTGCCGTCGTTGAGGGTCAGCGCGCACGTGACGGTGTTGCGGCCCTGCAGCTGGTAGGTGATCAGCTGCGGGAACAGCACGTAGGAGTAGTAGTCCCCGCCGGCCGGCGCGTGCTTGTTCGCGTCGGCCTCGCACAGCGAGAACGCCTTCTTCTCGATCTGGTCCTCGGTGGTGAAGGTGCCCGACAGCGTCTTGTTGGCGATCGACTGGGCGTCGTGGGCCGAGGTGCATGACACGGTCTGGACCGTGGTGATGGTGTGCGTCATGGAGGGCGCGTTGAAGCACTTGCCGGGTTCCACGACGACGTACGGCATCTCCTCGCTGTCCGAGGCGGTCGGCTCCGGCTCGTCGCTGCTCGACGGGAGGTCGGTGGGCAGGTCGAGGCTGGGGAAGTCGGTGGGCAGCGTGAAGGTGGGCGTCGGCATGGTCGGCATGGTGGGCGGTGCGCTCACCGTGGAGCCGGGGGTGTCCTTGGCGCTGGGCTTGTCGCTGCCGCCGCCGCTGGACGCGGCGATGACGCCGACGATCGCGCCGACGACGGCGACCGCGCCGACCGCGATCCACACGTTGCGCTTGGTGTGGTTGGGCGGCGGGGGCGGCGGCGGGAAACCGCCGGGGTAGCCGCCGCCGGGGTAGCCGTAGCCGCCGCCGGGCGGCACGGGCGGTCCGGGGGGACCTGACGGGCCGTAGCCGCCTCCTTGCGGATATCCGTATCCGTCGGCGGGCGGTGGCGGCGGACCGAATCCGTCATTGGGCGGAGGCGGCGGCCCGAAGCCCTGCGGCGGCCCGAAACCACCGCCCTGTTCGGGTGGCGGCGGACCGTTGTGCGGAGGCGGAGGAAAACCCATGGTGGAAGGATGCCCCATACGGGTGACGTCGGCGGGTAACAACCCTGCGACAGGTGGGTGACGGCTCAATGTGCTTACCCCTTTGCCGGTTATTGACGAATTTCCTCAGCCGGACGGCGCATCGCCGAGCCCGTCCCGGTCCCTTCCGCGGCGGCCGGTGCCCAGTACGTGGACACCGCGTTTCCGCCGGTGGGGCGTCCGGCGGCATGATGGGACGCATGTCCGCGACCTCGCTCGACCCCGCCATCGCCGCCCGGCTCAAGCGCACCCCCGACGGCCTCGTGCCCGCCGTCGCCCAGCAGTACGACACCGGTGAGGTGCTGATGCTGGGGTGGATGGACGACGAGGCGCTGCACCGCACCCTGACCACGGGCCGCTGCACGTACTGGAGCCGCAGCCGCGGCGAGTACTGGGTCAAGGGCGACACCTCGGGGCACGTGCAGCACGTGAAGTCGGTCGCGCTGGACTGCGACGGCGACACCGTGCTGGTGAAGGTCGACCAGGTCGGCCCGGCCTGCCACACCGGTGACCGCACGTGCTTCGATTCCGGCCTCCTGCTGCCCGCGCCGGGCCAGTAATGTCTGCGGCCATGGACCTCGATACCTTCCGCAAGCTGGCGGTCGACCGCCGCGTCATCCCGGTCAGCCGCAGGCTCCTCGCGGACGGCGACACGCCGGTCGGGCTCTACCGCAAGCTCGCCGCTGAGCGGGTCGGCACCTTCCTGCTGGAATCGGCCGACACCAGCTCCAACAGCGGTGCGGGCGGCGGCTCCTGGTCGCGCTACTCCTTCGTCGGCGTCCGCTCCTCCGCCGCGCTGACCGCGGTCGACGGGCAGGCGCACTGGCTGGGCACCCCGCCGGTCGGCGTGCCGGTGGACGGCGACCCGCTGGCCGCGCTGCGCGCCACCGTCGAGGCGCTGCACACCCCGCGCGACCTGACCGCGGGCATGCCGCCCTTCACCGGCGGCATGGTCGGCTACCTCGGCTACGACATCGTGCGGCGCCTGGAGCGCATCGGCGACAGCACGTACGACTCGCTGCGGCTGCCGGAACTGACGATGCTGCTGACCTCCGACCTGGCGGTGCTCGACCACTGGGACGGCACCGTGCTGCTGATCGCCAACGCGATCAACCACAACGACGAGGACACCGGCGTCGACGAGGCCTACGCCGACGCGGTCGCCCGGCTGGACGCGATGGAGGCGGACCTGGGCAGGGCGGTGCCGCAGCGGCCGGTCGCGCTGCCGGAGTCGATCGACTTCGGCGTCACGTGGGGCTGGGGCGGCGAGGAGTTCATGGCCGCGGTCGAGGACATCAAGGAGCGCATCCACGCCGGCGAGGCCTTCCAGGTGGTGGCCTCGCAGCGGCTGGAGACCGAGTGCACCGCCAGCGCGCTGGACGTCTACCGGGTGCTGCGCACGACGAACCCGTCGCCGTACATGTACCTGCTGCGCTTCGACGGCTTCGACGTCGTCGGGTCGAGCCCCGAGGCGCTGGTCAAGGTCGCGGACGGCCGGGCGATGCTGCACCCGATCGCGGGCACCAGGCCGCGCGGGGCGACCCCGCAGGCCGACGCCGCGCTCGCCGAGGAGCTGCTCGCCGACCCCAAGGAGCGCGCCGAGCACCTGATGCTGGTCGACCTGGGGCGCAACGACCTGGGCCGGGTGTGCGAGCCGGGCAGCGTCGAGGTCGTCGACTTCATGTCGGTGGAGCGCTACTCGCACGTGATGCACATCGTCTCGACCGTCACGGGGCAGGTCGCCGCGGGGCGGACCGCCTTCGACGTGCTCACCGCGTGCTTCCCGGCCGGCACCCTGTCGGGTGCGCCCAAGCCGCGTGCCATGCAGATCATCGAGGAGCTGGAGCCGACCAGGCGCGGTGTCTACGGCGGTTGCATCGGCTACCTGGACTTCGCCGGCGACTCCGACACGGCCATCGCCATCCGCACCGCGGTGCTGCGCGACGGCGTCGCCTACGTCCAGGCCGGTGCGGGCGTCGTCGCGGACTCCGACCCGGCGGCGGAGGACCAGGAGTGCCGCAACAAGGCGGCGGCGGTGCTGCGGGCGGTCGCGACCGCCAACGTCATGAACGGCTGAGCCTCCCACCCGGCATGCGGGGGCGGGGCGGCCGCCACGCCCGCCCCGCCCCCGCCCCGCGTGTCAGCCGGTGAAGGCCGCCACGCCGTCAGGGGTGCCCAGGCCCGTCGGGCCGTCGTAACCGGTGGCGCCGGTGCACAGGTACGAGCCCGCGCACTCCCCGTTGGTGCCGCTCACCACGTCGTCGAGCGCGTCGGTGTGCGCGTAGGGGAAGGACGCCGGGTAGGAGCCCTCCGAGGGTGTCCCGGCGAGCGCGTACAGCGAGGCGATGATCGGCGCCGAGGCGCTGGTGCCGCCGAAGACCTCCCAGCCGCGGTCGTTGCCGTAGGTGTCGTAGACCGCGACACCGGTGGCCGGGTCGGCGACCGCGGACACGTCGGCGACGGTACGTCCCGCGCACTCGGTGTCCTGCTGCCAGGCGGGCTTGGGGTCGTAGGCCGAGCAGCCGGAGCCCGCACCGCCCCACACCGTGTCCGTCCAGCCGCGTGCGCTGCCGTCCTGGTGCAGCGAGGTGCCGCCGACCGCGGTGACGTACCGCGAGCCCGCCGGGTACTCCACGCCGTAGCCCGCGTCGCCCGAGCTGACGGTGATGGCGACGCCGGGGTGGTCGAAGTACTGGCTGTCGTACGAGGTGTCGGCGCCGGACTCGCCGCCGCCGTAGCTGTTGGACACGTACCTGGCGCCCAGCGAGACGGCGGTGTTGACGGACTCGCCGAGGTCGGTCATCGCGGAGGTGTCCGCCTCGACCAGCAGGATGTGGCATGCCGGGCAGACCGCGCTGACCATGTCGAGGTCGAGGGATATCTCCTCGGCCCAGCCGGGGTCGGGCGCGGGCAGCGCGGAGCCGCCGGTCTGGCCGACCTTGCGGAAGCAGCCGTTGCCGGTGGTGCACGCGGGCAGTCCGTACTGCTCGCGGTAGACGGCCAGGTCCGCCTCCGCGTCGGGGTTGTCGTAGGCGTCGACGATCGCCACGGTGGCGTCCGAGCCGCCGGTCTGCGGTACGGCGTAGGCGCTGCCCAGCTCGGACGGTCCGTAACCCGACGGGATGGCCGCCGGGTGCGCGGAACGCGCCGAGGGTGCGAGGGAGTCGGTGCCGCTGGTGACCTTGAGCGCCTTGCAGGCCATCATGTCGGGCGCGGTGCTGACCGCGCAGGAGCGTGCGGTGGTCAGCCGGTGCGCGGGTGCCTGCTGCGGCTGCGCGCCGGCGGTGGGGGAGAGGGCGACCAGCCCGGTCGCGGCGAGTCCAGCTGCCGCGACGAGGGCCGGCCACATATGGCTGACCGCACGCCGGGTGCGGTGGGGGGTGTGCAAGTGCTGCCTCCTGTGGGGGGAGTGTGTGGTGCGTGGTGCCACTGCGGCCGTTGGTGAGCAGTGGGATGGCGGCGAACGTATGGTGACCGGCGCACGTCAACAAGGCGGGTTGCGCTGCGGGCCGGAAGCTGTACCGCTGCTTTGCCCTGCCATTGGCGGGAGTTGGGGTCTTTTTGACCTGCTCATGACCGGCCGGGAGGTGTGGAATCGGCATGCCCCGTTCCGTCCGCTCCGCCTGACTACCGGCGGGTACGCACCGGCTCCGGCCCCCCGGTCGAGGCCCTGCGGCAGCGGCAGGGGATAGTGGACAGGTGACCTCCGTGCCGCAGCAGCCCCACCCCGCACCGGCCCCCGCCCCCGAGCAGGACGCCGCCCCCTCCGCCGCGCCCCGCCGCCGCGGCGTCAGGACGCTGGCCGCGGCACTGCCCGCAGGGGCGGCGGGAGCGAGCCTGGTGCTGGTCGCCGCGGGCAAGACCTGGTCCCGCGGATTCGCCGCCTTCGGCGGCACCCGGCTGCCGGTGCACGCCTCAGGCACCGACACCACCGCGCTGCCCGGCGCACTCGCCCTGGTCGGACTCGCCTCGCTCGTCGCGGTCTTCGCCGTCCGCAGGGCCGGCCGCTACACGGTGGCCGCACTCCTCGCGCTCAGCGGGCTCGGCGTCGTCGTCATGGCGCTGCTCAGGCGCGGCGACCACGCGGCGATCGACACCGCGGCCGGCACCGCCGTCGGCCTCGCCCACGCCACCGCGGAGCACACCACCAGCACCGGCTGGCCGCTGGTCTCCGCCGCGGGCGGCGCACTGCTGCTGCTCGCCGGGTTGCTCGCGCTGCGCTACGGGCAGACCTGGCCCGCGATGTCCAGCCGCTACGACCGGCCCGGCGCCCGCCGCCCGGTCCGCGCAAGGGCCGCGGCCTCAGCGGCCGCCGCCGGCCGCCCCGCCCCCGTCGACCCGGACCGCGCCGAGGACCTGTGGAAGGCCCTCGACCGGGGCGAGGACCCCACACAGGCGTAGCGCCCGTCCGCTGTGACGGAGCAGACGCCCCGGCACGCCCACCCCCATGCGTGGTCGGCCGCCGATACGCGCAACAATGGGGGACGACGTGGAAGGCGGCAGTCGCCTCCCACCGGGAGCATCAGGGAGTATTCATGGCGGCCCACTACGACCACGGACACACCCCGGCCGCGTGGACCGGTGTGATCATCTCCTTCGTCGGCTTCTGCGCCGGCGGCGTCTTCATGGTCGCCGCGCAGCCCGTCCCGTTCTGGGGCAGCATGGCCGTGGTCCTGCTCGGCCCGCTGGTCGGCGGGATCATGAAGATGATGGGCATGGGCCGCAAGGAGCAGACCCACGTGAGCACCCCGGCCGTCCGCGCCGAGGAGCCGCAGCAGGAAGCCGCCGCGCACGCCTGACCCGCCCGCACCACCACTTGGCGCAGCGTCCCGCTGCGCCTTCGTGCGTCCGGGGGCAGAATCGTCGCCGTGACCACCTACCGGGCCGCCGCGGCACCCGCAGGGCTGCGCGCCGCGGCCGTACCGCTCGGCGTGCTCGGCGCCGTCGCCGCCGGGTTCTGCTACGTGGCGGCCGTCGACCCCGGGCAGCCCGGCCACTACCCCGCCTGCCCGCTGCTCTACTACACCGGCCTCTACTGCCCCGGCTGCGGTGGCCTGCGCGGCGCCCACGCCCTCGCCCACGGCCACCTCGGCACCGCGATCGGCTGCAACGCCGCCGCCGTCGCCGGATACGCCGTCTTCGCCGTCGTGTGGACGCTGTGGTTCACCCGCGCCCTGCGCGGCCGGCGCTTCGACCCCGCCCTGCCGCCGCGCGCCCTCTACGCCCTGTGCGGGCTATTGCTGGCCTTCACCGTGATCAGGAACCTGCCTTTCGGGGCCGCGCTCGCACCCTGACGCATCCACTGGGCGGGGCAAGTTTGTCCAGGTGGTGGGACCGTCGATCACCGGATGCGGGCTGCCGGGTCGCCGCCCGATACCATCGCAGTGCCGGCGGTTTCCGCCACCGGCCCGATCATGACGCTGCACGGCCGGCCGGAAGGGGAGCTCTCGCGTGAGTGTGCTCGACGAGATCATCGACGGAGTCCGCGCAGACCTCGCCGAACGGCAGGCACGGGTCTCCCTCGACGACCTCAAGGAGCGCGCCGCCAAGGCGCGGGAAGCCAAGGACGGCGTCGCCGCGCTGCGCGGCGAAGCGGTCAAGGTCATCTGCGAGGTCAAGCGGTCCAGCCCCTCCAAGGGCGCGCTCGCCGCGATCGCCGACCCCGCGGGCCTGGCCGCCGACTACGAGGCCGGCGGGGCCGCCGTCATCAGCGTCCTCACCGAGCAGCGGCGCTTCGGCGGCTCGCTCGCCGACCTCGAAGCGGTACGCGCCAAGGTCGACATCCCGGTGCTCCGCAAGGACTTCATCGTCACCGCCTACCAGCTGTGGGAGGCCCGCGCCTATGGCGCCGACCTCGCGCTGCTGATCGTCTCCGCCCTCGACCAGCCCGCACTGGTCTCGCTCATCGAGCGGGCCGAGTCGATCGGGCTCACCCCGATCGTCGAGGTCCACGACGAGGAGGAGGTCGGCAGGGCGGTGGACGCCGGCGCGCGCATCATCGGCGTGAACGCGCGCGACCTGAAGACCCTGGAGGTCGACCGGGGGAACTTCGGGCGCATCGCGCCCGAGATCCCGGACCACATCGTGAAGATCGCCGAATCCGGGGTCCGCGGACCCCACGACCTCATCGCCTACGCCAACGACGGCGCCGACGCCGTGCTCGTCGGTGAGTCCCTCGTCACGGGCCGCGACCCCCGCACTGCCGTCGCCGACCTGGTCGCCGCCGGAGCCCACCCGGCCCTCCGCCCGGGCCGGGAATAGCCCCTCCGGGGCGGGCACGTTCAAACGTCCCCCTCCGGGGTAGGGCGCCCTTTTTCGCGCCCCGACGCGCCGACCGCCCCCCTCCGCCCGACGGCGCCCGTCCCCCGGCTGCGCTGGGGGTCCCTATTCGCCTGGCGGCGAGCTTCCGTCGGCTGCGGTGGCTGGGGGTGCCCCTTCGCCTGGCGCGAGCTTCCGCGGCCTGTGGTGGCTGGCGGTGCCCCTGCGTCGGGCGGTGCTTCTCAGGGGCGCGGGGAACTGCGCGCTCAGCCGTCCACCGGCGGGTGGTCCGGCACGGACCGAACAGCCCCTTCGGGTCGGTGACGACCCGCGCCCCGGTGGGGGGCCTCTTCGCCTGGCGGCGAGCTTCCGCCGGCTGCGGTGGCTGGGGCGCCCTTGCGCAGGGCGGTGAGCGTTTTCAGGGGCGCGGGGAACTGCGCGCCCGGCCCTCCCCCAGGGCTTTGCCTGGGGGTGCCCCCATCTCGCTTCGCTCGCGGCCGGTGGTCCGGCACGGACCGAGCAGCCCCTTTCGGACGGTGACGACCCGCGCGCCCGGTGGGGGCTGGGCGCGCAGTTCCCCGCGCCCCTGTGTGCTCGGCCCCGCCGAAGAGGCGCCCCTGGTGGTTGACCCCCTTGCGCAAGGGGAAGGCGGTTGCGGGGCGCCCGGGGAGGCAAGACTGGGGCACCCGGGGAGGTAGAGTGCGGGGCGTGTCATTGGAAGCGCGACTCGCACCCGGGTGCCGCCCCCGCGGCTGCCGCGCCCCTGCACGCCGAGTGCTGGGACGCCGCGTGCGGTACGTGATCGGCTGCGAGCCCGGCCAGGTGAACGGCAGGCGATGGCGCCGCGGCTGAGCCGCGAGCCAGAGTCCGCGTACGGCCGTACCCCCCCCGCGGGAGCGGGATCGGTCGGCCGTCCACACCATGACCAGGGGACACCCATGCCAGAAAAACCCGACTTCTTCCTCCCCGACCCGGAGGGTCTGACTCCCAGTGCCGAGGGCTACTTCGGCGCGTTCGGCGGAAAGTTCATTCCGGAGGCGCTGGTCGCCGCCGTGGACGAGGTCGCCGCCGAGTACGAGAAGGCGAAGGCCGACCCGGCCTTCGCGGCCGAGCTGAACGAGCTGATGGCCAACTACACGGGCCGCCCGAGCGCCCTGACCGAGGTGCCGCGGTTCGCCGCGGAGGCCGGCGGCGCCAGGGTCTTCCTCAAGCGCGAGGACCTGAACCACACCGGCTCGCACAAGATCAACAACGTGCTGGGCCAGGCGCTGCTGACCCGCCGGATGGGCAAGACGCGGGTCATCGCCGAGACCGGCGCGGGCCAGCACGGGGTGGCCACGGCCACGGCGTGCGCCCTGTTCGGCCTGGAGTGCACGATCTACATGGGCGAGGTCGACACCGAGCGGCAGGCCCTGAACGTCGCGCGGATGCGCATCCTGGGCGCCGAGGTCGTCTCGGTGACCTCGGGCAGCCGCACCCTGAAGGACGCGATCAACGAGGCCTTCCGCGACTGGGTCGCGAACGTCGACCGCACGCACTACCTGTTCGGCACCGTCGCGGGACCGCACCCCTTCCCTGCGCTGGTGCGCGACTTCCACCGGGTGATCGGCGTCGAGGCCAGGCGGCAGCTGCTGGAGCGCACCGGGCGGCTGCCGGACGCCGCGGTGGCCTGTGTCGGCGGCGGCTCCAACGCCATGGGCCTCTTCCACGCCTTCCTGCCGGACGCGGGCGTCCGGCTGGTCGGCTGCGAGCCGGCCGGCCACGGCGTGGAGACCGGCGAGCACGCGGCGACCCTGACCGCGGGCGACCCGGGCATCCTGCACGGCTCCCGCAGTTACGTCCTGCAGGACGAGGAGGGCCAGATCACCGAGCCGTACTCGATCTCCGCCGGTCTCGACTACCCCGGTGTCGGCCCCGAGCACGCCTACCTCAAGGACACCGGGCGGGCCGAGTACCGGGCCGTCACCGACGACGCGGCCATGCAGGCGCTGCGGCTGCTGTCGCGTACCGAGGGCATCATCCCCGCCATCGAGAGCGCCCACGCGCTGGCCGGCGCGCTGGAGCTGGGCCGCGAGCTGGGTCCCGAGGCGCTGCTGCTGGTGAACCTGTCGGGGCGCGGCGACAAGGACATGGACACCGCGGCCCGCTACTTCGGGCTGTACGACGGCGAGGGGGCGGACAAGTGAGCGGGACCATCGAACTTCTGCAAGAGGCTCTCGCAGGCGCGAAGGCCGAGAACCGCGCCGCGCTGATCGCCTACCTCCCGGCCGGCTTCCCGACCGTCGACGGCGGCATCGAGGCGGTCAAGGCCGCCTTCGACGGCGGCGCCGACGTCGTCGAGGTCGGGCTGCCGCACAGCGACCCGGTCCTGGACGGCCCGGTCATCCAGACCGCCGACGACATCGCCCTCAAGAACGGTGTCAAGATCGCCGACGTGCTGCGCACCGTCCGCGAGGCGCACGCGGCGACCGGCAAGCCGACGCTGGTCATGACGTACTGGAACCCGGTCGACCGCTACGGCGCCGAGCGCTTCGCCGCCGAGCTGGCCGCGGCGGGCGGCGCCGGCTGCATCCTGCCCGACCTGCCGGTCGAGGAGTCCGAAGGGTGGCGGAAGGCGGCCGAGCAGCACGGCCTGGCCACCGTCTTCGTCGTCGCCCCGTCCAGCAGGGACGAGCGGCTGGCCAAGATCACCGCGGCCGGCTCCGGCTTCGTCTACGCGGCCTCGCTGATGGGCGTCACCGGCACCCGGGCCAGCGTCGGCGAGCAGGCGGGCGAGCTGGTGCGCCGCACCCGGGCCACCACGGACCTGCCGGTGTGCGTGGGGCTCGGCGTCTCCAACGCCGAGCAGGCCGCCGAGGTCGCCGCCTTCGCCGACGGCGTCATCGTCGGCTCGGCCTTCGTCCAGCGCATCCTGGACGCCGGCGGCGACGAGGCCGCAGGTCTCGCGGCGGTCCGCGCGCTGGCCGCCGAACTGGCCGAGGGCGTACGCAAGCGGGTCTGACGATCACCCGTGGGAGCGGGTTTTGTCACTCCCCCGGGCGAAAAACGGTGGGGGGTGGCGCTCAGCGCCGCCCCCCGCCGTTGCGCTGTGCGTGAGTGAACGCAACCGTGACGGAAAGCGCAGCGCCCGCGAGGCCCTGCAGGAACAGCGCGCCAGGGAAGCGGCCCGGGCCAGGCGCAAGCGGACGCTGGTGGTGGCGGGCGGTGTGGTGGCCGTGCTCGGCATCGCCGCGGTGATCGGCGTGGTGGTCTCCGACCAGAACGACAACAGCACCGACAGCGCCACCGGCCTGCCGGCGGCGGCCCCCAGCGGCGCCGTCGGCAAGGACAGTCTGGTGATCCCGGTGGGCGCGCCCGACGCGCCCTCGACGCTCACCATCTACGAGGACTTCCGCTGCCCGGCCTGCGACGCCTTCGAGAAGCAGTTCACGCCCACCATCCACTCGCTGGAGGACAGCGGGCAGATCAGGACCGAGTACCACCTGGTCACGCTGATCGACGGCAATCTCGGCGGCAGCGGCTCGCTGAACGCGGCGAACGCCGCCGCGTGCGCCCAGGACGCCGGGAAATTCCGCGCCTACCACGACGTCCTCTACGACAACCAGCCCGACGAGCAGGACGACAAATTCGCCGACAAGAACACCCTGCTCACCCTCGCCGAGAAGGTCCCGGGCCTGAAGACGCCGACTTTCACCGCATGTGTGAACAACGGCACGCACAACACGTGGGTGAAGAAGTCCAACACCGCCTTCGGCAATTCCGGCTTCGACGCCACGCCCACGATCCTGCTGAACGGCAAGAGCATCTACGGGCAGAATCCCGCGCTCACCCCGGACAGCCTGAAGCAGATGGTCAGCGCCGCGAACAAGGGCAAGCAGCCCGCGAAGGTCACCGCGACCCCGTCGTGACCGTGCCCGGGAGCCCGCCAGGGTACGGCACCGGGAACCCGGCCGTTATCCAGACGTAGCCGGGCGGGCTGCCGTGTACCCGTCCGGCACGGTAGCGTCGGACATTGCCATGGAACTCGCATTCATCCCCAGCCCCGCGCACGGCGTCGTCCACCTCGGACCGATCCCGCTGCGCGGCTACGCGTTCTGCATCATCATCGGCGTCTTCGTTGCCGTCTGGTACGGCAACAAGCGCTGGATCGCCCGCGGCGGCAAGGCCGGCACGGTCGCCGACATCGGCGTGTGGGCGGTTCCGTTCGGCCTGATCGGCGGTCGGCTCTACCACGTCATCACCGACTACGAGCTGTACTTCACCGATGGCAAGGACTGGGTCGACGCCTTCAAGGTGTGGCAGGGCGGGCTCGGCATCTGGGGTGCCATCGCCTTCGGCGCGCTGGGCGCCTGGATCGGCTGCCGCCGCCGCGGTATCGCGCTGCCGGCCTACGCCGACGCCATCGCGCCGGGCATCGCCTTCGCGCAGGCCATCGGGCGCTGGGGGAACTGGTTCAACCAGGAGCTGTACGGCGGGCCGACCACCCTGCCGTGGGGTCTGAAGATCGACGCGGCGCACCGCCCGGACAACACCCCCGACCTGGTCACCTACCACCCGACCTTCCTGTACGAGTCGCTGTGGTGCATCGGTGTGGCGCTGCTGGTGATCTGGGCCGACCGGCGCTTCAAGCTCGGGCACGGGCGGGCCTTCGCGCTGTACGTGGCCGCCTACACGGTGGGCAGGGCCTGGATCGAGCACATGCGGGTCGACTACGCGCACCGCATCCTGGGCATGCGTCTCAACGACTGGACGGCGATCGTGGTCTTCGTCGCAGCCGTCGCCTACCTGGTGCTCTCCGCGAAGCTGCGGCCCGGGCGCGAGGAGACCGTCGAGCCGGTCGCCGCGACCGCGGAAGGACCCGCCGACGGGGCCGCCGAGGAGCCTGAGCAGGCCGCGGACCAGGCGGAAACCGACGCCGAGCCTGCCGTCGACTTCGAGAAGAAGCCGGAAGCCGACGCGGCCGAGGACGTCGCTCAGAAGTCGGTCCAGAGCTAGTTTTCGCAGGTCAGGTCAGCCTTTCCTTGCTGGCGGGCGCCCCGCGTCCCCGGGTACGGTCGAACTCGTTTCCGGGATGGTGCGGCCGCACGGCCGCGCGGGGGAGGGGTGGACCGTATGACGAGCGCCGCAGTCGAGAAGGCCGCAGCAGCGCCGTACCACGTCCCCCACCACGTGCACCGGGACGTGAGCGGCGGATGGCTGCGGCCTGCCGTGTTCGGGGCGATGGACGGCCTGGTGTCCAACCTGGCGCTGATGACCGGGGTGGCCGGCGGCGATGTGAGTTCCCGCACCATCGTGGTCACCGGGCTCGCGGGCCTGGCCGCCGGCGCCTTCTCGATGGCGGCCGGCGAGTACACCTCGGTGGCCTCGCAGCGCGAGCTGGTGCAGGCCGAGCTGGACATCGAACGGATCGAGCTGGACCGGCACCCCGAGGACGAGCTGCGCGAGCTGGCCGCGCTGTACGTCTCCCGCGGGGTCGAGCCGAAGCTGGCGCACGAGGTGGCCAGGCAGCTGTCCGCCGACCCCGAGCAGGCGCTGGAGATCCACGCCCGCGAGGAGCTGGGCGTCGACCCCACCGACCTGCCCTCGCCGCTGGTGGCGGCCGGCTCGTCCTTCGTGTCCTTCGCGCTGGGCGCGCTGCTGCCGGTGCTGCCGTATCTGCTGGGCGCCGACGTGCTGTGGCCCGCGGTGCTGCTGGCGCTGTTCGGGCTGTTCGGCTGCGGGGCCGCCGTGGCGCGGGTCACCGCGAGGTCCTGGTGGTACAGCGGACTGCGGCAGCTGCTCTTGGGCGCGGCGGCCGGCGGGGTTACCTTCGTACTGGGAGCGCTCATCGGCACCGCCGTCGGCTGAGCCCGCGCCCACCGGGAAGCAGTCGGCCACAAGCCCCGTGTTTCCCTGCCGTTTCAGCCGCCACCGCACGGGGCATCACTCGGTAACGCACCGGCGCAGCCACCAGGCCACGCGCCGGAATCGTCGGTCAACCCCCGGTCAGACGCTGGCCCGAAGTGGCCGCTCCAACCCCGCAGAACGTCCACATGCTGGAATTGAGTATCCGCTTCTCGAACACTCGGCCATCATGTAACCTGCACGAAATCGCAGAGGGCCAACGTCGTCCCTGTTGCGCATGCCTGGGAAACAGGCAATGCATACAAGCCAATGACGACGACGGGAGAGCCATGCGTTCGCGTTCCGCGTTCATGGACGGGCGACCCGCCCCGCAGGGGATGTACGACCCCCGCAACGAGCACGACGCCTGCGGTGTCGGCTTTGTGGCCACCCTCACCGGCGAGGCGAGCCATGCTCTCGTGGAGCAGGCGCTCACCGTCCTGCGCAACCTGGAACACCGCGGAGCCACCGGCGCCGAGCCCGACTCGGGCGACGGCGCGGGCATGCTGCTCCAGGTCCCTGACGCGTTCCTGCGTGAAGCCGCCGGCTTCGAGCTGCCCGCCGCCGGGCACTACGCCGTCGGCGTGGCCTTCCTGCCCGTCGAGAACGAGGACCGCGCCAAGGCCGTCGACGCCATCGAGCGGATCGCCGGCGAGGAGGGCCTGACGGTCCTGGGCTGGCGCGAGGTCCCGGTCGCCCCCGAGATGCTCGGCGCGACCGCCCGCTCGACCATGCCGTACTTCTCCCAGCTCTTCGTCGCCGACGCCGGCGGCGACCTGTCCGGCATCGCCCTTGACCGGCCCGCCTTCGTGCTGCGCAAGCGCGCCGAGCGCGAGGCCGACGTCTACTTCCCCTCGCTGTCCGCGCGCACCCTGGTCTACAAGGGCATGCTCACCACCGGGCAGCTGGAGCCGTTCTTCCCCGACCTGTCGGACCGCCGCTTCGCCACCGCCATCGCACTGGTGCACTCGCGGTTCTCGACCAACACCTTCCCGAGCTGGCCGCTCGCCCACCCGTACCGCTTCGTCGCCCACAACGGCGAGATCAACACGGTCAAGGGCAACCGCAACTGGATGCGCGCCCGCGAGTCGCAGCTGGCCAGCGACCTGTTCACCGGCGACATCGAGCGGATCTTCCCGGTCTGCACCCCCGGCGCCTCCGACACCGCGTCCTTCGACGAGGTCCTGGAGCTGCTGCACCTGGGCGGGCGCTCGCTGCCGCACAGCGTCCTGATGATGATCCCCGAGGCGTGGGAGAACCACGACTCGATGGACCCCGCGCGGCGTGCCTTCTACCAGTACCACTCCACGCTGATGGAGCCCTGGGACGGCCCGGCCTGCGTCACCTTCTCCGACGGCTCGGTCGTCGGCGCGGTCCTGGACCGCAACGGACTGCGCCCCGGCCGCTACTGGGTCACCGACGACGGCCTGGTCGTCCTGGCCTCCGAGTCCGGCGTGCTGGACATCGCCCCGCAGAAGATCGTCCGCAAGGGCCGGCTGCAGCCCGGCCGGATGTTCCTGGTCGACACCGTCTCGCACCGGATCGTCGAGGACGACGAGATCAAGGCCGCCATCGCCGCGGAGAACCCGTACGCCGACTGGCTCGACGCCGGCCTGATCGACCTGGCCGACCTGCCCGAGCGCGAGCACATCGTGCACACTCACGCCTCGGTCACCCGGCGCCAGCAGACCTTCGGCTACACCGAGGAGGAGCTGCGGGTCATCCTGGCCCCCATGGCCAGGACCGGCGGCGAACCGCTCGGCTCGATGGGCACCGACTCGCCGATCGCGGCGCTCTCCGACCGCCCCCGGCTGCTGTTCGACTACTTCACCCAGCTGTTCGCGCAGGTCACCAACCCGCCGCTGGACGCGATCCGCGAAGAGCTGGTCACCTCGCTGATCTCCACCATCGGCCCGTCCGGCAACCTGCTGGAGCCCAGCCCCGCGTCCTGCCGCAACATCACCCTGCCCTTCCCGGTGATCGACAACGACGAGCTGGCCAAGCTCATCCACGTCAACGCCGACGGCGACATGCCGGGCCTGAAGGCCGCCACCCTGTCGGGCCTGTACCGGGTCACCGGCGGCGGCGAGGCACTGGCCGCCCGGCTCGCCGAGATCTGCGCCGAGGCCGACGCCGCCATAGAGGACGGCGCCCGGCTGATCGTGCTGTCCGACCGGCACTCCGACGCCGAGCACGCCCCGATCCCCTCGCTGCTGCTCACCTCCGCGGTGCACCACCACCTCATCCGCACCAAGCAGCGCACCCAGGTGGGGCTGCTGGTCGAGGCCGGCGACGTCCGCGAGGTCCACCACGTGGCGCTGCTGATCGGCTACGGCGCCGCCGCCGTCAACCCCTACCTGGCCATGGAGTCCGTCGAGGACCTGGTCGCGGCCGGCACCTTCCTGGGCGGCATCGAGCCCGAGGCGGCGCTGCGCAACCTGATCAAGGCGCTCGGCAAGGGCGTGCTGAAGGTCATGTCCAAGATGGGCATCTCCACCGTGGCCTCCTACCGCGGCGCCCAGGTCTTCGAGGCCATCGGCCTGGACGCCGACTTCGTCGACACCTACTTCCACCTCACCGACACCAAGATCGGCGGGGCGGGCATCGACGTCATCGCCGCCGAGGTCGCCGCCCGGCACGCCAAGGCCTACCCGGTCTCCGGCATCCAGGCCGCACACCGCAGGCTGGAGATCGGCGGCGAGTACCAGTGGCGCCGCGAGGGCGAACCGCACCTGTTCGACCCCGACACCGTCTTCCGGCTCCAGCACGCCACCCGCACCCGGCGCTACGACATCTTCAAGCAGTACACCGAGCGGGTGAACGAGCAGTCCGAGCGGCTGATGACGCTGCGCGGCCTGTTCGGCCTGAAGTCCGAGCGCGAGCCGATCGCGATCGACGAGGTCGAGCCGGTCTCGGAGATCGTCAGGCGGTTCTCCACCGGCGCCATGTCGTACGGCTCGATCTCCCGCGAGGCGCACGAGACGCTGGCCATCGCCATGAACCAGCTCGGCGGCAAGTCCAACACCGGCGAGGGCGGCGAGGACCCCGAGCGGCTCTACGACCCGGCCCGGCGCAGCGCCATCAAGCAGGTCGCCTCCGGCCGCTTCGGCGTGACCTCCGAGTACCTGGTCAACGCCGACGACATCCAGATCAAGATGGCCCAGGGCGCCAAGCCCGGCGAGGGCGGCCAGCTGCCGGGGCACAAGGTCTACCCGTGGATCGCCGGCACCCGGCACTCCACCGCGGGCGTCGGCCTGATCTCCCCGCCGCCGCACCACGACATCTACTCCATCGAGGACCTCGCCCAGCTCATCCATGACCTGAAGAACGCCAACCCCAAGGCGCGGGTCCACGTCAAGCTGGTCTCCGAGGTCGGCGTCGGCACGGTCGCCGCCGGTGTCAGCAAGGCGCACGCCGACGTCGTCCTGATCTCCGGGCACGACGGCGGCACCGGCGCCTCCCCGCTGACCTCCCTCAAGCACGCCGGCGGCCCCTGGGAGCTGGGCCTGGCCGAGACCCAGCAGACGCTGCTGCTCAACGGGCTGCGCGACCGTATCGTCGTGCAGACCGACGGCCAGCTCAAGACCGGCCGCGACGTCGTCATCGCCGCGCTGCTCGGCGCCGAGGAGTTCGGCTTCGCCACCGCACCGCTGGTGGTCTCCGGCTGCGTCATGATGCGGGTCTGCCACCTCGACACGTGTCCGGTCGGCGTCGCCACCCAGAACCCGGTGCTGCGCGACCGCTTCTCCGGCAAGCCCGAGTTCGTGGTGAACTTCTTCGAGTTCATCGCCGAGGAGGTCAGGGAGATCCTGGCCGAGCTGGGCTTCCGCAGCATCGAGGAGGCCGTCGGCCACGCCGAGCTGATCGACGCCGCCCGGGCCGTGGACCACTGGAAGGCGCAGGGCCTGGACCTGGCCCCGCTGCTGCACGTGCCCGCGCTGCCCGAGGGCGCCGCGCTGCACCGCACCACGGAGCAGGACCACGGCCTGGCCAAGGCGCTCGACAACGAGCTGATCAAGCTCGCCGCCGACGCCCTGGAAAGCGGCGCCCCGGTCCGCGCCCAGGTCCCGATCCGCAACGTCAACCGCACCGTCGGCACCATGCTCGGCCACGAGGTGACCAAGAAGTACGGCGGCGCGGGCCTGCCCGAGGGCACCATCGACATCACCTTCACCGGCTCCGCGGGCCAGTCCTTCGGCGCGTTCCTGCCCAGGGGCGTCACCCTGCGGCTCGAAGGCGACGCCAACGACTACGTCGGCAAGGGCCTGTCCGGCGGCCGGGTCGTCGTCCGCCCCGACCGCGGCGCCGACCACCTCGCCGAGGAGTCGACCATCGCGGGCAACACCATCGCCTACGGTGCCACCGGCGGCGAGCTGTTCCTGCGCGGCAGGACCGGCGAGCGCTTCTGCGTCCGCAACTCCGGTGCCACCGTCGTCTCGGAAGGCGTCGGCGACCACGGCTGCGAGTACATGACCGGCGGCCGGGCCGTCGTGCTCGGCACCACCGGGCGCAACTTCGCGGCCGGCATGTCCGGCGGCATCGCCTACGTCCTCGACCTGGACCCGGCCGCCGTCAACCCCGGCATGGTCGAGGTCGAGGCGCTGGACGCCGACGACATCACGTGGCTGCACGATGTGGTGCGCCGCCACGCAGAGGAGACCGGCTCCACCGTCGCCGAGCGGCTGCTCGCCGACTGGGGCGCCGCCCTCACCCGCTTCGGCAAGGTCATGCCGAGGGACTACAAGGCAGTGCTCGCCGCCAAGAACGCCGCCGAGCAGGCCGGACTCTCCGAGTCCGAGACCACCGCGAAGATGATGGAGGCGGCAAATGGCTGACCCCAAGGGCTTCCTCACCACCGGCCGCGAGACCGCTCCGACGCGCCCGGTCGAGGAGCGCAAGCAGGACTGGAACGAGGTCTACGTCCCCGGCGGGCTGCTGCCCATCATCACCAAGCAGGCCGGCCGCTGCATGGACTGCGGCATCCCGTTCTGCCACAACGGCTGTCCGCTGGGGAACCTGATCCCCGAGTGGAACGACTACGCCTACCGCGAGGACTGGCAGGCCGCCTCCGAGCGGCTGCACGCGACCAACAACTTCCCGGAGTTCACCGGGCGGCTGTGCCCGGCCCCCTGCGAGTCGGCGTGCGTGCTCGGCATCAACCAGCCGGCGGTGACCATCAAGAACGTCGAGGTCACCATCATCGACAAGGCGTGGGACTCCGGTGACGTGACCCCGCAGCCGCCCGAGCGGCTGTCCGGCAAGACCGTCGCCGTGATCGGTTCGGGACCCGCGGGCCTGGCCGCCGCCCAGCAGCTCACCCGGGCCGGGCACACCGTCGCGGTCTACGAGCGCGCCGACCGTATCGGCGGGCTGCTGCGCTACGGCATCCCCGAGTTCAAGATGGAGAAGCGGCACATCAACCGGCGCATCGAGCAGATGCGCGCGGAGGGCACCAAGTTCCGCACCGGTGTGCAGATCGGCACCGACCTGGACGCGGGCAAGCTCGCCAAGCGCTACGACGCCGTCGTCATCGCGGCCGGCGCGACCGTCTCCCGCGACCTGCCGGTACCCGGCCGCGAGCTGAACGGGGTGCACTTCGCCATGGAGTACCTGCCGCTGGCCAACAAGGTGCAGGAGGGCGACTTCGTGGCGCCCCCCATCACCGCGGAGGGCAAGCACGTCGTCGTCATCGGCGGCGGCGACACCGGCGCGGACTGCGTGGGCACCGCCCACCGCCAGGGCGCGCTGTCGGTGACGCAGCTGGAGATCATGCCGCGCCCCGCCGACGAGCGCCCGGCGGGCCAGCCCTGGCCGACGATGCCGGCCGTCTACAAGGTCACCTCCGCGCACGAGGAGGGCGGCGAGCGGGTCTACGCCGTCAACACCGTGAAGTTCACCGGCGACGCCGACGGCAACGTCCGCGAACTGCACCTGGTCGAGGTCGTCTTCGAAGACGGCCGCTTCGTCCCGCAGGAGGGCACGGAGAAGGTCCTCCCGGCCGACCTGGTCACCCTCGCGATGGGCTTCACCGGCACCGACCAGTCCAACGGCCTGGTCGAGCAGCTCGGCCTGCAGCTGGACGCGCGCGGCAACATCGCCCGCGACGGCTCCTACGCCACCAACGTCGACGGCGTCTTCGTCGCGGGCGACGCGGGCCGCGGCCAGTCGCTCATCGTGTGGGCCATCGCCGAGGGCCGCTCAGCGGCCAAGGCCGTCGACGCGTACCTGACGGGCCTCCCGTCGGCGCTGCACGCCCCGATCCGCCCCACCGACCGGCCGCTCACCGTCTGACGGCCCCCCGATGTCCCGCACAAAGGCGTGCGGAACGCGGTAACACCAGCAGCGCCCGCCTCCCCGACCAAGAAGGCGGGCGCTGTTGCCTGTCCTGGCGCCTCTTGCAGATGCCGGCTCACGTGCCGCCTCACGCCGCCGGCTCAGGTGTCGGCGTCCAGCTCGGTGTGGCACAGGGCGCAGCGGGCGCGCAGCCGCCCCCGGCAGGGCAGCCGGATGCGCTGGAAGCACGTGGGGCACGCGAAGGAGACCCGCACCCCCGAGGCGCCGGACTCGAAGGAGTAGCCGGGACCGTCCGCCAGCGCCCTGCGGTCCTTCGCGTAGCGGCGCCTGGCGCCCCAGCCCGCCGCGGCCAGCGGCGCCTGCCGCAGGTCCTGGCCGGCGCGGGCCAGACCCGCACGGTAGGCGTCGCGGGCCTGCGCCGAGTGGAACCACGGCTCGATGTCCTCGCCGAAGGCCGCCGCCCGCTTGGCCAGCACGTACCCGAACTCCTCCGGAGTGAGATAGCCCAGCTTGTACGCCGACATCATCAGCCGCTCACCCCTGATCGCCGCCTCCTCCCGGTAGGCGTCCAGCAGCAGCCAGCCCGCACCCAGATACGTCGTCGCGGTGTCCGTGAGGATCTCGTTGTCCCGGGTGCCGGGGAACTCCAGGCCGAGGCGGTGCAGATACACATGCATCACCTCGTGCGCCAGCGCCGCCCCCACGTCGCGCCGGTCGGAGCGGAACCGCGAGTGCAGCTCGATGAAGTACTCGGGACCCGCGGCCAGTTCGACGTTTCCCGCGTGGACCATGTCGCGGAAGCCCACCACCATCCGCGCGTCCGGCAGCCGGAAGTGCTGCACCATCACCCGCGCCACCCGCTGGGCACCCAGGTACAGGTCCTCGTCGGCGGGGAAGTCCACCAGCTCGGGGTGCACGCTCGCCGCGAAGCGCTGCACACCGTCGGCGGAGATCCGCCGGTACAGCGCGGTCAGCGCCGCCCGTACGGTGTCCAGGTGCGGAAAGCCGTGCACGATGGCCCCGCCCCCCGCGGCCTGTGCCCCCGGCTCCGCGTACCCGGCCATGACCACCTCCCCGTACCCGACGAGCCTACGCGTCGGCGTCCGCGCCTGTCCCCGGCGGCACGGCTTACGGCAGCATGTGCCGCATGCCTGTTCTGACCCACGCAGAGGCCGAGACCCGTGCCCGCGACCTGACCGTCCACCACTACGCGATCGACCTCGACCTCACCGGGGGAGCGGAGGTGTTCGGCTCGTCGACCGTGATCCGGTTCCGGGCCGCACGCGACTGCGACACCTTCGCCGAGATCCGCCCCGCCGCGCTGCGCCGGGCCGTCCTCGACGGCCGGGACCTCGACCCCGGCCTGCTCGACGACAACCGGCTCCCGCTGCACGGACTGACCGCCGGCGACCACGAGCTGCGCGTCGAGGCGGACATGCCGTACTCGCACACCGGCGAGGGCATGCACCGCTTCACCGACCCCGAGGACGGTGAGACCTACCTCTACACGCAGCTGTTCATGAACGACATGCAGCGCGTCGCCGCGTCCTTCGACCAGCCGGACCTCAAAGCCGTCTTCGACGTCAGCGTCCAGGCGCCCGACGAGTGGACCGTGCTCGGCAACGGCGTCGCCACCAGGACCGCCCCCGGCCGGTGGCAGCTCGCCACCACCCCGCCGCTGGCCACCTACTTCGTCGCCGTCGCCGCAGGCCCCTGGCACTCGGTGCGCACCGAGCACGCGGGACTGCCCTTCGGGCTGCACTGCCGCCGCTCGCTGGCCGAACACCTCGACCGCGACGCCGACGCGCTCCTGGACATCACCCGGCGCTGCTTCGACCGCTACCACGAGCTGTTCGGCGAGCCCTACCCGTACGACTCCTACGACCAGTGCTTCGTGCCCGAGTTCAACGCCGGCGCGATGGAGAACCCCGGACTGGTCACCTTCCGCGACAACTTCGTGCACCGCTCCGCCGTCACACCCGCGGAAGCGCAGTTCCGCGCGGTCGTCATCGCCCACGAGATGGCGCACATGTGGTTCGGCAACCTCGTCACCCTGCGCTGGTGGGACGACATCTGGCTGAACGAGTCCTTCGCCGAGTACATGGGCTTCCAGGTGCTCAGCGAGGCCACCGCCTTCACCGGCACCTGGACCGACTTCGCCGTCGCCCGCAAGGCCTGGGGCTACGACGCCGACCAGCGGCCCTCCACCCACCCCGTCGCCCCCGACCCCGCCGACGTCCCCGACACCGCGTCCGCGATGAACAACTTCGACGGCATCTCCTACGCCAAGGGCGCCTCCGCACTGCGCCAGCTCGTCGCCTGGCTCGGCCCCAAGGCCTTCACCGCCGGGCTCAACACCCACTTCGCCCGGCACCGCTTCGGCAACGCGGCACTCGCCGACTTCCTCGACTCCCTCGGCTCCGCCACCGAACGCGACGTGCCCGCCTGGGCCGCCGCCTGGCTGCGCACCTCGGGCCACGACACGCTGACCCCCGAGGTGCTCCCCGGCGGCCCCGACGGCGGATGGCGGCTGGAGATCAGGCACCGCGGGCACCGCCCGCACCGCATCGACGTCGGCCTGTACGACAGGGCCGCCGCCGACCCCGCAACCCTCGTGCTGCGCGACCGGCTCACCGTCGACCTCGCGCCCGGCACCGTCGCCGACAGCCACGCACTCGACGGGCCGCGGCCCGACCTCGTCCTGCTCAACGACGGCGACCTGACCTTCGCCAAGGTCCACTTCGACCCCCAGTCCTGGGACACCGTCCGCGACGCCCTCGGCGGGCTGCCCGACCCGCTCGCCCGCGCCGTCGTCTGGAACGCGGCACGCGACCTGGTACGCGACGGGGGGATCGCGCCCGCCGAATACGTCGCGCTCATGGCCGCGCACCTGCCGGGCGAGTCGGACCCCGGCATCGTGGACGCCGTCCTCACGTTCTGCCGAGGGCCGGTCGCCGACCAGTACCTCGACCCCGCCCTGCGCCCCCAGGCGCTGCGCACCCTGCGCGACACCGCACGCGGGCTGCTCGCCGCCGGCCACGGCGGCACCCGCCTCAGCGCCACCAGGGCGCTGGTCGACGCGGTGTACGACGCCGACGACACGGTGGCGCTGCGCGGCTGGTACGACCAGGGGGAGATCCCCGGGGGCTCGCCCCTCGACCCCGAACTGCGCT
The DNA here is from genome assembly GCF_016916835.1 of Actinacidiphila bryophytorum. Taxonomy (GTDB): domain Bacteria; phylum Actinomycetota; class Actinomycetes; order Streptomycetales; family Streptomycetaceae; genus Actinacidiphila; species Actinacidiphila bryophytorum. The sequence goes on along the minus strand of NZ_JAFFIX010000005.1, from coordinate 205,057 downwards.
GGCGGATGCTGCTGCGGCTCGCCGTGCTCGGCGCGGCCGGCCCCGCGGACATCGACGCGGAGCTGGCCGGCGACCCCAGTGCGGTCGGGCGCGAAGGCGCCGCCAGGTGCCGGGCGGCGCTCCCGGACGCCGCGGCCAAGGCGGTGGCCTGGGAGGCGATGTTCCACGACGACGGGCAGTCGAACTACCTCGTCTCGGCCAACGCGCAGGGTTTCTGGAACCCTGAGCACGAGGGGCTCACCGCCGGGTACGTGGCGAGGTACTTCGCCGATGTCGTGCCGCTTGCCGCCAGGCGCGGTACCGCCATCGCGGAACTCGCCGGGCGCACCGCCTTCCCGCACACCGCGGTGTCCGCGGAGACCCTGCGGCTGGGCCGCGCCTGCCTGTCCGACCCCGCCGTCACCCCCGCGCTGTCCCGCGCCCTCGCCGACCGCCTCGACGACCTCTCCCGCACCCTCCGCCTCCGCACCACCTAGCCCTGCCCCCGGGCACCGTCCGGGCGGTTCGTGGCAATCACCCAGGAGGCGCTGGGGGTACCCCCAGGCGGAGCTCTGGGGGCGGAACGGCGCAGGTTCACCGTAAGGGGGACGTCGGGGGGAGGAGGGGCGTGCCCGGGGGTGGGGGGTGGTCGTTGTGCTGGGGGAGGAGCGAGACGGGGAGGACCGTTGAAGGAGATCGCCGGGCTGGCGGGCGGCCGGCAGGGGCCGGCTCAACTGCGCCCCCTGGTCGAGACGGTGCTGACCGCCCTGGAGGAGGGCGCAGCCGCCCGCGGCGGCCCGGTGCCGGCCGGCGGCCCGAAGGAGACCGCCCGGCGGGTGGCCGGAGCCCTGGGCCGGCCCCTGCCGGGGCACGGGACGGGCGCCCAGGAGGCGCTGCACACCCTCGTGCGGGAGCTGGCGCGAGGCGCAGCGGACCCGGCGGACCCGTATTGCGCAGCCCACCTGCACTGCCCCCCGCTGGCCCTGTCCGCGGCAGCGGAGTTGGCCGCGGCATCGCTGAACCCGTCCCTGGACTCCTGGGACCAGGCACCCGCGGCGACGGAGATCGAGGCCAGGGCCTCGGCAGCCCTGGCCGCGGTGGTCTACCCGGACCTGCCGGCGCCGGACGCGCTGATGACGACGGGCGGGACGGAGTCCAACCAGCTGGCGCTGCTGCTGGCCAGGGAGCGCGCGGCGGGCGGCCCGCGCGTGCAGGTGGTGTGCGGTGCGAACGCCCACCACAGCGTGCAGCGCGCCGCGTGGCTGCTGGGCCTGCCGCGCCCGGTCGTCGTGGACACCCCCAGTGGTGTGCTGGACCCGGCGGACGCCGACGCGGCCCTCGACGAACTGCCGGGGCGCGCCCTGCTCGTGGCGACCGCGGGCACCACGGACACGGGCGCGATCGACCCGCTGCCGCAGCTGGCGCAGGTCGCCGCGAAGCACGGCGCGGAGTTGCACGTGGACGCGGCGTACGGCGGCCCGCTGCTGTTCAGCCGGCACGAGGCGGGCAAGCTCGACGGGCTGCAGTCGGCGGTGTCGGTGACCGTGGACCTGCACAAGCTGGGGTGGCAGCCGGTCGCGGCGGGCCTGCTGGCCGTACCGGACGGGGCGGCGCTGCGCCCGCTGGGGCACCAGGCGGACTACCTGAACGCCACCGACGACACCGAGGCCGGGCTGCCGGACCTGCTGGGCCGCTCGCTGCGCACCACCCGCCGCCCCGACGTGCTGAAGATCGCCGTCACCATGCGGGCGCTGGGCCGCGAGGGCCTGGGCGCGCTGGTGGACGCGGTGTGCGGGCACGCGCACCAGCTGGCCGCGGCCGTCGACCGGCACCCGGGCCTGGACCTGCACGGCCGGCCGGCGATCAGCACCGTGCTGTTCCGCCCGGCGGGCGCCGACGACGAGCAGGTGGCGGCGCTGCGCCGGGAGCTGATGTACGAGGGGCGGGCGGTGCTGGGCCGGGCGGCGGCCGGCGGCCGGCTGTGGCTGAAGGCGACGCTGCTCAATCCGCACATCCGCCCGCAGGACCTCGACGCGCTGCTGCGGCTGGTGACCGACGCGCAGGCCAGGCAGACCCAGGAGGCGCGGTGAGCCGCCCCGGGGACGTACCACAGAAGGAAGGTCCAGCACCGATGAACGCCCCGACCGCACCGGAGGACCCGACCGCACCGCAGGAGTCGGCCGCCGCACCGCAGCAGGACCGCGAGCAGGAGCCGTTCGACCTGCTGGGGGTGGGCATCGGCCCCTTCAACCTGTCGCTGGCCGCACTCGCCGACGCCGTACCCGGCCTGACCGCGGCTTTCTACGACCAGCGGCAGGACTTCCACTGGCACCCGGGGCTGCTGGTCGACGGCGCCACCTTGCAGGTGCCCTTCCTCGCCGACCTGGTGACGCTGGCCGACCCGGCGAGCCGCTGGTCGTTCCTGAACTTCCTCAAGTCCCGCGAGCGGCTCTTCCCGTTCTACTTCGCCGAGCGCTTCCATGTGCACCGGGCCGAGTACGACGCGTACTGCCGGTGGGTCGCGGACGCGCTGCCGTCCACGCACTTCGGCCGGCAGGTCGACACGGTCCGCTGGGACGAGGAGCGCGGCCGCTTCGAGGTCGACCACACGCAGCTGGACGTGCACGGCGAGGCGGAGGCGCTGGGCCGCACGTACGCCAGGCACCTGGTACTGGGCATCGGGACCGCGCCTTACGTTCCGGAGCCGCTGCGCCCGCTGGCCGACGCGCCGACGCTGCCGGTGGTGCACTCGGCGGACTACGTGCCGCAGCGCGAGCGGCTGCTGGCCGCCGAGCACATCACGGTGATCGGCTCGGGGCAGTCGGGCGCCGAGGTCTTCCTCGACCTGCTGCGGTCCAGGACGCCGGGCCGGGAGGCGATCACCTGGCTGGCGCGTACCCCGGCCTTCGCGCCCATGGAGTACAGCCGGCTCGGCCTTGAGCACTTCACCCCCGACTACACCCGCTACTTCCACGGCCTGCCCGAGCCGGTGCGGGACCGGCTGGTGCCGCAGCAGTGGCAGCTGCACAAGGGCATCGACACCGAGACGATCACCGCGATCCACGACGAGCTGTACCGCCGCACCCTGGACGGCGGCTGGCCGGACGCGGTGCTCACCCCGGGGGTCACGGTGCGCACCGCGGGCCGTATCGGCACCACCGGCATCGAACTGCACCTGGAGCACGCCGACCAGGGCACCCGCACCCGCATGGTGACCAGTGCGGTGGTGCTGGCCACCGGCTACCGGGAGCGCCCGCTGGACCAGCTGCTCGGCCCGCTGCACCCCTATGTGCTGCGGGATGCCGCGGGCCGGCCGCGGATCGACGCGCGGCACCGCCTGGAGCTGGACCGGCGGATCACCGGCCGGGTCTACGTCCAGAACGCCGAACGCCACACGCACGGCGTCGGCGCCCCGGACCTGGGCCTTGCCGCCTGGCGGTCGGCGGTGATCCTCAATGACCTGACGGGGCTGCTGACCGGCGCGGAGCACTACCCGCTGCCGGCCAGGACCGCCTTCACCACCTTCGGCCTCGACGGTGCCGCCGCCTGCGACGTGCCTACGAGAACAGCGGCACTCCGCCGCGGGTGAGCCGCCACTGGTCGCCGCCGAAGGTCGACGGGTCGATCGTGCCGTGCGCCTGCACCCAGGCGATGATCGTGTTGCGGATCTCGTCGGAGTTGGACCACACCGACTGGGCGGTGGCCACGTGCGGGTAGTTGCTGCCGCCGCTGGAGCGGTAGTTGTTGACCGCGAGCACGAACTGCGCGGCCGGGTCGACCGGGGCGCCGTCGTGCGTGAGGTTGCTGATCCGGGAGCCGGCCGGCTGGGCGATGTCGATGTCGTAGCTGACACCGCTGAGCACGTCGTAGCTGTAGTCGGGGGTGTTGTTGGCGTTGGTGATCTTCGTGACGTCGAGCGGCGCGTCCGGCGCCGTCTGCACGTAGTACCGCGCCGACCACTCCAGGTAGTCCTTGACCTGGGCGCCGGTGAGGATCTTGGCGTCCAGGGTGTTCTCGTAGACGTACAGGCCCGCGACGTCGCGCAGCGACACCTGGCCGGCCGGGATCGCCGCGGTCCGCGAGAAGGGCGACGCCTCGGACAGCACCGGCAGCGACGCGTACGAGGTGCCGGCCAGCGCCGCCTTGACCGTGTCGGACTGCACCAGGTTCAGGAAGTCGATGATCGGGGTGTCCTTGTACGTGGACTCCGCCGCGGACATCGCGACCGTGCAGGTGCCGACGACCTGGTTGACGTAGTCGACGACCTTCTGGTGCTCGTCCCGCACCAGCTTGGCGACCTGCGGGTCCTCGGCGACGGTGTTGGCGTTGCGGACCTCGGCGGTGACCGAGGTGACCTGCCAGCGGCCGTGCTCGAAGGCCAGGTCGATGTCGAACACCGACAGCCGCATGCCCCAGTACAGCGGCTCGGAGAGCACGACGGTCCTGCCGGTCTGCTCGTTGACGACCAGGGTCTGCGGGCGCTCCACGTGGGTGTGGCCGACCAGGATCGCGTCGATGCCGGGCACCTGGGCGGCGACCATCGAGGAGGCGTTCTCGGGGTAGGGCACCGCGTCGCCGTAGGAGGTGCTGCCGTCGAGCCCGGAGTGGTCGGTGCAGATCACCACGTCGCAGCCCAGCGCGCGCAGCTTGGGGACGTACACCTCGGCCTGCTCGACCAGGCCGGGGAAGGACATCTTGCCCTGCACGTTGGCCTTGTCCCACACGGCGATGCCGGGGTTGGTCAGGCCGAGGATGCCGACCTTGACCGGCCGCCCGCCGTGCACCTTGATCTCCTTGACCAGGTAGGGCGGGAAGGCGGGCTTGAGGGTCTTGGCGTCGACGGCGTTGGCGGCCAGCAGCGGGAAGTCGCACTGCTCCTGGAAGGCGCGCAGCAGCGGGATGCCGTAGTTGAACTCGTGGTTGCCGAGCGCCGCGGCGTCGTACTTCATGTGGTTCATCGCCAGCGCCATCGGGTGCTGCGGGCCGCGCCGGTCGCCGGTGATCGGCTCCACCCGGGCGTAGTAGTAGGACAGCTGGGTGCCCTGGATGATGTCGCCCGCGTCGATCAGCAGGGTGCGGTCGTGGCCCTTCTCGGCGCGGGCCTGCTCGACGAGGGTGGCGACCTTGGCGAGGCCGACGTCGTTGTGCGCCGCGTCGTCGTACTCGGCGTTGGTGAAGTAGTCCCAGTTCAGCGCGTGCCCGTGCAGGTCGGTGGTGCCGAGTACGCGCAGGCTGAACGTCTTGGGCGCGTGGCCGTGGCCCTGGCCGTGCCCCTGCTCTGCGGCCTGGGCGGGGCCGGCCGCGGCGACCGCGCCCGCGGTGCCCGCGAGCGCCACGCCGGCGCCGGTGGCGGCCGAGCGGTTGATGAAGTCCCTGCGGTTGAGCGGCATCTCGTCTCCTTGGCGTTCACGGGCGCGTGCTGAGGGCACAACGCGCGTAGATTCTGGCGCAGAGAGGTGCTCCGGCAACAGCCCCCGCAGGTGAACGGCTGTTGACGACCGCTCATCCGAGCGAGCCGCCATATCATTCGAGAGTTGTCAACAACCGTTAATCCAGCCGTCGTTGGGCAGTTGCCCCCAGTGGTCCTGGCTACCAACGAGTAAGTCATACGCTCGATACATGCGCCGAGCGAAAATTGTCTGCACCCTGGGTCCCGCGACCGATTCCTACGACCAGATCAAGGCACTGGTCGAGGCCGGGATGGACGTGGCACGCCTGAACCTGAGCCATGGAAGTTACGCCGAGCACGAGGACCGCTACCGACGGGTGCGCAAGGCGTCCGACGAGACCGGCCGCAGCGTGGGCATCCTGGTGGACCTTCAGGGTCCGAAGATCAGGCTGGGCCGTTTTGCCGAGGGTCCGGTACTCCTTGAACGCGGCGACGAGTTCACCATCACCGCCGACGACATCGAGGGTGACCAGCAGATCTGCGGCACCACCTACAAGGGGCTGCCGGCCGACGTGGCGCGCGGCGAGCGGATCCTGGTGGACGACGGCCGGGTCACCCTGGAGGTGACCGACGTCGAGGGGCCGCGGGTGCACACCATGTGCATCGAGGGCGGCATGATCTCCGACAACAAGGGCCTGAACCTGCCCGGCGTCGCGGTGTCGGTGCCCGCGCTGTCCGAGAAGGACATCCGCGACCTGCGCTGGGGCCTGCGCACCGGCGCCGACGTGATCGCGCTGTCCTTCGTCCGCTCGGGGCGGGACGTCGAGGACGTGCTGCGGATCATGGCCGAGGAGGACCGCAGGGTCCCGGTGATCGCCAAGATCGAGAAGCCGCAGGCGGTCGACAACCTCGAAGAGATCGTGGACGCCTTCGACGGCATCATGGTCGCCCGCGGCGACCTCGGCGTCGAGATGCCGCTGGAGGCGGTGCCGCTGGTGCAGAAGCGGGCCGTCACGCTCGCCAAGCGCAATGCCAAGCCGGTCATCGTCGCCACCCAGATGCTGGACTCGATGATCGACAACTCCCGGCCCACCCGCGCCGAGGCCAGCGACGTGGCCAACGCGGTGATGGACGGCACCGACGCGGTGATGCTGTCCGGCGAGACCAGCGTCGGCAAGTACCCGATCGAGACGGTCAAGACGATGTCGCGGATCGTGGCCGCCGCCGAGGAGGACATGCTCACCGCGGGTCTGCCGCCGCTCACCGACCGGAACAAGCCGCGCACCCAGGGCGGCGCGGTCGCCAGGGCCGCCGCCGAGATGGGCGACTTCCTCGGCGCCCGCTTCCTGGTCGCCTTCACGCAGTCCGGCGACACCGTGCGCCGGCTGTCCCGCTACCGCTCGCCGATCCCGGTGCTGGCCTTCACCCCTGAGCCGGCGACCCGCTCGCAGCTGAACCTGACCTGGGGCGTGGAGACCTTCCTCGGCCCGATGGTGCAGACCACCGACGAGATGGTGCAGCAGGTGGACGAGGAGCTGCTGCGGATCGGCCGCTGCAAGAAGGGCGACGTCGTCATCATCACCGCGGGCTCGCCGCCCGGAATGCCGGGCACCACCAATATGGTCCGGGTCCACCGCATCGGCGAGGACGACGCACCGAAGGCGTAATGTGTCATCGCCTTATTGGTCCTGACCGCACCCAGCCCCCGACGGCAACGCCCGCCGGGGGCGCCGTCTTTCGGCCATGCGGGAAAAGTCTTTCGACGGCAATTAACGCTGCGTAACACGGACGCAATAGGAAACCCCGAGGCAGGCCCCGCGGGTACCTACCCGGGGCCTCCGCGGATAATCCGGCCAGGCCCGATCCGCCGGGTTCGCGCCGGATCGGCCCCGTGACCGGCGACAAGTCGGCTACGCGCCACCGGAAGTGCGCGTTCTCAGCATCCGGACGGGGGAGCAATGTACCCAAAAGCCGTGCTCAATCTCAAGAGAAGCTCAAGAGTTTCCGATTGGCATAACAAGACAGTCACACTCTTCCCCGCACCTCTGCCTCACTCCCCGAACCAGGCTTAGAGTCACGGCCAGTCACCGCGCCTCCGGATTTGTCAGTTCGGGTTCCAGCGCGCGACTCGGCCTCTCATCAGAGACGGCCGCGCCAGGGGAAAGGACTGACCGTGCGACACCGTTCCTTGCTGATTCTGACCTCCGTACTCACCACTGGAGCGCTTACTCTCACTGCTTGCGGCTCGCGCAGCGACGATGACAAGGGCGGCAGCACCGGCGGATCTGGCGGCGGCTCCAGCAGCGCCGCGAAGAACATCACCGTGGTGATCGGCGTCGACGCCCCCCTGACCGGTCCGAACTCGGCCACCGGCCTCGGGCTCCAGTACGGCGCCCAGATCGCCGTCGACGACGCCAACGCCAAGAACCTCGTCCCGGGCGTCACCTTCAAGATCTCCCCGAAGGACGACAAGGCGCAGCCGGCCACCGGCCAGCAGAACGCCACCGCCTTCACCTCGGACAACACCATCATCGCCGCCGTCGGCCCGCTGAACTCCGGCGTCGCCCAGTCGATGCAGCAGGTGTTCGCCAGCGCCAACATGGTGGAGATCTCGCCGGCCAACACCAACCCGGCGCTCACCCAGGGCAAGGACTGGGCGACCGGCAAGAAGACCCGGCCGTTCCCGACCTACTTCCGCACCGCCACCACGGACGCCAACCAGGGCGGCTTCGCCGGCGACTACGCATACAACACGCTCAAGGCCAAGAACGCCTTCGTCGTCGACGACAAGCAGACCTACGGCGCCGGCCTCGCGGGCATCTTCAAGGGGAAGTTCAGCGGCCTCGGCGGCAAGATCGCCGGCACCGACCACGTCAACACCGGTGACACCGACTACTCGACCCTGGTCACCAAGATCAAGAACTCGCACGCCGACATGGTCTACTACGGCGGCCAGTACGACGAGTCCGAGCTGATCACGAAGCAGCTCAAGGCGGCCGGCGTCAAGATCCCGCTGATGGGCGGCGACGGCATGTACTCCGACACCTACATCAAGACCGCCGGTGCCGCGGCCGAGGGCGACCTGGTCACCTCCGTCGGCGTCCCCGTCAGCACCCTGCAGACGGCCACCGACTTCATCAACACCTACAAGTCCAAGGGCTACCCCGGCGACTACGGCACCTACGGCGGCTACACCTACGACGCCACCACCGCGATCATCAAGGCCGTCAAGGTCGTCATGGACGCCAACGGCGGCAAGCTGCCCGCGATGCCCGACGCCCGCAAGGCGCTCATCGACGCGGTCCAGAAGACCGACTTCGACGGCGTCGCCGGCCACCTGTCCTTCGACGAGTTCGGTGACACCACCAACAAGCAGCTGACCGTCTACCAGGTCAAGTCCGGCAAGTGGGTCGCCGTCAAGTCCGGCACCTACACCGGCTGACCCCAGCAGCACCCGGGCCGCGCGGCCGGACGACCTCCGGCCGCGCGGCCCGCGCACCCCCCGCGTGTCCCCTCAGGGGCGCCGCACCACCGTCCCCGCTCCCCACCTGCTCCCAGCGACATGGAGGCCATGCGGTGCACACCCTGCCGCAACAGCTGGCCAACGGGCTGTTCATCGGCTCGATGTACGGGCTCATCGCCATCGGCTACACGATGGTGTACGGCATCGTCCAGCTCATCAACTTCGCCCACGGCGAGATCTACATGACCGGCGCCTTCGGCGCGCTCGCGGTCTACACGAACCTTCCGGACAGCATGTCCATATGGGCGGCACTGCCCCTCATGCTGGCCGGCGGCGCCATCGTGTCCGTGCTGATCGCGGTGGGCGCGGAGAGACTCGCGTACCGCCCGCTGCGGGGCGCGCCACGGCTGGCACCGCTGATCACCGCCATCGGCCTCTCACTCGCACTCCAGCAGGTCGTCTTCCTGTGGTACCCCAACGCCACCGCGGGCAAGCACTTCCCGCAGCTGCCCGGCGGCCCCTACCACGTCGGGGACGTCGACATCCAGAGCGGTGACATCTTCCTGGTCGTCGCAGCCGTCGTGTGCATGGCGGCGCTGGCCGCCTTCGTCCGCACCTCACGCACCGGCCGCGCCATGCAGGCCACCGCGCAGGACCCGGACACCGCGCAGCTCATGGGCATCGACACCAACCGCATCATCGTGATCGCCTTCGCCATCGGCGGCTTCTTCGCCGCCGTCGCCGGCCTCGCATCCGGCCTCAAATACGGCCAGATCAAGTACGACATGGGCTTCCAGGCCGGTCTGAAGGCCTTCACCGCGGCCGTGCTCGGCGGCATCGGCAACATCTACGGCGCCATGCTCGGCGGCCTCGTCCTGGGTGTCGCCGAGTCGTGCGCGTCGGCGTACATCTCCAACATCCCCGGCATGGAGCAGCTCGGCGGCGAGGGCTGGAAGAACGTCTGGGCCTTCGTCCTGCTCATCCTGGTGCTGCTGGCGCGGCCGCAGGGCCTGCTGGGCGAGCGAGTAGCGGACAGGGCGTGACGACGACATGACCGACATCCCCCTCGCGACCGCGGAAGCGGTCCTCGCCCCCGACACCGGCCGGCGGACCGCGCCCTTCATCCCGCTGCCCCGCAACGCCGCCCGGGCCGCCACGCTCGCCGGCGCGGTGGTCACCATCGCCTCGACCTTCATGTCCTGGACCTACACCACCGACTTCCCCGGCGACCTCACCGTCAGCGGGTACCCCGGCGGCCTGCAGGTCATGACGCTGATCGGCGCGATCATCACCGGCGTCGTCGCGCTGGGCGCCTTCCGGCTCAAGGGCGCCGCCTGGCTCAACCCCAGCAGGTCCAACAACTCCGTGCTGCTGCTGGCCCTGGCCACGCTGGGCACCACCTGGTACACGGTCATCGACATCGCCGCCAAGCTCGGCGGCATCGCCAACCTCGACCCCGGCGGCTTCGTCGCCGCGGTCGGCAGCCTGCTGCTCTTCGCCGGCGCCCTGGCCCTGCCGATCGACCGGCGCCCGCAGGAACCGGCCGACGCCGAGTACTACGAGCTGGGCCGCTTCGAGAAGTCCGCGCTGGTCGTCCGCTCCTACGTCTGGCTGCGCGAGGCCCGGCTGCACCACGCCGACATGCGCGTCGCCGACGCCCGCAAGCTCAACCCGTGGCTGCAGCGCCTGGTCATCGTGGTCGTCTACGCGCTCGGCCTGAAGATCCTCACCTTCGGCCTGGCCACCGACTACAGCGACATCTTCCTCGGCTACCTCATCGTCGTCGCGGTGGGCCTGTGGGGACTGGGCGCAGGCGGCCTGCTGCGGCAGTTCCAGCAGCTCACCCACCGCAACAAGCGGTTCGCCGCCACCGTCGGCATCATCGCCGCCGCGGCCTACCCCTTCGCGCAGAACAACGAGCACTGGGCCAACCTCGGCGTCAGCGTCCTGATCGTCGGCACCGTCGCCCTCGGCCTGAACATCGTCGTCGGCCTCACCGGCCTGCTCGACCTCGGCTACGTCGCCTTCCTCGGCGTCGGCGCCTACGCCGCGGCCCTGGTCTCCGGCTCCCAGTTCTCCATCTGGTCCGGCGTCCAGTTCCCCTTCTGGGCCGCGGCGATCACCGGCATGGCCGCAGCCTGCGTCTTCGGTGTGCTCATCGGCGCCCCCACCCTGCGGCTGCGCGGCGACTACCTGGCCATCGTCACCCTCGGCTTCGGAGAGATCTTCCGGATCGTCGTCCGGAACCTCGACGGCGTCAGCGGCCCGAAGGTCACCAACGGCCCGAACGGCATCGCCCAGATCCCCGACCTGTCGATCTTCGGGTACAACCTCGGCGCCAACCACGACATCGGGTCCTTCACCCTCGGCAGGTTCGCCAACTACTACCTGCTGATGCTGGTCATCACGATGATCGTGGTGCTGGTCTTCACCCGCGCCGCGGACTCCCGCATCGGCCGCTCCTGGATCGCCATCCGCGAGGACGAGACCGCCGCCACCGCCATGGGCATCAACGGCTTCCGCGTCAAGCTCGTCGCCTTCGCCCTCGGCGCGTCGCTGGCGGGCCTGGCCGGTACGGTCTTCGCCCACGTCACCAACAGCGTCGTGCCCGACCCGTACCAGTTCTCAGGACCGGTCCCGCCGAACTCGGCCTTCCTGCTGGCCGCCGTCGTCCTCGGCGGCATGGGCACCGTCAGCGGCCCCATCGTCGGCGCCGCACTGCTGTACGTCATCCCGGAGAAGCTGGACTTCCTGTCCAAGTACGAACTCTTCGCCTTCGGTCTCGCGCTCATCCTGATCATGCGCTTCCGGCCCGAGGGCATCATCCCCAACCGGCGCCGCCAGCTGGAGTTCCACGAGGACGAGACCACGGCACCCGGCAAACGGCCGTTGGGCGACGACACCGTCCCGGCCGCCACGGCAGGGGCGTGAAGGACACCATGACCACCACCATTCCCCAGCAGCCCACCCCGGAGCAGGCGCCCGACGGCGCCCCGCTGCTCCAGGCCAGCGGCGTCATCATGCGCTTCGGCGGCCTCACCGCGGTCCGCGACGTCGACCTCACCGTCAACACCGGTGAGATCGTCGGCCTCATCGGCCCCAACGGCGCGGGCAAGACGACCTTCTTCAACTGCCTCACCGGGCTGTACGTCCCCACCGAGGGCACCGTCAGCTACCGGGGCACGGTGCTGCCGCCCAAGCCGCACCTGGTGACCAAGGCCGGCATCGCCCGCACCTTCCAGAACATCCGGCTCTTCGCGAACATGACCGTGCTGGAGAACGTCCTCGTCGGACGGCACACCCGCACCCGCGAGGGCCTGATGTCCGCCCTCATCCGCGGCCCCGGCTACCACCGGGCCGAGGCGCGCTCCCGGGCCAGGGCCATGGAACTCCTGGAGTTCACCGGCCTGGCGGCCAAGGCCGACCACCTGGCCCGCAACCTGCCCTACGGCGAGCAGCGGAAACTGGAGATCGCCCGCGCCCTGGCCAGCGAACCGGGACTGCTGCTGCTCGACGAACCCACCGCGGGCATGAACCCGCAGGAGACCCGCGCGACGGAGGAACTCGTCTTCGCCGTACGCGACCAGGGCATCGCCGTCCTGGTCATCGAGCACGACATGCGCTTCATCTTCAACCTGTGCGACCGCGTCGCCGTCCTCGTCCAGGGCGAGAAGCTCGTCGAAGGCAGCTCCGAGGTCGTACAGCAGGACGAGCGGGTCATCGCCGCCTACCTCGGCGAACCCTTCGAGGCCGCCCCCGCCGAGGGGCAGCAGACGACCGGCGAGCAGGAGAACGACCGATGACCGCACTGCTCGAAGTGGAGAACCTGCGGGTCTCCTACGGCAAGATCGAAGCGGTCAAGGGCATCTCCTTCTCCGTCGAAGCCGGCCAGGTCGTCACCCTGATCGGCACCAACGGCGCCGGCAAGACCACCACGCTGCGCACCCTCAGCGGGCTGCTCAAGCCCACCGGCGGCAAGATCGTCTTCAACGGCAAGCCCCTCACCCGGGTCCCGCCGCACAAGGTCGTCGCCCTGGGCCTCGCCCACTCGCCCGAAGGCCGGCACATCTTCCCCCGGCTCACCATCGAGCAGAACCTGCAGCTCGGGGCGTACCTGCGCAAGGACTCCGGCGGGATCGGCAAGGACATCGACCGGGCCTACGAGCTGTTCCCGATCCTCGGCGAACGCCGCAAGCAGGCCGCGGGCACCCTGTCCGGCGGTGAGCAGCAGATGCTCGCCATGGGCCGGGCGCTGATGTGCCAGCCCAAGCTGCTCATGCTCGACGAGCCCTCCATGGGCCTGTCGCCGATCATGATGCAGAAGATCATGGCGACCATCGTCGAGCTCAAGGCGCAGGGCACCACGATCCTGCTCGTCGAGCAGAACGCCCAGGCCGCCCTGTCGCTCGCCGACCAGGCACACGTCATGGAGGTCGGCGCCATCAAGCTCTCCGGCACCGGCCAGGACCTGCTGCACGACGAGGGCGTGCGCAAGACGTACCTCGGCGAGGACTGACACCCCCGGCAGCAGGCGAGGGGCCGCACCCGGCAACCGGGTGCGGCCCCTCCTGCGTGACCTGCCGCTACTTCTCCGTGACCTCTTCGATCACGGCCTGCGCGACCGCCTGCATCGACATCCGCCGGTCCATCGACGTCTTCTGGATCCAGCGGAAGGCGGCCGGCTCGGTCAGCCCGTACTTCGTCTGCAGCACGCTCTTGGCCCGGTCCACCAGCTTGCGCGTCTCCAGCCGCAGCGACAGGTCGGCGATCTCCGCCTCCAGCGCCCGCAGCTCCTGGAAGCGGCTCACCGCCATCTCGATCGCGGGCACCAGGTCGCTCTTGCTGAACGGCTTCACCAGATACGCCATCGCGCCGGCGTCCCTGGCCCGCTCCACCAGCTCCCGCTGCGAGAAGGCCGTCAGCATCAGCACCGGCGCCAGCTTCTCGCCCGCGATGCGCTCGGCCGCGGAGATCCCGTCGAGCACCGGCATCTTCACATCGAGAATCACCAGGTCGGGCCGGTGCTCCTCGGCGAGCTTGACCGCCGTCTCCCCGTCGCCGGCCTCACCGACGACCGAGTAGCCCTCCTCCTCCAGCATCTCCTTCAGATCCAGCCGGATCAGCGCCTCGTCCTCGGCGATGACGACCCGGGTGGTCAGCGGAGGTACATGCGACTGCTCGGACTGCTCGTCGGACCTGTCGCCGGACTGAGCGGCGGACTCGTCGGGGGCGCTCACGGTGCTCCTCGTTTCAGGCGGGGTGCTGCTCCTAGAGCCTACCCAGCTCCGCTAAGGTTGGACGACGGAGGTCGCGATGCGGCCTTCGTTTCGAAGAGGCCCCGGTAGCCCAGCGGAAGAGGCAGTGCTCTCAAACAGCATCCAGCGTGGGTTCGAATCCCACCCGGGGTACTCCGCCTTCGAATCCCGGTAGGCCCCCCTCGTCGGGGGTCGTACCGGAGGAGCGTGGCAATAATGGGGGGCATGGCAAAGAAGCCGCCCGTTGGGGATCCCGTCCAGGACGCACCGCGCGTCAGCGCACCGAAGAAGGCGGCAGCCGGGCTTCCGGCGGTCGGCCATACGGTGGCGGCGGCCGGGGCGCAGATGGGCGCCAGGCGGGCGACGCTGACCCTGCTCAAGGTCAACCAGAAGGACGGCTTCGACTGCCCGGGATGCGCATGGCCCGAGCCGGAGCACCGGCACACCTTCGAGTTCTGCGAGAACGGTGCCAAGGCGGTCGCCGAGGAGGCGACGCTGCGCCGGGTGACGCCGGACTTCTTCGCCGAGCACCCGGTCGCGGACCTGGCCAGGCGCAGCGGCTACTGGCTGGGGCAGCAGGGGCGGATCACCCAGCCGATGTATCTGGCCGAGGGGGCCGAGCGCTACGAGGCGGTGCCGTGGGAGCGGGCCTTCGAGCTGGTCGCGGACGAGCTGGGCGCCCTGGACTCGCCGGACGAGGCGGTCTTCTACACCTCGGGCCGTACGAGCAACGAGGCGGCCTTCCTCTTCCAGCTCTTCGCCCGGGAGTTCGGCACCAACAACCTTCCCGACTGCTCGAACATGTGCCACGAGTCGTCGGGTTCCGCGCTGACCGAGACGCTGGGGGTCGGCAAGGGCAGCGTGCTGCTGGAAGACCTCTACCAGGCCGAGCTGATCATCGTGGCGGGCCAGAACCCCGGCACCAACCACCCGCGGATGCTGTCGGCGCTGGAGAAGGCCAAGCAGGGCGGCGCGACGATCGTGACGGTCAACCCGCTGCCCGAGGCGGGCCTGGAGCGCTTCCGCAACCCGCAGAAGGCGTCGGGCCTGGCGGGCGGCGGCACGGTGCTCACCGACCTGTTCCTGCCGGTCAGGCTCGGCGGCGACCAGGCGCTCTTCCGTGCGCTGGGGCGGCTGCTGATCGAGGCGGACGCCGTCGACCGGGACTTCATCGCCGAGCACACCCACGGTTTCGCCGAGTACCAGGCGGCGGCCCTGGCCGCGGACTGGGACGAGGTGCTGCGCGCCACCGGCCTGGACCGCGCCGACATCGACCGGCTGGACGCGCTGGTACGCAAGGCGAAGAGCGTCGTGGTGTGCTGGGCGATGGGCCTGACCCAGCACAAGCACGCGGTGCCGACGATCCGCGAGGTCGTCAACTTCCTGCTGCTGCGCGGCAATGTGGGGCGCCCGGGCGCCGGGGTGTGCCCGGTGCGCGGGCACAGCAACGTGCAGGGCGACCGCACCATGGGCATCTTCGAGCGGCCACCCGCCGCCTTCCTCGACGCGCTGCGGGACGAGTTCGGGTTCGAGCCGCCCCGGCAGCACGGCCTCGACGTGGTGCGGGCGATCCGGGCGCTGCGGGACGGCGAGGCGAAGGTCTTCTTCGCCATGGGCGGCAACTTCGTGGCCGCCTCGCCCGACACCGCGGTGACCGAGGCGGCGATGCGGCAGGCCCGGCTGACGGTGCACGTGTCGACGAAGCTGAACCGCTCGCACGTGGTGACGGGGGCGCGTGCGCTGATCCTGCCGACGCTGGGGCGTACGGAGAAGGACCGGCAGGCGGGCGGTGAGCAGTTCGTCAGCGTCGAGGACTCGATGGGCATGGTGCACGCCTCCCGCGGGGGCCTGGCGCCCGCGTCGCCGCAGCTGCTGTCGGAGCCGGCGATCGTCTCGCGGCTGGCCAGGGCGGTCTTCGGGGACCGCAGCCGGGTGCCCTGGGCGGACTTCGAGCAGGACTACGACCTGATCAGGGACCGCATCTCGCGGGTCGTGCCCGGCTTCGGCGACTTCAACGCCAAGGTGCGCAGGCCCGGCGGCTTCACCCTGCCGCACGCCCCGCGGGACTCGCGGACCTTCCCCACCGCCACCGGCAAGGCCAACTTCACGGCGGCGCCGCTGGAATACCCGCAGGTGCCGGAAGGGCGGCTGCTGCTGCAGACGCTGCGCTCGCACGACCAGTACAACACCACCATCTACGGCCTGGACGACCGCTACCGGGGCATCAAGGGCGGCCGCCGGGTGGTGCTGGTGCACCCCGGGGACGCCGCCGCAGCGGGGCTGCGCGACGGGGACTACGCGGACCTGGTCAGCGAGTGGACCGACGGCAGCGAGCGGCGTGCGGACGGTTTCCGCGTCGTGCACTACCCGACGCCGAGGGGCTGCGCGGCCGCGTACTACCCGGAGACCAACGTCCTGATCCCGCTGGACCACACCGCGGACACCAGCAACACACCCGCGGCGAAGTCCGTCGTCATCCGGTTGGAAGTGGCGGACCCCACGCGCCGCTGACCGGTTCCGTGCGGTAGAAAGCCGGTAGAAAGCTGTCCGGTACACCGAAAACCGCAGCGACCGAGCCGATCGGAGCCGACCGCATGGGCGAGCAGACCGTCCCCCGTTTCCCGCAGGAGATCCTGGAGCAGTACGCCGGGCTCGGCATCGACCTGGAGGCGCTGTTCTCCGCGGGGCACCTGGGCGAGCGGATGGGCATCCGGATCCTGGAGGCGTCGCCCGAGCGGGTGGTCGGCACGATGCCGGTGGAGGGCAACACCCAGCCGTACGGCCTGCTGCACGGCGGTGCCTCCGCGGTGCTCGCGGAGACGCTGGGCTCGGTGGGGGCGATGCTGCACGGCGGCCCGAGCAAGATCGCGGTCGGCGTGGACCTCAACGCGACGCACCACCGCGGTATGCGGTCGGGCCTGGTCACCGGCACCGCGACCCCGGTGCACCGGGGCCGCTCCTCGGCCACCTACGAGGTCGTGATCACCGACGACGCCTCGGGCAAGCGGGTGTGCACCGCCCGGCTGACCTGCATGCTGCGCCCGGCGGCTCCCGCGGCGACGGCCTGACCCGCGCCCGCCCGCGGCCCGCCCCCGGTGTGGGACGGGAATGTCACAGGGGCGTGGGAGGATCCGTACGTGGCAAAGAACGCATCGAAGACGACGACCGACCGCCCCCGCCTGATGCTGCTCGACGGGCACTCGCTGGCGTACCGGGCGTTCTACGCGCTGCCCGTGGAGAACTTCAGCACCGCCACGGGCCAGCCGACGAACGCGATCTACGGCTTCACGTCCATGCTGTCGAACACCCTGCGTGACGAGCAGCCGACGCATCTGGCGGTCGCCTTCGACGTGTCGCGCAAGACGTGGCGCTTCGACGAGTACCCGGAGTACAAGGCGACCAGGACCAAGACCCCCGACGAGTTCCGCAGCCAGGTGGAGCTGATCGGGGAGCTGCTGGACGCGATGGGCGTCAACCGCTTCGCGGTGGACGGGTACGAGGCGGACGACATCATCGCCACCCTTGCCACACAGGCCGAGGAGCTGGGCTACGAGGTGCTGATCGTCACCGGCGACCGGGACTCCTTCCAGCTGGTCAGCGACCATGTCACGGTGCTGTACCCGACCAAGGGCGTCTCGGAGCTGACGCGTTACACGCCGGCGAAGGTCGAGGAGAAGTACGGCCTGACCCCGCAGCAGTACCCGGACTTCGCCGCGCTGCGCGGCGACCCGTCGGACAACCTGCCCGGGATTCCCGGGGTGGGGGAGAAGACGGCGGCCAAGTGGATCACCCAGTTCGGTTCCTTCGCCGAGCTCGTGGACCGGGTGGACGAGGTCAAGGGCAAGGCCGGGGAGAACCTGCGGGCGCACCTGGAGGCCGTGAAGCTCAACCGGCGGCTGACCGAGATGGTGCGGGACGTGAAGCTGCCGCTGACCCCCGAGGGCCTGGAGCGGGTGCCCTACGACCGGCAGACGCTCGTCGGGGTGCTGGACGTGCTGGAGTTCCGCAACGCGAACTTCCGGGAGCGGCTGTTCGCGGCGGACCCCGGTGCGGAGCAGGAGGAGGCGGAGATCGCCGAGGGCGTCGCCGTCGAGGGCACGGTGCTGGCCGCCGGCGACCTGCCCGACTGGCTGGCCGCGCACGGCGGGACACCGCTGGGGCTGGCCAGCGTCGACACCTGGGCACTGGGCGCGGGCAGCGTCACACAGGTGGCACTGGCCTCGGCCGAGGACGCCGCCTGGTTCGACCCGGCGCAGCTGGACGAGGCCGACGAGCGGGCCTTCGCGGGCTGGCTGGCCGATCCGCAGCGCCCGAAGGTGCTGCACAATGCCAAGAACGTCGCGCGGGTGTTCGCCGAGCACGGCTGGTCGGTGGCGGGCGTGTCGATGGACACCGCGCTGGCCGCGTATCTGATCAAGCCGGGCCGCCGCTCCTTCGCGCTGGACGTGCTGTCGGTGGAGTACCTGGGCCGGGAGCTGGCGCCGGTGGACTCCGGGAGCGGGCAGCTGGCCTTCGGCGAGGAGAGCGAGGACGAGGGCGCGGCGGCGGCCGGTGCGCTGATGGTGCAGGCGCGTACGGTCCTCGACCTGGGCGAGGCCTTCACCGAGCGGCTGCCCGAGGTGGGCGCAGCCGAGCTGCTGCACGACGTGGAGCTGCCGACCTCGGCGCTGCTGGCGCGGATGGAGCGGGCGGGCATCGCCGCGGACCGCGCCCATCTGGAGGGCCTTGAGCAGCAGTTCGCCGCCGCGGTGCAGCACGCGGTGGCCGAGGCGCACGCGTCGGTGGGGCACGAGTTCAACCTCGGGTCGCCCAAGCAGCTGCAGGAGGTGCTGTTCGGCGAGCTGGCGCTGCCCAAGACGAAGAAGACCAAGACGGGTTACACCACCGACGCGGACGCGCTGGCATGGCTGGCGGCGCAGACCGACCACGAACTCCCGGTGATCATGCTGCGGCACCGGGAGCAGGCCAAGCTGCGGGTCACCGTCGAGGGCCTGGTCAAGACGATCGCCCCGGACGGGCGCATCCACACCACCTTCAGCCAGATCGTGGCGGCGACCGGCAGGCTGTCGTCCACCGACCCGAACCTGCAGAACGTGCCGGTCCGCACCGACGAGGGCCGGGCCATCCGGCGCGGCTTCGTCGTCGGCGGGGGCTACGAGTCGCTGCTGACCGCGGACTACAGCCAGATCGAACTGCGGGTGATGGCCCACCTGTCCGAGGACGAGGGCCTGATCGCCGCCTTCACCTCGGGCGAGGACCTGCACACCACGGTCGGTTCGCAGGTCTTCGGGGTCGGCAGGGACGCGGTCGACGCGGAGATGCGCCGCAAGATCAAGGCGATGTCGTACGGGCTGGCGTACGGCCTGTCGGCGTTCGGCCTGTCGCAGCAGCTGGGCATCGAGGCCGCCGAGGCCCGGGCGCTGATGGAGACCTACTTCGAGCGGTTCGGCGGGGTGCGGGACTATCTGCACCGGGTGGTGGAGGAAGCCCGCGTCACCGGGTACACCGAGACGCTGCTGGGCCGCCGCCGCTATCTGCCCGACCTCAACAGCGACAACCGGCAGCGCCGCGAGATGGCCGAGCGGATGGCGCTGAACGCACCCATCCAGGGGTCGGCCGCCGACATCGTGAAGATCGCGATGCTGCGGGTGGACGAGGCGATCACCGCGGAGGGCCTGGCGTCCCGGATGCTGCTGCAGGTGCACGACGAGATCGTGCTCGAAGTGGCCCCCGGCGAACGGCAGAAGGTCGAGGCGCTGGTGCGCCGCGAGATGGCCGGGGCGTATCCCCTTCGGGCACCGCTCGACGTCTCCGTGGGTGACGGTTCCGACTGGGAGTCGGCCGCGCACTGAGCCGGCCTCGGCCGGTCGACGCGCGGGTGACCTGCGGGGAAACGCTGCGCTGTGACAAAAGAGTGACGCCCGTTTACGCACATTTTGAGCATGCCGACGCGGTGGTCACGTGGTGCAAGTTGCCGTAGGGTCGGTCGAGTTGTGGCGCCGGAAACGGCGCGCTCGGGTACGTGGGAGGGGACCGCCCTATGGCAGCGCGGCGTTATGGCCGGAGGCTACGCAGGGGAGCGGCGGGCACCGCGGTCGCCGCCGCGGCGATGGCGGCGCTCAGCGCGTCGCAGGCACCGGGCTTCCTCCCGGTCGCGCACGCCGCAGCCGAGCAGCAGGACCAGCCGCCCGCGGTGACACCGCCGCCCGGCCCGGCCATAGACGGCGGTTCGCCGTACATCACGGACCTGCCGCCACTGAACACCCCGACCGGCCCGCCGCTGGTGTCCCCGACGACCACGCCCGGCGGCCCGTCGGTGAACCTGCCCGGCAACGGCGTGGGACTGCCCGCCACCGTGCTCGCCGCCTACCAGCGCGCCGAGGCGTCCGTACGGCAGACCGACCCCGGCTGCCACCTGCCGTGGCAACTGCTCGCCGCCATCGGCCAGGTGGAGTCGGGACAGGCCCGGCACGGCTCGGTCGACGCGAACGGCACCACGTACTCGCCGATCCTCGGCCCCGTGCTCAACGGCGACGGCTTCGCCGACATCAGCGACACCGACGGCGGCCGCTACGACGGCGACCCCGTCCACGACCGGGCCGTCGGCCCCATGCAGTTCATCCCCTCGACGTGGGAGCACTGGGGGGTGGACGGCAACGGCGACGGGGTCGACGACCCCAACAACGTCTACGACGCCGCGCTCGCCGCCGCCCATTACCTGTGCGCCGACGGGCGCGACCTGGCCGTGCCGCAGGACATGGACCGGGCGATCCTCGGCTACAACCACTCGCAGGCGTACCTGGACCTGGTCAAGGCCTGGTACAACCACTTCATGCAGGGCGGCGCGGTGAGCGTCCCCGACAACCCCGGCGGCCCCGGCACCACCAACCCGCTGTCGCCGACCGGCACCCCGTCGGCGCCGCCCACACCGCCCGGGTCCACGACCCCCGCGCCGGGCGGCACCCCCGCCCCCTCGGTGAGCCGTCCGCCGGCCGCGCCGGGCACCCCGCCGGGCAAGCCCAGCACACCCCCGACGACCGGTGAGCCGAGCAGCCCGCCGACCACACCGCCGACGACCGATCCCACGACGCCGCCGACGACCGACCCGACGGACCCGCCGACGACGCCCGGGTGCACCCCGACGCCCACGCCGACACCCACGGACTCGGCCACTCCCACGCCGACGGACACGCCCACCGACGACCCGTGTGCCACACCGACGCCCACGGACTCCGCGACGCCCACGCCGGCCGACAGCGGCGCCCCGACGACCGAGGCTGTGACGCCGACGCCGACGCCGTGACCGCGACGCAGGCATGACCGCCGTCCGGCGCGGCTGGGGTCCGCCTCAGCCGCGCCGGGCGTTGGTGCGCCGGGTCGGCGCCGCCGTCGAGGGGTCCTCGGGCCACGGGTGCCGCGGGTAGCGGCCACGCAGCTCGGCGCGCACCGCCCGGTAGCCCTCCCGCCAGAAGGACGCGAGGTCCGCGGTCACCGCCGCGGGGCGCCCCGCGGGCGACAGCAGATGGACCAGCACGGGCACCCCCGCGACCCGCGGGGACTCCGCGAGGCCGAACAACTCCTGCAGCTTCACGGCCAGTACGGGCTGCTCACCGCCATAGTCCACCCGGATGCGCGAGCCGCTGGGCACTTCGATGCGCTCGGGCGCCAGCTCCGCGAAACGGGCCGCCTCACCCGTCGCCCACGGCAGCAGCCGCGGCAGCGCGGCGCCCGCGTCGATCCGCGCCAGGTCCGCGCGGCGCCGGGCGCGGGCCAGTTCGGGCCCGAGCCACTCGCCGGCCCGGTCCAGCAGCGCGTCCTCGGCGACGTCCGGCCACGGCGGCCCCAGCACCCTGTGCACGAAGGCCATACGCTGCCGCAGCTCACCCGCGTCCCTGCTCCACCGCAGCAGGCCCGTGCCCTCGGTGGCGAGCCCGTCGAGCAGCGCGGCCTGCACCGCGGCCGGGTCCGGCTCCCGCAGCGGCGCCGCCGACAGCTCCACGGCGCCCAGCCGCTCCACCCGCCTGG
Organism: Actinacidiphila bryophytorum; assembly: GCF_016916835.1. Taxonomy (GTDB): domain Bacteria; phylum Actinomycetota; class Actinomycetes; order Streptomycetales; family Streptomycetaceae; genus Actinacidiphila; species Actinacidiphila bryophytorum. The sequence continues at coordinate 182,946 of NZ_JAFFIX010000005.1, read as the reverse complement.
CCACCACGTCGCCCTGCGCCCAGCGGACCTCCTCGTAGCGCTCCAGCGCCCAGGCGGCCGCCTCCCGCGCCGTCTCCTCGTCCACCACCGCCGCGAGCCGCACCCGCGCCGCGGCACGTCCCACCCCGCGGTCGGCGACGGCCACGGCGACCCACTCGGCCTCCCCGAGCCCGCCCCCGACCTCGGCCCCTGTCCCCGACACCATCAGATACCCGCCCTCGGGCCGCCGCCGGGCCACCCGCTCGGGGAAGGCCAGCGCGACGACGAGCCCGGCGGCGGCGTCGTCACCGAGCCCGCCGGACTCCCGACCCCTGGCCAGGCCGCCGGACGGGCGGTGGGACCCGGTGTCGATCCCGCCCGGTTCCGGGCTGCTGCCCCGTCCCGCGGCAGGGCCGTCATCTCGGGAGGTGGAGGCGGCCGACGGGCGGTGGGACCCGGTGTCGATCCCGCCCGGTTCCGGGCTGTCGTTCCGGTCGGCGGCAGGGCCGTCGTCGCGGGAGGTGGAGGCGGCGGACGGGCGGTGGGACTCGGTGCTGATCCCGCCCGGTTCCGGGCTGCTGCCCCGTCCCGCGGCAGGGCCGTCGTCGCGCGAGGTCGAGGCGGCGGACAGGCGGTGGGACTCGGCGCGCCAGCGGGGGGCGTAGGCGTCCTTCGCCCGGCGTGCGGTGTGCCAGGCCGCGGTCAGGTCGGCGCCGTAGGCCGCGGGGACCTCCTCCGACAGCAGGGCGGTCAGCTCGGCTGCGCGAGCGGTGCCCACCACGGGTGCCGCGTCGAGGAGCGCGCGGGCCAGGCGCGGGTGCAGCCCGAGGCGGCCGAGGCGGCGGCCCCGCGCGGTGGCGCGGCCCTCCGCGTCGACGGCGCCCAGAGTGCGCAGGGTGGCCCGGGCGGCGGCCATCGCGCCGGGCGGGGGCGGGTCGAGGAGGGCAAGACCCGTCACGTCGGGCTCGCCCCAGCAGGCGGCCTGCAAGGCGAAGCCGGTGAGGTCGGCAAGGGCGATCTCCGGTGCGGGCCTGCGGGCCAGCCGGTCGTGTTCGCCCTGCGCCCAGCAGCGGTGGACGGTGCCCGGCGCCTCACGCCCGGCACGGCCCGCGCGCTGCTCGGCCGCCGCACGCGAGACCCGGACGGTGGTGAGCGAGCCCAGGCCCCTGGCGTGGTCCATGCGCGGCTCGCGGGTGAGCCCGCTGTCGACCACGGTCCGCACCCCCGGCACGGTCAGGCTGGATTCGGCCACCGACGTGGCCAGCAGCACCCGGCGGCGCTGTCCGGGGGCCAGGGCCGCGTCCTGGGCGGCGGCCGGGGCGCGCCCGTGCAGCTGCAGGACGTCCACGCCGAGCCCGGACAGCATTCCGGCCACCCGGGCGATCTCCCCGACGCCGGGCAGGAAGCACAGCACGTCGCCGGTGTCCTCGGCGACCGCGGTGCGCACGACGGCGGCGACATGGGCGAGCAGCGCGGGGTCGACGTGCATGCCGTGCGGCGGGCGCACCTGCCGCGGCGGCGGCGCCCACCGCACGGCCACCGGGTGCAGGACGTCGGCCGCCTCCACCACCGGGGCGTCGAGCAGGGCCGCCCAGGCCGCCGTGTCGGTCGTCGCGGACGCGGCGACCAGCCGCAGCTCGGGCCGCAGCGTGGCGCGTACGTCCAGGAGGAAGGCCATCGCGGTGTCGGCGTCGAGGTGCCGTTCGTGGCACTCGTCGAGCACGACGGTGCCGACGCCCGCCAACTCCGGGTCGCGCTGCAGGCGTTGCAGTAGCACCCCGGTGGTCACCACCTCCACCTGCGTGGCAGGGGAGACCCTCCGCTCGCCGCGTACGGTGAAGCCCGCGGTCCTGCCGACGGGCTCGCCCAGCAGCCACGCCATCCGCCGGGCGGCGGCCCTGGCCGCCATCCGCCGCGGCTCGGCGACCAGCACCCTGCCCGCCGGGCGGCCCTGCGCCCCGGCCAGCAGCAGCGGCACCAGCGTGGTCTTGCCGGTTCCGGGCGGCGCTGCCAGCACCGCGCACCCGGGGCCTGCGAGCGCGTCGAGCAGCGCGGGCACGACCGCGGCGACGGGAAGGGCCAGCCCTTCCGGCCTGATCACCGGCGGCACGGCACCGCCCGTGCGCCGGCCCCGCTGCCGCGTGCGGCCCCGCGTCGCCTCATTCGGCCACGCCTCATTCGGCCACGCCTCATTCGGCCACGCACACGAAGATCGCGGTGCCCGGCAGCAGGCTGCCGCGCAGCGGGGACCAGCCGCCCCACTCCTGCTCGTTCCACTGCGGCCACTCGGGTTCGACCAGGTCGACCAGCCGCAGCCCGGCCGCCGCGATCTCCCGGACGCGGTCGCCGAGGGTGCGGTGGTGCTCGACGTATACCGCGAGGCCGCGGTCGTCCTGCTCGACGTAGGGGGTCCGGTCGAAGTAGGAGGACACCGCGGTCAGCCCCTCGGGTCCCGGCTCGTCAGGGAAGGCCCAGCGCACCGGGTGGGTGACCGAGAAGACCCAGCGCCCGCCGGGCCGCAGCACCCGGCGCACCTCGCGCTGCACCCTGCCGGTGTCGGCGACGAAGGGCAGCGCCCCGTACGCGGAGCAGGCCAGGTCGAAGGAGGCGTCGGCGAAGGGCAGGAAGGCGGCGTCGGCCTGCACCAGCGGCAGCGGCGCCCGGCCCGGCTCCTGGTCGATGCGGCGGGCGTGCTGCAGCTGCCGGTGCGACAGGTCGAGGGCGACCGGGCGTGCGCCCTGCGCGGCCAGCCAGCGCGAGCACTGGGCGGCGCCGGCGCCGATCTCCAGCACGTCGAGGCCCTTCAGCCCGGCCGCGGGGCCGAGCAGCGCGGCCTCCGCCTCGTCCAGGCCCTCGGGGCCCCACACGAAGCGGTCGTCGCCGAGGAAGTCGCCGTGCTCGATCTGGTAGTCGTCCGCGTTGCGGTCCCACCAGCCGCGGCTGGCCCGGCTGCTCTCCGTGATCCCGGCGCTGCGCCGGGTAGCTTCAGGTTCAGGTCCTTGGATCATCGCGGCAGTCGTCGTACTCTCTGAGAAGACCTGCGGTCGGGGGACTTGCGCCGGTTTGGTTCGTTACGCGCCCGGTGCGCTCTTCGTGCATTGACCGTGCCCGGCTGCCCCCGTATGCTACAAGTTGCGCTGCGAGCCTGCGCGCCTCAGACGGAGCAGGCCACGCTCGAATCTGTTGCAGATCCCCACGGCCCCCGGCCGTCGGTATCGGGGCAGGATTGAAAAAGGCTCCAGGCGTAGCAGTACCTACGACTTACTGTCCGTACCGGAGTCCTTTCCCTAATGACGAGCAGCACCGAGGCCCCTCGTACCACCCCGCAGGTGGCGGTCAACGACATCGGCAACGAGGAAGCCTTCCTCGCCGCGATCGACGAGACGATCAAGTACTTCAACGACGGCGACATCGTCGACGGCGTCATCGTGAAGGTCGACCGGGACGAGGTCCTGCTCGACATCGGTTACAAGACCGAAGGTGTCATCCCCTCCCGCGAGCTCTCCATCAAGCACGACGTCGACCCCAACGAGGTCGTCGCCGTGGGCGATGAGATCGAGGCCCTGGTCCTCCAGAAGGAGGACAAGGAAGGCCGCCTGATCCTCTCGAAGAAGCGTGCGCAGTACGAGCGCGCGTGGGGCACGATCGAGAAGATCAAGGAAGAGGACGGCATCGTCACCGGTACCGTCATCGAGGTCGTCAAGGGCGGTCTCATCCTCGACATCGGCCTGCGCGGCTTCCTGCCCGCGTCGCTGGTCGAGATGCGCCGCGTGCGCGACCTGCAGCCCTACGTGGGCAAGGAGCTCGAGGCCAAGATCATCGAGCTGGACAAGAACCGCAACAACGTGGTCCTGTCCCGCCGTGCCTGGCTGGAGCAGACCCAGAGCGAGGTCCGCCAGACCTTCCTCACCACCCTGCAGAAGGGCCAGGTGCGCTCCGGCGTCGTCTCCTCCATCGTCAACTTCGGTGCGTTCGTGGACCTCGGCGGTGTCGACGGTCTGGTGCACGTCTCGGAGCTGTCCTGGAAGCACATCGACCACCCCTCCGAGGTCGTCGAGGTCGGCCAGGAGGTCACGGTCGAGGTCCTGGACGTCGACATGGACCGCGAGCGCGTCTCCCTGTCGCTGAAGGCGACCCAGGAAGACCCGTGGCAGCAGTTCGCCCGCACCCACCAGATCGGGCAGGTCGTGCCCGGCAAGGTCACCAAGCTCGTTCCGTTCGGTGCGTTCGTGCGCGTCGACGAGGGCATCGAGGGCCTGGTCCACATCTCCGAGCTGGCCGAGCGCCACGTGGAGATCCCGGAGCAGGTCGTCCAGGTCAACGACGAGATCTTCGTCAAGGTCATCGACATCGACCTGGAGCGCCGCCGGATCTCGCTGTCCCTCAAGCAGGCCAACGAGTCCTTCGGTGCCGACCCGGCCTCGGTCGAGTTCGACCCGACGCTGTACGGCATGGCCGCGTCGTACGACGACCAGGGGAACTACATCTACCCCGAGGGCTTCGACCCCGAGACCAACGACTGGCTCGAGGGCTACGACAAGCAGCGCGAGGAGTGGGAGGGCCAGTACGCCACGGCCCAGGCCCGCTTCGAGCAGCACCAGGCCCAGGTCATCAAGTCCCGCGAGGCCGACGAGCAGGCGGCGGCCGAGGCCGGCACCGCGGCTCCGGCGCCCGGTGGCGCGGGTGGCGGCGGCGGTTCGTACTCCTCGGAGTCCGACGACAACTCCGGCGCCCTCGCCTCCGACGAGGCCCTGGCGGCCCTGCGCGAGAGGCTGGCCGGCGGCCAGAGCTGACCGCTGACCACCAGCCGTCGCGGCCCCGCCCCTCACACCGGGGGGCGGGGCCGCGCTGTGTGCTGCGGCAGGACCGCGGCACGCGGGAGGGAATGGCGGGCCGCGGTTGTTCGTTGTGGTGACAGAGAACGAGGAGGACGATCATCGTGCTGGATCCGCAAGGGCTGTACGAGTACGTACCGGGCGGGGCGGAGGCCGTGGACGAGGCGGTCGGCGACGCAGGGCCGGTGCTGCTGTACCACTTCGAGGGGTTCATGGACGCCGGCGAGACCGGCCAGCAGGTCAGTGAGCAGCTGCTCGACCGGCTCGACAACCAGCTCGTCGCGCGTTTCGACGCCGACCGCCTGGTGGACTACCGCGCCCGCCGCCCCCTGATGACCTTCGAACGCGACCACTGGACGTCCTACGAAGCACCGGAGATCGACCTCTACCTGGTGCGCGACACCACCGGCACCCCGTTCCTGCTGCTCACCGGCTCAGAGCCGGACGTGGAGTGGGAGCGATTCGCCACCGCGGTGCTCCAGGTCGTCGAGCGCCTCGGCGTGCGGCTCGCCATCAACTTCCACGGCATCCCGATGGGCGTCCCGCACACCCGCCCGGTCGGCCTGACCCCGCACGGCAACCGGGTCGACCTGATGCCCGGTCACCGCGCCTGGTTCGACGAGGCCCAGGTGCCCGGCAGCGCCTCCGCGCTGGTCGAGCTGCGGCTGGCCGAGGCCGGCCGCGACGTGCTCGGCGTGGCCGCCCACGTGCCGCACTACCTGGCCCGCTCCCCGTACCCGGACGCGGCCCTGGCCGTCCTGGAGGCGATCACCGCGGCGACCGGCCTGGTGCTCCCGGAGATCGCGCACGCCCTGCGCAACGAGGCGCACACCGTGCGGGTCGAGATCGACCGGCAGGTCGCCGAGGGCGACGGCGAACTGGTGTCCGTGGTGCGCGGCCTGGAGAGCCAGTACGACGCGGTCGCCGGATCGCAGTCCCGCGAGAGCCTGATCGCCGAGCCCGTCGACCTGCCCTCGGCCGACGACCTCGCCGCGGAGTTCGAACGCTTCCTCGCCGACCGCGAGGACGACGGCGGGCGCTGAGCCCGCGCCGGGCGGTGCACATGCCGCCCAGTAGGCTGGCCGGCATGCTGACAGTGGGTCTGACCGGCGGTATCGGGGCCGGCAAGAGCGAGGTGGCGCGGCTGCTGGCGTCCTACGGGGCGATCCTTGTCGACTCCGACCGGATCGCCCGCGAGGTGGTCGAGCCCGGCACCGAGGGACTGGCCGCGGTGGTCGCCGAGTTCGGCACCGGGGTGCTCGCCGCCGACGGGTCGCTCGACCGGCCGAGGCTCGGCGCGATCGTCTTCGCCGACGAGGACCGCCGCAAGGCGCTCAACGCGATCGTCCACCCGCTGGTCGGCGCCCGCTCCGCGGAACTCCAGAAGGCCGCGGGACCCGACGACATCGTGCTGCACGACGTGCCGCTGCTCACCGAGAACGGTCTCGCCCCCTACTACGACGTGGTCGTCGTGGTGGACGCCGACCCCGCCACCCAGCTCGACCGGCTGGTGCGGCTGCGCGGCATGACCGAGGACGAGGCGCGCTCCCGGATGGCGGCCCAGGCCGGCCGCGAGCAGCGGCTGGCCGTCGCCGACCTGGTGATCGACAACGACGGCCCGCTCGACGCGCTGGAACCGCAGGTGCGGGCGGTGTGGGAGCAGCTGCGCGAACGGGCCGCGCAGGCGTAGTCGCGCAGGCCACCGGCGCGGGCCGGGGCGCCGGCGGTGCGGGCAGGGCGGGGAATGCGGTTGCCGCCGCCCGTGTTGGGTATGTCTGACCAGACGATCATTCGTCCCCGTGCCCGATGTCAGGGAGGCGGACTTGTCCGAGCGCAGCCCAGAGACCCTTGTGATCGACTTCCGTGCCGCCGAGCAGCTGCTCGCCGCGCGCGACCCGCGCGGCGCGGTCAAGCTTCTCGACCCGGTCATCGCGGCCCACCCGGAGAACACCGCGGCCCGGCTGCTGCGCGCCCGTGCCTTCTTCCTCGCCGCGCAACTGCGCCCCGCCGAGCTGGAGTTCCAGATCGTGCTGGAGCGCGAGCCGGACAACGCCTTCGCGCACTTCGCGCTCGGGCGCACCCTGCAGCGCGCCGACCGGGCCGGCGAGGCCCAGCGGCACTTCCGGCTGGCCGCGGCGCTCGACCCGCGCCCGGACTACCTGGCCGCCGCCCGTTTCGACGGCTAGGCCGTGTTTTGGAAGTAGCGCCGTCCGCCCACAGGGCGGGCCCCGCGGCGTCCGGTGCGTGCGATCGCAAGGCGGAGGGTCGTCCTCGTAGTGGGCCTACTCGGACGACTCCGACAACGCAGCGAGCGTGCGTGCCAGGCGTCGCGGGGCAGGCGGGACTTCCACAACACGGCCTAGTCAGCCGCCGGGCGCTGCCGCTATGTTCACACCCTGACCGAGGGGAGCGGGGGACATGGGAGCCGTCGTGGCGCTGCTGGTCGTGGCAGCGGTGATCGGCCTGATCGGGCTGCGCAGCAGCGTCCGGGTCGTCAAACAGTACGAGCGCGGTGTCGTCTACCGCTGGGGCCGGGTCAACCCGGTGCCGAAGGAACCCGGGCCGCGCATGGTGATGCCGTTCGTGGACCGGATGACCAAGGTCAACATGCAGGTCGTCACCATGCCGGTGCCCTCCCAGGAGGGCATCACCCGCGACAACGTCTCGGTACGGGTCGACGCCGTCCTCTACTTCCGGGTCGTCGACCCGATCCGGGCGACCGTGGACGTGCAGAACTACCAGTTCGCCATGCTCCAGGTCGCCCAGACCTCGCTGCGGTCGATCATCGGCAAGAGCGACCTGGACGACCTGCTGTCCGGGCGGGAGATGCTGCACGAGGGCCTGGAGCTGATGCTGTCCACGCCCGCCACCGGGTGGGGCGTGCACATCGACCGGGTCGAGATCAAGGACGTGGCGCTGCCGGAGTCCATGAAGCGCTCCATGGCGCGGCAGGCGGAGGCGGACCGCGAGCGGCGGGCCAGGATCATCACCGCGGACGGCGAACTCCAGGCCTCGGTCAAGCTCTCCGAGGCGGCCAAGGCCATGGACGCCAACCCGGCGGCGCTGCAGCTGCGCATGCTGCAGACGGTGGTGGAGGTCGCGGCCGAGAAGAACTCGACGCTGGTGCTGCCCTTCCCCGTCGAGCTGCTGCGCTTCTTCGACCGCGCGGCCCAGGGCTCGGGCGCGTCCGCGCCCGCCGCGCCGCAGGCGGGCGGGAAGCCGGCCGCGGGCAAGGACCTGGCGGCGGGGGAGGAGCCCGCCGAGGTCGAGCAGGGCAAGGGCGGCCGCGGCGAGCTGCCGGGCACCGCCGGCTCGCCGCTGCAGATCCCCGACCCGCGCAGCTCCGAGGAGTAGCCGCAGGGGCGCTCAGAACAGCGGGGCCGTCGGGAAGCGGGGCGGTCAGAACAGCGGGGCCGGGAGCACGCCTTCCAGCGCCAGCAGCTGCCGCTTGATCTCCAGGCCGCCGCCGAAGCCGCCTATGCCGCCGCCGCTCTCCACCACCCGGTGGCAGGGCACCACCACCGGGAGCGGATTGGCCCCCATGGCCGCGCCCACCGCACGGGCCGCGTCGGGCTCGCCGACCCGGTCGGCCAGGTCCTGGTAGCTGGCGACCTGGCCGTACGGCACGCTGCCGGCCAGCTCGCGCAGCACCCGCCGCTGGAAGCCGGTGACCAGCGACCAGTCGAGCGGCAGGTCGAAGTCCTTGCGGGTGCCGGCGAAGAAGTCGTCCAGCTGCCCGGTCACCGGCGCCAGGGCCGCCGCGTCCTCGACCGGGGTGCACCCCAGCCGGCGGCCCACCGCCGCCACCGCACGCGCGGACGTCTCCTCGTCGGCCCGGAAGACGACGAGGACCAGGCCCTCCTCGGTGGCCGCGAGCAGCAGCGGGCCGATGGGCGCCTCGTAGCGGGTCCAGACAGCACTGGTCATGCGGGCAAGCCTAGGGGGAGGGTCTGACAGAGCCCGATTGTCGGTGGGGGGTCGTACGGTGGTGGCATGCGGCCCGTATCAGACATCGAACGCACTGTGGCGCCTTTCGAGGTCGTCAGTCCCTTCCAGCCCAGCGGCGACCAGCCCACTGCCATCGACGACCTGGAGCGGCGTATCCGCGCAGGTGAGAAGGACGTGGTGCTGCTCGGCGCCACCGGCACCGGCAAGTCCGCCACGACGGCGTGGATGATCGAGCGGCTGCAGCGCCCCACCCTGGTGATGGCGCCGAACAAGACCCTGGCGGCGCAGCTGGCCAACGAGTTCCGCGAGCTGTTGCCGAACAACGCGGTCGAGTACTTCGTCTCGTACTACGACTACTACCAGCCCGAGGCGTACGTCCCGCAGACCGACACCTACATCGAGAAGGACTCCTCGATCAACGAGGAGGTGGAGCGGCTCCGGCACTCCGCCACCAACTCCCTGCTGACCAGGCGTGACGTCGTCGTGGTCGCGTCGGTGTCCTGCATCTACGGCCTGGGCACCCCGCAGGAGTACATCGACCGGATGGTGCGGCTCAAGGTCGGCGACGTCGTCGACCGCGACCAGCTGCTGCGCCGCTTCGTCGACATCCAGTACACGCGCAACGACATGGCGTTCACCCGCGGCACCTTCCGGGTGCGCGGCGACACCGTGGAGATCTTCCCGGTTTACGAGCAGCTGGCCGTGCGGATCGAGATGTTCGGCGACGAGATCGAGGCGCTGTACACGCTGCACCCGCTGACCGGCGAGGTCATCACCGAGGACGAGCAGATCTACGTCTTCCCCGCCACCCACTACGTGGCAGGCCCCGAGCGCATGGAGCGGGCCATCGCCGGCATCGAGAAGGAGCTGGAGGGCCAGCTCGCGCTGATGGAGAAGCAGGGCAAGCTGCTGGAGGCGCAGCGGCTGCGGATGCGCACCACGTACGACATCGAGATGATGCGGCAGATCGGCAGCTGCTCGGGCATCGAGAACTACTCGCGGCACATCGACGGCCGCGAGCAGGGCAGCGCACCCGACACCCTCATCGACTACTTCCCCGAGGACTTCCTGCTGGTCGTCGACGAGTCGCATGTGACCGTGCCGCAGATCGGCGCGATGTACGAGGGCGACGCGTCCCGCAAGCGCACCCTGGTCGACCACGGCTTCCGGCTGCCGTCCGCGCTGGACAACCGGCCGCTGAAGTGGGAGGAGTTCCTGACCAGGGTCGGCCAGACCGTGTACCTGTCGGCGACGCCGGGGACGTACGAGATGTCCCGCGGCGACGGTGTCGTGGAGCAGATCATCCGCCCGACCGGCCTGATCGACCCCGAGGTCGTGGTCAAGCCCACCGAGGGCCAGATCGACGACCTGGTGCACGAGATCCGGCTGCGCACGGAGAAGGACGAACGCGTCCTGGTCACCACGCTGACCAAGAAGATGGCGGAGGACCTCACCGACTACCTGCTGGAGCTGGGCATCCAGGTCCGCTACCTGCACAGCGACATCGACACCCTGCGCCGGGTCGAGCTGCTGCAGGAGCTGCGGGCCGGCGAGTACGACGTGCTGGTCGGCATCAACCTGCTGCGTGAGGGCCTCGACCTGCCCGAGGTGTCGCTGGTGGCGATCCTGGACGCCGACAAGGAGGGCTTCCTGCGGTCGGGCACCTCGCTGATCCAGACCATCGGCCGCGCGGCGCGCAACGTGTCCGGCCAGGTCCACATGTACGCCGACCGGATCACCCCGGGCATGGAGCGGGCTATCGAGGAGACCAACCGGCGCCGCGAGAAGCAGATCGCGTACAACGCCGAGCGCGGGGTCGACCCGCAGCCGCTGCGCAAGAAGATCGCCGGCATCCTCGACTCCTTCGCCCGCGAGGACGCAGACACCGAGGAGCTGCTGGGCTCCGGCCGGCAGCGCTCGCGCGGCAAGGCGCCGGTGCCGGGGCTGTCCGCGAAGTCCGGCAAGCGCACGAAGGAGGCGCTGCCCGCGGAGGAACTGGCCGACCTCATCGGGCAGCTGACCGACCAGATGCACGCGGCGGCGGCGGAGCTGCAGTTCGAGGTCGCCGCCCGGATCCGGGACGAACTGGGAGACCTGAAGAAGGAGTTGCGCCAGATGCGGGATGCGGGAATGGCATGACCTCGGGGTAAATCGGTGCCGGACGAACCGGGATACGGTCGGCCCGCGTCTTGTTAGGGTGCGGGGCAACAACCGCACACATCAGGTGACGGGTGAGAGGGGCAAGCGCGTGACGGTCAACATGACCAAGGGCCAGAAGATCAGCCTGAGCAAGGCCGACGGAGGCTCGTTGACGGCAGTCAGGATGGGGCTCGGCTGGAAGGCGGCGCCGCGCCGCGGCCTGTTCGGCAGCCGGACCCGGGAGATCGACCTGGACGCCTCCGCGGTGCTCTTCGCCGACAAGCAGCCGGTGGACGTGGTGTTCTTCCGCCACCTCACCAGCGACGACGGCTCCGTCCGGCACACCGGCGACAACCTGGTCGGCGGTGTCGGGCAGGGCGGCGACGACGAGTCGATCATCGTGGACCTGTCCCGGGTCCCGGTGCACGTCGACCAGATCGTCTTCACCGTCAACTCCTTCACCGGCCAGACCTTCGCCGAGGTGGAGAACGCCTTCTGCCGGCTGGTGGACGAGACCAACGGCCAGGAGCTGGCCCGCTACACCCTGACCGGCGGCGGCGCCTACACCGCGCAGATCATGGCCAAGGTGCAGCGCGGTGCGGCCGGCTGGTCGATGACGGCGATCGGCACCCCGGCCAACGGCCGGACGTTCCAGGACCTGATTCCGGCCATCCTCCCCGCCCTCTGACGGCGGGCCGGGCCGGACGGCCGTAACAGCTCAACCACCACAGGAACAGGAAGACGGGGGCGGCGGACATGACGGCCGAACTGGTCCGGGGGCAGAACCATCCGCTGCCAGGCAACCGGCTGGAGATCCGGGTGTCGGCGGGCACACCGGTGGTGGCCGCGGTCACCCTGGGCGACGAGGCGGGCCGGGTCGTCGGCGACGGGGAATGGCTCGCCCATCCCGGCGCGCCGCAGCTGGCCGGGGTCGAGGTGCCGCGGCAGGCCGCGGCCGACCACCGGCTCGCGGTGGACCTCGGCGCGATGCCGCCCGACGTGCACCGGGTGCATGTGCTGCTCGCGCTGCCCGGCGCCGCGGCCCGCCCGGGCGCGCCCGCCGACTTCGGCGCCGCCCCCGCACCCCGGCTCGCGGTGACCACCCCCGACGGCTCGGCGATCGCCGGTTTCACCATCACCGGGCTCGGCGCGGAGACGGCCCTGCTGGCCGTCGAGCTGTACCGCCGCCAGTCGGCCTGGAAGGTCCGCGCGGTCGGCCAGGGCTACGGCGGCGGCCTGCCCGCGCTGTTCCTCGACCAGGGGGTGCCCGACCCGTCGGCCACCGCGGAGGCCATCCACACGGCGGTGGGCCGCGAGCAGGCCCGCTCGATCGACCTCCCGGCCCCGCAGGCCGGCGCCGCCGCGGGCGGCACCGGTTCCGTGGACTACCGGCGCCGCGACCGCCAGGACACCTCCGGGGGCGGGACGGCGGCGGGCACGGCTGGGGCTTCCGCCGGTGGGCCGGGCGCCGGGAGCGGCGCCGCACCGTCCGGGGCGACCGCGCCCGGCGGTCCCGTCGACTACCGGCACCCGCGGCGGCGCACCGCGTCCGCCGCCTCCGCCGCCGGACCCGTGCCGCCGCCGCGGCCCGCGTCGCCCCCGACGCCGCCTCCGCCCGCCGACGCGCCCCGCGTGCCGGTGGCGGGGGACGCGGCCGGGCGCTCCATGGAGGAGCGGCTGTACAACCAGGTCTGGGGCATGTTCGAGGACCTGTCGCGTACGGTCGCGGCCTACCGCAGCGCCGCCGACTTCGCCGAGTCGCGCTTCGAGCAGGAGCTGGACCGGCTGCTGGCCGACCCGCGCACCCGCGGCGGCCCGGCGGCCGAGGCGGCCCGCGAGGCCGCGCAGGGCAAGCAGGCCGCCCTGGTCGACCAGGCGCGGGCGGTGCTCGACCGGGACCTGGCGCAGCTCACCGCGGAGGCCGAGGCCGTCGAGCCGGCGCTGCCGCCGGAGTTCGCCGGCTGGGAGAACCCGGTCTGGCACGCCTACCGGGTGCCGGGAAGGCTGCCGCTTGCGGTGCGCCTGGGCAGCCTGACCCTGCCGGAGGCCCCGGAGCTGCGCATCCCGCTGCTGAGCCGGCTTCCGCTGGAGCGCGGCCTGTGGGTGGACAGCGCGGAGAACCGCAGGGCGGCCATGGACGCCGCGGTGGCGATAGCCGCCCGGCTGCTCGCCTGCCACCCGGTGGGCGCCTTCGCGCTGCACGCCCTTGACCCGGCCGGCTCCGGCGCGACCGCGCTGGCCCCGCTGCACGCCGGCGGCGCGCTGGTGCTGCCGCCGCCCGCCGCGGGCGCGGCCGGGGTCAGCGACCTGCTGACCCGGCTCACCGAGCGGGTGGACCTGATCCAGATGGCCAGGCGCGGCGGCGCCGCCGACGACCTGCCGCCGGGCTTCGACACCGCGGAGCAGCTGCTGATCGTCAACGAGTTCCCGTACGGCTTCGACGACCGCTCGGTCAACCAGCTGCGCTACCTCGCCGACGAGGGACCCTCCGCGGGTGTGCACCTGCTGGTGGTGGCCGACCGGGAGGACGCCTCGGCGTACGGTCCGGTGCTCGACCCGCTGTGGCGCGCGCTGCTGCGGCTGACCCCGCTGCCCAGCGACCACCTCGCCGACCCGTGGGTGGGGCACGCCTGGACGTACGAGCCGCCGCTGGTGCCGCAGGGCAGCCGGGTGCTCGCCGACGTACTCCGCCAGCTCGCCGCGGCCCGCCCGGCGTACGGCACCTGACACCGCCCGTCACGGCACGCGGCACCTGGCACCCCCCACCCCGACACCACACCTGACCTGGAGACTTGGAAACTCCTTTACTTTCCTTTGGTGGTTCGTTGGGCATTCGTGTACGGTTCTTTGACCGAGTCTTTTCGACCCGCCGGAGGACCTGTGGACGTCTCCCTCGCCCTCTGGGTGCTGACCATCGCCGGGCTGTGCGCGCTGATCGGCGCGGACTTCCTGGTCGGCCGCACCCCGCACGACGTTTCCGTACGCGAGGCGGGTCTGTGGACCGCCGTCTGGGTGGTCCTGGCCGCCCTCTTCGGCCTCGGCCTGCTGCTCTTCGCCGGCGGACAGCCCGCGGGGGAGTTCTTCGCCGGGTACATCACCGAGAAGTCGCTGAGCGTCGACAACCTCTTCGTCTTCGTCCTGATCATGGGCAAGTTCGCGGTGCCCTCGCACTACCAGCAGCGCGTCCTGCTGGTCGGGGTGCTGATAGCGCTGGTGCTGCGGGCCGTCTTCATCGCCGCCGGCGCCACCATCGTCGCCAGCTTCTCCTGGGTCTTCTTCGTCTTCGGCGCCTTCCTGATCTGGACCGCGTGGAAGCTGGTCAAGGAGGCCCGCACCGAGCAGCACGAGGACCCCGAGTTCGAGGAGAACCGGCTCCTCAAGATGGTCGAGAAGCGGGTGCCCGCGACCGACCGCTACCACGGCACCCGGCTGTTCGTCACACAGAACGGCAAGCGGCTGATGACGCCGATGCTGGTCGTGATGCTGGCCATCGGCACCACCGACGTGCTCTTCGCCCTGGACTCGATCCCGGCGATCTTCGGCCTGACCCAGGACCCCTACATCGTCTTCACCGCCAACGCCTTCGCCCTGATGGGACTGCGCCAGCTGTACTTCCTGATCGGCGGGCTGCTCAAGAAGCTGGTCCACCTGTCCTACGGGCTGTCGATCATCCTCGGCTTCATCGGCGTGAAGCTGGTGCTGCACGCGCTGCACGAAGCAGGCGCCCACGTCCCGGAGATCTCCATCCCCGTCTCCCTCGGCGTCATCGTGACCGTCCTCGCGGTCACCACCGCCACCAGCCTGCTCGCCACCCGGCGCGTCCAGCAGGCCGCCGCCGAGGCGGAAGCGGACACGCCGAGCAGCACGCCCGACCAGCGCATAGGCGCCTGACCTCCCCCTGCGCGCCCCGCGCCGCGCCCCGGGGTCTACGGTGGCCCCGTAGCGGACGGTAGACGTGGAAAGGCGCGGATGTGGCGAGCCCCCAGGCCCTCCCCGAGCTGACCGGAGCCCGGTATCTCGACGCCTGGCAGATCGACACGGCCGCGCTGGCCGCCGTCGTGCTGCTCGGCGCCTGCTACGCCTACGGGGTACGCCGGCGGCGCCGAGCCGGGCAGCGGTGGCCGCTGTGGCGCACCGCCGCCTTCTACCTGCTCGGCCTCGGCACACTGGTCGTCGCCACGATGTCCTCGCTCGCGGTCTACGACCGGGTGCTCTTCTGGCCCGCGGCCGTGCAGAACATCCTGCTCGACCTCTTCGCCCCGCTCGGCCTGGCACTCGGCGATCCGCTGGGGCTCGCCGACCCCGACGGGCGGCTGCACCGCGCCTTCACCTCCCGGCCGGTCCGCGCACTGACCTACCCGCTGGTCAGCTCGCTGCTCGTGCTCGCCTCCGAGCTGACCATCTACTTCACGCCCTACTTCGCCACCGCGCTGGGCAATCCGCTGGTCCGCCAGTTGATGCATCTGCAACTGCTGCTCACCGGCAGCCTGTTCGTGCTGCCGATGCTCAGCCGGCAGGAGATGCTGCCCCGCTGGTGCAGCCACCCCGTTCGGGCCGCCCTGGTCTTCCTCGACGGGCTCTTCGACTCCGTGCCAGGCATCGTCGTGATGACCAGCGGCACGCTGGTGGCCGGCCACTGGTACGCCGCCCACCCCCGCACGTGGGGACCCAGCGTGCAGCACGACCAGATGCTCGGCGGCGGACTCATGCTCACCCTCGCCGAACTCGTCGGCCTGCCTTTCATCCTGCTGGTCTTCGCGGAATGGTGGCGGGCCGAGCGCACGAAGACGGCCGAGCTGGACGCCCGGCTCGACAGCGAGGCCCTCGCGGCCTCCCCCGCCCCTGTCCCGGGGGCCGCCCCCGTCCTCCCCGAAATGACCCGCCCCTGGTGGGAAACCGACCCCGGCGAAGTCGGCACCCGCATGCGACGCCCCCGCTGACGGCACCCCTTCGGCAAGGGGGCAACCACCAGGCGCGCGGGGAACTGCGCGCCCAGCCCTCCCCCAGGGCTTTGCCTGGGGGCGCCCCCATCTCGCTTCGCTCGCGGCCGGTGGTATGTCTCCGACAGGAACAGCCCCTTTGGGTCGGTGACGACCCGCGCCCCGGTGGGGGCTGGGCGCGCAGTTCCCCGCGCCCCTGTGTGCTCGGCCCCGCCGAAGAGGCACCCCCCTCAGCCCGCGGCCAGCGGATGGCTCGGCTCCGCCGAAGAGGTACCCCCCGAGCCGGGTGGGGGCGGGCCGTAGGTCGCGGACAGGGTGCGGGCGGTGGTGGCCAGGAGCGAGCGGAGGTGTGGAGGCGCGAGCACCTCCACGTCGGCGCCCAGGGAGAGGAAGAAGGCGTGGGCCTGGCCCACGGACTCGATGGGGAGCACGGCCCGGCGCCAGCCGTCCGCCTCGGCCACTCCCGTGGCCTCAAGGGCACGGGCGGCGGCGCCGGTGAGAAGCGCGGCGCCCCGCGCAGACAGCCGCACCTCCGCCTCGCCGGCGTACAGGCGCGCGTGGAAGTCCTCCTGCGAGCGCCGCCAGTGCCCGGCGAGGTCGAAGTCCGCGGGCACCTCGAAGCCCTCCTCGGTCACGGTGAGGTCGAGGATCTGGTCGACCCGGTAGGTGCGCGGGCCGGGGCCTGCGACGGCGTACCAGCGGCCGGCCTTGAGCACGAGGCCGTACGGTTCGAGCCGCCGGTCGACGTCGGTGGGCTCCTTCCACCGGCGGTAGCGCACGTCGAGGACCCGGCTGTTCCAGACGGCGTCGGCGACCTGCGGGAGGAAGGGCACGTCGGCGTCGGCCGCGTACCAGCCGGGTGCGTCGAGGTGGAAGCGGGTGCGCATCCGGTCCGCCTGCTCGCGCAGCTCCTGCGGCAGTGCGGCCCGCAGTTTGAGCTGGGCGGCGGCGAGCGCGGGGCCGAGGCCGAGTTCCGCGGCGGGGCCGGGCGCCCCGGACAGGAAGAGCGCCTCGGCCTCGCCGGCGTTGAGCCCGGTGAGCCGGGTGCGGTAGCCGGCGAGCAGCCGGTATCCGCCGCTGTGCCCGGCGTCGCCGTACAGCGGCACCCCGGCGGCGTGCAGCGACTCCACGTCCCGGTAGACGGTGCGCGCGGAGACCTCCAGCTCGGCGGCCAGCTCGGCGGCGGTCATGCGCCCGCGGGTCTGGAGCAGCAGCAGGATCGACAGCAGTCGGCTGGACTTCACCGACACAGGGTGTCAGTGAAGCGGCCGTACGGTCCACCCATGGCTTTCCGCGAGAAGTTCCTCACCGTGCCGCCGCCGATCGAGTCGGGCGGCCGGGTGGTCAAGCGCTACCACGTCACCGCCGACCCGGCGGGCATCGCGCCGGACGTCGAGAAGGCGGCGTACGCGATGCTGCCCGACCTCCTCCCGGAGGACGACGGCACTCCCGGCGCGGCCTTCGTCGTCCTGCACAGGGGAGGGGACGACGGGGCGTACCTGAACGCCTACACGTGGGCGTGGGACAACGCGCTGCACTTCGCGGGAGCCGTGGCGGGGCAGCCGGTCCTCGGCTGCCCCGACCAGGACCCGACGCACTTCGTACCGCTGCGCTCGCGGCTGATCGGCTGCGTGTGGGAGCTGCCGCCGATCCTGCACGAGCGCGACGCGTGGGTCCGCCACGTCCTGACCCCCGACCGGCCGGACCTGGCCGGCTACGCCAACGACTCGCTGCCCGCGGGCAGCACGGGAGACCGCACGTGAACGACTTCGACTTCTTCACCGGCACCTGGGACGTCGCCAACCGCCGGCGCACCGACTTCCTCGACCCGGACAGCGCCTGGGAGGACTTCCCCGGTGTCAGCACCGCGTCCCGGCACTTCGGGGGCGGCGCGCACTTCGACGAGATCGCCTTCCCCACCAAGGGCACCGCGGGCCTGACGCTGCGCCTGTACGACCCGGCGCGCGAGGAGTGGTCGCTGTACTGGTCGTCCAGCAGCACGGGTGTGCTCTTCCCGCCGGTGAGCGGCCGCTTCACCGACGGCACCGGCGTCTTCCACGGCGAGGACTCCTACGAGGGCAAGCCGGTGACGGCCCGCTTCGTGTGGTCCGGTATCACCGCGGACGCGGCCCGCTGGGAGCAGGCCTTCTCGGTGGACGGCGGCGAGAGCTGGCTGACCAACTGGGTCATGGAGCTGACCCGCCGCTGACCGCCGGGGGCGGCGTCACCAGCCGCGGGCGCGCCACTCGGCCAGGTGCGGGCGCTCGGCGCCGAGGGTGGTGTCGTCGCCGTGGCCGGGGTAGACCCACGTCTCGTCGGGCAGCGCGTCGAAGAGCTTGGCGGTGACCCCGTCGAGCAGCGAGGTGAAGGCCGCCGGGTCGTCGTGGGTGTTGCCGACCCCGCCGGGGAAGAGGCAGTCGCCGGTGAAGACGTGCGGGTGGCCGTGCGGGTCGTCGTAGACCAGCGCGATGCTGCCCGGGGTGTGGCCGACCAGGTGGCGGGCGGTCAGGGTGATCCGGCCGACCTGGACGGTGCCGAGGTCGTCGACCGGCACGTCGGTGGGGACGGGGATGCCCTCGGCGTCCTCGCGGCCCGCGTACGTCCGGGCGCCGGTCGCCTCGACCACCGCCCGCAGCGCCTGCCAGTGGTCGCCGTGCCGGTGGGTGGTGACCACCGAGGCCAGCCCGTCGGCTCCGACCAGGTCGAGCAGGGTGGCCGGCTCCTCCGCCGCGTCGATCAGCAGCTGCTCGCCGGTGGCGCGGCAGCGCAGCAGATACGCGTTGTTGTTCATCGGGCCGACCGCGACCTTGCTGATGATCAGATCGCTGAGTTCGTGCACGTCGGGGGCGCCGCCCACCGTGACCTGTCCGCTGTACGCCATGGCGTCAGCCTAGCGGCGGCAGCACCGGGAGTACGGCTCCCGCGGGGCTGACGTCGAGCCCGCCGCCGCTGCTGCGTCCGCTGACCCAGGCCAGCAGGGCGCGGGCGGGGCCCGAGACGGTCAGCTCGGGCTCCTCGGCGGCGCCCAGGTCCCAGGAGCTGCCGGTGCCGGTGTCCCGCAGCCGCACCGCGGCCACGCCCTCGTGGGCGGTGAGGCCGTCCACGACCCAGGCCAGTTCGCGGTCGGCGAAGTCGGCCGGCAGGTCGTCGGGGGAGTGGCCGGCGTCCAGGTCGACGTGGTGCAGCCGCACCTCGATCAGCCGCCGCCAGGGGATCTCGGCCGCGGCGACGACCCGACCCGAGCGCATGGCGACCTGGGTGGCCCAGGCGGCGGGCGGCAGCGCGGCGACCGCGTCGGCGAACCGGTCCGCGGACTGGCGCAGGTCGGCCAGCTGCTCGGCCGGCGGGCGGCCTGCGCCCGTCTCGATGTCGCGGTCGCGGGTCGCCTCGTCGGCGTACATCGGGGTCTCCTCGCCGGTGCCGGCCCAGGTCAGCAGGTTCACCAGGGCGTCGGCGTTGCGGGCGATGTGGGACAGCACGTGGCCGCGGCTCCAGCCGGGCAGCAGCGACGGGCCTGCCAGCTCCTCCGCTGACAGCTTGGCCGCGGTGTCGAGCAGCTGCTCGGTCGCCGCGGCCACCTCGGCCGCATCGGCATCGGGGTCGGGTCGTTGGACGGTCACGGGCGCTCCCGGTGGGTCGCTGGCGGTACGGGCATCAGGTTTCCGTATGCCCAGCCGTACCGACAGCGATGCGCACCACACGATCGGGTGAACCTGGCAGCCGGACCCGGTGAATCGAATGCACGTGCTATATGGTCGTTGTGTCGCAACCACCGCGACAGGAAGAAAACCCGAGCGCACCCCGTTTAGGCTGACTGGGGGGTGTGGTCTCTCCCCCCGCTTCTAGGAAAGGTGCGCACTGGCGTGGCCGATCGACTCACCGTCCGTGGCGCTCGCGAGCACAATCTGAAGAACGTCTCGCTGGAGCTGCCCCGGGACTCGCTCATCGTGTTCACCGGCCTGTCCGGTTCCGGCAAGTCCTCGCTGGCGTTCGACACGATCTTCGCCGAGGGCCAGCGCCGGTACGTCGAGTCGCTCTCGTCCTACGCGCGGCAGTTCCTCGGCCAGATGGACAAGCCGGACGTCGACTTCATCGAGGGCCTGTCGCCCGCCGTCTCCATCGACCAGAAGTCCACCTCGCGCAACCCGCGCTCGACCGTCGGCACCATCACCGAGGTCTACGACTACCTGCGGCTGCTCTTCGCCAGGATCGGCAAGCCGCACTGTCCCGAGTGCGGCCGGCCGATCTCCCGGCAGTCGCCGCAGGCCATCGTGGACCGGGTGCTGGAACTGGAGGAGGGCAGCCGCTTCCAGGTGCTCTCGCCGCTGGTGCGCGAGCGCAAGGGCGAGTTCGTGGACCTCTTCGGCGACCTGCAGACCAAGGGCTACAGCCGGGCCAGGGTGGACGGCGCGACCGTCCAGCTCACCGACCCGCCGAAGCTGAAGAAGCAGGAGAAGCACACCATCGAGGTGGTCGTGGACCGCCTGACGGTCAAGGACTCGGCCAAGCGCCGGCTCACCGACTCGGTGGAGACCGCGCTCGGGCTGTCCGGCGGCATGGTCATCCTGGACTTCGTGGACCTGCCGGAGGACGACCCGCAGCGCGAGCGGATGTTCTCCGAGCACCTGTACTGCCCCTACGACGACCTGTCCTTCGAGGAGCTGGAGCCGCGCTCCTTCTCCTTCAACTCGCCCTTCGGCGCCTGCCCCGACTGCACCGGCATCGGCTCGCGCATGGAGGTCGACCCGGAGCTGATCGTCCCCGACGACCAGAAGTCGCTGCAGGAGGGCGCCATCGCGCCCTGGACCGGCGGCATGTCCAAGGGGTACTTCGAGCGGCTGGTCGACGGCCTGGCCACCGAGCTGGGCTTCCGCACCGACATCCCCTTCGCGGGACTTCCGGCCCGGGCCAAGAAGGCACTGCTCTACGGCCACAAGTCCGAGGTCCGCGTCGCCTACAAGAACCGCTACGGCCGCGACCGGGTGTACAACGCGCACTTCGAGGGCGCGGTGCCGTTCGTCAAGCGCCGGCACCAGGACTCCGAGAGCGACTCCAGCAGGGAGCGCTTCGAGGGCTACATGCGCGAGGTGCCCTGCCCCACCTGCGAGGGCAGCAGGCTCAAGCCGATCGTGCTCGCGGTCACCGTGCAGGACCGCTCGATCGCCGACGTCTCCGCGATGTCGATCAGCGACTGCGCCGAGTTCCTGGGCGCGATGAAGCTGGACGCGCGGGACCGCAAGATCGCCGAGCGGGTCCTGAAGGAGGTCAACGAGCGGCTGCGCTTCCTGGTCGACGTCGGCCTGGACTACCTCTCGCTCAACCGGGCCGCGGGCACCCTGTCCGGCGGCGAGGCCCAGCGCATCCGGCTCGCCACCCAGATCGGCTCCGGCCTGGTCGGCGTGCTCTACGTGCTGGACGAGCCGTCCATCGGGCTGCACCAGCGCGACAACCACCGGCTGATCGAGACCCTGGTGCGGCTGCGCGACCTGGGCAACACGCTGATCGTGGTGGAGCACGACGAGGACACCATCAAGACCGCCGACTGGGTCGTCGACATCGGCCCGGGCGCAGGCGAGCACGGCGGCAAGGTCGTGCACTCCGGGTCGCTCAAGGAACTGCTGACCAACGACGAGTCGCTGACCGGGCAGTACCTGGCCGGCAAGCGGTCCATCCCCACGCCCGACATCCGCCGCCCGGTCGACCGCAAGCGGCGGCTGACCGTGCACGGCGCCCGCGAGCACAACCTGCAGGACATCGACGTGTCCTTCCCGCTGGGCGTGCTCACCGCGGTGACCGGTGTGTCGGGCTCCGGCAAGTCCACCCTGGTCAACGACATCCTCTACACCCACCTGGCCCGCGAGCTGAACGGCGCCCGCAGCGTCCCCGGCCGCCACACCCGGGTCGAGGGCGACGACCTGGTGGACAAGGTCGTGCACGTCGACCAGTCGCCGATCGGCCGCACCCCGCGTTCCAACCCGGCGACGTACACCGGGGTGTTCGACCATGTGCGGCGGCTGTTCGCCGAGACGATGGAGGCCAAGGTCCGCGGCTACCTGCCCGGCCGCTTCTCCTTCAACGTCAAGGGCGGCCGCTGCGAGAACTGCGCGGGCGACGGCACCATCAAGATCGAGATGAACTTCCTCCCCGACGTGTACGTGCCCTGCGAGGTCTGCCACGGCGCCCGCTACAACCGGGAGACACTGGAGGTGCACTACAAGGGCAAGTCCATCGCCGAGGTGCTGGACATGCCCATCGAGGAGGCGCTGGACTTCTTCGAGGCGGTGCCCACCATCGCCCGGCACCTGCGCACCCTGCACGAGGTCGGCCTGGGCTACGTACGGCTCGGGCAGTCCGCGCCGACGCTGTCCGGCGGCGAGGCGCAGCGCGTCAAGCTGGCCTCGGAGCTTCAGAAGCGCTCCACCGGCCGGACCGTCTACGTGCTGGACGAGCCCACCACGGGTCTGCACTTCGAGGACATCAGCAAGCTCATCAAGGTGCTGTCGGGACTGGTCGACAAGGGCAACTCGGTGATCGTCATCGAGCACAACCTCGACGTCATCAAGACCGCCGACTGGGTCGTCGACATGGGCCCCGAGGGCGGCAGCGGAGGCGGCCTGGTCGTCGCCGAGGGCACCCCCGAGCAGATCGCGGGCATCCCGGCCAGCCACACCGGCAAGTTCCTGCGCGACGTCCTGGGCGCCGAGCGGATCAGCGACGCGGCGGTGCCCGCGCCCCGCAAGCGCGCGGCGGCCAAACCGGCCGCCAAGACCGCGGGCGCGGCCAAGAAGGCGGCAGTGCCCCGGAAGAAGGCCGCCAAGGCATAGGCACAGCCAGGGCACGTAAGGTACGGGTCGCACGGCACCGTGCGGAACCCGTACCACCTGGAGCACCTATGACCAGCGAGATGCCCGCCTGCCGCCGGACCGTCCTGCGGGGCGTGGCACTGGCGGGGGCGGCCGGCGTCGGGCTGACCGCCTGCGGCGGCAAGAACGGCTCGGCCGCCGGCCCCGACAAGGCCGTCGAGCTGGGCGCGGCGAGCGAGGTGCCGGTCGGCGGCGCCAAGCTGTACCGCAACGACAAGGTCGTGGTGTCGCAGCCGCAGCAGGGCACGTTCAAGGCCTTCAGCGCGGTGTGCACCCACCAGGGCTGTGTGGTCGACTCGGTGGACGGCACGACCGTCTCCTGCCCCTGCCACGGCAGCCAGTTCGACGCCGAGACCGGAGCCGTCGTCCAGGGGCCGGCGACCAAGGCGCTGCCCGCCGTGTCCGTCACGGTCGCGGGCGGCAGGATCACCGCGGGACCTGCGAGCTGACCGGCGGGCCGGCCGGTCCCCGCACCCCGGAATGCGGGGTTCGGGGACCCCGAGCCTGACCCCGGTTTGTCGCATCCCGCCAGTAGGGTGGGAAACATGGCAGACCCCAGCAGCTACCGACCGAAGCCGGGCCAGATCCCCGACTCTCCCGGGGTCTACAAATTCCGGGACGAGCACGGCCGGGTGATCTACGTCGGCAAGGCGAAGAGCCTGCGCCAGCGGCTGTCCTCGTACTTCCAGGACATCACCAACCTCCACCAGCGCACCGCCACGA
The DNA here is from genome assembly GCF_016916835.1 of Actinacidiphila bryophytorum. Taxonomy (GTDB): domain Bacteria; phylum Actinomycetota; class Actinomycetes; order Streptomycetales; family Streptomycetaceae; genus Actinacidiphila; species Actinacidiphila bryophytorum. The sequence continues at coordinate 159,519 of NZ_JAFFIX010000005.1, read as the reverse complement.
TGGTGACGACGGCCGCCGCCGTGGAGTGGACGGTCGTCTCCACCGAGGTCGAGGCGCTGCAGCTGGAGTACTCCTGGATCAAGGAGTTCGACCCGCGGTTCAACGTCAAGTACCGCGACGACAAGAGCTATCCGTCCCTCGCGGTCACCATGAACGAGGAATTCCCGCGCGTCCAGGTCATGCGCGGCCCCAAGCGCAAGGGCGTGCGCTACTTCGGGCCGTACGCGCACGCGTGGGCGATCCGCGAGACCGTCGACCTGCTGCTGCGGGTCTTCCCGGTCCGCACCTGCTCCGCCGGGGTCTTCAAGCGCTCCGCCCAGATCGGCCGGCCCTGCCTGCTCGGCTACATCGGCAAGTGCTCGGCGCCCTGCGTCGGCCGGATCAGCGAGCCCGACCACCGCGAACTGGCCGAGGAGTTCTGCGACTTCATGGCCGGCCACACCGGCACGTATCTGCGCCGGCTGGAGCAGCGCATGAAGGACGCCGCCTCCGCGATGGAGTACGAGCAGGCGGCCCGGCTGCGCGACGACCTGGAGGCACTGCGCCGCGCCATGGAGAAGAACGCGGTGGTGCTCGCCGACGCCACCGACGCCGACCTGATCGCGGTCGCCGAGGACGAACTCGAAGCGGCCGTGCAGATCTTCCACGTCCGCGGCGGCCGGGTCCGCGGCCAGCGCGGCTGGGTCACCGACAAGGTCGAGGCGGTCGACACCGCCGACCTGGTCGAGCACGCCCTGCAGCAGCTCTACGGCGACGAGACCGGCGACGCCGAGCAGTCCGGCGGCAGCGGCGGAGTGCCCAAGGAGGTCCTGGTCCCGGCGCTGCCCCGGCCCGCAGAACCGGTCGCCCAGTGGCTGTCGGACCGGCGCGGCTCCCAGGTGAGCCTGCGGGTGCCGCAGCGCGGCGACAAGAAGGACCTGATGGCCACCGTGCAGCGCAACGCGCAGCAGGCGCTGGCCCTGCACAAGACCCGCCGCGCCTCCGACCTGACCACCCGCTCGCGGGCGCTGGAGGAGATCGCCGCGGCCCTCGACCTGGACACCGCGCCGCTGCGGATCGAGTGCTACGACATCAGCCACCTGCAGGGCGACGACGTCGTCGCCTCGATGGTGGTCTTCGAGGACGGCCTGGCCCGCAAGAGCGAGTACCGCCGCTTCCAGATCAAGTCGTTCGCCGGGCAGGACGACGTGCGCTCCATGCACGAGGTCATCTCCCGGCGCTTCCGCCGCTACCTGCTGGAGAAGCAGAAGACCGGCGAGTGGGAGCCCGACCAGCCCCAGCAGCCGCAGACCGGTGAGGTCGCCGCGGACGAACCCGTGGGCGGCCCCATCGACCCCGACACCGGCCGGCCGCGCAAGTTCGCCTACCCGCCGCAGCTGGTGGTCGTCGACGGCGGGCAGCCGCAGGTCGCCGCGGCCCGGCGGGCGCTGGACGAGCTGGGCATAGCCGACGTCTTCGTGTGCGGCCTGGCCAAGCGGCTCGAAGAGGTCTGGGTGCCGGGCGACGACGACCCGGTGATCCTGCCGCGCAGCAGCGAGGGCCTCTACCTGCTGCAGCGGGTCCGCGACGAGGCGCACCGCTTCGCCATCGGCTACCAGCGCAGCAAACGCTCCAAGTCCATGAAGGCCGGCGCCCTGGACGCGGTGCCGGGCCTGGGCGAGACCCGCAAGCAGGCACTCCTGAAGCACTTCGGCTCGCTCAAGCGGCTGCGCGCGGCGACCGTCGAGGAGATCTGCGAGGTCCAGGGGATCGGCCGCCGCACGGCGGAGACGGTCGCCGCGGCCCTGGCGTCCGCGGCCCCGGCCGCACCCGCGGTGAACACCGCAACCGGCGAGATCATCGAAGACGACGACCGCAGGACCGCACCGCCGGCGGAATCCGGCCGACAACATCGGGGGAAGAGCACATGAGCGAGCAGGACGAACAGGACATCACGCATATGACCAGCAGCGGAGCGGGCGAAGCGCAGGCCATTCCCGAACTGGTGATCATCTCCGGCATGTCGGGAGCCGGCCGCAGCACCGCGGCCAAGTGCCTGGAGGACCTGGGCTGGTTCGTGGTCGACAACATGCCGCCGGCCCTCATCCCGACCATGGTGGACCTCGGCGCCCGCTCCCAGGGCAACGTGGCGCGGATCGCGGTCGTCGTGGACGTGCGCGGCCGGCAGTTCTTCGACAACCTCAGGGAGTCGCTGGCCGACCTGGAGGCCAAGCACGTCAAACGCCGGGTGATCTTCCTGGAGGCCTCCGACGACGCGCTGGTGCGCCGCTTCGAGTCGGTGCGCCGCCCGCACCCGCTGCAGGGCCAGGGCCGCATCGTGGACGGCATCGTGGCCGAGCGCGACCTGCTGCGCGAGCTGCGCGGCGACGCCGACCTGGTGGTCGACACCTCCAGCCTGAACGTGCACGAACTGCGCGCCAAGCTCGACGCGCAGTTCGCCGGTGAGGAGGAGCAGGAACTCCGGGCCACCGTGATGTCGTTCGGATTCAAGTACGGGCTGCCCGTCGACGCCGACCTGGTCGTGGACTGCCGCTTCCTGCCGAACCCGCACTGGGTTCCCGAGCTGCGCCCCTTCACCGGGCTCAACGACGAGGTGGCCACGTATGTGTTCAACCAGCCCGGCGCCAAGGAGTTCCTTGACCGGTACGCCGAGCTGCTGCACATCATCGCCGCCGGCTACCGGCGCGAGGGCAAGCGGTATGTGACCATCGCCGTCGGCTGCACGGGTGGGAAGCACCGCAGCGTGGCGATGTCGGAAAGGCTGGCCGCACGGCTGGCGGCGGACGGAGTGGAGACGGTGACGGTGCACCGGGACATGGGGCGCGAGTGATCATGACGGGTCGGCGACAGCGCCGCCTTGGCCGTACGGGTACGGGCCGCGGCCGCGGCGTGCCGCCGAAGGTCGTCGCCCTGGGCGGCGGCCACGGCCTTGCCGCCTCGCTGGCGGCGCTGCGACGGATCACCGGTGACCTCACCGCCGTGGTCACCGTCGCCGACGACGGCGGTTCCAGCGGGCGGCTGCGCAGCGAGATGGGGGTGCTGCCGCCGGGCGACCTGCGCAAGGCGCTGGCCGCGCTGTGCGGCGACGACGAATGGGGGAAGACCTGGTCGCAGGTCGTGCAGCACCGCTTCGTCAGCGGCGGCGACCTGCACGGCCACGCGGTCGGCAACCTGCTGATCGTCGCCCTGTGGGAGCAGCTCAACGACGAGGTCGCCGCCCTGGAGTGGGTCGGCCGGCTGCTCGGCGCGCACGGCAGGGTGCTGCCGATGTCCGCGGTGCCGCTCGACCTGCACGCGGTGGTGCGCGGCCACGACCCGGCGGAGCCGGACGCGGTCTCGACGGTGCGCGGCCAGGCCACCGTCGCCCTCACCCCCGGTGAGGTGCAGGAGGTCAAGGTGGAGCCCGCCGACCCGCCGGCGGTGCCTGAGGCCGTCCAGGCGGTCCTGGATGCCGACTGGGTGGTGCTCGGACCGGGCTCCTGGTTCTCCTCGGTGATCCCGCACCTGCTGGTGCCGGAACTGGCCGACGCCCTGATGACGACCAGGGCGCGCCGGGTCCTCACCTTGAATCTGGCGCCGCAACCCGGCGAAACCGCCGGATTTTCTCCGCAGCGTCACTTGGAGGTTTTGGGGCGACACGCCCCTAAACTCACCATCGACGTGGTTCTCGCCGACGAGGCCGCCGTCCCGGACCGTGACAGCCTCGAAGAGGCCGCACTGCGGTTGGGCGGCACGGTCGAGCTGGCCCCGGTCGCCGCCCCCGACGGGCCGCGGCACGACCCGGAGCTGTTGGCCGCCGCGTATGACCGGATTTTTCGTATGCGTGGAAGGATCGGCCCATGGCGATGACGGCAGCGGTGAAGGACGAGATCTCCCGGCTCCCCGTCACCCGGACCTGCTGCCGCAAGGCGGAGGTCTCGTCGATCCTCCGCTTCGCCGGCGGCCTGCACCTGGTGAGCGGCCGGATCGTCATCGAGGCGGAGCTGGACACCGGGATCGCCGCGCGGCGGCTCCGCAAGGACATCCTGGAGATTTTCGGCCACTCCTCCGACCTGGTCGTGATGGCGCCGGGCGGGCTGCGCCGCGGCAGCCGGTACGTGGTCCGGGTGGTCGCCGGCGGTGACCAGCTGGCCCGGCAGACCGGCCTGGTCGACGGCCGCGGCCGCCCCATCCGCGGGCTGCCCCCGCAGGTCGTCTCCGGCGCCACCTGCGACGCCGAGGCCGCCTGGCGCGGCGCCTTCCTCGCGCACGGTTCGCTGACCGAGCCCGGCAGGTCCTCCTCGCTGGAGGTGACCTGCCCAGGACCCGAGGCCGCCCTCGCCCTGGTCGGCGCCGCCCGCCGGCTGCAGATCCCGGCCAAGGCCCGCGAGGTGCGCAACGTCGACCGCGTCGTCGTACGCGACGGCGACGCCATCGGCGCGCTGCTCACGCGGCTCGGCGCGCACGACTCGGTGCTGGCCTGGGAGGAGCGCCGGATGCGGCGCGAGGTCCGCGCCACCGCCAACCGGCTCGCCAACTTCGACGACGCCAACCTTCGGCGGTCGGCCAGGGCCGCCGTCGCGGCCGGCGCCCGGGTCCAGCGGGCGCTGGAGATCCTCGGCGAGGAGGTCCCCGAGCACCTTGCCGCGGCCGGGCGGCTGCGCATGGACCACAAGCAGGCCTCTCTCGAGGAGCTGGGCTCGCTCGCCGAGCCCCCGCTGACCAAGGACGCCGTCGCGGGAAGGATCAGGCGCCTTCTCGCGATGGCCGACAAGCGGGCCTCCGACCTCGGCCTTCCCGGCACCGAGGCCAGCCTCACCGATGAGATGGTCGGCTGATAGCTCAGCCACTCTCTCCGGCGCGTCCCGGGTGCTCCCGGGTGCCCCCGAAGGGGCGCGGGGAACTGCGCCACCAGCCCCCACCGGGGGCGCGGGTCGTCACCGTCCGAAAGGGGCTGTTCGGTCCGTGCCGGACCACCGGCCGGCGAGCGAAGCGAGTGGGGGCACCCCCAGGCGAAGCGCTGGGGGAGGCTGGGCGCGCAGTTCCCCGCGCCCCTTCGGGGCGCCCCCCCCGTGGGAGCGGGCGGGGACGTGTCCGGAGGGGGTCGGGTGATGTCACCCGGGGGACAGGGGCGAGGTAGGGTCGGGGGTGGTCGGGGACATCCCATATTTCGCAGCCGGAGTGGAATCCGGCGACTGAGCGAGGAGATCGGTTCGTGACGATCCGGGTAGGCATCAACGGCTTTGGCCGCATCGGTCGTAACTTCTTCCGCGCCGCCCTGGAGCAGGGCGCGGACATCGAGATCGTGGCTGTCAACGACCTGGGTGACACCGCGACCACGGCGCACCTGCTGAAGTACGACACCATCCTCGGTCGCCTCAAGGCCGAGGTGACCCACACCGCAGACTCCATCACGGTCGACGGCAAGACCATCAAGGTCCTTGCCGAGCGCGACCCGTCCGCCATCGCGTGGGGTGAGCTGGGCGTCGACATCGTCGTCGAGTCGACCGGCATCTTCACCAAGGCCGCTGACGCGGGCAAGCACCTCGCGGGCGGTGCCAAGAAGGTCATCATCTCGGCGCCCGCCACCGACGAGGACATCACCATCGTCATGGGCGTCAACCAGGACGAGTACGACGCCGCGAACCACAACATCATCTCGAACGCCTCGTGCACCACGAACTGTGTGGCGCCGATGGCGAAGGTGCTGCTGGAGAACTTCGGCATCGTCAAGGGCCTGATGACCACGGTCCACGCGTACACCAACGACCAGCGGATCCTGGACTTCCCGCACAAGGACCTGCGCCGCGCCCGCGCCGCCGCGGAGAACATCATCCCGACCACCACGGGCGCCGCCAAGGCCACCGCGCTGGTCATCCCGCAGCTCAAGGGCAAGCTGGACGGCATCGCGATGCGCGTGCCCGTCCCGACCGGCTCGGTCACCGACCTGGTGGTCGACCTGGAGCGCGAGGTCACCAAGGACGAGGTGAACGCCGCGTTCCTGAAGGCCGCGCAGGGCCAGCTCAAGGGCATCCTGGAGTACACCGAGGACCCGATCGTGTCCTCGGACATCGTCAACTGGCCGGCGTCCTGCACCTTCGACTCGTCCCTGACCATGGCGCAGGGCAAGACGGTCAAGGTCATCGGCTGGTACGACAACGAGTGGGGCTACTCCAACCGCCTGGTGGACCTCACGGTCTTCGTCGGCAACCAGCTCTGACCGGGTAACCGGCAGGCCGGCCAGCAGCCGACACGCACAGCGATGTGAGGGACAGGGTCCGACCGGGCGCGACGGAGCGCCGGGCCGGACCCTGTCTCCGTGCCAGCCCACTCGTATCAGACGGAGAAACCGCAGAAGATGAAGACGATCGACGACCTCATCGGCCAGGGGCAGGTGGCGGGCAAGCGGGTGTTCGTCCGCGCCGACCTGAACGTGCCGCTCGCGGGAGCGACCATCACCGACGACGGCCGGATCAGGGCCGCCGTACCGACGATCACCAGGCTCGCCGAGGCCGGCGCCAAGGTGATCGTCGCCTCGCACCTGGGCCGCCCCAAGGGCGAGCCCGACCCGCAGTTCTCGCTGGCGCCGGTGGCGGCGCGGCTGGGCGAGCTGCTGGGCAAAGACGTGGCGTTCGCCGCCGACACCGTCGGTGACAGCGCCCGCGCCACCGTGGCGGGCCTGGCGGACGGCCAGGTCGCGCTGCTGGAGAACCTGCGCTTCAACGCCGGCGAGACCGCCAAGGACGACGCCGAGCGCGGCGCCTTCGCCGACGAGCTGGCGGCGCTCGCCGACACCTACGTCGGCGACGGCTTCGGTGCGGTGCACCGCAAGCACGCGTCGGTCTACGACCTCCCCGCCCGGCTGCCGCACGCCGCGGGCGGTCTGATCGCCACCGAGGTCGGGGTGCTCAGGAAGCTCACCGAGGACGTCACACGGCCGTACGCGGTCGTCCTTGGCGGCTCCAAGGTGTCGGACAAGCTCGGGGTGATCGACCACCTGCTGGAGAAGGCCGACCGCATCCTGGTCGGCGGCGGCATGGTCTTCACCTTCCTCAAGGCCCAGGGCCACGAGGTCGGCAAGAGCCTGCTGCAGGAGGACCAGCTGCCCGTGGTGCGCGAGTACCTGGCGCGGGCCGAGGCCAGGGGCGTGGAGTTCGTGCTGCCGGTCGACGTGGTCGGTGCCACCGGGTTCCCCGACCTCAAGACGCTGGCGCCGTCCTCGCCGGTCACCGCGGCCGTGGACGCGATCCCCGGGGACCTGATCGGTCTGGACATCGGCCCGGAGTCCCGCAAGCTCTTCGCCGCGAAGCTCGCCGACGCCGCCACGGTCTTCTGGAACGGCCCGATGGGCGTCTTCGAGCACCCGGACTACGCCGACGGCACCCGTGCGGTCGCCCAGGCGCTGATCGACTCCCCGGCCTTCACGGTCGTCGGCGGCGGCGACTCGGCCGCGGCCGTCCGCATCCTGGGCTTCGACGAGAACGCTTTCGGCCATATTTCCACCGGCGGCGGCGCGAGCCTGGAATACCTCGAAGGCAAGACCCTGCCGGGTCTTGCCGCACTTGAGGGCTGACGCCCGAGCTCCTGGAGTGGCCGACCGAGGAACGAGGTCGTCCGCGGAAGGAGCGAGCAGGAAGTCCGAACAAAAACCTGGAGGGCTGATCCGACATGACTGAGCAGAGCCGCACCCCGCTCATGGCGGGCAACTGGAAGATGAACCTCAACCACCTCGAGGCCATCGCGCACGTCCAGAAGCTCGCCTTCGGGCTCAACGACAAGGACTTCGCGGCCGTCGAGGTCGCCGTCCTGGTGCCCTTCACCGACCTGCGCTCGGTGCAGACCCTGGTCGACGGCGACAAGCTGCGGATCAAGTACGGCGCCCAGGACATCTCGGCGCACGACTCGGGCGCCTACACCGGAGAGATCTCCGGTCCGATGCTGGCCAAGTTCAAGTGCAGCTACGTGGCCATCGGTCACTCCGAGCGACGGCAGTACCACGGTGAGGACGAGGAGGTCGTGAACTCCAAGGTCAAGGCGGCCTTCCGCAACGGCCTGACCCCCATCGTGTGCGTCGGCGAGGGCCTGGACGTCCGCAAGGCCGGGCAGCAGGTCCCGCACACCCTGGCGCAGCTGGACGGGGCGCTCAAGGACATCCCGGTGGCCCAGGCGGCCACCGTCGTCATCGCCTACGAGCCGGTCTGGGCGATCGGCACCGGCGAGGTCGCCACCCCCGAGGACGCGCAGGAGGTCTGCGGGGCGATCAGGGCCAGGCTGGCCGAGCTGTACGACCAGGAGACCGCCGACGGCGTCCGCATCCAGTACGGCGGCTCGGTCAAGGCGGGCAATGTCGCCGCGATCATGGCCCAGCCCGACGTGGACGGGGCACTGGTGGGCGGTGCCGCACTGGACTCGGACGAGTTTGTGAAGATCGTCCGCTTTCGGGACCAGTGATGTCCGGAGCGCTGTGAAGTACTCTGGCGGGGCCGGACCGTGCAGCAGCACCGTCCGGCCCCGTGCCGTTGTCATGTAGTCGAGAGAGTTGGTCCAGCCGTGGTCATCGGGTTCTCCATCGCCCTCATCATCTTCAGCCTGCTGCTCCTGCTGCTGGTCCTGATGCACAAGGGGAAGGGCGGCGGCCTGTCGGACATGTTCGGCGGTGGCATGCAGTCCTCCGTCGGCGGTTCCTCGGTGGCCGAGCGCAACCTCGACCGGATCACCGTTGTGGTCGGTCTGCTGTGGTTCACGTGCATTGTCGTACTCGGCCTGGTGATGAAGTACCAGAACTGAGGCCCGCGCCGGCTTCGCGTCCGACTCCCGCGCATCCACGGTGAACTGACGCCTCGTCGCCACCGCGGCTTACTATGGGAAGACGTCTTCGGGGGGCGGGTCGTGCGCCTGCCACTGGACGGCACGTAAGGTCCCCGTAAACTGGGCGATCTCGCAGCACCATCACGCAGGGAGTTACGACCGTGGCAAGTGGCAACGCGATCCGTGGAAGTCGGGTCGGAGCGGGGCCGATGGGAGAGGCCGAGCGCGGCGAGTCCGCGCCGCGCCTCCGCATCTCCTTCTGGTGCTCCAACGGGCACGAGACCCAGCCGAGCTTCGCCAGCGACGCGCAGATCCCGGAGACCTGGGACTGCCCGCGCTGCGGCTTCCCGGCGGGCCAGGACGAGGAGAACCCGCCGGCGCCGCCGCGGACCGAGCCCTACAAGACCCACCTCGCCTACGTGCGCGAGCGGCGCTCTGCCGCCGACGGCGAGGCGATCCTCGCCGAGGCGCTGGCGAAGCTGCGCGGCGAGATCTGACCGGCGGGATCCGGTCGGCGGATCCGACCCGATCTGACGCAGTGCGGCGGCGGACACCGCCGGGTACACCGCCGGGTCCGCTCCTCCCGGGTGCCGGAGCCTCGTTCCGCAGCATCATCAACTAGCGTTGATCCTGCAGCGAGGACGAGGAGAAGTGGACTGATGTCCGTAACCAACGCTCAGGGCCAGAACCGTCTTGACCAGCGCCCCGAATGGCATGCGCTCGGCAAGCACCGTGAGGAAACGGCGGGCACTCACCTGCGGGAGCTGTTCGACGCCGACCCGGGCCGGGCCGACCGCTACACCCTGCAGGTCGGGGACCTCCACCTGGACTACTCCAAGCACCTGGTGACCGACGAGACGCTGCGGCTGCTGCGCGAACTGGCCGCGGCGACCGGGGTGTTCGAGCTGCGGGACGCGATGTTCCGCGGTGAGCGGATCAACACCACCGAGGACCGCGCGGTGCTGCACACCGCGCTGCGCGCCCCGCAGTCCGCCACGATCGAGGTCGACGGCCACAACGTGGTGCCCGGTGTGCACGCGGTGCTCACCAAGATGGGGGTCTTCGCCGACCGCATCCGCTCCGGCGAGTGGACCGGCCACACCGGCAAGCGGATCAGGAACGTCGTCAACATCGGCATCGGCGGCTCCGACCTCGGCCCGGCGATGGCCTACGAGGTGCTGCGCGCCTACACCGACCGCGACATGACCGTGCGGTTCGTGTCCAACGTGGACGGCGCCGACCTGCACGAGGCGGTACGCGACCTGGACGCCGCCGAGACGCTCTTCATCGTCGCGTCCAAGACCTTCACCACCATCGAGACCATCACCAACGCCACCTCCGCCCGGCAGTGGCTGCTCGGGCAGCTGGGCGCGGGCGAGGACGCGGTGGCCAAGCACTTCGTGGCGCTGTCCACCAACGCCGAGAAGGTCACCGACTTCGGCATCGACCCCACGAACATGTTCGAGTTCTGGGACTGGGTCGGCGGCCGCTACTCGTACGACTCGGCCATCGGCCTGTCGCTGATGCTGGCGATCGGCCCGGACGCCTTCCGGGAGATGCTGGCCGGCTTCCACCTGGTCGACGAGCACTTCAGGACCGCCCCCGCGGAGCAGAACGCGCCGCTGCTGCTGGGCCTGCTCGGCGTCTGGTACGGCGGCTTCCACGACGCCCAGTCGCACGCGGTGCTGCCCTACAGCCACTACCTGAGCAAGTTCACCGCGTATCTGCAGCAGCTGGACATGGAGTCCAACGGCAAGTCCGTCGACCGCGACGGCAACCCGGTGAACTGGCAGACCGGTCCCGTCGTGTGGGGCACACCGGGCACCAACGGGCAGCACGCGTACTACCAGCTGCTGCACCAGGGCACCAAGCTCATCCCCGCGGACTTCATCGGCTTCGCCCGCCCGGTCGCCGAACTCGGCGCGCTGGCCGGGCAGCACGACCTGCTGATGGCCAACTTCTTCGCGCAGACCCAGGCGCTGGCCTTCGGCAAGACCCCCGACGAGGTCAGGGCCGAGGGCGTCGCCGAGGAGCTGGTCCCGCACAAGACCTTCCGCGGCAACCACCCCACGACGACGATCCTGGCCGGTGAGCTGACGCCGTCGGTCCTCGGCCAGCTGATCGCGCTCTACGAGCACAAGGTCTTCGTGCAGGGCGCGATCTGGAACATCGACTCCTTCGACCAGTGGGGCGTCGAACTCGGCAAGGTCCTGGCCAAGCGGGTCGAGCCCGCCCTGACCGAGGGCGCCGACGTCCCGGGCCTGGACGCCAGCACCACCAACCTGGTGGCCAAATACCGCGCCCTGCGCGGCCGCTGACCTACTGCGTAGGGCGGCAAGTCAGGGGGCGCGGGGAACTGCGCGCTCAGCCCCCCACCGGCCGGTGGGGGGCTGAGCGCGCAGTTCCCCGCGCCCCTCAAAAACGCGTGCCCCGCGGCGGCAGCCGCAGGCTACGAGGACGCGGGCGGGTACAGGTCCCGCGGGAGCTTGGTGGCTGCGGAACGGTCCAGCAGCCACAGGGTGCGGGACAGTCCCCGCGCCCCCGAGGCCGGGGCCTGGAGCTCGCCGGGGGCCGACAGGGCCAGGGCGACCGCCCCGGCCTTGTCCTCGCCCGCGGCCAGCAGCCACACCTCGTGGGCCGCGCAGATCGCCGGCAGGGTCAGCGAGATCCTGGTCGGCGGCGGCTTCGGGGAGCCGTGGACGCCGACCACCGTACGGGTCCGCTCGCGCACCGCGGGATGCTCGGGGAAGAGCGAGGCGACATGGGTGTCGGGTCCGACGCCCAGCATCAGCACGTCGAAGGCCGGCACCCGGCCGTGGTCGCCCGGCCCCGCGGCGGCTGCCAGCTCCGCCGCGTAGGCCTCGGCCGCCGCCTCCACGTCGGAGCCGTAGGGGCCGTCGGACGCCGCCATCGGGTGGACCCTGGCCGGGTCCAGCGGGACGGCGTCCAGCAGCGTGGCGGCCTGCGTGACATTGCGCTCGGGGTCGCCGTCCGGCAGGAACCGCTCGTCGCCCCACCACACGTCCAGCCGCGCCCAGTCCACCGCGTCGCGCGCGGGGGACTCGGCGAGCGCGGCCAGCAGCGCGTTGCCGTTGCGCCCGCCGGTGAGCACCACCGAGGCGGCGCCCCTGGAGGCCTGGGCGTCCACGATCCTCGTGATCAGCCGGGCCGCAGCGGCGCGCGCCATCAGCTCCTTGTCCCGGTGGACGACCACCTGGGGGGTGCTCACTTCGACGTCGCCGCCTTGCCGCCGGAGGCCGCCTTCTTCGCGGCCGGCGGGGTGGCGCGGGCCGCGGCGGTCGGGCCGCCGCCGTCGGTGCCCTTGCCGCTCCTGGCGGTGCTCACCAGGTGCTTGACCCCGAACTTCACCGTGGCGCGGTATATGTCGTCGGGGTCGAGCCTGCGCAGCTCCTCGGCGATCAGCTCGGCGGTCTCCCGCCGCTTGAGCGCCACGTGCCGGTCCGGCTGCCCGGGCACCGACAGCTCGGCGAGCCGGCCGTCGGAGCGGTCCAGGCAGATGTCGCCGTCGCCGGTGAACAGCCGCACCGCGGTGATGCCGGGGCCGTCGGAGACCTTGCGCTCCACCTCGACGCCCAGCCGGTCGGCGAGCCACAGCGCGAGCAGCTCGGTGCTCGCGTTGTACGCCTCGCCCTCGACGGCCGCCGAAGTGATCGCGGAGTGCTTCTGGTCCAGGGCCGCCGCCAGCATGGAGCGCCACGGGGTCAGCCGCGTCCAGGCCAGGTCGGTGTCACCGGGGGTGTAGCCCTCGGCGCGCACCACGAGCGAGCCGACCGGGTCCTCGGCCGACGACGCGTCCGTGATGCGCCGCTGGGCGAGCCGGCCCAGCGGGTCGGTGCCGGCCTTCTCCGGTGCCTGGTCGGGCCACCAGCACACCACGGGGGCGTCCGGCAGCAGCAGCGGCAGCACGACGGACTCGGCGTGGTTGGCCAGCTCGCCGTGCATGCGCAGCACCACGGTCTCGCCGGTGCCCGCCTCGTCGCCCACCACGACCTCGGCGTCCAGCCGGGCGCCGGCCCGCTCCCTGGGGGAGCGGCCGGGCCGCTTGATGACGGCGAGGATCCGCGAGGGGTGCTCACGCGATGCCTCGTGCGCCGCCTTGAGGGCGTCGTAGGCGCTGCCCTCGTCGGTGACGATGACCAGGGTCAGCACCATCCCGACCGCGGGGGTGCCGATGGCCCGCCGGGCGTCGATCAGCCCGGTGTTGATGCGTGCGGACGTGGTGTCCGTGAGGTCGATCTTCATGGCCGGCGCCAGCTCCTGCCGTCTCGTGCGAGCATCTCGTCCGCCTCGGCCGGTCCCCAGGTGCCGGACGCGTACTGGGCGGGCTTGCCGTGCTTGTCCCAGTAGGCCTCGATCGGGTCGAGGATGGTCCAGGACAGCTCGACCTCCTGATGCCGCGGGAAGAGGTTCGCGTCGCCGAGCAGCACGTCGAGGATGAGCCGCTCGTACGCCTCGGGGCTGGACTCGGTGAAGGACTCCCCGTAGGCGAAGTCCATCGTCACGTCCCGCACCTCGGTGGAGGTGCCCGGCACCTTGGAGCCGAACCGCACGGTGACGCCCTCGTCCGGCTGGATCCGGATGACCAGGGCGTTCTGCCCGAGCTCCTCGGTCGCCCCGGACTCGAAGGGCAGGTACGGCGCCCGCTTGAAGATCACCGCGATCTCGGTGACCCGGCGGCCGAGCCGCTTGCCGGTGCGCAGGTAGAACGGCACCCCGGCCCAGCGGCGGTTGTTGATCTCCAGCTTGATCGCCGCGTAGGTGTCGGTCTTGGACTTGGGGTCGATGCCCTCCTCCTCCAGGTAGCCGAGCACCTCCTCGCCGCCCTGCCAGGCGTGCGCGTACTGCCCGCGCACGGTGTGCTTGCCGAGGTCGTCGGGCAGCTGCACCGCACCCAGCACCTTGAGCTTCTCCGCGGTCAGCGCCTTGGGGTGGAAGGAGCCGGGCTCCTCCATCGCCGTCAGCGCCAGCAGCTGGAGCAGGTGGTTCTGGATGACGTCGCGGGCCGCGCCGATGCCGTCGTAGTAGCCGGCCCGGCCGCCGATGCCGATGTCCTCGGCCATCGTGATCTGCACGTGGTCGACGTAGGAGCGGTTCCAGATCGGCTCGTACATCGTGTTGGCGAAGCGCAGCGCCAGGATGTTCTGGACCGTCTCCTTGCCCAGGTAGTGGTCGATCCTGAAGACCTCGTTGGGCGGGAAGACGTCGTGCACGATCCGGTTGAGGTCCTGCGCGCTGGCCAGGTCGTGGCCGAACGGCTTCTCGATGACGGCACGCCGCCACGACTCGCCGGTGCCCTGCGACAGGCCGTGCTTCTTGAGCTGCTGGACCACGTTCGGGAAGAACTTCGGCGGCACCGACAGGTAGAAGGCGAAGTTGCCGCCGGTGCCGCGGGCCTTGTCCAGCTCCTCGATCGTCGACTTCAGCGTCTCGAAGGCCGTGTCGTCGTCGAAGTCGCCCTGCACGAAGCGGCAGCCCTCGGCGAGCTGCTGCCACACCTCCTCGCGGAACGGGGTGCGCGCGTGCTCCTTGACGGCGTCGTGCACCTCCTGCGCGAAGTCCTCGTTCTCCCACTGCCTGCGGGCGAAGCCGACCAGGGCGAAGCCCGGCGGCAGCAGCCCGCGGTTGGCCAGGTCGTACACCGCCGGCATCAGCTTCTTGCGCGACAGGTCGCCCGTCACACCGAAGATGATCAGCCCCGAGGGGCCGGCGATCCGCGGCAGCCGGCGGTCCAGCGGGTCCCGCAGCGGATTCCCGCTGCGGTCGGGTGTTTCTGTGCTCACCTCAGGCCTCCGAAGGAGCGAGCCGTTCGAGTTCTGCCTTCGTGGAGTCCAGGAGTTCGTTCCAGGCCGCTTCGAACTTCTCGACGCCCTCGTCCTCCAGCAGCTGGACGACGTCGTCGTACGAGACACCGAGCGCCTCGATGGCGTCCAGCTCCGCGCGGGACTGCTCGTAGGTGCCGCGGATGGTGTCGCCGGTGACCTTGCCGTTCTCCGCGGTGGCCTCCAGGGTCGCCTCCGGCATCGTGTTCACCGTGTTCGGCGCGACCAGCTCGGTGACGTACAGCGTCGAGGGGTAGGCCGGGTCCTTGACGCCGGTCGAGGCCCACAGCGGGCGCTGCTTGTTCGCGCCGGCCTTCTCCAGGGCCAGCCAGCGGTCGGAGGAGAAGACCTCCTCGTAGGCCTGGTAGGCCAGCCGCGCGTTGGCGACGGCCGCCTTGCCCTTGAGCGCCTTGGCCTCGGGGGTGCCGATCTTCTCCAGGCGCTTGTCGATCTCGGTGTCCACCCGGGACACGAAGAAGGACGCCACCGAGTGGATCTGCGACAGGTCGAGGCCGCCCGACTTGGCCTTCTCCAGGCCCGTCAGGTAGGCGTCCATGACCTCGCGGTAGCGCTCCAGCGAGAAGATCAGCGTGACGTTGACGCTGATGCCGCGGCCGGTGACGTCGGCGATGGCCGGCAGGCCCGCCTTGGTCGCCGGGATCTTGATCAGCGTGTTGGGCCGGTCCACCAGCCAGGCCAGCTGCTTGGCCTCGGCGATGGTCGCCCGGGTGTTGTGCGCAAGACGCGGGTCCACCTCGATCGAGACCCGGCCGTCCTGGCCGTCGGTGGCGTCGAAGACCGGGCGGAAGATGTCCGCCGCGTCCCGTACGTCGGCGGTGGTGATCATCCGGACCGCCTCGTCCGGGGTCAGGCCGCGCGAGGCGAGGTCGGCGACCTGCGGGTCGTACAGCGCGTCACCGACGATCGCCTTCTGGAAGATCGACGGGTTGGTGGTGGCGCCGACGACGTGCTGCTGGTCGATCAGCTCGGCCAGGTTGCCCGTCGTGATGCGCCTGCGGGACATGTCGTCCAGCCAGATCGCGACGCCTTCGTCGGAGAGGCGCTTGAGTGCGTCTGTCATGAGAGTTGCATCTCCTGATGTGTCGTGTACCTGCGTCAGCGATCAGCGGCGGCGAGAGATTCCCGCGCCGCGGCGGCCACCGCCTCCGCGGTGAACCCGAACTCGCGGAAGAGCACCTTCGCGTCGGCCGAGGCACCGAAGTGCTCAAGGCTCACGATGCGCCCCGCGTCGCCCACGTAGCGGTGCCAGGTCAGCGCGATGCCGGCCTCGACCGCGACCCGGGCCTTCACCGAGGGCGGCAGCACGCCGTCCCGGTACGCCTGGTCCTGCTCCTCGAACCACTCCACGCACGGCATCGAGACCACCCGGGTGGGGATGCCCGCGGCCTGCAGCTCCTCGCGGGCGCCCACGGCCAGCTGCACCTCGGAACCGGTGCCGATCAGGACGACCTGCGCGGGACCGCCCTCGGCCTCCAGCAGCACGTAGCCGCCGCGGGCCGCGTCCTCGTTGCGCTCGTACGTCGGCACGCCCTGCCGGGTCAGCGCCAGGCCGTGCGGTGCGCCCTTGCCGAACTCCTTGGTCCAGCGCTTGTGGATCTCCTGCCACGCCACGACCGTCTCGTTGGCGTCCGCGGGGCGGACCACGTTCAGCCCGGGGATGGCACGCAGCGACGCCAGGTGCTCCACCGGCTGGTGCGTCGGGCCGTCCTCGCCCAGGCCGATCGAGTCGTGCGTCCACACGTACGTCACCGGCAGGTGCATCAGCGCCGACAGCCGCACCGCGTTGCGCATGTAGTCGGAGAAGACCAGGAACGTTCCGCCGTAGACACGGGTGTTGCCGTGCAGCGTGATCCCGTTCATCTCGGCGGCCATCGAGTGCTCGCGGATGCCGAAGTGGACCGTGCGGCCGTAAGGGTCGGCGCCCGGCAGCGGGTTGCCCTCCGGCAGGAACGACGAGGTCTTGTCGATCGTGGTGTTGTTGGAGCCCGCCAGGTCGGCGGAGCCGCCCCACAGCTCGGGCACGACCGCGCCCAGCGCCTCAAGGACCTTGCCGGACGCGGCCCTGGTCGCCAGCGACGAGCCGGCCTCGAAGGACGGCAGGTGCGACTCCCAGCCGGCCGGCAGCTCGGCCGCCGCGATCCGGTCGAAGGTCGCCGCCCGCTCGGGGTTGGCGGTGCGCCAGGCCGAGAAGGACTTCTCCCAGGCCGACTTGGCCTCGCGCCCGCGGTCGCCGACCGCCCGGGTGTGCGAGATGACCTCGTCGGACACCGCGAAGTGCTGGTCGGGGTCGAAGCCCAGCACCTCCTTGGTGGCGCGCACCTCGTCCTCGCCCAGCGCCGAGCCGTGCGCGGCCTCGGTGTTCTGCGCGTTCGGGGCCGGCCACGCGATGATCGAGCGGGCCGCGATGAAGGACGGCCGGCCGGTCTCCGCCTTGGCCGCGAGCAGCGCCGCGTAGAGGGCCTGCGGGTCCAGGTCGCCGCTGGGCAGCGGCTCGACGCGCTGCACGTGCCAGCCGTACGCCTCGTAGCGCTTGACGGTGTCCTCGGACACCGCCGTCTCGGTGTCGCCCTCGATGGAGATGTGGTTGTCGTCCCACAGCAGCACCAGGTTGCCCAGCTTCTGGTGGCCGGCCAGCGAGGACGCCTCCGCGGAGATGCCCTCCTGCAGGCAGCCGTCGCCGGCGATCGCCCAGATGGTGTGGTCGAAGGGCGAGGTGCCGGGAGCCGCGTCCGGGTCGAACAGGCCGCGCTCGTAGCGGGCGGCCATCGCCATGCCCACCGCGTTGGCGACACCCTGGCCCAGCGGGCCCGTGGTGGTCTCCACGCCGGTGGTGTGGCCGTACTCGGGGTGCCCCGGGGTGCGCGAGCCCCAGGTGCGGAAGCTCTTGAGGTCGTCCAGCTCCAGGCCGTACCCGGCCAGGTAGAGCTGCGTGTAGAGGGTCAGGCTGCTGTGGCCCGCCGAGAGCACGAAGCGGTCGCGTCCGGTCCAGTCGGCGTCCGCGGGGTCGTGCCGCATGACCTTCTGGAAAAGCAGGTATGCGGCGGGGGCGAGACTCATCGCCGTGCCGGGGTGGCCGTTGCCGACCCTCTGCACGGAGTCCATGGCCAGGACCCGGGCGGTGTCAACGGCCCGGCGGTCCAGATCTGTCCAGTCAAGGTCTGCGGTGGTCGGCTGCATGCTCACCCTGGGTCAGGGCTCCTCTCAACAAATACGTCGAAACGCGCCGGTGACGTGGTGCCTACCCGACACGGCTGAGCCTACCGTCGTGTGCGCGCACCTTTTCGATCCTGCCCCTGTACGTCCGTATTCGCCTCTCGAATGCTGTTAAGTCCAGGTGAACGCCCGGCGGGCAACACGATCCACCCCCGGAAGCAGACGGGGTATTCCCTGCGTCTAGAGTGGCGTGGTACGCGCAGGCCGCACCGTGGCCCAGTCGCTCGGTGCAGCCGGCGGCAAGGTGCTGGGCAGCCTGCTTGACTCATCTCTCTTGGGGTGTTCGTGACGGCCGTCGAATCCCGACCCGCAGGGGTCATCGGGACGGGCTCAGGTCATCGGCCGCTGCAGGCCCGTGTCATGGGGTTCGTGGCACTGACCAAACCGCGGATCATCGAGCTGCTGCTCATCACGACGGTTCCGGTGATGTTCCTGGCCGCCGGCGGGGTCCCCGACCTGTGGCTGGTCCTGGCCACCGTGGTCGGCGGGTACCTGTCGGCGGGGGGCGCCAACGCGCTCAACATGTACATCGACCGGGACATCGACGCGCTGATGCACCGCACCGAGCAGCGGCCGCTGGTCACCGGGCTGGTCTCGCCGCGCGAGGGCCTGGTCTTCGGCATCACGCTGTCCGTGGTCTCCACGGTGTGGTTCGCGCTCCTGGTCAACCCGCTGTCCGCGGGCCTGTCGCTGACCGCGATCCTCTACTACGTCTTCGTCTACACCCTCGGCCTCAAGCGCCGCACCGCCCAGAACATCGTGTGGGGCGGCGTCGCCGGCTGCCTCCAGGTCTTCATCGGCTGGTCCGCGGTCCGCAACGAGCTGGCCTGGGCGCCCTTCGTGCTCTTCCTGGTCCTCTTCTTCTGGACGCCGCCGCACTACTGGCCGCTGTCGATGAAGGTCAAGGACGACTACGAGCGCGTCGGCGTCCCCATGCTGCCGGTCGTCGCCGGCAACCAGGTCGTGGCCCGGCAGATCGTCCTCTACAGCTGGGTGATGGTCCTGACCTCGCTCACCCTGTGGTGGCCGCTCGGCGAGACGTCCTGGTTCTACCCGGTCGTGGCCGTGGCCCTCGGCGCCTTCTGGCTCAAGGAGGCCCACGCGCTCCACGGCCGCGCCAAGGCCGGTGTGACCGGCCCGAAGCTCAAGGAAATGCGCCTCTTCCACTGGTCGATCACCTACGCCACCCTCCTGTTCGTCGCGGTGGCCGTCGACCCCTTCCTCCATTAGCGGGTGCCCTTTCGGCGGGGCCGAGCCATCAGGGGCGCGGGGCTGTATCTGATCTGCGGCTGGCGCCGCGTGGGCGCGCGCCTGTGCGGCGGGGCCGAGCACACAGGGGCGCGGGGAACGGCGCGACCAGCCCTCCCCCAGGGCTCTGCCTGGGGGTGCCCCCATCTCGCTTCGCTCGCGGCCGGTGGTCCGGCACGAACCGAACAGCCCCCTCGGGACGGTGACGACCCCCGCCCTGGTGGGGGCTTGTCGCGCAGTTCCCCGCGCCCCTGGGGTGCTGCCCCGAACGCTACCCGCGGGTAGCATGCCCCCATGGCAGAAACGAAGGTTGAGCGGCGGGTCGGGCGGCTCGCCCGGCAGATGAACGCGTTCGCGAAGAAGCACGGTGGGGCCGACGCCGGCGTCGAGTACCTGGGCCGGCGCGGAGCGCGGGTCGTGCTGGTCGGCCAGGACGGCGAGTGGGGTGACGTGGTCGCGCCGACGTACGAGCAGGCCCGGGCGGCAGTCCGCGCCGCGGACGTGACGGTCCACGACGAGCTGGGCGGCGACATCGCCGCCCGCATGCGCACCGGCCGCTACGAGTGGCACCGGATGGCCGGAATCCAGATCGGCGGCAGGCCCAACACCTGACGCCGCCCCGCACCGTTAGGACCATGGCAGGGTCGTGACGGACGCAGAGGGCATAGGGGCGGCGGATGGCCGGGGCGCGGGGACACCTGGTGGACGCGTACTGCCACGGGGTGCTCCCCGGAGACCTGGGCATCGGCGCCTTCGAGGCGCGGCTGCCGGGCGCGGCGGCGCCCCGTACGACGCTCTTCGACAGCCCCGCAGGATTTGCCGTACGCCGCTGGTGCCCGCCCCTGCTGGGCCTCGAACCGCACTGCTCCCCGGCCCGCTACCTGGCCCGCCGCCGGGAGCTGGGGGCGTACGAGGCGGCCCGGCTGCTGCTGCGCGGCACCGGCATCCGCGCCTACCTGGTCGACACCGGTGAGCCGGGTGACCTGACCCCGCCCAAGGAGCTGGGCGCGGCGGGCGGCGCGCCCGCGTACGAGATCGTCCGGCTGGAGCCGCTGGCCCAGCAGGTGGCCGACACCTCGGGCACGGTGGACGGATTTCTGGCCAATCTCGCGGAGTCGGTGCACGGCGCCGCCCTGAGCGCGGTCGGCTTCTCCTGCGCCGCCGAGCCGCCGTCGTTCGGTTCCGCCCCGGCACACGGACCGCCGGGGCCGAGCCAGGTGCGGGCGGCGGCCGCGTACTGGCTGGGCGTGCGGCGGGTCGGGGAGCGGCCCGCGGACCCGGTGCTGCTGCGGCACCTGGTGTGGCACGGGGTGGCCGCGGGGCTTCCGCTGGTGCTGCGCTACCGGCAGGACGGCCCGGGTCCTGCGGCGGCCGAGGGCTTCCTGCGGGCCATCGAGGGCGCGGGCAGCGACGTGGTGCTGCTGCCGGGCAAGGCGCACGAGAGCGCCGCGGCCCGGCTTGCCGCGGACCTCCCGCACGTCAACGTGGCGGTCGGCACCGACCCGTCCGCGGCCTTGTCCCGCGCACCCTTCGGCAAGGTGCTGTACGCGGGGAGCGCGGTCGGCCTGCCCGAGCTGTACGTGACCGGTGCGCGCGCCTTCAGCGGCGCGCTGGACCGGCTGGTCGCCGAGCGGGTCGCGGCGGGGGAGTGGTCAGCGGCGGACGGGCAGCGGGTCGCCGCCCTGGTCGGCGAGGGGAACGCCCGCCGCGTCTACCGGCTCCCGGCCGGCGACTGCGACGGGCTGCGGCAGGGCCGCTGACAAGGCGCCGGGCTCGGCCGCGGGCCGCTCCCGGAAGGACAGCAGCACCCGAAGCGTCGCGATCCACACCAGGCAGGCGCCGAACATGTGCAGGTCCACCAGGACCGCGGGCAGGTGCGTGAAGTACTGGACGTACCCGATGACGCCCTGGCCCATCAGCACCCCGAACAGCTCGGCCGACCTGCGCTGCGGTCCGGGCGGCGCGTCCACCGCCCGCAGCACGAACCACAGGGCGACGGTCAGCCCGACCACCACCCACGCGAAGTCGGCGTGCAGCTGGGCGATGGTGCGCCAGTCGACCTCGATGCGCTGCACCTTGTACGTGCCGCTGGAGTCGCCCGGGTGCGGACCCGCGCCGGTGACCAGGGTGCCCACCACGATCAGCACCGCGGCCGCCGCGGCCAGCAGCTGGCCGAGCTGGCGTACCGGCTTGCCGACCAGCGGACGGGGCGAGGCGTCGCCCTCGCCGATCCGCTGCCAGGTCAGCACGGCCACCGTGATGAGCGCGGCGGAGAGCAGGAAGTGCAGCGAGACGACGTATGGGTTGAGCTTGGTGAGCACGGTCAGGCCGCCCCACACCGCGTTGCCCACCACGACCCAGAACTGCGCCCAGGCCAGCCGGTACAGCCCCGTGCGGCGCGGCTCCATGGACCGGATCGCGATGATCGCCCAGCCGACCGCGGCGCACAGCACGTACGTCAGCATGCGGTTGCTGATCTCGATGGCGTGGTGGATGCCCATCTCGCGGGTGCCGAGCAGGCTGTCGCCGCTGCACGTCGGCCAGGTGGGGCAGCCCAGGCCCGAGGCGGTCAGCCGGACCGCGCCGCCGGTGATCACGATGACCACCGACATCGCCAGCGCGGCCAGCGCCGCCCGGCGCACCGTCACGGGGTCCGGCGTCCACCGGGCCGCGATCCAGGCGAGCGGGTTTCGCGCGATTTCGGGGAGCTTTGGCACGGGGACATGGTAGGCGCCGCCCTTGTGCGTGTTTTCACGAGGGGTGCCCGCCGCGGCGGCGCTCCGCCCCTGCGGACTACTCCCAGCGGAAGAAGCGGCCCGCGAGCGCCAGCCCGACGGCCGCCCACACCGCGAGGATGCCCAGGTCTCCCCAGGGCGTCGCGGCGCCGTGCTGGAGCACGTCCCGCAGGCCGTCGGACAGCGCGGAGACCGGCAGCAGCTCCAGCACCGAGCGCACCCCGCCGGGGAACTTGTCCATCGGCACGACGACCCCGCCGCCGACCAGCAGCAGCAGGAAGACCAGGTTGGCGGCGGCCAGCGTCGCCTCAGCCTTGAGGGTGCCCGCCATCAGCAGCCCGAGCCCGGAGAAGGCGGCGGTGCCGAGCAGCAGCAGGACCAGCACGGTCAGCGGGTTGCCGTGCGGCGACCAGCCCATGGCGAAGGCGATCACCGTCAGCAGCGCGACCTGCAGCAGCTCGGTGACCAGCACCGAGCAGGTCTTCGCGGTCAGCAGCGCCCAGCGCGGCAGGGGCGAGGCGCCGAGCCGCTTGAGCACCCCGTAGCGGCGCTCGAAGCCGGTCGCGATGGCCTGCCCGGTGAAGGCGGTGGACAGCACCGCGAGGGCCAGCACGCCGGGGGCCAGGAAGTCGACGGACTTGCCCGCGCCGGTGTCGACGATGTCGACGCCGCTGAAGAGCACCAGCAGCAGCGCGGGGATCACCACGGTCAGCAGCAGCTGCTCACCGTTGCGCAGCAGCATCCTGGTCTCCAGCACCGCCTGCGCGCGGATCATCGCGGTGGTGCGGGCGGCGCCCGGCGCGGGGGCGAAGGACCCGGCCGCGTACGCCGTCCCCGCGGGCGTGCTGGTGGTGGCGGTCATCGGCGCAGCTCCCTGCCGGTCAGTTCCAAGAAGACGTCCTCCAGGGTGCGGCGTTCGACGGCGAGCCGGTCGGGCATGACACCGTGCTGGGCGCACCAGGAGGTGACGGTGGCCAGCAGCTGCGGGTCGACCTTGCCCTCGATGCGGTAGCTGCCCGGGCTCAGTTCCGCGGCGGCGCTGTCCGCGGGCAGCGCCTTGAGCAGCGAGGCCAGGTCGAGCCCGGGGCGGCCGGAGAAGCGCAGGGTGCCCTCGGCGCCGCCGCGGCACAGCTCCTCGGGGGTGCCGGCGGCGATGGACCGGCCGCCGTCGATGATCACCACCTGGTCGGCGAGCTGCTCGGCCTCGTCCATGAAGTGCGTGGTCAGCACCACGGTGGCGCCGTCGGCGCGCAGCTCGCGCACCAGGTCCCAGGTGGCGTGCCTGGCCTGCGGGTCGAGGCCCGCGGTGGGCTCGTCGAGGAAGACCAGTTCGGGGCGGCCGACCACGGCCATCGCCAGCGCGAGCCGCTGCTGCTGGCCGCCGGACAGCCGCCGGTAGGCCGTACGGCCGCAGGACTCCAGGCCCAGGCGTTCGATCAGCAGCGCCGGGTCGATGGGGTGGGCGTGCAGGGCCGCGGTGTGCCGCAGCATCTCCTCTGCGCGCGCGCCCGGGTAGACCCCGCCGGACTGCAGCATCACGCCGATCCTGGGCCGCAGGGCCGCGCCCTGGGTGACCGGGTCGAGGCCGAGCACCCGTACGGTGCCGGCGTCGGGGCGCCGGTAGCCCTCGCAGACCTCGACGGTGCTGGTCTTGCCTGCGCCGTTCGGGCCGAGCACCGCGGTGACGCTGCCCTGCGGCACCGCCAGGTCGAGGCCGTCGACGGCGGTCATGGTCCCGTACCGCTTGACCAGACCGGTCACCTCGACCGCGGGCTCGTTTCGCATGCGGATGAGTCTAGGGACGCCGGGAACCCCGCGGGAATTAGGTGACCCTAAGTGATGCAGCACACCGTCACCGGAACCGGAGCGGCTTGCCCGGCCTTGATGAATTACGCAACAATGGGGTTGTGAAATACGTCGGTGGTGCCGCTCAGGGGGCGGCGGAGGAGCAGACGACCGGGGAGCGGCGCACCCGCAACCGGGTCGCCCGGTCCATCCTGGACCACGGACCCTCCACTGCCGCCGACCTGGCCAAGCGGCTCGGCCTGACCCAGGCCGCCGTCCGCCGCCATCTGGACGCACTCGCGGCCGACAATGTCGTCGAGGCTCGCGACCAGCGGATCTACGGCCACCGCGGCCGCGGCAGACCCGCAAAGGTCTTCGCGCTGACCGACTGCGGCCGGGACGCCTTCGACCAGGCCTACGACGCACTCGCCGCCGACGCACTGCGCTGGATCGCCGAGTCCGCCGGAGGCGGCCAGGACGGCCAGGCCGCCGTCTCGGCCTTCGCCCGGGCCCGCGTCGCTGCGCAGGCCGAGCGCTACCGTGCCATCGTGGACGCGGCGGCCCCCGAGGACCGCACCCGGGCACTCGCCCGGGCGCTGTCCGCCGACGGGTACGCTGCAACGACCCGCAGCGCCCCGGGACCGGCGGGGGAGCAGCTGTGCCAGCACCACTGCCCGGTCGCCCACACGGCCGAGCAGTTCCCCGAACTGTGCGAGGCGGAGGCCGAGGTCTTCTCCCGCCTGCTCGGGACGCACGTCCAGCGGCTGGCCACCATCGCGCACGGCGACGGCGTCTGCACCACCTTCGTGCCGCAGGCCCCGCACCCGGCCGACCCGGACGGCGGCGACCGTCCCGCACCGCACCCCGCACAGACCCAGACCACCGACCAGGCATCTGCCAGCACGTCCGGGAGGAACCCCGCATGACTGCTCCCACGGAGACCACTCACCCGGAGCTCGAAGGCATCGGCACGTACGAGTACGGCTGGGCCGACTCCGACGTCGCGGGCGCGTCCGCACAGCGCGGCCTGTCCGAGGCCGTCGTCCGTGACATCTCCGCGAAGAAGTCCGAGCCCGAGTGGATGCTCAAGCTCCGGCTCAAGGGTCTGCGGCTGTTCGACAAGAAGCCCATGCCGACCTGGGGCTCGGACCTGTCCGGTATCGACTTCGACAACATCAAGTACTTCGTGCGGTCCACCGAGAAGCAGGCCGAGTCCTGGGAGGACCTGCCGGAGGACATCAAGAACACCTACGACAAGCTGGGCATCCCCGAGGCGGAGAAGCAGCGGCTGGTCGCCGGTGTCGCGGCCCAGTACGAGTCCGAGGTCGTCTACCACCAGATCCGCGAGGACCTGGAGGAGCAGGGCGTCATCTTCCTGGACACCGACACCGCGCTGCGCGAGCACCCCGAGCTGTTCCAGGAGTACTACGGCACGGTCATCCCGGCGGGCGACAACAAGTTCGCCTCGCTGAACACGGCCGTGTGGTCCGGCGGGTCCTTCATCTACGTGCCGAAGGGCGTGCACGTCGACATTCCGCTGCAGGCCTACTTCCGGATCAACACCGAGAACATGGGCCAGTTCGAGCGGACGCTGATCATCGTCGACGAGGACGCCTACGTCCACTACGTCGAGGGCTGCACCGCGCCGATCTACAAGTCGGACTCGCTGCACTCCGCGGTCGTGGAGATCATCGTCAAGAAGGGCGGCCGCTGCCGCTACACGACGATCCAGAACTGGTCGAACAACGTCTACAACCTGGTGACCAAGCGCGCCGTCGCCTACGAGGGCGCCACCATGGAGTGGGTCGACGGCAACATCGGCTCCAAGGTCACCATGAAGTACCCGGCCGTCTACCTGATGGGCGAGCACGCCAAGGGCGAGACGCTGTCCATCGCCTTCGCCGGCGAGGGCCAGCACCAGGACGCCGGCGCCAAGATGGTGCACATGGCGCCGAACACCTCGTCGAACATCGTCTCCAAGTCGGTGGCCCGGGCCGGCGGCCGCACCTCCTACCGCGGCCTGATCGAGATCGGCGAGGGCTCCGCCGGATCGAAGTCGAACGTGCTGTGCGACGCGCTGCTGATCGACACGATCTCCCGCTCCGACACCTACCCGTACGTGGACGTCCGCGAGGACGACGTGTCCATGGGCCACGAGGCGACCGTCTCCAAGGTCTCCGACGACCAGCTCTTCTACCTCATGAGCCGCGGCATGACCGAGTTCGAGGCCATGGCGATGATCGTGCGCGGCTTCGTCGAGCCGATCGCCAAGGAGCTGCCGATGGAGTACGCCCTGGAGCTGAACCGGCTGATCGAGCTGCAGATGGAGGGCGCCGTCGGCTGACGGGCCTTCCCCCTCGTCCACCACCCCCGGCTGCACCGGTGAGCGAGCCAAAGGCCGCGCCGGTGTCGAAAGGGAGAACGCGCGGAGGTCCCGAGGAACGAGGGACCGAGCACGATCGACTGTCGACACCGGATGGAAAGCGGCCGGAGGCGAGCGAACATATAAGAAAGCGAGCTGTACGACTAGCCATGGCTGACAACACTCCTGCGGGCAGCACCACGGACGGTGCCATCACGGTGGGGCAGCCCGCCGACGCCCGGGTCAGCGCCGCCCCGTCCTACGACGTGGCCGACTTCCCGGTGCCGCACGGCCGCGAGGAGGAGTGGCGCTTCACTCCGCTGGAACGGCTGCGCGGCCTGCACGACGGCACCGCGGAGGCCACCGGCGGCCTGCGGGTCGAGGTGACCGCGCCCGACGGCGTGACCGTGCAGACCGTGGACCGCACCGACCCCCGGGTCGGCCGGGCGGGCAAGCCGGTCGACCGGGTCGCGGCGCAGGCGTACAGCTCCTTCGAGAAGGCCTCGGTCGTCAGCATCCCCAAGGACGCGATCCTGACCGAGCCGGTCAGGATCGCCGTCCACGGCGAGGGCGGCACGGTCTACGGCCACCAGGTCGTCGAGGTCGGGGCCTTCGCCGAGGCCGTCGTGGTCATCGACCACACCGGTGACACCACCATGGCCGCCAACGTCGAGTACCTGATCGGCGACGGCGCCAAGCTCACCGTGGTCTCCGTGCAGGACTGGGACGACACCGCCGTGCACGCCGCCCAGCACACCGCGCTGGTCGGCCGGGACGCGACCTTCAAGTCCGTCGTCGTCACCTTCGGCGGCGACCTGGTCCGGCTGCACCCGCGGGTCGTCTACGGCGCACCCGGCGGCGAGGCCGAGCTGTACGGGCTGTACTTCACCGACGAGGGCCAGCACCAGGAGCACCGGCTCTTCATCGACCACGACACCCCGCACTGCCGCTCCAACGTCGCCTACAAGGGCGCGCTGCAGGGCCAGGACGCCCACGCCGTGTGGATCGGCGACGTGCTCATCAGGGCCGCGGCCGAGGGCACCGACACCTACGAGCTGAACCGCAACCTCGTCCTCACCGACGGCGCGCGGGTCGACTCGGTGCCGAACCTGGAGATCGAGACCGGCGAGATCGTCGGCGCGGGTCACGCCTCGGCGACCGGCCGCTTCGACGACGAGCAGCTGTTCTACCTGCAGTCCCGCGGCATCCGCGGCGACGACGCCCGCCGGCTGGTCGTCCGCGGCTTCTTCGGCGAGCTGGTCCAGCAGATCGGCCTGACCGACCTGGAGGAGCGGCTGATGGCGAAGATCGACGCCGAACTGGAGGCGTCCGTCGGATGACCGCCACCGATTCGTACGTCCGCGTCTGCGCCCTCGGCGACCTCGTCGAGGACACCCCGCAGCGCGTCGAGGTCGACGGCGTCCCCGTCTCGGTGGTCCGCACCGCGGGCGACGTCTTCGCGATCAACGACATCTGCTCGCACGCCAACGTCTCGCTCTCCGAGGGCGAGGTCGAGGACTGCCAGATCGAGTGCTGGCTGCACGGGTCGAGTTTCGACCTGCGCACCGGCAAGCCGTCCGGGCTGCCCGCCACGCGGCCCGTGCCCGTATACCCCGTCAAGATCGTTGGGGACGACGTGCTCGTCTCCGTCACCCAGGAGTCCTGAGTCACCCATGGCCACGCTTGAAATCAACGACCTGCACGTCACCGTCGAAGCCGACAACGCCACCAAGGAGATCCTGCGCGGCGTCGACCTGACCGTGAAGCAGGGCGAGACCCACGCGATCATGGGGCCCAACGGCTCCGGCAAGTCCACGCTCGCGTACTCGCTCGCCGGTCACCCCAAGTACACCGTCACCGGCGGCACCGTCACCCTCGACGGGGAGGACGTGCTGGCGATGACCGTCGACGAGCGCGCCAGGGCCGGCCTCTTCCTCGCCATGCAGTACCCGGTCGAGGTGCCCGGCGTCTCCGTCTCCAACTTCCTGCGCACCTCCGCCACCGCCATCCGCGGCGAGGCCCCCAAGCTGCGCACCTGGGTCAAGGAGGTCAAGGAGGCCATGGAGCGGCTGTCCATGGACCCCTCCTTCGCCGAGCGCAACGTCAACGAGGGCTTCTCCGGCGGAGAGAAGAAGCGCCACGAGATCCTGCAGCTCGAACTGCTCAAGCCGCACATCGCGATCCTCGACGAGACCGACTCCGGCCTCGACGTCGACGCGCTGCGCGTGGTCTCCGAGGGCGTCAACCGGGTCCGCGAGGGCGGCGAGGTCGGCACCCTGCTGATCACCCACTACACGCGCATCCTGCGGTACATCAAGCCCGACTTCGTCCACGTCTTCGCGGCCGGCCGGATCGCCGAGTCCGGCGGTGCGGAACTGGCCGACAAGCTGGAGGAAGAGGGCTACGAGTCCTACGTGAAGGGCGGCGCTGCAGCGTGACCACCGACGGCCGGGTGCTCCCCGGCCTCCTCGACACCGAGGCGATCCGCAAGGACTTCCCCGCCCTGGACCGGCTGGTCCACGACGGCCGGAAGCTGGTGTACCTGGACAACGCGGCGACCTCGCAGAAGCCGCGCCAGGTGCTCGACACGCTCAACTCCTTCTACGAGCGGTCCAACGCCAACGTGCACCGCGGTGTGCACGTGCTCGCCGAGGAGGCCACGGCGCTGTACGAAGGCGCCCGCGACAAGGTGGCCGCCTTCATCAACGCACCCAGCCGCGACGAGGTGATCTTCACCAAGAACGCGTCGGAGTCGCTGAACCTGGTGGCGAACATGCTCGGCTGGGCCGACGAGCCCTACCGGGTGGACCGCGACACCGAGATCGTCATCACCGAGATGGAGCACCACTCCAACATCGTGCCCTGGCAGCTGCTCTCACAGCGCACCGGTGCGACGCTGAAGTGGTTCGGGCTCACCGACGACGGCCGGCTCGACCTGTCCGACATCGAGCAGGTCATCACCGAGAAGACGAAGATCGTCTCCTTCGTGCTGGTCTCCAACATCCTGGGCACCGTCAACCCGGTCGAGGCGATCGTGCGCCGCGCCCAGGACGTCGGCGCCCTGGTGCTGATCGACGCCTCCCAGGCCGCTCCGCACATGGTGCTGGACGTCCAGGCGCTCGGTGCCGACTTCGTGGCCTTCACCGGCCACAAGATGGTCGGCCCGACCGGTATCGGGGTGCTGTGGGGCCGCCAGGAGCTGCTGGAGGACCTGCCGCCCTTCCTCGGCGGCGGCGAGATGATCGAGACCGTCTCGATGCACTCCTCCACCTACGCCCCCGCCCCGCACAAGTTCGAGGCGGGCACCCCGCCGATCGCCCAGGCCATCGGTCTCGGCGCGGCCGTGGACTACCTGTCCGCGATCGGCATGGACAAGATCGCCGCACACGAGCACGCACTCACCGAGTACGCGCTCGAACGGC
The DNA here is from genome assembly GCF_016916835.1 of Actinacidiphila bryophytorum. Classification (GTDB taxonomy): domain Bacteria; phylum Actinomycetota; class Actinomycetes; order Streptomycetales; family Streptomycetaceae; genus Actinacidiphila; species Actinacidiphila bryophytorum. The sequence continues at coordinate 130,106 of NZ_JAFFIX010000005.1, read as the reverse complement.
TGCTGCAGGTCCCCGACCTGCGGATCATCGGCCCGACGACCGCCCAGGACCGGGCGGCGGCGATCTCCTTCGTGCTCGGCGACATCCACCCGCACGACGTCGGCCAGGTGCTGGACGAGCAGGGCATCGCCGTCCGGGTCGGCCACCACTGCGCCAGGCCGGTGTGCCTGCGGTACGGAATTCCCGCGACCACCAGGGCGTCGTTCTATCTGTACTCCACCCCGGCGGAGGTCGACGCACTCGCCGAGGGCCTGGAGCAGGTCAGGAACTTCTTCGGCTGATGATGGCGGTGCTGCTGTGAAGCTCGACTCGATGTACCAGGACGTGATCCTGGACCACTACAAGCACCCGCACGGCCGCGGCCTGCGGGACGGCCAGGCCGAGGTGCACCACGTCAACCCCACCTGCGGTGACGAGATCACCCTGCGGGTGCGTCTTGACGGCACCGTCATCGGCGATGTGTCGTACGAGGGCCAGGGCTGTTCGATCAGCCAGGCCAGCGCCTCGGTCCTCAACGACCTGCTGGTCGGCAAGGACGTCGCGCAGGCGCAGCAGATCCAGGAGACCTTCCTGGAGCTGATGCAGTCCCGCGGGCGGATCGAGCCCGACGAGGACATGGAGGAGGTGCTGGAGGACGCGGTCGCGTTCGCCGGCGTCTCGAAGTACCCGGCGCGGGTCAAGTGCGCGCTGCTGAGCTGGATGGCCTGGAAGGACGCCACCGCCAAGGCGCTGTCCGGCACCACACCCGAGGAGACCGCATGACTGACGGCACCGAGGTCGCGCTGAAGCCGGCCTCCGAGGAGGAGATCCGCGAGGCCCTCTACGACGTGGTCGACCCAGAACTGGGCATCGACGTCGTCAACCTGGGCCTGATCTACGGCATCCACATCGACGACAGCAACGTCGCGACCCTCGACATGACCCTCACCTCGGCCGCGTGCCCGCTCACCGACGTGATCGAGGAGCAGGCGCAGACCGCGACCGAGGGCATCGTCAGCGCGCTGAAGATCAACTGGGTCTGGATGCCGCCGTGGGGCCCGGAGAAGATCACCGACGACGGCCGCGAGCAGCTGCGGGCGCTCGGTTTCAACGTCTGAGACCGCCGGATAGTAAGCCCTTACATTTTCGGGTGCAACGCGTTGACGTGGGACTCGGTAGTTGCGAGGGTTGTCGCAACTACCGAGGGAGGGCGGCCGTATGGCTGCGGATTCAGGCGCCGGCGCGCGGGACGAGATGCTGGCGTACGCGAGGGAGCTGGCCGACGCGCTGACCCCCTACGCAGGCCCGGGCGGCGCCCGGATACGCCTCGGCGTCAACATCGCGCACCACGACGACACCGCAGCCGACCTGGAGGGCTACGCCCGCCCCCTGTGGGGCCTGGCCCCGCTCGCCGCCGGCGGCGGCGACTTCGCCCACTGGGACCTGTGGGCACGCGGCCTGGCCGCCGGCACCGACCCCGCGCACCCCGAGTACTGGGGCGTCCCCGAGGGCATCGACCAGCGCACCGTCGAGTCCGCCGCCCTCGGCTTCGCCCTCGCCCTGGCACCCGAGCGGCTCTGGGACCCGCTCAGCGGCGCCGAGAAGGACCGCGCGGGTGCGTGGCTCGCCCGCTTCCTCGACGCCCTGACCCCGGACAACAACTGGAACTTCTTCCCCGTCATGGTCTCCCTGGGCCTGGACCGGGTCGGCTACGCCCACGACCGCGACGCCCGGCACGCCCGCCTGGACCGGCTGGAGACCTACGCACTGCAGGACGGCTGGTACAGCGACGGCCCCACCGAGCAGCGCGACTACTACATCCCGTGGGCCATGCACTTCTACGGCCTGATCTACGCGGCCCTCGCAGGCGACGACGACCCGGCCCGCAGCGCCCGCTTCCGGCAGCGGGCCGGCGACTTCGCGCTCGGCTTCCGGCACTGGTTCGCCGCCGACGGCTCCGCGGTGCCCTACGGGCGCAGCCTCACCTACCGCTTCGCCCAGGGCTCCTTCTGGGGCGCACTGGCCTACGCCGACGTCGACGCGCTGCCCGCGGGCGAGGTCAAGGGGCTGCTGATGCGGCACCTGCGCTGGTGGCGGGACCGGTCGGCGGCCACCTCGCCCGGCGGGCTGCTGAGCATCGGCTACGGCTACCCGCAGCCCGCCGTCGCCGAGCAGTACAACGGACCCGCGTCCCCGTACTGGGCCATGAAGGCCTTCCTGCCGCTCGCCCTCCCCGCGAGCCACCCCCTGTGGGCCGCGCAGGAGCGGCCGCAGCCCGCCGACCTGCCCGGCACCCTCGTCCAGCCGCCCGCGGGCGCCGCCCTGATGCGCTCGGGCGGCGACGTCACCCTGCTCAGCAGCCGCCAGCACAACACCTGGGCGCGCGGCGGCTCCGCCAAGTACGCGAAGTTCGCCTACTCCACCCGCTTCGGCTTCAGCCTCCCGGCCGGCGAACTCGGCCTGCTCCACGGGGCGTACGACTCGGTGCTCGCCCTCAGCGACGACGCGGGCGACGAGCCCGTGCACTTCCGGGTGCGCGAGACCTGCCACGACCCGGCCGTCGAGGAGGACGGCACCCTGCGCAGCACCTGGCACCCCTGGGCCGACGTCGAGATCACCACCTGGCTGACCCCCGCCGCCCCCTGGCACCTGCGCACCCACCGCATCCGCACCGCCCGCGCCCTGCACACCGCGGAGGGCGGCTTCGCCGTCAGCCGCGAACCCGGCACCGCAGCCCGGGAGGAGGGCGCGGGCCGCGCGATGGCCACCGGCGCCGCAGGCGACCTCAGCGGCCTCGCCGACCTCGGTGCAGGCCCCGCCCGCGAGGGCCAGGTCCTCGAACTCCTCCCCGGCACCAACGTGCTGACCCCGCGCACCGCCCTGCCCACCCTGCTCACCCGGCTCCCCCCGGGCGAACACTGGCTGCGCTGCGCCGTCCTGGGCGCAGGCCCCGAGCAGGCCGCCGCCTGGAAAACCGCGCCGCCCGAGCCGCGCCACTGAGCGCGCCGGGCGGCCGGTGCCGCTCGCGGCGGGCCGGGTGCACGGATCGCCGGGGGACGGGTTAGCGTCATCCGTATGAATGACTCCCGTGCCTCCGGCGCCACCGGCGTCGGACTTGCCACCGTCGCCGACGACGGCACCGTGCTCGACACCTGGTACCCCGCCCCGCAGCTCGCCGCGGAGCCCGGGCCTGCGGGCACCGCGCGGCTGACCGCGGAGGAGGCCGCGCAGGCCCTGGGCGGCGCCGCCCCGGCCGCGCTCGGCCCCGACCCGCGGCGCGGCGTCGAGGTGGTCGCCGTCAGGACCACCGTCGCCTCCCTGGACGACAAGCCGCTCGACGCGCACGACGCGTACCTGCGGCTGCACCTGCTCAGCCACCGCCTGGTCCGCCCCAACGAGCAGAACCTCGAAGGGCTGTTCGGCGTGCTGGCCAATGTCGCCTGGACCTCGATCGGCCCCGTCCCCGTGCCCCGCCTCGACGCCGCCCGGCTCGCCGCCCGCGCCGAAGGCCTGCACCTGGCCGTCTACGGCGTCGACAAGTTCCCCCGGATGACGGACTACGTCGCACCGGCAGGCGTGCGGATCGCCGACGCCGGCCGCGTCCGGCTCGGCGCGCACCTCGCCGAGGGCACCACCGTCATGCACGAGGGCTTCTGCAACTTCAACGCCGGCACACTCGGCACCTCCATGGTCGAGGGCCGCATCTCGCAGGGCGTCGTCATCGGCGACGGCTCCGACGTCGGCGGCGGCGCCTCCATCATGGGCACCCTGTCCGGCGGCGGCACGCAGATCGTCTCGGTCGGCGAACGCTGCCTGCTCGGCGCCGAGTCGGGCCTGGGCATCGCGCTCGGCGACGACTGCGTCGTCGAGGCCGGCCTCTACATCACCGCGGGCACCCGCGTGACACTGCCCGACGGCAAGATCGTCAAGGCCGTCGAACTGTCCGGCGCCGACAACCTGCTCTTCCGCCGCAACTCCACCACCGGCAAGGTCGAGGTCCTGCAGCGCACCGGCTCGTGGGGCGGCCTCAACGCCGTGCTGCACAGCCACAACTGACCGGCCGCGCGCCCCGGTCGCGGTCAGCCGTACAGCGAGTCCAGACCGTAACCGGGGCCGTAGTACGCCTCCAGCTCCGCCAGGTCCTGGTCCTTGCGGTGCCCCGCCTTCGCGATCCGCGCCTGCGAAGGGGCCGCGTCCGGCGCCCAGCCCTCCGGCTTCCACAGCGCGCTGCGCATCAGCGCCTTCGGGCAGTGGTAGAAGACCTCGTCGATGTCCACCAGCAGCGCCAGCGGCGGGCGGTGGCCCTTCACCGTCATCCGGTCGAAGAAGTCCGCGTCCTTGACCAGCCTGGCCCGGCCGTTGATCCGCAGCGTGTCGCCGCGGCCCGGGACCAGGAAGATCAGGCCGACGTGCGGGTTCGCCAGGATGTTGCGGAAGCCGTCCGCCCTGCGGTTCCCCGGGCGCTCCGGCACCGCGATCGTCCGCTCGTCCAGCACCAGCGTGAACCCGGCCGGGTCGCCCTTCGGCGAGACGTCGCACGAACCGTCCCTGCCCGAGGTCGCCACGAGCAGGAACGGTGCGGCTGCCAGCCACGCCCGGTCCAGTTCGTCCAGCGCCTTGCGGACCTTCCCGGCATCGCGGGGGGTGGGCACCCCCAGCACGTCCCTCAGCTCGTCCTCGGTGCGGATCTCCTCCACAGCGCAACCCCCTGGCCCTACGGTACGCCCAGGGTATCCCTCCCCTTCGGCGGGGCCGAGCCCCTCACGCAGGGGGGCGCCCTTCCGCCGGCCGCGGTGGCTCGGGCGGTTCCCCTTCCGCGGCGGGTGGGCGTTTTCAGGGGCGCGAGGCTGCGCCTGATGTGCGGCTGGCGCCGCATGGCCGCGCTGCCTTCCCCCGGTCACACTGCCCGCAGGGTGCCTCTTCGGCAGGGCCGAGCACATAGGGGCGCGTGGGGGTACCCCCTCTGGGGGAGAACGGAGCGACCGGCCCCCACCGGGCGTGCGGGTCGTCACCGGCCGAAAGGGGCTGTTCGGTTCGTGCCGGACCACCGGCCGGCGAGCGAAGCGAGTGGGGGCACCCCCAGGCGAAGCGCTGGGGGAGGCTGAGCGCGCAGTTCCCCGCGCCCCTGATGGCTCGGCCCCGCCGCAGGGGGAAGGTCGTCAAGGGCGCGGGCGGCCGCGGAGGGAGGAGAGGACGAGGCGGCCGTAGCGCGTCGTCAAGGCGGCGGCCGTCGCGACGAAGGAGCCCGCGAGGGCAAGGAGAAGGTCGCGGGGCCGGGAGTCGCCGAGGACCTGGAGGATGGACAAGGCCGTCCCGAGCGGCAGCCCGAGAATCGTGAGGACGCCCAGCGCGCCGGCGATTTGCTGGCTCTCCTGCGTCTGCACGAGCCTGGCGTAGTCCGCGGCCTCCGCCAGGATCAGCTCGAACCGCTCGGGCAGCCGCACCTTGCACTGGAAGGCCAGCAGCAGGTCGTTGGCCGGGCCGTGGGCGCTGAGGTGCTGGCGCCAGTACGTACTGCGGAACAGCGCGATGCGCTGTTCGAGCGCGGACACCCGGCGCGCGAGACCGGGACCGTCGAAGACGCCCGACAGGTCGTCGGTCAGCTCGTCGATGTGGTTGCTCTGGATCGTGCCGAGCAGCAGCGCGTCGAGGTACACAGAACGCGCGTTGTACTCGGCCCAGTCGTAGAAGTCCCCGGCGCCGGTGTCGGCCCGGTGGCCGAGGAAGGCCGCGCCCTGGCGCAGCACCAGCGCGCTCCAGTCCGCGGAGATCCGCCGCACCTCCGCCCGCATCTCCGGCACCACCTCAGGCCCGGCCGGCAGGTCGTCCGGCACCGAACGCGACGCCAGCGACCGCAGGAACGCGTCCGCCTCCGCCGGGACCTCACCGCTGACCGCGTCCCGCAGCGCCAGCGGCCCCGCGCCGGTGTCCGGGGTCAGGAACACCACGGTGTACGGCCGCGACAGCGCGAACGGGCCGGCCGGTGCGCTGGTGTCGGCCACCCCGTCGAGCAGCGCGGCCGGCGCCATCGCCCCCGAGAGCGGGTCGGGCAGCCCGGCCAGCCGCCGGTGGCTGATCGCCCGCAGCAGCGGCAGCATCGGGGTGCCGTCGGCGACGGTGAAGTGCAGGACCGCAAGGGCCTGCAGGGCGGCCCGTGCGGTGGGCGTACGCAGCAGCTCCATCCCGTCCAGGCGCAGCGGACCCTCCGCGAGGGCGGTCCTGCGGTGCCAGCGGCGCTCGTACAGGGCACGAGCCGCCGAGGGTGTGAAGAGGCCCCGCCTGCCGGCGGCGTCGGCGGTCTGCGCGGCCACGGTGAAGGGCAGCGGGCCCGCTGCCCAGGGCGGGTCCTGTGCCAGCGCCACCGGCAGCAGTACGGCGAAGTGCTGCCGCGTCCCCACCACCGCGGCCTGCGCCGCCGAGGCCTCCCGCCTCCGCACTCCCTCACCCACCGCGCCACCCTCTCGCGCCGCCCGCCCCCCTGCAATCCCCTTCCCCAGGGCTCCTTGCCCCCACCCTGCGGCTGCCGCTGTGTGAGCGCGCGCTTTTGCGGCGGGGCCGAGCACATAGGGGCGCGGGGAACGGCGCGCTCAGCCTCCCCCAGCGCTTCGCCTGGGGGTGCCCCCACTCGCTTCGCTCGCCGGCCGGTGGTCCGGCGCGGACCGAACAGCCCCTTTGCGTCGGTGACGTCCCGCGCCCGGGTGGGGGCTGGTCGCGCAGTTCCCCGCGCCCCTGAAAAACGCTCACCCTGCGTCGTGAGGGCGCCCACTTAGGGGCGCGGGGAACGGCGCGCTCAGCCTCCCCCAGCGCTTCGCCTGGGGGTGCCCCCACTCGCTTCGCTCGCCGGCCGGTGGTCCGGCGCGGACCGAACAGCCCCTTTGCGTCGGTGACGACCCGCGCCCCGGTGGGGGGCTCGTCCCGCAGTTCCCCGCGCCCCTGAAGAGCACCGCCGACCGCAGCGGCACCGCCTCGCCGGGGGTCCCTGAAAACGCTCGCCGCCCTGCGCAAGGGCGACCTCGGCCCCGGGAGCCGGGGATGTGGCGGCCGACGCGGTGGGGAGTCGGGGGCGGTGGACAGGGACCGCGGCCCGGAGGGCCTACGCTGAGGAGGCCGTCTGGTTCGTACGCCGAAGGGGAGCCGTCCCGATGTCCGCAAGTCCTCTCGTCCTGCCGCCCGTACGGCTGCTCAGCCCGGACGAACTGGCCCGGCTGGCCCTGGCCGTGCCGCTGCTCGACCGGGCGGTGCGGCTGGCCCGGTGGGCGGCGCCGGAGCGTGATGTGGATGCGATGGGGGAGCTGCTGGACGCCGACCTGGTCGCGGCGGCGGGGGAGTTGGGGCTGGCCGGGGACGACGAGGACGGGCTGGGCGACACCGCGCAGGCGTGGGCCGTGGCCGTGGACACCGGGCTGGTCGAGCTGGAGATCGAGGAGGAGGCCGAGGAGTCCACTCCTCCGGGTGAGGCGGCGGGCCGTGCGGTGCCGGGCGGGGCGTACGAGCGGGTGACCGCGGGTGACCCGCAGGACGTGCTGGACGTGTGGCTGGCCGCGGCGGAGGCCGCCCTGGCCGAGGCGGCGTCCCCCGACCTGGAGCAGTTGCAGGAGGCCATGGGGGAGGAGCCGGAGTGGGACCCGGAGGAGGAGGCCGAGTTCCTCGACACCGCGCTGGCGAACCTGTACACCCTGATGGCCCTGGACGACGGCACGGAGACCGCACAGGGCGCGGTGCCGCTGCCGGTGCTGGCGGCCTCGCTGGTGGTGCCGGAGGACATGGAGCAGCCCAGCGACGAGGTGCTCGAAGAGGTCACCGAGGTCATGATGCGGCTGGACGACCACTTCCGGCTGCTGGCGCCCGCCGGGCTGCTGGACTACCAGCCGGTGGACGAGGCGCTGATCGAGGAGGACGAGGAGCCGGGGCAGGCGGTGCCCGGCGGCGAGCTGGACCCGGAGGAGATCTCCCGCTACGGGATGGTGCGGCTCACTCCGCTGGGCGTGCACGGGCTGCGTGAACTGCTCATGGACGCGGGCGCGTCGGCCCCGCTGGTGGGCGACCTCGCGGAGGCGACCGGCACCGAGCTGCTGGACGCGCTGGCCGGCTACCCGGACCACGCGGCCCGCACGGAGGCCGAGTTGTGGCTGGCCGACCGCAAACCGGCCGACGCGGCACGGGAGTTGCTGGCGGCGGCGCGCGGGGACGACGCGGGGGCACCGTCCCGGCGGCTGATGTGCCAGCAGACCCTGACGCTGGTGGGCGCGGAGGCCGAGCCGGCGCTGCGCGAGGTGCTGGACGACCGGCAGCTGGGCGGCATGGCCCGGGTGTGGCTGACCGAGAGCGGCGCGCCGGACGTGCCGACGCCGGACGCCGACATGATCTTCTGGCTGACGATCGACACGCTGGCCGCCCAACTGGCCGCGGACGACGACCCGGAGCTGCTCTCGGACCTGGTGCGCGACCTGGTCGCGCGGCACGACGGCTTCTTCGACGCGGCCTGGCGGGTGGAGCACCCGGCGACCGCGGACGTCCTGGAGGCGATGGGCCGGCTGCACCCGGACCGCAAGGCGGCCAAGGACGCCCGCAAGGCCGCGTTCAAGGCGCGTTCCCGGGACGGCTCCTGAGACAGCACGCGCGGGCCGGGGGCGCGGCAGGGGCGTACCGCCTCTGCCGTCCCACCAGGCACGGGACTTGAAGCGCCCTTTGCAAATTCTTGGGCCGACTATGGATCTGCCCCTTGCCGTACCCGTGCCGTTCACCGGGAGTTGGCTGTCGGCCGGGAGCGTGGCCGCCGCATGCACGCGCCATCGCGACATAAGGGAGCCACCGTGCCGCTCAGCCGCAGAGACTTCGTCCACCGTTCCGCCGCCACCGGCGCGGGTATCGCCCTTGCCGGAGCCGTCGACGTCCTGGCCACCGCACCCGGCGCGCTCGCCGCGGGCGGCCCCGCCCACCACGGCGACGACCACGACCATGGCCACGGCCACCACCCCGAGCTGGGCTACGGCCCGCTGGTCGCCGACCCGGCGGGCCTGCTCGCGCTGCCGGCCGGCTTCGCGTACCGGATCGTGACGCGGACCGGCACGACCACCCTGGACTCCGGGGAGACCACCCCGTCCAACCACGACGGCACCGCCGCCTTCGCGGGCGAGCGCGGCGCCACGCTGCTGGTCAACAACCACGAGATCGGCGGCACGCTGGCGGCTGCCGCCTACCCCGTGCCGCACGTCGAGGGCCTGGTGTACGACCCGGCCGCGGCCGGCGGCTGCACCGTCGTCGAGGTGCCCAAGCACTGGCGCGGCGACGAGGGCGCGCGCGGCAAGGGCCACGCGGACGCGGTCACCGAGTGGGTCGGCATCGCCGGCACCGCCACCAACTGCGCCGGTGGCGCGACCCCGTGGGGTACCTGGCTGACCTGCGAGGAGACCGAGGTCAAGGCCGGCTCCGGCGGCATGACGAAGGACCACGGCTACGTCTTCGAGGTCGACCCGCACGACGGGCACGCCAACCGCAACCCCAAGCCCGTCAAGGCGCTGGGCCGTTACGCGCACGAGGCCGTCGTCGTCGACCCCAAGCGCGGCCACCTCTACCTCACCGAGGACGCGGCAGGCCCCAACGGCCTGCTCTACCGCTGGACCCCGCCGCACGGCTTCCACCACGGCCGCGGCCGGCTGGCGACCCTCGGCGACACCGACGGTGTGCTGCAGGCCTTCCGCTGCTTCGACTCCGGCGGCCGTTTCGTGGACGACCTGTCGCGCGCGACGAGGATCGGCACCCGCTACGGCGTCGACTGGGTCGACGTCCCGGACCGCGACGCCAAGACCACGTCGGTGCGCAAGCAGTTCAAGGACGGCGAGGTCACCAGGGCGCGCAAGCTGGAGGGCATGTGGTGGGCGGACGGCGGCGCGTACGTCGTGTCGTCCTTCGCCCGTGAGGAGAGCCCGGTCCAGCACGACGGCGCCGTGTGGTTCTACGACCCGACCCGGCGCACCCTGACCCTCAAGGTGCTGCTCGGCGTCAACACCATCCCGGACCAGGACGGCCCGTTCGACGGCCCGGACAACATCACGGTCTCCCCGTACGGCGGCCTGATCATCGCCGAGGACGGCGTCGGCGTGCAGCACCTGTTCGGCGCGCTGGAGGACGGCCGCACCTACCCGCTGGCCCGCAACGAGCTGAACATCGGCAGCGCGGAGGAGCCGGAGTACAGCGAGTTCACCGGTGTGACCTTCTCGCCCGACGGCGACACGCTGTTCGCCAACATCCAGACGCCGGGCATCATGGTGGCCATCACCGGCCCCTGGCGCCGGCAGACCGCCCACCGCTGAGCCGCGGTTGCCGCCCCCTGGGAGCCCGGCTCCCAGGGGGCGGCCGTAACGTTTCAGCAGCCGTTCAGGATCGAGCTGAGCGCCGACTTCTCCGCGCTGTCCACGGTGAGCCCGTAGTAGTGCTTGACCTGCACCCAGGCGCGCGCGTAGGTGCACTGGTACGACGCGCGGGGCAGCCACTCGGCCGGGTCGTCGTCGCCCTTGGAGCGGTTGGACGACGCCGAGACCGCGATCAGCTGCGGGCGGGTCACGTCGTTGGCCAGGGCCTGCCGCTGGGCGGTGGTCCACGACCAGGCGCCCGACGCCCACGCCTCGGCCAGGGGCACGAGGTGGTCGATGTCGAAGGTCGACGGGTCGGTGGTCGTCACCCCGTCGTAGGCGCTGGTCCAACTGCCCGACGTGGCCTTGCAGGAGCTGTCGGTCGTCACGCCGCTGCCGTCGCGCTTGAGGATGTACTCGCGGGTGTTACACGTCCCGGAGATGGTGATCCAGGTCGGGAACAGGTCGCGGTCGTAGGTGGAGGCGTGGGTCTCGGCGGTCGCGGTCATCCCGGACAGGTAGCTGCGGGCGGTGGACGCGGCGATGGGGGTGGGCAGCGCGGCCTGCGCGGTGCCGCTGCCGGCGAGCAGCGCGGTGGCGGCGAGCGCGGCGGTGCCGGCGATCGAGCCTATTCGGAGTGCGAGACGGTTTGCGGGCATGGCTGAGCGCTCCCGTGGCTAGGGGTGGGCGTGGGGTGGCACGGCGTGCTCGACCAGGGTCCCGGGTGCGGGTCTATGCGGGTAGACGGTCAGCGGTAAAATTTAGGTGACCATGACATGCCGACGGGTGTCGGGCAGCGCACGGACATGCGAACGGCCCGGCTCCGCAAGGGAGTCCGGGCCGTTTCAGCAGTCGGTCAGAGCGCGGCAGCCCCCGGCTTGACCAGGGACTTCGCGGTGCGCGCGTCCACGAAGGTGCCCAGTGCGGTCATCTCCCACTCACCGGAGAACTGCCGGATGAGCTTGGCCATCAGCACTCCCGTACGCGCCTCGCCGCTGGTGAGGTCGAACCGCACCAGCTCCTCGCCGGAGGCGGCGTCCAGCAGCCGGCAGTACGCCTTCGCCACCTTGTTGAACTTCTGCCCCGAGTAGGAGTTGACGGTGAAGAGCAGCCCGGTGGCCTCCGGCGGCAGCCCGCCCAGGTGCACGGTGATCGACTCGTCGTCGCCCGAGCCGTCGCCGGTGAGGTTGTCCCCGGAGTGCTGGATGGCGCCGTTGAGGATCGTGAGCCGGCCGAAGTAGCAGGTCTCGATGTGGTTGCGCTGCGGGCCGTAGACGATGACCGACGCGTCCAGGTCGATGTCCCGGCCGCCGAAGGCGGGCTCCCATCCCAGGCCCATCCGCACCGAGGACAGCAGCGGCTTGCCGCCCTTGACCAGCGACACCGTCTCGTTCTTGCGCAGGCTGACCCGGCCCTTGTCCAGGTTGATCCGGCCCGGTGCGGCGGGCGGTGCCGGAGGGGCCGGCGGTGCGGCGGGCGGCGGGGGCGGCAGGTGCGTGGCGGCGGGCCCTGACGGAGGGGCCGGAGGGGCCGGAGGGGCCGGAGGGGCCTGCGGGGCCGGGGCCTGCGCCTGGGGCGCGGCCGGCTCGTCCACCGTCACCCCGAAGTCGGTGGCGATGCCCGCGAGCCCGTTCGCATATCCCTGCCCGACCGCGCGGACCTTCCAGGCGCCGCCCCTGCGGTAGACCTCGACGACCACCAGGGCGGTCTCCGGGCCGAGTCCGGCTGGGGCGAAGGTCGCGATCACCGAACCGTCGTCGGCATTGCGCACGGTGGCCGTCGGCGTCGTCCCCGCGAAGGCGCCGCCGCCGTCCAGGCTCGCGGTCACCACGATCTTCTCGATGCCGGCGGGCACCGCGTCGGTGTCCACCGTGATGGCGTCGGGGGCGGCGCCGCCACCGGCGCGGTAGGTCACCCCCGGTCCGCCCTGCGGCTGGTTGTAGAAGACGAAGTCGTCGTCGGAGCGCACCTTGCCGTCAGCGGTGAGGAGCAGGCCCGAGACGTCGAGCCGCACCGGTGCGGCCACGTCGACGGCCACACGGGGAGCGGACAGCGGCACGTTCGAGCCAGGCGTCATTGCGGTCATGTCCGGCTAACGACCGACTCCGCTTTGCGGTTCCATTACCCGCCGCCCGGTCGCAGAGGCGAACCGCGCAGGTGCCGCGTTCACGCGCCGGCTCCCGCCACCGCCCGTACTTCCAGCCCGTCCGTCGAGCCGGGCGGCAGCGCGAAGGCGGAGACCGCCTCCGGCAGGAGCGGGCGCAGGCCCAGCAGCCCGTGCACCGCGGCGGTCGTCAGCCCGTGCCACAGCCCCGCGTGCCGCAGCATGGCGTGGTCGCCGCCCGCCACCACGAAGCGGCACACCTGGGCGCCCGCCTCCCGCGCACGTACCGCCGTCAGCAGTGACTCCTGCGGGGAGGTGATGCGGTCGGCGGTCGCGTGCACGACGACCAGCCGGCCGCCGGCCAGATGCTCGACCGGGTCCTCCGGCGGGCACCACGGGGCCAGTGCCACCACCCCGGCGACGCCCGGCTCCGCGGCGATCCGCAGCGCGGCCCGGGCACCCATCGAGTGCCCCACCAGCACGGTGGGAAGTCCCCCGTCGCGCTTGCGCAGCGCGGACAGCGCCGCCGCTGCGTCCCGCGCCGGGTCCGCGCGCTCTCCGTTCCACCCCCGGTGCCGGTAGCGGGCCTCTGCGACCACCAGGCGCGGGTGCCGCAGCGCCCGGGCGAAGGGGCGCATGCGCCGGGCCGGCGGGTTCAGCCGGGAGGGCCGGCGCAGCCCGTGCTCGGCGCCGCCGTGCAGCAGCAGGACGGCACCCTCGGCGGCCGGCGCGGCCTCGCGCATCACGATCCGGGCTTCCACACCCGTACGGTGCCACACCTGCGCCCGGTCCGCCGCCCGCCGGCGGCGCGTGGTGCGCGCGCCCCGCCCGCCTTTCCCCCGGCTCAGTGCGGCCAGAGCGGCGGGGCCGTGCAGAACGCGCCGCCGAGGTTGGCGTGGGCGGGCTCGCCGGGGTCGAGGGGGCCTTGGGCGGCCAGGAGCGCGGCGGCGAAAGGCTCCGAGTCGTCCTGCGGCTCGTAGCCCAGGGCGCGGGCGGGGGCCAGGTCCCACCACAGCCGGGTGTTGGCGGAGCTGCCGTAGACGACCGTGTGGCCGCTGACGTCTGCGGTGAGTGCCGCGTGGAAGAGCCGGGCGCCGTCGGCGGGGCTCATCCACACCGACAGCATCCGCACCGTGGTGGGTTCGGGGAAGCAGGACCCGATGCGGATCGAGACGGTGTCGAGGCCGTGCCGGTCGGCGTAGAGCTGGGCCAGGTCCTCGCCGAAGCACTTGGACAGCCCGTACAAGGTGTCGGGCCGCCGGGGGGTGTCGATCGGGATGAGCGGGTCGCCGTCCTGCGGGCGCGGGGTGAAGCCGACCGCGTGGTTGCTGGAGGCGAAGACGATCCGCCGCACGCCTTCCTCGCGGGCCGCCTCGTAGAGGTTGTAGGTGCCCTGGATGTTGGCCTGCAGGATCTTGTCGAAGGTGGACTCCAGGGAGATGCCGGCCAGGTGGACGATCGCGTCGACCCCGCGGACGGCCTCGCGCAGCGCGTCGCGGTCGGCGAGGTCCGCGGTGATCGCGCCCGGCTCGCCCTCGATCGGCAGCATGTCGAGCAGCCGCAGTTCGTAGCCGTAGGCGGGCAGCAGTCCGCGCATCAGGGTGCCGAGACCTCCGGCGGCGCCGGTGAGCAGAATGGTGCGGGGAGCGGACATCGGGAGGTCTCCTCGGTCTCACCGGCCCCCGGGGGGCCACGGGCCGCGTGTCGGCCACTCGGCGAGTATATCCGTGGCCGAGGTTCAGGTATATGGACGAGAGGCGCCGTTTGTGAGGGTATCCGCACCGCGCTCGTCGGCTTGACCCGCATGTGGGTGCTCGCTTAGCGTGGCAGCGTTCATGAATATAGACGTGGATCATATGAGCGCACGGCACTCGAACATGCGCCCAGACATGAGTGCACAGACCGGACCTCCAGGGGGAACCCGATGACCTCACCCTCACTCGCCGAGCGTCTCGACGGCCTGCTGTTCTTCCCCGTGACGGCCTTCGGCCCGGACGGCGCTCTCGACCTCGACGCCTTCCGCGCCCATGTGCGCGCGGGCGTCGAGGCCGGTGCGGCGGCCGTCTTCGCGTGCTGCGGCACCGGCGAGTTCCACGCCCTCTCGCCCGCCGAGTTCGGTGCGTGCGTGGCCGCCGCGGTCGAGGAGAGTGCCGGGCGGGTGCCGGTCGTCGCGGGCGCCGGGTACGGCACGGCCCTCGCCCTGGAGTACGCCGGGATCGCCGAACGGGCCGGCGCCGACGGGCTGCTGGCGATGCCGCCCTACCTGGTCGTCCCCGACCAGGAGGGCCTGCTGCGGCACTACACCGCGCTCGCGGCGGGCACCGGGCTCGACGTCATCGTCTACCAGCGCGACAACGCCGTCTTCACCCCCGCCACCGTCGTCGAACTCGCCAAGGTCGGCAACATCATCGGCCTCAAGGACGGCTACGGCGACCTCGACCTGATGCAGCGCATCATCAGCGCGGTCCGCACCGAACTGCCCGGCGACGGCTTCCTGTACTTCAACGGCCTGCCCACCGCCGAGATGACCGGGCTCGCCTACCGGGGCCTGGGCGTCACCCTCTACTCCTCGGCCGTCTTCGCCTTCTCGCCGGAGATCGCCCTGGCCTTCCACCGCGCGCTGACCACCGGCGACGACGCCACGGTCGACCGGCTCCTTGACGGGTTCTACCGGCCGCTGGTCGACCTCCGCAACCAGGGCCGCGGCTACGCCGTCTCGCTGGTCAAGGCGGCGGTACGGTTGCGCGGGACGGACGTCGGCGAGGTCCGCCCGCCGCTGTCGGAGCCGTCGCCCGCGCACGTGAAGGAACTCGCCGAACTCATCGAGCACGGCCTCGCACTGGTGGGAGAGCACTGACATGCGGACGTCCGCCTTCGTCTACCCCTGGGACGTGATCGGCGACCCGGCCGCCGCCGGGCGCATCGCCGGGCTCGGCGTGCAGCAGGTCACGCTTGCCGCCGCCTACCACTCCACCCGGGCGCTCACCCCGCGCCACCCCCGGCACCGGGTGGTCACCGCCGCGTACGCCTCCGCGCTCTATCCGCCGGACGAGAAGCGCTGGCAGGGACGGGAGCTGCGGCCGTACGCGCCCGGGCCGTGGGCCGCCGCCGACGACCCGTGGGCGGCCGCCGCGGACGAACTGCGGGACGCGGGCCTCGACGTGCACAGCTGGGTGGTGCTCGCGCACAACTCCCGGCTCGGCGCGGAGCACCCGGACACCAACGTCGTCAACGCCTACGGCGACCGCTACCCGTGGGCGCCCTGCATCGCCCGGCCCGCGGTGCGCGGCTACCTGCTCGACCTCGCCGCCGAGGCCGCGGTGCGCCCCGGCGCAGCCGGTACTGAACTCGAGTCGCTCGGCTGGTACGGGCTGGCGCACCTGCACGCGCACGACAAGATCGGCGGGGTGCCGCTCGGCGACGCCGCCCACTACCTGATGTCCCTGTGCTTCTGCCCGCACTGCCGCGACGGCTACGCCGGACTCGGCGCCGACCCCGAGGAGTTGGCCGCCGCGGTGCGCACCGCGATGGCACCGGTGTGGGCGGCCGGCGGCAGCGACGCGGCGGGCACGGCCGGCATCGAGCAGCTGCTCGGCGAGCGGTGGACGGACCTCACCCTGACGTGGCGTACGCAGACGGCCGGTTCGCTCCAGGAGCAGGCCGTCGCCGCGGTCCGTTCCGCCGCGGCCCCCGGCTTCCAGGTGCTGATGCACGCCGACCCGGCGGCGTACCGCTGCGGCGCCAACGCCGGTGTGCAGCCCGCCCGTATCCTCGGCCACGCCGACGGCCTGGTGCTGCCCTGCCCCGGTGGTCCGGGCGGCGCCGCGGGCCGCGAGGCGGTCATCGCACCCGTCGCCGCGCACGCGGCGGCCCACACCGTGGTGGCCGCCAACTTCACCGTCGTCTCCGGTATGGGCGGCAGTCCCGGCACACTCGCCGAGGACGCCGCCCACGCCGTGGGGTTGGGCGCCACCCAACTGCGGCTCTACCACGCGGGACTTGCCGCAGACGACGATCTGGCGGCGGTCCGCGCGGCGCTGCCCGCCGGATGACCGGAGCGCGGCGATCATGGGGGTACCGCCGCGCCCCGGAGCGTCACCGGCAGGTGAGGCAGGAGGGTGGTGCATACCCAAGTCGCCACCGGGACATGGGAGGTTGCCGCGCTTCCCGGATTTATTTCCGGGATATTTCCCGGACCCGCCGGCCTGCGGCTCAGAAACCGCCGCCGACCGCCGCGGTGGCGCCGGAGCCGTACCCGGCGGAGACCGTGTAGGAGTCGCCGTCGGTGCCGCCCTGGCCCGGGTCGTGGTTGAACTGCCCCGAGAAGGTGTACGTGCCGGGCGCGAGGGTCTGCCCGGCGTTGAGCGTCCAGCGGTAGACCAGGTTCTGGCCTTCCACGGTCACCTGGGCGGCGGTCCTGTCCGGGACCGACGACCACGAACCCGTGCTCTGCTCGCCGTTGTGCACGGCGATCCGCAGCTCCACGGTCAGCGACGTCAGGGTCTGACTCGTGGTCAGCTGGACGTCGCTCTGCGTCCAGTAGTCGTTGCTGGCGGACGCGATGGCGCCGTTGGACGACAGCGGCCCGTCGGCCTGCGGGTGCGCCCCGCCGGGGGTGCCGCCCGTTGGCCCGGGCGAGCTGCCCTGCCCGGCCGGGGGCGGCACCTGCGTGGGCGGCACCGCTGGGGTGGTGCGGCCCGGTGTGCCGTGCGGCGGGGCGCTGGTCTTGTGGTGCCCGCTCACCGCCGAGCTGTGCCGCGGCACCGGAACCCGGCCGTCGGCGCTGCCCGAGGTGCCGGCGGAGGCGGGCGGCGAGGCGGCGCTGCTCGTGCCGCCCGAGGTCACCACGGTGCCGGACTGCTGGCCCGTGCCGGTCACCGCTCCCACGGCGAGGCCGCCGATGCCGATCGCGCCGGCCACCGCAGCGGTCACCGCCGTCACCCGCATCCAGGGCGCCGCGGGCGGCCGGTCGTGGCCCCTGGCGCCGGAGTCCGCGCCGTCCTCGGCCATGGCGTGCTCGACCCTGGCCAGCATGCGTTCCCTGTCGGGCCGGTGGGCGCCGGCCGCGTTCCGCAGCCGCTCCGGCAGATCGGTCATCACATTCCCCGTCCCGTACGAGTACGAGCACGAGTCACAGGACCCGCCGCACCCAGCAATCGCTGTGCACCCGGGCCGATTCCACCCGCAGCGCCGTCTGCCGCACCGGCCGTGCCGTCCGGTTGCCCGGCGAGCGGCAGGCGCTGACGACCGGCGGAAGCACGTACGGCAGCCGTACCGGCCTCCTGCACCGTACCGGCTTCTGCTGTCCAGGGTTCGAGCAGCCTTTCCAACTCCGCGATGCCGCGGGAGGTCTGGCTCTTCACCGTGCCGACCGATATGCCCAGCGCGGCCGCCGTGTCACGCTCCGACAGGTCGAAGGCGTGCCGCAGGACCACGCAGGCGCGCTTGCGGAAGGGCAGCCGCTGCAGCGCCTCCCGCAGGTCCAGCACCGCCGGCAGGTCGGGTCCGTCCGTGCGCTCGGGGCGCTGCGACCAGAACAGGGCGACCCGGCGCCGCTCGCGCACCGCGCTGCGTATCCGGGAACGGGCCAGGTTGGCCACCACGCCGCGCGCGTACGCCACCGGGTGGTCCGCGTCCCGCACCCGGTCCCAGCGCCGCCACAGGGCCACCAGGGCGTCCGCCGCGAGGTCGTCAGCGGCATCCGCCTCGCCGGTCAACAGGTGGGCCAGACGGGCGAGTTCGGCGTAATGCCGTTCGAAGAACGCGTGGAACGCGACGGCATCGTCGTCGACGGCAGTGCCCACGGTCACCTCTTCCTGCCCGGACCTCCCCGCCACGGCGCGGCGAGAGCGTAGCAGCGGGGAAAGGCTCTGGGCAGAGGTCGGGAATCATCTTCTTTCCCGCGGTAACCGCTGGTCCACGTGGTGTGACCGCGGCGGGGCCGGGTGATTGCCGCCGGCATGGGCGGCGGGCATCAGCCGCCGGAGCGCACGCACCGCTGGACGCGGGTCACCATGGGCAGGTCGAACTCGCCCTCGGCCGTCTCCGGTTGCGCCCGCAGGTAGTCCCGCAGGCCCGCCTTGACCGCCTCGCGCTCGGCCTCCTCCATCACCAGGATGTGCGAGTGCGTCGCCACCGTGGCCACCAGCGACTCGACGGTCCGCCGCATGGCGTGCGGGAAGTCCGCGTCCACCGCGACCGAGAAGTCCGGGTGCGGCTCGATCCTGCGGCCCGGGCTCGTCGCCCAGCCCAGGTACGACACCTGGGTCGGCGAGACGTCGCCGGCGCCGGCGACCCACGGGACCCGGTCGTCCTCGGCGTTGGAGAGCGTGGCCAGCGCGCCGCCGGGACGCAGCACCCGGGCGATCTCCGGCAGCGCCTTGTCCTGGTCGAACCAGTGGATGGCCTGCCCCACGACGACCGCGTCCACCGAGGCGTCGGGCAGCGGGATGTCCTCCGCGCTGCCGTTGAGCGCGGCGGCCTGCGGGGCCTGGCGGCGCAGCTCGTCGAGCATCGCCGGGTCGGGCTCCACCGCGGTCACACGGTGGCCGAGGGCAAGCAGGCCCCGGGTGAGCTTGCCGGTGCCGGCGGCGAGGTCGAGGACGTGCAGTTGCGTGGTCCGCGCTGCGGCGGGCGCGAGCGCCCACTGGATGGCCGCGGCCGGATAGTCCGGGCGGTGTGCGGCGTACTCGGCTGCCACCGCGCCGAAGGACGATGCTCGTTTCGCGTACAGCTCCGGGTCGTACCCGGTCCCCTGGTTGCCCATGCACCCGACCCTACGGTCGTCCCTCCGCGGGCGGTCGGGCACCCCTGGGGCAGGTCCTGGGGCACGTCTCTGGGGCACGGGGGCGCCGGGCCACCGGGTCAGAGGCGGCGGGTGGCGAGCAGCAGGCGGTCGCGGGCGTCGAAGAGCGCGTCCTTGATCATCTGCTCGTGCGCGGGCGTCAGCCGCGCCACCGGCACCGAGCAGCTCACCGCGTCGCGCGCGGGCGTGCGGTAGGGCACCGCGATGCCGAAGCAGCGCAGGCCCAGGGTGTTCTCCTCGCGGTCCACCGCGAAGCCCTGCTCCCGGATGACCGCCAGTTCGGCGATCAGCTTCTCCCGGTCGGTGTGGGTGTGCTCGGTCAGCGGCTCCAGCGTCTCCGGCAGCAGCTTGCGCACCTGCTCGTCGGTGTACGTGGCGAGCAGCGCCTTGCCCAGCGACGTGGAGTGCGCGGGCAGCCGGCGGCCGACCCGGGTGAAGGGCCGCAGGTAGTGCTGCGACTGCCGGGTCGCCAGGTAGACCACGCTGGTGCCGTCGAGGCGGGCCAGGTGGATGGTCTCGCTGGTGTCGTCCGACATCCGGTCCAGCGTGGGGCGGGCCGCGGCCACGACCTCGTCGCCGTCGATGTAGGACGTGCCGACCAGCAGTGCGCGCACGCCGATGCCGTAGCGCGTACCGGTCGCGTCCGTCTCGATCCAGCCGAGGTCGACCAGGGTGCGCAGCAGCATGTAGAGGCTGGACTTGGGGTAGCCGACCGACTCCTGCACCGACGCCAGGCTGTGCATGCCGGGGCGGCCCGCGAAGAACTCCAGCAGCTCCACCGTGCGGACCGCGGACTTGACCTGGGAACCGGCTCCCTCGGCAGCACCCATTGCGCTCGACCCCTCTTGTTCGCGCGGGAGGCCCGGACGTAGGCTCCCCTGAGATTCACATGTGAAGACGTTGTTCAGTATATAGAACTGACGACGGTATGAGTGCGGAAATGTGGAGGTTATTCCGGTGGCAGTACCAGTCTGGAGCGTCGACCCCCGTACCGGGAAGCAGCGCGAGCAGGTCGCCGTCGAGGCCACGGCGGAGGACGTCGACGCCGCTGTCCGCGCCGCAGCCGCCGCGATCCCCGCACTCGCCGACCGCAGCGTACGCTCCCGGCTGCTGCGGGCGGCCGCCGGGGCGCTGGAGGAATCCGCCGCCGACGTCGTCGCCACCGCCGACGCCGAGACCGCGCTGGGCGCCCCCCGACTCACGGGCGAGCTGGCCCGCACCGCCTACCAGCTGCGCGCCTTCGCCGACGTCGTGGACGAGGGCGCCTTCCTCGACGTGATCATCGACCACGCCGACCCGGCCGCGCAGCCCATCCCGCGGCCCGACCTGCGCCGGATGAAGATCCCGCTGGGCGTCGTCGCGGTCTACGCGGCAAGCAACTTCCCGCTCGCCTTCTCCGTCCCCGGCGGCGACACCGCAAGCGCGCTCGCCGCCGGCTGCCCCGTCGTCGTCAAGGCCCACCCCGACCACCCGGCCACCTCCGCGCTGTGCGCCGGGCTCCTGCGCGGCGCCGCCGAGTCCGTCGGCCTGCCCGCCGACACCGTCGTGCTGCTGCACGGCTTCCAGGCCGGCGTCGAGCTGGTACGCCACCCCGCCGTCGCCGCCGCGGGCTTCACCGGCTCCGTCCCCGGCGGACGCGCCCTCTACGACGCCGCGGCGGCCCGCCCGCAGCCCATCCCCTTCTACGGCGAACTGGGCAGCCTCAACCCGGTCGTCGTCACCGAGGCCGCCGCCGCCGAGCGGGCCGAGCAGATCGGCACCGGGCTCGCGGGTTCCTTCACCCTCGGCGTCGGGCAGTTCTGCACCAAGCCCGGCCTGGTGCTCGCCCCCGCCGGCTCCGACGGCGACCGGCTGGTCGCCGCGCTCACCGGGGCGGCGGACTCCGCGGCGCCCGGGGTGCTCCTCGACTCCCGCATGCGCACCAACTTCCTGGCCGGCGCCGCCGCCCGCGCGGCCCTCCCCGGCGTGTCCGCGCCCGTCGCGCCCGCAGGCGAGGGCGAGACCGGGGTACGGCCCGGCTTCGTCACCGTCCCGGCCGCCGAACTGACCGACCTGCTCCTGGAGGAGTGCTTCGGCCCGCTGACCGTGGTCGTACGCTACGGCTCCGCGGCCGAGCTGTCCGCGGTCCTCGACCGCCTCCCTGGCAACCTCACCGCGACCGCCCACCTCGGCACGGCGGAAGCCGCCGAGGAGGACGGCCCCGCGGCCACCCTGCTGTCCCGCCTGACCGCGGTCGCCGGCCGCGTCCTGGTCAACGGCTGGCCGACCGGCGTCGCGGTGGCCCCCGCCCAGCACCACGGCGGCCCCTACCCGGCGACGACCTCCACGTCCACGTCGGTCGGCGCCACGGCGATCGAGCGCTGGCTCCGCCCCGTCACCTACCAGGACACCCCCCCGGCCCTGCTCCCGGCGGAACTCCGCGAGTCCAACCCCCTGTCCCTGCCGAGGCGGGTCGACGGGGTGCGGTCGTAGGCCGCCGCACGCGGCGCCGGGTCAGGGCTTCCAGCCCGCCTGGACGCAGGCCCGGGTCAGGGCGTCGGTGTGGGTCTGCCAGTAGGCCGTGTCGCCTGCGACTCCGTCGCCCAGGGACTTGGACTCGGACGCGATGCCGTTCGTGTGGGACTTCCGGGCCGACGTGTCGACCTTCTTGTACAGGGCCTGCTGCTCGCTCGTCGTCTTCGCCGAGGCGAGGCCGTGGGCCAGGTCGTCGCAGGCCTGGCGGGCCGGGGCGTCCAACCGGGTCGGATCGGTGGGCTTCGCGTCGTCGCCGCCGGACGAACAGGCGGTGAGGGCCAGGAGGGCGGCGGCGAAGGTCACAGCTACGAGTCGTGGTCGCATCCCACCAGCGTGGCCGAGGGCGGTCGGCGCCGCGGGCTTGTGACAGCTCTGTGACTCATGTGGTCCGGGCCGGCCGCAGGGCGAGCGCGGTGGCCAGGGCGGTCAGGGTGACCAGGGCCGCCGCGATCAGCAGGCTCCGGCGCATGCCCGTCAGGAAGTGGGCCTGGTCGGCGACCAGGGAGCCGAAGAGGGCCACGCTCAGGCCGCCCGCGACCTGGCGGCCCGCGTTGAGGACGCCGGCCGCCAGGCCTGCGCGCTCCGCCGGGACGGCGCCCATCGCCGCGGCCGTCAGCGGAGGGACCGCGAGCGCCCCGCCGACCCCGAGCGGCACCATCGCCGCGGCCAGCAGGGCGACGGGGGTGGCGGCGCCGACGGGGAGCAGCAGGAGCAGGCCCGCGGCCATCAGCAGCTGGCCGGCGAGCATCGGCAGGCGCGGGCCGTAACGGGTGGTGAGCCGGCCCGAGATGACGTTGACGGTGGAGATCAGCAGGGTCATGGGCAGGAACATCAGGCCCGCGGTGAGCGCGGACTGGCCGCGTACCTCCTGGAAGAACAGGCCGAGCACGAAGAACATCCCGAAGAAGCCGACGCTGAGCGCGGAACCCGCCGCGATCGACACGGCGACGACGCGGTTGCGGAACAGGCCGAGCGGCACCACCGGGTGCGGGTGCCGGGACTCGATCAGGAAGAAGGCCGCGGTCGCCACGGCCGCGACCCCCGCCGCCGCCCACCCGGCGCTTCCGCCCTCGACCACCGCGAAGGTCAGCGCGGCCAGCGCCACCACGGCGGTGAGCTGGCCAGGGGCGTCCAGCGGCGCCCGGCGGCGCTCGGAACGGGCCGCCGAACGGGCGGGGAGGAGCAGGGCCAGGACGGCGAAGGGCAGGTTCACCAGGAAGATGCCGCGCCAATTCCACGCCGTGGTCAGTGCGCCACCCGCGACCGGGCCGAGCGCGATCGCCGACGAACCCCCCACCGCCCACAGGGAGATGGCCCTGGCCCGCCGGGCCGCGTCGGGGTAGGCCTGCCTGACCAGGGCGAGCGAGGACGGCAGCACGACCGCGGCAGCCGCACCCTGCAGAACCCTCGCCGCGATCAGCACGCCGAGCCCGGGGGCCGCGCCGCAGGCCAACGAGGCCGCCGCGAAGACCGCGACGCCCCAGGCGAAGGCCCGCCCGGCGCCGATCCGGTCGGACAGCGCGCCGGTGGACAGCATCAGCGCGGCGAAGGCCAGCGTGTAGCCGTCGACCACCCACTGCAGCGCGGACAGCCCGCCGTGCAGGTCGCTGCCGACGGCGGGGAGCGCCACGTTCACGACGGAGGCGTCGAGGGTGATGAGGAAGAAGCCGAGCAGTGCGGCGGCCAGGGTGCGGCCGGCGGACACGGGCGGCGGCACGGCGGCCGCCGCGTCATCCCGGGTGGGGGAGGGGCGCCCGGCACGTGCGGTGAGGTCCTGAGGCATGCCCACCAGCCTGGCCGGGCACGGCCGCGTACAGTAGTGGCCGCAATGCCAAGCACCCGGAGGTTCTGGCCATGCCCAGCACGCCCGCCGAACCACCCGCGCCCGACGCCCGCACAGCCCGTACCGCCCCCCACCGCGTCGCCGTCATCGCGGGCCGACCGGTGTCGATGTTCAACCTCGCCGTCCCCGAGATGCTCTTCGCGAAGGTCGAGGTGGACGGCGGCCCCGGGTACGAGGTCGAGCTGTGCACCCCGCAGCCGGGCGTCGTCGGCACCAGCGGCGGCGCGGAGGTGGTGATCCGCAGCGGGCTGGACGCGGTGGGGCGGGCCGACACGGTGATCGTGGCGGGTACGGGGTCGCGGGCCGAGCCCGACCCGCGGGTGCTGGCCGCGCTGCGCACCGCCGCCGCCGCGGGCAAGCGGGTCGCCTCGATCTGCACGGGCGCCTTCCTCCTGGCCGAGGCGGGCCTGCTGGACGGCCGCAAGGCGACCACCTACTGGACGTACACCACGGAACTCACCGCCCGCTACCCGGCGGTGGACGTCCAGCCCGACGTGCTGTTCGTGCAGGACGGGCAGATGGTGACGTCGTCGGGGTACGCCGCGGGCATCGACCTGTGCCTGCACATCATCCGCACCGACTACGGCGCCGCCGTCGCCAACAGCGTGGCGCGGTACGCCCTGGTGGCACCCGTACGGCCCGGCGGCCAGGCGCAGTTCACCGAGACGCCGCTGCCCGCCGAGACCGGCACGTCCTTCGCCGAGACCCGCGCGTGGGCGATGACCCGGCTCGACCAGCCGCTCACGCTGACCGACCTGGCCCGGCACGCGGCGGTCAGCGTCCGCACCCTGACCCGGCGCTTCCACGCCGAGACCGGGCTCAGCCCCCTGCAGTGGCTGCTGCACCAACGGGTCGAGCGGGCACGCGAGTTGCTGGAGACGACCACGCTGCCGGTCGACCAGGTGGCGCGGGCCAGCGGCCTGGGCACCGCGGACTCGCTGCGCCAGCACCTGCTGCGCCGGGTCGGCCTGACCCCCAGCGACTACCGCAGCAGCTTCAGCCGGCTCACGGCGGTGTGAGCCGGATCAGCCGCGCGCCCGGGGGCGGACCCCGGGGCGGCCGCGTCAGGCGCCGCCGACCTCGTACAGTGCGGTCATGGGCGACGTACTGCACATCAAGGGCCGCATCCTGGCAGGACCGGACGACGTACACGACGAGCTGTGGGTCGTCGGCGGCCGGATCAGCTACCGGCGGCCGGCCGCGGAGGCCGTCACCGTCGAGGGCTGGGCGCTGCCCGGCCTGGTCGACGCGCACTGCCACGTCGGGCTCGACGCGCACGGGGCCGTCGACCGCGCCACCGCGGAGAAGCAGGCACTGAACGACCGGGACGCGGGGGCGCTGCTGCTGCGGGACGCGGGTTCGCCCAGCGACACCCGCTGGACCGACGAGCGCGACGACCTGCCGCGGATCATCAGGGCCGGCCGGCACATCGCCCGCACCCGCCGCTACATCCGCAACTACGCCCACGAGATCGAGCCCGGCGACCTGACCGCCTACGTGCGCCGGGAGGCCAGGCGCGGCGACGGCTGGGTCAAGCTGGTCGGCGACTGGATCGACCGGGAGCAGGGCGACCTGGCGCCCTGCTGGCCCAAGGGCGCGCTGGCGGAGGCGATTTCGGCCGCGCACCAGGAGGGCGCCCGGGTCACCGCGCACTGCTTCGCCGAGGACTCGCTGGCCGACCTCGTGACCGCCGGCATCGACTGCATCGAGCACGCCACCGGGCTCACCGACGAGACGGTGCCGCTGTTCGCCGAGCACGGCGTCGCGATCGTGCCGACGCTGGTCAACATCGCCACCTTCCCCCGGCTCGCGGCCGGTGGCGAGGCCAAGTTCCCGCGCTGGGCCGAGCACTTGAGGCGGCTGCACGCCCGCAGGTACGAGACCGTACGCAACGCCCACGACGCCGGCATCGCCGTCTACGCCGGTACGGACGCCGGCGGCAGCCTCCCGCACGGGATGGTCGCCGCGGAGGTCGGGGAGTTGGTGACCGCGGGCCTGCCGGTCGAGGCGGCCCTGTCCGCGGCGACCTGGGGGGCACGCAAATGGCTCGGCCGCCCGGGCCTGACCGAGGGCGCACCGGCCGACCTGGTCGTCTACGGCTCCGACCCGCGCGCGGACGTGCGGGTGCTGGCGGCGCCGCGCCGCGTCGTCCTGCGCGGCGCGGTGGTGGCCTGACCTCACGGCGGCAGGGCGGTACGGCGGACCCGCGCGGCTTCGCCCGTACGGTACGCCGCCCGCCGCGTGTGCGCGGGCGCACTGCTGACGCGGCCGTAACGCCACGCGGTGGCGGCGCGTTGGACACCGCCGTGCGATCCGGCACGTCAACGGGCGTGCGGGCGTGATCCTGCCGGACGAGTGACGCACGGGAACTTCCGTGCAGCGGAATTCGAAGATACTCACGGAAACCACCCTTATGGGTGAACTAGCGGCGCGTAGCCGCGAATTCACTCTCAGTGCGTAAACATGGCTGCCCTAGTAGCCCTGGCAGCTGTCCCCAGCACCACTTCGCTGCCCGGGCAGTCCGTCGAACCCGACTTCACCCGTGGGGGTCCCACACCGTGTACCGCACCATCAACTTCCGTCTGCCCGCCCGCCGTTCGGCCGCCGCCGCGGGCGCGGCCGTCGCCCTCGCCGCAGGTGCCGCCGCCTTCGCCCCCACCGTGCAGGCGGCGCCCGCCGGCGCACCGGGCGGCGGCACCTCCAGTGCGGCCGTGCTGCGGGCCGGCCTCGACCTCTCGCTGCTCGGGCGGAGCGTGGACGTCCCGGTGAACGTGTCGCTCAACGACGTGCGCGCACCCGCGGACGCCCGCAAGACCGCGCTCACCGTGAAGGTCGGCAGCGGTGTGGAGGGCGGGCGCGGCATCAGCATCCTGCGGGCCGACGTGGCCACCGCGAACGCCACCGCCGACGCCGGGAAGGCGGAGGGTTACGCCAACGTCGCGCACGCCGAGGTCCACCTGCCGGGCCTGCCGCTGCTCGCCCTGGTCAAGGCCGACACCATCACGTCCAAGGCCACCTGCGAGGCCGGGCACCGGCCCACCGCCCACTCCGAGCTGCTCGGGCTGACCGTGCTCGGGCAGCGGATCACGCTCGGCGCGGTCGGCACCACGGACCTCACCGTGCCGGGGGTCGGCCGGGTGAGTCTGGACCTCACCAGGACCTCGACCACCACCGCGTCGGCAGCCGCGACCGCGCTGCAGCTCAGGGTGCACCTCAACCCGCTGAGCCTGGGTGTGGCCGAGATCAGCGGCCAGGTCACGCTGGCGCAGGCCACCTGCACGACACCGCACAAGGGCGGCTCGGCGTCGGGCGGTTCGACCACCGGGTCGACCTCGGGCTCGACGTCCGGGTCGACGTCGGGGTCGACGTCGGGGTCGACCTCCGGTTCCACCTCCGGCTCCACCAGCGGCTCCACGTCCGGTTCGACCTCCGGCTCCACCAGCGGCTCCACGTCCGGCTCCACCAGCGGCTCCACGTCCGGCTCGACCAGCGGCTCCACCACCGGCGGCTCCGGCAACGGCGGCTCCACCTCCGGCAGTTCCGCGGCCGGCGGCGGCAACGGCGGCGGTGCG
Source organism: Actinacidiphila bryophytorum (assembly GCF_016916835.1). Taxonomy (GTDB): domain Bacteria; phylum Actinomycetota; class Actinomycetes; order Streptomycetales; family Streptomycetaceae; genus Actinacidiphila; species Actinacidiphila bryophytorum. The sequence goes on along the minus strand of NZ_JAFFIX010000005.1, from coordinate 102,937 downwards.
GCCGGCGCCTCCGGCGGCAGCGGCTCCGCGGGCGGCACCGCCATCGGCGGCAGCGGCTCCTCCGGCGGCGCCGACACCGTCACCCAGACCACCCCGAACACCGGCAACCTCGCCGAGACGGGCGCGAGTTCGTCCACGCCCTACCTGGCGATCGGCGCCGCGGGTCTGGTGACCGCGGGCGCGGCGACGTACCTGCTGACCGCCCGCCGCCGCAGGACCGCCTCCGCCGCCGACGCACAGGACTGACGGCATAGGGAGACAGACCCGTAGCAAGGTCACAAGGGGGGAACGAAAGCCTCCAGGGCGGCGTCGCACCACGGACGCCGCCCTCTAGGCTTTCCCCCGAGACCGGCGACTCGCCAGGGTCCTGACGAGTCGGCGCGGGTCTGACTCGGCTCGGCGCTGGGGGACACGGTGGGCGCTGGGCACACAGGCGGGCGGGGCAGGGATGACGGACGGGCTTTTCGCGGGGCGCTACCAACTGCAGGAGCTGCTCGGCGCCGGGGGCATGGCCCGCGTCCACCGGGCGCAGGACACCCGCATGGGCCGTACCGTCGCCGTCAAGACGCTGCTGCCGGAACTGGCGGGCGACCCCGACGCCCGGCGCCGCTTCGCCCGTGAGGCGCAGGCGGCGGGCGCGCTCAACCACCCGGGCATCGTCACCGTCCACGACCAGGACGAGGTCCGCGACGGCGACGATGTGGTGCCCTACCTCGTCATGGAGTACGTGCGCGGCGGCACCCTCGCCCAACTCGTGCGGCAGCAGGTCTACTTCGCCCCCGAGCGGGCGGTGCGGATCACCTGCGACATCCTCGACGCGCTCGCCCACGCCCACCGGCACGGCACCGTCCACCGCGACGTGAAGCCCGCGAACGTGATGGTCACCACCGAAGGTGTCGTCAAGGTCGCCGACTTCGGCATCGCCCGCGTCCTGGACACCGACGCCCGGCTGACCACCACCGGGTCCGCCATCGGCACCCCCAGCTACATGTCGCCCGAGCAGATCAACGGCGCCGAGGTCGACGCCCGCAGCGACGTCTACTCGGTCGGCTGCGTCCTGACGGAACTGCTCACCGGGCGGCCGCCGTTCACCGACGGCAACCCGATCAACCTGATGTACTGGCACGTCCACACCCCGCCGCCCGCCCCCTCGGCCCGCAACCCGCGGGTGCCCGCGGAACTGGACGCGCTGGTGCTCACCGCGCTCGCCAAGGACCCGGCCGACCGGCACTTCGACGCGGCGGTCTTCCGCGACCGGCTGCGCAACTGGCTGACGGTGTCCGGGCATTCGGCGCTGCTGGCCGGTCCTGCCGCGCCGCCCGCCGACGACCGGGCGACCCGGCCGCTGGGCTCCGCCACGGGTGACCCTCGGGCCACCTTCGGGACGGGCGCGGGCCTTCCCGCGGCCCCGTCCCTGCAGAAGCCGCCGACGCCCGCGCAGCCGTCCACGCCCCCGCAGCCGGTGCCCCCGCAGTCCACGCCCCCGGCGTCCACGCCGCCGCCGGCGACCCCGCCCCGGGCGAACCCCTTCGGGGCCGCCCCCGAGTCCACCCCGCCGCCGTCCGCACCGGCCGAGCACCCGGCGTACGCGCTCCGGCCGCAGGTGCCGCTGCCGCCGCCGTACCACCCCGGCACCCCGCCGCCGCTCAACGGCCCCAGCGGCACAGGTGAGTTCGACCCGGCCCGGCGGGCCAGGCGGCGCTGGATAGCGGGCGTGTCGGGCCTCGCGGTGGCCGCCGTCGCGGCGACCGTGACCTTCGTCTTCGTCCCCCTCGGCAGCGGCAAGGGCGGCGACGACCCGACGACACCGCCCACCCACCCGCCGACCGTCACCCTCGCGCAGGACGCGGCGCTGAAGATGCACGGCGGCAAGGAGGGCGCAGGATACGGCGGCGGTCTCGACGGCGTCGTCAAGCCGTCGAGCAAGCGGGGCGGCACCCTGCAACTGGCCGCGTCCAGCACCGAGGACGGCATGCTCGACCCGGCGCGCACCTACTCGCAGCCGTCGTGGAACGTGCAGCGCCTCTACCTGCGCAAGCTGGTCGACTACGCGCCGAAGCCGGGCGCCGCCGGCCGCGCCCTGATGCCCGACCTCGCCACGGACACCGGCCGGGTCAGCTCCGACGGCTACACCTGGACCTTCACCCTGAAATCCGGTGTCACCTTCCAGGACGGCACCCCCATCACGTCCCAGGACATCAAGTACGGCATCGAACGGACCTTCGACCGCACGGTGTTCGGCACAGGACCCACCTACTTCGTGGACCTTCTGGACCAGGGGCAGAACTACCCGGGGCCTTACAAGGACACCGACCCCGACAAGCTGGGCCTGCACTCGATCGCCACCCCCGACAAGAAGACGATCGTCTTCACCCTCTCCAAGCCCTTCGCCGACTTCCGTTACGTACTGGCGATGTCGATGGCCGCACCCGTGCCGCGCGACAAGGACACCGGCGGCGGCAAGGACTTCCAGAACAAGCCGGTCAGCAGCGGTCCTTACGAGGTGAAGACCTTCACCGACGGCAGCTCGCTGCGCCTGGTGCGCAACTCGCACTGGGACCCGGCGACCGACTCCATACACTCCGCGCTGCCCGACGAGATCGACCTGCGCTACTACAGCAGCCAGGAAGCCGTCGAGGACGCGCTGCTGTCGGGCTCCGCCGACCTCGACCTCAACGGGGAGACGCTCTCCGACGGTGCCGAGACCAAACTGCTCAACGACCCCGCCCTGAAAAGCCGCTCCGACCTCGTCTACAACGGGGCCACCCGCTACCTCACCCTGCAGACGGGCGTCGCCCCCTTCGGCAACCAGCAGTGCCGCTGGGCCATCGAGTACGCCGTCGACCGCTCCCAGATACGGGCCGTGCTCGGCGGGCAGTACGACGGCGGGGACGTCGCCACCACGATGCTGCCCCCCGTGGTCGACGGCTACGACCCCGACGCCACCCCCTTCGGCTACTCCGACGGCACCGCCTACCCGACACAGGCCAAGCAGCAGCTGGCGGCCTGCCACAAGCCGAACGGCTTCGACGTCACCCTTGCGGGGCCGAGCAACTCACCGAGGCTGGAGGACGCCATGCTGACCATCCAGCACTCGCTGGCCGCCGTCGGCATCCGGGTCAAGATCGTGCAGGTCAGCACCGCCGACTACTACGCCACCCTGACCGACCCCGGCAAGCTGAAGAAGGCCGGCTGGGGCATGGCGCTGACCGTGTGGGCCGCCGACTGGCCCACCGGCGGCGGCTTCCTGCGCACCCTGGTCCAGCCCGGCAACCCCAACAACTACGCAGGCCTGAACGACAGCAACCTCAACGGCATGGTCGAGAAGGCCGACACCCTCACCGACCCCGCGGCGGCCGCCGCGCAGTGGAAGAAGGTCGACGCCGCCGTGATGAGCGACTCCACGATGGTGCCCCTGGTCTACGCCCGGCACCTCGTCTACCGCGGCAGCCGCCTCACCAACGCCTACGAGCAGCAGGTGCTCGGCGGGATCGACCTCACAGCCCTGGGAGTTCAGTCCTAGCGGTGCCCAGCGCGTTGAGGAAGCCGTCGGTGGTCCTGCGGTCCCGCACCGCCACCCGCAGCCAGTCGGGGCCGAGGCCCGGGAAGGTGTCGGCCCTGCGCACCGCGTAGCCCAGCACCCGCAGCCGCTCCCTGACCCGGTCGGCGGCCGGCATCCGCAGCAGCACGAAGGGCGCCGCAGGTGCCTCGCCCGCGACCTGCACCCCGTCGAAGTCCCGCAGCCGGGACAGCAGATACGCCCGGTCGGCCGCCACCTGCCCGGCTGCCGCCGCCGCCTCCGCGAGCGCGTCCGCCTCCATGCACGCCCCGGCCGCCGCCAGCGCCGGGGTGGAGACCGCCCACAGCGGCTGCGCGCGCTCCAACTCGGCGACCAGGTCGCGCGTACCGAGGACGTAGCCGATCCGCAGCCCCGCCAGCCCCCAGGTCTTGGTCAGGCTGCGCAGCACCAGCAGCCCCGGTATGTTGCGCACCCCCGCCAGCGACTCCCGTTCGCCCGGCACCGCGTCCATGAAGGCCTCGTCCACCACCAGCGTCCGCCCGGGCCGTGCCAACTCCCGTACGGCGGCGGCCGGATGCAGGACCGACGTCGGGTTGGTCGGATTGCCCAGCACCACCAGGTCGGCGTCCGCGGGCACCGCAGCAGGGTCCAGGCGGAAGCCGTCCGCCGCACGCAGCAGCACCCGCTCCACCTCGTGCCCCGCGGCCCGCAGCGCCGCCTCCGGCTCGGTGAACTGCGGGTGCACCACCACCGCGTGCCGCGGCCGCAGCGCCCTGGCCAGCAGCACGAAGGCCTCCGCGGCGCCCGCGGTCAGCAGCACCTCCCGCTCGTCCGCCCTGCCGTGGCGCAGCGCCACCGCCCGCCGGGCCGCCCGCCCGTCCGGATACGCCGCAAGTCCCGCCAGCGAGGCGGCGATCCGCTCGGCCAGCCACGAAGGGGGCGTATCCGCACGGACGTTGACCGCCAGGTCCACCAGGCCCGCGCCGACCTCGGCGTCACCGTGGTGCGCCAGGTCGTGGTCGACCCCCGCGGGCTGCGCGCCGCGCTCAGTGGGAGTGAGCATGGGTGTGCCCCTGGCCGCCGTGGGTGTGGCCGCCGTGCGTGTGCGACGGGTCGTCGGGGTGGTGGTGCGGCTGCTGCGGCAGGCCCACCCGGTCCTCGAAGCCGGGCATCGCCACCCGGTAGACGCAGGCGTCGCAGTTCATCCGCACGTCCCCGGCGACCGCCTCGCGGTAGCGCTCCATCACCAGCCGCGCCAACTCCGGCTCGGGGCCGATGACATCCGCGCACCGGACGTCCACCCCTGCGCCCAGCCCCGCCGCCCACACCGCGGCCTGCTCCCGCACCCGGTCCGGCAGCACCCCGCTGAAAAGGAAGTACGGCAGCACCACGACGGTGCGCGCGCCCAGCCGCAGGCAGCGGTCGAGACCCGCCGGGACCGACGGCTCGGCCAGCGACACGAAGGCGGTCTCCACGCCCGCGTAACCGCGGCCCTCCCACAGCAGCCGGGCCGCCTTGGCGACCTCGGCGTTCGCGTCCGGGTCGGTCGAACCCCGTCCCACCAGCAGCACCGTGGCGCCCGCGCGGTCCGCGCCCGCCAGCGCCTCGTCCACCCGCCGCTCCAGCACCGCGAGCAGCCCCGGATGCGGCCCCAGCGGGCGCCCGTACGCGAACGACGTCCCCGGATGGCGCTGCTTCTCCCTGGCCAGCGCCGCCGGGATGTCGCCCTTCGCGTGCCCCGCCGACACCAGCATCAGCGGGACCGCGGCGAAGGTGCGCGCGCCCGCGCCCGCCATCGCCGCGACCGTGTCCGCCAGCGGCGGCGGCGACAGCTCGATGAAGCCGCCGCCCACCGGCAACTCCGGGTGTGCGGCGCCCAGTTGCGCCACGAAGTCGCGGAAGGCGCGCGCGCCCGCCTCGTCGCGGGTGCCGTGCCCGACGAGCAGCAGTGCGGGAGGGGTCACAGGTCGTTCTCCTTGCGATCGTGCGCCGCCACCGGGGTGTACAGCAGCGCGTTGAGGGCGGCCGCGGCCACCGCGGAACCGCCCTTCTCCGAGATGTTGCTCACCGCGGGAAGCCCCGAGGCGCGCAGATGCGCCTTGCTCTCGGCCGCCCCCACGAAGCCGACCGGCATGCCGATCACCAGGGCGGGGGCCGCGTCCAGCACGAGCAGTTCCTCCAGCGCGGTCGGCGCGCAGCCGATCACCCACAGCGCGCCCGGGCCGACCTGCTCGAACGCCAGCCGGACCGCGTGCGCGCTGCGGGTCAGACCCGGGCGGGCGACCGCGTCGCCGAGCCGGCACACCGCCGTGCGGGCCGTGATGCCCGCCGCGACCATGCCGACGTCGGCCACGACGGGGGCGCCCGCGTGCAACGCGGTGTGCGCGGCAGTCAGCTGGGCCTCGTCGGCGACCAGGTCGTCGGCGTAGGCCAGGTCCGCGCTGGAGTGGATCACCCGCTCAAGCACCGCGCGGTGCAGGCGCGGAAGCGCGGAGGTGTCCAGGCGGGACCGCAGGATCCGGAAGGACTCCTGCTCGATCGGGTGGACCGTGCGGGTCATACGCCCTCGCCCCCTTCCGCGGACTGCCAGCGGTAGCCGCGCGGGGTCACCATCCGGCCCGCGACCACGCGGGAGGCGGTGTTGCCGACGACCACCACCGACACCATGTCGACGGTGGACGGGTCCACCTGTGACAGCGTCGTGACGGTGACCTGCTCGTCAGGGCGGGACGCCGCCCTGACCACCCCGACGGGGGTCGCGGACGAGCGGTGCTCGGCCAGCAGGGCCAGGGCCTTGGGCAGTTGCCAGTCCCGGCCGCGGCTGCGCGGGTTGTAGAACGTCACCACCAGGTCGGCCTCCGCCGCCGCCCGCACCCGGCGCTCGATCACCTCCCACGGGGTGTGCAGGTCCGACAGGCTGATCGACACGTGGTCGTGGCCCAGCGGTGCGCCCAGCAGCGCCGCCGCCGCCAGGGCCGCGGTCACGCCCGGGACGCCCACGACGTCGATGTCGTCCGCGGCCTCCGCGAGGGCCGGGGAGGCCATCGCGTACACGCCGGCGTCGCCGCTGCCCACCAGCGCGACCGCCCGGCCCGCGCGGGCCTCCGCCACGGCGGTACGCGCCCGCTCCTCCTCCGCGCCCAGGCCCGACTCCAGCACCCGGGTGCCAGGTGCCAGCAGGTCGCGGACCTGTGCCACGTACTGGTCGAGGCCGACCACGACGGACGCGCGGCGCAGTTCCTGCACCGCCCGCGGCGTCAACAGGTCCCGGGCGCCCGGCCCCAGCCCCACCACCGCCAGCCGCCCGCGCGGCCTGCGCCGCGCCACCGCCGCGGTGGCCATCGCCGACTTCCGCTTCTCGACCAGGAGTTCACCTCCCGGCCCGGCGCCGAGCAGTGCCGCCGCCTCCGCCACGGACGGCGTCCCCACCGCCTGCAGCGGTGCCGCGGAGGGATTCGGAACGGCGACCTGGGCGAGTTCGGCTGCCGGGTATGTCACGAGGGGTACGCCGAGCCGTTCGGCGGCCCCGACGATCCCGCCCTCGTCCGCCTTGGCGTCCACGGTGGCCAAGGCCCACAGACTCCCGACGGCAACTCCTCCCGCCCCCAGGCACTCCCGCACGAGCCCCACAACCTCCTCGACCCCGACCCCCCGGCTCCCCCCGACCCCCACAACCAGCGAAGGCGGCCGCACCACGACCATCCCCTCCCGCCCCCCCACAACCCTGTCGGTCACCCACACGACGTACTCCCCCGAGGACCGGTGCGCCGGAACCCCACGCCCGGGTACCCCCGGGGCTGCGGGCCGCGGGCCGCCCCCGCCTTCCGGCGCGGCGGCGGTGCGGGTTGCCGGGACCTGCGGGGCCAACCCGCCTTCCGGCGCGGCGGCGGGAAGCGAAGTGTCGCTGCCCGCCGGTACCGGGCGGGCCTCGGGCGGGGTGGTTTCGGCACTGCCGGGTTGCGCCGTCTCGTGTCCCGCCGTTGCGGCGGGGTGGGGTGCTGGGGCCTGCGGGGGGCCTCCGCCTTCCGGCGCCGCGGCGGGAAGGGGATTGGTGCTGTCCGCCGGTGTCGGGCGGGCCTCGGCAAGGGGCGCCGTGCTGGTTGTGGGGAGGGCGGGGAGGGGCCAGGGAGGGGAGTTGTGGAGGTGGACGGGGGTGCCGTCCAGGAGGGCGCGGGTGACGGAGGGGATGGCGCCCTCGGCGGGGTAGGGGAGGGCGTCGAGGGCCGTCGTGGACGTCGCGTCCGTGGCCGTCGTGATGACGGGGGTGGTCGTCAGGACCTGGGAGACCGCCTGGGCCAGGGAGTTGGCGCCGGCGGCGTGGCCGCCGAGGAGGGCGACGGCGTGACGGTGGGCCTCGTCCACCGTCACCACGCCCGGGTCGGACGCCTTGTCGGCCAGCAGCGGCGCCAGCAGGCGTACCGCCGCACCCGTGGCGAGGAAGACGACGAGCTGGTCGCACTCCGCGAAGGCGGCCTGCACGAGGTCGCGGACGGCGCCGCCGTCGTAGCGGCGGGTACGGTCCGGCCACGCGGCGGCGAGCCGGTCGCAACCGGCCCTGCCCGCCGCGGTGGTGGCGATGAGGCCGATCACGCGGGTGCTCCTTCGGAACGGGGGGCGGGCCGTTCGGCCCACAGGACGAAGACGGGGTTGGCGGCGGCGAGCCGGGTGACACCGCCGGGCAGCGGCGCCAGCCGCGAGGACTGCAGAAGGACGCCGTCCGGGGTGAGGCCCGCCGCCGCGAGGGCGGCACGGACCTCGGCGACCCGGTCGACCGCGGCGAGCGTCACGACGACCGCGCGCCGCGCCCGCCGCGCGCACGCGGCCACGACGGCCGCCACGTCGGACCCGCCGCCGCCGACGAAAGCGGCGTCGGGTTCGGGCAGTTGCCCGAGCACGTCGGGCGCGCGGCCGACGACGGCCTCGACGTCCACCCCGTGGGCGGACGCGTTGGCCCGCACCCTCCCCACCGCTTCAGGGGACTTGTCCACGGCCACCACCGCAGCCCCGAACCGCGCGCACTCCACGGCCACGGACCCGGAGCCGGACCCGATGTCCCAGACCAGCTCACCGGTGCGCGGCCCGAGCCGCGCCAGTGCCAGCGCGCGCACCTCGAACTTGGTGACCATGGAGTCCCGGTGCGCGAAGTCCGCCTCGGGCAGCGCCCACCCGGCGGGCGCGGGCCGCGGACCCGCGACCGTACCGGCGGCGGGCGGCACGCACGCGCCGGACCGCAGGCACAGCACCACGCTGACCGCGTCACCCCAGTCCCGGTCCGCGGCCTCCCGCGGCGAGAGCGCCACCACCGACTCCGCGTCGGAGCCGAGTCCGCTCGCCACCACGAGGGTGCGGTCCAGCCCGGCACGTGCCAGGGCAGCGCCCAACTCCGCGGCCCCGGCGCCCGGTCCGGTCAGGACCGCCGTCTTCGGGTGCGCCCGGCAGACGTTGACCGCGGTCCGCAGGTCCCGCCCGTGCGCGCTGACCACGACCGCGTCGTCCCAGCTCAGCCCGGCCCGGGCGAAGGCGACCGCGACGGACGGCGCCGACGGCCGTACGTCCAGCGCGCCCGCACCGAACCGCGCACCCAGCGCCCGTACGATCCCGAAGAAGCCGGGGTCGCCGGACGCCAGCACCACCACCCGGCGGCCCGCGTCCGCGTACGCGCCGATCTCGTCGAGAGCGGGGGCCAGCGGCCCGAGCACCAGGCGCCGTACCCCGGGCGGGAGTTGGGCCGCGTCGAGGTGCCGGGCCGCGCCCACCACCAGGTCGGCGGCGCCGACGGCGGGCGGCGGCCCGCCCGTACCCGCCCCGAGGACCGTGATCACCGCGTCACCCACGGGACTCGCGCAGTTCCCGCCGCGCGGCGGGGTCGGCCCGCCGGAAACCGTGGAAGTGCCCCGGGTGGTACAGGTGCGACCGCGTCCCCGACGCGGACAGCGCAGGCCCGACCAGGAAGAGCGTGTGCTTCCACAGCCGGTGCGCCTTGACCGTCTCCTCCAGCGTCCCGACCGTGCAGTGCAGCAGCAACTCCTCGGGCCAGCTCACCTGGTGGGCGACGATCACCGGCGTGTCCGTCGGATACCCGCCCTCCAGCAGTTCGCCGGCGAGCTGCCCCGACCTGGCCGCGGACAGGAAGACCGCCATCGTCGTCCCGTGCCGGGCGAACTCCCGCACCTCCTCACCCGGCGGCATCGGCGTCTTCCCGCCGCCCAGCCGGGTCAGCACCACCGACTGGGCGACCTCGGGAATCGTCAACTCCCGCCCGGCCGCCGCCGCGACCGCGGAGAACGACGACACGCCCGGCACGACCTCCACCTCGACGCCCAGCTCGGCGCACCGGTCCACCTGCTCCTGCGTACCGCCCCACAGCGCGGGATCACCCGAGTGCACCCGGGCGCACCGCAGGTCCTCGCGCCGCACCCGCTCGTAGACCGCGACGACGTCCTCCAGCGACATCGCCGCCGAGTCCAGGATCTCCGCGTCCGGCCTCGCGTGGTCGAGGACCGCCGCCTGCACCAGGCTCGCCGCCCAGATGACGACGTCGGCCGCGGCGATGGCCGCGGCGGCCCGGAAGGTGAGCAGGTCGGCCGCTCCCGGCCCCGCGCCGACGATGGTGACCTTGCCGCTCACAGCTTTCCTCCCCTGCCCTCGCGCCGTGCGGGCGCGATCAGCGTCGACAGATACGGCAGCGGGCCGTCCAGCAGCTCCGCAGCGGGCCGGATCGACTCGTCCGGCAGACCCAGCGCGCTGCCCCACACCGCGCCCCCGGTCCTGCCGGTCGCCGCCAGTGCGGCGGCCACCTCGGCCGCCAGCCGCCCGAACTTGTACGCCACGACCGTGCCGGGGCCTTCCAGCGCCGTCTTGAGCACCGCGGCCCCCGCCGTCACCGGCACCAGCGTCAACGGCTCGGTGCCCTCGGTCAGTACGGCGCCGCTGCGGGCCGCCAGGTCCTGCATCGCGGTGATGCCCGGCACCGTCTCGACGGCCAGGCCCGGCAGCAACTCGCCGACGGTGTGGGCGAGATACGTGAACGTCGAGTACACGTTCGGGTCGCCGATCGTCGCGAACGCCACGGAGCGGTGGGTGCGCAGGAGTTCGGCCACCCGCGCACCCGCAGCGTCCCAGGCCGCCTCGCGGCGGGCGCGGTCGGAGCGCTCGTTCAGCGCGAAGACGACGCGGACGATGCGGTCCGCGGCGACGTAGTGGCGTACGGTCGCCTCGGCCCTGCCCGTCTCGCCGGTGTCCATCACCGGCACCACCACCGCGCCCGCGGCGCGCAGCGCGTTCACGCCCTTCACCGTCACCAGCTCGGGATCGCCGGGGCCGACCCCGACCCCGGTCAGACACAGGTCCATGCGGCACACCTCTCGACGAAACGGGTCGCGAGCGACGGCTCGGCGGCCCAGTGCAGATGCAGGTACGAGGCGTGCACGGAGCCGTCGGTGAAGCCCTCCGTACGGCGCTCCGGGTGCGTGAAGCCCCACGCGGGCGCGGCGCCCCGCGCCGGGTCCACCGCGGTGCGGTGGAACTCGTGCCCGCGCAGGCGGGTGCCCTGCGCGGCCAGCGGGCTGTCGCTCAGCGCGACGGCCTCGCGGTAGCCGAGGGTCAGGCGGCCGGTCATGGTCGCCGTCACCGGCAGGCGCCCGCACATCGACTCGCCGTCGAGGGCGCGGGACAGGTAGAGCAGGCCTGCGCATTCCGCTGCGACGGGGGCGTCGAGGGTCCTTATCTCCTCGCGGAGGGCGGAGTTGGCGGACAGCTCCGCCGCGTGCAGTTCGGGGAACCCGCCGCCGAGGATGAGGCCGCTCGTGCCTTCCGGCAGGGACTCGTCCCTGAGCGGGTCGAACTCCACGACCTGCGCGCCGGCGGCGGTGAGCAGTTCCATGTTCTCGGCGTACCGGAACGTGAACGCGGCCCCCGCCGCGACGGCTACCACCGGCCCCGCGGCCCCCGCGTCCACCCCCCGGCGCGTCCGCAAACGCCGGACGGGCTGGGTTTGCTGCCGAGGACCGGGGTCCGGGGCGGAGCCCCGGATACGGGAAGGGGCGGGGTGGGGGAGACCGCCGGAGGCCAGTTCTGATGCCGGGTTCCAGGGGGGCTCCTGGAGGGGTGGGGCCGTGCGGGCCAGGGAGAGGAGGGCGGGGAGGTCGCAGGCGGTGCGGACGCGGGCGGCCGCGGCGCGGACGAAATGACGCGCAGCGGCTAGGCGCTCAGCGGCCGGCACGAGCCCGAGGTGCCGGGACGGCACCACGAGGTCGTCCCCCCGCCGGAGGACGCCGAGACACGGCACCCCCACTTCGTCGAGCGCGCCCCGCAGGACGTCCTCGTGCCGCGCGGAGCCGACCTTGTTGAGGACGACCCCGCCCACCCGCACCCGCGGGTCGAAGGACGCGAACCCGTGCACGAGCGCGGCGACCGACCGCGCCTGCGCGGACGCGTCGACGACCAGCACCACCGGCGCCCGCAGCAATGTGGCGACCTGGGCCGTCGAGGCAAGTTCGCCGTGCCCTGAGGCACCGTCGAAGAGGCCCATCACCCCTTCCACGACGGCCAGTCCGCACCCGGCGGCCCCGTGCAGGAAGAGCGGGGCGATGCGCTGCGGCCCGCACAGGTAGGGGTCGAGGTTGCGGCCGGGCCGCCCGGTGGCCAGGGCGTGGTAGCCGGGGTCGATGTAGTCGGGGCCGACCTTGTGCCCGGACACGGCAAGGCCCGCGTCCGCGAACGCGGCCATCAGGCCCGTCGCGACCGTGGTCTTGCCGCTGCCCGAGGCGGGCGCGGCGATGACGAGGCGGGCTACCACTCGATGCCCCTCTGCCCCTTCTGCCCGGTGTCCATGGGGTGTTTGACCTTGGACATGTCGGTGACGAGGTCGGCGGCGTCGACCAGCGCGGGCGGCGCGTTGCGGCCGGTGATCACGACGTGCTGGGTGCCGGGGCGGTCCCGCAGGACCGCCACGACCTCGGTGGTGTCGACCCACCCCCAGTGCATGGGGTACGCGAACTCGTCCAGCACGTACAGCCGGTACGTCTGCGCGGCGAGGTCCCGCTTGACCTGCTCCCAGCCCTCGCGGGCGGCCTCCTCGCTGGTCTCGGGGGAGCGCTGCACCCACGACCAGCCCTCGCCCATCTTGTGCCAGGCCACGGTGCCGCCCTCGCCGGAGGCGCCGAGCACGCGCAGCGCCCGCTCCTCGCCGACCTTCCACTTCGCGGACTTCACGAACTGGAACACCCCGACCGGCCAGCCCTGATTCCATGCGCGCAGCGCGAGCCCGAAGGCTGCCGTCGACTTGCCCTTGCCGACGCCGGTGTGCACGATCGTCAGCGGCCGGTTGCGCCGCTGACGGGTCGTCAGACCGTCATCGGGTACGACACTCGGCTGTCCCTGCGGCATTACGCGGCCCTCCTGACGTCCTTGACGAGTGCGGAGACCGTGTCGGCCCGCAGTTCGCCGAGCGTGACCGCCACCGCGCCCAGGTCGGCGGCGAGCGCCCCGGCCAGGCCCAGGCGTACCGGTCCGGTCTCGCAGTCCACGACCACCGCGGCCGTGCCCGACGCGGCCAGCAGCCGGGCCGCGCGGGCGCCCAGCGCCACCGGGTCGGGGCCGCCGGTGGCCCGGCCGTCGGTCACGACGACCAGCAGGGGCCGCCGCGACGGGTCGCGCAGCCGTTCGACCCGCAGCACCTCGTGCGCCTTGAGCAGGCCCGCGGCCAGCGGGGTACGGCCGCCCGTCGGCAGCTTCTCCAGGCGGGCGGCGCCCGCGTCCACCGAGGACGTGGGCGGCAGTGCCACCTCGGCGCCGGTGCCGCGGAAGGTGACCAGGCCGACCTTGTCGCGCCGCTGGTAGGCGTCGAGCAGCAGCGACAGCACCGCGCCCTTCACCGCCGACATGCGCTGCCGGGCGGCCATCGAGCCGGACGCGTCGACCACGAAGAGCACGAGGTTGCTCTCGCGGCCCTCGCGCACGGCCTCCCGCAGGTCGTCCCTGCGCAGCACAAGTCCGGGGCCGCTGCGGCCCCTTGCCCGCTGGTACGGTGCCGCGGCCTGCACGGTCGCCGCCAAGTGCAGCCGCCCCAGGGCGCCTTCCGGGCGGCGGGCGCCGGTCGTACGCCCCTGGGCCGTCCGTGCCCGCGAACGCCGTCCTGCCGCGCCCTCTCCGAGGCCCGGCACCGTGAGCGTCCGTGCCGTGAACGGTTCCGCGGCGGGCGCCGCGGGCTGCTCATGCGGTGCGCCGCCGGGTGCCGCGGTCCGGTCGTGGCCCTGGCCCTGGGCCGGCTCCGCGCCCGCGCCCGGGTCCGCGGGGGAGTCCTGCGGCTGCGGCGCACCGCCACCGCCGTCGTCGTCGGGGCCGTCCGGGCCGTCGCCGCCGGGACCGCCGTCGCCGTCCGGGTCCGGGTCGTCCTCGCCCGAGTCCGAGTCCGAGTCCGAGTTCGCGCCCGGCTCCGACGCGGACTCGGCCTCCGACCTGGCGCGTTCCAGCGTCTCGTCCAGCTTGTCCTCGTCAAGTCCCGGCGCGTCGAAGGGATTGCGGCGGCGCCGGTGCGGCAGCGCGAGCAGGGCCGCCTGCCGTACGTCCTCGGCCAGGACGACCGTGCGGCCCGCCCATGCGGCCAGCGCGGTCGCGGTGCGGGCCATCACGATGTCGGCGCGCATGCCGTCGACCTCGAAGGCCGCGCAGGTCGCGGCGATCTGCCGCAGCGCCGCGTCGCCCAGCCGCACCTCGGGCAGCAGGGCGCGGGCCTCGGCGATCCGCGTCCGCACCTGCTGCTCCTGCGGCGCCCAGCGGGCCGCGAAGGCGGCAGGGTCGGCGTCGTAGGCCAGCCGCCTGCGCACCACCTCGACGCGCTCGTCGGTCTCGCGGGACGCCGCGACCTCGACGGTCAGGCCGAAGCGGTCGAGCAACTGCGGGCGCAGCTCGCCCTCTTCGGGGTTCATCGTGCCGACCAGCAGGAAACGGGCCGCGTGCCGTACGGACACGCCCTCCCGCTCGACGTAGCTGGCGCCCATCGCCGCGGCGTCCAGCAGCAGGTCCACCAGGTGGTCGTGGAGGAGGTTGACCTCGTCGACGTACAGCACGCCGCGGTGCGCCGCCGCTAGCAGGCCCGGCTCGAAGGCCTTCACACCCTCGGCGAGGGCACGCTCGATGTCGAGGGCGCCGACGAGCCGGTCCTCCGAGGCGCCGACGGGCAACTCGACCAGGCGGGCGGGGCGTTGCGACGCCCCGCCGCCCTCGGCGGGGTGCGGGCCGTCCGGGCACTGCGGGTCGGCGGACCCGGGCTCGCAGGAGAACCTGCACCCGGGGATGACGCCGACGTCCGGGAGCAGGGCGGCGACCGCGCGCACCGCTGTGGACTTGGCGGTCCCCTTCTCGCCCCGGACGAGCACGCCGCCCACGGCGGGGGAGACCGCGTTGAGCACGAGGGCCAGGCGCAGGTCGTCCTGCCCGACCAGCGCACTGAACGGATACGTCACGCGCCCCACTCCCCCCGGCACCCCGCGGCGGTGTGCCCCGCCCCGACCGCCTGCGGGCCAGCGCCCCCCTCCGCCCGGCACCCCGCCGCGGCCCGTCCCGCCGTCGCCGTCCGCAGGCCGGTGCCCCCCCGCCCCCTACCTTCGACGGGGGGACCCCCAGCCGTGCGGAACGATGGCCCACAACCTGTTCGCTCTGCGCGGCGGCTCCCAGTCGCGCGGGACGATTGCCCGCAAGGGGGATGGACGTCTGCCAGGTGGACGCGTGAGGCGTGCAAGATCAGCCCGTCCGGCGTTTGAGGACGCGCTGGGGAGTGGACGCAGGAGCCGAGCAAATCCAGCCCTTCCGGCGAATGAGGTGGGGTCATGAGTCGCCCTCCAAGTCGCCCTCAAGGGCGAGATAGGTGTCGCGCAGGCGCGTAAGCGTGTCCGGGGAAGGCGCGGACCACAGTCCCCGCTCGGCCGCTTCGAGCAGGCGCTCGGAAATCCCCCGCAGAGCCCACGGATTGGACTTGCGCATGAAGTCCGCGTTCTCCGCGTCGAAGACGTACTCAGACGCCAGCCGCTCGTACATCCAGTCGTCCACGACGCCGGCGGTGGCGTCGTAGCCGAAGAGGTAGTCGACGGTGGCGGCCATCTCGAAGGCGCCCTTGTAGCCGTGGCGCCGCATCGCGGCCATCCAGCGGGGGTTGACGACGCGCGCGCGGAAGACCCGGTGGGTCTCCTCGCCGAGCGTGCGGGTGCGGACCTGGTCGGTGAGGGCGCTGTCGCCGACGTAGGCGGCGGGGGAGGTGCCGGTGAGGTGGCGGACCATGGCCACCATGCCGCCGTGGTACTGGAAGTAGTCGTCCGCGTCGACGAGGTCGTGTTCGCGGGTGTCGACGTTCTTGGCGGCGACCTGGATGCGGCGGAAGGCGGCTTCCATGTCGCCGCGGGCGGGCCGCCCGTCGAGGCCGCGGCCGTAGGCGTAGCCGCCCCACACCGCGTAGACCTCGGCGAGGTCGGCGTCGGAGCGCCAGTTGCGGGCGTCGATGAGCGGCAGCAGCCCGGCGCCGTACGCTCCCGGCTTGGAACCGAAGATGCGGGTGGTGGCCCGCCGCCGGTCGCCGTGCTCCGCGGTGTCCTGGTCGGCGTGCGCGCGCACGTAGTTGGCGTCGGCGGGCTCGTCCAGTTCTGCGACGGCCCGCACCGCGTCGTCGACGAGGGCGACGACGTGCGGGAAGGCGTCGCGGAAGAAGCCGGAGATGCGGACGGTGACGTCGATGCGCGGCCGGCCGAGTTCGGCCACCGGGACGATCTCGAAGCCGGTGACCCGGCGGGACGCGTCGTCCCACACCGGGCGGCAGCCGAGGAGCGCGAGGATCTCCGCGATGTCGTCGCCCTGGGTGCGCATGCAGGAGGTGCCCCACACGGTGAGGCCGACGGAGGCGGGGTAGCTGCCGTTGTCGGCGAGGTGGCGGGCCAGCAGCGAGTCGGCGAGTGCGGTGCCGACGTCCCAGGACAGCCGGGAGGGGATGGCCTTGGGGTCGACGGAGTAGAAGTTGCGGCCGGTGGGCAGCACGTTGACCAGGCCGCGGGTGGGCGATCCCGAGGGGCCTGCGGGGACGTAGCCGCCGCGCAGCGCCCGCAGGATGTGGTCGATCTCGTCGGTGGTACGGGCCAGCCGCGGTACGACCTCGGCCGCGGCGAAGTCCAGCACCCGCACGGCCGCCGGGACGTCGGCGCCGTCGAGGACCTCGCGCACCGCCTCGGCGGCTGACCCGGCGGCCCAGCCGCGCAGCTCCATCGTCTCGGCGAGCCGCCTGGCCAGCTGCTCCAGCAGGTCGACGGCGTCGGAGCCGGTGCGGGCGGGGCCTTCGGCGAGCGCGGTCAGCGCGGGCGGTACGGCCGCGGGCGCGCCGGGCGCGGCCAGCAACTCCTTCTCGGCCAGGCCGAAGTGTTCGGCCAGCGCGGCCCGCAGCCCGGGCAGCGCGTCACCCGCGCCGCCCCACACCTGCGCGGAACGCAGCACCGCCAGCACCAGGTTGACCCGGGCCTCGCCGACCGGGCCGCCGCCCAGGACGTGCAGGCCGTCGCGGATCTGGACGTCCTTGATCTCGCAGAGCCAGCCGTCGACGTGCAGCACGAAGTCGTTGAAGTCGACCTCGTCGGGCTGCTCATCGACGTGCAGGTCGTGGTGCAGCTCGGCGGTCCGCACCAGTTCCCAGATGCGGCTGCGGATCGCCGGTGCCTTCGCCGGGTCGAGGTCGTTGACGAGGGCGTACTCGTCGAGGAGCTGTTCGAGCTTGGCGAGGTCGCCGTAGGTGTCGGCGCGGGCCATCGGCGGCACCAGGTGGTCCACCACGGTGGCGTGGCCGCGCCGTTTGGCCTGGGTGCCCTCGCCGGGGTCGTTGACGATGAAGGGGTAGACCAGGGGGAGTTCGCCGAGCACCGCGTCGGGTGCGCAGCCCGCGGACAGGCCGAGGCCCTTGCCCGGCAGCCACTCCATCGTCCCGTGCTTGCCCAGGTGGACGACCGCGTCCGCGCCGAAGGTGTGCTCCAGCCAGCGGTAGGCGGCCATGTAGTGGTGCGAGGGCGGCATGTCGGGGTCGTGGTAGATGGCGATGGGGTTCTCGCCGAAGCCGCGCGGCGGCTGGATCAGCACCACGACGTTCCCGAACCGCAGTGACGCCAGCACGATGTCGTCGCCGTCCACGTACAGCGAGCCGGGGGGTTCGCCCCAGTGCCGCACCATCGCGGCCCGCAGATCCTCGTCCAGCGTCTCGAACCACCGCCGGTAGTCCGCGAGCGGCACCCGGGCCGGGGCCGCGGCCAGCTGCTCCTCGGTCAGCCACTCCACGTCGTGGCCGCCCGCCGCGATCAGCCGGTGGATCAACTCGTCGCCCCCGGCCGGGTGTTCACCGGTGGCATAGCCCGCGTCGCGCAGCGCCTCCAGCAGCCGTACGGCCGAGGCGGGTGTGTCCAGGCCCACCGCATTGCCGACCCGGGAGTGCTTGGTCGGGTAGGCGGTGAAGACCAGCGCGAGGCGCTTGCCGGCGTTGGGCTTGTGCCGCAGGGCCGCGTGCCGGACCGCGATGCCCGCGACCCGGGCGGCGCGCTCGGGGTCCGCGACATACACCGGCACATCGCCCTCGCCGGTCTCCTTGAACGAGAACGGCACGGTGATCAGCCGCCCGTCGAACTCGGGGATCGCCACCTGCATCGCCGCGTCCATCGGCGACAGCGCCGCGTCCGACTCCTGCCACGCCTTGCGTGACGACGTCACGCACAGGCCCTGCAATACCGGCACGTCGAGTTCGGCGAGCGCGCCGACGTCCCACGCCTCGTCCGCCCCGCCCGCCGACGCGTCGGCCGCGACCGTCCCGCCGGACGCCAGCACCGTCGCCACGATCACGTCGGCCCGCCCCAGCAACTCGTACAGCCCCGGGTCCGCACTGCCCCTCTCACCCGTGCGCGCTTCACCGCGCAGCGAACCGCAGTACACGGGCAGGGCGTTGGCGCCGCGCGCCTCGACCGCCGCGCACAGGGCGTCCACGAAGGCGGTGTTGCCGGACAGTTCGTGCGCCCGGTAGAAGAGCACCGCCACCGTCGGGCGGTCCGGCTCGTACGCGTAGCCGCCGTGCAGTCCGAACTGCGGCATGGGGCGCGGCGGTTCGAAGCCCTCGCCGGTCAGCAGCACCGTGTCGGACAGGAAGCGGGCCAGCTCCGCGAGGTTCGCGGGGCCGCCTTCCACCAGGTATCCCAGCGCCTCCGCGACCACGCCCGCAGGGACCGAGGACAGCGCCATCAGCTCGGCGTCCGGCACGCTCTCGCCGCCCAGCAGTACCGACGGCACCCCGGACGCGGCGATCACCGCCAGGCCCTCCTCCCAGGCCCTGCGCCCGCCCAGCAGCCGCACCACGGCCAGGTCCGCGCCCTCCAGCAGACCCGGCAGGTCGGTCTGCGGGTCCACCCGGGAGGGGTTGGCGACGCGGTAGGCCGCACCGCCCGGGTGCTCCGCGGTCGCGGCACGCGCGGCCAGCAGGTCGGTGTCGGCGGTCGACAGCAGCAGAACGGTCGTCATGGTGCCCCCGGTGGGACGAAGGGGAGTCCGGCGGGTGCGCCGTCCTCGATGAGCCGCAGCAGCGCGGCGGTGTCCATGTGCTCCTCGACCAGGTCGCCGAGCCGGTCGAGCTGCGCCTCGCGCAGCGCGCCGAAGTCCGTGTCCGGCGCGGGCACGAAGCGGCGGCCCGCCGCGGCGGCGACCCGGCGCAGGAACGCGCGGCGGAAGCCGTCGCTCTCCAGCGAGCCGTGCCAGTGGGTGCCCCACACCGCGCCGACGCGGCTGCCGTCGAGGAAGTCCTCCTCGCCGCCGAGGAGTTCGGCGACGCCGTGGTGGATCTCGTAGCCCTCGACGTGCTCGCCGTACTCCCGACCCGCGGGCCTGGCCAGCGTCTTGGCGGCGGCGAAGCGGATACGGGCGGGCAGCAGACCCAGACCCGGCACCGTGCCGGCGCGGGACTCGACGTCGTCCTCGATGCGCTCGGCCAGGATCTGGAAGCCGCCGCAGATCCCCAGCACCGGGCGGCCCTGCGCCGCGCGGCGCTCCACCGCCGCCGCCAGGCCCTGGGCGCGCATCCACTCCAGCGCCTTAACGGTGCCGCGGGTGCCGGGCAGCACCACGAGGTCGGCGTCGGCGACGTCCTCGGCCCGGTCGGTGAAGCGGACGCTCACGCCGGGCTCGGCGGCGAGCGCGTCGAGGTCGGTGAAGTTCGACATCAGCGGGAGCGCGACGACCGCGACCCGCAGGGTCTCCTGCCCGTACGGCTCGCCCGCCCGCGACTCCCTGACCCGCAGGCCGTCCTCCTCGTCGATGCCGAGGCCGCGGGCGTACGGCAGGACGCCCAGCGTGGGGCGGCCGGTGAGCTTCAGCAGCATGGCGAGGCCCGGTTCCAGCAGGCTCACGTCGCCGCGGAATTTGTTGACGACGTAGCCGGCGACCAGCGCCTGGTCCTCGGGGGCGAGCAGGGCCGTCGTGCCGAAGAAGGACGCGAAGACGCCGCCGCGGTCGATGTCGCCCACGACCAGGGCCGGGATGCCGGCGCGGCGGGCCAGGCCCATGTTGACGATGTCGGTGCGCCGCAGGTTGATCTCGGCGGGGCTTCCCGCGCCCTCGCAGATCACCGCGTCGTACGAACGCCCCAGCTCGGCAAGGCAGTCCGCGACGACGTCCAGCAACTCGCCCTGCCTGCCGCCGTGGTACCCGCGCGCGGACATCTCGCCGACGGGTCTGCCCAGCAGCACGACCTGGCTGCTGCGGTCGCTGCCCGGTTTGAGCAGCACCGGGTTCATCAGCGCCGACGGCTCCACGCGGGCGGCCTGCGCCTGCATGGCCTGCGCCCGCCCGATCTCGGCGCCCTCCCGGGTCACGTACGAGTTGAGCGACATGTTCTGCCCCTTGAACGGGGCGACCCGCACACCGCGGCGTACCAGGAAGCGGCACACCCCCGCGGTGACGACGCTCTTGCCGGCGTCGGAGGCCGTCCCGGCGATCATGAGCCCTCTCACGGCGCCTCCCGGCGGGTTCGGAACGGGGGATGCGGCACGTTCGGCACCGCCGGCCCGCGCCGCGTCGCTTCCCGCCGTCGCGGCGGAAAGAAGGCCGACCTGCGGTCGGCGGCTTCGCGGGCTGCGCTCGCGGGGCGGGGGAGGGGAAATTCTTTCCGCCGCAGCGGCGGGAAGCGCAGGAGTGCAGTCCTGCGGTGCAGGACCGGCCGGGGGGCGGGGTGGTCACCCCGGGGGAGGAGAGCAGGGATCAGGCTCAGCGCCAGCGCCAAGGCGGAGACGCGGCGGGAGAGGGTGATCGCGCGGGGGATGTCGGCGGGGGTCGGGGCGGGGTAGTGGGCGCCCAGCAGGGGGCGGTGCTCGGTGCGGCCCGCGTAGGACAGGGTGCCGCCCAGGCGCAGCCGGAGGGCGCCGGCGAAGGCGGCTTCGACGGGGCCCGCGTTGGGGCTCGGGTGGGCGGCGGCGTCGCGGTGCCATGTGCGCAGGGCGTCCAGCGGGTGCGCGGAGGCCAGGGCCGCGAGCGTGGCGGTCAGGCGGGCGCCGGGCCAGCCTGCGGCGTCGTCGAGCCGGGCCGCCGCCCACCCGAAGCGCAGGTGGCGCGGCGAGCGGTGCCCGACCATCGCGTCGAGCG
This sequence comes from Actinacidiphila bryophytorum, assembly GCF_016916835.1. Taxonomy (GTDB): domain Bacteria; phylum Actinomycetota; class Actinomycetes; order Streptomycetales; family Streptomycetaceae; genus Actinacidiphila; species Actinacidiphila bryophytorum. Next base: position 81,780 of record NZ_JAFFIX010000005.1, on the reverse strand, counting down.
TGTTGACGGCCCGGAACCCGGCGAGCCCGGGCAGCCCGAGGGCGGCGCCCCACACCAGGGCGCCGACGACCGCGTCGGAGGTGTTCTCGGCGACGGACTCCACCACCGCCCTGGCGATCTGGTCGGCGTCCAGGTGCTGCGGGTCGCGCCCGCACAGGTGCGGCAGCCTGGCCCTGGCGGCCTCGATGTCCCCGGCGTCCAGCGCCGCCGCGACGGCCCGGGCCTCCCGGGCCAGCGACGTACCGCCGAGCACCGACCAGGTGCAGGCCGCGGTCAGCCCGGCGGACAGCGCGGCGCTCGGCCGCACCGCCCGCCCGGCGAGCGCGGCGGCACCGGTCACGGCACCGGCGCACAGCGCGGCGTAGGCCGCGCCGCTGAGCCGGTCGTTACGCCACATCCGGGTTTCCAGCGCCCCCGCCGCGCGCCCGAAGGCCGCGACCGGGTGGCCGCGGCGGGGGTCGCCCGCGAGGAGGTCGCCGAGGAAGCCGAGCGCGGCGCCGTACGCGTATACGCGATCGGCACGCATCAGCTCAGACCGCCGTCACCCTCCGAGAGGACGGGGTACAGGAACACGTGCCGGGGGGTTCGTGGATGGCGCCGGGCATGGCAGGAGTCCTCACTCAGGGTCCGCGCCCTGGTTCGACGTGACCGGCGGTGAGAGTCTCCTGGCTCCCGGATCTACGCACTCCCGGTCTTCCAACCGGCGAGCCGGCCGTGACGTACGGGTTGGGAGTGCACTCCCCGGTGACAGTGGCGGGACCGCGCCGGATTCGCACCGGACTTCCTCTCCTGCCGCCGTATGGCACCCGCAGTCCACCACGTGCGCGTGATGTCGTCAACTGCCCCTTGACCTGCGGCGACGGAGTGTGGTGAGGTCCACACCCCGCCGCCTGCGGGGCAGTTACTTCGCGACGATGAGCCAGATGCCCCACGCGACGGCTGCCGCGCACGCGGCGAAGCAGACGTACGCACCGCCGCGGGCGGCGGTCGCGCCGGGCCGGGACAGGCCTACGACGCCGAGGGTGAAGACGCCGACCAGGCCGACGGTGGACAGCAGCGTGACGGCCAGGACGGACCAGAGGGCGTGCCAGTCGATGCTCATAACGGGACTCCTCCGGGTGCTCAGGCGGTCGCGGTGGACGGTGCGGTGGGTCCTGCCGGTGCGGCCGTCGCGACCGGGGCGGCAGGCGCCGCCGGTACGGTGCCGGCCGGCGGCGGGATGACCGCGGCGATCGCGGCGGTGACGGCGCCCTGCGGCTCGGCCGCGGGCTCGGGCGCGTCGTTGACGTTGGCGTGGGTGATGGGCTTGCGGCGTGCCGCGGTGCGGATCGCCGCGCAGATCGCCAGACCTGCGACGGCGACGGTGACGACGCCCCAGGTGCCCTGGTCGGTGAGCAGCGCGGCGCCGGCCGCGACCAGGCCGGCGGCCGGCAGGGTCAGCGCCCAGGCGGCGACCATCCGCCCTGCGGTGCTCCAGCGCACGACGGCGCCGGTGCGGCCGAGCCCCGCGCCCATCACCGAGCCGGAGCACACCTGCGTGGTGGACAGTGCGAAGCCCAGGTGGGAGGAGGCCAGGATGGTGGCGGCGGCACCGGTCTGCGCCGCGAAGCCCTGCTGCGGCTGGATGTCGGTGAGGCCCTTGCCCATGGTGCGGATGATCCGCCAGCCGCCGATGTACGTGCCCAGGGCGATCGCGGCGCCCGCGGAGACGATGACCCACAGCGGCGGGTCGGAGTGCGGGGCGACGACGCCGCCGGTGATCAGCGCGAGGGTGATGACGCCCATGGTCTTCTGCGCGTCGTTGGTGCCGTGGGCCAGCGAGACCAGGCCCGCGGAGGCGATCTGCCCGGCCCGGTAGCCCTTGGCGGTGGCCTCCGGGTCGGCCTTGCGGTCGAGCCGGTAGCTGAGCCGGGTGGCGAGCGCGGAGGCCAGGCCCGCCACGATCGGCGCGGCGAGCGCCGGGATGAGGACCTTCATGACGACCGCGTCGCCGTGCACCCCGTGCCGGCCGACGGCGACCAGCGTGGCGCCGATCAGGCCGCCGAAGAGTGCGTGCGAGGAGCTGGAGGGCAGTCCCGCCAGCCAGGTGAGCATGTTCCAGACGATCGCGCCGACCAGCGCCGCGAAGATCATCTCGGGTTTGATGCCGGCGGACTCGTCGATGATGCCGCCGGAGATCGTCTTGGCGACCTCGACGGACAGGAAGGCGCCGACGAGGTTGAGCACGGCGGACATGGCCACCGCCGTCTTGGGTTTGAGTGCACCGGTGGAGATGGTGGTGGCCATCGCGTTGGCGGTGTCGTGGAAGCCGTTCGTGAAGTCGAACACGAGTGCGGTGGCGATGACGATTCCGATCAGGAGCGTCATGTGTTCCATGGACCCAGGCAATCGTTCGATCGGACAGTGGCGAGGTGACCGTACGGATCATTGATGAACGGAAGGTGAACTGGCGACGGACTCGCGGTGCCGACATGACGCGATGGTGAACGTGATGCCAACGGCGGCCGCTGCCGGAAGGCGTCGCGGCCGCCGAATGTCCGCTTCGTCACATCTGGGTACCCGGTGGGGGCCGGGCAGGGGTCAGTGCCGCCCGGAGATCCGGTCGGCGTACCGCGCCACCGCGTCGGTCGCCGCACTGCGCCCGGCCAGCTCCCGCCGGTCCGCACCGCGGTAGGCCGCGTACATCCCGCGCACCCCCGCCCAGCGCAGCGGCTCCGGCTCCCAGCGCCGCACCCGGTGGCCCACCCACGGCAGCGCCGTCAGCTCGGTGCCGTGGCCCTGCCCGGAGTCCTGCTGGACCAGGTCCCGCAGGGTGCGGGCGGCCAGGTTCGACGTCGCCACCCCGCTGCCGACGTAGCCGCCCGCCCAGCCGAGCCCCGTCGTACGGTCCAGCTGCACGCTCGCGCACCAGTCCCGCGGCACCCCCAGCACCCCCGACCAGGCGTGCTCGACCGCGACCCCGGCCGTCGCGGGGAAGAGCCGCACCAGCACCTCGCGCAGCGCGGCGACCGTACGCTCCGAGGTCCGCCCGTCGTTGTCGGTGCGCGAACCGAAGCGGTACGGCACCCCGCGCCCGCCCAGCGCGATCCGGCCGTCGGCGGTGCGCTGCGCGTACATGTACGCGTGCGCCATGTCGCCCAGCGTCTCGCCGCCCTCCCAGCCGATCGTGTCCCACAGCTCCTGCGGCAGCGGCTCGGTCACGATCATCGAGGAGTTCATCGGCAGCCAGGTGCGGCGCTGCCCCTTCACCGACGCGGTGAAGCCCTCCGTGCAGCGCAGCACGTACGGTGCGCGGACCGTGCCGTACGGGGTGACCGCGTGCTTCGGGCGGATCTCGGTCACCGCCGTCGACTCGTGGATCGTCACCCCCAGCCGCTCCGCCGCCGCCGCCAGCCCCTGCAGCAGCTTCACCGGCTGGATACGGGCGCCGTGCGGCGTCCAGCTCGCACCGACCGTGCCCGCCGCCCTGATCCGCCGCGCCGACTCCGCGGCGCCCAGCAGCAGCCGGTCCTTCTCGCCGAAGGCCGCCTCCCGCTCGTGGTACGCCCGCAGCCGCGCCAACTGCGCGGGGGAGTACGCCACTTCCAGGACGCCGCCCTGCTCGATGTCCGCGTCGATGCCCTCCGCGGCGGCGACCCGCACCACCTCGGCGACGGTGGAGTTCATCGCCTGCTGCAGCTGTACGGCCGCGTCGTGGCCGTGCAGCTTGGCGTAGCGGTCGCGGCCGGCGATGCCGTTGTACAGCCAGCCGCCGTTGCGCCCCGAGGCGCCGTAGCCGCAGAACTTCGCCTCCAGGACGGTGATCCGCAGGAAGGGCACGGCCTGCTTGAGGTAGTACGCCGTCCACAGCCCCGTGAAGCCGCCGCCGACGATCACCACGTCGGCCTCCGCGTCCCCCGGCAGCGGCTCGCGCGGCAGCGGTATGCCGGTGCCTGCGTACCAGAACGAGATTCCGCCGTTGACGGTGGCCATAATGCACCTGCAATCGCCGTGGAGCCCTGTGATGTGCGGGGACGCTACTGCGCCGCCGACGGCCACGGCAACGCCTGAGCCCGTAACGGAGGCCGTTGTGCCCGAAGTGCCAGACGCAGTCGAGAAAGCCTGGTCGGACGTGGTCGAAGCGGCCCGCCGCACCGTTGCCGACGGGCTCGTCGTCGGCAGGTCGGGCAACGTGTCCGCACGGGTCGGCGACATCGTCGTCGTGACGCCCACCGGGGTGCCGTACGGCGACCTGCGGCCGCAGGACGCCGTGGCCGTCGACCTCGACGGGCGGCAGGTCGCGGGCGAACTCGCGCCCACCAGTGAGCTGCCGCTGCACCTGGCCGTCTACCGCGGCACCGACGCGAAGGCGATCGTGCACACGCATGCGCCGCACGCCACGGCGGTGTCGACGCTGGTGGATGTGCTGCCGCCCATCCACTACGTCACCGCCACCCTCGGCGGGGCGGTGCGCGTCGCCCCCTACGCGCTGTACGGGACCCCCGAGCTGGCCGCGGCGGCGCTGGCCGCGCTGGAGGACCGTACCGCGTGCTTGCTGGCCAATCACGGGACCATTGCGTACGGTGCGTCGCTCCGGCAGGCGTACGAGCGGACCGCTCAGCTCGAATGGCTCGCCCGCGTCTGGCTCCTGGCCTCAGCGGCCGGAGCCCCCCGCCTCCTCCCCCCGTCCGACCTCGCCACGGCGGCGACCCGCCTCTCGACCTACGGCCAAGACCGGCGGTCCGCCCGCTAAGTGCCTGCCCCTTGCGGTGGCCGTTCGCCTTTCCCCCCGCGGTGGCTGGTCTCGCAGTTCCCCGAGCCCCTGGGCGATTGCCCCTTGCGGTGGGCTCGCACCTTTCGGCGCGTGAATTGGCGCTCCGTTCTCCCCCAGAGGGGGTACCCCCACGCGCCCCTGATCTCCCCCTTCCCGCAGAGGCGGCGCTTTCAGGCGGCGCCCTCTGGCGAGGAGGGTGAGCGTTTTTAGGGGCGCGGGGAACTGCGCGATAAGCCCCCACCGGGCCGGAAGGTGCAAGCGCACCGCAAGGGGCAATCACCTGCGCACCCCGCAAGGGGTACGAGTGGCCGGAGGGCGGGGGGTCGGTGAGACTGGACGGGATGCGACTACGAACCGCCGTGGCCACGGCCACCGCCGCCCTGGGTGCCGGCACCGCCGCCGTCGTGGCGGTCGGCCGGTACGGATCGCGTTTCGCCCTGCGTCCCTCTCCGGAGGGACCCGCCCCCGAGGGGTCGGTGACGGTGCACGCGGTAGGTCAGGACCGCGTGGTCCTGACCCGCACGGCCGCCTCCGCCCGCCGCGGCACGTACGGCCTGACCGCCGACGGCCTGCACGCGCTGACCGGCGACGTGGTGGACGGCACCGCGTACTCGGTGACCAGGAAGCTGCTGGCCGTGCCGCACGGCGCCCTGGACCCGGGCGTCCCGGTGCGGATGACCCCGCAGCTGCACTACGGCAACCCGCGGGTGGCGCTGGGCCTGGACTACACCGAGGTGGACGTGCCGGGCGAGCTGGGGCCGCTGCCGGCCTGGTACCTGCCGGGCGCCCGCACCACGTGGGTGATCACGGTGCACGGCCTGGGCGCGACCCGCGCCCACGCGATGAACGTGCTCCCCGCCCTGCACCGCCACCGCTTCACCCAGTTGGCCCTGGGCTACCGCGGCGACCCCGACGCCCCGCCGTCGCCCGACGGGATCGGCCACCTGGGGCGTACCGAGTGGCGCGACCTGGACGCGGCCATGCGCTACGCCGTCGAGTACGGCGCCGAGCGCATCGTGCTGTACGGCTGGTCCACCGGGGCGACGATGGCGCTGCACGCGCAGCGGCTGTCCGCGGTCAGGGACCGCGTCAAGGGCCTGGTGCTGGACTCGCCGGTCCTGGACTGGCGCTCGACGGTCGCGGCGGCAGCCGAGTGGCACGGCCTGCCCGCCACGCTGTCACCGCTGGCGATCCGCGCGGCCGAGGGGCGTACGGAGCCCCCTGGGCGGCACGGCGCCGCCCCCGCGGACCCGGCGCCCCCCACCGTGCCCACCCTGGTCTTCCACGGCCCGGAGGACACCCTGGCGCCCTGGGGCCCGTCGCGTGAACTCGCCGCCCGCCACCCGGACCTGGTGGTGCTGCACAGTGTGCGCGGCGCCCAGCACGGGGCGATGTGGAACGCCGACCCGGTGCGCTACGAGGAGATTCTGGGTCGTTTCCTGACCCCGCTCATGTGAGCGGAGTTCGGCGGAATCCCCGGCCGATTGGGAATCTGGGCGCACAACGGCGAGACTGCTCCAGTGACGTCCCGTAGCCCGCGAGACACTCCGCTCCGCCTCGTCCCCCGCCGGCCGCTCACGGCCGCCCGCAGGACCGCGACCACGCGCAGGCCAAGACCGCCGCGCCCGCCGGAAGGCACGCCTCCGCTCCCGGACCTCGCCCGGCTCGCCCGGGCCGAACTCGCCGCCGCCGTACGGCTCGCACGCTGGGCGGGCACCGGCCCCGGCACCGCGGGGCCGACCGGGATACTGCCCCCCGACACGCTCGCGGCGGCAGCGGCGGCACTGGACCTGACACCCGGCCAGATCCGCACCGCATGGGACCGGGCCAGGCTGTCGGGGCTGATCGAACTGCACGGCGGCACCGCCCGCCCCGGCTGGCGGCTGCGGGCCTGGGACACCGACGACACGGCGGTGCTGCGCGGCTGGGTCGCGCTCTTCGACGCCTGGTCGCTCGCCCACCCCTTCCTGCCCGGCGACCGCAGCGGCCCCGACCCGTCGCTGGTCGCCGAAGTCGTGGAGGCGGCACCGCAGTTGCTGTCCTTCCTGCACCTGTCGAACGGCCCGGTGCCGATCGACACGCTGCTCGACCTGCTCAGGCAGCGCGTCGCGGAGCTGCGCACCGAGCGCCACGAGCCGCCCGCGGACGGGGCGGGCGACCCGCTGCCGACGCTGCTGGACTGGACGCTGGAGGCCGCCGTGCGGGTGGGGGCGCTCCGACCGCGCGACCCGCAGCGGCCCGACGAGGTCACGCTGACCGCGCTGGGCAGCTGGGCGGTGTGGGTCAAGCTGGAGCAGATCTGCGTGGCGGCCCAGGGTCCCGCCGGGCACATGGAGCAGTCCGCCGCGACCATGCTGCGGGCCTGCGCCCGCCTCTCGCCGGGCCCCGCGCGGGCCGAATACCGGGCCTGGCTCGCCGCCCGGCCGGTCGCCCCCGCGGTCGCCGAGCTCCTGGACACCGCACGCGGCGACGACGCGCTGCTGCGCGGGCTGGCCTTCGAGGCGCTGCGGGTCGTGGGCGACCCCGCGGAGCCCGCGGTGCGCTCGGTGGTCGACGAGCCGGTGCTGCGGCCGTACGCGGTGCTGTGGCTGGCCGAGCTCGACGGCGGCGACCCCGACACCGCCACCGGGCTGCTCACCCGCGAGGAGGCGACCTGGCTGTGGGTCGACACGGCCGCCGCGGTCGCCGACCACGGCGAGGACCACCTGCTGGTCAGCCACCTGGAGACGGCCGTGCAGGGCTCGGTCCCGGGGCTGCTCGAAGAGGTCCGTGACGTCGGCCATCCGCGGACCGTCCAGGTACTCGTCGCCCTCGCCGCCGCCCACCCCGACCCCGTCCTCGCCAAGGCCATGCGCAAGGCCGCCTTCCAGGTCCACACCGGCGAGGCCTGACCTTCCCCGCGCCCCGTGGGGGCCTGCCCCGCACGCCGGGGTCAGGCCCCCACGGGGGCGACCCGGGAAAGGCGGTTGCGCACGCCGGTAGACTGGCCCGCATGGCCCACCCGGCCGTGAGGCCGTCCGTTACGCCATGGAGCCAACCCCGTGATCACTGCCACCGGCCTTGAGCTGCGCGCCGGCGCCCGCATCCTCATCGAGTCCGCGTCCTTCCGCGTCGCCAAGGGCGACCGCATCGGCCTGGTCGGCCGCAACGGTGCGGGCAAGACCACCCTGACCAAGGTGCTGGCCGGCGAGGGCCAGCCCGCCGCGGGCAGCGTGACCAGGTCGGGGGAGGTCGGCTACCTCCCGCAGGACCCGCGCACCGGGGACATGGACATCCTGGCGAGCGACCGCATCCTGGGCGCCCGCGACCTCGACACCGTGCTGCGCAAGATGCGCGAGAACGAGGAGCGGATGGCGAACGGAAAGGGCGCCACCCGCGAGAACGCGATGAAGAAATACGCCCGCCTGGAGACCGAGTTCCTCACCAAGGGCGGTTATGCCGCCGAGGCGGAGGCGGCGACGATCGCGGCGGCACTCGGCCTGCCCGACCGCATCCTCGGCCAGCAGCTGCACACCCTTTCGGGCGGCCAGCGGCGCCGGGTGGAGCTGGCCAGGATCCTGTTCTCGGACGCCGACACCCTGCTGCTCGACGAGCCGACCAACCACCTGGACGCGGACTCGATCAGCTGGCTGCGCGACTACCTCAAGACGTACCGCGGCGGATTCATCGTCATCTCGCACGATGTGAACCTCATCGAGACGGTCGTCAACAAGGTCTTCTATCTCGACGCGAACCGCTCGCAGATCGATGTGTACAACATGGGCTGGAAGCTGTACCAGCAGCAGCGGGAAGCCGACGAGAAGCGCCGCAAGCGGGAACGCGCGAATGCGGAGAAGAAAGCCGCGGCGCTCAATTCGCAGGCCGACAAGATGCGCGCGAAGGCCACCAAAACCGTGGCGGCGCAGAACATGGCGCGGCGGGCCGACAAGCTGCTGGCCGGCCTCGATGCGGTGCGGGTCTCGGACAAGGTCGCGAAGCTGCGCTTCCCCGACCCGGCCCCGTGCGGCAAGACGCCGCTGATGGCCAGCGGCCTTTCCAAGTCCTACGGTTCGCTGGAGATCTTCACCGACGTGGACCTGGCGATCGACCGGGGCTCGCGGGTGGTCATCCTGGGCCTGAACGGTGCGGGCAAGACGACGCTGCTGCGGCTGCTGGCCGGGGTGGAGCAGCCCGACACCGGCGAGGTGACCCCGGGGCACGGGCTGAAGCTCGGCTATTACGCGCAGGAGCACGAGACGCTCGACCCCGAGCGCACGGTGCTGGAGAACATGCGCTCCTCCGCGCCGGACACCGACCTGGTGGAGATCCGCAAGATCCTCGGCTCCTTCCTCTTCTCCGGCGACGACGTCGACAAGCCGGCGGGCGTGCTGTCCGGCGGTGAGAAGACCCGGCTGGCGCTGGCCTCGCTGGTGGTCTCCAGCGCGAACGTGCTGCTGCTCGACGAGCCGACCAACAACCTCGACCCGGCCAGCCGCGAGGAGATCCTGGGCGCCCTGCACACCTTCAGCGGCGCGGTGGTGCTGGTCACCCACGACGAGGGCGCGGTGGAGGCGCTGCAGCCCGAGCGGATCATCCTGCTGCCCGACGGTGTCGAGGACCTGTGGGGCCAGGACTACGCGGACCTGGTCGCGCTGGCCTGACCGCCGGCCGGCCCGCCCTGCCCGACCGGCGTCCGACCTGGGCGGACGCCGGGTGATCATGCGGATTCGATCATTCGGCCCACCGCGGGTCCGTCATCTGTGTGAGTCCGGCTGGTACTGCCCGTGCACTGTCGCCTGCGGGGCGTCAGCGCTTGGTGATCAGTGGTGTGACGTCGGCAAACACCTTACCGATGCCCGCTGACCTGCTGGTATTGCGCGGGCACGCTTCGCGCCCGGGAATTGCGTGGCGGAAATTTCCCGCCGGGGCCGCTTCTTCGCCGTGTATCGCGGCATTCCCGCTGCGAATGTCGGGTGACGGACCTTGTCGAATGGGTGGCCAGGAAGGCGCTTAGGGGTGATCATGAGAGTCCATAGCGCACTTCCCTGGAGGAGGCACGGGTGGCCGAGACTCTGAAGAAGGGCAGCCGGGTGACCGGCGCCGCGCGCGAGAAGCTCGCGGCAGACCTGAAGAAGAAGTACGACTCCGGAGCGAGCATCCGGGCACTGGCCGAGGAGACCGGCCGGTCCTATGGATTCGTGCACCGGATGCTCAGTGAGTCCGGCGTGACCCTGCGCGGTCGCGGCGGGGCGACCCGCGGCAAGAAGGCGGTCACGGCCTGAGGCAGGCCCTGACGACCGGAAGCCGACGGAGGGACCTCTCCCGCACCCAGCGGGTCGGCGTGCCGACCGGTTGATTACTCTTCAGTAGTAATCAGTCCGCGGTCCGTCCGGAGGTGCCCGATGCCCGATGACAAGATCCTGCTCGAACGCGACGGAGTCCGGCTCGCGCTGGACGGCACCGGCACCGTCGCGACCGTCACGCTGTGCAATCCGGCCAAGCGCAACGCCCAGTCGCCCGCCCTGTGGGGCGCACTGACCGAGGCCGGCCGGATGCTGCCGGGGCAGGTACGGGTCGCGGTGCTGCGCGCCGAGGGCCCGTCCTTCTCCGCCGGTCTCGACCGGCAGGCGTTCACGCCCGAGGGCTTCGACGGCGGTCCGTCGTTCCTGGAACTCGGGCGCGGCTCGGCGGCCGAACTCGACGTGATCATCGCCGGGTACCAGCAGGCCTTCACCTGGTGGCGGCGCACCGACCTGATCACGGTCGCCGCCGTCCAGGGGCATGCGATCGGGGCCGGCTTCCAGCTCGCGCTGGCCTGCGACCTGCGGGTGTGCGCGGACGACGTGCAGTTCGCCATGCGGGAGACGAGCCTGGGCCTGGTGCCCGACCTGACCGGCACCAAGCCGCTCGCCGAGCTGGTCGGCTACGGCCGTGCGCTGGAGATCTGCGTGACCGGCCGCTATGTGCACGCCGAGGAGGCCGCGCGCACCGGGCTCGCCAACCTCGTGGTGCCCGCCGTCGAGCTGGACGCCGCGGTGGGCGACCTGACGGCGGCCCTGCTGGCGCCGCCGCGCGACGCGGTCAACGAGACGAAGGCACTGCTGCGTACGGCACTGGCCCACACCGAGGCCGACCAGTTCGCGGCAGAACGCGCCGCCCAGGCCCGCAGGCTGCGCAGCCTGACCGGCGCCGACGACTAGGCCGTGTTTTGGAAGTAGCGCCGTCCGCCCACAGGGCGGGCCGCGCGGCGTCCGGTGCGTGCGATCGCAAGGCGGAGGGTCGTCCTCGTAGTGGGCCTACTCGGACGACTCCGACAACGCAGCGAGCGTGCGTGCCAGACGCCGCGGGGCAGGCGGACTTCCAAAACACGGCCTAGGGCACCGGACGGGCCCCGGGCCACCGGTCCGGCGGCTCAGCAGGTGTCGGTCACCACGACCGCGGTCGTCACGGGACCCGGCGCGTCCGCCGCGGCCACCGGGGCGACGGCCGCGGTCACCGCCCGCGCCACCACGGCCGGTCGGTGGCCCGCCGCCACCGCGAACTGCAGCTGGACCCGGCGGCCCGCCGGCGTATCCGCGCCCGCCGCGCTGTCGCGGACCCGGACGCCGGAGCCGAGCCCGGCCAGCCGCCGGGTCAGCCGCAGCACCCCGGGCACCGCCAGCGCGGCGGCCGCCACCCGGGGCGCGGGCCCGCCGGCCGCCGCGTCCTGCGCCAGCTCCTGCGGCCCCTCACCGTCCTCGACCACGACGCCTTCGAGGACGGCTTCCCCGGCCGGCCCGCCGTCGAGCAGCCCGGTGACGGCCAGGTCGACGGAGTGCACGGGCACCCCCAGCCAGTCCTGGGCCGTCGCCCACAGCGCGGCCCGCAGCCGCTCGGCGGTGCGCGGCAACGGGTCGTCAAGTCCTGCCTCGAAGTCCGCGGTGATCCGCAGCGGCCGGTGCGGCAAGGCTCCCACCGGCGCGGCGCCGTCCGCCGCCGCCGGCTCCTGCCCGTCCTCGCCGAGAGCCAGCGCCACCGCACCCAGCCGCACCCCGGGCACCTTGCCTGCGGCCCGCCGCAGCGCGCCGACCGCGGCGCTCTCGGTGATCCAGGCGGCGTCCGCTGCCTCGCCCAGCGGGAGGAGCCGCCCGAGGGCCACCTGTTCCCGCACGGTCCTGGCCAGTCGGTCCATGGTCACCAGGTTTCATCGCCTTCCGGTGTGCCGACCACTCGTATGGGGGTGGCGGCCTTCCCCTGTGGACGCATCCCCGCAGCGCGCCAGGGCATGCGGACTTAGTGTGGTGCACGGAGCAGCCCAGACGAAGGGACGACTCGCGATGACCGACAGCGGGCAGTACGGCCGGACGGAGCCGGAAGGTTCGTCGATGACGCCGGAGAACGGAAGGACCCTGGACAAGGGCACCGCGGGGGGTTCGGCCCGCAAGGCGCTCGGCGACCCGGCGAGCCGGGGGCGCACCACCATCGCCGACGGTGTGGTGGAGAAGATCGCCGGGCTGGCCGCCCGCGACGTGGTGGGCGTGCACGCGATGGGCACCGGCCTGTCCCGCACCTTCGGCGCGGTGCGCGACCGCGTCCCGGGCAGCACCCGCTCGGTGACCCGCGGCGTCAAGGCCGAGGTGGGCGAGGTGCAGACCGCACTCGACCTGGACATCGTCGTCGACTACGGCGTCTCGATCGTCGATGTCGCCCGCGCGGTACGGGAGAACGTGATCGCCGCGGTCGAGCGGATGACCGGTCTGGAAGTGGTCGAGGTCAACATCGCGGTCGGCGACGTGAAGCTGCCGGACGAGGACGATGACGACGACCGTGAGCAGCGGGTCCAGTAGTGGCACCGGTGCGGCACAGCGGCACGCAGACGCGGCCCGCGGCAGTGCGGGCGGGCGCAGCAGAGCGGACGGGAAGCAGACGATGAGCATGGCGGTGATCGGCCTGGCGGCCGGCATGGCACTGGGGTTCGCCGGGTACTTCGGCGGCTTCGGGGCCTTTCTCGTAGTGGCGCTGCTCGGTGCGGTCGGCTTCGTCGCGGGCAAGTTCTTCGACGGCGACCTGGAACCGGGCGACTTCTTCCGGACCCGGGACCGGGACCGCGACCGTGACCGGCGGCGCTGATGGCCTCAGCCGTACCCGGACAGCTGCCCGCCGCCGACCGCGGTGCGCTGCGGATCGCCGACCGGGTGGTCGCCAAGATCGCCGCGCAGGCGGCGGGTGAGGTCCTCGCCGACGCGCCCGGCGCCGACCTGGTGCCGCGCGACGTCCAGCCGCACGCCTCGGTGTCGGTGCGCAAGGACACCGCCCGGCTGCGGCTGGCCCTGGAACTGGGCTACCCGGCGAACATCGGCGCGGTGTGCGGTACGGTCCGCCGCCATGTCACCGGCAGGGTCGAGGCGTTGACGGGTATGGATGTACCCGAGGTGGCCGTCGAGGTGGAGCGGCTGCACTCGGCGGCAGCGCGCCGCAAGGACGAGGGGAGGGTGGAATGAGCGACGAGGGGGGCAGCCACGTCTACCGCGAGCAGGACCCGACCGGGTCCGACGCGGACAACGCCAGGGTCAGCATCGCCAAACGCCCCGAGATCGAACCGTACGCGGTGACCTCGGGCCTGCCCGGCGGCGGGCAGGGTCAGAAAGTGCGCCGCTTCTGGTCCGGCCGCCGCATCCCCGCGGCGCTGACCGCCGCGGTGCTGCTGGGACTTGCCGGGCTCTTCCTCTACGACATCGCCTCGGTCCGCGCCGACCGCAAGGCGATGCAGTGGCGGGTGACGCTGGCGAACGAGCTGGCCACCCGGCACCTGGACGACGTCTGGATCATCCTCGGCGCCTCCGTCGCGGCGGCCCTGGGCCTGTGGCTGCTGGTCCTCGCCCTGACCCCCGGCGAGCGCGGCGTTTTGCCGATGGCCCGCAGCGGAACCGCCGGGGTGCGCGCGGGACTCGACCGGCGCGCGGCAGAACTGGTGCTGCGCGACCGGGCGATGGAAGTGTCCGGTGTCCGCTGGGCCAGGGTCGACGTGGGTCGCCGCAAGATCAAGGCCCGTGCCACCTCGCACTTCCGCGAACTCGAAGAGGTGCGCGACGACCTGACCGCGGCCCTCGGCGAGGCCGTACGGCAGCTGGGCCTTGCCAGGTCGCCGCAGCTGAGCATCCATCTGCAGCGGGCCGAGAAGAAGGGGTGACCGGGCGATGCGCACCACACTCAACCGGGTCCTGCTCGCGCTGACCGGCCTCGTCCTGCTGGTGGTGGGCCTGTCCGTGCTGGTCGGCAGCCTCGACCTGCAGCGGCACTGGGACTTCACGGTGCCCGGGTGGTGGCCCTTCACCGGCCCCAAGGACGTGCTGCTCACCGATCACAGCAGGACCCGCTACCGCTCGGACGGCTGGTGGTGGCCGGTGGTCTTCGCCGTGCTCGGCGTGCTCTTCCTCGCGGCTCTGTGGTGGCTGCTGGCGCAGGCCCGCACCCGGCGGCTGCGGCAGATCAGGATCGACAGCGGCGACGGCCAGGGCGCACTGCTGCGCGGCCGGGCACTGGAGAGCGTGCTGCGCTCGGAGGCCGAGGACTACGAGGGCGTCGAGTGGTCCAACGCGGTGCTCACCGGCCGCCGGGGCACCCCGGAGGCGCGGCTGGTACTGGGCCTGGCCCCGCACGCCACTCCCCAGGACGTGGTGGAGGGCCTGGACTCCCAGGTCCTGGAGCGCGCCCGCAACTCCGCGGGCCTGCCCGACCTGCCGGCCGAGGCGCGGCTGCGGGCGGTGCGCCACCGCGCGGCCCGGGTCAGCTGACCGGGCCGCGCGGCGGACGGGGTGCCGCTGCTCAGGACGTGGTGTGTCAGGACGTGGTGTAGATGTGGTGCACCTCGTCGGGGGTCAGGGCGACCGGGTAGGTGCGGACGTCGGCGATGGAGCCGCCCCACTGGTTGTAGGGGGCCGTGCTGCCGATGATCGCGTTGGCGCCGATGTTGAGGTGGCCGCCCGAGTTGTAGACCGGGGTGGCGTTGTGCGCCGCGACATCGGCGGCGACGCCGTTGACGTACAGCGTCTGGGTGTCGCTGTCGGCGTCGTAGACCCCGGTGATCAGGGTCCACACGCCGGTCGCCGGGGTGCGCTCGGTGCCGCCGGCGTCGCGGGTGCCGCCGTGCGCGGTCTGGAAGGTGGTGCTGGTCTCGTCACTGGTCGTGGTCTGGAAGTACCAGTGGCTGGTGGTGGATTGGAAGCCCAGGTAGAAGGCCTGGTGGTTGACGGTGCTCTGGCTGACCGCGGTGATGGTGGCGGCGGTGGAGCTCAGGTTGACCCAGGCCGAGACGGTGTAGCTCTTGCTGGTGTCGACGGCCGCGTGCGCGGACTGCAGGAAGCCGGTGGAGCCGTCGAGGACGACTGCCGAGTTCACGGCTCCGGTGTGGTCGGCGCCCCAGCTCGTGGTGCCGTGCGCGGTCGCGGGGTTGAGGGTGTCGATGTCGGTCAGGGTGTTCTTCAGCGGCCACTGGTCGGCGGCCGTGCTGTTGCTCCCGATGGTGAAGTAGGCGGCGGTGCCGGTCACCGGTGAGCCGCTGGAGCCGGTGGCGGTGGTGCCGGGCCTGACGTTGAGGCTGCCGGCGCTGGAGACCGACCACAGGTCGGGGATGCCGTCGCCGGTCAGGTCGCCGTCCGAGCCGACCACCGGGTCGCCTGCGACGACGAGGTTGCCGATCTTGGTGCCGGCGCTGACCGCGGTGACGGTCGGCACGGGGGTGTCCAGCGGGTCGCCGTTGGCGTCGGTGGAGGCCGTGCCGGTGGTCAGGGTGCGGCTGAGGATGTCGCCGGTGCTGCGGTCGCGGGTCCACAGGCCCGGCTTGCCGGTTCCCGCGGTGTCGCCGGGCGACATCAGGTCCATGTTCTTCCAGCCGCTCGCGGCGACCTTGACCGGTGCGCCGAGCAGCCCGTAGGCCACCGTCGGGTAGAACCACAGGGCCGCGTCGCCGGTGCTGGTGGTCTCGGTGGTGAGCAGCCCGGTGTAGTTGCCGAAGTGGCCGGCGTCCAGGCTGGTGCTCGCCACGTCGCCGAGCGCGGCCACCTGGAGGGTGGTCGACCAGTCCGCCGCGTAGTCGGTGCAGCCGGCGCAGGGCGGTTTGGCGATCTCCTGCTTCTTGTCGAACCGCCCGTCGGTGCCGGTGTTGCCGGGGTTGAAGTAGAAGACCATCGACGGCGAGCCGGTCTTGTGGACGATCAGGTCGTCGACGTTCAGTCCTGTGCGCATGCTGCCGCGGTGGGTGATCTGGTAGCCGTTCTTCCAGGCGTCGCCCGCGGGGGAGTCGGCGGCCTTGGCGGCCAGGCTGACCGCGGGGCTGGTGGCCTGGGTGTTGCCGGGCACCGAGTGGGCGTAGAGGTTGCCGTCGCTGCCGGGCGCGACGACGTCGGGCGAGCCGTCACCTGTGGTGTCGCCGAAGACCGGGGCCGGCCCGCTCGGGTTCCACGGCACGTAGAAGGCGTAGGCGACGATGCCGGAGTAGTTGCCCGCGTTGTCCTCGGCCTGGATGTAGACGATGTTGGTGCCCCAGTGGGTGGGGAAGGCGGCCAGGCCCGAGGCGCCGGGGAGCTTGGAGCCGCACTGCCAGGCCGCGTCGGCGAGCGTCGGGTCGAAGCTCCAGTGCATGCAGGCCAGGCCCGAGGGGGTGCCGGCCGGTGCCGGGTCGGTCGCGCTGAAGGGCACCCAGCCGCCGCCGCCCACATGGACGCCGGTGACCTGGCCGTTGCCGGACGGCGGGAAGGTGACGGGCAGCGCACTGGCCGAGATCTGGTCGGGCGCCGTCGGCACGCTGACCGTCGGCGGCGTCATGTCGACCCGGAAGTGGCAGTGCGCGCTGGGCGCGGCGGCCGAGCCGAGGATGCCGTCGTTGGCTGAGACGTCCCAGCCGTAGGAGCCGCCGTCGACGAGTTTGCTCGACGGGACGGTGTACGAGACCTGGTTGCCGGAGGAGACGTAGCCGGTGTAGCCGGTGGCGACGGTTCCCGCGGTGTCCCACAGGTCGAAGTAGCCGCGGACGGGCTGCGCGGGGCTGGTCGGGCTGGAGACGGTCGCCTTGAGCTGGAGGCCCTGGGCGCCGGGGTTGCCGAGGAAGGCGGAGGTGGTGCTGTTCGCCGTGGTCTCGCAGGCCTGGGTGGTGCCGGCCGAGGCGTAGCGCGGGGTCGGGGAGGCGGTGAAGCCGGTGGGCGGGTTGGGGGTGCTGTCGTAGGTGACGCTCAGGGTCGCCTTGTTGGAGACCCGCTTGAGGCCGTTGGCGTCGGACTCGTCACCGTAGATCCCGAAGGTCATGACGCCCGGGTTGGTGCCGCCCATCGCGGTGCGCACGGCGCTGAGCGCGTTGTACGTGAACGACACGTCGCCGCAGTCGGCGGAGCCGGTACCGCCGACGCTGTCGGTGCCGACGAGGCTGCCGCCCGGCTGGTTGTTCCAGTTGGTGCCGTGCCCGATCGCGGTGCTCGACGCGTAGGCGCGCACCGCGTACTTGTTGGTGCAGCTCCAGTCCGCCGAGTAGGTCTGGGTGACCGTCAGGGTGGCGGCGCCCAGGGTGTCCTCGACCGAGTGCAGGCTGGAGGTGTTGAACTGGAAGTACGTGCGCTCCTTGTCGGCGGGTACGCAGCTGCCGCCGTTGGGGTAGGTGCCGCACACGCCGACGCCGGGCTGCGAGCTGTGCGAGGTGCCGTACTGCCCGAAGTTGTCCGCGGTGGGGTAGGCCGACTGGACCCAGGTCCAGGTGGGGGCGCCCGCCTTCCACGGCAGGTAGGACGGGTCGATGTAGACCGGGTAGCGGGTTCCGGTGCCGCGCAGCAGGTCGGCGGAGGGGGTCAGGGTGACGGCGTCGGCGCTGGCGCTGACCGGGATCTGCGCGGTCTGGGCGCCCGTGCCGGGGCCGTCCGGGGTGCTGGGGTCGGCGCCCGCGGCGGTCTGCGGCTCCGCGGCTGCCGCGGTCCTGGCGCCGGCGGTCCCCGAGGTGCTGTCGGGGGTGCTGGAGTCCCACATGGTGGGGGTGGGTGCGACGAAGTCGACCGCCCCGGTGGAGTCGACGGCCTGCAGGCCGCCCTGCGCGTCGGACTGCATGGTCAGGCCCGCGCCGGTGGTGGAGAGCCGCAGTGTCGCCAGCTCAGGGTTCGCCGCGGCCGCCGCGGACTTGACGACCAGGACCTCGCGGATGCCACCGACGTCGGTCGCGGTGACGTCCAGGTCCACGCCGGGCAGCACGTCGGCGTAGACGGCGGTGTCGCCGTCGGTGGTGGGCACCGGCAGCGGGAAGGGCATGCCGATCGCCAGGCTCTTGCCGTCCGGGCTGGTCAGGGTGGCCAGCGGGGCGGTGCCGCCGCCGGAGAGGGTCAGCGTGTTGAGCGAGGCCTTCGTGGACAGGGTCCCGTCCGCGTTCGCTGTGAGGGTGCTGTCGACCGGCACCCAGTGGCCGCCCTGCTGGACCCGGGAGGGCGTCGGGGTGCTGTCCTGGGTCAGCGTGCCGTCGGGGTTGGCGGTGGTCTGCGCGTACGGCGTGGTCAGCGCGTCGACGACGACCGGCTGCCCGGTCGCCTGGGCCTGGGCCATGGCCTTGGCCTCGGGTGTGGCGTCCGGCGGCAGCGCGGTGACGTGACCGTCGCCCGGGTCGCCGTCGGCGGCGGCAGGCCCCGCAAGCCCCGCCGTTGCGACGCCTGCCAGTGTGAGTGCGAGCGCCAGCAGGACGCCTACCGGCCTGCGTCCTGACCTGTCCGCGCGGCGCTTTCTGCGAACGGATGAACTGATGCCCCCCATCGGGCTTCCTTCCCCTTGCGGCGCCCGTCGGCGCCGTGGAGCCGCACAGTAAGGGCACGTGGGAGGCGTACGTCAAGCGGCGAGATCCGACAAGTCGCTCATCGGACGGTGTGTCAGATCACCCTGGGACAGCGGCCGGTAAAGATATCCTCAAGGTATTTTCCAGACTGGAGAATTTACGGGATCCGAATTATATGGTCGCCGCCTCACCTGTGACCGCCGGGGAACTGCCCCCGGCGGCCGGTCGCTTGCGAGGGAGTTCTCGTGGGTCATTGGGGACAGGCGCGGCCCGGCGTGGCGAAGGGCCGTTCACGGTGGACCGACGTGCTGACGGTGCTCGCCACCGTCGCCGCACTGCTCGGTCCGGTATCGGCGGAGGCGACGGCGCAGCCCGTCGACCCGCACACCATCTGGTCACCTCCGGACACACCACTGCCGAAGACCCCCTCGGTCGCCGGCCACGACCTGGCACCACCCGCGCACAACGCACCGGACCGCCCCGTACCCGCCCCGTGGGCAGGACCGCCCGCGGCGGCCGCCGCGGCCACCGGCACCACGACCCTCGACCTGCCCGCCGCCGCGGCCGGCCGGCCGCGGCCCGCACGGGCCGCGAAGCTCGCCGTGTGGGTGCGCCCCGGCGGCGCGGCCGCCAAGGGCGTCGCCGCCCGCGCCGCCGACGCCCCCGCGGCGCCGGCCGCCGCCGGCACCCCGGTGACCGTGGACGTGGTCCCGGCCGCGACCGCCGCCGCGGCCGGCTACCGCGGCCAGGTCGTGGCGCTGTCCAGGGCCGCCGCGGGACCCGCCGCGTCGGTCGAGGTCGGCGTGGACGTCAGCGGGCTCGACGCCCTCTACGGCGCCGACGCCGCCGCACGCTCCCGGCTGGTGGCGATCCCCGCCTGCGCCCTGACCACCCCTCAGGCGCCCGGCTGCGCGGCCTCCACGCCCGTCCCCTCGCACTACGACCCGGCCACGCACCGCCTGGTCGCCGACGTGGCGGTGCCCGCCACGTCCGCGGCGGCGACGTCCGCGTCGTCGGCCGCCGCGAGCGGCCTGGTGCTGGCCCCCGACATCTCGCCCGCGGGCGGCGGCGGCACGTACGCGGCCACCAGCCTCAGCCCCAGCGCCGCCTGGACCGCGGGCTCGGCCAACGGCGGCTTCGGCTACAGCTACCCCATCGAGGTGCCGCCGGCGCCCGGCGGCGACACCCCGACCGTCGCGCTGTCCTACGACTCCTCTTCGGTCGACGGCATGACCTCCTCGACCAACGCCCAGTCGTCCTGGATCGGCGACGGCTGGGACTACTCACCCGGCTACGTCGAACGCTCCTTCAAGAGCTGCAACGACGACGGCATCGCGCACTCCAGCGACATGTGCTGGGGCGGCTACAACGCGACGCTCTCGCTCGACGGCCAGTCCAGCCAGCTGGTGCGCGACGACACCGACCACGACCTGTGGCGGCTGCAGAACGACGACGGCTCGAAGGTCGAGTTCCTCTCCGGCGCCGCCAACGGCACCTCCACCGGCGAGTACGTCAAGGTCAGCACCAGCTCGGGCAGCACCTACTACTTCGGCCTGAACCACCTGCCCGGCGGCGACGGCACCGACCCGGCGACCAACTCCGCCTGGACCGAGCCGGTCTACTCGCCCAAGAGCACCGACCCCTGCTACGACGCCGCCAAGGGCGACGCGTCCTGGTGCCAGACCGCCTGGCGGCTCAACCTGGACTACGCCGTCGACTCGCACGGCAACCTGACCACGTACAGCTACGCGCCGGAGACCAACTACTACCAGCGCGGCGCCGGCCAGAACAACGGCACCGGCACCCTGACCTCCTACGTCCGCGACGGCGCGCTCACCTCGATCGCCTACGGTGTGCGGCTGCCCGACCAGGTGGCCGCCAAGGGCACGCTGAAGACGCCCGCCCGGGTGGTCTTCACGCCCGCACCCTACGGCCGCTGCTCCACCGCCGGCGGCTTCACCTGCGACGGTGCCACGCTCGGCAAGGACAACGCGGCGCACTGGCCCGACGTCCCCTACGACCAGAACTGCGACAAGGGCAGCACCACCTGCAAGAACTACGGCGAGAGCTACTGGTCGAACCTGCGGCTGCAGTCCATCACCACCCAGGTGCTCTCCGCCGGCGCGTACAAGGACGTCGACACCTACGCCCTCAGCCAGCACTTCCCCGAGCCCAACGACGGCACCAAGCCCAGCATGTGGCTGGACTCCGTCACCCGCACCGGTGACGACGGCACCCCGAAGCTGTCGCTGCCGCCGGTGACCTTCACCCCGGTGGAACTGCCCAACCGGGTCGACGGGACCGACCTCGTACCGGCGCCTGCCATCTTCAACCGGCCGCGCATCCAGACCATCACCACCGAGACCGGTGAGCAGATCCAGGTCGACTACCGGCTGCCCGACTGCTCGCGGATCTCCGGCAGGATGCCGGCGTCGGCCGCGACCGACACCATGGCCTGCTACAACGTCAAGTGGTACCCGCCGGGCAGCGTCTACGGCGCCGACCCGGTCTCCGACTGGTTCAACCGCTACCAGGTCGACTCCGTCAGCCAGAACGACCCGGTCGCCCACACCAGGTCGATCACCACCAGCTACGACTACGGGCCGGCCGCCTGGCACCACGACGACAGCGAGCTGACCGACCCCAAGACCCGCACCTGGAACGACTTCCGCGGCTACGCCTCGGTCACCGCCGTCACCGGCGGCGGCGAGGACGGCCCGCCCTCGCAGATCACCACCCACTACCTGCAGGGCATGGACGGTGACGACAACGGGGCCGGCGGCCACCGCAGCGTCACGGTCAAGGACACCCTGGGCGACTCGGTCACCGACTCCGACTGGCTGTCGGGCCAGCTCTACCAGACCGACACCTACGACAAGGCCGGCGGCAGCGTCGTCGCCTACGACGTCAGCACCTCCACCGCGTCCGCCCCGACCGCGACCCATGCACGCGGCTCGGGACTGCCCGACCTGACCGCCCGCTTCGGCGGCGTCAGGACGGTCGCGACCTCCAAGGCCCGCAAGAAGGACGGCACCTGGCAGAGCGTGGCCACCACCACGGTCAGCGACCCCGCCCACGCCAACCGCACGGTGACAGTCGACCGGGTCGCCGACGGCCAGCCGGAGCAGTGCATCCGCTCCTCCTACGCCACCAGCAGCAACCCCCTGATCACCGGACTGAACGACGAGACGCTCACCGTCTCGGGCGCGAGCGCCTGCACCGCCCAGCCGACCGCGGCCAACACCGTCGCGGACAAGCGGACCCTCTTCGACAACAAGTCCTTCGGCCAGGCCGGCGGCACCGGCAACGCCACCTCGCTGCAGGTCCTCGACCACTACGACAGCTCCGGCAACCCGGTCTACGCCACCACCGGCACCAGCGGCTACGACCTCTACGGCCGTACGGTCTCGGCGACCGACCCCAACGCCACCGACAGCGCGCACCCGGACGGCGCCACCACGACCACCAGCTACGACTCCGCCCACCCCGGCGAGCTGGCCTCCACCGTCACGGTGCTCAGCCCCGCCCCGGGCAGCAGCACCGACTGGAAGTCGGTGACCACCCTGGACGCGGCCCGCGACCTGTCGCTGACCTCGACCGACCTCAACGGCAAGGTCACCACCGCCGCCTACGACTCGCTGGGCCGGCTGGTCAAGGTCTGGAACCCCGGCCGCACCAGCACCCAGAACCCCAGCATCGTCTACACCTACACCGTCAGGGGCTCCGACGGCCCCTCGGCGATCACCACCGCCTCGCTGACCAGCGACGCACCGCACTACAACGTGTCCACCGACATCTTCGACGGCTTCGGCCGGCAGCTGCAGCACCAGGACACCCCCGGCATCTCCGCCTACCACGGCAGGCTGCTGACCACCACGGTCTACGACTCGCAGGGCCGGGTCAGGGAGACCCAGGCGGCGCGCTACGACGACAGCGCCCCGCCCGGCACCACACCCTCCCTGGCCGACGACGACCACGTCGCCGGTGAGACCAGCACCGACTACGACGGGCTGGGCCGCGCGGTCGACTCGGTCTTCTCCTCCTTCGCGGTCGAGCAGTGGCGCACCACCACCGCCTACCCCGGCATCGACGAGACCGACGTGACGCCCCCCAAGGGCGGCACGCCGACCAGCACCCTCACCGACTCCCTCGGCCAGACCACCCAGCTGTGGCAGTACCGGACGGCGACCGCCACCGGCAAGGCGTCGGACGCCGACGTGACGGCGTACACGTACACCGCCGACGGGTCGCAGGCCACCCAGACCGACGCCACGACCAAGAACACCTGGACCCACACCTTCGACCTGCGCGGCCGGCAGATCTCCGCGACCGACCCCGACACCGGCAAGGCGTCCTCCACCTACGACGCCGACAGCCGGGTCAAGTCGGTCACCGACGCCCGCGGCATCACGCTGACCTACGACTACGACCTGATCGGCCGCAAGACCGCCGAGTACAGCACCACACCGCCCAGCACCGCCAAGGTCCAGCTCGGGGCGTGGACGTACGACACCGTCGACGGCGCCAAGGGCGAGCCGGTCAGCTCCACCCGCTACCTGAACGGCGACACGAGCAAGCCGTACACCAGCACCGCCACCGGGTACGACAGCGGATACCGGGCCACCGGCACCACGGTGAGCCTGCCGTCCTCCGAAGGCGCGCTCGCCGGCCCCTTCACCACGACCTCGACGTACAACCAGATCAACGGCACCCTGACCTCGTCGCGC
Source organism: Actinacidiphila bryophytorum (assembly GCF_016916835.1). Classification (GTDB taxonomy): domain Bacteria; phylum Actinomycetota; class Actinomycetes; order Streptomycetales; family Streptomycetaceae; genus Actinacidiphila; species Actinacidiphila bryophytorum. Next base: position 58,547 of record NZ_JAFFIX010000005.1, on the reverse strand, counting down.
ACCGACGCCCGCGGCAACCTGCCCGCCGAGACCGTCACCTACAGCTACGACACCAACGGGGCGCTGCTCGGCTTCGGTTCCACCGCCTCGGTCTACGACCTGTCCACCGACTACGACGCCTTCGGGCGCCCGGTGCGCACCACGGTCAACCCGTGGGGCACCGAGGTCGTCGCGACCGACAACTACGACCAGGCCACCGGCTCGCTGCTGTCGTCCTACCTGGACAAGCAGACCGCGGGCACCGGCGCCGTCCAGCAGACCACCTACACCCACAACGCGGCGGGCCAGACCACGGCGATCCAGAACATCGCCGACAACACCCCGTCCCAGACCGACCTGCAGTGCTTCGGCTACGACTACCTCGGCCGGCTGACCACCGCATGGACCGACACCGGCGGCCTGACCACCAAGCCGCAGCCGTCGGTGCCCGGCGTCGGCGGCTGCAAGAACAGCACGCCCACCAGCGGCGCCGCCACCGGCGCGACCACCGTCGGCGGCCCGGCACCGTACTGGACCTCCTACGGCTACGACACCGTCGGCAACCGCAAGCAGCTGGTCCAGCACGACATCACCGGTGACACGGCGAAGGACGTCACCACCACCCAGGTCTTCGCGCCCGCGGGCCAGCGGAACACGCCAAGCACCGCGCAGAGCACCGGCGGCGGCACCGGCGGCCCGCACGCCCTGATGTCCACCACCAGCACCGGCCCCGGCAGCCCCGGTGCGACCTCCTACCAGTACGACGCACTCGGCGACACCACCGCGGTCAGCGGCACCGCGGGCACCACCAGCATGACCTGGAACGCCGAGGACAAGCTCGACTCGGTCACCACCGCCGGGACCGTCGGCAGCACCACCTACGTCTACGACGCCGACGGCAACCAGCTGCTGCGCCGCAACCCCGGCAAGACCACCCTCAACCTCGGCGGCGACGAGCTGACCCTGGACACCGCCACCGGAGCGGTCACCGACGTCCGCACCTACGCGCTGCCCAACGGACTCAGCGCCGTCCGCCAGGCCACCGGCACCGCCGGCCTGACCTGGCAGCTGTCCGACAACCACGGCACCGCGACGCTGTCGCTGGACGCCGCCTCGCTGACCGAGACCCGCCGCCCGGTGGACCCGTTCGGCAACACCCGCGGCACCAAGCCCGCCTCGTGGGCCGGCGACCACGGCTTCGTCGGCGGCACCCAGGACCCGGTCACCGGGCTCACCAACCTGGGCGCCCGCGAGTACCAGACCAGCACCGGGCGCTTCCTCAACCCCGACCCGGTCATGGACGGCACCCGGCCGCAGCAGTGGAACGCCTACGCCTACGCCGACAACAACCCCGTCAACCTCGCCGACCCCGCGGGCACCGACCCGGCGGGCACCCAGAACAGCTGCCAGTACGACCAGTCCGAGTGCGGCCCGCACCCGGGCGGCGGCAAGTCCGACCCGCCCCGCTGCAACGGGCGTCCGCCGTGCGCCAGCAACCCGGCGGGCGACGCCGGCACCGGTTCCGGCGGCTCCGGCTCGGGCGGCAAGTCCAAGCCGAAGAAGGCCGGCGGCTTCACCATCGGCACCGCACAGGACGGCCAGCCCACGCTGGACGGCATCCGGCTGCCCACCGTCACCGAGCTGTACCGCATGGACCCGTACGCGCCCAACCGCAACTACGGCCAGATCCTGGAGGACTGGGCGCACGGCAAGTGCGACTGGGACGGCGACGCCGCCGGCGTCGCGCAGTTCTGCAAGCACGCCCGCGAGGCGGGGCTGCTCGGCGACGACTCCGGGATCAAGCTGACCTGGGCCGACCTCGACCCCTTCGGCGTCATCGACACCTACAACTGCATCAAGCACGGCAAGTCCTGCGGCTCCGCGGCCATGGACATCGGCATGGACCTGCTCTTCCAGTCCGAGAGCAAGGAGGCGGCCAAGGTCGCGGAACGCGCGGCGGCCAAGGCCGCGGAGGACGCGGCAGAAGGCGACGGGGCGAAGGCACTCGAGGACTTCCTCAAGTGCTCGAGCAACAGCTTCCCCGGTGACACACCGGTCCTGATGGCCGCGGGAGGAACCGAGCCGATCAGTCGACTCGCCGTCGGCGACGAGGTGATGGCCACCGACCCGATCACCGGGCTGACCGGACCGCACAAGGTCACCCGGGTGATCAGGACCCTGACCGACACCGACTTCACCGACCTGACGGTCGGTACGCCCGGCGGCCCGGCAGTGATCACCTCCACCCAGCACCACCCGTACTGGGACGTCACCCGTCACCGCTGGGTGGACGCCGCAGAGCTGCACGCGGGCGACCGCCTGCGCACCGCCGACGGCCGCACCGTGCAGGCGAGCCGTATCCGCAACTACACCGGCCACATCGTCACCTACAACCTGACCGTCGACCGGGTGCACACCTACTATGTGCAGGCCGGCTCGGCACCGGTGCTGGTCCACAACAACAGCTGCCCGGTCTTCCCCAACCAGATGAACGACCCGGAGATCCTCGCGAAGGAGCTGGCGGACGCCGCCGCGGCGGGAGTGTCCCCGCTCAGCGTCGGCAGCCACGCCTTCCACGACGCGGTCAGCAAGGGCGGCACCTACCTGTGGGCGGTCGGCGAGAACGGCGAGCTGCGGATCATCGCCGACGTGTCGGACAAGATCAAGCACTCGGTGCTCTTCGACGGCGCGGACGTCCGCGGCGCGGGCAAGGTCGTCTTCGAGAACGGCGAGGTCAGCATGATCGACAACGAGTCCGGCCACTACTGGCCCTTCTTCACCGAGGAGGACACCTCGCAGTTCCTGCCCTCGGGCGCCGACGCCTTCCGCAACGCGGGCGTCAACGTGCCGGAGAGCGCCGTCACCCCGTTCGACCGGGACTGGTAGCAAAGGAGCGGGACCGCACATGAGCGACGTGATGTCCGACTACCGCCGCCTGGCCGGGCTGGCCGCACCGCAGCAGGTCGCGGAGCAGGTCAGGGCCGCCTTTCCCGGGCGGGTGGTGTCCGGCCAGTACCTGGCGGCGGTGGTCGGCATCGCGGCCTCGGGGAGCCATCCCGTGCACGACGACCCGGCCGTGGACCGCAGCATGCGGCTGCGGCTGGCGTGGCGGCTGCTCGGCCTCGGTGAGGCCGAGCAGGTGCTGCGGCCCGACCGGATCGCCCGGCAGTGCCTGCGCTTCGCCCGGCAGGTGGCCGACGAGCCGGAGCCCCGCGCCGAGGTGCCGGAGCAGTTCACCGTGGACGCGGCGGTGGCCCGCGCCCTGGCCTGCTTCGGCCTCGACCGCGAGCAGGCGCTGCGGATCGCGGAGGCCCGCCGGCAGAGCTACACGGCGGCACTCGCCGCCGGAACACCCGACCGGGACCTGGCGCGGGCCACCGCCGTGCCGGGCGACGGCGACCTGCTGCGGATCACCGTCCTGCTCGCCGACCTCGCCTGGTGCGACGGCCAGGTCGCCGCCCCGGCGCTGGCCGCCCAGCTGCGGTCCTGGCTGGCCGTCAGACACGACCTGGGCCTCGGCGACGGCATAGCGGGCCGGCTCGGCGACCGGATGCGCTTCGAGAGCTGACGAGCGAGCACCCGAAGTGGGCGGCCGAGGGACGAGGCCGTCCGCGGAGGGCGCGAGGAGGAAGATCGAGCGACAAGGGGGCGGGCCGGCCGCCAGCCGGTGCCTCACAGTGCCTGCTGTGCGCCCCCGTCGACCGGCAGCATCAGCCCGGTCAGGTAGGACGCGGCGGGGGAGAGCAGGAAGGCGGCGGCCCGGCCGAACTCGGCCGGGGTGCCGTAGCGGCGCAGCGGGATCGCCGCGCTGTGGCGGGCCCGGGCCGCGTCGGGGTCGCCGCCCAGCGCGTCCAGTTCGCGGACCCGGTCGGTGTCGATACGGGACGGCAGCAGGCCGACGACGCGGATGCCGCGCGGGCCGACCTCGGCGGCCAGCGTCTTGGCGAATCCCGCGAGACCCGGGCGCAGGCCGTTGGAGACGGCAAGGCCCGGGATGGGCTCGCGGACCGAACCCGACAGCACGAAGCCGATCACACCGCCCTCGCCCAGGCACCCGGCCGCCGCCCGGGCCAGCCGGACCGCGCCGAGGAAGACCGACTCGAAGGCCGCCTGCCACTGGGCGTCCGCGACGTCGGCCGCGGCCCCCGGCGGCGGGCCGCCGACGCTGATCAGCACGCCGTCGACCGTACCGAAGCGGGTCCTGGCGGTCGCCAGCAGCAACTCGGCCGTGGCCGGGTCCGCGTTGTCCGCGACGACGCCCAAGGCCTGCTCGGGGCCGCCGAGTTCGGCCGCGGCGGCGTCCACCGTGGCACCGGTGCGCCCGGACAGCACCACCTTGGCGCCCTCCGCGGCGAGTTCGCGTGCGGCGGCCAGGCCCAGGCCCCGGCCGCCGCCGGTGACCACGTACACCCGGTCCTTGAGCCCGAGGTCCATCGCTCAGCCCCTCTTTCCGTCCCGGCCCGACAGGGTGAGCGCGGTGTTGACCAGCCCGACATGGCTGAACGCCTGCGGGAAGTTGCCCAGTTGGCGCCCGGCGACCGGGTCCCACTCCTCGGCGAGCAGCCCGAGGTCGCTGCGCAGGCCCAGCAGCCGCTCGAAGAGCTGCCTGGCTTCCTCGGTCCGCCCTGTCGTGTGCAGCGCGTCGGCGAGCCAGAACGAGCAGGCCAGGAAGGCGCCCTCGCTGCCCGGCAGCCCGTCGACGCCGCCGGTGTCGGGGGAGTAGCGGCGCACGAACCCGCCGTGGTCCAGCTCCCGCTGCACCGCCTCGACGGTGCCGACGACCCGGTGGTCGGTCGCGGGCAGGAAGCCGACCTGCGGGATCAGCAGCGTCGCCGCGTCCAGCTCCGCCGAGCCGTAGTACTGCGTGAAGGTGTTGCGCCCGGCGTCGTAGCCCTTCTCGCACACCTCGGCGTGCACCTGCGCGCGCATCGACCGCCAGCGGTCCGCGTCACCGCGCAGTTCGGGGTGCGCCTCGACGGTGCGGGCCGCCCGGTCGGCGGCCACCCAGGCCATCACCTTGGAGTGCACGAAGTTCCGGCGCGGGCCGCGCACCTCCCAGATGCCCTCGTCGGGCTCGTGCCACTTGGACTCCAGGAACTCCATCAGCGACCGCTGCAGGTTCCAGGCGTGCGGCTCGTCCCGCAGCCCGCTGTTCCTGGCCAGGAACAGGGAGTCCAGGACCTCCCCGTAGACGTCGAGCTGCAGCTGGCCCGCGGCGGCGTTGCCCACCCTGACCGGGGTGGAGCCCTCGTAGCCGCTCAGCCACGGCACCTCGAACTCCGTCAGCCGCCGCTCGCCGGCGATGCCGTACATGATCTGCAGGTCCGCCGGGTCGCCTGCCACCGCCCGCAGCAGCCAGTCGCGCCAGGCCTGCGCCTCGGTCAGGAAGCCGCCGGAGACCAGCGAGTTCAGCGTCAGGGCGGCATCGCGCAGCCAGCAGTAGCGGTAGTCCCAGTTGCGTACCCCGCCGATCTCCTCCGGCAGCGAGGTGGTCGCGGCGGCCGCGATACCGCCGCTGGGCGCGTACGTGAGGGCTTTCAGGGTGATCAGGGACCGCAGGACCGCCGAGCGCCACGGCCCGTCGTAGGTGCACTGCGCGGACCACTTCTCCCAGTCCGCCACGCTCTGCTCCAGCGCGGTGAAGGGCGCCACCCGGCGCGGCCGGGTGGCGTGCGAGGGGTGCCAGGTCAGGACGAAGGCGACCCGGTCGCCCTCGGCGACGGTGAAGTCGGAGTACGTCCGCATGTCCTTGCCGTACATCGGCAGCGGGGGCTCGGTGCGCAGCCACACCGCGTCGGGGCCGGCGATGGCCACCCGGTGGTGGTCCGTGCGGCGCATCCACGGCACCACGCTGCCGTAGTCGAAGCGCAGGGCCAGTTCGCTGCGCATCCCGACCTGCCCCGAGACACCCTCGACGATCCTGATCACGTCGGGCGCGCGGTCGCGCTGCGGCATGAAGTCGGTGACCTTGACGGTGCCGGTCGGGGTGCGCCAGACGGTGTCGAGCACCAGGGTGTCGCCGCGGTAGGAGCGCTCGGTGCACTCCACCTCGTCCAGTGGGGCGATCCGCCAGCGGCCGTTGCTGTCGTCGCCGAGCAGCGCGGCGAAGCACGCCCCCGAGTCGAAGCGCGGCAGGCACAGCCAGTCCACCGACCCGTCCCGGCCCACGAGCGCGGCCGTCTGCAGGTCGCCGATCAGTGCGTAGTCCTCGATACGTCCTGCCACGGTCCGCCCATCCGCCAGTGCCGGTGTCTGTCGAGTCTGCTGGTGCCGCGGCTACACCGCTACCGGAACGCTGCCCTCCGGCTCCTGCGGCGTCTCGGGCTCCTCCGGCACCTCGGACTCCTTCTTGCGGGCGGCCAGTATCTCGGCGCGCTCCCTGCGCAGCAGGATCACCCAGCCCACCGGCACCATCGCGGTGAACAGCCACCACTGGATCGCATACGCCATGTGCGGGCCGATGCTGCTGTGGTCGGGGTCGGGGATCAGCCCGGGCCCGCCGCTGCCGGGCTTGGGCGAGACCATCTCCAGGTAGCCGCCGACCGTCTGCTCGGGCAGCCCGCCGGCCGACTTCACCTCGGAGCCGTTGATCAGCATGATCTGCCGGGACGGCAGCCCCTTGCGGTCCCTGATGCCGGTGGAGGACGTGGACTCGTCCGGGCGCAGCCGCCCCAGCACCGTCACCTCGCCCGACGGCGGAGGCGGGATCTTCGGGAACTTCGTCGGGTCGTCGCCCGGCGAGATCCAGCCCCGGTTGACCAGCACCGCCCTGCCGTCGTCCAGGACCAGCGGGGTGATGACGTGGTAGCCGACCTCCTCGCCGCCGCCCGAGGAGTCGTCCGAGCCGGAGTTGCCCGCCGTGCGGTGGCGGGCGACGACCTCGTGGGCGGTGTCGAAGCGGCCGGTCGCGGTCACCATGCGGTAGAGGTCCTTGTGCGGGACCTGGTAGCCGGGCCTGGTCACCGACTCGACCGGGACGGGAGTGGCCTTCAGACCGGCCGCGATGACCTTGTTGTTCGCCACCCGGTGTTCATGGCGGTGCAGCTGCCAGAAGCCCAGTCTGACCATCACCGGCATGAGCAGCAGACCGATGAGGGTGAGGATCACCCATTGGCGGGACAGCAGGAAGCGGTACACCCCACGACGGTACAACTCGGCCGTGGGGCGTCCGCGGGTAGGGGGTGGTCAGGCGTGGGAAGGGGTGTCGGCGTGGTCGACGATGCCGGTGCCGCCCTCCGCCTTGGCGCAGTGGCCGCCGCAGTACCAGTGGCCGTCGACCTCCACACCGTGTCCGATGATCTGCACCCGGCAGTGCTCGCAGATCGGCGCCATCCGGTGGACGGCGCACTCGAAGCAGTCGAAGACGTGCACCGCGCCCTGGGCGTGCACCTCGAAGCTCATCGCATAGTCGTTTCCGCAGACTTCGCATCGTGCCATGAGGCACAGGCTGCGATGGCCGGGCGGCCCGGGCAAACCGCGGGCGGGCGTGTTGCCCGGCTGCCACCCGGACGGCGGCGCGGACCCACCTGGCGGCCCGACCCGGGGGCCCGCCGGTCAGCCGTGGACGCCGGGCGCCGGGGTGACCGCCCTGAGCAGCTCGGTGAACTGCCGCTCGTCGATGACCGGCGTCCCGTACTCGCGGGCCTTGACCGCCTTGCCCGTCGGGGAGTCCGGGTCGTTGGTGACCAGCACACTGGTCAGCCGGCTGACCGAGGACGCCACATGCAGCCCCGCATCCGTCGCCCGGTCCTCCAGCAGCTCGCGGTCTATACCGGTGTCGCCGGAGAAGGCCACCCGCATCCCCTGGACCAGCGGCCCGTCCTGCGCCAGCCGCCCCGGGTTCGGATACGGGCACGCCGGGCGCTTGCGTGCCGGGCGCCAGCCCGAGCGCGGACCCGAGCCGTACAGCGCCCCGTAGCGCGGCGCGGGCACCGCAGGGTCCACCCACTCGGTCAGCGGGCGGCACGCGTGCAGCGGCAGCGGCAGCTCGGCCGCCGCCGCCAGGTGCAGGCTCGGCCGGAAGGCCTCGGCCAGCACCCGGGCGTCGTCCAGGGCGTGGTGGGCGCGCTGCTGGACCACCCCGTAGTGCGCGGCCAGCGACTCCAGTTTGTGGTTGGCCAGCGGCAGCCGCAGCTCCTTGGCCAGCACGATCGTGCACAGCCGGTGCTCGACCGGTGCGGCGGACTGCGCCCGCGCGTACTCCCTGGCCAGCATCGACCAGTCGAACACCGCGTTGTGCGCCACCAGGACGCGACCGGCGAGCCGTTCCGCCAGCTCGCCGGCGATCTCCGGGAAGAGCGGGGCGTCGGCGAGCATCGCCGAGGTCAGCCCGTGGATCCACACAGGACCCGGGTCGCGCTGCGGGTTCACCGGCGAATACCAGTGGTCCTGGACCTCGCCGCGGCCGTCCAGCCGGTAGACCGCGGCCGACACGATCCGGTCGTCCTTGCCGAGGCCGGTGGTCTCGACGTCGACCACCGCATAGCCCTCGGGATAGCCCGCGGGCCACGGTGAAGGAGGCGGCATGGCGGTGCGGTTGTCCAGCATGGTCACTGAGGATACGGCTCGGCGCCGACAGTGGATCATCCCGTCCGCCCGCCGGATGGCCGGGAGGCGTCGCCAGGTTGACGCGTACGCGACCGTACTAATCGGTAACAACATCTGGTGGGCGCCCGTGATGTGCCTCTATGGTGCGCGCATGCCCCAACTGCCCGATGTCGTGCTGTGGTCGATACCCGCATTCGTGCTGCTGGCCGTCGTCGAGATGGTCAGCTACCGCATTCACCCCGACGAGGACGCGGCCGGCTACACCGGCCCCGACACCGCCACGAGCCTTTCCATGGGCCTGGGGAGCCTCGTCACCGACGCGCTGTGGAAGATCCCGGTCGTCGCGATCTACTCCGGCGTCTACGCGCTCACGCCGCTGCGGGTGCCCGTCCACTGGTGGACGGTGCTGCTGATGCTGCTGGCGCAGGACTTCTTCTACTACTGGTCGCACCGCGGGCACCACGTCATCAGGATCCTGTGGGCCTGCCACGTGGTGCACCACTCCAGCCGCAACTTCAACCTGTCCACGGCGCTGCGCCAGCCCTGGACCAGCCTGACGTCGTGGCCCTTCTACCTGCCGCTGATCGCACTCGGCGTGCACCCGGCGGCGCTGGCCTTCTGCTCGTCGGTCAACCTCGTGTACCAGTTCTGGATCCACACCGAGCGGGTCGGGCGGCTCGCCCGCCCCTTGGAGTTCACCCTCAACACGCCTTCGCACCACCGCGTCCACCACGCCTCCCAGGGCAGCTACCTGGACCGCAACTTCGGCGGCATCCTCATCGTCTGGGACCGCCTCTTCGGCTCCTTCGCCGCCGAGACCGAACGCCCCGTCTACGGCCTGACGAAGAACATCACCACCTTCAACCCGCTGCGCGTGGCGACCCACGAATACGCGGCCATCGCCCATGACCTGGCCGCCGCGACAACCTGGCGCGACCGCCTGTCCCACCTGGTCCGCGGCCCCGGCTGGCACCCAACCCCCGCGGGCACGCCCACGGGGACGGCGGCGGGCACCCCCGCGCCTGCGGCGGGCGTTGCCGGCGCGCCAGCACCCGGCTCGGCGCCGGAGGCCGCCGCATGACGCCACCCGACTCCGCGGGCGGCCCGGCGACCGGCCCGGGGGGCGCGCCGACTGCGCCGGGCGCGTCTGCCGACGGACCGCCGGCTGCTGGCGCGCCCACGGGGACGGCGGCGGGCACCCCCGCGCCTGCGGCGGGCGGCGGAAGCCTGCCTGCGGCGGCACCCGACGCCACGCCCGACCTGACGGCCGGCCCGGGGGGCGCGCCGGCTGCGCCGGGCGCTGCGGGCGACCCGGTCGGGCGGCGGGCGCGGCTCGGTTGGCTGCGTGGTGCCGGGGTGACCGACCCCGCGGGCGGGACGGCTTGGGGATTGCGGCGGGTGCGGTCTGGGGTGGTTGTCGGGGTGTTCTGGGGGGTGGCGGTGGTGCAGTTGGTCGCCGTCGGGGGGGACTTCGGGGTGGTGCGGGGGGTCCGCAAAGGGCTGTTGATGCCGGTGCTGGCGCTGTGGGTGTGGGGGTGGCGGGGGCCGCGGGGGCTGGTGTGGGGGCTCGGGTGGGGGTGGGGTGGGGATGTGCTGCTGGAGGTGGGGGGCACCGTGGCCTTTCTGGCCGGGATGGGGTGCTTCGCTGCCGGGCACGTCTGCTACCTGAGGCTGTTCCGGCGGTACGGCGGGTTCGGCGGGCCGCGTGCCGCGGTGCGGGTGCGGTGCTCCGCATACGCGGTGGTGTGCGTCGTGCTCGTCGTCCTGCTGTGGCCGGGTCTCGACCCGGGGATGCGGGTGCCGGTGGCGCTCTACAGCCTGCTGCTGACCGCGATGGCGGCCGGGGCGTACGGCCTCGGCGCCGCGGCCCGGACCGGCGGTGCGCTGTTCCTGCTGTCGGACAGCCTGATCGCCACCGACCTGGCGGACTGGCCGCAGCTGCCCGGCCCCGGCGTGTGGGTCATGGCGACCTACGCGGCCGGCCAGATGCTGCTGGCCCTGGGCGTGCTCAGGGCCTCCGGCGGCGGTCCGCGCGCAGGGCGCCGAGGCTCAGGAGAGGGAGAGGTACCCGGCCCGGCCAGTGCCCGGGCAGTGCCGGGCGCGGCGGCGGGGGCGGGGCAGCGGTGACCGGGGCGGGCAGCCGGACGCTGCCGTAGGGGTGGCGGCGCGGCGGGAGCGGCGGGGTCTGCACGGCGGGTCCTCGCAGGGTTGCGGGGCGCCGGCGGGCAGCCGGCGGGTGTCGGCACGGTGTGCGCTGCACAACGAAGAGCCGCCGCCGCGGTGTCGCGGCACCCGCCCCGCCCCGGCGACTTCCGCCGGAAAGGGTGAGCACCCACCAGCGGTTTCAACAGTCTGTTGTAAAACGGCCCCGTTCGCGTACGCTGCCAGCGGTGTCCGCCGCCGGGAACGGCCCTGTCGGCGGCACGTCTTACGCTTGCAGGACCGGCGGCGAGATCCGGCGCCCTGAGGGAGGCGGAGCCCGTGCTCATCGACACCTACGGACGCATGGCCACCGACCTGCGCGTATCGCTCACCGACCGGTGCAACCTGCGCTGCACGTACTGCATGCCGGAAGAGGGTCTGCAGTGGCTGGCCAAGCCCGACCTGCTCACCGACGACGAGATCGTCAGGATGGTGCGGATCGCCGTCACCGACCTGGGCGTCACCGACGTCCGCTTCACCGGCGGTGAGCCGCTGCTGCGCCCCGGCCTGGTCGGCATCGTCGAGCGGTGCGCGGCGCTCGACCCGCGCCCCCGCCTGTCGCTGACCACCAACGGCATCGGCCTGAGCCGCACCGCCGACGCGCTGAGCGCCGCCGGTCTGGACCGGGTGAACGTCTCCCTGGACACCCTGCGTCCCGAGGTCTTCCGCACCCTGACCCGCAGAAACCGGCATGCCGACGTGCTCGCGGGCCTGGCCGCCGCCGCGGCCGCGGGCCTGACCCCGCTCAAGGTCAACACCGTGCTGATGCGCGGCGTCAACGACGAGGAGGCGCCCGACCTGCTGCGCTGGGCCGTGGGCCACGGCTACGAGCTGCGGTTCATCGAGCAGATGCCGCTGGACGCCCAGCACGGCTGGCAGCGCGCCGACATGGTCACCGCCGACGAGATACTCGCCGCCCTGCGCACCCGCTTCGACCTCACCGCGGAGGGCGAGACCGTGCGCGGCTCGGCGCCCGCCGAGCGCTGGCTGGTGAACGGCGGACCGGCCAGGGTCGGGGTGATCGGCTCGGTCACCCGGCCTTTCTGCCGGGCCTGCGACCGGACCCGGCTGACCGCCGACGGCCAGGTGCGCAACTGCCTGTTCGCCCGGGAGGAGTCCGACCTGCGCGGCCCCTTGCGCTCGGGTGCCTCCGACGCGGAGGTCGCCGCGCTGTGGCGGGCGGCGATGTGGGGCAAGAAGGCGGGCTCCGGCCTGGACGACCCGGCCTTCCTCCAGCCGGACCGTCCGATGTCGGCCATCGGCGGCTGAAAGCCGCTCAGCGGCTCACCGGCGGGCTACTGCTCGCCCGCGGCCACGCGACGCTCCCACTCGGCCAGCGCGACCACGTCCTTGAGGAAGCCGCGCATGCCGAGGAACTGCGTCAGGTGCTCGCGGTGCTCGTCGCAGGCCAGCCAGGTCTTGCGCCGTTCAGGGGTGTGCAGCTTCGGGTTGTTCCAGGCCAGCACCCACACGGCGGCGGTGCGGCACCCCTTGGCCGAGCAGATCGGCGTCTCGTCGTTCACGCGCCCCAGTAAACCCCACGCGTCCTGGTGCGGACATGGCGACGCCGGGCAGCCACGGGGGGAGCCGCCCGGCGTCGGTCCATCGCCCCGACGGGGGATGCGGAGCGCCTACGAAGTATGTCATGCACTGACGCGTTCGGGGGAGTGGAACGTCACCATTGATCTGAGCTTTTCTTGAGGTTCCGTTTCGGCGCCCCGGCCCCGCCGGGCCGCGGGCGCGGATCCCGGTGCCAGGTCAGGTGTTGTCGACCGGGTCGGCGAACGGCTCGGCCGCCCGTTCCGCCCCGGACTCCACTTTGGTCGCTTCGAGCACCGGCACGACCGGCGGCGGGATGTAGGCGGCCGGTGCGACGGGTGCGTTCTCCCGCCCGGCATTGGCGTAGACCACTGCGATGTACGGCAGCAGCAGGCCGACCACCAGAGTCGCCCAGGCCAGCGGGCGCTCCACATTCCACAGCACGACGGTGAGGATCACCGAGACCGTGCGGATCGACATCGAGATGATGTAACGCCGCTGCCGTCCGCGTACGTCCTCGGTCAGCCCGGCACGCGCCCCGGAGATCCGGTAGACCTCAGGCCCGCCCTGCTTCCGCATCGCATTCCACCGCCCGCTCGACAAGCCGGGCCGCACTGCTCACGGGTTGCAGCGCACCGCACCGGCTGGACACCACGGTACGCCGAGGACCGCCGCCGCATCAGAGTGGGGGAGGCGTGCGTCTTGCGCCGTACGGACCATGCTTGCCCCCGACATGCGGCGTAGCAGGACCGGGCGGAAACTGGCGGGACGAGTACCGGGCGCCGGCCGCCCGGTGACGAGGAGGTGGGCGGCATGGGCTGGCTCTGGGCGATCGTCGTCGGACTGGTGCTCGGTCTCATCGCGAAGGCGATCCTGCCCGGCAAGCAGACCCTGCCGCTGTGGCTCACGGTGATCTGCGGCATGGTCGGCAGCCTGCTCGGCAATGCCGTCTCGACCTGGATCGGCGTCAACGACACCAAGGGCATCGACTGGACCCGCCACGTCCTGCAGCTGGTCGGCGCGATCGTGATCGTCGCCGCGGGGGACGCCCTGTGGTCCGCCCGCAAACGCCGGCGCAGTACCACGACGGTATGAGCAGGACCGTCAGCCGGGCTGCACCCGCAGCCACTGCGGCGGCACGGGACCGGTCAGCCACACCCCGTTCGCACTGACCCGGAAGACGTGGCCCGCGGCGGCCAGCCCCGCCGCGTCCACCGCGAGCACCACAGGACGGCCGTGCCGTGACCCCACGCGCACGGCCGTCTCGACGTCCGCCGACAGGTGGACGTCCTGCCGCGCCATCGGCAGCAGCCCGTCCCGCAGGATCAGCGGCACGGTGGCCGCCGCCGTCCCGTGGAAGAGGACGTCCGGCGGCGCCGCGGGCTCCAGGCCCAGGTCCACCTGGACCGTGTGGCCCTGGCTCGCCCTGATCCGCCGGCCGTCCTCCGAGAAGGCGAACCGCCGCTTGTTGTTGGTGGCGACGACATGCTCCAGCTCCGCCCGGCTGAGCTTCCTGCCGTGCTCGGCGCACGCGGCGAGCAGCCGGTCCACATCGACCCAGCCGGCCTCGTCCAGCGCGAGCCCGATCCGCTCCGGCTGGTGCCGCAGCACCAGCGACAGGAACTTCGACGCCTTGACCGTCCGCTTCTCGTCCAGCACCTTCCCCGCCCCTCCTGTCCGCTCAGACCCCCTGGCTGACCGAACTCATGTTGAAGTCCGGGATCCGCAGCGCAGGTGCCGCCGCCCGGGTGAAGTAGTCGCTCCACTCGCGCGGCAGCGTCCGCTCGCTGCGGCCCGCTTCGACCGCCCGGCCCAGCAGGTCGACCGGCGACTCGTTGAAGCGGAAGTTGTTCACCACACCGGTGACCTCGCCGCCCTCGACCAGGTAGACGCCGTCCCTGGTCAGACCGGTCAGCAGCAGCGTCGCCGGGTCGACCTCGCGGATGTACCACAGGCAGGTCAGCAGCAGGCCGCGCTCGGTGCCGGCCACCATGTCGGCCAGCGACCGGGTGCCGCCGCCCTCCAGGACCAGGTTGTCGGCGGCCGGCGCCGACGGCAGCCCGGTCAGCGCCGCGCTGTGCCGGGTGGTCGGCAGGTGGCGCAGGGTGCCGTCGCGCAGCCAGTCCACCGGGCCGACCGGCAGCCCGTTGTCGAAGACCGAGGACTCGTCGCCCGAGGCGTGCGCGACCACGAAGGGCGCCGCCTCCAGGCCCGGTTCGCCCGGGTCGCTGCGCAGCGTCAGCGGCAGCGCCGACAGCTTCTCGCCCACCCGGGTGCCGCCGCCCGGCTTGCTGAAGACCGTACGGCCCTCGGCGGCGTCCCTGGCGCCCGACGACCACAGCTGGTAGATCATCAGGTCCGCGACCGCCGACGGCGGCAGCAGCGTCTCGTAGCGCCCGGCCGGCAGGTCGGTCTTCCGCTCGGCCCAGGCCAGCCGCTGCGCCAGCTCGGCGTCCAGCGCCAGCGGGTCGACGTCGGTGAAGTCCCTGGTGGCCGCGCCCGCCCAGGCCGACCGCGTACGGTCAGGCGACTTCGCGTTGACCTCAAGGGTGCCGGTCGGCTGGTCGTGCCGCAGCCGCAGCCCCGCGGAGGTCCCCAGGTACGTCGAGGTCACCGAGTGGAAGGCGAAGCCGTACAGCTGCCGCCCGCCGGCCCGCGCGGTCGCGAAGGCCTCACCGAGCGCGGGCGCGAAGGCCGCGAAGACCTCGGAGGCGGTCTCGGCGGGCGCGTCGGTGAAGTCCGCGGACTGCGGCACCCCGGTCACCAGCGGCTGCGCGTCCTCGGCGGGGCCGGCCTCGCGGGCCGCGGCCTCGGCGGCCCGCACCAGCGGCTCCAGCTCGTCGGCGGTCACCGCGGACCGCGACACCACGCCGGAGGCGGCGCCCTGGCCGCCGTCCACGGTCGCGATCACCGTGAGGGTGCGGCCGCGCGTGACGCCGTTGGTGGTCAGTGCGTTGCCGGCCCAGCGCAGGTTGGCGCTGGACTCCTCGTCGGCGATGACCACGCAGCCGTCCGCGGTGGACAGTTCGAGGGCCCGCTCGACGATCTCGTGCGGCTTGGTGGTCATCGCCCCGCCTCCTGGGTGGTGTTCAGAATGTTGACGCCGCGGAAGAGCGCGGAAGGGCAGCCGTGGGAGACCGCAGCGACCTGGCCCGGCTGGGCCTTGCCGCAGTTGAAGGCGCCGCCCAGGACGTAGGTCTGCGGTCCGCCGACCGCCTCCATCGACCCCCAGAAGTCGGTGGTCGTCGCCTGGTAGGCGAAGTCCTTGACCTGGCCGGCGAGGCGGCCGTTCTCGATGAGGTAGGCCCGCTGGCCGGTGAACTGGAAGTTCATCGCAGGGTCGGGGGGCATACCGCTCTGATCGGCGACTGTGCAGGTCAGGGTGTTTTCCACGGTGTGCCCTCAATCCCTGTTCATACTGGTTGAAACCGGACTGTACGGGGTCTGGTGTCGACCTGGTGTCAACCTCCGGGGCCGTCCGCGTGCTGCGTGCGGCGGCCCCTGGGGGTCAGTGGATCAGGGTTGAGACTACCCACCGGGCGTATGGCAGGGGGCGACAATTTTCCTTGATCGGCAGCCGAGGCGCGCGCCACCCATTTGCCGGATGGCCGGGTCGGGCACCAGTCAGACGGTCGGCGTCTCCTTTTCGAGGGAAACACGGCTGGGCGGCGCAACGGGCCGGTGCCGACGCCGACTACGCCACGCGACGCCCCGTCGCTTCACCGCCCTGACGATCTTCTCCGCAAGCTCTCCGGCGATCATCTCAGCAAGAAACTTGACAACTTGCCCAATCAGCCAGAGCACTGCCCGTAGTAGCGCTCCGATCACCTCGTCCACAGACCCCCCTCTGCTCCGCCCCGTGGCAAGCGTACGTGTCAAGCGCGCGACTCCGACCTGCATCCGCCCACGTCGACGGCCGTAGGCCAGTGTTGGTTGGTCCGTGGAGGTACGGACTATCGTCGTTTCCGGCGCGCGTCACGTGTGGCCGGTGCTCGCGCGACGGTAGAGGGCACACGATTGGGGAACCCGTACAGCCATGGCGTCTGACTCTGACCTCGGTTCAGGTGCGCAATTCACGTCGGCTGCCGCGGCCCGGGTGATGGCCTCCGCCTGCCGGGCGGCCGGGCTGGACGCCAGCGGCGCGGCGCCGATCCGGCTGGGGGAGAACGCGCTGTACCGTCTGGCGGCCGCACCGGTTGTGGTCCGGGTGGCTCGGGGACCCGCTTTCCTGCCGTCTGCGCGTAGGGAGGTCGCGGTCTCGCGGTGGCTCGCGGACGAGGGATTCCCGGCCGTCCGGGTGGTGGAGGACATCGAGCAGCCCTTGATGGTCGAGGAGCACCCCGTGACCTTCTGGCACCTGATCGAGGATGCCGGGCGACCCGCG
Organism: Actinacidiphila bryophytorum; assembly: GCF_016916835.1. GTDB lineage: Bacteria > Actinomycetota > Actinomycetes > Streptomycetales > Streptomycetaceae > Actinacidiphila > Actinacidiphila bryophytorum. The sequence goes on along the minus strand of NZ_JAFFIX010000005.1, from coordinate 41,896 downwards.
ACGTACGGGGAGTTGGGCTCCGTTCTCCGCGAACTGCACTCCCTCACCCCTCCGGCCAACCTGGGCCTGCCCCCCTTCGATGCCTTTGGGCGTGCTGACCGTCGTATCGAGATGGCCGAGGGCATATCGGATGACGACCGGGTGTTCCTGCGCAAGCGACGGCGGGAGCTGGCGGACCTCCTGGCGGGGCTCGCCTTCGACTCCGGTACGGGACCGGTGCACGGGGACGCGCACACCGACAACCTGATGGTCGACAGGGACGGGCGCCTGCACCTGATCGACCTGGAGAACTTCTGCCTCGACCGGTCGGAGTGGGACCTTGTGGTGTCCGCCCACGAGTACGACCGGTTGGGCTGGGTGTCAGCAGACGAATATTCGGCGTTCGTCCGCGGGTACGGGCGTGACCTTCGCGAGTGGTCCGGGTTCCGCGTGCTGTCCGCCGTCCAGGAGTTCAAGATGACCACCTGGCTTATGCAGAACATCGCGGAGGGTCCGCATATCGCGGCTGAGGTGAGGAACCGCCTCACGTCGCTACGGGACGACGAAGCGCCGCGGAGCTGGGAACCGTACTGACCGGGGACCGAGGGGCTACTCGTCCAGTTCGGCGCGCGCCATGGCCACCTTTTCGGTGAACTCGGCCACGGCCGGGATATCGGTGTAGCCGCTGATTTCCCGCTGGAAGTCCTCGACGTAGCGGACGAAGCGCGCGGACTGCAACGACTCTCCCTCATCCACCGCCAGGCCGGCCGTCGAGAGAGCGCCCTCAAGGTCGCCGTTGAGCAGCTGGCTCTGCGCGAGCACCATCCGGCAGAAGCCGAGCGTCCGGGCGTACTGTGCGTCGGTCTGCGCAACTGCCTGTGCCGCGAAGCGAAGCGACTCCGCTGGCCGCTTGAGGTCGCGGAAACAGTGACTGAACTCGCCGATGATCTCGGCTTCATCCACGTAGGCGAGGTATTCGGGGTCCTGCGACGTCCCGGCCCTTTCGAAGTACCTTTCGGCGTCGTTCATGGCCCGGGACGCGCCTGCGAAGTCCTGGGCGTTGGACAGGGCTCGGGCCTCGTGAGCGGCGAAGATTGCCTGTGCGCGCGGCGTGGCCTGACCGCGACCGCCTTCGATTGCGGCTCGTGCGAGTTGGGCGGAGCGGACTGTGTGCCCGAGGTAGTTCGCCTGGTGGCTCATGTTCGCGAGGATGGTCGCACCCAGTAAGCGGTCATCGATGACCTGCGTGAGTCGTAAGCCCGAGAGGAAGTACCGATGCGCCAAGGCGTGATCGCCGATGTCGTAGGCGGTCCAGCCCAGGACTTCGGCGATTTCCGCAGCAGCGCCGAACAGGGCGACCCCTACCTTCTCGCTGTAGCCGGCGCTCAAGAGCGGCAGCACCTCATGCCGGAAGTAGTGCCGCAACGCCGCATGGCCATGACCCCCTCCGTAGAGGAAGTCGAGTCGGCTGAACATGCCGGCTGCGGTGCGGATAGCCAGCACCTCACGCATGCCTACGCGGCGACTTCCGGCCACGTCGGCGCTGATCCCGTCCGGCCGAGAGACCATCCAGGACAGCACAGCGGAGTTGACGTCGCCGTCGCCAACGACCAGACCCGTGACAGAGGTGGACCCCGGAACCTCCTGCGTCAGGCTGTCGAGTGCGCTCAAGGCGTCGGACAGCGCAACGGGGTACGCAGGGTGCGGGTGGCGGATCGGAGGGTCGGTGCCGAGGAGACCCAGATCGGCGGCGCTCACTCGCCTGGCGAGCTTCGCACTCAACGCATCCGCCATGATGGCGGCGGTCTTGGGTTGGATGCCTGCCCCGTCGCGCCAGCGCTGCACGGAAACATGGGTCGTGCCCAGAGAGGCACCCCGCTGCGCCGCAAGGTCCCGCATGCGCTTGGCGAGGCCCTTGTTGGACACCTTGGCCTCTGCCATGAACGCGATTAATCGTTCGTTGGGCTCTCGGCTCATACCTTGAATCCCTCGCTCACAACCTGTGGCCATGGTGGCACAGGTGGCTGAGGCGGGGGGTTCATTTGTGAACCCCCCGCGTCGCGCCACGTGTTCACGTGAACCCCTCGATGAACACTCCCGCGCCTGCGTCCCGCGGCATTGACTGGCCGTCATTGGGCATCGCCCCACACTCGGCACGCAGGAAGGCCAGGCCCCATGACCGAATCCGTCTACTCGTCCACCGACCCGTTTCCCGACGCGCCGACCGCGGGCGGCGTCGCGCTGCGACTTCTTCCGTGGTCCGGCGAGGACGGCAGGCCGTGCTACCTCAGCACGGACGACGAGAAATCGTCGTATCTGTCGCGGTTGGCGGACAACCTTGAGGCGGTACAGCTCGGCATGGCCGAGAAACTGCTGGGCTATGTGGCGGAGGCCACGAAGGGCGAAAGCCCCTCGGAGACCGAACTCCGCTCGATGGTGGCGCCGTTGAGCCAGGCCCTGCGGGATGTCCTGCGCGTCGCCCACAGCCGGGGCAAGCGTCTGCCCGTGCTCGACGACAAGGCGAGCGCCGAGGCGAGTGCTGTGATCGACCGGGAGATCATCCGGTGAGTCCGGCCGCGAGCAAACGCCTCAGCCCACGGAGGCTCCACCAAGAGCCCGCAGCCGTGACCTGGGCGCGCGAGAAGGCCGGCTTGACGAAGCGGGCGCTTGCCCAACGGGTGGGCATCTCCGAACAGCTCATGGGCGAGATCGAATCCAGCTGGCGCAGTGCCACCCCGGCCAACCTGGCAAAGATCGCCGAAGCGCTGAACTGCCCCGTGGTCTTCCTGGAGCGCAAGCGCGCTGAACCTGTCCCGGTTCCGGCCGAGGCTTTGGAGTAGCGACAACCGAAAACGCGACCGGACCACCCCAGTGCCTCGACAGCGGGGGGTGGTCCGGCGGAGATCCGCGAGCGAACCCCGGTGCCGATGGTACCGGGGCGCTCACCGTGCCTCGATCCAACTGGCCGACTGCACAGCAGAGTTGACCGACTGAGGCGGGGAAGGGTGTTCGCGGATGAGCGGCACGAGCGATGAGTTCGACCTGGAGGAGACACAGTGGGTCCCGGGCGTCGACTACGTCGGCGGATGGCGCGATGCCAAGGACGCCTGCGACGAGTTGCTGGCAGCGGTGTCGGACACGTGGCCGGAGGCGGAGGACGTGACGGCGTCCGCTCAGTCAGTTTCAGACGGCTCGGCGCTGATCCACCTCCGCATCCCACCAACGACCGCCCGCAAGCTGGCCACCCTGATCCGCATTACGGCGGGCGACTCCAACAACCGGCGTACGGAGCCCTGAACCGAAGTTCTAACGGCAACGATCGATTTGGTCACACAGACATTGGAAGGTCCGCAATGGCGTGCTTGAGATCAGTTACTTCTGCTGCTGTGCTACAGCTCGACCTGACAAGACCGGCTGATCACGAGATCTAAGCCTCGCAGGATACCGAGGTCCAGGGAAGGCAAGCCTGCGGTCGCATCGGCTACGGGACGCTTGTCTAGGATCAGCCGACTTCGTTGCTTACGCCTGTTAGACGGCGTGAATTGGCCACCATATTTTTTTGGCTTATATCAGAAATTTTTTCCTTGTCGCTTGCGCTTAGCTGTATCTTCTTGCTCTACGCATCCAGGATCGACGGATGCGCACTTCCTAATTCAATCCCTACAATCGCCGACTCCGCGGCGGTTCTTTCACCAGCGCTTATGGTCCCATTTAAGAGTTGTAGGTTAGGAAAGCTTTCGCCGAGCGCTCTAAAATCTTCCACTCCGAATATCTTACCTGACCTACGGTGAGAGGTGTTCATAATACTCACCCGGCTCACCTGCGGCCAGGAGCCATTAAAGTTCAATAGACTGGGGAGCGAATCTCTCTCTATGCTCAGAGCATTAAGATTCGGGAGTTGATTAGCTTCAGCCCAATCTTCTTCCGTAAGTTTCTGAAATCCAGCGATCTTGAGGTCCTCAACAGTGATAAAATCACTCAAACCTCGGAGTCCAGTGTCGGCGAGAGTTCCATCAGAGAAGGAGATTCTACGCAGCGACGCCTCACGAGGTAGCACTGATAGATTATTCCCTGGAATCTTTTGCAGTATGCTCAGGTGATCAATGCGGCGCATGGATTTCAGGCCGCTCATTTTATTCAGTAATCCGTCCATGTCGTTTAAGCTCAGCTCTTCAAGCGGAAGGTCGTTGATCGGCGTCAAATCATTTACCAGAGGGCACTTGAAGAGAAAAAGCGACTTCAATTCAGGACATTCGGACAGAAAATCCAGACCATCAATGACATCATTCGCGTGAATTCCAAATCTACGGAGAATTTCGCGATTCAAGACCTCAATCCAGAGGTCTTGCCCAAAGTCTCCATTGGCAATTAGCGCCCGCCGGCCTCCGATCTCCTTGAGGAATCTTAGTTGCTCCTCTGTCTTTACCCATATCAACTCATCTTCGGGGAGGTTGGTGATGATCTCTTGACCGTACGCTCGTGTATCAAAATTCGACCACCCTCTCGCCAATTGATCGCGAGTCTCCGGAGCGTAGTGATTCCTGTAGGAGGCGAGCAGGGGAATTGCGGCATCAGTGCCAATGAGTGAGACCGTATTTATCACGGCTCTAACTTGGTTTGAGCTGAGGCCTTCTGGCCCAGGGAGCAGGTCGAGAACCATGAGCCCTGCGCTCGCCAGGTCTTCAGCCTCCTGGTAGCTTCCAGGAGGGATAATCTCACTAGCCCGCTTTTCGACTTCTAGGCGGATTGCAGGGCTTAATTCTGTAGCCTGCTCCAGGCAAGCCATCGCAAGCAAATAAATGCGTGTTTTGTGGCGCTTTACCCGATCTCCTCGCTTGATAAGTTTATTGAGAAGGCGCACTCTTTCGGCAGGGTAGGCGTGAGCCACGGCCATCCGTACGACATCTTCCCATTGGTCGTGATGGGCATTTTTCACCATCAGATCAAAATCGCGTTCCTCTACAGCGGCCTTCGCTCCCAAGTAGTCCTGAAACGTCCGATGAACAAAATCCGTAACACCATCTGTAGGTTCTCGAAGAAGGCCACTTCGGAGGAGTAGGTACGCGTACACCCTTCGTGCGTTTCCAAGTTGCGCCAAGACGGGCATGGCTGAAAGTGAGCTTTCGATGATGCCAATGGCATCTGAGCGATCCATTTCCACTTGCCCGTTGCGGATCAACCAATAAGCTAGTTTTTGGAGAAGCTGAACCTGCGTTTCTTCTGAGATTTGTACATCTAGATCTCGCTCGCGATCTCGACGGGCCAGAAGCATAGAAAGAGCCGCGTCATACAGCTGCTTTCTGCCGGGCGGAAGATAACCTCTTCTGTCGCGATGAAGTGCGCAAATCAGTCCACACATTAGGGGGTTGGTGGCCAGGCGTCCTAGATCTTGTTTAGCCCTCAGAGCGCTGAGGAGGCTCTCTTGATAACCGGTCAGTCGTGAAATTTCTTCAGCATCGCGACACGTCGTAGACGCGGCGCTGTGCCATCTCCGTACAAATGTGGCGACATCCCTGTGGTTCATCGGAGACAGACTGAGTTCGACAAAATCCTCCGACTCGAGCCAATCGTCAGAAACCGCAGAAGGTCGTGATGTAACCAGCCAGGAATTTCCCGGGAATGCCGTAATTAGCTCACGCAGCCAGATCTTGACTCGCTCGCGATCTGCTTCAGATATCTCATCAAGGCCGTCTACTAAAATGAGACCCTGCTGCGCCGAAAGTACCCTTTCAGTCCACCCTTGCGGTTGCAGACCGGAGAGGGGGTTTCTGGCCGAGGTGAGGAAGCTATCGGGCAGGGGAAGTGACGAATTCCGGATAAGTGTCCGCAGGGGGAGAATGAAAGGGATGCGGCTGTGTAGATGTCGAAGCCCACCGTTAAACTCTCGCTTCGCTGTCGATACAGCTAGCCACTGAACGAGGGTTGTCTTTCCGGAACCCGCTACCCCTCGTAGGAGGATACGGTCGTGGCCTTCAAGTGCTCTATCAGCCGGAAGTACAGATTGAGATTTTTCCAACCCTCCCCGAGTATTGTTAGCCTCTCGCTTCGATCCTCTGTAATCCGTTGCTTCGAGACTTAGATAAGCAGCATCGAGTGGCCACTCTGCGTGAGATTGATCGTTTAAATCAATTCCGAAAATTGTCAAAGTACCGAATTTAGTTGCGATGTACCCTCTGTATCGCTCCTCAAATATATGATCGGGCGACATGGCTTCGGGTATGGATACATACTCTGGATTTCCATCTTCGTCTAGAATTGCCTTGAAGTGAGGGTCATTGCAGAACTCAGACACTGGAGTTGCCTCGACGCGACCATGCTGCCAGTTCGCTGGATCGTGGCCGACAACCCCTACGATCACGTCACTATAAAATAGCGCAGCGCCCGAGAAGCCTGACCACGGTGAGGAGGCATCGTCTCTTGAGGGGGGTGTATGGGTACTGTCTAGTACGCATTTCCTGCTCAGTAGATTTGAGCCTGGCTTCAGAGTTCCTACAAGTTGTTCACTATCAAGCTGGCCCCTAGCGTTTCGCTGTGCTTGAGGAAAACCAATTGCCTGACAACTTGGAAGAGGGGTCAAAGAAGTAATCGAACCGAGGCGTACATCTGGAAGGGCGACTGTATGGTTGAGTATCGGCTGATGTGCAATTAGTAGGGCAGCGTCGCATCGTTCGTCATGCCGAATCCATCCAACATCGCAAGTCACCTTCTCGATTCCCGGTAGTGCGACGCGAACATCCGTTTTGTCGGCGACAACGTGGGCGGCGGTGAGGATTAAACGTGGGGTCAGAAGGTAGCCGCTTCCCTGTCGTCCTCCAGCGAAAACTGCGGCTATGCGTTCCCGTGTAGGGCCAAGATACGGCAGCATCAATCGTCCCCCTTGAACTTACTAGCGTCACCCTCTGACTCGTTCGAGATTTCCCAGCCGCTTTTTGTCGTGGAATTTTTTGGCTTGAGGGTAAAGGCTACTTTTTGAACGCGCGTGTTTGCGACGGATCCCTCGGCGGATATATTTGCGATCCACGCCTTAACTCCGGCTCGCCCCTGGAAGTCGCGGCGGAGTTCGACGGAAAATTCCATTTGAATGTCACCCACTTCGAAGTGCAGTGGTGACCCGCTACCACGGCTGGCCGCAACCAGGAGACCATCTCGGACTGCTTCTACGGCGTCAGCTAGCTCGATGTCATCAGCAGGTGAAGTCACCCTACTAGGGTATGGGCAGGCGACCCTGTGATGGTGCCAGTTCAGAGAATCAGCCTCGTCACTATGAGCACGCCGTGCACAAGAGACCCAAGAGCTGATTGCTCAGCAGTCAGCGTTGCAGGCCAGCTGCCCAACTCCGCTGTCGCTCCTCCAGCGAAATGACCGTCCTGAAGTTGAAGCGGAAGACGAGCTGGCAGGCGTGGACCTGCCCTGTGTCTGGAGAGGGGAGCTCCTTGGTGGCAAGGGTCACCTGACTGTTGGGCTTGGCGTTGCAGGTATCTCAGCCGTGTTGTAGACCCGCACCTTCATAAGCTTCCATCCCGTCTGCCGTCGGCCCGCACACCTGTGGAGCGGGCGTGGTTCAGGGCGTCAAGGTGGAGCGCCCCGCTGGACGAACGACCTTGACGCCCTGGGCCGCGACTGCTCGGCTTGCCCGGGTCGATGGCAGGTGGGATGGGAGCACCCCCCGCTCACCACGACGAACGTGCAGACGCCGACGGGTTGGGGCCATCTCGGAGCCTGAGCGCCCCCGCCGGAGGCATCGTCTTGGCCCCGGCTGTGCGAGATCACCTCATGCCACCGGCCAGCCCACCGCGGGCGCGCGCGGCGTCGGCCGGGCCGAGCGGGGCGGAGACAGGAGCGACGGCGCGGCCGGACGCCGGACGCGCGCCCGGCGGAGCGGCAGCGACGCCGGGTGCCTTGAGGAAGTGGAGACAGATTTCGACGGGCCGTCGGGTCAGGTGCGGGTGGCGCGGAGCTTGGGGGTGGGGTCCGGGGTGATGCGGTAGGCGAGTTGGGCGCGGTCGGCGCTTGTGCGGAGGACTTCGAGGATGAGCGGGTGGTCCTTGGTGCCGTGGGTGACGCGGGTGGTTTCCAGGAGGGGGGTGGCGTCCTGGAGCTGGAGCGAGGTGCGCTCGTCCGGGAGTGGCATCCGTGCGCGGACGGTCTCCGACCACCAGAGGGTGTGGCCGGCTGCGGCTAGCAACGCGTAGATGCGCGCGGGCTCGGTGCCCGGGTGCTCCGCCAGGTCGGTTCCTTCGGCGGTGGCGAACGGGATGAGCGTCTGATGCAGTACGCGGGTGGCCGTGGTGGTGTCGATGAGCAGGCGGTCGACGCCGAACAGCGCTTCATCTTCCCTGAGGCCCAGTTGAGGGCCGGTGACCGCGTTGGTGTGGGTGCGGTAGATGTGAGGCTCTTCGACCTCCTCCCACTCGGCGGCGCCCTCGGTGGTGAAGGCTCCGCCGTCGTCCTGGCTCACCGACCGATCGATGGTCACAACCGGGGATGACGCGCCTCGGACGAAACTGCCTTTGCCGTGGATGACCTCAAGGAGCCCTTCGGAGCGGAGGGCCGCGACGGCGTTACGAACCGTGGGGCGGGAGACCTGGTAGCGCTCGATGAGTTGGGCTTCGGAGGGGAGCGGGGCTCCGGGCGGGTACTCGCCGGATGCGATGGCGTCGCGGATCGCGGCGGCCACCTGGCGGTAGAGCGCCCCCGGGCGCTGGATCTCTGACATGCCGCTCCCCTTGTCCGCGTGGTGCGCTCTGTGTCGCTCACGTCACTCGTCAGCATAAGTGCTTGCGTTCGGCCGTCAAGGCTTGCATAGTCATCACTCGTTAGTACGAGTGACGTCAGCCCGAAGTTGACGTCTGAGGGCCGAGGAGGCCGAGCACGCATGCAGTCCATACCTGTGGACACGACTCGCTTGGGCGTACTGAGGTGCGCCGTCGAACCCGAGGCGAAGATCAGCAACTTCGACACGCAGGAGGTCAAGAAGGACAGGGACGGCAACACGATCTACACCGTGGGCGTGATGGTCCGGCAGGAAGGGCGCCGGGTCTCGGTGATCGAAATCTCGGTCACCGGGGAGCCCCGGGGCGTCACGGAGGGCACCGAGGTCCGGGTGACCGGGCTGGAGGCGTTCGCCTGGTCGATGGGGGACCGGCACGGCATCAGTTTCCGGGCTGCCGCCATCACTCCCGTTCCGCCCGTGCCCGCGCCTGCCAAGTCCGGTGGTGGTGCCTGATGGGACAGTCGATTCTCTTAGCCGCCGGTCTGGCCGTGCTGGCGTGGCTCCTGGTCGTCTCGCGGCAACTGCGGGACCGGCGTCCGGAGTGGTTCTGGTACCTGACCGGCTTCGTGCCGGCGGCCATGCGGGTCATGACCACTTGGCGGAGGGTGGCCCGGGTCAACGACCTGGCCGTGTCCTACGGGCCGAACCAGCGGGCACTCGGTGGCCTGATCGTCAGGGGCACGCCCTTACGGTTGCGGTTCCCGCGGCTGACGGGTATCCGGCCGCTGCCCAACGGCCTGGCCGTGCGGGTACGGCTGCTGCCGGGGCAGACCCCGGCGGCGTTCGTCGAGGCCGCGGACGCCATGGCACACGCATGGCGCATGTTCGCCGTGCGGGTGGTGTCGCCTCGGCGCGGCGTCGTCTTGATCAGTGCGACGGCGAGCGATCCGCTGGAAAACCCGCGCCTGCCCCGGGGTGCGACCGGCGTCCCGCTGCTGTCGGCGGTCGTCGGTGCTCTGGAGACCGGCGGCGCCTGGGTGGTCGACTTCCGCCGCGAGCCTCACTGGCTCGTGGTCGGTGCGACACGCTCGGGTAAGTCCACGCTCCTGGCCCGGCTCGTCGTGCAGCTCGCTCCACAACCGGTCGCGCTGGTGGGAGTGGACTGCAAGGGCGGCATGGAACTGGGCCTCTTCCGCCGGCGACTGTCGGCGTTGGCCACGTCCCGCCCGGAAGCGGTGGCACTGTTCGGGGCGCTGGTTGTCGAGGTTCAGCGGCGTATGAAGGTGTGCCGTGCGGCCGGTGCCCGGTCCATCTGGGAACTCCCCAACGAAGAACGACCCCTGGCAGTCGTCGTCCTGGTCGACGAGATGGCGGAGCTCTACCTCACCAACGGATCGCGCGACGACCGCGCGGAAGCCGAGCAGTGCTCGACCTACCTCCTGCGGCTGGCCCAGCTCGGCGCCGCCTTGGGCGTCCACCTGGTCATCGCCGGTCAACGCGTCGGCGCCGACCTCGGCCCGGGAGTCACCGCACTGCGCGCCCAGCTCGGCGGACGCATCTGCCACCGCGTCAACGACCCCGGCACCGCGGAGATGACCCTCGGCGACCTGCACAAGGACGCCGTTGCCGTCGCCCAGAGCATCCGGGCCGACGAACAGGGAGTGGCCGTCACGACCGCGGGCGCGGCCGGTTGGGTACGGGCTCGCTCTCACCTGACAGCCCCCGCCGATGCCGCCCGGCTGGTCGACGCATACGCCGATCGGACACCGCACCTTGCCTTCCTGGACAACGCGATGGAAGCAGGTGACCCCTCATGACGACATGGTCCATCCCGCTCGTGGCCGTCTTCGGACTCGTGTCCTTCCTCCTCGTCCGCGGTCGCGACGTACGGGCCTGGGAAGCCGTTGTCCTGGCCCTCTTCGGCTACTACCTCGCGGCATCGCCCGTCAGCGGCGACATCTCCGCGAGCGTCGACTGGCTGCTCCACGGCTTCCTCCACACCTGACGACACAAGGACACACATGCCTATGAGCCGCGTCCGCTGCCCGGCCTGCAAGGGCGAGGGAGCACGTACCACCTGGACGGGAAGGCGCCGCCGCTGCCGCATCTGCCGCGGCGCCGGCTCCATCCGCTGACCAGTCCGGCACACACAGATCCAGCCGAGCAAGGAGTGATCGCCATGAAGGACCCCCACCCACCATCCAGCCGAGCCGCCTCGGCGGCCCACCCCGGAAGGTCCCCACCACCATCACCACTGAACACACCTCGGCTGGCAGGCGTGCCGTGCTTGCACGTGCGGCACGCCTGCGTCAGCTCAGCGAAACCGACCGCGACATCCTCCGCCTCGCCAACCACCCCCAGTTCGACCGCTGGCTCCAGCAGATCACCGCAACAGGCGGCTGCGCCCACCCCATCCACCTGTCCGGTACCACCACCACCCGAGACGCCCTGACCGGGGAAGTCCTCCACCACTACGACACCGCCGACGAACCGTACGAACGCCTCTCCGTCCGCTGCCGCAACCGCCGGGCCACCGTCTGCCCCTCCTGCTCCCGACTCCACGCCGGAGACACCTACCACCTGGTGCGCGCCGGCCTCATGGGCGGCAAGAACATCCCGACCGGTGTCCGGCAGCACCCCCGGCTGTTCATCACCCTCACAGCCCCCAGCTTCGGCGCCGTCCATCGCGCGGCAACCGCCGAACGTCCGATCTGCCGCCCGCACAGGCGCGCCGTGTCGTGCGAGCACGGACGACCGACCTCATGCCGTGAGGTGCACGACGATCCCACCGACCCGAGGCCCGGGCAGCCGCTTTGCCCCGGCTGCTACGACTACACCGCCCATGTCCTGTGGCACGCCCATGCCGGCCGCCTCTGGAAGGCGTTCACCGACAACCTGTACCACCACCTCGCTGCACAAGCGGGCCAGGGGCGTACCGCGCTGCGACGCAGCGTGCGCATCTCCTATGCCAAGGTCGCCGAGTACCAGCGGCGCGCGGCGGTCCATGTTCACGCGGTGTTAAGAGCGGACGGTGCGGGCGGGGCCGAGGACCTTCCGCCGTCCTGGGTCGACGCACCCGGGCTTGCCGATGCCGTACGCACCGCGGCCGCCGTCGTACGCCTGACGGTCCCGTACGCCCGCGGCCTCGGAGAGTACGAGCTGCGATGGGGCGCCCAACTCGACGCCCGGCCGTTGCGCGCCGCGACCGGCCATGACGCGTTGACCGATGACGCGGTGGCGGCCTACGTGGCGAAGTACGTCACCAAGGGCGCGGCGGACACGGGAGCCGGCACGGACCACCCCGTCAGAAGCCAGGAGGACATTGCGGCTGCCGCCGTCTGCCCGCACGTACGCGCCCTCATGGCCGCCTGCTGGCGCTTGGGCGGCCTTGCCGAACTGGAACACCTGAGGCTCCGGGAATGGGCACACAGCCTCGGCTACCGCGGCCACATCCTCACCAAGTCGCGCCGCTACTCGACCACGTACGCCGCCCTTCGCTCCGATCGTGCCGACCATACGAGCGGTGAGACCGAGGCGGGCGTGAGCGGCCCGGACGCGGTGACGGAAGCGGCCTGGCGCTACGTCGGCTCCGGCCACACTCCCGGCGCCGCCCAACTGGCGGCCGGAATCGCCGAAGACCTCGCGCGCTCCCGGCACCTCTACGCGGAGGCGCAAGCGGATCGCGAATGGGGGCGGCAGTGGTGAGAGGCGGCAGCAACCTGCTCATGACGCCGGAGGAGGCAGCCGCGGAGTTGGGCGTCACGAAGCGGGTCCTCATGGACTCGTACCGGCGCTGGGGCATCCCGTACCTCAAGGTCGGCAAGCATGTCCGGTTCCGAACTCGCGATCTGCACAACTGGGTTGAGGCTCGGATGCAGGCTCACTAGGCTCACAGCCAGAGCCACTAACCCATCAACATGTGGAGGATCAACAAACGTGGCGACGATAAAGAAGGAAGAGTGCTCCTGCCCGCGCCGCAAGAAACCGACCTGCCCGCACAAGCCCTACCGGGTCTCGTACCGGGAGCCAGGAGGCAGGGCGGGCAAGCCCCGGCAGGTGTCGTTCAAAAAGCTCGACGACGCGGAGGCGTTCGCGGTCAAGGTCGAGCGGGACAAGGACCTGGGGACGTACATCAACCCCAAGACCGGGCAGCGGACGTTCGAGGCGGTCTGGCGTGAGTGGGTCGAGGCGGGAACGCTCGAAGAGTCCTCGAAGCGGAACTACCAGAGCGTCTACGACAACCACTACGGGCCGTTCTTCGGGACCAGGCCCATCGTCAGCATCACGCCGACGACCGTCCAGGAGTGGGAAGCCGACCAGAAGAGCCGGGGCTACAAGGAGACCGGGATCAACGGGCGAAAGAGCGTCCTGTCGTCCGTCTTCAACTACGCGGTGGCGGCCGAGATCATCGGCCGTAACCCCTGCAAGAAGGCGAACCCCCGGCGGCGTCCGGGGCAGCCGCTTACGCCGGTCACCGACGCCGACATCCCCAGCATGGAGGAGGTCCTGGGGATCATCGCCGAGGCTCCCAAGCTGATCCGGGCCGGCTTCTGGGCCATGGCAGGTTGCGGTGTGCGGCCGGGGGAGTCCCTGGCGCTCTCAGATGAGTCGATGGACTGGGAGAACGGCATCCTCGCGGTGGACCACCAGGTCTCGGCCTACGGCTGCCAGGAGATCTCCGGCAGCCGCCGCGGGGTGAAGCGGGGTACGAAACACCGCACCTTCGACGAAGCACGAAGGACGCCGGTACCCGATTCGATCAAGGAGTTGTTCAGCGACCACATCGACGCGTTCGGCACGTGGGGCGATCGGGGCTGGTTCTTCGAGTCCCCTCGGCTGAGCGACCGGCACCCGTCCTACGACTGGTTCCTCGACCAGTTCAAGGCTGCGGCCAAGCAGGCGGGAACCCCGCAGTACACGCCCAAGAGCTTCCGGCACTTCTTCGTGTCGGAGGCCATCCACGCGGACATCCCGCTCTTCGAGGTCGCCGCGTGGGTCGGGCACCGGACCACTCGGACCACTGAGCTGGTCTACGGGCACCTCGTGCGGCGGGCCATGAGCCGGGGGAGCCGGACCATCCACAGCCGCCTGGGGCTGAAGCTGGAGCCCTTCAAGGGCCTCATCGTCCCGCCCTCGCTGACTCCCGGAGAGGGAGACACCGAGGACTGGGACGACGTGGCGTAGTGGCGTTCGCTGTGATGGCGTGCAGACCTGGTGCAGACTTCGGGCCGCGAACGGCTTCCGCCCGCTGCCTGTCAGCTGCGCCCCGCCTCCTGGGTGGTGTTGAGGATGTTCACGCCGCGGAAGAGCGCGGACGGGCAGCCGTGGGAGACCGCGGCGACCTGGCCCGGCTGGGCCTTTCCGCAGTTGAAGGCCCCTCCGAGCACGTAGGTCTCGGGGCCGCCGACCTGCTCCATGGACCCCCAGAAGTCGGTGGTCGTGGCCTGGTAGGCGAAGTCCTTGACCTGGCCTGCGAGGCGGCCGTTCTCGATGAGGAAGGCCCGCTGACCGGTGAACTGGAAGTTGTAGCGCTGCATGTCGATCGACCAGGAACGGTCGCCGACCACGTACAGGCCGCGTTCGACGCCGCCGATCAGCTCGTCGGTGGACGGGCCGTCCGGCGCGGGCTGCAGCGAGACGTTCGCCATCCGCTGGACCGGGACGTGTCCGGGGGAGTCGGCGTAGGCGCAGCCGTTGGAGCGGTCGAAGCCGGTGAGCCGGGCGATCCGCCGGTCCAGCTGGTAGCCGACCAGGACACCGTCCCTGACCAGGTCCCAGGCCTGGCCGGCCACGCCCTCGTCGTCGTAGCCGACGGTGGCCAGGCCGTGCTCGGCGGTGCGGTCGCCGGTGACGTGCATCAGCGGGGAGCCGTACGTGAGGCTGCCGAGCTGGTCGAAGGTCGCGAAGGAGGTGCCCGCGTAGGCCGCCTCGTAGCCCAGCGCCCGGTCCAGCTCGGTGGCGTGGCCGATCGACTCGTGGATGGTCAGCCACAGGTTGGACGGGTCGACCACCAGGTCGTACGCGCCCGCCCGTACCGAGGGCGCGCGCATCTTCTCGGCCAGCAGGCCGGGGATCTCGGCCAGTTCCGCGTCCCAGTCCCACACGTCGCCGGTCAGGTACTCCCAGCCGCGGCCGACCGGCGGCGCCAGGGTGCGCATCGAGTCGAAGCCGCCGGTGCCGGGGTCGACGCTCACCGCGGTCAGCTGCGGGTGCACCCGCACCCGCTGCTGGGTGGTCGTGGTGCCCGCGGTGTCGGCGTAGAACTTGTTCTCGTGCACGGCGATCAGCGACGCGTCGGCGTGCGTGACCCCGTCGGCGGCCAGCAGCCGGCTGCTCCACTCCGCCAGCAGCCCGGTCTTGTCCGCGTCCGGCACCTCGAAGGGGTCGGTCTCGTACGCCGACACCCAGGTGCGGTCCGCGTGCACCGGCTCGCCGGCCAGCTCCACCCGTTCGTCCGAGCCGGCCGCCGCGATCACCTGGGCGCTCAGCTTGGCCATGGCGACGGCCTGAGAGGCGACCTTCGCCGCCGCGTCCATCGTCAGGTCCACGCCCGAGGCGAAGCCCCAGGCGCCGCCGTGCACCACCCGGACCGCATAGCCCAGGTCCGTACTGTCCGAGCTGCCCGCGGGCCGCGCGTCCCGCAGCCGCCAGGCCGCGCTGCGCACCCGCTCCAGGCGGAAGTCGGCGTGGTCGGCGCCGAGCGCACGCGCTCTGGCCAGCGCCGCGTCGGCGAGCGCCCGCAACGGCAGCGCGAGGAATGACTGATCGACCTCATGAGGCACGGCGAACTTCCCTTCGCATCAGCGTGTCCGCAGTGAATCATGTCCCGCGGTCGGTCGGCCGCGCCACAGCATTGCTTCGGCACCCGTAGTTTCATTTATGGTCATTTCCTGGCGTGATGCCCTGTCAGCCGGTCCCGTTGTCCGCATTTCGGAGCGTCAAGGGACATACGACATCGCGAACTTGTTCGGTCCGCGAGCCCTGGCTAGAGTCGGCCGCCATGACCGCAGACCTCTCCCTCATCCGGAGCAGCTTCACCGCTGTCCAGCCCCACGGCACACAGGTGACCGAGTACTTCTACGAGCACCTCTTCGCGAACAACCCGCAGGTACGCCCGCTGTTCGCGACCCACCTCGACGAGCAGCGCGACCGCCTGTGGGCGGCGCTGGGCGCGCTGGTGTCCAACCTGGAGAACACCGAGACCCTCACCTCGATGCTGCAGAACCTCGGGCGGCGCCACGCCGGGTACGGCGCACTGGCCGAGCACTACCCCGCCGTCGGCGCGAGCCTGATAGCCACCCTCCAGCACTACGCGGGCGACGCGTGGACCCCCGCCGTCGAGGAGTCCTGGACGGCGGTCTACGGCGTGATCAGCAGCACCATGGTCGCGGCCGGCGACTCGGTCTCCAGTTGACGAACCCGTCGGCGGCTTTCCCGGGCGAGCCGCCGACCTGTCCGACATCCCGGAGGTCACGTCAGATGCCAGCCACCGGAGGGTGGTCGTGAGCGACTCCCATCCACTGCGGGACTCCTTCGCCCTCGTCGGCAAGTCCGGCGACGAGGTGCCGCGGTACTTCTACTCCTATCTCTTCCTGATCGCGCCCGAGGTCCGGCCGATGTTCCCGGTGGCCATGGGCATGCAACGCGACCGGCTCGTGGCGGCGCTCGGCCGGATCGTCGCGGACGCGGACGACCCGGAGAAGCTCGTCCCCTTCGTCCAGCAGCTGGGCCGCGACCACCGCAGGTACCAGGTGGTCGCCCAGCACTACGAGGCCGTGGGGCAGGCGCTGCTGGCCACCCTGGCCTACTTCCTCGGCGAGGCCTGGACCCCGGAGCTGCAGCAGGGCTGGACCGACGCCTACACCCTGGTCGCCCGCACCATGGTCCAGGCAGCCGAGGCCGACAGCGCGGTGAACCCGCCCTGGTGGAACGCCGAGGTGGTGCGGCACGAGCAGCGCGGGTTCGACCTCGCGGTCATCACGCTGCGCCTGGAGCAGCCGATGGCGTACGCCGCCGGGCAGTCGGTGATGCTGGAGGCCCCGATGCTGCTGCCCAGCGTCTGGCGCTCCTTCACCCCGGCCAACGCCTCGCGCACCGACGGCATCATCGAGCTGCACGTGCGGGCCGTCGACGGCGGCCTGCTCAGCCCCGCCCTGGTCTACCGGCTGCGGCACGGCGACGTGCTGCGGCTGGGCGCCCCGGTGGGCGACCGGCTCGGCCTGCCGGTGTCCGAGGGGCGCGACCTGGTGCTCATCGCCGGCGGCACCGGGCTCGCCCCGCTGCGCGCCCTGATCGAGGAGATCGCCTGGCACGGCCCGCAGCGCCGCGTCGACCTCTTCTTCGGTGCGCGCGACTCCCACGGCCTGTACGACATGCCGGCCCTGACCCGGGCGGCACAGGCCCACCCGTGGCTGCGGATCACACCGGTCAGCGGTGCGGACGCCGGCACCTTCGAGAACCGCAGCCTGGCCGGCCCGGTCCTGCGGGCGGCCGCATGGCGCGAGCGCGCCTTCTACATCTGCGGCTCGCCCGCCATGGTCTCGGCGACGGTGCGCGACCTGGCGAACGCAGGCATCCCCCACGACCTGCTGCACTTCGAAGACGTTCGGTGATCGGAGACACATGAACGAGACCGGAGCACCCAGCCCGGACGGACGCCGGGTGACCGCGGAGGCCCTGCGGTCGATGACCTTCCCCCGCGCCCCGCTGACCCGCCGCGGCTACAGCGAGGAGCCGGTGCACCAGGTGCTGCGCCGCTGTGCGGCGGAGCTGACGGCGCTGGCCGAGGAGAACGACCGGCTGCGCGCGGACATGCAGCGGCACCGGGACTGGATCCGGGCGAACAACATCGGCGACTCGGCGGGCCCCACCGGGGTCCCGACGGTGGACGCGGTCCTGCAGCAGGCCCGCGCCCAGCAGTCCGCAGAGCAGACCGTCTTCGCCGCCCGCGAGCAGGCCCGC
Organism: Actinacidiphila bryophytorum; assembly: GCF_016916835.1. Classification (GTDB taxonomy): domain Bacteria; phylum Actinomycetota; class Actinomycetes; order Streptomycetales; family Streptomycetaceae; genus Actinacidiphila; species Actinacidiphila bryophytorum. The sequence goes on along the minus strand of NZ_JAFFIX010000005.1, from coordinate 24,243 downwards.
ACCATGCTGCGTGCGGCGCGCGCGCAGGCCGAGGCGATCCTGCAGCAGATGTCGGAGCGGGACGGCCAGGGCGGCGAGGGCGACGAGGAGGAGGCCGAGCGGCTCATCTCCTACCTGCGGCAGATCGCCCAGTCGTTGAGTGTGACCGCCGACCAGTACGCCACCAAGCACGCGGCGCCCGCCGCACAGGCGCAGGTCGTCAGCCGGCAGGGCGGCATCTGACCCGATCTGACGCGACGACAGCTGCCCTTCGTGCAGCAGCTCTTGGCTTGGTCCAGACCAATCTCTATGCTCGGGGTGCCGCCCTCTCTTGTCCGCACCGCATCACCGCACGCTCGACAAGGAGCCCCCCACATGTCAGTACGCCGCAAGGCCGCCGCACTCGGCGCGGTCGGCGCCACCACCCTGATCGTCGCCGGGCTGACCCCCGGCACGGCCAGCGCGCACGGCGCGCTCAGCACCCCGGTCAGCCGTATCTCCGCGTGCTACGCGGAAGGCCCGGAGACCCCGAAGTCCCAGGTGTGCAAGGACCTCGTCGCCGACAGCGGCACCCAGCCGCTGTACGACTGGAACGAGGTCAACATCGCCAACGCCAACGGGCAGAGCCGGACGATCATCCCCGACGGCCACCTGTGCTCCGCCAACCGCGACAAGTACCGGGCGCTGGACTGGGCGCGCACCGACTGGCCGGCCACCCCGGTCCAGGCGGGGCAGACCGGCATCAGCTTCCGGGTCACCGCACCGCACCGCGGGGTCATGACGCTCTACATCACCAAGCAGGGCTACGACCCCACCCAGCCGCTGAAGTGGTCCGACCTGGACGACACCCCGATCGCCACCTACACCACGGCCGCGTCCTCGCCCGGCTACTACACCTTCAACGCCACCCTGCCGGCCCGCACCGGGCGGCAGCTGATCTACCAGGTGTGGCAGCGCACCGACAGCCCCGAGGCCTTCTACGGCTGCGCGGATGTCGTCTTCGGACAGACCGCGCAGGCGGCGAAGGCGGCCACCGCCGACATCGCCCAGGCGCCGACCGACGCCCAGATCACCGCGGGCGAGTCCCGGTCGACCGTCGTCCACCACGGCCACGGCGGTGACGCTCCCGTCACCTCCACCACCGGCGACCTCGCCACCAGCAACGTCGCCGCCAGCAGCAGCACCCTGGAGACCGCGCTGTCCGGCAGTGCGGTGCTGGCCGGCGGGGCCGTGGGGCTGCTGGTCTACAGCCGCCGCAGGGCCGGGGCGCGCAACCGGGGCTGACACCGGACCGCTGTAGGAATCCCACAGGGTCGGCCGGAGCAGCCTGTCGGGGCCGATTCCCCGGAAAGGCGCCGGGACCGATAGCTTTCACGGAGATACTCACGACTGAGGAGTGATCCGTTGAGCCGCTCGGTTCTCGTCACCGGAGGAAACCGGGGCATCGGCCTCGCCATCGCCCGGGTTTTCGCCGACGCGGGCGACAAGGTCGCCATCACGTACCGCTCGGGCGAGCCGCCGGCCGACCTCGTGGCGCTCGGTGTGCTCGCGGTGCGCTGCGACATCACCGACGCCGAGCAGGTCGAGCAGGCCTACAAGGAGATCGAGGCGGTGCACGGCACCGTCGAGGTGCTGGTCGCCAATGCCGGCATCACCCGCGACCAGCTGCTGATGCGCATGTCCGAGGAGGACTTCACCGCCGTCCTCGACACCAACCTCACCGGCACCTTCCGGGTGGTCAAGCGCGCCAACCGCGGCATGCTGCGGGCCAGGAAGGGCCGGGTCGTCCTGATCTCGTCCGTGGTCGGCCTGCTCGGCTCGGCGGGGCAGGCGAACTACGCCGCCTCCAAGGCCGGCCTGGTCGGCTTCGCCCGCTCGCTGGCCCGCGAGCTGGGCTCGCGCAACATCACCTTCAACGTCGTCGCACCCGGTTTCGTCGACACCGACATGACCCGGGCGCTGACCGACGAGCAGCGCGCCGGAATCGTGGCGCAGGTCCCGCTGGCCCGCTACGCGCAGCCGGAGGAGATCGCCGCCGCGGTGCGTTTCCTGGCGTCCGACGACGCCGCGTACATCACTGGAGCCGTCATCCCGGTTGACGGCGGATTGGGCATGGGGCACTGAACACCATGAGCGGAATCCTCGACGGCAAGCGCATCCTGGTCACGGGTGTGCTGATGGAGTCCTCCATCGCCTTCCACACCGCCAAGCTGGCCCAGGAGCAGGGTGCCGAGATCATCCTGACCGCCTTCCCCCGGCCCACCCTGACCGAGCGGATCGCCCGCAAGCTGCCCCGCCCGACGAAGGTCATCGAGCTTGACGTGACCAACGCCGAGCACCTGGCGGGCCTGGAGGGCGTCGTACGCGACGAGCTGGGCGGCCTGGACGGCGTCGTCCACTCCATCGGGTTCGCCCCGCAGGACGCACTGGGCGGCAACTTCCTCAACACCCCCTTCGAGTCGGTCGCCACCGCGATGCACGTCTCGGCGTACTCGCTGAAGTCGCTGACCATGGCCTGCCTGCCGCTGATGAGCGACGGCGGCGGCTCGGTCGTCGGCCTCACCTTCGACGCGCAGTACGCCTGGCCGCAGTACGACTGGATGGGCCCCGCCAAGGCCGCTCTCGAGGCGACCTCCCGCTACCTGGCCCGGGACCTGGGCAAGCAGAACATCCGCTGCAACCTCATCTCGGCCGGGCCGATCGGCTCCATGGCCGCGAAGTCCATCCCGGGCTTCTCGGAGCTGGCCGACGTGTGGAACCACCGCTCGCCGCTGGAGTGGAACATGTCCGACCCCGAGCCCGCCGGCCGCGGTGTCGTGGCGCTGCTGTCGGACTGGTTCCCGATGACCACCGGCGAGATCGTGCACGTCGACGGCGGCCTGCACGCCATCGGCGCCTGACGCACACCTCCGCGCGGCCGCCCCGTCAGCGGGCGGCCGCGCGGAAGCGGCAGTGGAAGGCGTGGGTACGCGCCTCCTCCGCCGCACGCGACGGGTCGCCGGCCCGGATCGCGGCCACCAGCCGGGAGTGGTCGAGGTGGTCGGCGGGGCGCAGCTCGGTGCCGACGTCGGCCCGCAGGAAGTCCCGCAGCACCTGGCCGAGGTCGGCGTACACGGTGGTGAGCACCTCGTTGTGCGAGGTCGCGACCACCGCGAGGTGCAAGGTCGCGTCGGCCTCGACGAAGGCCTCGGCGTCCCCCGATTCCCAGGCTCGCTCGCGCCGGGCCAGCAGCGCGTCCAGCTGCCGCAGGTCCGCCTCGTCGCGCCGCTCGGCGGCCAGCGAGGCCGCGGTGGTCTCCAGCGCCCCGCGCAGCTCGGCGATGTGCAGCTGCTCCGCGCCGGCGAAGCGCCGCTGCATCACCCCGGCAAGCTCGCTGGTGGCCACCACATAGGTGCCCGAGCCCTGCCGGATGTCCAGCAGGCCGTTGTGCGCGAGCGCCCTGATCGCCTCCCTGACGGTGTTGCGCGCCACCCCGAGCCGCTCGACCAGCTCGGGTTCCGTCGGGATGCGGCTGCCCACCGGCCAGGTGCCCGAGGTGATCTCGGCGCGCAGACGGGCGATGACCTGGTCGGCGAGAGTGCCGCTGCGGGGCACGGGTCCGAGATTCATCCCATCATTCTATGATGGGTCCATGCGCGATGACGAATCCCTGACCCTCGACCTGCCCGCGACCCCGCACACAGCCGCCACGCAAGCCGCCACGCAAGCCGCCCCGCACAGCGCCTCGCAGCCCGCACCCCCGCAGCCCGCGGCCCCCGGGGCCGGGCTGCCGCGCTGGGTCCGGGTGCTCGCCCTCGCGGGACTCGTCCTCGCCGCCGTCAACCTGCGCCCCGCCGTCACCAGCCTCGGCCCGCTGATGACGGAGGTCCGCGACGGCCTCGGCATGAACGGCACCATGGCGGGCCTGCTCACCTCGGTGCCCGCCGCGTGCTTCGCCCTCTTCGGCTTCGCCGCCCCCCGGCTCGCCCGCCGCTACGGACCGGGCGCCGTCGTCTGCGCCGGCATGGCCCTGATCACCGGCGGCCTGCTGCTGCGGCCCTTCGCCGGCGGCACCCCCGCCTTCCTGGCCGCCAGCGCGCTCGCCCTGGCCGGCATCGCCGTCTCCAACGTGCTGATGCCGGTCATCGTCAAGCGCTACTTCCCCGACCGGATGGGCGCCGTCACCGGCGTCTACTCCATGGCCCTGTCGCTGGGCACCGCCGTGGCCGCCGCGGTGTCCGTACCGCTGACCCACGCCATGGGCCACGGCTGGCGGCTGGGCCTGGGCGTGTGGGCGGTGCCCGCCGCGCTGGCCGTGCTGGTCTGGCTGCCGCTGGTACGCGACCGGTCCGCGGCCACCGCCCCCGTCTCCACCTCCGCTGCCGCTGCCACCGGCGAGAACGGGCGGATCACCCGCAGCCGCACCGCCTGGACGATGGCCGCCTTCTTCGGCCTCCAGGGCACCGCCGCCTACGTCACCATGGGCTGGATGCCGCAGATCTTCCGGGACGCCGGGATCTCCGCCGGCCAGGCGGGCCTGCTGCTCGCGGTCACGATGGTGATGGGTGTGCCGCTGTCCTTCGTGCTGCCGCAGGTCGCCGCCCGGATGCGCTCGCAGGGGCCGATCGTTGTCGTGCTCGGCGCCTTCCAGGTCGCCGGGTTCGCCGGGCTGTGGGCCGCGCCCGCCGCCGCCCCCTGGGCGTGGGCGCTGCTGCTCGGGGTGGCCAACTGCGCCTTCCCGCTGGTCCTCACGATGATCGGGATGCGCTCGCGCACCGGCGCCGGGGTCGTACGCCTGTCGGCCTTCGCGCAGAGCACCGGCTACCTCATCTCCATCCCCGGGCCGATCCTGGTCGGCGCGCTCAACCAGTCCTCCGGCGGCTGGGGCCTGCCCATCGCCCTGATGCTCGCGCTGGTCGTCCCCCAGGTGCTGTGCGGGGTGCTGGCCGGGCGCAACCGGTACATCGAGGACGAACTGTGACCCCGGTGGGAGCCGTCCGGGCGCCGGTGCCAGACTGGACGCATGCCCGTACTCGAACCGAACCCCCCGCAGCCGCAGCGCCGGCTGCTGACCCTCTTCGGCCTGATGATGGGGGTGCCCGCGATCGTCGCGGTGGTCGCCGTCATCGCCGCGCGCATGGGGTGAACTGCCCGACCCCGACCCGGGGGTGGGGACAACCCCACCATCCCTAGGGGGCCAGGGTCAGGGTCAACTGGGTGGACGACCGGATGGGAGCGCCCGCCGCGCGCCCGTAGCGTCGAAGTGCAGTCAGACAACGGCACTTCGACGGTCCACCACGGAGGCGTTCACCGTGACCACACAGTCCCCGCACCTGTACACCCGGCAGGCCGGGACCGGCACCCAGACCCCTGCCGCACGCAGGACCGGCGCGGTGCAGACCCGGCTGCCGTGGTGGGCGGTGGCGCTGCCCGCGGTCGCCTTCGCCGCACTGCTCGCGCTCATCAGCGGCGGCAGCGCCGACGCCTCGACCGCGGCCCCCGCCGGCGACGTGCTCTCCCGGCTCGCCACCGCGCTGCCCGACCTGCTCCGTCACATCCTGTGACCGCCCGCAGGGGCCGGCGACCGAGCCCATCCCGCGCCTGACTGCGGGTTTTCTGGAAAGCTGAAAGGCATGACCGTCGATTCGCCCCGCACCATCGTCCTGCTCCGGCACGCCAAGGCCGACTGGCCGTCCGTACCCGACCACGAGCGGCCACTGGCCGACCGCGGCCGGCTGGACGCCCCGATGGCCGGCCGCCGCCTCGCCGACGACGGCATCGCCCCCGACCTCGTGCTCTGCTCCACCGCCGCCCGCACCCGCGAGACCTGGAAGCTCGCCGCGCACGAACTGCCGCACCGGCCCCGTACGGTCTACGAGGAGCGGCTGTACGACGCGAGCCTCGGCGAACTGCTCGCGCTGCTCAGCGAGACCCCCGACGACGTCGGCTCGCTGCTGGTCGTCGCCCACAACCCCGGGATGCACGCGGCCGCGGAAGCCCTCGCGGGCACCGCCGACAGCGACGCGCTGGCCCGGATGAAGAGCGGCGGCTTCCCCACCGCGGCCTTCGCCGTGGTCACCTTCGCCGGCTCGTGGAAGACCGTCGAGCACGGTGTCGGCCGGCTCACCGCCTTCTGGACCCCGCACGAGGCCTGACAGGCCCGCTTGCGGTGGACCGGGTCAGGCGGTCGGGGTGCCGTCCAGCTCGTCGGCCGCCTCGATCTCCTCGCGGGTGATGCCCAGCAGGTACAGCACCGCGTCGAGGAAGGGCACGTTCACCGCGGCGTCCGCCGCCTCACGCACCACGGGCTTGGCGTTGAAGGCGACACCCAGGCCCGCCGCGTTGAGCATGTCCAGGTCGTTGGCGCCGTCGCCGATCGCCACGGTCTGGCTCAGCGGCACCCCGGCCTGCTCGGCGAAGCTGCGCAGCAGCCTGGCCTTGCCCGCCCGGTCCACGATCGGCCCGACGACCCGGCCGGTCAGCCGCCCGTCGGCCACCTCCAGGGTGTTCGCGGCGGCGAAGTCCAGGCCGAGCCGCTCCATGAGGTCGTCGGTGACCTGCGTGAAACCGCCGGAGACCACACCGACCTGGTAGCCGAGCCGCTTGAGGGTACGGATCAGGGTCCGCGCGCCCGGGGTCAGCCGGACCTCGGCGCGCACCTTGTCCACCACCGAGACGTCCAGGCCCGCCAGCAGCGCGACCCTGGCGTGCAGCGACTGCTCGAAGTCCAGCTCGCCGCGCATCGCGGCGGCCGTGACGTCGGCGACCTGCTCCTCGCACCCGGCGTGTGCCGCGAACAGCTCGATGACCTCGTCCTGGATGACGGTGGAGTCGACGTCCATGACCACCAGCCGCTGCGCCCTGCGCTGCAGCCCCGACGGCACCACCGCGACGTCCACCCCGCGGGCGGCGGCGGCGATCGCGAGCGCCGAGCGCAGCGCGACCGGCTCCGCGCCGGAGACGGCGAACTCCACGGCCGTCACCGGGTACTTCGCCAGCCGGAAGATCCGGTCGATGTTGCCGCCCGCGCCGGTGATCACCGCCGTTATGGCCGCCGTCGACTCCGCCGTCAGCGGCCTGCCGAGCACCGTGACATGGGAACGGCCCTCGCCGCGCGGCCGGTTGTCGCCGACACCGGAGATGATCTCGGCCTGCATCTTCAGGCTCTCGGCCCAGCTGTGCACGGTCGCCCGCAGGTCGCCCTCGGTGCCGGTGCCCGGCGCCGGGGCGGTCACCAGGGCACACAGCACTATCCGGCCGCGGGTCACCACCTGCTCGATGTCCACCACGTCCACCCCGTAGGCGGCGAGCGTGTCGAACAGGCCGGCGGTGATGCCCGGCTGGTCCCTGCCGAAGATCTTGACCAGGAGGGTCGGCACGTCCGCTGCGGGAACGGCGGCGACAGGCGTGGCTTGCGAGGCGTCGTTCATGGTCCCTCCACGGTATCCGCCCCGCACTGCCGTATGACCATCCGTCCCGCGTGCCGGACAATCGGCTGCTGGGAACACCCGGAACGCGTCCGGGAGGGCGCTTTCTGTTACGAGACCGGGGCCTGCAATAGTTCCTCCCGATGTTCGCAATCCCTAGACTCCCCTCATGGGGGACAACACGGGGGACAACCAATGGGGCTTGGGGTGCCTGAACTCGTACTCGAATTGAACGGTCGAACCTGGACGCTCGACGCCTCCCGGTCCTACAGCCTCGGGCGCGACCCGCAGGCCGATCTGCACTGCGACGACCCCCGGGTCTCGTGGCGGCACGCCACCATCCGCCGGGGAGACCGCGGTTGGCTGATAGAGGACCACGGGAGCACGAACGGCACCTTCGTCCACGGGCAGCGGATCCAGCAGACGGAGGTCGGCCCCGGCACCGCGGTCAACCTCGGCAACGCCACCGACGGCCCGCGGCTGGACTTCACCGGCGGCACACCGGTCGCGGCGGCCGGCCGCGACGTCTACAGCGCGGAGACCGCGCACGCCCAGCAGCCGCCGCAGCTCTACCCGCAGGCGCAGTCCGCACCGCCGGTGCAGCAGCCGGTGCAGCCGGCCCGGCCCGTACAGCAGCCGGCCCCGCAGGTGCCGCCGCAGCAGCACGTACCGCCGCAGGTCCAGCAGGCGCCGCCGCAGCACTACCCGCAGTACCAGCCGCCGGCCCAGCCGGCCGCCGCGCACCAGCAGGCGGCGGTGCCGCAGGCCGCAGCCGGCTGGCCGCAGCAGCCGCCGGCGCCGCAGGGCGTACCCCAGCAGCCGCCGGCCGGCGGCCGGGCACCCGGCTACGGCGACCGCAGCCCGACGACCTTCCACCAGCTGGCGCTGGGCCGGGTCATGCGGATCGGCCGTGCGCTGGAGAACGAACTGGTCGTCTCCGACCTCCAGGTCTCCCGCTACCACGCCGAGTTCCGCGCGCACCCCGACGGCCGCTACGAGATCGTCGACCTCGGCAGCCACAACGGCACGTATGTCAACGGCCAGCCGATCCAGCGGCACCTGCTCGGCGCCAACGACATCGTCGGCGTCGGCCACTCCACCTTCCGGCTGGTCGGCGACCGGCTGGAGGAGTTCGTCGACACCGGCGCGGTGTCCTTCTCCGCCCGCCGCCTGTCGGTGACCGTGCCGCACGGCAAGACCACCAAGACGATCCTCAAGGACGTCTCCTTCGGGGTGCCGGAGAAGTCGCTGATCGGTGTGATCGGCCCGTCCGGCTCCGGCAAGTCGACCCTGCTGCGCGCGCTGACCGGCTACCGGCCCGCCGACCAGGGCGAGGTGCTCTACGACAACCGGAACCTGTACAAGCAGTTCGCCGAGCTGCGGCAGCGCATCGGCCTGGTACCGCAGGACGACATCCTGCACAAGGAGCTGCAGGTCAAGACCGCACTGCGGTACGCGGCCAAGCTCCGCTTCCCCGGTGACACCGCGGCCGCCGAGCGCGAGGCGCGGATCGACGAGGTGCTGCGCGAGCTGAAGCTCGACATCCACGCCGACAAGCGCATCACCTCGCTGTCCGGCGGCCAGCGCAAGCGCGTCTCCGTGGCGCTGGAGCTGCTCACCAAGCCGTCGCTGATCTTCCTCGACGAGCCCACCTCGGGCCTCGACCCGGGCATGGACCGCGACGTGATGAAGCTGCTGCGCGGCCTCGCCGACGACGGCCGCACGGTCCTGGTGGTCACCCACTCGGTGGCGGAACTGGCGCTGTGCGACAAGCTGCTGGTGATGGCGCCGGGCGGCTCCGTGGCCTACTTCGGTCCGCCGGACGAGGCGCTGAACTTCTTCGGGTACGACAACTGGGCCGACGTCTTCTCGGCCTTCGAGACCTACCGCGACTACGACTGGATGGGCCGCTGGCGCGGTTCGCAGCACTACCAGACCTATGCCGCGGACCTGGACTCGGTCGCCCCGCAGGCCGCGCCCTACATACCGCACCAGGTGGCCAGGCCGCCCAAACCGCAGGCGTGGGGTCCGCAGTTGTGGACCCTGGTACGCCGCTACATGTCGGTCATCGCCTCCGACCGCGGCTTCATCGGCCTGATGCTGATCCTGCCGACGGTGCTCGGCATCGTCAGCCTGCTGATCCCCGCGCACGACGGACTGGGCTACGGCCCGGTCAGGGCGCACGGCCAGAACCGGGACGCGGGCACCATCCTGATGATCATCGCGGTCGGCGCGTGCTTCGCCGGTGCGGCGAACTCGGTCCGGGAGCTGATCAAGGAGCGGGTCATCTACGAGCGGGAACGCGCCGTCGGCCTGTCGCGGTCCGCGTACCTGATGTCCAAGGTCATCGTGCTCGGCCTGATCACCGCCCTGCAGGGCGCGATCATCTGCGGCATCGGCTTCGTGCCGCGCAGCAAGATGCCCGCCGAGGGCGTCATCCTGCACGGCCAGCCGGCGGTGGAGATGACCCTGGTCGTGATGGCCTTCGGCTTCACCTCGATGATGGTCGGGCTGATCATCTCCGCGCTGGTGAAGACCGCGGAGAAGACGATGCCGCTGCTGGTGATGTACTCCATCGTGCAGATCGTCTTCACCGGTGTGCTCTTCCAGATCTACGGCAAGCCCGGCATGGAGCAGGTGGCCTGGCTGATGCCGGCCCGCTGGGCGGTCGCAGGCGCCGGTTCGACGGCCGACCTCAACACGCTGCTGCCGTGGGACACCACACCGCCGGTCAGTGTGGACTCGCTGTGGAAGCACAGCGCGGGCATCTGGACGCTCGACGTCTTCATGCTGCTGGTGATGGCGGCGGTGTGCGGTGTCGCCGTCGCCCGGCTGCTGCGCCGGCACGAGCCCGAGGTCATGCGCAAGTAGTCGGCAATTCGCGGCATGCGAAAGGGCGGTGGGACTCGGGGAGTCCTACCGCCCTTTTCGCATCGGCTGGTCCGCCGCAACCGGTGGGGGTTCCGGTGCGCGGGTCAGTACGCCGAGTTGACGTTGTCCATTCCGCCGTAGACGTGCCAGGCGTAGTTGCACGCGGCGGCGATGTTCGCGACCGGGTCGTAGATGTTCCACGACGTGCCGGACACGTGGTAGGCGTTGAAGGTCGGGTCGATCGTCTGCAGCAGGCCCTTGGAGGGAATGCCGTTCTGGGCGTTGATGTCCCAGAGGTTGATCGCGTTCGGGTTGCCCGAGGACTCGCGGATGATGTTCCGGTAAATGCCGTTGTAGGTCGGCACCGGGATGTTGTGCGCGGCAAGTACCGCACGGGCCTCGCGAATCCAGCCGTCCAGGTTGTCGGGGTAGACGACCTTGGCGGGAGCGGCGGCGACCTTCTTCGGGGCGGCCTTCAGGGCGGTGCGCTGCTTGGAGCGGTTCGCGGCCTGCTGCGCCCTGGCGCGCTCGGCTGCCCGGGCGGCGGCCTTCTTCTTCGCGGCGGCGGCAGCCTTCTTCTTGGCGGCTGCGGCGTCCGCGGCCTTCTTCTTCGCTGCCGCGTCTGCGGCCGCCTTCTGCTTGGCCGCGGCGTCGGCGGCGGCCTTCTTCTTGGCCGCCTCGTCCTGGATCGCCTTCTGCGAGGCGAGGCCGGCCTGTGCGTCGAGGCTCTTGACCTGCTGGCCGGAATCCACCGAGAACCCGGTCGGGTCACCCTTGGCTTCAGCCGTGCCACCGGTCGCCTGGAGACCGGTGACGGCCAGGACAACAGCAGCCGCGGCGGCGGCACCGGCCGCCGTGATCTTGTGCTTCTTGGACAGTCGGCCGATCTTCGGGATCGTGGGGAGCTGCATGGAATGACCTCTTCCGGTTGCGGACCTGAGAATTCTTAGGGCCTCGCAAAACGGGGGTCAATGAAGCCGGCTACGAATCGAATTCGTAGCCGGCGCGGGAACGGGCAGTCACTTCCCTGAGATATTCCGGGGCTTGCCGGGGGTCGTATTCCACTACGCTGCTTAGTATGTGACGCAGGTCCTATCTGTCACCTCACACCACCGCACCCCCACGGTCGCTTGCGGTGACCGTGGGGGTGCTTTATGTGACGTTTATTGGGGGTCTCTTTACGGGAGCAGGAGATTCACGTCCCCGAACTCGTGCCACAGGTAACAGTGCTGGAGCGCCTCGGCGTAGACCCGCTCCAGCAGGTCGTCGTCGGAGACCGCGCGCAGCATCAGCAGATGCGAGGCCTCCGGCTCGTGCAGCCCGGTCAGCAGGCCGTCCACCGCACGCACCCCGCGCTCCGGGGTGATCACCAGATCCGTCCAGCCCTGCGCGGGGCGGACCACCCCGCGCCCGTCGGACGCGGTCTCCAGTGCCCGCACCGCGGTGGTGCCCACCGCGATGACCCGGCCGCCGGCCGCCCGCGCCGCGTTGACCTGCCATGCCGTGGTGGCCGGCACCGTGTACGGCTCGGCGTACGGCGGCTCGTACGCCTCGGCCGACGCGACCCCGGTGTGCAGCACGATGGGCGCGATCTGCACCCCACGGCTGACCAGCTCGGTCACCAGCGGTGCGGTGAAGGGCCGGCCGGCGCTCGGCATCTCGGCGGAGGCGCCGCCGTCGGCCGAGGGCGTGGCGAAGACCGTCTGGTAGGAGCTGAGCGGCTGGTCCCGCTCGGTGTAGGCGTAGCGGATCGGCCGCCCGTGGGCACGCAGGTGGGCCACCGTGTCGGGCATCGAGGGCCGGGCGAACCACAGCCGGTCCCCGCACGGGTCCATCGGCTCCTCCAGCGCCAGCTTCCCGCCGCCGGCCAGCTCCACCACCGCGCCCGCGGGGCCGCCGGCCCGGCGGACGGTGGAGCCGCGGCCGTCGGGGTCGCGGACCTCGACCACCCAGCGGCCGTCGTCGCGCCGGGTGGAGAAGTGCACCACCACCCGGTCGCCGCCGAGCTGCCCGTCCAGCGCGGCCGGCAGCGTCTGGGAGGTGTTCACCACCAGCACGTCGCCGGCCCGCAGCAGGTCGGGCAGGTCGCGGAAGGTGTGGTGCGAGACCTCACCGGACCCCCGCCGCCCGACCAGCAGCCGCACCCCGTCCCTGCGGGCCGGCGGAGCCGGCGCCAGTGACTCCGCCGGCACCTGGAATCCCCGCAGAATGTCCGATGTGCGGCTTGTATCTGTCATGACTCCTATTCCCCTTATATAGGGGTCTGCGTTTTGGGTCATCGCCATCACCGTCCGTTCCGCAGGCCTGACGCCGTGTAGCGGCCACTGGCGGCCTTCTCGTCCAGCAGCCGCAGCAGCGCGGGCGCCACCTCCTCGGGCAGCGCGCGCTCGGAGAAGTCGGGGTCGTCGGGCACGGCCGCCGCGTACAGCTCGGTCCGCAGGTCGCCCGGATCCACCCACCACACCCGCAGCCCCGGCTCCTCCACCGCCAGCACCGCAGACAGCTGGTCGAGCGCGGCCTTGCTCGCCCCGTAACCGCCCCACTCCGGGTACGCCTCCACCGCCGCGTCCGAGCTGACGTTCAGCACGCTGCCGGACGCCGCCCGCAGCGCCGGCAGCGCCGCCTGCACCAGAGCGAAAGGCGCCGTGACATTGACCTCAAGTGCCCGCTGCAGACCCTCGACCGGCAGCTCGGCCAGCGTCACCAGCGGCTCGGCGCCCAGCGCACTGGCGTTGTTGACCAGCAGGTCCACCCCGCCCAGCTCCTGCGCCGCCGCCACCAGCTCGGCCCGGTGCGCCGGGTCCGCCACGTCGCCCGGCACCGCACGTACCGCCGCCGCACCCGCGCCGGCACCCGTATCCCCGCCGGCACCGGACTTCACCGCCGCGTCCTCGACAGCGGCAGCCGCCGAGCGCAGCGCCTCCGCGTCCCGCGCGTCGAGCACCAGCCGCCAGCCCCGGCCCGCAAGCTCCGCGGCGAGCGCCCGGCCCAGCCCCTTCGACGCCCCTGTGATGATCGCTACCGGCATGAGACCGCCCTCGCTGTGATGGCCGCCGGGAAAGCACCCCGGCGCGGCCGGACCCGGTGCCCGGCCGTCTGGTCCCTCCACCGTAGGAACGCGGCCCGCCCGCCCGCTTCGGTCGGCCGCCCTACACCGCTCGGTCACAAGGGCCTAGGTCCACATGCCCACACCCGCTCGGCCTTGCGGCGCATATGTGCCGTGACCTGCCACGGGTACGGTGGAGACATGTCCAGCAGGCCCCCCAGAGGCGGAATCGAAGCGGTCAGCGCCGCGGTCCTGGCGATGAACCGCCGGCTGGAGGTGCGCGAGGTCCTGCAGACCATCGTGGCCTCCGCCCGCGAGCTGCTGGCGGCCGAGTACTCGGCGCTCGGCGTGCCCGACGACCACGGCGGCTTCGCGCAGTTCGTGGTGGACGGCGTCAGCGACGAGGAGTGGAAGGCCATCGGCCCGCTGCCCCGGCAGCACGGCATCCTCGCCGCGATGCTGCACGAGGCGACACCGCAGCGCCTCGACGACGTCCGCGACTTCGCCAGCTTCGCCGGCTGGCCCCGCAAGCACCCCGTCATGAAGGCCTTCATCGGCATGCCCGTGATGGACGGCGACGACATCCTCGGCGCCCTCTTCCTGGCCAACAAGCAGTGCCAGGGCCACGACGGGGGCGACAGCCGCGGCTTCACCCAGGAGGACGAGGACCTGCTGCGCATCCTCGCCGACCACGCCGCCATCGCCCTGACCAACGCCCGGCTCTACGAGCGCAGCCGCGAGCTGACGCTCGCGGGGGAGCGGGCCAGGATCGCCCACGAGCTGCACGACGCGGTCTCCCAGAAGCTCTTCTCGCTGCGGCTGACCGCACAGGCCGCCGCAGCCCTCATCGACACCGACCCGGCCCGCGCCAAGGGCCAGCTGCGTGAGGTCGCCGGGCTCGCCGCCGAGGCCGCAGACGAGCTGCGGGCCGTCGTCGTGGAGCTGCGCCCCGCCGCCCTGGACGACGACGGCCTGGTCGCGACGCTGCGCACCCAGGCCGAGGTCCTCGACCGGGTGCACTCCGCAGGGGTCACCTTCCGCTCGCGTGACGTCCGCGCCCTGCCCGCCTCCCAGGAGGAGGCGCTGCTGCGGGTCGCCCAGGAGGCCATGCACAACGCCCTGCGGCACGCCCGCGCCACCGCCGTCACCGTCACCCTCGAAGGACACGGCAGGGGCGCCACACTGCGGGTCGCCGACGACGGCAAGGGCTTCGACCCCGAGTCGGTCCGCCGCGCCGGCCGGCACCTCGGCCTGGTCTCGATGCGGGACCGGGCCGGCGGCGTCGGCGGCCGGCTCATCGTGCAGTCGGCGCCCGGCAAGGGCACCGTGATCGAGCTGGAGGTGCCCGGTGGCTGACAAGGTGATCCGCGTGCTGCTGGTCGACGACCACCAGGTCGTACGCCGGGGCCTGCGCACCTTCCTCGAAGTGCAGGGCGACATCGAGGTCGTCGGCGAGGCCGGCGACGGCGACGAGGGCGTGGCCCGCGCCGAGGAGCTGCGGCCCGACGTGATCCTCATGGATGTCAAGATGCCCGGCACCGACGGCATCGAGGCGCTGCGCCGGCTGCACGACGCGCAGAACGGTGCCCGGGTGCTGATCGTCACCAGCTTCACCGAGCAGCGCACGGTGGTACCGGCTCTGCGGGCCGGCGCCGCCGGATACGTCTACAAGGACATCGACCCGGTCGCGCTGGCCGACGCGATCCGCTCCGTGCACGCCGGGCACGTCCTGCTGCAGCCGGAGGTGGCCGGCGCACTGCTCTCCCAGGACGAGGCGGGCGGCCCCGGGCAGGGCCGCGGCAACGCGCTGACCGAGCGGGAGCGCGAGGTGCTCACCCTGATCGCCGACGGCCGCTCCAACCGGGAGATCGCCCGCGCACTGGTGCTGTCGGAGAAGACCGTCAAGACCCACGTGTCGAACATCCTGATGAAGCTGGACCTCGCCGACCGCACCCAGGCCGCCCTGTGGGCGGTGCGCAACGGCGTCGGCGGCTGACCGAACGGCGTCCCCGTTCTAGGGCCTGCGCCGCTCCGACTCCTCCACGTACGCGTTGTACGCCGCGACCTGCGCGCGCCTGGCGGTCCGCTCCACCGGGCGCAGCAACTCCGCCCTGGCCGAGATCTGCGAGGCGCTCACCGCGGCGCCGTGCCCGTCGCCGGCGATCTCCACCAGCGCCGCGACCCGCTGCGCCAGCTCCAGCACCCGCACCGCACGCGGCGGATAGCCCGGCGCCAGCACCTCGCGGCCCCTGGCCGCCCGCGCCCGGTAGGCGTCGAGAGCCGCGTGCGCCGTCGGGCCGCCGGCGCCCGCCACGTCCAGCGCCGCCAGTGCCGAGGTCGCGTCACGCAGCGCCTCGGCCAGCTCGCGCTCCGCCTCGCCCAGCGACGGCACGTCGGCCGGCGGCGCGTCCCGCACCGGCAGGCACCGCCACTCCACCTCCACGTGCACATCGCCCGCGGGACCCGCCTCGCTCACGTCCGGCACCAGCCCCAGCGGCACGGCCCCGACGGTGAGCACCGCCTCACCCGCCTCCAGGGCGAGGTCGTTGAAGTCCGGCGGCCCGGTCAGGCCCAGCGGGTGCCCCGAGACCGGCAGCGCGAGCCGCAGCCCGGTCACCCCCAGCGCCCGCAGCCTGCCGAGGCCCAGGGTCAGTCCGACCGGCCCGTTCTCCCCGGGCAGCGCCGTGATCCGGTGCACCGCGTCCTGGCCCACGATCCGCTGGGCCACGTCATCAGGTGCGGCAAGTCCGGCAAGCAGGGCATTTCCCCATGCGGTCAGCCGCCCTGAACGAGGTTCATCAAGCATGCCCCCAGCCTATGGACTGGACCCGTCGTGCGGTGGCGTAAGTTTTCCCCAGGGGATCCCTCCGGGGACGTGCCAGCCCGGGCACCGCCGGGCTGACGAGACTGCAATGGGAGACAACGCGCTCATGAGCGATGTGCTGGAGCTGGTGGACGTATCCGTGGTCCGCGACGGACGGGCTCTGGTGGACCACGTCTCGTGGTCGGTCGCGGAGGGCGAGCGCTGGGTCATCCTCGGCCCCAACGGCGCCGGCAAGACCACCCTGCTCAACGTCGCCTCCAGCTACCTCTTCCCCACCACCGGCACCGTCTCCGTCCTCGGCGACAAGCTCGGCGGCGTCGACGTCTTCGAACTGCGCCCGCGCATCGGCATGGCCGGCGCCGCGATGGCGGAGAAGATGCCGCGCCGGCAGACCGTCCTGGAGACCGTGCTCACCGCCGCGTACGGCATGACCGCCACCTGGCACGAGGGCTATGAGCAGGTCGACGAGGACCGCGCCCGCGCCTTCCTCGACCGGCTCGGCATGAACGACTTCCTCGACCGGAAGTTCGGCACCCTCTCCGAGGGCGAGCGCAAGCGCACCCTGATCGCCCGCGCCATGATGTCCGACCCCGAACTGCTGCTGCTGGACGAGCCCGCCGCCGGCCTCGACCTCGGCGGACGCGAGGACCTGGTCAGGCGGCTCGGCCGGCTGGCCCGCGACCCGATCGCACCCTCCATGATCATGGTCACCCACCACGTCGAGGAGATCGCCCCTGGCTTCACCCACGTCCTGATGATCCGCCAGGGCAAGGTCGTGGCCGCAGGCCCGCTGGAGAGCGAACTGACCTCCCGCAACCTGTCCCTGTGCTTCGGCCTCCCCCTGGTCGTCGAGCGCCGCGGCGACCGCTACACCGCGGCCGGACTCCCGCTCTCCTGAGCTTCACATCCCCGCGCACTGCCGCAACTGCCCCGTACAGCCCTACGATTGGGCTGTGGACGCATGGCTGTGGTGGCTGATAGCAGCAGTGGGGCTGGGCATCCCGCTGGTGATCACGACGATGCCCGAGTTCGGCATGTTCGCCGTCGGTGCGGTGGCGGGCGCCGCCGCCGCGGGAATGGGCGGCGGGATCGTCGCCCAGGTCATCGCCTTCGTGGTGGTGTCCGTCGCGCTGCTGGTCTTCGTACGCCCGATCGCCTACCGCAACCGGCAGCACGCCGGGCAGCGCAGCGGCATCGACGCGCTCAAGGGCCGGCAGGCGGTGGTCCTCGAACGGGTCGACAGCGGCGCCGACGGCAGGATCAAACTCGCCGGCGAGGTATGGTCCGCGCGCTCACTGGAAGCCGGCCGGGTCTTCGACCCCGGCCAGCAGGTGGACGTCGTGGAGATCGACGGAGCGACAGCCGTCGTGATGTGACGGCAGAAGTGCCCTTGTCCGGCCGGGAATTCGCCGAACCCGCCCGCGGCGGGCGGCCGTCTGCCAAGATCGATCATGTCGGCGTACACCGGGTACACCGTGTTTCCGCAGTCAACCGGCGCGGGGAGTGGACATGCAGCCCATCATCATCGTCCTGATCATCCTGGTGGTGCTCGTCTTCATCGCGCTGATCAAGACGGTCCAGGTGATCCCGCAGGCCAGCGCGGCCATCGTGGAGCGCTTCGGCCGCTACACCCGCACCCTCAGCGCGGGACTGAACATCGTGGTGCCCTTCATCGACACCATCCGCAACCGCATCGACCTGCGCGAGCAGGTCGTGCCCTTCCCGCCGCAACCGGTCATCACCCAGGACAACCTGGTGGTGAACATCGACACCGTCATCTACTACCAGGTGACCGACGCGCGGGCCGCGACCTACGAGGTCGCCAGCTACATCCAGGCCATCGAGCAGCTCACCGTCACCACCCTGCGCAACATCATCGGCGGCATGGACCTGGAGCGGACCCTGACCTCCCGCGAGGAGATCAACGCGGCCCTGCGCGGCGTCCTGGACGAGGCCACCGGCAAGTGGGGCATCCGCGTCAACCGCGTCGAACTCAAGGCGATCGAGCCGCCCACCTCCATCCAGGACTCGATGGAGAAGCAGATGCGCGCCGACCGCGACAAGCGGGCCGCGATCCTCACCGCCGAGGGCATCAGGCAGTCCCAGATCCTCACCGCCGAGGGCGAGAAGCAGTCCTCGATCCTGCGCGCCGAAGGTGACGCCAGGGCCGCGGCCCTGCGCGCCGAAGGTGAGGCGCAGGCGATCCGCACGGTCTTCGAGTCCATCCACGCCGGCGACCCGGACCAGAAGCTGCTGGCCTACCAGTACCTGCAGATGCTGCCGAAGATCGCCGAGGGCGACGCCAACAAGCTGTGGATCATCCCCAGCGAGCTGAACGACGCACTCAAGGGCCTCGGCGGCATAGTCAACCTGCCCGGCGTCCCCGGGAACGGCAACGGGGGCGGTGGCTCCGCCACCACACCGGCACCCCGCCGCGAGTCCGCACCCTTCGACAAGGACTGAGGCCCGGGCGGCCGAGGGGCCGTGGCTGAGGGGTGAGACGCCCCTCGGGGGCGGCGGAGCGCTGTGACATGATCACGGGGTTATGTCCCCAGCTGAAGCTCTCGCCGTCCTCGCCGCGGGAGTCGGGGCCGGCACCATCAACACCATCGTCGGCTCCGGCACCCTGCTGACCTTCCCGGTCCTGCTCGCCGTCGGCCTGCCCCCGGTCACCGCCAACGTCTCCAACGCCCTCGGCCTGGTCCCCGGCTCGATCACCGGCGCCATCGGCTACCGGCGCGAACTCGCCGGCCAGCGCGACCGGCTGGTCCGGCTCGGCACCGTCGGGCTGCTCGGCGGCGCCACCGGGGCCGTGCTGCTGGTCACCCTGCCCTCGCAGGCCTTCCACGCCATCGTGCCCGTGCTGATCGCCGCCGCCCTCGTCCTGGTCGTGCTGCAACCCCGGCTCGCCCGCGCCGTCCAGGCCCGCCGCGAACGCCGCGGCACCACCGCCCCCGCCCACGGCGGCCCGCTGCTGGTCGGCGGGATGTTCCTGGCCAGCGTCTACGGCGGCTACTTCGGCGCCGCCCAGGGCGTGCTGTACCTGTCGTTGATGGGCCTGCTGCTCGACGAGACCCTGCAACGCGTCAACGGCTTGAAGAACGTCCTGGCCGCCCTCGTCAACGGCATCGCCGCGCTCTTCTTCATCGTCGTCGCCCACATGGACTGGGCCGCCGTCGCCCTCATCGCGGTCGGCGCCACCATCGGCGGGCTCATCGGCGCCCGCGTCGGCCGCCGGCTGCCGCCCGCCGCGCTGCGCGGCCTGATCGTCGTCGTCGGCATCGCCGCCATCGTGCAGCTGATCCTCAAGTGAGCCGTGCGGCCCGGCCCGTCACGGACAGGCCGGGCCGCACCGCTCACACCGGTTCAGGCCCTCGGCCTCAGGCCGGCCGGGCCAGCCACTCCGGCAGCCCCGCCCGCTCCCGCACCCCGAGCGCCAGCAGCAGCGCATCGGCCGGCGTCGGCTCGAACGGCTGCGCCAGCAGCCGCATACCCGCCTGCTCCGGCGTACGGTCCGCCTTGCGCTGGTTGTCCTCCGCGCACGCCGCCACCGTGTTCAGCCACGTGTCGCCGCCACCGCGGGACCGCGGCTGCAGGTGGTCCACCGTGGTGGCCCGCCGGCCGCAGTACGCGCACCGGTGCCGGTCACGCACCAGCACACCCCGCCGCGACCACGGCGCCCGTTGTCGGAACGGCACCCGCACATACCGGCACAGCCGGATCACCTGCGGAAGGGGTACGTCCACGTCGGCCGCACGGATGCGCAGCCCGGGATGCGCCTGCTCCACGACCGCCTTGTCCTGCATCACCAGGACCACGGCACGCCGCAGCGACACCGTCGACAGCGGCTCGAAGCTCGCATTCAGCACCAGCGTGTCACGCATCCCGCCCACCTCCCGGGCCTCCTCCGCCCCCCTGGCGGAGTGGCTCCACTGTGCCCGCGCGTTCACGTGCGGACAACGCAATTTCCCCCCGGCGGACAACAGGTGACCGGGGGAGAAGGAGTCGGGAAAGAGCAGGGGAAAAGCTTGCGCCCCGGACACCGGACGTGATGGACGTCCCGGTATCCGGAGCGCGCCGGCCGGCGCGGACCCCCGGTCCCCAGACCGGGATCCGACAGGCAGCGGGGGGCGCGTGGTACCGCCCAGCGCAACGCCCCGCCGCCCCCGCAACTGCGGTGCCGGCCGACCCGGTGTCCGCCGCGCCGCCCGGGCGCATGACCGGGGGCGTCCGGCAGGCCGGGCAGGCACCACTGTGCGGCGGGCCGCGCCGGGGTGCAACCGAATAACCACCGACCGCGACCGGGCCGGCGCCCGCGGCGGATCAGCCGCCCGCGGGCACCTCGTACTCACCGATCAACTGCGCCCGGCCCAGCGTGTGGAAGCGCAGGTTGAAGCCCACATAGGCCGGGGACGCCGCCGCGTCCACGCCCAGCTTCTCCTGGTCCACCGCGTACACCGTGAACACGTAGCGGTGCGGGCCGTCCCCCGGCGGCGGCGCCGCACCGCCGAAGTCCTGCGTCCCGTAGTCGTTGCGCGCGTGCACCGCACCCGCCGGCAGCCCGGCGAAGTCCCCCGTGCCCGCACCCCGCGGCAGCTCCGTCACCGACGCCGGGATGTCGAACAGCACCCAGTGCCAGAAGCCGCTGCCGGTCGGCGCGTCCGGGTCGTAGCACGTCACCGCGAAACTCTTCGTCCCCGCGGGGAAGCCCTCCCAGCGCAGCTGCGGCGAGACGTTGCCCGCCGCGTACACCTGGTCGTCGCTGAGCGCCGCCCCCGGCGCCACGTCGTCACTGACCACCGTGAACGCCGGTACGGGCGGATGGAAGTCATGGGGGAGCGGTCGCCGCGCTTGCTCGGACACCTCGACACCTCTCGATCGCGAACCAACTCTGCGACCCGAGCCTAGAGCCTCCGGGGCACCCTCCCCCGCAGGCTAGAACCAGTTCCGCTTGGCGCCCACCTCGGCAAGCCACTGGTGCAGGTAGTCCGCCCAGTCCGTCTGCTCGAAGCCCTGCATCGGCATCACGAACGAACGGTACGTGTCCCCGCCGCCGAACAGCCCCGGCTTCTTGTCCATCTCCATCACGACGTCCATCTGCTGCCCGTCGGAGACGAAGGTCAGCTCGACCTCCTTGAGCCCCTTGTACTGCGACGGCGACTTGAACTCGATCTCCTGGTAGAACGGCAGCCGCTGCCGCGTCGAGCGCAGGTGCCCCTTCTCCAGGTCCGCCCCGTGGAAGCGGAAGCCCAGCCGGCCGAACGCGTCGAGCAGCGCGTCCTGCGCCGGCAGCGGGTGCACGTTCACCGGGTCCAGGTCGCCCTTGTCGACCGCCCGGGCGATCTGCAGCTCCGTCGTCACCCCGACGTCCATCCCGGTCAGATGCCGCCCCATGAACATCGTCACCGGCGTCTCCCACGGCACCTCCAGCGAGAACTGCACGTTGTGCACCGCCCCCGGCCGGATCTCGAACTCCCCGCCGATCTGCTGCGTGTGGAACTCGATGTTCTGGTGGTACTCGACGTCGTTGCCCTGCGCGTCCTTGCGCTCCACCTCGACCTTCGCCTGCAGGCCCACCGACAGCCCCTGGATGCGCTGCTCGACGGAACCGCCCTGGATCCGCACCTCACCCTGGACCACACCGCCCGGCGTGACGTCGGACTGGAACAGCTCCGTCTCCACCGACGCCCCACCCGCGCCCAGACTCGCCATCAGCTTCTTGAAGCCCATTGCGGACACCCTCCGTTTGCCGTTTCCTGCACAGTTCTTGGCGAACTCTACGAACGCAGCGCATGCCCGGCTGGTTCCACCCCGCTCCGGTAGGCTCGGGCCGCGTGACCACCGCACCGGACCGCACCCCGCTGGCCCGCGCCTTCTTCGACCGGCCGGTCCTGGAGATCGCCCCCGACCTGCTCGGCAGGACCCTGGTCCGGGACACGGACGACGGCCCCATCGAACTGCGGCTCACCGAGGTCGAGGCCTACGACGGCCCCAACGACCCCGGCTCGCACGCCTACCGCGGCCGCACCGACCGCAACGCGGTGATGTTCGGACCGCCGGGACACACCTACGTCTACTTCACCTACGGCATGTGGCACTGCCTGAACCTGGTGTGCGGCCCGGTCGGCACCGCCAGCGGAGTCCTGCTCAGAGCCGGACTGGTCACCCGCGGCGCCGACCTCGCCCGCGCCCACCGCCCCACCTCCCGCCGGGACACCGACCTCGCCCAGGGGCCCGCCAGGCTCGCCACCGCCCTGTCCGTCGGCCGCGACCTCAACGGCGCCGACGCCTGTTCCGCCGGCGGCGGCCCCTTCCGCATGCTGGCCGGCACCCCGCCGGAGCCCGCCGCGATCCGCAGCGGGCCGCGCACCGGGGTCGGCGGCGAGGGTGCCGCCCACCCCTGGCGCTACTGGATCGACGGCGACCCCAGCGTCAGCCCCTACCGTGCCCACGCCCCGCGCAAGCGCGCGAAAACGGCGGCGCGGCCGGGGGACGGGACCGCGTAGGCTCGTAGCCGTCGCACCCCGCCTGTAGGGGCACCCAGACACGAGGAGACACGGAACCGTGACGGACATCGTCGACGAGCTGCAGTGGCGCGGGCTGATCGCCGTATCCACTGACGAGGACGCACTGCGCAAGGCGTTCGCGGACGGCCCCGTCACGGTCTATTGCGGCTTCGACCCCACCGCCCCCAGCCTGCACCTCGGCAACCTGGTCCAGATCCTCACCATCCGCCGCCTCCAGCAGGCCGGACACCGCCCGCTGGGCCTGGTCGGCGGAGCCACCGGACTGATCGGCGACCCCAAGCCCACCGCGGAGCGCACACTGAACGACCCCGCGGTCGTCGCCGAGTGGGTGGGACGGGTGCAGGCCCAGATCGAGCCCTTCCTCTCCTTCGAGGGGCCGAACGCGGCCGCCATGGTCAACAACCTGGACTGGACCTCGGGCCTGTCCGCCATCGAGTTCCTGCGCGACATCGGCAAGCACTTCCGGGTGAACAAGATGATCGCCAAGGAGGCGGTGTCCCGCCGGCTCAACTCCGACCAGGGCATCAGCTACACGGAGTTCAGCTACCAGATCCTGCAGGGCATGGACTTCCTGGAGCTCTACCGGCGCCACGGCTGCACCGTGCAGACCGGCGGCAGCGACCAGTGGGGCAACCTGACCGCGGGCATCGACCTCATCCACCGGGTCGAGGGCGCCTCGGTGCACGCGCTGGCCACCCCGCTGATCACCAAGGCGGACGGCACCAAGTTCGGCAAGACCGAGGGCGGCGCCATCTGGCTCGACCCCGAGATGACCACGCCGTACGCCTTCTACCAGTTCTGGCTGAACGCCGACGACCGCGACATCTCCACCTTCGTCCGCATCTTCAGCTTCCGGTCCCGCGAGGAGATCGAGGAGCTGGAGCGCTCCACCACCGAGCGCCCGCAGGCCCGCGCGGCGCAGCGCGCCCTCGCGGAGGAGCTGACGAGACTGGTGCACGGCGCCGACCAGTGTGCTGCCGTGGTCGCCGCGTCGAAGGCACTTTTCGGCCAGGGCGATCTCGCCGACCTCGACGAGGCCACCCTGGCGGCCGCGCTCAGCGAGCTGCCGCGCGCCCAGGTGACCGAACTCGCCCCGGTCGCCGACCTGTTGGCCCAGGTCGAGCTGGTCCCGAGCAAGTCGGCAGGCCGCCGCACCATCCGCGAGGGCGGTGCGTACGTCAACAACGCCAAGGTGACGAGCGAGGACGAGACCCCGTCCGCGAGCGACCTCATCCACGGCCGCTGGTTGGTCCTGCGCCGGGGCAAGCGCAACCTCGGAGCGGTCGAGGTCCGCTGACACGGCTGGAAAAGTACGTTTGAGCGGCGGTCGAGCTTGACTCGGCCGCCGCTCGTGCGTAACGTAGTCCGAGCCGCCAAAACGGTGGGAGACCTGGTTCACACCGACTCCCGCCGCCCGAGCGGCCACCCACTACCTACGTCTCCCCGAGCATCGGGTCGATTTTTGGTGCGCCGAAAATCGAATCGATGAGGCTGAAACAGCCGATTATGAATCGGTGCGGGAATCGGGTACGGTGGGGAACACAACGAAGGGAAAGCCCGGAGGGGCCGGTGAAACGGTTCCGATGGCAG
>NZ_JAFFIX010000049.1 GCF_016916835.1 Actinacidiphila bryophytorum | reverse complement strand
CGCAGCGAGCGTGCGTGCCAGGCGTCGCGGGGCAGGCGGGACTTCCAAAACACGGCCTAAGGGCGCGGCGCAGCCGCGATGATCGTGGCCGCCGATGTGGCGATCAGCTCGTCGGTCAGGTTGGCGTTGGACGTGATGCGGAGGCGGGAGATGCCGTCCGGGACGGACGGGGGGCGGAAGCAGCCGACGTTCAGACCCGCGGAGCGGCACTCGGCGGCCCAGGTGACGGCTGCGGACGGCGAGGGCGCGCGGAGGGAGACGACGCAGGCGTCGGGCGGCGTCGCGTCGAGCCCGGCCGCGGTGAACAGCCGGTGGAAGGTCCGGGCGGCGCCCAGGGCACGGCCCGCCCTCCCGGGCTCGCGCCGCAGCAGCCGCAGCGCACCGAGGGCGGCTCCGGCCGCGGCCGGAGCCAGTCCGGTGTCGAAGATGAAGGTGCGGGCCGCGTTGACGAGGTGGTCGATGACGGCTGCGGGGCCGAGGACGACACCGCCCTGTGCGCCGAGCGCCTTGGACAGGGTCGCTGTGCACACCACGTCGGGCGCACCGGCGAGCCCGGCCGCGTGGAGGGCGCCGCGCCCGCCGTCGCCGAGCACGCCGAGGCCGTGCGCGTCGTCGACCAGCAGGGCCGCGCCCGTCTGCCGTGCGGCGGCGGCGAGTTCGGCGAGCGGGGCCGCGTCGCCGTCGACGGAGAAGACCGAGTCGCTGACGACGACGGCCCGCCCGGTGTGCCCGGCGAGCGCCTTGCGTACGGCGTCGGGCTCGGCGTGCGGCACGACCTCGGTGCGGGCTCTGGACAGCCGGCAGCCGTCGATCAGCGAGGCGTGGTTGGCGGCGTCGGAGACCAGCAGGGTGCCGTGGCCGGTGAGCGCGGTGACGGCGGCGAGGTTGGCGGCGTAGCCGGAGGCCAGCACGAGCGCGGCTTCGAAGCCGGTGAAGTCGGCGATCTCCGCTTCGAGTTCCGCGTGCAGCGCGGTGCTGCCGGTGACCAGCCGGGAGCCGGTGGCGCCCGCGCCCCAGCGCATGCAGGAGTCGGCGCCGGCCCGGGTGACCTCGGGGTGGCGGGTCAGGCCGAGGTAGTCGTTGCCGGCGAGGTCGAGCAGCGGCGACTGCTCGGGCCTGGGGCGCAGTTCGCGGTGCAGGCCGGCGGCTGCGCGTACGGCGGTGTGCTCCTCGATCCAGCCGAAGGGGCTGTGCGGCGCTGCGGGCGGTGTGCTGTTCACTGCGGGTCCCCGGGGGTCGTGGCGGCCGGCCCTGGCCGACCGCGTCCACCTGCAACGTACTGGCCTGCAATCGTGCACAGGGTGTGGTGATGCACACACCGCGGGCCACCGCTGTTGTGCGGTCCGTCATTGGCTGCGGGCCGTCCGGTAGGCGAGGATCCCCCCATGGATCTGCTGACCGCACTGGTGGACAAGGGGCTGCGACGCGAGCTGCCCAGCCGTGAAGAGGCGCTGGCCGTACTGGCGACCTCCGACGATGACCTGCTGGACGTGGTGGCCGCGGCCGGCCGGGTGCGCCGCCGGTGGTTCGGCCGCAGGGTGAAGCTGAACTACCTGGTGAACCTCAAGTCCGGGCTGTGCCCCGAGGACTGCTCGTACTGCTCGCAGCGGCTCGGTTCGCAGGCCGGGGTCCTGAAGTACACGTGGCTCAAGCCCGAGGAGGCCGCGGCCGCGGCGAGCGCCGGGGTGGCGGGCGGCGCCAAGCGGGTGTGCCTGGTGGCCAGCGGGCGCGGCCCGACCGACCGGGACGTGGACCGGGTCTCGCGGACCATCGCGGCGATCAAGGACCAGAACGAGGGCGTCGAGGTCTGCGCGTGCCTGGGGCTGCTGTCCGGTGGGCAGGCCGACCGGCTGCGGGAGGCCGGCGCGGACGCGTACAACCACAACCTGAACACCTCCGAGGGGACCTACGGGTCCATCACGACCACCCACACGTACGCCGATCGGGTGGACACCGTGCAGCAGGCGCAGGCGGCGGGGCTGTCCGCGTGCTCCGGGCTCATCGCGGGGATGGGCGAGAGCGACGAGGACCTGGTCGACGTGGTCTTCGGGCTGCGCGAACTGGACCCGGACTCGGTGCCGGTGAACTTCCTGATCCCCTTCGAGGGCACCCCGCTGGCCAAGGAGTGGAATCTCACCCCGCAGCGGTGCCTGCGGATCCTGGCGATGGTCAGGTTCGTGTGCCCCGACGTGGAGGTGCGGCTGGCGGGCGGGCGCGAGGTGCACCTGCGCACCATGCAGCCGCTGGCGCTGCACCTGGCCAACTCGATCTTCCTGGGCGACTACCTGACCAGTGAGGGCCAGGCCGGGCAGGCCGACCTCGACATGATCGCGGACGCGGGCTTCGAGGTGGAGGGCGCGGACACCGTGACGCTGCCCGAGCACCGCGCCGCCGGTGTGTGCGGTACGCACGAGGGCGGCTGCGGGGGCGGCGGCTGCGGCGAGGGCGCCGGCTGCCACCACGGCACCGCCCCGCACGCCACGGACGCCACGGACGCCACGGACGCCGAGCCTGCCGCGCAGGCGGTGCCCGCCGCCCGCACCGACCTGGTCGCGGTGCGGCGCCGGGGCGCGGGAACGGACCTCCCGCCCAATGCCTGAGCCCTTCGCCGCGGGCGGCCCGCTGCCGCCCGAGGTGCTGCTCGACCTCGACCGGCAGCATGTGTGGCATCCGTACGGCCCGATGCCGGGGCGTCAGGAGCCGCTGGTGGTCGCGTCGGCCTCCGGGGTGCGGCTGCGGCTGGCCGCGCCCGCGCAGGGGCGCAGCGAACTCGTCGACGGGATGTCGTCGTGGTGGTCGGCCATCCACGGCTACCGCCACCCGGTGCTGGACGCGGCGGTGCAGGACCAGCTGGGCCGGATGAGCCATGTGATGTTCGGCGGGCTGACGCACGAGCCCGCGGTGCGGCTGGCGGCGCGGCTGGTGGAGATCACCCCCGAGCCGCTCCGGCATGTCTTCCTTGCGGACTCCGGCTCGGTGTCGGTCGAGGTCGCGGTGAAGATGTGCCTGCAGTACTGGCGTTCGCTCGGCCGCCCCGCCAAGCGCCGGCTGCTGACCTGGCGCGGCGGCTACCACGGCGACACCTGGCAGCCGATGTCGGTGTGCGACCCGGACGGCGGGATGCACGAGCTGTGGTCGGGGGTGCTGCCCGAGCAGGTCTTCGCCGACGCCCCGCCCCCCGGCTTCGACGCCGAGCCGGACCCGGCGTACTGCGCCCACCTGCGGGAGCTGGTCGGCCGCCATGTCGACGAGCTGGCCGCGGTGATCGTGGAGCCGGTGGTGCAGGGCGCGGGCGGTATGGCCTTCCACTCCCCCGGGTATCTGCGGGTGCTGCGGGAGGCGTGCGACGAGCACGGTGTGCTGCTGGTCTTCGACGAGATCGCCACCGGCTTCGGGCGTACCGGCGAGCTGTTCGCGGCCGGGCACGCCGGGGTCAGCCCCGATGTGATGTGCGTGGGCAAGGCACTGACCGGCGGGTACCTGACGATGGCGGCGGCGCTGTGCACGAGCCGGGTCGCCGAGGGGATCTCCCGCGGCGAGGTGCCGGTGCTGGCGCACGGGCCGACCTTCATGGGCAATCCGCTGGCCGCGGCCGTCGCCAACGCCTCCCTCGACGTGCTGCTCGGCCAGGACTGGGCGCAGCAGGTCAAGCGGATCGGGGCGGGCCTGCGCGACGGCCTGGCGGAGGTCGCCGGGCTGCCGGGGGTGCGGGACGTGCGGGTGCTGGGCGCGATCGGGGTGGTGCAGCTCGACCACCCGGTCGACATGGCGGCGGCGACCGCGGCGGCGGTGCGGGCCGGGGTGTGGCTGCGGCCCTTCCGCGACCTGGTCTACACGATGCCGCCGTACGTGACGGGGGACGAGGACCTGGCGCGGATCTGCGCGGGCGTCAGGGATGCCGCGCTGGCGGCGTGAGCGCGGCACGGATGGGCAGTGTCCCCTGGGCGCCTCGCGTGACCGGAGCGGCTGCGGGGACGGCGGGGAAGGCAGGCACGACGACGAGGAACGGAGCGAGACCCATGGCCATCGTGGTCATCACCGGTACGGGCACCGAGGTCGGCAAGACGATGGCGACCGCCGCGGTGGCGGCCGCGTCCCTGGCGCAGGGGCTGAGCGTCGCGGTGCTCAAGCCCGCGCAGACCGGGGTCGCCGAGGGCGAGCCTGGCGACGCGGCCGAGGTGGCGCGGCTGGCCGGTGCAGTGACGGCGGTGGAGCTGGCCCGCTATCCCGAGCCGCTGGCGCCGGCGACCGCCGCCGCCCGGTCGGGGCTGCCCACGGTGGGTCCCGACGAGATCGCCGAGGCAGCGGCCAAGCTCGCCGCGGTCCACGACGTGGTGCTGGTCGAGGGCGCGGGCGGGCTGCTGGTCCGCTACGACGCGCAGGGCTCGACGCTGGCGGACGCGGCGGCGATGCTGCGGGCCAGGGTGCTGCTGGTGGCGCCGCCGGGGCTTGGCACGCTGAATGCGGCGGCGCTGACCGCGGAGGCGCTGGGCAGCCGCAAGCTCAGCTGCGCCGGGGTGGTCTTCGGCAGTTGGAGCGGCGACCCGGGTCTTGCGGAGCGCTGCAACATCGCTGACCTGCAGTCGGTCGTGTCGGCGCCGCTGCTGGGTGCGCTGCCGCAGGCGGTGGGTGCCCTGTCGCCGGCCGCCTTCCGTGCCGCGGCGCCGGACTGGCTGGCGCCGCAGCTGGGCGGTACGTGGGACGCGGAGGCCTTCGCGACGGCGTATGCGCCGCCGGCTTACCAGGGGTGAGCGGCGGGCCGCCGCGAAGGCCGCGGGCTCAGGTCACACGGTGACGGTCCAGGCGCGCAGCTCGTCGGCGATGCGGTGGACGCTGACCGTGCCGTCCTTGACCAGCCGGGCCAGGTCGCGGACCTGTTCCGGTGTGGTGGTGACCTGCAGGCCGCCGGCGACCAGGTAGGCGTAGGCGACGGCGGTGGCGAAGAGCGCGTTGGAGCGCTCGAGGGCGGGGATGTGCAGCAGCAGCTGGAGCAGGGCTGCGGCACGCATGTGGTCGTCGGGGTAGACGGGCAGGCCGAAGATCTCGGCCTCGTGCCGGCCGACCGCGGCCACCAGCGCGCCCCAGTCGGTGACCTGGGGGTCGCCGGGGGTGTTGTGCTCGGCGACCATGAGCAGCCAGGCCAGATCGATGCGCAGGCTCAACGGGTGCCTTCACCCCGGTTTTCCTCCCGGGTGCCGAATTCCTCGGCGAAGACCTCCTCGTACTGCCGCATGAAGTCGGCGGCGGCCTGGACGAACGCCCGGCCGTTCTCGCCCTCGTCCCGCTGGACCAGTTCCTCGATGTAGCGGTTCACACTGATGCCGCGCTGCGAGGCGCGTTCCCGCGCGGTCTCGGCGGTGGCTTCGTCCACCCGCACGTTCAACTGGGTCTTGGCCATGCCTCCACGCTAGCGCTGATCCGCTAGTAGCGGCAAGGGCGCAGGGTGCCGCGGGCGTGCGCACGCCGTGTCCGTATCGCGGAATTGCCGATCCGCCGCCGCGGGCCGGTGGTGGGATGGCGGGCATGAGCACTCCCCGCATCAGGGCGGCCGGTCCCGCGGACGCCGCCCTCGTCCTGGCCTTCTGGCGGGTGGCCGCCGAGGGCACCAGCATCAGCGACGACGAGGCGGGCTTCGCCCGGCTGGTCGGCACCGACCCGGGCGCGCTGCTGCTCGCCGAGCGGGACGGCGTGCTGGTCGGCACGGTCATCGCCGGCTTCGACGGCTGGCGGTGCCACCTCTACCGGCTCGCGGTGCACCCCGACGCCCGCCGCCAGGGTGTCGCCCGGGTGCTGCTGGACGCGGCGGAGGCCCGGTTCACCGCGCTGGGCGGGCGGCGCGGCGACGCGATGGTGCTGGAGCGCAACGAGTCGGCGCACCACGCCTGGCGGGCCGCGGGCTATGCGCCGGAGCCGCACTGGCGGCGCTGGACGAAGCCGCTGCGCCGCTCCTGACCGGCCGTCGTACGGCGCGGGCGGGGTGCGGGCCGGATGCTCGTGACCGATCATGGGACCGAGGTGTCCGATGACCGAAGCGCTGCTCCTGCTCGTGGCCCTGCTCCTCAGTCTCGCCTGCGGTGTCTTCGTCGCGGCGGAGTTCTCGCTGACCACGATCGAGCGCGGTGAGCTGGAGCGGGCCGCGCAGCGCGGTGAGCGGGGGGCGTCCGCGGCGCTGGCCGGGGTGCGGTCGCTGACCGTGCAGCTGTCCGGCGCGCAGCTGGGCATCACGGTGACCGGGCTGGTCATCGGCATGCTGGCCCGCGGATCCATCGCCGAGCTGCTGCGCGGGCCGCTGCGCTCGGCGGGAGTGCCGGACTCCACCGCGTCGTCGCTGGCCCTGGTGCTGGGCACCGCGGTGTCCACGGTCGTGCTGATGGTGGTCGGCGAACTGGTGCCGAAGAACTGGGCGATCTCCCGGCCGCTGCCCGTCGCCAAGGCCGTCGCGGCGCCGCAGCGCGCCTTCACCGCGGCCTTCGGGCCGCTGATCCACCATCTGAACAACACCGCCAACCGGGTGCTGCGCCGCTTCGGCCTGGAGCCGGCCGAGGAGCTGGCGTCGGCCCGCGGCCCGCAGGAGCTGGGGGCGCTGGCCCGGCACTCGGCGAAGGCCGGCGCCCTGGAGCCGGACACCGCCGAGCTGTTCGTCAGGACGCTGAGCCTGGCCGACCTGACGGCGGAGAACGTGATGACCCCGCGGGTCCAGGTCACCGCCCTTGAGGCGCTGGCGACCGCGGCGGACGTCGCGAACGCCACCCGCGCCACCGGCCTGTCCCGCTTCCCGGTCTACCGCGGCACCCTCGACGCGGTCATCGGCACGGTGCACATCAAGGACGTGCTGGCGGTGCCGGCCGGCCGCAGGCCGCGCACCCCGGTGACCGAACTGCTGCGGGACGCGCTGCTGGTGCCCGAGTCGCTGACCGTGGACCGGCTGCTCGACCGGCTCTCGGAGTCGCGCTCGATGGCGGTGGTCATCGACGAGTACGGCGGCACCGCCGGCGTGGCGACCCTGGAGGACATCGTCGAGGAGGTCGTCGGCGAGGTCACCGACGAGCACGACCCGCAGCAGATGCCCGACCTGCTCTTCGTCCGCGAAGAGCCGGACGGGCGGCGGGTCTACGACGCGGACGGCGCGACCAGGACCGAGGACCAGCTGCGGCGGATCGGCCTGCAGGTGCCCGACGGGCCGTACGAGACGCTGGCGGGCCTGGTCGCCGCGCGGCTGGGCCGCATCCCGGTGCGCGGTGACGCGGTACGCCTGGCCGGCTGGCGGGTCGAGGTCACCGACGGATCAGGGCGCAGGGCGGCCAGGGTGCGGCTGGTGTCGCCGCCGGCCGGGCGGCGGGAGCCCTACGCATGACGGTGGTCCAGCTGCTGGTCGGGCTGCTCACCCTGGTGGTGAACGCCTTCTTCGTCGGCGCCGAGTTCGCGATGATCTCGGTGCGGCGCGGGCAGGTCGAGTCGCGCGCGGAGGCCGGGGAGCGGCGGGCGGGCCGGGTGCTGTGGGGCCTTGAGCACCTGGCGCCGCTGCTGGCCGCGGCCCAGCTGGGCATCACCGCCTGCACCCTGGTGCTCGGCATCGTCGCCGAGCCGGCCATCGCCCATCTGCTGGAGCCGGTGCTGCACGCGGCTGACCTGTCGGACGGGACGATCCATGTGATCGCCTTCGCGGTGTCGCTGGCGCTCGCGACGTATCTGCACATGCTCTTCGGCGAGATGGTGCCGAAGAACGTCGCGCTGGCCGACCCGGTGCGCTCGGCGCTGCTGCTCGGGCCGCCGCTGGTGGCCTTCACCCGGGCGCTGCGGCCGGTGATCTTCGGGATCAACGCGATCGCCAACGGGCTGCTGCGGCTGCTGCGGGTGGAGCCGCGCAGCGAGGTGGCCGCGGTCTTCTCCGACGACGAGCTGGCCCGGATGGTCGGGGACGCGGGCGCCGCCGGGCTGCTCGACGAGCGGGCCGCCGATCGGCTGCGGGACGCCCTGGAGCTGGGCCGCCGCCCGGTCGGCGAGATCGTGCTGCCCGCCGACCGGGTGGTGCGCGCCCCGCTGGGCATCACCCCCGACGGCCTTGAGGCGCTGGCGGCCCGCTCGGGTTTCTCGCGCTTCCCGGTCGCCGACGGGGACGGCCGGGTGCTGGGCTATCTGCACGTGAAGGACGCGCTGGACGCCGAGCCGCGGGAGGCCGCCTTCCCTCGGGCCGCACTGCGCCCGATCACCCGCGTCGGCGCCGCGACCCCGCTGGACGACGTGCTGACCGCGATGCGCGCGGCCAGCGCGCACCTGGCAGCGGTGGTGGACGCGGACGGCCGCGGGGTCGGCCTTGTCACCATGGAGGACGTGCTGAAGGAACTGGTCGGCCCCGCCCGCTAAGGCGTGACCGCGAGCACATCCCGGGAGTCACCAGGGCAGGGTGCCCTCGGTGGTGACGTAGCCGCCGGTGGGGCCTTCGGGGCCGAGCTGCGCCATCCGCACGATGATCTCGGCGCCCTCCTCGACGGTCTGCAGGCCGGTGTTGCCGTTCAGGTCGGTCCTGGTGAATCCGGGTTCCACGGCGTTGACACGGAAGCCCGGGAAGGCCTTGGCGTACTGCACGGTGATCATGTTGACGGCCGTCTTGGACGCCGGGTAGGCGACGCCCGGGTAGTCGTAGGCGTGGGTGCCGGGGGCGGACAGCAGCGCGAGGGAGGCAAGGCCGCTGCTGACGTTGACCACCACGGGGGCGGCCGAGCGCTGCAGCAGCGGCAGGAAGGCATGGGTGACCCGGACCGTGCCGAAGACGTTCGTCTCGAACGTGGCGCGCATGATGTCGGCGGTCAGTCCTGCGGCTCCGGTGACGCTGCCGTCGGCGGCCATCTCGTGCTGCACGCCGGCGTTGTTGACCAGGACGTCGAGTCCGCCGTCGGCCTCGACGGCCTTCACCGCGGCGGCGACGGAGGCGTCGTCTGTGACGTCGAGCTGCACGGCCCGCGCGCCCAGCCGCTCGGCGGCGAGCCGGCCGGCCGCCGCGTCGCGGCTGCCGACGTAGACGGTGTGGCCTGCGGCCACGAGTCGGCGGGAGGTCTCGTAGCCGAGGCCCTTGTTCGCTCCGGTGATCAGTGTCGTTGTCATGCCTCCACGGTGCTGCGGGCGTACCGGGCGGGCCAGGCCCCTGGGCTTCCTGGGACCGGCAGTACCAGGACGTCTGCGCCCCCGCGGTGCGAGAGTGGATGTCATGGCGACCACTGAGTTCGGGCATCTGCTGCGGCGCTGGCGCGACCGGGTCTCCCCCGAGGCGGCCGGGCTGACCGTCGGCGGCCACCGGCGCGCGGCGGGGCTGCGCCGCGAGGAGCTGGCGCTGCTGGCCGGCATCTCGGTCGACTACATCACCCGGCTGGAACAGGGCAGGTCGGCCAACCCCTCCGAGCAGGTCGTGGAGGCGCTGGGCCGGGCGCTGCGGCTGTCGGGAGGCGAGCGCGCCCAGCTCTTCCACGCCGCAGGGCTCGTACCGCCTGGCCGCGGCACGGTGCCCGCCTTCATCCCGGCGAGCGTGCAGCGGCTGCTGGACCGGCTCTCCGGCACGCCGGTCGCGGTCTCGGACGCGTCCTGGACGCTGCTGCTGGCCAACCCGCTGTGGACGGCGCTGATGGGCGAGCTGCACGGCAAGGAGCGCAACGCGGTGTGGCGCACCTTCCTCGGCTCGACGACCCGGACCGTGCACACCCCCGAGACGCTGGCCTCGCTGCGGGTCTCGCAGGTCGCGGGCCTGCGGGCGACCGCCGCCCGCTACCCGGCCGACCAGCGGCTGCGGCGGCTGATCGCCGAGCTGCGGGCGAAGAGCGAGGAGTTCGCGCAGCTGTGGGACGCCCGGGCGGTGGACGAGCACGACGGGTCGCACAAGACCATCGACCACCCGCAGCTGGGGCTGCTGACCCTGGACTGCGACCTGCTCAGCGTCGCCGGCAGCGACCTGCGGATCATGGTCTACACCGCGGAGCCCGGCACCGAGGACGCGGAGAAGCTGGCGCTGCTCGGGGTGCTCGGCACCCAGACGATCGCCGGCTGACCGGTGCGCGTCCTGGGGGCGCGGAGCGGCGGCTAGGATCGCGGGGCGATGGAGAACGATCTCACCTACACCAGTTTCGTCGCCGTCGGCGACTCCTTCACCGAGGGAATGTCGGACCTGCTGCCCGACGGCAGCTACCGGGGCTGGGCCGACCTGCTGGCCGCGCGCCTGTCCGCCCTGCCGCGCCCGGCGGGCGAGCCCTTCCGGTACGCGAACCTCGCCGTGCGCGGCAAGCTGATCCGGCAGATCGCCGACGACCAGGTGGACACGGCAGCCGGCATGGGCGCCGACCTGGTCACCCTGGTCGGCGGGCTCAACGACGTGCTGCGGCCCGGCTGCGACGTGGAGGCGGTGTGCGCGCACCTGGAGAGCGCCGTCGCCCGGCTCGCACCGGGCTGCCGGCAGCTGGTGCTGATGCGCAGCCCGGCCCGCCGCGGACCGGTCGCGACCCGCTTCCTGCCGCGTATGGAGCAGCTGTTCGCCTTCGTCGACGACCTGGCGGCCCGGCACGGGGCGGTCGTGGTCGACCTCTACGGCGCCGAGGTGCTCGGCGACCAGCGGATGTGGGCCGACGACCGGCTGCACCTGACCGCCGAGGGCCACGAGCGGGTCGCGGAGGCGGTCTGGCAGGCGCTCGGCCTGCCCGCGCAGTCCGACTGGACGCGCCCGCTGCCGCCGGCGGTACGCCCAGGGTGGGCGGCCCGCCGCAGCGCCGACCTGCGCTTCACCGGCCGCCACCTGCTGCCGTGGATCGGCCGCCGGCTGACCGGCCGCTCCTCGGGCGACGGCCGCCCTGCCAAGCGCCCCGACCTGCTGCCCTTCGGGCAGGACCCGGTGCTCGACGAGGTCGGCGGCTGGGCGGACGGCCCTGCCGCGTGACCTGCGGCACCGCCGCGACCAGTAGAATCTGCACACGTGACAGCCAAGCCGCGTATCCCGAACGTCCTCGCCGGCCGCTATGCCTCCACGGAGCTGGCCGCCCTGTGGTCCCCCGAGCAGAAGGTGGTGCTGGAGCGCCGGCTGTGGCTGGCGGTGCTGCGGGCGCAGAAGGACCTGGGGATCGAGGTGCCGGAGCAGGCGCTCGCCGACTACGAGCGGGTGCTCGACCAGGTCGACCTGGCCTCGATCGCCGAGCGCGAGAAGGTCACCCGGCACGACGTGAAGGCCAGGATCGAGGAGTTCAACGCTCTCGCCGGGCACGAGCAGATCCACAAGGGCATGACGTCCCGCGACCTGACGGAGAACGTCGAGCAGCTGCAGATCCGGCTGTCGCTCGACCATGTGCGGGACCGCACGGTGGCGGTGCTGGCGCGGCTGGGGCAGCTCGCGGGGCAGTACGCGGAGCTGGTGATGGCGGGGCGCTCGCACAATGTGGCGGCGCAGGCCACCACGCTGGGCAAGCGGTTCGCGACGGCTGCCGACGAGCTGCTGGTGGCCTTCGAGCGGGTCGAGGACCTGCTGGGCCGCTACCCGCTGCGCGGCATCAAGGGGCCGGTCGGCACCGCGCAGGACATGCTGGACCTGCTGGGCGGCGACAGCGCCAAGCTCGCCGACCTGGAGCAGCGGATCGCCGCGCACCTGGGCTTCTCGCGGGCCTTCACCTCGGTCGGCCAGGTCTACCCGCGCTCGCTGGACTACGACGTGGTGACCGCGCTGGTGCAGCTGGCCGCGGCGCCGTCGTCGCTGGCGAAGACGATCCGGCTGATGGCGGGGCACGAGCTGGTCACCGAGGGCTTCAAGCCGGGCCAGGTCGGCTCGTCCGCGATGCCGCACAAGATGAACACCCGGTCCTGCGAGCGGGTCAACGGGCTGATGGTGATCCTGCGCGGCTACGCGTCGATGACCGGCGAGCTGTCAGGCGACCAGTGGAACGAGGGCGACGTGTCCTGCTCCGTGGTGCGCAGGGTCGCGCTGCCCGACGCCTTCTTCGCCTTCGACGGGCTGCTGGAGACCTTCCTGACGGTGCTGGACGAGTTCGGCGCCTTCCCTGCGGTCGTGGCGCGCGAACTGGACCGTTACCTGCCCTTCCTGGCGACGACGAAGGTGCTGATGGGCGCGGTGCGCGCCGGGGTCGGCCGGGAGATCGCCCACGAGGCGATCAAGGAGAACGCGGTGGCGTCCGCGCTGGCGATGCGCGAACAGGGCACCGAGCGCAACGAGCTGCTCGACCGGCTCGCCGCCGACGAGCGCATCCCGCTGGACCGCGGGCAGCTGGACGCGCTGATGGCCGACCGGCTCTCATTCA
The DNA here is from genome assembly GCF_016916835.1 of Actinacidiphila bryophytorum. Lineage (GTDB taxonomy): Bacteria > Actinomycetota > Actinomycetes > Streptomycetales > Streptomycetaceae > Actinacidiphila > Actinacidiphila bryophytorum. The sequence goes on along the minus strand of NZ_JAFFIX010000049.1, from coordinate 3,892 downwards.
CCGGTGCCGCGGCCGGGCAGGTCGCCGAGGTGGTGCGGCGCGTCGAGGACGTCGTCAAGGCGCATCCGCAGGCGGCGGCGTACCGCCCAGGGGCGATCCTCTGACGCCGGAGCAGCTCGCGGCGGCCCGGGACCGCACACTGGACGACCTGCTCACCGGCGGGCTGCGGGTCCTCTTCTGCGGGATCAACCCCGGGCTCATGTCAGCGTGGACAGGCCATCACTTCGCGCGGCCGGGCAACCGGTTCTGGCCGGCGCTGCACGCCTCGGGTTTCACCCCGCGGCGGTTCGCGCCGGCCGAGCAGGCGCAGCTGCTGGGCCTCGGGCTCGGGGTGACGAACGTGGCGCCGCGGGCGACGGCCAGGGCCGACGAGCTGAGCACCCGGGAGCTGGTCGAGGGCGGCAGGGCCCTGGCCGCGAAGGTCGCGGAGCACCGTCCCGCGTGGCTCGCGGTGCTCGGCGTGACCGCCTACCGGGTCGCCTTCGACGACCGGCACGCCCAGGTCGGCCCGCAGCAGCGGACGCTGGGCGGGACCAGGATCTGGGCGCTGCCCAGCCCCAGCGGGCTGAACGCGCACTGGACGCCGGCGGCACTGGCCGAGGAGTTCGGCAGGCTGCGGGCGGCGGCCTTCGCCCCGGCCGCGGACATGCCCTCCGGCGTGCCCCGCGACCTGCCGGAAGAGTCCCGCTGACGGCTCGTCAGCAGCAGGTGCGTACCCCGACGGCGCGGGGCGGTGGCGGCGCAGCACAAACGTAACAGGACCGCACTCGCCGCGAGGCCCCCGGCCGGGTACGATCCGCCACACACGGGCACAGTCTGGGAGGACATACGTGGGGCGACTCACCGGCGGGGACCCGTCCCTGCTCAGGCGGATCAACTCCGCGGTCGTCCTGGATGCCCTGCGCGGGGCGCAGACCCCCACGCTCACCGAGCTGGTCCACAGCACCGGACTGTCCCGGCCCACCGTCGAGGGCGTCATCGAGGGGCTGAGCGAATCCGACCTGGTGGTGGAGGTCGGCCCGGAGGCGGGCGACGCCCGCAAGCAGGGCAGGCCCGCGCGGCGCTTCCGCTTCCACGCCGAGGCCGGGCACCTGCTGGGCATCGAGATCGGCGCGCACCAGGTGCGGGTGGTGCTGTCGGACCTCAGCGGCCAGGTGCTGGGCTCGCACGGCAGGGACGTGGACGAGGCGGCCTCCGCCGACGACCGGCTCGACCGGGTGCGCGGCACGGTCGCGGAGCTGCTGCGCAAGGCGGGGGTGGCGCGCAGCACCCTGTGGGCGGTCGGGGTGGGCAGCCCCGGCATCGTCGAGGCCAGCGGCGAGGTGCGGCTGAGCACCGCGCTGCCCGGCTGGACGGGCCTGCCGCTGGGCGAGCGGCTGCAGCGCTCCTTCCGCTGCCCGGTGCTGGTGGAGAACGACGCGAACGTCGCCGCGGTGGCCGAGCACTGGAAGGGTGTCGCGGTCGGCACCGACGACGTGGTCTTCGTGCTGGCCGGGCTCAGCCCGGGGGCGGGCTCGCTGATCGGCGGGCGGCTGCACCGCGGCTTCGGCGGCGCCGCGGGCGAGATCGGCGCCCTGCACCTGCTGGGCCGCGAGGTCACCCCCGAGTATCTGCTGTCCACCACGGGCGAGCCGCTGCACCCGCTGGACGAGCCCGCGGTGGAGCGGGTCTTCGCGCTGGCCAGGCAGGGCGACGCGCAGGCCAAGGACGCCGTCGAGCGCTTCCTGCGGCGGCTGGTGCACGACGTGGCGGCGCTGGTGCTGGCGATCGACCCGGAGCTGGTGGTGATCGGCGGCTGGGCGGCCGGGCTCGACGGCGTCCTGGAGCCGCTGCGGACCGAGCTGACCCGCTACTGCCTGCGCCCGCCGAAGGTGACGCTGTCGGCGCTGGGCCAGGAGGCCATCGCCACGGGCGCGCTGCGGCTGGCGCTCGACCATGTCGAGGAGCAGCTGTTCGCGGTGGAGCAGACGTCGATGGCCCGCCGCTGAGGCCCCGCCGACGGTACGTCCGCGGCACGCGCGGACATGAGCGGACATGAAAGGCCCGCCCCCTTCTCGTGAGGGCGGGCCTTTCCGTATCGGGTGCAGGTGCCGGGTCAGGAGGCCTGGCGGGTGTCCTGCTGGTGGTGGGTGACCTCGAAGGCCCCGGCGTCGCCGAAGGTCAGCCGGCAGGTGTCGGCGCGGTAGGTCGACACGGACGCGGCGGCGACCCGGCCTGCGGCGTAGTAGCGCGCGGTGACGACCAGCACGGGTGCCCCGGGCAGCCGGTCCAGCTGCTTGGCGTCGTCGGCGCGGGCCGAGCCCAGCTCGACGGAGCGGTCCTCGCCCTCCAGCTCCAGGGTGTGCAGCTCGCGCAGCACGGCGGGCGCGTGGGTGGCGGGGGTCAGGTCGCCGGGCAGTCCGGGCACGGAGGCCGGCGGTACGTACAGCAGCTCGGCGGCGACCGGCTGGCCGCGCATGACGCGCACCCGGCGGATGGTGTGCACGGCCTGGTCGGGTGCGGTGCCCAGCAGGGCGGCGATCGCGGCGGGCGCTGCGGCCTCGACGCAGCCGACGGTCTCCCAGGCGTCGATGCCGGCGCCGGGCCAGGTGTTGGCCGAAGGGCCGACGGACACGCCCATGCGGGGCGGGGCCACGGTGGTGCCGACGCCGCGGCGGCGTTGCAGCCGGCCCTCCAGCTCCAGCTGCTCGAGCGCCTGGCGCAGGGTGGCCCGCGCGACGCCGAAGCGGGCGGCGAGGTCCCGCTCGTTGGGCAGGATCTCACCGACCTCGAACTCCGAGTCGAGGGCGTCGTTCAGCACGGTCTTGAGGTGCCAGTACTTCGGCTCAGGCACCGATTCGAGCTGCGTGGTCCCCACCCTGTCCTCACAATCAGCCCAAGGCTTGTTCAGCCTTGTTTCCTAACCAGTCTTTATTAAAGGTCCTTGCACTACTACGGACGATAGAGCCGGGCGCCGAGCTTGGTCAAGACCAATGCGATAGCGTTCGTGATCATCGAGGGGCGCCGCGCAGGGCCGCGGCGGCGGCCGGGCAGGAAGGGCGGAAGGTCGATGGGCGAAGTCACGCTGGTCACCGGCGGAAGCCGCGGTATCGGGGCGGCGGTGGCCGTACGGCTGGCCGCCGCGGGGCACCGGGTCGGCATCGGCTACGAGCGCGCCAAGGACGCGGCCGAGGACGTCGCGCGGCGGATCCGCGAGGACGGCGGCGAGTGCCTGCCCTTCCAGGTCGACACCAGCGACGCGGCCCAGGTCGACGCCTTCTTCGACGCGGTCAAGGAGGGCCTGGGGCCGGTCACCGGGCTGGTGAACAACGCCGGGATCACCGGGCCGCTGGGCCGCTTCACCGAGACACCGGTGGAGGTGATGCGCAGGGTGGTGGACGTCAACCTGATGGGCGCGCTGCTGTGCGCCCGGCGGGCGGCACTGGAGATGTCGACCCGCTACGGCGGCGACGGCGGCGCGATCGTGAACATCTCCTCGGGCGGCGCCACCCTGGGCAGCCCCGGCGAGTACGTGCACTACGCGGCGAGCAAGTCCGCGGTGGACGCGCTGACGGTGGGCCTGTCCAAGGAGCTCGGTCCCGACGGGGTGCGGGTCAACTCGGTGCAGCCGGGGATGGTGGTCACCGACATCCATGCGGCGATGGGCGACCCGCAGCGGCCGTGGCGCAATCCCGAGCGGGTGCCGATGCGCCGCCCCGGCCAGCCCGAGGAGATCGCGGGCGCGGTGGCCTGGCTGCTGTCGCCGGAGGCGTCGTACACCACCGGTGCGGTGCTGCGGATCGCCGGCGGGCTCTAGTCCGTGTTTTGGAAGTCCCGTCTGCCCCACGACGCCTGGCACGCACGCTCGCTGCGTTGTCGGAGTCGTCCGAGTAGGCCCACTACGAGGACGACC
>NZ_JAFFIX010000048.1 GCF_016916835.1 Actinacidiphila bryophytorum | reverse complement strand
CCCGTTGCCGAGCGCCGCGTAGCCGGTCTGGTACGTCCTGGTGTACTCGCGCACGTCCGGCCAGGCCACGATCCCGGTGTTCGACGGCGACGGCGGCTGGCTGGAGTTCGGGCTCCAGTGCCACCACGCATTGATGGGCGCACCGTCACCGATGCATGCAAACCACCCCTGGTATCCCACCGTGATCTTGCCCACAACATCACCCGGGGAACTGGCGGCGAAGGCGCCGCCGGCCACCGCGGTCTGCGTGGCCCCCACCGCTCCCGTTGCAGCCACCGCAATCGCGGTCTGCAGTAGCGCCCGGCGTGTGACACCCATCTGGAACTCCTCCGGTCGGCTGTCAACTCCCGCCGTCACGCGGCCGATCGGTCTACGGCTGCGGACCGGAAGTCTGGTGCGGGGATCGTAACGACGGGGTCACGCCACCGCAATAGATCGCGCATCAGGCGAAATATTTGACAGAAACGACGCAAGAAGTGCTCACATGCACCTGACAGTCTGGCCTGCGGAAAAACCTCCCTCAGCCAAGTCGGTACGAAAATCTTAGGAGAATGAAATATTCCGCTCCTACGGTCTGGTGCATGACACATGTTTCAGGACCACCGGGCGGTGGGCGCGGCACGACGCGCTCCCGTTCCCACCGGCGGCGGCGAAAACCGTCCTGGTGGAGACGCCCGGCGGTCGTGTCGGGGGCCGTGCTGGCCACGATCGGACTGATCACCGTGGTGATCGTCAACCGGTCGCCCTCCTCGGGTGACCGCGCCGACTCCGCCGCGACCAGCGACGCCAAGGGCCAGGACGCCGCGGGTACTCCCCCGACGAGCACCACAACGGCCACCACAGCACCGCCCACCACCACCAGCGCGCCCTCCCCGTCGAAGACGCCCACGAAGGCGGCCGGCGACGCCAGGACGCAGCTGGCCACGTCGGTCAAGGCGCTCTCGGCGAGCAGCAAGGGGCGGCTGTCGGTCGCGGTGACCGACCTCTCCGACAGCCGCACCGGTGTGTCGTACGCCGACGGCTCGGCCACCTACGACACGGCGAGCATCGTCAAGGTGGACATTCTGGCCACCCTGCTGCTGCGCCACCAGAAGGCCGGCACCAAGATGACCTCGACCGAGAAGTCGCAGGCCACGGTCATGATCCAGCAGAGCGACAACAACGCGGCGACCTCGCTGTGGAACGCCATCGGGCGTAGGGCGGGGCTCGACTCGGCGAACCGCACCTTCGGCATGTCCCACACCCAGGGCGGCTCTGCCGACCTGTGGGGTCTGACCCAGACCACCACCGCCGACCAGCTCACGCTGCTGCGGGTGGTCTTCGGCGGCGACGACTCGCCGCTGTCGTCGGCGTCCCGCGAGTACATCAAGGGCCTGATGCACTCGGTCACCACCGGCCAGCAGTGGGGCGTGTCCGCGGCCGACGAGGACGAAACCGGCTTCGCCCTGAAGAACGGCTGGCTGCAGCGCACCGCGACCGGCCTGTGGGACATCAACAGCATCGGCGAGGTCGACTACAAGGGCCACACGCTGCTGGTGTGCGTGCTCTCCTCGGGCAACAGGTCCGAGAAGTCCGGCATAGACAAGGTCGAGGACGCGGCGGAGGCCGCCGTCAAGGCCCTCTACTCCTGACCCGGCCGTCTCCCTGCGGGCCGCCCCTGTGCGGGGCGGCCCGCAGCCGCGTGCGGCCGCAGCCGGCGGTCAGGCCACGTCGATCAGGACCTTGCCGACCGCGGCCTGCTGGACCGCGTCGTGGGCGTCGCCGGTGCGCGCGAGCGGGAAGCGGTGCAGCGGGAGGCCCGCGGACGCGCCGACCCGGATCGCACCGTCGGCGACGGCGGCCGACACCGCCGCCACCGCATGGTCCTTGGCGGCGGCGGGCACGGTGTAGACCAGCACGCCCTGCCAGCGCAGGTTGCCGAACATCGAGGGCCTGGCGGGCACCGCGAAGGCCGGTGAGTCGTCGGCGTAGAAGGCCACGACCGCGTCCGGCGCCGCGACGGCCTCGTCCAGGGCGGCGTTCGCCGCGGGGGCGACCTCGACGACGATGTCCACCCCGCCGGGCGCGATCCCGCGGATCTCGGCGGCGGCGTCCTGCGCCCGGTAGTCGACGACGTGGTGGGCGCCGGCCGCCCTGGCCAGTTCGCCCTTCGCGGGGCCGCTGACCGTCGTGACGACGGTGGCGCCGGCCCAGCGGGCCAGCTGGATCGCCGCGTTGCCGACCGCGCCCGCACCGCCGGCGACCAGCACCGTACGGCCGGCGAGCGCGCCCGGCGCGAGGCGCGCGGGGCCGCCGTCGGCGACGGTCAGGGTGCGGTGGGCGGTCAGCGCGGGGATGCCCAGGCTCGCGCCGAGGTCGAACGAGGCGTCCTCGGGCAGTGCGACGGCCTGCCGGGCGGGCAGCACCACGTACTCCTGCGCGGTGCCGTCGGCGCGGCCCCACGCGGCCTCCCACAGCCACACCCGCTCGCCGACACGGGACTCGGGCACGCCGGGGCCGACCGCGTCGATCACGCCCGAGCCGTCCTGGTTGGGCACCTGCTCGCCGCGCGGTGCGGTGTTCTGCCGGGCCTTCCAGTCGGTCGGGTTCACGCCCGACACCCTTACCGCGACCCGCACTTCGCCCTCCCCTGGGGTGGGGACGGGCCGGTCGGTCAGCGCCATGACGTCGGCTGCGCCGCTGGTCTTGTAAGTGATCGCCTTCATGGGCGCTACAAGCTACCGCCGTCCGGCTTTCTTCCCGGAATCGGCTGCTCCGTTCGGTGTGCCGGGGGCGAAATCCTTCGACGCGGGTGTCCGCCGGGGGGAGGGTGGGATTCCGACGTCCGACCGAAGGAGCGCGCGCACGTGAGCGAGCACGACGAGAGTTTCTACGACGCCCTCGGCGGTGAGCCGGCGCTGCGCCGGCTGATCGAGGCCTTCTACGAGCAGGTGCTGGTCGACCCGGTGCTCGAACCGGTGTTCGCGCACTTCACCCCGACGCACATCGACCACGTCATCGTGTGGCTGTCGGAGGTCTTCGGCGGCCCCGCGGGCTACACCGAGCGCCTCGGCGGCCACCAGGCGCTGCTGACCAGCCACCTGGGCCTGGGCATCACCGAGGAGCAGCGGGCGCGCTGGGTCGAGGTGATACTGGCGACGGCGGCGAAGGAACTGCCCGACGACGCCCTGCTGCAGCAGCGTTTCGCCGAGTACATCGAGTGGGGCACCAGGATCGCCGCGTCGGTGTCCCAGCCGGGCACGGAGCTGGGCGACCCCGGGCCTGTGCCGCACTGGGGCTGGGAGGGCCTGGCCTGAATCCGCCGGTCGCACGACCGGCGCCCGGTCAGGAGACCAGGGGCTCGGGGAGGCCCACCCGGTCGGCACGCGGGTCGATGCGCGGCGGGCGCGGGACGTACGCGCCCGAGGAGCCGCCGTGGCCGCGGTGGACGAACAGGCCGCGTACGGAGTCCGGTACGGCCTCCAGCGTCGCCTGCGTGCCCGGCAGAGCGAGCCACCCGGCCCACATCTCCTCGCGTGTGAAGGCGACTTCGAGCACCACACCCCAGCTGTGCTCGAACCACCGCCAGGACGACGCACCGTTGGTGATGAGCGACTCGGCCAGCACCTGCGCATACGCGTCGCGCCACCCGGTCGCGGTGTGCACCGCCCCGTCCTCGACGTCCATGACCTCGATCGACCACCAGTCGGGAGCACTCATGTTCCGACCATAGACACCGTGTGCCGACTCGGGAAGGGCCGAGGCCCAACCGGGCGAAAACGATCAAAGCCCCGCCGATCACACCCCCGTCGCACCGCCTTCGCCGCACCGGCCGCACCACCCGTCACACCCCGGTGAGCAACTCCTCGGCGGTGGCGAGGATCTCGGTGACGCGCAGCCCGAACCGGGCGTCGCAGGCGTGCGGTTCTCCGCCGGTGAGCGCGTCGACGGCCCGCGCGAAGGCGTCGGTCGCGGGTCCCGCGATGTCCTCGGGGTAGGCCGCGACCCCGTGCGTACCGCGGAATTCCACCGACACCCCGGCGGCCGCGGGCGGCGCGGTCAGGGTGAGCACCGCGGTGCTGGACGCGCCGCTGTCGTGCCGCAGCACCAGGTGCACCAGGTCGCCCGGGCCGCGGGCCGCCGTGACGGAGGTGACGTCGCCGAGCACCGGAAGCAGCACCGACAGCGCGTGCGGGCCGACGTCCCACAGCCCGCCCTTCTCGCGCCGCCACGGGGAGTCGGCGAAGGGGCTGTCGCCGCCGCCGAAGACGGCGCCGTACCAGTCGGCCCGCCCGGTCGACCAGCCGCCGGCCGCGGCCTGCCGGCCGATCCACTCGGCGCTGGCCGAATCGAAGCGCAGGGTGAAGAAGACCACCGAGCGCACCCCGGCCCGTTCGACAGCCTCGACCACCTCGCGGGCGCCCTCGACGGTCGCGGCCAGCGGCTTGTCCAGCAGCAGGTGCCGACCGGCGCGGGCGGCCCGTGCGGCCAGCGGCGCCTGGAAGGCCGGCGGCAGCGCGACGGCCACCGCGTCCACGTCGGCGATCAGCGCGTCGGCGTCGTCGTACGGGCGGGTCCCGAACAGCGCGGCGACCTCGGCGGCGGCCTGCGGCCTGCGGCCCCACACCCCGGCCAGTTCCACGCCCGGGTGCGCGGCCAGCGCCGGGCCGTGCGCGAGCCGCGCCCACGGCCCCGTGCCGAACAGCCCCACCCGCAGGGTCACGACGCCGACTCCGGCTCCTGGTGGCCCACATAGGCCTCGCGGTCCAGGTCGCGCAGGTCGACGGAGAACTGCACCGCGTACTGCGGGGTGGGCGCCGTGTGCTCGCGCAGCGCGGCGAGCACCGCCTCGGTCAGGGCGCGCTTGACCTCGGGGGTGCGTCCCGACAGCAGCGAGATCTCGACGTGGACCATTGCGTGGTGCGGCGAACCGTCGGCGATCCACAGGTCGTCATGGCGTACGAAACGGGTCTTGCAGCCGCCGGCGCGACCGCCTGCGACGGTCACCAGGGCCTCGTGCAGGGCCTTGCCGAATGCGGGCCGGTCGAGGGCTTCTGCGAGCGTTCCGGAGTATTCCACGGTGGTATGCGGCATGTCCGCGAGCCTATCCCGGCAGGTCCGCGGCGGGCGGGGCGTCTCACGGCACACCGGCCGGCACCCTGCCGCCTCGGTTACATCCCGTTAACACAAGGGCAATGCTTGGGAAAACCATCCTTGCGACGCTGCCTTCGGTCCGATCAGCGCAGCTCGGCCGCACCCCGCGATCACGTTCGTTAAGGATGGCGTCACCGTGACCTACAAGGCTGAGTACATCTGGATAGACGGCACCACGCCGACCGCGAAGCTCCGTTCGAAGACGCGGATCCTGGCCGACGGCGCGGAACTCCCGATCTGGGGGTTCGACGGGTCCAGCACCAACCAGGCCGAGGGCCACGCCTCGGACCGCGTACTCAAGCCGGTCGCCTCCTTCCCCGACCCGATCCGCGGCGGTGACGACGTCCTCGTCATGTGCGAGGTCTTCAACATCGACGGCACCCCGCACGAGTCCAACACGCGGGCCGCGCTGCGCGAGGTCGCCGAGAAGTTCGCCGACCAGGAGTCGCTGTTCGGCATCGAGCAGGAGTACACCTTCTTCCAGGGCTCGCGTCCGCTGGGCTTCCCCGAGAACGGCTTCCCCGCCCCCCAGGGCGGCTACTACTGCGGTGTCGGCGCCGACGAGATCTTCGGCCGCCCCGTCGTCGAGAAGCACCTGGAGAACTGCCTGGCCGCCGGCATCGGCATCTCCGGCATCAACGCCGAGGTCATGCCCGGCCAGTGGGAGTTCCAGGTCGGCCCGCTCAGCCCGCTGGAGGTCTCCGACCACCTGTGGGTCGCGCGCTGGCTGCTCTACCGCACCGCCGAGGACTTCGGGATCTCCGCGACGCTGGACCCCAAGCCCGCCAAGGGCGACTGGAACGGCGCGGGCGCGCACACCAACTTCTCCACCAAGGCGATGCGCGAGAACTACGCGGCGATCATCGAGGCCGCCGAGGCGCTGGGCCGCGACGACAAGCCGCTGGAGCACATCAAGCACTACGGCGCAGGCGTCGAGGCCCGCCTCACCGGCGCGCACGAGACCGCCCCGTGGAACGAGTACAGCTACGGCGTCTCCAACCGCGGTGCGTCGGTGCGCATCCCGTGGCAGGTCGAGGTGGACCAGAAGGGCTACATCGAGGACCGCCGCCCCAACGCCAACGTCGACCCCTACGTCGTCACCCGGCTGATCGTGGACACCTGCGGCGCCGCCCTGGAGAAGGCCGGCCTGGTCTGATCCGCGGCACCGCCGCACACCGCCTCCCCGCGGTTCCGCGAGGGCTCCCGTCACCCGCGACGGGCGCCCTCGCGCACGTCCGGCCCCGGTGACCATCACCGGGGTCACTCGTTTGACGCAGAGTGAAGAGCCGACCGTCACACGCGCCGTTCCCGTCCGCCAGTAAGTCCGCAGGTCGCTCACGTCGTGCCGGCAGCCACATCCCGGTCGCCGAGGCCGAGGCGGCACTGGTCGAGCACTACCCGCGGCTCGTACGGCTGGCGTATCTGGCGCTGCCGGTCAGCACCGGTCGGCACCGCAGAGTCCTGCTCGCACACCGGCTCGCCCAGCGCTCCCTGCGGGTCGCCCTCAACTCCGCGGCCGGCGACGTCGTCTACCCGCTGCTGCGCCGCGAGGTGCTGCGCGGGGCGCTGGCCGGCGGCCGGCGGAACGGGCGGCTGCGTACCGCGCTGACCGGCGCCGGGCTGCCGCAGGTGGTCGGCCTGCGGATGCACCCGCGGGCCGGCGGCGGCGACGAACTCGCCCTGGACCGGGCGCTGGCCGCACTGCCCGCGGCCGCCCGCGCCGCCTACGGGCTGCTCGGCGTCGAAGGCCTCGACGAGCGCGCCGCCAGGGACGTCCTCGCCGAGGCCGGCGCCGACGACCCGCGGGGAGCGGTACGGACGGCCGCGGCCGTCGACAACGACCACCGGCTGCTGGCAGCAGGCGAGTTCGACCCCTGCACGGTCCAGGTGCGGCCCACCGACCTGCTGCGGCGGCGGCAGCGCGCCCGGGCGGGCCTCGCCGCCGCGGCAGCCGTCGCGGTCGGCGCTGTGCTGCTCGCCGTCGCCACCGCAGGCGGCTCGCCCGAGCCGTACGGCTCCGCCGGGTCGCCGGGGTCCGCGGCGGCCGCCGCGCACGCCCTCGACCCGGCCGCGCTGGTACGGGCCAGCCCGCAGGCCTGGACCGCCACCGCCAGGCTCGACTTCACCGCATGGCCCGCGCGCGGCAACCGCGCCGCGGACAGCGCACTGCTCGGCCGGGCGCTCGCGGTGTGGGCGCACCCGGCGGCGTCGGTCCAGGTCACCGCCACACCCGGCACCCCGCGCACCGCACCCGCGCAGCCGCCGCAACTGCTCTACGCAGGGGACGTCGACGCGGTCACCGTCGTCGTCTTCTACGACGGGCTGCGGCTCGTCCGCTACGCCCAGGCCCGCAGCGGGGGCGGCGGCGCCGCGGCCCTGGACTTCGCGCAGGTCGAGGGCGCCGACATCACCACCGCGGCGGCCGTCGTCCTCGACCGGGTCGACGGCAACACCCGCTTCCTGACCGCCCCGTGGGTCGCCGACGCGGCCGGCCGCGACCTGCTGCGGCCCGGCACACCGGCGGTGCCGCTGCACAGGGCCGCCGACGGTACGACGGACCCGGTGCGCATGCCCGGCGCCGGGGCCACGTCCGGTACGTGCGGTACGACCTGGCCGGCGCTGCAACTGCGGTCCTCGGGGAAGGTCGCGGAGCAGCACTCCTTCCTGCTCACCGACCTCGGCGACCTCACCCCCGTGCACCTGACCTTCACCCCGCCGCCCGCCCCCGGGGACACCCCGCGCGCCCCGCGCGAGGCCACCGGGGCGCAGGCGCTGGCCAGTTGGGCGCACGGTGCGTGCCGGCTCGGCGAACTGCGCGGGCAGGGGGTGCGGTCGGTCAACGACTGGCAGTTCGCCCGTATGGTCCTCCCGGAGGGGGCGGGGTCGGCCGCCTGGACCTGCGACCGGGCCGACACATGGCGCGGCCCGGGCCGCGCGACCGTCCAGTTCCTCCCCCCGGGCGCCCCGGCAGCCTCGCCCGGCACCCTTGCCGGCCGGCAGAGCGACGGCAGTGCCTGCAGTCGTTTCAGCCCGCACGTCATGGCGGGCGTGATGTGGAAGTCCCCGGGCGGCCGCTGGTACCTGCTGGCCGCGGGAAGCCGCGATGTCACCGCCATCACGTCCGACCTCGCCACCGCCTCCGGCGCCACGCTCGCCGCCCCGGCCCCCCGCGGCACCCGCACGACCCTCTCCGCCCGCACCACGTCAGGCCTCGTCCTGCACCCCCTCGGCGGTGCCTGACCCCGCCTCGTAACCTTCCCCCGGCGGTGGGTTGCGCGCGCAGTTCCGCCCCCGGAGCTTCGCCTGGGGGTACTCCCAGCGCCTCCTGAGGTGGGTGCCACTTGCTGTGGCGTTGCTTTCTTTCCCGCTCCTCGGGCTGGGCGCGCAGTTCCCCGCGCCCCTGAAAAACGCTCACCCTCCTCCGCAGAGGGCACCGCCCTAAAAACGCTCACCCTCTGCGCGAGAGGGCACCCCCCAGGGGCGCGGGGAACTGCGCGACAAGCCACCGCGGCGGAGAAGGCGAACCGCGACCGCAAGGGGCAGGACCTGAGGGGCGCGGGGAACTGCGCGCCCAATCACCCACGCACCGAAAGGTGGAAGCTCACCGCAGGTGGCAATCACCTGCGCAACCCCCCTTCGGGGGGAGGTCCCCGAGGCGGCCGGAGGGGCCACCCCGGGGGAAATCCCCGGCTACTTCCGGAGGAAGACCGCCACCGTGCGGCCCGGGACGGTGAAGGTGCCGCTCGACGCGGAATAGGTCGAGGACTTCACCACCGGGTCGGCGCCGGCCGCTTGCACCGGATGCAGGACGTACCCGGTACCGGCAAGCGACGCCACCTTCTGGGCCTGCGCCAGCGGACTGGCGTTGAAGACCACCACCAGGTCCCCCAGGGTCATGGTGATGACCCCGGGCGTCTCGGCGGCCCCGGACAGCGGGAAGGCCAGCTCGCGCTGCACCTGACTCGCGGTCGTGAGGTGGAAGGCGGCCGAGGACGTACGGATCCGCAGCAGGTCCTGGTACGCGGCGGACGCCGCACCGATGTCGGCGCACGACGGCACCGCGGAAGGTGCCGTCAACAGCGGTGTGGCGTAGGGCCACTTGGCCTGGTTGTCAGCCGCGGGCGGCAACCCCCGCCCGATCCCGTTGCCGCCCCCAGAGCCTCCGGCCTGGGTGGTACCCCCAGTCCAGCACGACCAGTGGATCGCGTTGAACCAGTCCCCCGAGTCGAAGGAGTTGCGGTCGAGTGACTTGGACCGCAGCAGGTCGGATCCCGCCTGCCCGAGGGCGGGCCCCTGGGAGAGGACCGCCGTGGCCTCGGCGAGCACCTGCATGCGTGCCCGGTCGGCGGCGGGCGTGCCCGCGGGGAGCTTGTAGGTCAGCGCGTCGTAGAGCGACTCGTTGTCGTGCGCGTCGGCGTACGCGAGCGCGTCACCGGGCGCGTCGGCGTATCCGGCGGGTGCGCCGTTGTAGTCGATCTCGGCGCCGGTGACCTGCTTGCCGGCGGAGTCGGTGAAGCCGAACTGCCGCAGGTTGCCGGTGAGTCCGACCTTGATGAGGTCCTGGTAGTGCAGGAGGCGGGCCTTCTGCTCCGCCGGGGTGCCGTTGGCGGTGGAGGAGTTGGGGTCGGTGTAGAGGCCGGAGGCGAAGCCCTGGATGCCGGGGTCGGCGTCGAAGGGGCTGCCGCCGCGTACGGCGTCGCGTGCCCGGTCGGAGAAGGTGGCGATGCCGGTGCCCGCCATGTTGGCCTGGGTGGCCTGGACGAAGCGGGCGTTGTCGGCGACCTCGCCGAAGTTCCAGCCCTCGCCGTAGAGGATGATCTTCTTGCCGTCGACCCCGTCCTTGGCGAGGGTGAGCGCGTCGAGTGCCTTGCGCACGGCGAGGATGTTGGCCTTGGGGTGGTGGCCCATGAGGTCGAAGCGGAAGCCGTCGACCTTGTACTCCTTGGCCCAGGTGACGACGGAGTCCACGACGAGCTTGCCCATCATGGCGTTCTCGGGGGCGGTGCCCGCGCAGCAGGTGGAGGTGGCGACCGACCCGTCGGGCATGAGGCGCTGGTAGTAGCCGGGCACGATCTTGTCGAGGACGGAGGTGTCGGCCTGGCCCGCGGCGGAGGTGTGGTTGTAGACCACGTCCATGACGACCCGCAGCCCGGCGGTGTTCAGTCCCTGCACCATCTGCCGGAATTCGACGGTGCGTTCGGTGCCGTCGGGGTTCTTGGCGTAGGAGCCCTCGGGCACGGTGTAGTGGTAGGGGTCGTAGCCCCAGTTGTAGGCGTCGGTGGCCTGCTGGGCGGTGACGCAGGCCTGCTGCTTGTCACTTGCGGGGCCGTAGGAGGCCAGGTCGCAGTCCGGTGCGGTCTGGTCCGCGGGCTTCTCCGGCACGGTCGCGAAGTCGAAGACGGGTAGCAGGTGCACGTAGTTGACGCCTGCCTTCGCGAGGTCGCGCAGGTGGGTCATGCCGGCCGAGGAGCTGTCGGTGAAGGCGGCGTATTTGCCGCGGTCGGCGGCCGGGACGGTGGTGTCGGCGACGGAGAAGTCGCGGACGTGCAGCTCCTGGATCTGGGCCTGGCTCATCGGGACGGCGGCGGGCTTGTGCTCGCCGGCCCAGCCCTTGGGGGCGAGTTCGGGGTCGTCGAGGTTCACCAGCAGGCTCTGCTTCGAGTCGGCGGTGAGCGCGACCGAGTAGGGGTCGGTGACCTTGTTGACGACGAGTTTCTGCACGCTGGGCGCCCAGACGGTCACGTCGTAGAGGTAGGGCTTCCCGGTCCATGCGGGGGTGCCGGTGACGGACCAGACGCCGCTGGCCGGGTTCTCCTTCATCGGGACGGTGCGGCCGCCGATCTCGACGGCGACCTTGTGGGCGGTGGGCGCCCACAGCGACAGGGTGGGCTTGCCGTGGCTGAACACCAGGCCGAGCACGGCCTTTTGCGCGGCCGCCGCGTACAGGTCGTCCAGCACGCCCTGCGTCTGCACACCGGTCGCCGCCGACAACGCCCCGTTGGCCGCGCGCTGGGTGGCGATGAGCTGCCCGCGCAGCGCGTCCTGGACGCGGCTGCGGTCGCGCGGGTCGACGGTGAAGGCGGAGTAGCCCTTCAGCTGCGGGAACCTGGCGAGCTGCGCGTCGGTGAGGCCGCCTGCGACCTTCTGCAGCCGCAGCCAGTGGCCCTCGCTGGTCAGGGCTCCGTCCTTGACGGCGATGCCGCCGTCGGGGGCGTAGACGAGCTGCTGGGAGGCGGAGGGTGCGCTGGTCTGCCAGGCGACGGTGTCGCGGTCGATCCACTGGGCCTGCGCCTTGCCGAGGTCCAGGTCGGCGCCGCTGCCCTGCGGCTGCGGCAGCAGGTAGGCGGGGGTGCCGTCGAGCAGCCACACCTCGTGGCCGGTGCCGGTCAGGTCGAGCGACTGGTCGCTGGGCAGGTCCTTGGTGTCGCCGTTGTGCAGGATGTAGCTGAGCGAGGTGGCCCCAGCGGCGAGCGGCACCTCGTAGACGGCTCCGTAGGAGTCGACGCGGGCGGGCTGCAGCGGCGCGGTCCAGTCGGTGGGGTTCGCGGCGCCGTTCCAGACGTGCAGGCCCCAGCCGGTGTAGTCGGAGTCGGCCCGGTGGTAGTGCAGGACGGCCTTGGCGGTGTCCTGCGGCGGGTAGGCGCCGTCGGGGGCGCTGGTGGCGACGGCCGGGCTGCCCTGGGTGACCCAGACCTCGCCGCTCGTGGTGAGGTCGATGGTGCGGTCGCCGTCGGTGTCCTTGACGCCGTTCTTGTCGACGACGATGAATCCGACGCTGGACGCGCCCGGCTTGAGCTTCACGTAGGCGAAGGCGCCGTAGGCGTCGCGTCCGGTGAAGGGGTGGCCCGCGGGCCAGGTGGTCGCCTCGCCGTCGGCGATGTCCCCCCAGGTGTACAGGCCCCAGTCGGCGTAGTCGCTGTCGGTCCGCTTGTAGTGCACGATCGCGTAGTCGTGGCTGACCGCGGTGGGCGGGGCGGTCACCGGGGCCGTGCCGGTCACGGTGGCGGCGGTCGCCGAGGCGGTGCGTCCGGTGCCGGAGACCACGACGGCCTTGTAGCGCACGGGGGTGCCAGGCGCGGTCTTCGGGTCGAGGGCCTGCGTGACCTTGTAGGGGGCGTGGTCGGCGGAGCCGAGCACCTTCCAGGGGGCGTTGCCGGTCTGGGCGGCGAAGACGACCCGGTTCAGGCCGCCGCCGGTGACGTCCGCGCTGATCTCGACGGTGCCGGTCGCGCCGGCCGCGGGTGCGGTCAGCGTCAGCTGCGGCGCCGTGGCGGGCGCGGGAAGCGGCTTGGCCGCGTGCAGGACGACGGCCTGCAGCGGCGGCACGGTCAGGGTGAGGGTGCCGTCGGCGGCGGTCGCCGCGGTGGCCGTGGTGCCGTAGATGCCCCGGTAGGCGGCGCCCGCGGCATTGCCGGTGGGCACGGTCACGGTCTGCGCGGTGGTGGCGTTGTTGACGGCGACGAGGTAGTCGTCGCGGCTGGCGGCGTCGGTGCGGGAGTACGCGTAGACGCCGGGGCCGGTGCCGGGGGCGGTGTAGCGCTCGGTCTGGACGCCGTCGCGGAGCGCCGGGTGGTCCTTGGTGAGCCGGGACAGTGCGGCGATCGCCCGGTAGAGGGGGTGCTGCGGGTCGTAGGCGTCGGAGGCGGCGGTGCGGTCGGTGCCGATCTCGTCGTCGTCGAGGTAGTCGGCGACCTTCGAGGCGAACATCGTCTGCCGGGCGTTCTTGTCGCCGCCGGGGGCGCCGGTGAAGCCCTGCTCGTCGCCGTAGTAGACGACGGGGTTCCCGCGGCCGAGGAACATCACGGCGTTGGCCAGCTCGTCGCGCCTGAGCAGTTCCGCGTCGCTGGCGCCCGGGTTGTCCTGGGCGAGGAAGCTGCCGATGCGGCCCATGTCGTGGTTGCCGAGGAAGGTGACCTGCTCGTACGCGTTGGCCTTGTCGGTGGTGTAGCGGTAGTCCTGCCCGTAGACCCCGGCGAGCTTGCTCGGCGGGGCGCCCTGGGAGGCGAAGCTGCGGGCGGCGTCCTGGAAGGGGAAGTCGAGGGTCGCGTCCAGCCGGCCCTGGGTGACGTACGGGGAGGTGACGGCGGGGTCGGCGTCGTAGGTCTCGCCGAACATGAAGAAGTTCTTCCGGCCGTGCTGTGCCGCGTAGGCGTCCAGGGCGGTGGCCCACTGGGTCCAGAAGGGCAGGTCGACGTTCTTGACGGTGTCGATGCGGAAGCCGTCGATCGCGAAGTCCTCGACCCACTTCTCGTAGATCTGCTCCATGCCGTGCACGACCTCGGGCCGCTGCGTCCACAGGTCGTCGAGGCCGCTGAAGTCGCCCTGGTCGGCGCTCTCGCCGGCGAAGGTGGAGTCGCCGCGGTTGTGGTACATCGCCGGGTCGTTGAGCCAGGCCGGGACCTTGGCGTTCTTCTTGTCCGCGGGCACGGTCGGGGTGCGCGGGAAGGACGCTGCGGTGACCTTGGGGAAGCCCTGGCCGCCGGCGGCGTAGGTGTCGTCGTCGAAGGGGGTGCCGTCGGCCGACAGGTAGGGGAAGGCGCCCTTGGACAGGTAGCTGTAGGTGTTGTCGGTGTTGCCGATGACGTCGGCGGTGTGGTTGGTGATGACGTCGAAGAAGATCTTCATGCCCTTGGCGTGGGCGGCCGATATCAGCTTCTTCAGGTCGTCGTTGGTGCCGAAGTGCGGGTCCACCCGGGTGAAGTCGGTGATCCAGTAGCCGTGGTAGCCGGCCGACGCGTCGGCTCCCGTGCCCTGCACGGGCTGGTTCTTGAAGATCGGCGCCATCCAGATGGCGGTGGTGCCCAGGCCCTTGATGTAGTCCAGCTTCTGTGTGAGGCCCTTGAGGTCGCCGCCCTGGTAGAAGCCCTTGTCGGTGGGGTCGTAGCCGGTGCTGAGCCGGCTGCCGGTGAGGCCGCCCGTGTCGTTGGCCTTGTCGCCGTCGGCGAAGCGGTCGGGCATCACGAAGTAGAACTGCTCGCGCGTGTCGTCGTGCCGGGCGGCCTGCCCGGCGAGCGCCTTGTCGGACGGCGGGGCCGGCGGCTGCGGCGAGCCGTGGGCGTAGGCCGGTTGGACGAATGCGGCCAGCGCCGTGAAGGCGGTGGCGGCGGCGACTCGTCGCAACCGGCGGGCGGGCAGCCTGAACTCCAGGGCCACGGGCGGTTCTCCTTGCTGGGGACAGCCTCGCGCCCGGGTCCACGCGCATGAACCGGTCGCAGCCGCGGCGTCGGTGCCGGAGCTGAGCGGGAAGCTATCCCCCCGGGGGCCGTTGCAGCAAGGCTCTGCAACGACTTTCCGGTCCTGGTGCCGATCCGGGTCCCGGCTGCCACCAGGCGTCCCGAGGGGTAGGACACCTGGTGGACACGCCCGGGTAACGCGCGCATCACGGATGAAGGATCTTGCCGAAACTTTCTTGCAGCCTCTTTCGCAAAGCATTGCATCGCTGTTACGTTCCTCCCCAGCCCGAGCGGCCCAGCAGGGACGACAGCGGCCGGCACCCAGCCTGGCCAGGGCGAACGGGCACTTCCCTCATCAAGGAGTCAGGTATGCGACGCGGCATATCCGCCGTGGCGATGGCCGCGGCCATCGTTCTCGGGGTCACCGCCTGTGGCGGTAGTGGTAGCGACGACAAGAGCGACAAGGGGACGGCGGCCAAGGACCCTGCCGCGGTCTCCGGGACGATCACCTACTGGGACACCTCGGACGCCAAGAACGAGGCCCCGACCTACCAGGCCCTGATCAAGGACTTCGAGGCGAAGTACCCCAACATCAAGGTGAACTACCAGAACGTCGACTTCACCACCGTGGAGCAGAAGTTCAAGGCGGCCGCGCAGAGCGGCAAGGGCGCCCCCGACGTGGTGCGCACCGACGTCGGGCTGATCCCCGAGTACGCCTCGCTGCACTACATCGCCCCGCTGGACGGCACCGCGGCGCTGTCCGACACGCAGGACTTCGTGGCCGGGCCGATGAACACCACCAAGTACGAGGGCAAGACCTACGGCGTGCCGTCGGTGACCGACACCCTCGGCCTGCTCTACAACAAGGACATCTTCGCCAAGGCCGGGATCACCGCTCCCCCGGCCACCTGGGACGAGCTGATCGCCGACTCCGCGACCATCAAGGCCAAGGTTCCCGGCGTCGCAGGCACGTACGTCAACCCCGACTCGTACTTCCTGTTCCCGCTGCTGTTCGGCGAGGGCGCCGACCTGGCCGACCCGGCGGGCAAGAAGGTCACGATCAACTCGCCGGAGGCCGTCAAGGCGGTCACCGAGGCGAAGAAGGTCTACGACACGTCCTCGCTCAAGGTCGACTTCGCCAGCGCGTACGACAACATGCAGACCTCGTTCAAGACCGGCAAGGTCGCCATGCTGATCCAGGGGCCGTGGTCGGTGGGCGACGACCTGACCGGGTCCGCCTTCCAGGGCAAGGAGGCCAACCTCGGCTACGCGCCGGTGCCGGCCGGCTCCACCGGCAAGGCGCTGGCCCCGACCGGCGGCCACGACCTGGCGGTCTACCAGGGCTCCAAGAACCTGGACGCGGCCTACCTGTTCACGCAGTTCATGACCTCCTCGGCCAGCCAGCAGCAGATCGCGCTGAAGAACGGCACGCTGCCGACCAGGACCTCCGCCTACACCGCCGAGGTGCTCAAGAACCAGACCATCGCCGGGTTCAAGCCGATCATGGACACCGCCCGTCCGCGGGTCGCGCTGCCGCAGGTGGGCAGCCTGTTCACGCCGCTGCAGCAGGAGTACATCAAGATCCTGCAGGGCAAGTCCTCGGTCAAGGACGGCCTGGACGCCGCGGCCAAGGAGTTCGGCAAGCTGCTGCCCGGCTACACCGTGCAGTAGCCGGCCCCCCGACTCCGGACCGGCCGGCCGGGGCCCCTTCGCCCTGACGCGAACGGGGCCCACGCGCCCGGCCGGCCGGTCCGGTTTCCCCCACCACCGACGAAAGAGCCGAGGAGCGATGACCACCGCCACCATGGACGAGCCCGCCCCGGGCACGGCCGCCCGCCCGCCGCGCGAGCCGCGGCCCGGCCTGACGAGCACGATCAGGCGTTCCTGGGACCGGCACTGGTACGCCTGGGCGATGGTCGCCCCGGTCGTGATCGTGCTGGCCGTCCTGGTGTTCTACCCGCTCGGCTACGGCACCTACCTGTCGCTGACCAACGCCAACGAGACCAACGTCGCCAAGGACATCGGCCCGGTCCACATCGGCGCCAGCTACCACTGGGTCGGCCTGCACAACTACTGGCAGGTGCTGTCGGGCAAGGACGGCGACTTCTACCCGCGCCTGGAGTGGACGATCGTCTGGACGGTCTGCTGCGTCGCGATCACGTACGCCATCGGGCTGGCGATGGCGATGCTGCTCAACCGCAAGGTGCGCTTCCGGCTGTTCTACCGGCTCTGCCTGATCCTCCCCTGGGCCGTGCCGGCCTTCATCGGCGTGTTCGCCTGGCGGCTGATGCTCAACTCGCAGTACGGCGTCTTCAACGACATCATCACCAGCTTCGGGCTGCCCGCGCAGGACTGGCTCGGCACACCGCTGTCGCAGAAGATCGCGGTGATCATGGTGAACATCTGGGTCGGCGTGCCCTTCATGATGGTCGCCCTGCTCGGCGGCCTGCAGTCGATACCCGGCGAGCTGTACGAGGCCGCCGAGATGGACGGCGCCTCGCCCTGGCAGCGGTTCGCCAACGTCACCGTGCCCGGGCTGCGCCCGGTCACCAGCACGGTGGTGCTGCTCAGCACGGTCTGGACGTTCAACATGTTCGCGATCATCTACCTGCTGCTGGGCAACAACACCACGGGCGACACCGACATCCTGGTGACGTACGCGTACGAGAAGGCGTTCACCGGAGTGTCCGATTATTCCGGCGCCGCCACCTACGGGATCGTCATCCTCCTCATCCTCGTGGCCTTCTCCACCTTCTACCGCCGCCAGCTGAAGTCCGAGCAGGCCTAGGAGCCGGATCACCATGACTGCCACCACCCACCGCGGCCGGAACGAGCGCAGCCGCGGCGCGTCGATCGCGCTGCACGCCGCCCTGATCACCGCGAGCGCCATCGCCGTCTTCCCCGTGCTGTGGATCCTGTTCATCTCGCTGGGCCCCAGCACCTCCTGGCAGCAGCCGCACGAGGTCCTCAAGCACCTGGGCCTGGGCAACTACCGCTTCGTGCTGCTGCACACCAGCTTCCCCAAGTGGTTCCTCAACTCGGTGATCGTGGCCGGCGCGACCACCGTGCTCGGCGTGCTGATCTCCGCCAGCGCGGGCTACGCGATCTCCCGGATGAAGTTCCCCGGCCACAAGTCGCTGATGTGGACCTTCCTGGTCACCCAGATGTTCCCGATGGCGGTGCTGATCGTGCCGCTGTACAACCTGCTGGCGCAGCTGGACCTCATCGACACCTACCTCGGCCTGGTCCTGGTGTACTGCACCATCGCGGTGCCCTTCTGCGCCTGGATGCTCAAGGGCTACTTCGACACCATCCCGCGGGACATCGACGAGGCCGGCCGGGTCGACGGGCTGACCCCCTTCGGCACCTTCTGGCGGCTGATCGTGCCGCTGGCCCGCCCGGGCCTGGCCGTCACCGCCTTCTACAGCTTCCTGACCGCCTGGGGCGAAGTCGCCTACGCGGCGCAGTTCATGGGCCGCGACCACTCCACGCTGGCGGCCGGCATCCGCACCTTCGCCTCCGACCAGCGCGCCGACTGGGGCAGCATGACCGCCGCCTCGGTGCTGATCGCGATACCCGCGACGATCGTCTTCCTGCTCGTCCAGCGCCACCTGGTGACCGGCCTGACGGCCGGCGGCACCAAGGGCTGACCGCCGCCCCGCCGCACCCACGCATGCCAACCTGTCGATCCCCGTACCCGGTAAGGGAATCCATGAGCCAGCACCTCTCCGACGCGCCCCGCTCCGCCGCCGCTCCCGCTGCCGACGCAAGCGCCAGAGACTGGTGGCGCGACGCGGTCATCTACCAGGTGTACCCGCGCAGCTTCGCCGACGGGAACGGCGACGGCATGGGCGACCTGCCCGGCGTCACGGCCCGGCTGCCCTACCTGCGGGACCTCGGGGTCGACGCGGTGTGGCTGTCGCCCTTCTACGCCTCACCGCAGGCCGACGCCGGCTACGACGTGGCCGACTACCGCGAGGTCGACCCGATGTTCGGCGACCTCAACGACGCCGACGACCTGGTGCGCACCGCACACGCGCTGGGCCTGCGGGTCATCGTCGACCTGGTGCCCAACCACTGCTCGGACCAGCACGAGTGGTTCAAGCAGGCGCTGCGCGAAGGCCCCGGCTCCGCGCTGCGGGACCGCTTCCACTTCCGGGCGGGCAAGGGCGCGCACGGCGAACTGCCGCCCAACGACTGGGAGTCCATCTTCGGCGGCCCGGCCTGGACGCGGACCACCGAGCCGGACGGCACGCCCGGCCAGTGGTATCTGCACCTCTTCGCGCCCGAGCAGCCGGACTTCAACTGGGACCACCCGGCGGTACACGAGGAGTTCCGCTCGGTGCTGCGCTTCTGGCTGGACCTGGGCACCGACGGCTTCCGCATCGACGTGGCCCACGGCCTGGTCAAGGCGGCGGGCCTGCCCGACATCGGCCACAGCGAGCAGCTGGCGCTGCTGGGCAGCGCGCCCATGCCGTACTTCGACCAGGACGGTGTGCACGAGATCTACCGCGGCTGGCGGCGCATCCTCGACGAGTACCCGGGCGAGCGCATCGGGGTCGCCGAGGCGTGGACGCCCACCATCGAGCGGGCCGCGCTCTACCTGCGGCCCGACGAGCTGCACCAGGCCTTCAACTTCGAGTACCTGGCCACCCCGTGGGACGCGGCGGCGCTGCACAAGGTCATCGACAAGTCGCTGGCCGCGATGGGCGCGGTCGGCGCCCCCGCGACCTGGGTGCTGTCCAACCACGACGTGACCCGGCACGCCACCCGCTTCGCGAATCCGCACGGGGGTACGCAGCTGCGTGAGGCCGGCGACCGGGAGCTGGGTCTGCGCAGGGCGCGGGCGGCCACCTTGCTGATGCTGGCACTGCCCGGGTCCGCCTACCTCTACCAGGGCGAGGAGCTTGGCCTGCCGGACGTCACCGACCTGCCGGACGAGGTGCGCCAGGACCCGTCGTTCTTCCGCGCCGCCGGGCAGGACGGCTTCCGCGACGGCTGCCGGGTGCCGATCCCCTGGTCGGGCACGGAGCCGCCGTACGGCTTCGGCCCCGAGGGCGGCGGCAGCTGGCTGCCGCAGCCGGCCAGCTGGGCGCAGCTGAGCGTCGCGGCCCAGACCGGCGACCCGGCCTCCACCCTGGAGCTGTACCGGTCGGCGCTGGCGCTGCGCCGGGAGCTGCCGGCGCTGGGCGCGGGCCGGTCCGTGCAGTGGCTGGACGCCCCGGAAGGGGTGCTGGCCTTCCGCAGGGACGGCGCGGGCGACGGCTTCCTGTGCCTGGTCAACCTGACCGCCGAGCCCGTGGTGCTGACGGTGCCGGGCGGCCGGCCGCTGCTGTCCAGCGCGGCGCAGCCGCCGGCCGCGGTGCCCGCCGCGGGCGGTTCGCCGGACCCGGTTGACGGCATTGAGGTCACTATCGCCGCGGACACGGCAATTTGGTGGGCGATCTGACGTGGTGGCATTCCGTCCAATAGCATCCGGTGCTGTGACCGCGCGGCTCGCTGACATCGCAGCCCAGGCGGGGGTCAGCGAAGCGACGGTCAGCCGGGTGCTCAACGGCAAACCCGGTGTTTCCGCCACCACCCGCGAATCAGTGCTGGCCGCGCTCGACCTGCTGGGGTACGAGCGCCCGGTCCGGCTGCGGCAGCGCAGCGCGGGCCTGGTGGGGCTGATCACGCCCGAGCTGGACAACCCGATCTTCCCGGCCTTCGCGCAGATCATCGGGCAGGCGCTGACCCGGCAGGGCTACACGCCGGTGCTGGCCACCCAGACGCCCGGCGGCTCCACCGAGGACGAGCTGGTGGAGATGCTGGTCGAGCGGGGGGTGGCCGGGATCATCTTCGTCTCGGGGCTGCACGCCGACTGCACCGCCGACATGGAGCGCTACGCCAGGCTGCAGGGCCAGGGCGTGCCGTTCGTGCTGATCAACGGCTTCACCGAGAAGGTCAACGCGCCCTTCGTGTCGCCCGACGACCGGGGTGCGATGCGGCTGGCCGTGACGCACCTGGCGGCGCTGGGGCACCGCAGGATCGGCCTCGCGGTCGGGCAGAAGCGTTTCGTCCCGGTGCGCCGGAAGATCGAGGGTTTCGTGACGTCGATGTCCGAGGTGCTGGGCATGGCCGAGGACGAGGCGCTGGAGCTGGTGCAGCACTCGCTGTTCACCCTGGAGGGCGGCCAGGCGGCCGCCTCCGCGCTGATAGCGGACGGCTGCACGGCCGTGGTGTGCGCCTCCGACATGATGGCGCTCGGCGCGATCAGGGCGGCCAGGCAGCTGGGCCTGTCGGTGCCGGACGACGTGTCCGTGGTCGGCTTCGACGACTCGCCGCTGATCGCCTTCACCGACCCGCCGCTGACCACCATCAGGCAGCCGGTGACCGCGATGGGCCAGGCCGCCGTCAACGCGCTGCTGGAGGAGGTCGGCGGCACCCCGGCCCCGCACAGCGAGTTCGTCTTCCTGCCCGAGCTGGTCGTCCGCGGGTCCACCGCGGCCGGCCCCACCGGGCAGAACGCGCCGCTGCCGGCCCAGCCCACCGGGCAGCAGACAACTTCCCAGAAGACCACCCGTACGGCCCACGATCCGACCTGCGGCTGATCCGCATCACGGGACACATCTGGCAGACTGGTCCCCTATGGGGGAACCGACTGCGAAGACCGCGAACACGACAGATGGCCGTTCCGCCGCACCGCAGCGCTCCACGGGTTCGCATGTGTCCGGCGGAGCGGACAGCACAGGCCGAGCGGGACCGTTCCACACGCTCATGGAGAAAGTGCGCACCCCCCGTCACCCCAGGCTCTGGTTCGAGATCCTGCTGATCGGCGTCAGCTACTACCTGTACTCGCAGATCAGGAACGCGGTGCCGCAGCAGCAGACGACCGCGCTGCGGCACGCCGACGCGATCTGGGCACTCGAGCACCACCTCGGCCTCGCCGTCGAGCGCAGCATCAACCACGGCGTGAACTCCGTGACGTGGCTGATCGTGGGGATGAACTACTACTACGCCACACTGCACTTCATCGTCACGGTGGGCGTGTTGATATGGCTCTACGTCGCCCACCCCGGCCGCTACGGACCGGCCCGGCTGGTGGTCTTCATGACGACGTGGCTGGCGCTCATCGGGTTCTGGGCGTATCCGCTGGCGCCGCCCCGGCTGATGACCGGCGGCGGCTTCGTCGACACGGTGATGGTGCACCACACCTGGGGTTCTTTGTCGCAGGGCGACCTGGCGCAGGTGTCCAACCAGTACGCGGCCATGCCGTCGATGCACATCGGCTGGTCGCTGTGGTGCGGCATCACCATCGTGACGCTGGCCAAACCGCTGTGGGCGCGCATCCTCGGGGCGCTCTACCCGGTGGCGACCCTCTTGGTGATCATCTCGACCGGCAACCACTTCTGGATGGACGCGGTCGGCGGTGCGCTGTGCCTGGCCATCGCCTACGCGGTCGCGTACGTCATCTACGGGCGGTGGGTGTACGCGCTGCCGAAGTACGCGTCGGGGGCGCTGGCGATGGAAGAGCGCGCCAGCACATGACCCGGGGGCTCAGGCCCCCGGGCGCCGTCGCTCGGTCCTCCTCCTCGCGCCCTGCGCGGACAGCCTCGTCCCTCGGCCGGCCACTCCGG
>NZ_JAFFIX010000047.1 GCF_016916835.1 Actinacidiphila bryophytorum | reverse complement strand
GGGGGGGGGGGGGGGGGGGGGGGGGGGGGGGGGGGGGGGGGGGGGGGGGGGGGGGGGGGTGGGGTGGGGGGGGGGGGGGGGGGCCGAAGGGGGGAGGTCGACGGGGACGCCCGCGGAGGTCAGGGCGCGGCGGAGGGGGGCGAGGGCGGCGGAGGAGCGGGTGAGGACCGCCATCGTGTGCCAGGGGTAGCCGTCCTCCAGGTGCGCCCGGCGCAGGGTGTCGGCGATGGACTCGACCTCGGCGCCCGGGCTCGGGTAGGTGCGGACGGCGACGGCGCCGCCCGGTGCGTGCGCCGTCAGGGCGCGGTGGGCGCGTACCGCCGCAGCCGGGAGCCGGGGCACGGGCATGCGGGTGGTGAGCTGGCGGGTGGCGGCCAGCAGCCCGCCCCTGGCCCGCCGCGAGACACCCAGGACGCGGACGTCCGCGGGCCTGCCGTCGCGCCGCGGGAACTGCTCGGGGAAGCCGAGGATGCCGTTGATGTCGGCGCCGCGGAAGGCGTAGACGGACTGGTCGGGGTCGCCGAACGCGACCAGCCTGCGGCCCTGCCCTGCCAGCGCCCGCAGCAGCCGCACCTGCGCCGGGTCGGTGTCCTGGTACTCGTCGACGTACACCGCGTCGTAGCGCCGGCTCAGCTCGCGGTGGACCTCGGGCCTGCGGGCGAGCTGCACCGCCCGGTGCACCAGCTCGGTGTAGTCGACGAGCCCGCCCAGCTCGGTGACGTCCAGGTACTCGTCGAGGAAGGCGGCCGCCGCCTTCCAGTCGGGCCGCCCCAGACGGTCGGCGAAACCGGCGAGCGCGGCAGGTCCGAGGCCCAGTTCGCGGGTGCGGGCCAGCACGGCCCGCACCTCGTCGGCGAAGCCCCTGGTGGTGAGCGCGGCCCGCAGGTCGTCCGGCCAGCCCGCCTTGCCGCGGCCCTCCTTCTCCAGCTGCCGCTGCCCCGCGAGCAGCTCGCGCACCAGCAGGTCCTGCTCGGGGCCTGACAGCAGCCTGACCGGCTCCTGGAAGTCCTCGGCGCTCTGCTGCTCGCGGACCAGGGCGTAGCAGAAGGAGTGGAAGGTGGCGGCGGTGAGCCCGCCGAGGCCGCGCGCGGCCATCCGGTCGCGCAGGTCGACCGCGGCCCTGCGGCTGAAGGTGAGGACCAGCACCTTCTCGGGTGCGGTGCCCGCCCGCACCCGGGCGAGCACCGACTCGACCAGCGTCGTGGTCTTGCCGGTGCCGGGCCCGGCGAGCACCAGCAGCGGCCCGTCCCCGTGCTCAACCACCGCTCGCTGTGCCGCGTCCAGCACAGGGGGCCGTACCGTCGCGGGCGGTGTGCGCAGCAGCCGGTAGCCGGTGGCCGCGGAGGCCGCGGGGGCGGGAGGGGGAGACAGGATCACGTGGTTCGCCGGTTCGTCGGAGGCTTGAGCGGTGGTGCGGTTGCGGAGGCGGGTCCCTCCGGGAGCAGGTCGGGGAGCAGGTCCGGGGTCCGGGCCGGGGTGCCCGGGTGCGGCCCTGCTCGCGGTGCGCCCGACGCTACGCCGTGCGGCACGCCCGCCGCAGGCGACCCGTGGACCCGCGGGAGCCGCAGGCCCGGCGGGACACGCCGGACACCCCGTTCGGGGCGCCGATGCCGTGCACGAGCCCCGGATGGCGGAAGCTGGGAGGCATGAGCTTCCGGCCCTCAGCCGTCTGCGCCCGGCGTGCGCCCGTCCCAGCGAGCCCGGCGCATGTCGACCCGCGGTATGTGGCCCTCGCTCGCGGGTCCCGCACTCCGCAGCGGTGTGCCCTCGGCGCGGTAGGCGTCGATCGCGCGCAGTTCGTGGCCGGGCAGCAGGACCCCGTCGGCCCGCACCACCCGCCACCACGGCACCCCGCTGCCGTACAGCGCGAGCACCCGGCCGACCTGCCGGGGGCCGCCCTCGCCGAGCCATTCCGCGATGTCGCCGTAGCTCATCACCCGCCCGGCGGGGATCAGGTCCACGGTGTCGAGTACCCGTTCGGCGTAGTCGCCGGGGGCGCCGGGGTCGTCTTCCTCGCTCATTCGCCCCATCCTGCCCCAGACCACCGACACCGGGGGGTTCCGGTGCGATACGTACGGTGCTCGTGCCACCATCGTCCCGGCGGTGACTGGTGATACGAGATCAAGAAGAGACCGAGGCGGATCAGCCGGGCGCGGAGGAGGCAGGGGTGCCCTCCCGCGCCCGTAAAGCGCTGCCCGCACCCGGCGGCGGCTCCGACCAGGACCGCACCGCCCGCGGCGAAGGCGGCACAAATGGCAGCGCCGACGGCAGGGGCGACGCAATGAGCGGCGCCGACGGCGCGAAGAACGGCGCGAACGGCCGCGCGAACGGCACCGGGGGCTCCGCAGGAGACGGCACCGGAAACGGCGGCAGGAACGGCGCAGACCGCACGGGCAAAGACACGGGCGCGGACACCGGCAAGGGCACGGACACCGGCAAGGACACCGGCACCGCCGGCAAGCCGGCGGAAGGCGGCGCCGGGGGCGACGCCCCCCACACCCACACCGTGGTCCCGGAACCCGGCCCGACCCCCACCCCCGTCGCCGTCGACGAACCGCTGCTCGCTGCCCGCGTGCACCGGCCCGCCGACCTGATGCGGTTCCTGTTCGGGCTGCTGGGCATCGCGGTCGTGCTGGCCGTCGCGGGCTTCGCGCACGCGACGACGACCGGCCTGGAAACCGACATCACCAAGGGCACCGACCACGCGCCGGACGCGCTCGCGTCGTTCGCCGGGCTGACCGCGAGCATCGCGGTGCTGATCGTGCCGGTGGCCTTCGCGATCGAGCGGCTGGCCAAACGGGACGGGCTGCGGATCGCCGACGGCGTGCTCGCCGCGGTCCTGGCGCACGGCACGGCCCTGGCCACCGACCTGTGGGTGACCAACTCCGCGCCCGGCCCGATCCGCGAGGCGCTGACCCACGACGCGCCGTCCGGCACGGGCATGACCGACCCCGTGCACGGCTACCTGGCGCCGGTCATCGCGTACGTCACGGCGGTCGGCATGGCGCGGCGCCCGCGCTGGCGGGTGGCGCTGTGGTTCGTGCTGCTGCTCGACGCCTTCGCTGTGCTGGTCGGCGGCTACACGACGCCGTTCTCGATCGCGGTGACCGTGCTGATCGGCTGGACGGTCGCCTACGGCACGGTCTACGCGGTCGGCTCGCCGAACGTGCGGCCGACCGGGCGGCAGCTGCTGGCCGGGCTGCGCCGGGTCGGTTTCAGCCCGCAGACCGCGCGCCGGGTCCAGGAGGACGGGCCTGAGACCGCGGACTCCGACCGCGGGCGCGGCTACCTGGTCACGCTGGAGGACGGCCCGCCGCTGGACGTGACGGTGGTGGACCGCGAGCAGCAGGCGCACGGCTTCTTCTACCGGGCGTGGCGGCGGCTGTCGCTGGTCGGCGGCATCACGCAGCGGCGCTCGCTGCTGTCGCTGCGCCAGGCGCTGGAGCAGGAGGCGCTGCTCGCCTACGCGGCCATCGCCGCCGGCGCCAACGCACCGAAGCTCATCGCGACCTCGGAGCTGGGTCCCGACGCGGTGATGCTGGTCTACGAGCACATCGGCGGGCGCCGGCTGGACGCGCTGGCCGACGAGGAGATCACCGACACCCTGCTGCGCGAGGCCTGGACGCAGGTGCGGGCGCTGCAGTCGCGGCGGATCGCGCACCGGCGGCTGGTCGGCGAGTCGCTGCTGGTGGACCGCTCCGGCCGGGTGTTCCTGACCGACCTGCGCGGCGGCGAGATCGCGGCGGGCGACATCGTGCTGCGGATGGACGTGGCGCAGCTGCTGACGACGATGGCGCTGCGGGTCGGCCCGGAGCGGGCGGTGGCGTCCGCGGTGGCGGTCCTCGGCCCCGACGCGGTGGCCACCTCGCTGCCGCTGCTCCAGCCGATCGCGCTCAGCCGTGCGACCCGCGCACAGCTCAAGCAGCTGGCCAGGGAGCGCGCCCAGCGCGAGCGCGAGGCGGTGCTCGCCGCCTCGGCCGCGGAGAAGGAGGCCCGCGAGCTGAAGCGGGCGCAGGACGCGGCGGCCCGCAGGGCGGCGCACGGCGGCTCCGGCGCCGAGGAGGTGGGGGCCGCGGAGGGCAAGGGCGAGGACAAGGCGGTCTCCAAGGCCGAGCGCAAGGCGGAGAAGCGGGCCATAGAGGACGCGCTGGAGGAGGCCCGCGAGGAGGACCTGCTGTCCCGGATCAGGCAGCAGGTGCTGCTGATCCGCCCGCAGGCCCCGGTCGAGCCGGTGCGCCTGGAGCGGATCAAGCCGCGCACCCTGATCACGGTGATCGCCGGCGCCTTTGCCGCGTACTTCCTGCTGTCCCAGCTCAGTTCCGTGCCGATCGGGCATGCCATCGCCAACGCGGACTGGCGCTGGGCGGCGATCGCGGTGGCCGGCTCCGCGGCGAGCTACGTGGCCGCGGCCTGCGCGCTGGCCGGTTTCGTACCGGAGCGGCTGTCGCTGCTGCGGACGGTGCAGGCGCAGATCGCCGGCTCGTTCGTGAAGCTGGTGGCGCCGGCCGCGGTCGGCGGGGTCGCGCTGAACACGCGCTATCTGCAGAAGGCCGGGGTGCGCCCGGGCCTGGCGGTGGCCAGTGTCGGCGCCTCGCAGCTGGTGGGCCTCGGCATGCACGTCCTGCTGCTGATGACCTTCGGCTTCATCACCGGTACGGAGAAGACGCCGTCGCTGTCGCCGTCGCGTACGGTCATGGCGGGCCTGCTGACGGCCGGTGTGCTGGTGCTGGTGGTCACCGCGGTGCCGGCGCTGCGGAAGTTCGTCTCGACCCGGGTGCGGGCGCTGTTCGCCGGTGTCGTGCCGCGCATGCTGGACGTGCTGCAGCGCCCCGGCAAGCTCGCCACCGGCATCGGCGGCACGCTGATGGTCACGGTGACCTTCGTGATCTGCCTGGACGGCTGCGTACGGGCCTTCGGCGGGCAC
Source organism: Actinacidiphila bryophytorum (assembly GCF_016916835.1). Taxonomy (GTDB): domain Bacteria; phylum Actinomycetota; class Actinomycetes; order Streptomycetales; family Streptomycetaceae; genus Actinacidiphila; species Actinacidiphila bryophytorum. Next base: position 18,380 of record NZ_JAFFIX010000047.1, on the reverse strand, counting down.
CTGAGCTACGCGGCCGTCGCGGTGGTCTTCCTGGCGGGCAACGCGCTGGGCTCCGCCGCCCCGACGCCCGGCGGTGTCGGCGCGGTCGAACTGGCGCTGACCGGTGGTCTGATCGCGGCGGGCCTGCCCAAGGAGGTGGCGACCCCTGCGGTGCTCTTCTTCCGGCTGCTGACCTTCTGGCTGCCGGTGCTGCCCGGCTGGCTGTCCTTCACCCAGCTCACCCGCCGCGGCGAGCTGTAACGGCGGCAGCAGGCGGCACGAAGGCCCGGGGGCGCAGAGCGCCTCCGGGCCTTGTGCGTCAGCTCACCTGCCGGTCACCGGCGGTGCCGGAACAGCGGTCAGAACACCTGTCAGAACAGGTAGTTGAAGGCGTTCCAGCCGGCGCCGATCTGCTGCCGCGCGCCGAAGGGCGAACTCGCCTTGCCGGTGCCGGGGTAGAAGAACAGCACGCCGTCGCTCCTGCGGGCGACCAGGTCGTACTTGCCGTCGGCGTTGTTGTCGCCGAGGCCCAGCATCCGGTTGAAGCCGTTCCAGCCGGCGCCGACCTTGACCCGGGCGACGAAGGGCGCCTTGTAGTTGCCGGTGCCCTTGTACATCCACAGGATGCCCGCGGAGTCCCGCGCGAGGATGTCGGGGTGGCCGTCGCCGGTGAGGTCGCCGTAGCCGGCGATCTCCTTGTAGATGTTCCAGCCGGCGCCGACCCTGACGCGGCTGTCGAACTTGCCGTTGCTGTACGACAGGTACTCCCACAGCACGCCCGCGGAGTCCCGGGCGAGCAGGTCGGGGTAGGCGGCGCCGCCGATGTTGCCGGGCGTCACGAAGGCGTTGTAGATGTTCCAGCCGTTGCCGACGACCGTGCCGGTGCCGGACGTGGAGCCGTACATGCGCAGCTGGCTGCCGAAGCGGATGTAGAGGTTCACCTTCGCGGTGTTGGCCGAGTTGATCTTGAAGAACCCGGTCGCGCTCTTCAGTCCGGTGCCCGACCTCGTCTTGGTGTCCCAGCCACCGCTGGTCTTCGGCGGGTAGTCCCAGAGAGTGCCGCCCGAGTCGCGGCCGTCGATGCCGAACATCCAGGTGCTGGATGCGGCAGCCGTGCCGGTGTCGGCGGTGGAGAAGGCGGTCCTGCCGTGCTGCGGTGCGGAGTTCAGCGTCGCGTTGCTGCCGGCGGCGAGCGCCCCCGTTCCGCCGTTCGCGCTTGCCGCCACTGTCGTGCCGAGCGTCAGCGCGAGCGCGCCCGCGGCCACTGCCACGGCTTTCGCCCTCATGCTGCTGCGCCCGGAGCCACGACGGCCATGCGTTTTCACCTGTGGTCCCCCTTGGAATAGGTGATGACGGTGCTGCGTCCTGCTGCGGGAGTTCCTCCCGTACAAGACGCCTGACGCTATCGCGCGGTCTTCACCGGACCCCGCGCGAAACGTCATTGCCGTGTCACAGTTCTGTCATCGAGACAGGGCCGTGACCCAATCCGCACATCACACCTCTCGTGCGGCACGGCGCCCGTCGGTACCGTGATTGGCCTGGATACGGGGACCAGTTGGGCTGTGCGTGTATTCGGCGTGCCCGGTCGGTGCCCTTGGGAGCACAGCGATCGGGGGAGCCGGACGATGCGAGGGCGATGCGCGGTAACGGTCTGCGCGGTGGCGGTGGTTGCCGCCGGCGCGCTGGCGGCGTGCGGCGGCGGTTCCGGCTCCGGTGACTCCGCGACGATCTCGCCGGCCGCGGCCGGCGGCACGTCGGCCGCGGCCACCACGGCGTCGCCGACGGCCGCCTCGGGTTCGCAGCCGGGCGCGCCGCTGAAGCTGGATCCCGCGGTCGCGCTGCCGGCGGACGTGAAGGTCGTCTTCGACTGGACGATGCCCAAGGACCCCGCACAGAACGCCGCGTTGACCGCGGCGGCCAACTACCTCCAGTCGATCGACCACGCCGTCGTCAAGCAGACGGCGCAGGACCCGCCGCTGTTCGCGCACGCCTCGGGCGACGCGCTCGCCTATGCCCGCGACTTCGTGCAGCGCAACGTCGACGGGAAACAGACACTCAGTGGAACCGACCGCTTTTACCGTCCCGTCTTCGGTAACGGCAGTTCCGCGAAGGGCGGTTCGAAGAGCCCGGTGGAGATCAGGCTCTGCGACAACCAGTCGAAGATCTACAGCAAGGACGTCGTCGGCGGGAAAGTGCACGTGACCGGCGAAAGCGACCGCAGTTACGTGCTCTTCGACATCCTCGTCGTCGAACTCCCGGTCGCGCACCCGTACTGGCAGGCACAAGGGATCACCGTGAAGGAGGGCTCCCTGCAATGCAAGGACTGACCACCGCCGGACGTGTCCGCCGCGCACTCGCCGCGGCCGGAGCGCTCACGGCCGCGTGCGGGCTCGTCATGACCGCGGCGGGACCCGGCTATGCCGACACCACGACGAGCAAGGACACCGCGGGCGGCAGCGACAACGGCACCCTGACCGCGACCGTGCACTACACGACCGTCTCGGGCTCGGGGAAGAGCACCGCCACCGTGCCGCTCGGCTCGTCCGACGTGACGTGGGAGCCGCCGCCGTGCTGGATCGGGCCGATCGGCGACCCGGAGACCTTCAAGCGCAACCTGCTCAAGGGCGTCGCCGACACCAACGTCCCCGGCCAGGCCAACTACGCCCTGGAGGCGATGGACGAGCTGCGCCGGCACTACGAGGAGGGCCTCGCCTGGAACAACTCCGGTGAGGCGTACACGAACTTCAACCTCGACAAGCAGGGCAAGGGCCTGTTCTGGGGCCCTGTGGTCAACGAGCAGTCCACCAGCGTCCACAAGTTCGACTGCAACGGCACGCTGCCCTTCTGGGTCGACAACGGCAAGCTGCCGCCGCCCGGCACCGAGCACGTGATCACCCCCGAGATGCTGTCGCGCCTGGCGTACGCGCGGACGCAGGTGCCGGGGGTGACGGTGGTGACCAGCCCGGCCGCCACGCAGACGGTGAACCTGCCGACGTGGGTGCGGCTGACGCAGGACTACGACCGGGTGCAGGTACGGGCGTCGGTCGACATCGGCGGCGGGCAGCAGATCTGGGCGCAGACCAGCGCGGAGCCCGCACCGGTGCACATCGACCCGGGCACCCAGGACGCCACCCTCTACCCGGCCTCAGGCGACTGCCCGGTCGCCGCCGACGGCACGGTCGGCAAGGCCTACAACGGCGACCCCGGCGCGCTGCCGCCGTGCGGGATGACCTACCGCCGCTCCAGTGCGGCCACCGGCCCCTACCGGCTGGACGTCACGGCCACCTGGCACGTGACCTGGACCGGCTCCGACGGCACCGGCGGCAACCTGCCCGACGGCGTCGTCCACAACCCGCCGCAGGACGTGACGGTCCGCGAGATCCAGTCCGTCAACCGCTGAGGGCCGCCCACCGGCGGCCGCACCGACCGCCCGCGGGGGCACGCGAGCACACAGGAGGGGCCGGCACCGATGTGCCGGCCCCTCCTCGTGCTGTCGCCCGTACCGCAGCCGTCAGTAGATCGGCTTGTGCGGCTCTATCGTGTTGACCCAGCCGATCACACCGCCGCCGACGTGGACGGCGTCGGAGAAGCCCGCGGACTTCAGGACCGCGAGGACCTCGGCGCTGCGCACCCCGGTCTTGCAGTGCAGGACGATCCGCTTGTCCTGCGGCAGCGTCGCCAGGGCGCTGCCCATGATGAACTCGTTCTTCGGGATCAGCTTCGCGCCGGGGATGGACACGATCTCGTACTCGTTGGGCTCGCGGACGTCGATGATCTCGATGTTCTCGCCGTCGTCGATCCACTCCTTGAGCTGCTTGGGAGTGATCGTCGAGCCGGCCGCGGCGGCCTGCGCCTCCTCGGAGACGACACCGCAGAAGGCCTCGTAGTCGATGAGTTCGGTGACCGTGGGGTTCTCCCCGCAGACCGCGCAGTCCGGGTCCTTGCGGACCTTGACCGTGCGGTACGTCATCTCCAGGGCGTCGTAGATCATCAGCCGGCCGACCAGCGGCTCACCGATGCCCGCCAGCAGCTTGATCGCCTCGTTGACCTGGATGGAGCCGATCGACGCGCACAGCACGCCGAGCACGCCGCCCTCGGCGCAGGACGGCACCATGCCAGGCGGCGGGGGCTCGGGGTACAGGCAGCGGTAGCACGGGCCGTGCTCGGACCAGAAGACCGAGGCCTGGCCGTCGAAGCGGTAGATCGAGCCCCACACGTAGGGCTTGTTCAGCAGCACGCACGCGTCGTTGACCAGGTAGCGGGTCGCGAAGTTGTCGGTGCCGTCGACGATCAGGTCGTACTGGGCGAAGATCTCCATCACGTTCTCGGCTTCGAGCCGCTCTTCGTGCAGGACGACCTTCACGTACGGGTTGATGCCGAGCACCGAGTCGCGGGCCGACTCGGCCTTGGAGCGGCCGATGTCGGCCTGGCTGTGGATGATCTGGCGCTGCAGGTTCGACTCGTCGACCTCGTCGAACTCGACGATGCCGAGCGTGCCGACACCGGCGGCGGCCAGGTACATCAGGGCCGGCGAACCGAGACCGCCGGCGCCGACACACAGCACCTTCGCGTTCTTGAGCCGCTTCTGCCCGTCCATGCCCACATCGGGGATGATCAGGTGACGCGAATATCTGCGGACCTCGTCAACGGTGAGCTCGGCGGCCGGCTCGACCAGGGGTGGCAGCGACACAGGGACCTCAGCAATACGGTTGGTCGGTCTCAGACGGTACGGACGTGGAGCGTGTTCGCACACGCGCACTCGTGCAACAGTGCCACGCCCGTCTTCATTCCAAGACACCCGGTCCGAGGACCGAGACATCCCCCGGCCACATCGTGGGCGCGCTCAGTCCACCGCACCGCCGCCCGCGGAACGCACCGCACGGCCCCAGTATCCGGGCAGGCCGACCCACGGGTCGGTGCCGTCGCGGCCGGTGCGGTCGGTCAGCGCGACGGTGGCCGCGCCCTGCCAGCGGGCGATCCGCAGGGCGCCGTCCAGGTGCACCTCCGGCAGGCCGTGCACCAGGTGCACGAAGCGGGACGGCGGGTGGTCCGCGGTCCACTGCGGTGCCTCCGACCAGCGGTAGCGGTCCCACGGGCCGGCGAAGGTCACCAACTGGTCGGCGAGGTCGGCGTAGCAGGGCTCGGGGTGGGTGCCGTGGCCCAGCACGATGTGCCCGGAACCGCCGCGGCCCGCGCCCGCCTGCTGTTCGAGCAGCGCCCGCAGCGTGGTGACCGCCCAGTGGCAGTCGGCGGCGTCCTCCCGGCCGAGCGGCGCCCGGTCCAGGTAGAAGCCGTCGACCTGGTACCAGTCCAGGTACCGCGAGGCGTCCGAGACCAGCTCGCCGAAGGGCCGGCGCCCGCGGGCCGCGTCCAGCATCCCGAGGAGTGGGACGCCGTTCTCACGGACGCGGGCGGTCACCTCGCCGTAGATCGCGTCGGGGCGGCTGCCGGGGCCGCGCGAGACGTCGAAGGCCGCCCAGTGCAGTGCCGTGCCGGGGCGGGCGACCTCCGCCCACTCCGCCGGTGCCATCAGGGGGTGCGCGAGGGCCGGCACCGCAAGGCCCGCACCGCCGCCGAGCGCCCTCGTACCGCGCGGCGACCTCGTCAGACGCGGCATGCCGCCTCCATCCACACGTCGGCGAGCGACTCCTCCAGGCCGATCCGCGGACGCCAGCCCAGCCGGTCGCGTGCCGTGCGCACGTCGGCCTGCTGCCACAGCCCGCAGCCGTCGGGGTAGGGCGGCATCATCGCGCCGCCCGACGCGGGCGCCTCCTCCAGCTCGCGCACCGCCCCCTCGTACCCGGCGACATGGGCGAGCGCCATGGCCATGTCGCGCATCCGCACCGCCCGGCCGCTGCCGATGTTCACCACGCCCTGCGCGGCCGACAGCGAGGCCGCGTGCACCGCGCGGGCCACGTCCCGCGCGTCGACGAAGTCCCGCTGCACGGCGAGCCCGCCGAGCCGCAGCTCCGGGTCGCCGTTCTGCATCGCCCGGCGCAGCGCCTCGGCGACCCGGCCCAGCGGGGCGCCCGTCGGGGTGCCAGGGCCGACCGGGCTGAACACCCGCAGCACCACCGCGTCCAGGCCGGAGCCCAGCACCAGTTCGGTCGCGGCGAGCTTGCTCACCCCGTACGGGCCGCCCGGCCGCGGCGGGGCGTCCTCGCCGGTGGAGGAGCCGACCGGCGAGGGGCCGTACTCCGAGCCGCAGCCGACCTGCACCAGCCGGGCGGCGATGCTGCTGCGCCGCATCGCCTCGCAGACCGTGGCGACGGCCACGGTGTTCTGCCGGGTCAGCTCGCGGGCCGCACCGCGGGCGGTGCCCGCGCAGTTGACGACCACACCGGGGTGGACGGCGTCCAGGAAGCGGGCCAGCACGCCCGGCGCCCCGCTGGACAGGTCGAACCTGACGTCGGCATCGTCGCTGCGGCCCAGCGCGGTGAGCTGGACGGCCGGGTCGGCCAGCAGGCGCTCCGCGACATGGCGGCCGAGGAAGCCGTCGGCTCCGAGCAGCAGCACTCTCATCGGGTGCCTCCGAACGGTGCGGTGCGGTGGTGCCGGGGGCGGGGCGGTTGCGTGATCAAGGGTCTTTCTCCTGGTCGGTGTGGCAGAGGTCAGTGGTGGGCTGCGGCCCGCGCGAGCAGGCGGAAGCCCTGGGCGGCCAGCACGGCGGCCGCGGCGCCGCACACCGCGGCCTGCACGGTGCCGCCGGACGGCGCGAAGTGGCCGGGGGCCGCGGCCAGCAGCAGGGTCAGCGCCTCGGCGGCGCAGGCCGCGGCAAGGCCCGCCGCCGCGGGACCCGGGTGGCCGTGCACGGCCAGCAGCCGGGCGGTGAACAGCAGCACGCCCAGCGCGGCGGGACCGGCCAGCGGGGCGGAGCCCGCCAGGGCGGCGGCGGTCAGCAGCAGCGCGGTCAGCGCGGCCGCGTAGCCGGCCAGGGCAGCGGCCAGCCGGGGCCGTACGGCGTCGGCGAAGTCGGCCAGGCCGTGGCTGGGGGCGAGCTGGGCGCGGGCGGCGACCGCGAACCAGCGGGACAGGGCGGCGGCGGGAGCCAGGCTCAGCGCGAGCGCGGCGAAGGCCGCGGTTCCCGCCCCGGCGTCGAAGGCGCCGCGGTGCGCCAGCGCGGTGACGGCCTGCGGGCCGTAGAGGGCGAAGCCGAACAGGCCGTACGTCCACAGGGCCGCGCCGTCGCCGTGCGCCACTCGCAGCGGCCCGCCGCGCAGGGCCGCCCACAAGGCGACGGCCACCAGCACGGCGACCGGCGCCGCGGCCACGGGCAGGCCCGCCGCCAGGAGGCACCCGGCCCCCGGCAGCAGGTGCAGCGCGGTGCTCCGCGCCCCCAGCCGCGCACCCCCCGCGCCCCGCTCCCCCGCCGCGGCCACCCGCACCGTCCGCGGCACCCGCGCGTACAACTCCTCGGCGAGCCCGAACACGTCCCGGTGCCGCAGCCGCCGCGCCTCCCCGTCATTGACCCCGTACGCCTCAAGCCCCGCAGCGATCTCCCACGCGTCCACGGCCCCGGCGATCAACCCCTGATGCCGATATATCACCGCCCGCACCGGATCAGCGGGCCCGCGCCTGCGCACCGCAGGCTGCGAAATCGATTCACCAGCCCGCGCCTTGGGCCTGCGGCCCGCGGGTCCGGGGGCCTGGGCGCCGCCGGACGCGGGCGTGGCCGCGGGTCCGGGGGCCTCGGCGCCGCCGGACGCGGGCGTGGCCGCGGGTCCGGGGGCCGCAGCCCCCTCAGCCGCCGGGAACGCTGCGGGAAGAAGATCGTCGAAGACGAAGGCGGCAGCAGCCGCGCCCGCGCCGGGTCCGGCGGGCAGAACGCCGCCCGGCGCGGCGGAGACCGCGGGGGCGGGAGCCGCCGCCCCGGCGGGACGGCCTGCGCCGCCGTCGGCGGCGGGCGGAGCCGCGGGGCCGCGGGCCGCCGCCCGCTCAACCGGCGCGGCGGGGAGGACGTCGCCCGACGCGGCGGGAGCCGCGGGGGCGGGAGCCGCCGCAGGCTCGGACGGCGTGGGCGTGGGGTCCGGGGGTGGGAGGAGGGTGGGGAGGTCGTCGTCGGGGGATGGGGTGGGGGTCAGGCGGGTCAGGAGGGCCTGGGTGGGGGTCGGTTCTGACGGCATGGGCTGTGGACTCCGGGAGGTCAGGGGCGGGTGGCGGGGACGGGAGTCCAGGCCGGGTGGGGCGGGGTGGGGGCCAGCCGCGTCGGGGACAGCGACTCCGCGGGCGTGGTGAAGGGCCGCGGGGCGCCCTGCGCGTCGAGCAGCGGCAGGCGGCGTACGGGGTGGTGGGCCACCACGTCCAGGTAGCTGTCGCGGAAGGCGTCCACGCAGGTGGTGACCGTGAACAGGGCCAGCGCCCGCTCCCTGGCCGCCGCGCCCAGCCGGGCCGCCCGCTCGGGGCCGCGCAGCAGGTCCAGCGTCGCCTCCGCCAGCGCCTTGGGATTGCGCGGCGGCACCACCAGCCCCGTACCGCCGATGACCTCGCGCACCGCGCCCACGTCCGTCGACACCGTGGGCCGCCCGCAGAACATCGCCTCGACCAGGCTCAGCGGAAAGCCCTCCGCGCTGCTGGACAGCACCACGACGTCGCCCGCCGCATACGCGTCCGCGGGCTCCGGAGCGCCGGGCGAGCCGATCTCCTCGAAGCTGACCGGGTTCTCGCCGACCGCGTGCGCGTCGGCCGCCTCGTCGGGGAAGAGCTGGGCGGCGAGCGTACGGCAGTGCTCCAGGTAGCCGGCCGCCCGCGCGTCCGCCGCCGGCAGGTGGAAGATCCGCAGCCGCGCCTGCGGCTCCTCCCGGCGTATCGCGTGGAAGGCGTGCAGCAGCGCGATGAGGTCCTTGGCCGGGTCGGCGCGGCCCACCCACGCGACCGTCGGGTCGGCGTGCGCGGCCTGCGCGTCGGCCTGGGCCGCGGCCTCCGCGGCGGCGCCCGCGCGGGCGAAGCGGCCCGCGTCGATGCCCGGGTGGATCGTCCTGATCCGCTCCTTCGGCGCGCCGCACCGCTCCTGCCAGCGCCGCACATGCGCGGAGCCCGGCGTGACCAGCGCGGCCTGCCGGTAGCTCTCGCCGGCCACCAGCCGGAAGTGGTCGCCCAGCAGGGCGCGTACGGCCGGCGGCAGGCCCGCCGCCCGGTGCGCGAGCAGCGCCTCACGGGCGCGGACGGTGTACTCGGTGACGATCAGCGGGGTGCCGCAGAACCGTTTGCCCAGCAGGCCCGCCAGCGCGGCCGGGCCGCCCGACACCGCGTGGCACACGTCGGCCGCGCCCAGCTCGTCCGGTCCGTACCAGGGCGCCGACAGCGGGCGCAGCTGGCGCTCCAGCAGGTCGGCGGCGGTGAGCAGCTCGGTGACGACGATGTCGCCGAGCACCGGGCGCACGCCGGGCGCGCGGCAGGCCGCCTCCAGTTCGGCGAGCGCGTCGTCGCCGCGCAGCAGCGCCGGGAGGGCCGCGGACTCCGCGGCCAGGTCCGCCAGCGCGTACAGGCCGGTGGCGAAACGGTCCGCCCGCTCGGCCGCGCTCATGCCTGCGGCGCCGGCGAGGGCGGTGGCGAGGTCGCGGAAGCCCACGCGGAAGGCTGCTCGGTGCGCCTTGAACGCGGAACGGCTGCCGGGACCGGGCCGGGGGTGCGGGGCGGGCTCGCCCCACAGCCGCTCGAAGCGGACGCTGCGCACCTGCGGCGGGGTCGCGACCTGGCCCGCGGACTCGGTCCGCTGGGAGCGGCTCAGCGCGTAGACGTCGAAGTCGTGGTGGGCCAGGCCCCTGACGAGGCGGTCGCACCACGCGGCGCCCTCACCTCTTGCGTACGGATAACCACCCTCGGTCAGTAATCCAATCCGCACGGGTCCGCTCCCTCTCGTCCTCACCCCCGGACGAGCTGGTGTCCCGCCCGGCGCGACGACCGTATTGCGCCCCGCGCCCACCACGACGGACGGTTGTCCGCGGCACCACCAAAAGGGGTGAACGGGCGTAACTTCTCCCAACCCCGCGCGTTGACGCCAATCTCTTCGCCAGAGGGCAAGTCAGTCAGGGGCGCTGGGGGTACCCCCAGCGCCCCTATGTGCTCGGCCCCGCCGAAGAGACACCCACGCGGCGCCAGCCGCAGATCAGATGCAGCCCCGCGCCCCTGAAAAGCACTGCCCTACGCAGAGGCACCCCCCCTCAGCCCCCGCGGCCAGCGGATGGCTCGGCCCCGCCGAAGAGGCACCGGGCTAGGCCGTGTTTTGGAAGTAGGGCCGTCCGCCCACAGGGCGGGCCCCGCGGCGTCTGGTGCGTGCGATCGCAAGGCGGAGGGTCGTCCTCGTAGTGGGCCTACTCGGACGACTCCGACAACGCAGCGAGCGTGCGTGCCAGGCGTCGCGGGGCAGGCGGGACTTCCAAAACACGGCCTAGGGGAAAGGCCAGGCGTTGGGCCGGCAGGTGGGGCCGCCGTTCAGGGAGAGGAACTTGGTCTGCTGCATCATCACGGGGGCCGGCGCCCCGGCGCGCGGGCACCCCACGTGGCCGTGCCCGAGACGGTGCCCGACCTCGTGGTTGATCAGCATCTGGCGGTACGCATGCATCAGCCGCGGCCCGTACGTGTCCGCACCCTGCGCCCACCGGTACGCGTTGATCATGGTCCGCGGCGTGGACGCCGCATCGCAGGAGACGTTCTCGATCGTCGTGTCGAGGCCGGACCTGGCGCACCACTTCGCGGTCGTGCCGGGGCTGGCGAGCGTCACGACGATGTCGGCGTGCCCGGTGGAGACCCGCTCGAAGGTCATCGTCCCGCCGTGGCCCCAGCTGCGGCTGTCGTTGAGCGTCTTGAAGACCGTGTCGCTGAACAGCTGCGCGTCCAGCGGGAGTCCCTGTTCCACGTCGACGCGGAAGGTCATCACCTTGCCCTTGCCGGGCGCGGCCTGGTGGCCGGGGACGGTGTCGAAGGCGCCGGAGAGCTTGAGGTCGGGGTCGAGCGGATACTGCAGGTCCATCAGCTGGTCGTAGTCGACGGGGGCCACCGTCGCGCTGGGGGTGGCGCCGGGCGTCGTGCGCTGCCCGGCCGAGCCGGGCTCGGCGTCGTCGCTGGAGCGCGTCGGTGTGTCGCTCGTCGGGTCGGGCGAGGGCGTGTCGCGGTCGCGGCCGGTGAGCTGGCCGCCGGCGGCGACGGCGACCACGGTGACGACCGCGGCGGCGGCGATGCCGCTGATCGTCCAGGTGGCCTTGCCGGGCTTGCGGCGGCCCCCGGGGGCCGCGGCGGGTTCCGGTTCTGCGGGCTCGTCCGGCGGCGGGGCGGCGGCCTGCGGCTCGGGGCGGGCGGGCGGCTGCTCGAAAGCGTCGAGGAACTCCTGGCGCGGCCTGGGCACGGCACGGCCCGACATGTCCAGCGGGGGCCGCGGCGCCCGCAGCCCGGAGGCTGCTGCGGCGGTCGCGGTGTCGTGCGCGGCCCAGCCCTCGGCCCAGTCCTCGACCGGGTCGAAGGGCAGGCCGCGGGTGCCGCTGCCGGCGCCGGTCCAGGTGCCGGGCGTGCCCCACGCCCCGTGCTCGCGGTGCTCGGGATGGGCGGGCGGACGGGCGGCGAGGTCCTGGGGGCGTACGGCCGCGAAGGCGCCGCTGTCGTCGAAGGGGTCGAACGGCTCGGTGTACGGGCCGCTCGGGCTGCGCCTGCGGCGCCCGCTGCCCGGGGTGCCCAGTGCGCTGCCGGGCGGCGCGAAGGTGCCGCCGGTCTGCGGTACGCGGTTGTCCCGGCCGTCCTGGCCGTCCCGTGCGCTGTGTTTGCCCACGCCCTCGATCAGCTCCCGCTCGCCGCCGTGCTCATGTCCGTCGTAGCCGTGACCGTACCCCCGGCCGCGCCGCTCCGGGCGCGGGCCGCGATTTCGTCGCGCAGGTCACGGAAGGCCCGGTCGACGAGGTGCGGGTGCTCCATCATCGCGACGTGGCCGCTGCCGGGGATGGTCAGCAGCCGGGAGTCGCGGAAGGCGCGGGAGGCCCTGCGGGCCATACGGACCGACACGAGCTTGTCGCGCACCCCGTAGACCAGCAGCGTCGGCGCCAGCACCCTTTCCGCCTGCCGCCACAGGGAGTGCTGGCCGCCGAGGGTGTAGGCGTTCACGATGCCGCGGGTGGAGCCGATCATGACGTCCCAGAAGTACGGCAGGTCGATGCGCCGCTGGTATTCGGCGGCGTAGGCGGCGCGCTCGGGGTCGCCGACGACGGACGGGTCGCCGTAGCACAGCGACAGCAGGGCCTGGGTGCGGCGCTCGGGCTGCCAGCCGCGGGTGGCGCGTACGTACAGCGCGGGCAGGCCGGGGACCGACGCGAGCGCGGTGGGCAGCGCGGTGCGCTGCGGGGGCAGCTCGGGCAGGGCAGGCGAGACCAGGGTGAGGGTGCGCACCAGGTCGGGGCGGGCCGCGGCGACCTTGACGGTGACGGCGCCGCCCAGCGAGTTGCCGAACAGGTGGACAGGCCCGCGGCCCTCCTCCTCCAGCAGCCTGACGACGGCGCGGGCGTGGGCGGCGACCGAGTAGTTGCCGTCGTCGGGCGGCGGGGAATGGCCGAAACCCGGCAGATCGAGCGCGTGCCCCTCGACGGTGTCGGCGAGCGAGGCCATCAGCGCCGACCAGTTCTGCGACGAGCCGCCGAGGCCGTGCACGAACATCGCCGGCTCACGGTCGGCCGGGGGCTTGCGCCCGCCGTGGTGTGCGCGGGAGCGGACCAGCAGGGCCAGCCCGGGAAGCCGCACGGTCCTCGACGTCTCCCCGTCGGCGAGCACCGGCCCTGCCGGGGGCACGGCCGCGGGCGGTGCCGCGGCCTGGGAGTAGTCCGTGGAGGGCATGGGTCGATGTTACGAGGCGATCACGTGCGGGGCTGTGTGTTCGCCCGCACACAACCGCACAGAATCAGCCGTCCAGCGGCCGTACCGCGCCCTCCCCCACCGCGGGGGGCGCCTGTACGCGCTGCGCGCGCGGCCCGGTGCTCCTACGCTCCAAGGAGGGGGTCCGGGAGGGAGAGGGGCGGGAACCGAGGGAAGGGAGGCGCCATGTCCGACGAGATCGCGCACATCGAGCGCGAAGCCGACGAGGACGACAACGACGCCGCACAGAGCGCGCTCGACGACGACCTGGACCTGGAGGCGCCGGAGGCGGACAGCGCCGAACAGCACACGGAGCTGCTGCAGCACCGGGACGACCCGGTCACCACCAGGCCCTCGGACCGGGACGGGGAGGCCGACCCGGCGGACACCGCGGAGCAGCGCCGGGTGGTCGAGCTGGACGAGGACGACTACCGCTGAGCGGGAGGATACGGATGAGGCCGCCCGTATCCAGAAAGTGAGAATGTGCGCCCGTACGGCGCACAGGGTCGTTACTCAAAAGTACGATGGCCAGCGCAGCGTTCTTTCGTTCGTTCCTTCGTTCGTTCCGCAGAAATGGGAGGCGGCGTGACAGCCATCGAGCAGACTCAGGCACGACCACGCGGCACCCGCCTGCCCCGCAGGGCCCGACGTGAGCAGCTGCTGGGGGCCGCCCAGGAAGTCTTCGTCGCGCAGGGCTACCACTCGGCCGCGATGGACGACATCGCCGAGCGGGCCGGCGTCAGCAAACCGGTGCTCTACCAGCACTTCCCCGGCAAACTCGAACTGTATCTGGCCCTGCTCGACCAGCACTGCGAGTCACTGCTGCAGTCGGTGCGCGGCGCTCTGGCGTCCACCACGGACAACAAGCAGCGCGTCGAGGCGACGATGGACGCGTACTTCGCCTACGTCGAGGACGAGGGCGGCGCCTTCCGGCTGGTCTTCGAGTCCGACCTGACCAACGAGCCCGCGGTCCGCGAGCGGGTCGACAAGGTCGCGCTGCAGTGCGCCGAGGCGATCAGCGAGGTCATCGCCGAGGACACGGGGCTGTCCAGCGACCAGTCGATGCTGCTCGCGGTCGGCCTCGGCGGCGTCTCCCAGGTCGTCGCGCGCTACTGGCTGGCCAGCCGCAGCGAGGTGCCGAGGGAGACCGCGGTGCAGCTGCTCACCTCGCTCGCCTGGCGCGGCATCGCCGGCTTCCCGCTGCACGGCGCAGAGGGCGGCCCCGCAGGGCAGCACGGCTGACTGGCGCCTGCGGCGGGCGCCCCGCGTGTTCGCTCACGGCGTGTACGAGGCGCGGATTTACGGCCCCCGCCGCGGGCTAGTCTGGCAGCGTACGGCGCGACCAACCGCGCACACCGCCAGACCATCGGAGGTATCCAAGCCGTGGAGGTCAAGATCGGCGTGCAGCACGCGCCGCGCGAGATCAGCATCGAGAGCGCGCAGTCGGCGGCCGAGGTGGAGAAGGCCGTCGCCGACGCGCTGAGCGGCAACGCCAAGCTGCTGTCCCTGGAGGACGAGCACGGCCGCAAGGTGCTCATCCCCGCGGACCGGCTGGCGTACGTCGAGATCGGCGAGCCGGCCGCCCGCAGGGTCGGCTTCGGCGCGGCCCTCTGACGAGAGGTCAGCCAGGGCGGCAACCGGGGGTGCCCGGTTGCCGCCCCTTCGTTTTGCCCGGGTCCCTCCAGGGGTAGGACGACAACGGAACGGTCCGCAACGCCGCGTCACCGGAGGGGATCGCATGATCTGGCAGATCGTCGCCTATGCCGCTCTCGGACTGCTCGCGGCCTTCGCCGCGGCCCGCCTCTTCCCCACCAGGCTGCCCGCCACGGCGCTGCTCCTCGTCACCGGGCCCGTCGGTGGGCTCACCGGCGGGCTGGTCTCCTACACGGTGTTCGGCGGGGCGCATGCCGCCGCCAGTCTCGCGGCCGCCTTCGCGACGGCCGCCGCCGGTCTCAGCATCCTCGCCACCCCCCCCAAACGCGGCCGCCACGCCGCCCGCGCCTAGCCCCTCCGGGGCGGGTCTGCTCACGCTCTGGGGTGCCCGCTGCGTCGGGCGGTGCCGTCCAGGGGCGCGGGGCTGCATCTGATCTGCGCCTGCCGGCGCGTGAGCGCGCCCAGCCCCCACGAGCCGTCGTGTGGCGACGGACCGCCACCACATCCAGGCGGCGGCCCTGGGGGTACCCCAAGGCGAAGCTCTGGGGGCGGAACTGCGCGCCCAGCCACCCACCGGCCGGTGGTCCCGAGCGAAGCGAGATGGGGGCACCCCCAGGCGAAGCTCTGGGGGAGGACCGAACAGCCCCTTTCGGACGGAGACGACCCGCGCCCCGGCGGTGGCTGGTCGCGCCGTTCCCCGCGCCCCTCATGGCTTGCCCTCTGCACGGGAGGGTGACCGTTTTTCATGAGGCGCTGGGGGTAGTACCCCCAGGCGA
The DNA here is from genome assembly GCF_016916835.1 of Actinacidiphila bryophytorum. Lineage (GTDB taxonomy): Bacteria > Actinomycetota > Actinomycetes > Streptomycetales > Streptomycetaceae > Actinacidiphila > Actinacidiphila bryophytorum. The sequence goes on along the minus strand of NZ_JAFFIX010000047.1, from coordinate 3,144 downwards.
AGCTCTGGGGGCGGAACTGCGCGCCCAGCCCACCACCGGCCGGTGGTCCGGCACGGACCGAACAGCCCCTTTCGGACGGAGACGACCCGCGCCCCTAGAGGCACCGCCCTGCGCAGCGGGCGCCCCCAGAGCGTGAGCAGACCCGCCCCGGAGGGGCTAGGCGGCGAGGCCGAGGGCGGCCATCCGCTTGGTGTGGGCCTCGGTGATGCGGGAGAACATGCGGCCGACCTCCGCGAGGTCGAAACCGTCGGCGACGCCGCCGACCAGCATGGTCGAGAGGGCGTCGCGGTCGGCGACGACGCGCTGCGCCTGGGAGAGCGCCTCGCCCATGAGGCGCCGCGCCCAGAGGGCGAGCCGCCCCCCGACCCGCGGCTCCGCCTCGATTGCGGCGCGCACCTTCTCGACGGCGAAGCTGGCGTGCCCGGTGTCGTCGAGCACCGCGAGCACCAGGGTGCGCGTGTCGGTGTCGAGGCGGGCGGCGACCTCGCGGTAGAAGTCGGAGGCGATCGAGTCGCCGACGTACGCCTTGACCAGGCCTTCGAGCCAGTCGGACGGCGCCGTCTGGCGGTGGAACTCGTCGAGCGCCGCGCCGAACGGCTCCATGGCGAGGTTGGCCGACTCGCCGACCTCGGTGAGCCGGTCGCGCAGCCGCTCGAAGTGGTGGAACTCGGCGGCGGCCATCGCCGCCAGCTCGGCCTTGTCCTCCAGGGTGGGCGCCAGCTTCGCGTCCTCCGCGAGCCGCTCGAAAGCGGCCAGCTCGCCGTACGCCAGCGCACCGAGCAGGTCGACCACCGCGGCGCGGTAGCGCGGGTCTGCGGACGCGGACGTCCAGTCCTGTGCGGCGATCCCGGTGGCCGGCTCTGCGGTCTCGGCGGCGGGCTTGGTGGTGTCGTCAGGCGTTCCCATGACGCGAACGATAACCAAGTCCCGCCCCGCCGCCGACACCCTGCACGTGACCCGTCGATGTCCCGAACGAAACATTTGATCGGGTGCACCTACGTGTTTCCGGGGTAGAGTGGTAATGCACCCGCCGTTAGTCGGCCTGGTTCCGATCCGCGGCGGGCGACGTGTGCAACACCTTGGATGCCCGGTCGGTGGCCCGATCGGCTCCGAACCGACCGCCCTCCTGACATCGGGAGGGGCGCCCACTCGCGGCATGAGCGAGGGCAGCGGTCCCGCGCTCCACGGCCCCTCGAAGGCTGTACGTCACCTCTGCGCGGTCAGTGACCTACGTCGTGTTACGGCGTGCCCGGTTGCTCGACCCCCCTTGCTGCACAGTGCCGCGTCTCACAGAAGAGGCAAGCATCCTGTCCACCACCACATTCCGCAGTCTCGGCATTCTTCCCGAGACCGCCGAGGCCCTTGAGGCCGTCGGCATCACCACCCCCTTCCCGATCCAGGAGATGACGCTCCCGGTGGCCCTCGCGGGCAACGACGTCATCGGCCAGGCCAAGACCGGCACCGGCAAGACGCTGGGCTTCGGACTGCCGCTGCTGGAGTCGGTGACCGTGCCGGCCGACGTCGAGGCGGGGCGCGCCACGCCCGAGCAGCTGACCGACACCCCGCAGGCGCTGGTCGTCGTCCCGACCCGCGAGCTGTGCCAGCAGGTCACCAACGACCTGCTGACCGCCGGCAAGGTCCGGGCCGTCCGGGTGCTCGCCATCTACGGCGGCCGGGCGTACGAGCCGCAGGTCGAGGCGCTGAAGAAGGGCGTCGACGTGGTCGTCGGCACCCCGGGCCGGCTGCTGGACCTGGCGGGGCAGAAGAAGCTCAGCCTGCGCCATGTGCGCACCCTGGTCCTGGACGAGGCCGACGAGATGCTCGACCTGGGCTTCCTGCCCGACGTCGAGAAGATCATGGGCATGCTGCCGGTGAAGCGGCAGACGATGCTGTTCTCGGCCACCATGCCGGGCGCGGTCATCAGCCTGGCCCGCCGCTACATGTCGCAGCCGACCCACATCCGCGCGACCGCCCCCGACGACGAGGGCGCGACCGTCGCGAACACCACGCAGCATGTCTTCCGCGCCCACTCGCTGGACAAGCCGGAGCTGGTCTCGCGCATCCTGCAGGCCGAGGGCCGCGGGCTCGCGATGATCTTCTGCCGCACCAAGCGGACCGCCGCCGACGTGGCCGAGCAGCTGGAGAAGCGCGGCTTCGCCTCCGGCGCGGTGCACGGCGACCTGGGCCAGGGCGCCCGCGAGCAGGCGCTGCGGGCCTTCCGCAACGGCAAGGTCGACGTGCTGGTGTGCACCGACGTGGCGGCGCGCGGCATCGACGTCGAGGGCGTCACCCATGTGATCAACTACCAGACGCCCGAGGACGAGAAGACGTATCTGCACCGCATCGGCCGCACCGGCCGCGCGGGTGCCTCGGGTACGGCGATCACCCTGGTCGACTGGGACGACATCCCGCGCTGGCAGCTGATCAACAAGGCGCTCGACCTGTCCTTCAACGACCCGGAGGAGACCTACTCGACCTCCCCGCACCTGTACGAGCTGCTGGGCATCCCGGCCGGTACCAAGGGGATACTGCCCCGGGCCGAGCGGACCCGTGCCGGGCTCGACGCGGAAGAGGTCGAGGACCTCGGCGAGACCGGTGGGCGCGGCCGCGGCCGCCGTCCGGCCGGCGGCGAGCGGGGCGGGCGCGGCGGCCAGGCCCCGGCCGAGGAGCGCCCCGCCCGTACCAGGACCCCGCGGCAGCGCCGCAGGACCCGCGGCGGCGAGGCGGCGCAGAGCGTGCCGGCCCCGGCCGGCGCCGAGTCCGCGACCGCGGTGTCCGCGCCGGACGCCGAGGGCCAGACCGGTCCCCGTACGCCGCGCCGCCGCCGCAGGACCCGTAGCGGTGCCGCCGCCGCGGTGACCCCGGTGGCCGCGGAGACGCAGGCGCCGGCAGCGGAAGCCGGCGCCGAGGAGCCCGCCCAGAAAGCGCCCCGCCGCAGGACCCGCAAGGCGGCCGAGCCCGCCACCGCTCCGGCCGAGGTGGTCGCCGAGGCGCAGGCCGCGGACGCCGCCGTGGCCGAGCCGGCCCCGCGCCGCAGGACCCGCAAGGCCGCGGCAGCCGAGGTGCCCGCACCTGCCGCCGCGCCCGAGGCGGACGCCGTCGCGGAGGAGGCGCCGAAGCGCCGCCGTACGCGCAAGGCCGTCG
>NZ_JAFFIX010000046.1 GCF_016916835.1 Actinacidiphila bryophytorum | reverse complement strand
GCGGGCGCGAAGCGGCGGACCCGCCGCGGGGGCTCACTAGGATCGGCCGGGGCGACGGGGAGCAGGGCACATGGCACTACGGGGACGGGCAGCCGAACAGGCGGCGCTCGACGCGCTGCTGGACGGCGCTGCGGCCGGCCGCAGCGGCGTCCTGGTGGTCAGGGGCGAGCCGGGCATCGGCAAGACCGCGCTGCTCGGATACGCCGAGGAGCGCGCCCGGCTGACCGGCGGGGTGTCGGTCGTACGGGCCACCGGCGTCGAGACCGAGGCCGAGATCCCCTTCGCGTCGCTGCATCTGCTGCTGCGCCCCGCGCTCGACGGGATCGACCGGCTGCCCGGGCCGCAGGCCGCCGCCCTCAGGGCCGCCTTCGGCATGGGTCCGGGCAGCCGCGGCGACGAACTGACGGTAGGCCTGGCCGTACTGTCCCTTGTCGCGGAGATGGCCGCCGAATCGCCGCTGCTCTGCCTGGTCGACGACGCGCACTGGCTCGACCACGCCTCCGCCCGCGCCCTGCTGTTCGCCGCGCGCCGCCTCCAGGCCGAGGGCGTCGCCCTGGTCCTCGGCGCCCGGGACGGCTTCGACCCGTGCGGGCTGCCCGAACTGCGGCTGGCCGGCCTCAGCCCGGCGAGCAGCGCGGAACTGCTCGCCGAGCGGTCGCCGGACCTCGGCCTGCCGCTGCGCCGCCGCATCGTGGAGGAGAGCGCGGGCAACCCGCTCGCCCTGCTCGAACTGCCCCGCACCGCAGGCGCGTACGGCCCGGAGCCGCTTCCGCTCCCCCTGCCGCACCGCATCCAGGAGGCCTACCGCGTACGGATCGCCGCACTACCGCCGGGAAGCCGGACCGCGCTGCTGGTCGCGGCCGCCGAGGACGGCGGCGACCTCGGCGTGATCCTGCGCGCCGCCGACGAACTCGGCGTGGGACCCGACCCGTTGGGGGCGGCCGAGCGTGACGGCCTGGTACAGGTCGGCGCCGGGCGCGTGGCGTTCCGCCACCCGCTGATGCGCGCCGCCGCTTTCCACGCCGCCACGTACCGGTCGCGCCAGGCGGCGCACCGCGTCCTCGCCGACCTGCTGCGCGACGAGCCGGACCGGCGCGCCTGGCACCTGGCCGCCGCGGCGACCGGCTACGACGAGGAGGCCGCGCTCGCCCTGGAACAGGCCGCCCACCGCGCCCAGCAGCGCCACGGCCACGCGGGGACCGCCGCGGCCCTCCAACGCGCCGCCGACCTGACCCGTGACCCCGCGGCCCGCGCCCGCCGCCTGGCAGCAGCCGCCGCAGCAGCCGCCGACGCGGGCCTGACCTCCCGCGCCAAGGAGCTGATCGACGCGGCCGACCGCATCACCGCCGACCCCCGCACCCGCGCCCGCCTCTCCGCCCTCCGCGCCCGCACCGCCTTCGACGAGGGCTCCCCCGCGACGGCCCACGAACTGCTGCTGTCAGCGGCGGCCACGATGGCGAAGCCGGCCCCCGAGGCCGAGCCCCGTGCTCAGGCTGACGCCGAGACCAGGCCAGACGCGGGCGCCAGGGCCGGCGCGGTCCCCGACGCCGGGGACAGGTGGGAGGCGGACACCGGGACCGCAGCACACGCGGGCGCCCAGACCGGGGCCGGCCCCGCCGCTGGGGGCGGGCAGTCGGCAGACGCACGCACCGGGGATCGGGTGGAAGCCGGGCTCATGCTTGTTGATGCCGCGCGGAACGCCTGGCAGCTCAGTGACCCGGTGCGGTTGCGGGAAGCGGCCGATCGGCTCGACGCGCTCGGGCTGCGGGCGACGGACGGGTTGGGGGCGGCCGTGGTGGCGGTGGCCGGGGCGGCTTTGTTTCTGGAGCGGGGTCCGGCGTACGCCCTGCCGACCATGCGCACGCTGGTGGCCGACGGGCGGCGGAACCGTACCGCAGGGCCGGCCCTGCGGATCAACGCGGCCTTCGTCGCGGGGCTGGTCGGCGACTTCGAGGCCGGGCGGGAGATATCGGCCGACGTCGCGGCCGACTGCCGGGCCCGCGGCGACCTCGGGTGGCTTCCGCTGGCGCACCTGACGCTCGCCGCCTCCGAGCTGTACGTCGGCCGTTTCCGCGACGCGGAGGCGACCGCGGGTGAAGGCGTCCGGCTCGCCGCCGACACCGGCCAGCCCAACCGGGCCGGCTACCTGCACGGGATACTCGCCTGGCTTGCGGCCGTACGCGGCGACCGGCAGCAGGCGGTGCAGCTGGCCGCCCGCTCCCACGACCACTTCGAGGCCACTGGCATCGCCAACGGCCTGGCGTGGGCCGAATGGGCACTGGCGCTGGGCGACCTCGGGCAGGGCCGCTTCGCCGAGAGCCTGGAACGCCTGGACGCGGCACAGTCCGGCCCGGTCCGCCACCAGATCCAGAGCGTCTACTTCGCACCGGACCGCGTCGAGGCGTCCGCCCGCCTGGGCCTGCCCGCCCGCGTACCGCTGGAGCAGTTCGCGCAGTGGGCGGCGGCGTCCGGCCTGGCCTGGGCCGACGCCGTGCTGCACCGCTGCCGGGCGCTGCTGGAGCCCGACTGGGCCGCGGCGCACGGGCTGTTCTCCGCCGCGGTCCGCGGGCACGCCGACAGCGGCCGCCCCTGGGAGGCGGCCAGGACCCGGCTGCTGTTCGGCGAACGGCTGCGCCGCGAACGCCACAAGGCCGAGGCCCGCCCGCATCTGCGCGCGGCCCTGCGCACCTTCGAGCGGCTCGGCGCTGCGCCCTGGGCGGACCGCGCCCGCGCGGAGCTGCGCGCGTCAGGCGCCGCGGAACCGCTGGACGTGCGCGGCACCGGCGACGCCCTGTCCGCCCTGTCCCCGCAGGAACTGCAGATCGTCCGGCTCGCCGCGACCGGCATGACCAACCGCGAGATCGGCGCGCAACTCTTCCTGAGCCCGAAGACGGTGAGCTACCACCTCTACCGCGCCTTCCCGAAGCTCAACGTCAGCAGCCGCGCCCAGCTCGCGGGCCTCGACCTGACAGGCTGACGAGCCGGGCCGGTGGAGCCGGGCCGGACATGCGGCCCTACAGCTTGGTCATCTTGGTGTAGGGGCTCAGGATCCGCATCCGCGTGGAACCGAAGTCCACGCGCGCTGCCACTCCCTCCTCGATCTCGGTCACCCGGCCGAGGCCGTACATGTCATGGCTGACCTGGTCCCCCTCGGCGAATTCCTTGGGAGCCTGTTCGACGGCGGCCTTGAAGGGACTGGTGGGCAGATGGCGCTTGGGTGCACTGGGCTTTGTCATCACCCCTAGTGTGCGCCGACCGGCGCCCGTTCGCTCCGGCTGTCCGCATCGGATTCCCTGAAGGGTGCAACCGGCACCGTCCGGGAACCGGCCGCGCGCCGTCACACGAGCGTGCCGTAGACCCCCCCAGCCGGCGCCGACGTACGTACGGGCGAGGAAAGGCGCCGTCGTACTGCCGGTGCCGCGGTAGAGCCACAGGGCGCCCGCGGGGTCGCGGGCGACGAGGTCCGGCCTGCCGTCGCCGGTCACGTCACCGGCGCCGGCCAGGGTGTCGAAGATGTTCCAGCCGGACCCGACGAAGGTGTGCGCCAGCACCGGCCGGGGCCTTCGCCTTGGTGACGGTGACCGGGACGTTGCCGGTGTTGGTGATCGTGAAGGCCCGGGTGCTCGACGCGCCGCGGACCACCTCGCCGAACTGCAGGGTCGCCGGGTGCGGCACCAGGTGCCCCTGGCCGCTGATCGCGCTGCCCTCGACCGGGATGGTGAGCTGCCCGCTGGTGCTGCCCAGCGTGATCGCGGACGAGCTGCTGCCCGCGGCGGTGGGCGCGTACCCGACCTCCAGCACGATCGAGCCCTGCGCCGGGATCACCGTCGGGTCTGCGGGTTCATCGCGGTCGGCCCGTCGTCGACCTTGGTGGTCAGGTAGACCGCGCCGGTGGCCGGGTCGTAGACGGGCGTCGCGGTGCTGCCCACGGTCGGGGCGAGGTCGCCGCAGTTGAGGGTGGCCGCGGGCCAGGCCTTCCCGAAGGTGCGCTCCCACAGGACCGCCCCGGTGGCGCGGTCGAGCCCGTAGGCGTGGTTGGTCTCGGTGACCGCGACGACGGTTCCGCCGACCACGACGGGCTGCGCGTAGACCTGCCCGTCGAGCTGCGCGGGCGCCTTCCACAGCTGCCCGAAGGACGAGGAGCGCACGCCGGACGGCCCCAACTCCGGCTCCGCCTGGTCCCACCCGGTCCGCAGCGCGTCCCCCGAGGCGGTCGTCTCGTCGGCCTGCGCGACCGGGGCAGGCCCGAGCCCCACGAGCCCCGCGGTGACCACCCCGACCAGCGCGAGCACCCGCCCGCGCCGACGCCCCCGTCTTACGCCGCCGCCCGCCCCGAAAGCCGCCCTCGACATGCCGACCCCTCCCCAGAGCCCCGCCGAAGTCCCCCCTCGACCCGCGCATCGAACCACACGCCCAGCCCACTCCGTACGCCCTCCGCCCCTACCCCCCACCCCGTCACCCGGCCCCCTCCGTGCGGCCACCGGGAGTTCACCGGGGGGCCGGGAAGGGGGCCGCGCAGGGGGCCGCCACCGGGGTTCAGCGCAGGACGACGCGTACGCCGCCGGCGTCGAGGACCCCCGGCTCGGCGCGCGTCTGGACGAATGGGCCGGCCTGCGACCGCGCCTGGTGTGAGAAGCCGGCCCGGGACGGGTCGCGCACATACCCTCCGAAGCGGGTGAAACGGGCGGGCGCCTGCTGCTGTTCATCCGGACGTCCACTCCGGGGGCGGGCGGAAGGCCTAGCGTCGGACGGCATGGACATGGAGTACAGGGGCAGAGCCGAGATCACGCGCCGGGGACTCATCGTGGGCGCGGTCGCCGTTGCCGGGGTTGCCGCCGCCGGGGGGACCGCGGTCGCCGCGCCGGGTGGGCAGGGTACGGGGCAAGGCGGGGGCGGGGGGAAGGCGGGGGTTTTCCGGCCGCCGGCCTACCGGCTGGCCGTCGACGGGGAGTCGGTGGTGAGCAGCCGGGTGGACCACCCGGTGGCTCCGGGCATCGCGCTGACGTCCTTCGACGTCTTCGGGCGCACCGGGTGGCTGCGGGCGCATGTGCTCAACGCCGACCTCGGGGACGCGTCGGTGTCCGTCGACCTGGTCGCCGGCAAGGTCAGCGACCCGCGCCCGCTCAAGGCCGCGACGGACGCGCAGCACGCGGTGGCCGCGGTCAACGGCGACTACTTCGACATCACCGAGACCTTCGCCGCCGAGGGTCCCGAGATCCAGGGCGGGCGGCTGCGCAAGGGGACGAACCAGGCCTCGACGGTCGTGGCCTTCGGTGCGGACCGGGTGGCGCGGCTGGCCGACATGATGATCACCGGTACGGTCACGGTGGCCGGCACCGCCCGCCCGCTGGCCGCGCTCAACTCGGCGTCCACGCCCGCGGACGGGGTCGCCGTGTTCACCCCGCTGTGGGGCGGCGCGGACCGTACGCTGCTGCAGGACCCGGGGCCGTACACCGAACTGGTCGTCGCCGGCGGGAGGGTGACCGCCGTGAACGGTGCGCTCACCGCGACCCCGGTCCCGGCGGACGGCCTGGTCGTACTGGGCCGGGGCGCCGCGGCGGCCCAGCTCGGCGCCGCCCGGGTCGGCGACGCCGTCACCGTGGACTTCGCACCGCAGAGCGACGCGACCGGCGTGCTGCGTACGGCGCTCGGCAGCGGCTCGGTGCTGGTCAGGGGCGGCACCGCGATCGACTTCCCGCCCGGCACCGGCAACGACGCGCCCAAGCCGCGCACGGCGGTGGGCTGGCCGGCCGGCGGGCACCGGCTGCTGCTGGTCGCCGTGGACGGCGGCGCCAACTTCTCCACCGGGCTCAGCTTCGACGACATGGCCAAGCTGATGGTCCGACTCGGCGCGGACGAGGCCTTCATGCTGGACGGCGGCGGCTCGACGGAGATCGTCGCCCGGCACCCGGGCGACGCGGGGGTGGGTGTCGTCAACACCCCCTCGGACGGCTCGGAGCGCCCCGTCCCCAACGGCCTGGGCCTCTTCGGGCGCCCCGGCTCCGGGCAGTTGCGCGGCCTGGACGTCCGTCCGCAGGCCGACCGGGTGGTCCCGGGGCTCACCGTGGACGTCGCCGCCGCGGGCTACGACGAGGCGTGGGGTCCCGCGGCCACCGCGGGGCACACCGTCGGGTGGTCGGCGGAGCCCGGTTCGCTCGGCAGGGTCGACGACGGCGTCTTCCGGGCCAGGCGCTCCGGCGCCGGGGTGCTGCGCGCGCACGCCGGTGCCGCGGCCGGCGAGCACCCGCTGCGGGTGCTCGGGGAGCTGCACAGGCTGGCGTTCACCCAGCGGGCGGTCACTCTCGACCCGGGTGCGAGCGCCGGCGTCGGGCTCGTCGGCTACGACGCGGACGGCTTCGACGCGCCCGTCGCACCGCGCGACGCGACCCTCGACTACGACAAGGCCGTCATCACGGTGACGGCGGTGGGCGGCGCCCTGTCGGTCACCGGCGCGGCGGACGCGGGCGGCAAGTCCACGACGCTCATCGCGACGGTGCAGGGCGTGAGTGTGAAACTGCCGGTGACGGTGGGCCTGATCGACGTGTCGCTGGGCGAGTTCGAGCCCGGCGAGACCTGGACGGCGCTGGCCGCCCGCGGTACGGCCTCGGTCGCGACGGTGGCTGCCGCCGACCGGCCGGGCGCCGCCGCGGACAACCACGCGCTGCGGCTGACGTACGACTTCAGCGGCCAGCCCAGCACCTCGGCGGCCTACGCGGTCGCCGCACCCGGCCCGATCACGCTGCCCGTCGGCACCAAGAAGCTCGCGCTGTGGGTCAACGGCGACGGGAAGGGCCACTGGCTGCGCGCGATGCTGTCCTCGCAGGGCACCACCAACGTGCCCTTCACCTTCGCGACCGTCGTGGACTGGACGGGCTGGCGGCGGGTCGTCGGCGACCTCCCGGCCGGCTTCTCCGACCCCGTCACCCTCTCCCGGCTCTACATCGCGGAGACCTCGCAGACCAACAAGAACGCCGGCCGGCTGGACTTCGACGGCCTCGCCGCCCAGGTCGGCCAGCAGCCGGACGCCGCCGAGCCGCCGCAGCCCGACCCGTACGTGGTCGAGCAGGGCGAACTGCCCGAGCGGCGCTGGACCTTCGCCGTGCTGTCCGACCTGCACATCAGCGCCGCCGCGGGGCTCGACTCCTTCTCCGGGCGGCAGGCCGTCGCAGCCCTCGGCCAAGTCGTCGCCGCCCGGCCCGACTTCATACTCGTCAACGGCGACTTCGTGGACAACAACACCGCCGCCGACTTCGACCTCGCCCTCGGGCTGCTGCGCGACCACGTACCGGCGGACCTGCCGGTGTACTGGACACCTGGCAACCACGAGGCGGGCCTGTCCGCGACCGGCGGCCTCGACACCTTCCTGTCGGTGACCGGCCGCCCCAACAAGCAGGTACTCGACCACAAGGGCACCCGCTTCATCCTGCTGGACTCGCACACCGGCGACATGCGCACCTCCGACTGGGACCAGGTGCCGCTGCTGCAGGCGGAGCTGGCGAAGGCGGCCACCGACAGGTCGGTGACCGGGGTGGTCGTCTCCTTCCACCACCCGCTGCACGACCCGTCGGGCGCCGCCGCCTCCCAGCTGTCCGACCAGCTGGAGGCCGGGCTGCTGCAGCGCTGGCTGGCCGACTTCCGCGAGCAGTCGGGCAAACCCGTCGCACTCTTCACCGGCCATGCGCACACCGCGTCGGTCACCCGTACCGACGGCGTCCTCGACGTCACCACCCCCGCGGTCGGCAAGACCCCCTACAGCTCCCCCGACCAGGGCGGCTTCTTCGGTTGGATGCACGTCTCGGTCGACCCGCGCCCGGCCCGCGTCAGGCCGGGCCGGCCGAGCCCCGAGACCCGCGAGTGGCTGCGGGCCGAGAGCCGCCCGCTGATCGACGGCATCGACCTGAACGCCCCCGACCACCTGGCGGTCGGCACCTCGGTGACGGTCGAAGCGACCGGCATCACCAGCGAGTTCGGCCTGCGCTTCCCGCTGCGCTTCCCGGCGAGCGTGACATGGTCCGGCACGCACGGCCTGACCGTCGCCGACTCGGCCGCGGCGGCCCGCACCGCCCGCCGCCACCCCTCGACCCTGGCCGTCCTCGACCTGACGACCTCCACCCTGACCGCCCTCCACCCGGGCACGGTCACCCTGACCGTCACCACAGGCGGCCTGACCGCGACCACCCCGATCACCCTCACCTGACCCCCCGGCCCCGCCGCGCCACAGCGGGCGGCGGGGCCGGCGCCGCGGGAATACACCCCGCACCGCGCCCGGTATTCCGCGGTGATCACCCCGCGGGAATCCCGCATGCAAAGGGGCCGCGCTTGTTTTGTCGTCAGGACATCGGAAACGGGCGGGTCCTGGGGCCGGTGATCAATTGCGAAAGGTTTCGGTCGGATTCGGGTCTGTACGGCTCGTGACCGGGGGCTTGCGGGCCGTGAGCGGGGATCACAACGGGGTGGGGGGCAGGAATTCACAGGTGGCCGGGAATCCGGGGGGCGGGGGTTGCACAACCGTGATGTAGCGGTATTTCAGGGACTCTTTGCGCCGCGGAAAGGGCCGCGGGAAGGCGCGGGCGTGGTGTAGCGTCTGGGCCCGGGCGGAGCTGCTCCCGGAAAGTTCGGGGGTGGAATCCGCCGTCGGGGGCGTTTGTGCCATTCCTCGGGAATGGGAATTCCCGCATGCGTCTCAGCAGGGAGCGGACAGGATGCCATCTGTTGCGGTGGTGGGGACCGGGCGGCGGCGGGCCGCTTCCGGGGTGGCTCTGGTCGTCGTGCTCGCGGGGGTCGTCGTGGTGGGCTCGGTGCTGCTGGCGCCGGGGGCGTTCGCCGAGGCGGCGCCGATTCCCGGATCGCCGCTGGACGCGTACGACAAGCACATGCCCTACGACGTCGGGGCGCACAAGCTGGCGCGGCTGGCGGCGCTGATCGCGTACGTGCTGATGGTCGCCACCGTCGTGCTCGGGGTGGTGCTGCGGCTGCGGTTCATGCAGCGGGCGGTGAACCGGGCGACCTTCTACGGCGCCCACATGACGCTCGCGCTGGCCGCGATGATCTTCGGCGGCATCCACGGGCTGACCTTCGTCTACCAGCCGGTCTGGCAGATCGGCTGGGTGCGGCTCGCGGTGCCCTTCACCGGCGGGGTGCAGCGGATCCCGGTGGGACTCGGCATCCTCGGTGTGGAGTTGGCGATCGCGGTGGCCTGCTCGGTGTGGCTGCAGCGGCGGCTCGGCTACCACCGCTGGCTGCGCGTACACCAGTTGGCGTACGTGTCCTTCGGGCTGGTCTGGCTGCACATCTTCCTGGTCCACCCCGAGCCGCGACACCTGAACCTGGTGTCGGTGGGCATCGCGGCGGGGGCGGGGACGATCCTGCTGGCCTTCCTGATCCGCGCGCTTCCGTCGCGTTCGCGGCTGCGCAGACGGGCCTTCCCCGGCGGGACGGGAGTGGTCGAATGACGTATCCGCCGCGGAACGTACCGGCCGTCGTGCACCCGCAGGCGTACGCGCAGCCGTACCCCCAGCAGTACGCGCCGGTCCAGCCGCCGCACACGGTCGAACTCCAGTCCACCGCGCCGGCGATACCCGCCGACTCCTTCGACCTGCCGCGGCCCGCGCTGGTGCCGGAGGACGAACCGGTACGGGTCAGCGTCGACAACAACCGCTGCCACATCTACGGCATCTGCCAGCAGGAGGCGCCCGAGGTCTTCCGGATCTCCGAGGGCGGATCGCTGCACTACACCCGGGCGGTGCCCGCCGAGTTCGCCGCGAAGGCGCGGCAGGCGGTGCGGTGCTGCCCGATGCAGGCGGTGAAGATACGCGGCGGGGCGCCGGGCGCCGCGGTGTACGGCGAGCGGCGGCCGGCGGGGCCGGTGCGCAGCGGGACCGCCGCGAGGGCCGGGCGGCGGCGGATCGTCGTGGCGGGCGCGGGACTTGCCGGGCTGAGCGCGGCCACCCGGCTGCGCGAACGCGGCTTCGACGGGGAGCTGGTGCTGGTCGGCGAGGAGCCGCAACGCCCCTACAGCAGGCCGCCGTTGTCCAAGCAGTATCTGTCGGGCGCGCTGGACGAGGAGCAGTTGGCCTTCACCGCGGACGAGGACCTGGACGCGCACTGGCTGCTCGACACCCGCGTCACCGGGCTCGACGTGCAGGGCTCGGCGCTCGAACTGCCCGGCGGCGAACGGCTGCCCTTCGACGGCCTGGTCGTGGCGACCGGGGTGGACGCCAAACGGCTCCCCGAGGCACCGCTGTTCAGCGACCGGATACGCACGGTGCGCACGCTGCGGGACGCCGCCGCGGTGCGCCGGGCGATGCACGCGGCCAAGGCCCACCACGTGGTGATACTCGGCGGCGGCTTCATCGGCTGCGAACTCGCCTGCACCGCACGCGAACACGGCATGGACGTCACGCTCGTGGTGCACAGCGCGCCGCTGCTGCGCCGGGTGCTCGGCGAGAAGGTCGGCTCGGTCGTCGGCGGCATCCAGCGCAGAGCCGGGGTCGACGTCCGGCTCGGCACGCGGATCACCGACTGGCAGGACCACGGCGACCTGCTGCGGCTGCGGCTGGACGACGGGACGCTGCTGGAGTGCGACTTCGTCGTGCTGGGCCTCGGCGGCGAGCCCCGCACGGAGTGGCTGCGCGGCAGCGGACTGGACGTGTCCGACGGCGTGCTGTGCGCGCCGACCTGCCACGCGGTGGACGCGTGGGGGCGCACGATGCCGCACATCGTCGCCGCGGGCGATGTCGCACGCTGGCCCAACCCGCGTTTCGACGCGCAGCCGCGCCGGGTCGAACACCTCATCCACGCCGTGGAGATGGGGCAGCACGCCGCCGACGCGCTGCTGCGCGGCCCCGCACGCGCCACCCGGTTCGCTCCGGTGCCGCGCTTCTGGTCCGAGCAGCACGGAACGCGCATCCAGGCGGCGGGGATTCCGGCGCTCGGCACCGAAGTCGAGGTCGTGGAGGGGTCGTTGCGCTCCGAGCGCTTCATCGCCCGCTACTCGCGCCCGACGCCGTACGGGCCGCAGATCGTGGCCGCCGTCGCCTTCGACATGCCGCTGGAACTCCTCGACTACCGCGACCAGATCGGACGGTCACGGCCGCGCAGCCGCGGGGCCGCGAGCAGCAGGAGAAAGAGACGGTGAGCCGATGAGCCGAGGTGCAGGACCCCGCCGCCGCCGCGCCGCCCGGCCGCCCTCGGACGGCCTGCTGCCCTGGGCGCTCGCCCTGCCGGCCCGTATGCACCTGCGCTGGCTGGTGATCCTGGTCGTGACGGGAGCGGTGATGGGGGCGTACGGGCACGCCCTGCTCACGGCCGCGCCCATGCCGCCGAGCAAGGCCCCGGCGGCCGGCGGCACCGCCTACCCGGAGGGCACGCCCGCCGCGACGCACCCGGGTGCGCGTCCGCCGGGTGCGCGTGCCGGTACGCCCCCGGGTGCGCATGCCGGTACGTCGCCGCGGACGCCCGCGGCCTCCCGCTCGCCCGAGGTGGGCTGAGCACCGGGGAGGAACCTACGGCAGCATGTCCGCGGTCCGCATGGACGCGACCGCGTCGGCGACGGTGTCGCGGTAGAGGCCCAGCTTCGGCTTGAGCACGGAAGTGCCCTTGCCCAGGGGGAAGTCCAGCGTCTGCGCGGCGGGCATGTGTCCGGCGTCGGGCAGGACGTCCATCTCGTCCACGCCCGTCGCCGTGCCGGTGGTGGCGCCGCTCGGGTCGAGGTCGACGACCGCGTAGGCGGTGTGCCCTGCGTACACCGGGTAGGCGGGCGGCCCGCCGAGGCCGTCGGGGACCAGCGGGTGGACCGCCGCCGTACCGTCCTGGGCCTTCGCGCTGTCCAGGACGACCAGCGGGTAGTAGCTCAGGCCGCAGGACAGCGGGCCGGTGTTGCGTACGGCGATCACCCGCTGCGTCGGCGCACCGGCCCTGCGGGTCACCTGGACCGACAGCTGGCCGATGCCGCACGGGTGCCGGAAGGCGTAGCCGTCCGGATCGGAGGCGGCGCCCGGGTCCTTCGCCGGCGCGGGCTTGGGCGCGGCCTTCGTGGTGCCGGCCCCGGTGGCGGGCGGGGTCGTGGCGGACGCCGAGGTGGCGGCCGGGGCGGACTGCGACCCGGACTTGGACGGCGACACGGACGGCGCCACGGCCGAGGTGGATGCGGAAGGGGAGGAGGGCGCGGATGCCGCGCCCGTGGAATCCGACTGGCACGCGGTCAGCGCGAGCGCGCCGACCAGCAGGACGGCGGCGGACGGCAGGGTGGACTTCATGGACACGGTGGCTTCGCCTTCGCTGGGTTCTCCGGGACGGCACCACCGTCGCGCCGCGGCCGTCCCGCATGCCACAGTCTCGCGACAAAGCGGGACACTGGAACGATTCCACCGCCCTGACCTGCGATGATGGGTCGACCTGGAACGACGGTCCGGGACGACGGGGGAGCGGGATGAGCACGGCCATCGAGGACTTCGCAGGGCAGCTGCGCGAGTTGAAGGAACGCTCGGGGCACAGCTACGGCATGCTCGCGGCCCGGCTGCACGTCAGCACCTCCACGCTGCACCGCTACTGCAACGGTGCCGCCGTCCCCGGCGACTACGCCCCCGTCGAGCGTTTCGCCCGGCTGTGCGGTGCGAGTCCGGAGGAACTGCTGGCGCTGCACCGCCGCTGGCTGCTGGCCGACGCGGCCAAGCGCGTACCGGCGGCGGGCGGGTCGCCCGTACCGGCTGCGGAGACCGATGCGGCGCCCGAGCCGATACCCGAGCCGACGCCCGGCCCGGAACCGTCGGACCCGTCGGACCTGCCGGAACCGCCACAGCCGCGTAAGCCACGCCGCCGCCTGCTCACCGCCGCGTCCGCTGCCGCCGCCGTCCTCGCCGTGGTCGCCGCCCTGGTGCTGCACAGCCAGCGCGCCGGCGGCACGCCCACCGCGGCCGGCACCCCCACGGCGGCCGGCACCCGCACCCCCTCGGCGGCAAGCAGCACCCCCACCGCCCCGCCCCCCGTCACCGTGTCCGTGCTGTCCGACAACTGGGACACCCAGTGCGACCAGTGGTTCCTGCTGCGGCAGCAGCCCGCGCACGTCCCGCCCCCGCCGTCGCTGCGGGAGACGAACGGCTGGGCCGCGGCGCTCGGCGGAACCCCGGCCGGGAGCCTGCGCCTTGAAGTGACCGCGCAGGGCTCGACCGACCGCCCCGTCGTCCTGCACGCGATGTACGTACGGGTGCTGAGCAGCCGCCCGGCGCCCGCGGGCATCGGCTACACAACGGGCTCCGGCTGCGGCGGTGCGCTCACGCCCGCGTCCTTCGACATCGACCTCGACGCCGCCGCGCCGCACGCCAAGCCCGTACCCGGCTTCGTGGGCGACGGCCAGGAGGCCGTCGTCGCGGACTTCCCCTTCCAGGTCTCGGCCGCCGAGTCGCAGGTGCTGGACGTCGCGGGGCGCACCGCGGACCGCGACGTCAGCTGGTACCTGGAGGTGCTGTGGAGCTGCGGCGACCGGCACGGCACCCTGCGGGTCGACGACGGCGGCCGCCCCTTCCGTACGGTCGGGCTCAAGGGCGACCCCGGCTACTTCTACGACGGCGAGTCGTGGAAGCCGGCGGGCGTGGACGACTTCTCGGGCTAGAGCGCGGTTTTCGCCCGTCACGGCGCCCGGAAGAGGCCCGGGAAGCGCGGTGCCAGCCAGGGCTTGCGGCCCCAGCAGAGGATCTTGCCGCGGGACATCGCGGCGACGGGGCCGCGCCGGCCCAGCGCGATCAGCAGGAAGGTCACCGGCTCTGCCACGATCGTGCAGTCGGGCCGCCGCGTCCTGCCCTCTTCGACCTCCACCGCGCCGCCGGTGAAGGTGACCGTGAAGCCGGGGCCGCCGCGCAGCCGCAGGCCGTAGCAGGCGGTGTGCCCGGCGGCGGCTCGCGCGTCGACCACGCGCGGCATCGCGAGCGTCACGAACGGCAGGGTCAGCGCGACGTTCGCGGCGGTGAGCATGTGCGGGCGGCGCAGGGCGACGGCGATGTCGTAGCCGTGGCCGAGCATGTGGGTGAGCAGGTACGCGCCGAGGGTGCCCAGGTCCATCGGTCCCATGGGGGTGGCGACGGGTTCGCTGTCGGCGCGGGCCGCGGCGGCCGCGGTGAAGGCGCGGGCGTGCTCGACGATGCCCTGCGCCAAGGTGGCACCGTCGCGTTCGGTGAAGGCGGCCAGCCCGGCGGCGTTGGCCGCCGCCAGGCCGGCGGGGGTGGGCTCGCCGTAGGGGCGCTGCCGACCGCGGGCGAGGTCCGCCATCAGCTCGTTGGCCAGGACGAGGTGGGCCGCGGCCTCGCCGACCGTCCACTCGGCCCCCGGTATCGGGGTGCGGGTGTCCGGGGCGGTGCGGACCAGGTCGGCGATCCGGTCGGCGACCAGGCCCGTTTCGCGGGAGAGAAAGGCGTCCATGGCGGTTCACCCTGTCCGCTCCGCGCGGTTGTGTCCACCGCGTGGGGGCCGCTGCCGCGGTCAGGTGGTGAGCACGAGTTTGCCGAGGTGGTCGGCCGCGTCGAGGACGCGGTGGGCCTCGACCACGTCGTCCAGATCGAAGGTGCGGGCGACGACCGGCCGGAAGGAGCCGGCGCGCAGGCCCGAGGTGACGAACGCGGCCGCCCTGCGCAGCCGTTCGGCGTCGCGGGTGGTCTCGAAGACCAGGTAGGTGCGCATCGACAGCGCGGGCATCCCGAGGTCGAAGCCCGGGTACGGGGTCGGCTCGCCGCTGAGCCCGCCGTAGATCAGCAGGGTGCCGCCGGGGGCGACCAGGGCGCCGAGTTCGTGGACGCCGGGGCCTGCCACGGCATCCAGGACGGCGTGGGCGCCGCGCCCGCCGGTCATCTCCCGTACCGCCGACGCGACGTCCTCGGTGTCGGTGGCGACGACCGCGGCGGCGCCCTCCTTCAGCAGCGCGTCCCGCTTGCCGCCGGTGCGGGTCAGCGCGATGGGGGTGGCGCCGATCCGGTCGGCGACGTGGATGGCGGCCAGGCCCACGCTGCTGGAGGCCGCGTTGATCAGTACGGTGTCGCCCGGGCGCACACCGCAGGTCTCGACCATGGCGCCGTACGCGGTCAGGTACGGCATCCACACCGCGGCGCCGCCGACCGCGTCGAGGCCTTCGGGGCGGTGCAGGACGGCCGCGGCCGGTACGACGGCCTGGTCGGCGTAGACCCCGTAGTCGTTCTGCGAGAAGGCCGGAACGGTACTGACCGGGTCGCCCGGTGCGAACCCCGTGACGCCGGGGCCGACCGCCTCGACCACCCCCGCCGCCTCGGCGCCGAGCCGGGCGGGGAAGCTCCTGACGTCCTCGATGTAGTGCCCGCTGCGGAAGAGCGCCTCGGCCCGGTTCACGCCGACCGCCCCGACCCTGATCCGCACCTCGCCCGCGCCGGGTTCGGCGGTCGGCGTGTCCTCGACACGCAGCACCTCGGGGCCGCCGAGCTCGCGGAACAGCACCGTTCTGGACATGCGGGTGGTCCCTTCGTCATACGGGCGGGTGGTCCGCCGGGTCCCACTGAACCCCGGAAGTACGATGACCGTCAAGCTTCGACGGTTGTCGTACCATGGACCCCATGAGGTCCACAGAAGCCACCGCCGATCGCATCCCGCCCCACCCCGACGTCGCGGCGGTCCCCCTGCAGGCGGTGCTCGAAGCGCTCGTGGACCCGGTGCGCCGCAGCATCGTCACCCAACTCGCCGACGCCACCACCGACATCCGCTGCGGCGACTTCGACCTCCCGGTGAGCAAGTCCACCGCCACCCACCACTTCCGCATCCTCCGCGAGGCAGGCCTGATCCGCCAGCACTACGCGGGCACGTCCCGCATGAACACCCTCCGCCGCACCGAGTTCGACACCGCTTTCCCCGGCCTCCTCACAGCCCTTGTCGACGCCGACCGCACCCAGCCCACCCCGGTCAGCGCTCATCAGGAAAGTCCGACGGCCGGCTGACCGGGCTGCCCGGCAGGCACGGGGTGATGATGACGGCGCTGGTTATCTCCCCGTTGGTGTGGTCGAGGACCTTGACGAGATAGCCGCCCTGGAGGCCGTCGGAGTACCGGCTCACCGGGACTGGGTAGACCCAGTCGCCGAACTTCCAGCCGTCGCGCTGCAGGGACTTGCGGATGTCCTCGCCGACGCCGGGGCTGTCGGGACCGCCGTCGCGGGTCTCCAGCACCGCGTGCCGGGCCTGCCCCGGCGTCGTGCACGCCGGTGTCGTCGCCTCGGGGTACATCAGGGTGCCCCCGCGGAACTCCTTCTTCGTGCCGGCCGGCGGCACGACCGTCTTCAGGTAGTCGTACGCGCGCTGGTCGGCCTCGGCCAGAGAGGTGCTGGCGAGGAGCCGGTGCAGCTGCGCGTCGCCGGACCCGGCGGACGCGCCGGGGCCGCAGGCCGTCAGCGACGCCGCCGACACGATGGCCAGAAGAGCGCCGCGAGTGGTGCGTGTCATGGCTGTCCTCGGAGTCAGGCCGGGAGTGGGGCGGGGTTGGTGGACAGGAGGGTGCGCAAGGGGGTCGTGTCGGGGGAGTCCGCCACCGCTGAGGCGACGGCCGGGGCGAGGGCCGTCTCGTACTCCGGGGGGAGGCCCAGGCGCGGTGCGGTCGACCAGGACATGACCGGGCGGGTGCGGGCGGCGGCGATCAGGCGGAGTTCGACGAGCGAGGTCAGGCCGTCGGCGACGGCGGGACGGATGAAGTTGCGGGCGGATTCGCCGGTCAGCCGGGAGGCCGCGGGCGGCTTGGGCATGCGGTCGGCGACCGCCATCCACAGCAGGCCCGCGTCGATGGCGTCGAGCACCGCGAGCAGGTCGGGCAGTTCCCCGCCCGCTTCCCCTGCCTCGTCGGCGGCGCTGCGCGCCGCCCGGGCCACCGCCTTCTGGAACGGCTCGGCCTCGGCGCCCGCCTCGGCCCGCGCGGTGGCCGTCACCAGCTCCGGCCAGTCCAGCCGCGGCAGCGCGGCGACCTCGGCCGGCAGGGTCGCCGCCTCGACGGCGGCGGTGACCTCGTCGGTGCCCCGCAGCAGGGTCAGCGCGGCGGGCGCCGCCGGGTCCTCCGCCGCGCCGTCGGCGGGCATCGCCTCGACCAGGGCGACGCGTTCGTCCATCGGCGGGTGCGAGTCGTAGCGCGACGGCTTGCGGGCGGGGCGGCGCCCCTCGGCCAGCGCGGCGACCCCTTCGGGGCCGCGGGCGGCGAGCAGCTGCGGGAAGCCGCCGTAGACCTGGCCGGGCGGGGGCATCACACCGGCGCCGGTGCCGAGC
Organism: Actinacidiphila bryophytorum; assembly: GCF_016916835.1. Lineage (GTDB taxonomy): Bacteria > Actinomycetota > Actinomycetes > Streptomycetales > Streptomycetaceae > Actinacidiphila > Actinacidiphila bryophytorum. The sequence goes on along the minus strand of NZ_JAFFIX010000046.1, from coordinate 6,203 downwards.
AGTGCGTACTGCTCGACGTACGTGTCGTACGCCGCGTCCAGCAGCGGCAGCTGCCGCAGCGCGGCGGCGGTGGTGTCACGGCCCGCGCTGCGCGCGGCGGCGGCGTCCGCAGCGAGTTCCTGACGGCGGCCGACGGAGCTGGAGACGCGCAGGAAGAAGTTCCCGTACCGGACGTAGAGGTTGCCGATGGTGGCGTGCGCCCCGGTGGGACCGTCCCTGAAGCCCTCGATGGTGTGCACGACAGCGGCCCTGCCGCGCATGGTCACACCGGCGAGCCGGGTGTCCTGGTTTCCGTAGTGGCCGAACTCGTGGGCCAGTACGGCCCGCAGCTGCGGCACCGTGAGCCCGGCGAGCAGCGGCAGCCCCAGGTACATGGTGCGGCGCCCGCGCAGCAGGCCGAGCAGGAGCGCTCGCTCCGAGACCGAGGCGTTCATCTCGGCGTCCAGGATCAGCCGGCCGGGAGCCGCGGTCCCGGCCGCCAGGGCCGCCCGCTCGACCTCGGCCCACAGCTCCGGCTGCTGGTCCGCCGTGACGGCCAGCCCCGCCCGGTCCCCGGTGTGCAGCCCGGCGGTCAGGAAGAGGAACATCCCCCGCAGGATCGGCGCGATGATCAGCCCCGAGAAGACGATCACGCCGAGCGGGTAGTAGCCCTGCGACCCGGCGCCGGCCAGCACGAGCCAGTCGACCCCCAGCACGACGGCCAGCAGGACCAGGCCCATCAGATAGAAGCCGACGAGCAGGAACATGGCGCGCAGAGCACGCAGCGAGGCAGCCAACGTCTTCCCCCCACAGGAATTGCGACGCAGGCCGCCGACGGCCGCCGTTCGCAGGTGAAGGCCGGATCATATGTCCCCGACATGACACGTGACCAGCCCCTTTTCTCCGGTCACGGGCACACCTCACAGGCCGGCGCAGCCGGGGCCGACGGGGCCTGGGGGGACGTAGCTGTTGCGTTCTTGGGGGGTCAGGTCGCGGGAGAGGGCCGTGCAGACGGTGGTGGTGGCCGTGGTGATGTCGGGGAGGCGGAAGGAGAAGAGGCGGGTGGTGCCGTCGAGGGTCGCGACGGCGAGGGTGTGGCCGTCGGGGGCGAAGGCGATCGAGACGGCGGGGGTGAAGCCGGCGGTGAGGCTGTTGCGGGTCTGGTGGGTGGCCACGTCGTGGAGGCGGACCGTGCCGTCGGCGGCGCCGGCGGCGACGGTCGCGCCGTCGGGGCTGAAGGCCAGGGAGGTGACCGGGGTCGCGCCGCCGGGGAGGTCGGCGCGCAGGGCGCCGGTGGCCGTGTTCCACAGGAAGACGGTGCCGTTGCCCGCCGCGGTGGCCAGGGTGTGGCCGTCGGGTGAGAAGGCCAGGAGGGTGCCGCCGCGCTGCGACCTGGGCGGCAGATAGGTGTCGCCCGAGGTGAAGTGCTGCAGGGTGGCGCCGGTGGCGGCGTCGAACAGGGTCGCGGCGCCGTTGGCGTCCTCGACGGCGATCTGCCGGCCGTCGGGGCTGACGGCCATCGTGACGGGGGCGGCGCTCAGCGCGGTGTGCAGGACGGGCGGTGCGGCGGGGGCGCCGGTCGCGGTGTTCCACCGCAGCAGGTTGCCGCCGGGGCCGGCGGTGGTCAGGGTGCGGCCGTCGGGGCTGAGCGCCGCGGCGCCGGTGCGGGCTCCGACGGTGCGGGCGGTGCCGCCGGTGCCGTGCCACACCCGCACGGTTCCGTCGTGGGCGAGCAGCGCGACGGTGGTGCCGTCGCGGTCGGTGAGCAGCCGCTGGGTGGGCAGGTGTGAGCCGGTGACGGGCGGGCCTGTCCTGGCCCCGGTCCACCGGCCGCCGGCGACGGTCCAGCGGTCGAGGGTGCCGTCGGCCCGGCCGGTGAGCAGGGTGGTGCCGCCGGCGGTGAAGGCGAACCCGGTGGTGGGGTAGGCGTGTTCGCCGGCCGCGGTGAGGTCGGCGGACAACAGGCCGGCGCCCGCGGGCGGTTGCTGGCCGGGGCGGGTGAGCCGGCGCGGCAGCAGCACACCGGTGGTGTCGTAGAGGGCGACGACCCCGTCGGACAGGCCGACCGCGAGTTTCCGCCCGTCGTCGCTGAGGTGCAGCGCGCTGACCGCGGAGCCGAGCCCTTCGAGCGCGGCGGTGCGCCGGCCCTCGGCGACGTCGAAGACCCGTACGGCCGCGTCGTCGTAGCCGACGACGAGGCTTGCGGCGTCGGTGCCGAAGGCGAAGGCGGTGATCTTCTCGGTCATGTCGGAGGTGACGGTCAGCCGCGAGGGCCGCATGCGGTCCAGGTCCCACACGGTGATGCCGGGCCCGGCGTCGACCGCGAGCTGCCGGCCGTCGCGGCTGAAGACCGCCGCGCCGCACCCGCACCCCTCGGGCAGGACGGTGCGGACGGCGCCGGTGGCGGTGTCCGCGACGGCGACCTGCCCGCCGTCGCGGGCGGCGAGGGTGCGGCCGTCGGGGCTGACGCCGAGCAGGACGTACGGCGGGGGCAGCAGGTCGCGGGCGCGGCCGGTGGCCGCATCCCGCACCAGCACCCCGCCGCCGGGCGCGGTCGCGGCGACCAGGGTGCCGGCGCCGTCCACGGCGGCGCCGGCGGCCGGCGCCTGGGGGGCGACCGTGCGCGGGGCGACGGGGCCGGGCACGGCGGGGCCGTCGATCCGGCCGCCGGGCAGCTGCGTGGTCCTGACCACGGCGTTCTGGTAGCCGCCGACGACGTTGCGGTCACCGGGCGCGAAGGCCAGCGCCGCGACGGGCTGCGCGCCGGCCGCCGCCAGCGGGGTCGTACGCCCGCCGGCGAGGTCCGTGCGCAGGACGCCGCCGTCACCGACGCCCCACACCAGGCTGTGCCCGTCGTGGCTGAAGGCGAGCGCCCCGACGGGTCCTGCCGCGGCGCCCCCGGGGGGCACGAGCCGCCGGTCGAGCGGTACGGCGGCGGCCCGCAGCAGGCTGGCGTAGGCGTCGGGCGTGGGGCTGGTCTGGTAGGCGCGGACCGCCAGCAGCATGCTCAACTCGGCGTCGGAGCCGCCCAGGTGGTCGGCCTCTGAGGCCAGCCGGCGGGACAGCGACTCGCGTTGGGCGGCGTCCGCGGTCGTCCTGGCCTGCTGCTCGGCCCGGTTCTGCTGCCAGCCGATGCCGGCGAAGACCGACACGACCGCGAGCAGCAGCGCGAGCGCCGTGGTCAGCGTCCGCATCCTGCGGGTGGTACGCGCCCCGGTCAGCGCCTCGTGGTCGCGTGCCCTGATGCTGGCGTCCAGGAAGGCCTGCTCCAGCCGGGTGAGCGACGCGCGTTCCCGGTGCGGCCGGAAGGCGGCCTCGGCGCTGCTGAGCCGCACCCCGCGGTAGAGGGCGCCGGCGTCCCGGTCCAACTCCTCCCAGACGCCGGCGGCTTCGGTGAGCCTGCGGTGCAGGAACAGTCGCTCGCGGTCCTCCTCGATCCAACCCCGGTAGCGGGGCCAGGCGTTGAGCAGCGCCTCGTGGGCGAGCCGCAGGGTGTCGCCGTCGGCGGTGAGCAGCCGGGCGGCGACCAGCTGCTCCAGCACCTCGCCGGTGCCGCCGCCGGACGCGTCCAGTTCGGCCAGCTCCGCACGCCCTGCGGGCCGCAGCGTGTCGGCCGCGCCTTCGCCGGGTGCGACCAGGCGCAGCAGGATGCGCCGGGCGACGCGCGCCTGCGCCGGGGTGAGGCGGGCGTGGACGTTCTCCGCGGTCGTGGCGATGGCGCCGTGCAGGCCGCCTGCCGCCTCGTACATCTCCTCGGTGAGGACCCGGCCGCGGCGCCGCCGCCAGGTCTCCAGCAGGGCGTGCGACATCAGCGGCAGGCCGCCCGGCTGCTCGCCCGCCTCGCGGACGATGCGCGCGGTCAGCGTCCGCTCGACGATCAGCCCGGCAGCGGCGGCGGGGCCGACGACGGCTTCGCGCAGCGCGGCCGGGCCCATGGGCGCGACCAGGACGGTCGCGTCGCGCACCGCGTCGGCCAGCGCCTGGTGCTCGGCGACGCGGCCGAAGAAGTCGGCCCGCACCCCGAGGACGACGCGCAGCCGGGCCGCGGGGTCGGCGGCGGCCAGCAGCCGCCCGACGAAGTCAGCGCGCTCCTGCGCGCCGGCGCCGAGTGTGAACAGCTCCTCGAACTGGTCGACCACCACGACGGTGTCGCCGCCGTCCGGCGCCGCTTCGAGCAGGGCGCCGTGCGCGGTCGCGGGGCGCGGCCCCGGGGTGAGGACCCGGATCGCGGCGGGCCGCCGGTCGGCGCGGGGCTCGGCGCGCAGCGCGGGGATCAGCCCTGCCCGCAGCAGCGAGGACTTGCCGCTGCCGGACGCGCCGACGACCGCGACCAGGCGGTGCGCGCCGACCCGGGCGGTGAGCTGGGCGACGAGGTCGTCGCGCCCGAAGTACATGGCGCGGTCGGCGGGTTCGTAGCGGGCGAGCCCGCGGTAGGGGGGTTCGGCGGGGCCGTCCTGCCCGGGGCTGCGGCCTGCCGCCGCGAGCCAGCGCTGCTCCCACTCGGCCGGGTCGCCGCCGCAGGCGCCGACGTAGGCGCGCAGCGTCGGCAGGGTCGGCAGCCGCTCGCCGGCGGCGGCCTGCGAGAGCGTGCTGGCGCCGACGCCGGAGCGGCGGGCCATCTCGCGGTAGGTCGGGCTGCCCGCCTCGCCGCGCAGCTGCCGCAGTTCGAACGCCAGCGTGTGCAGTGCGCTGCCGTCCGGGTCCAGTGCACGTTCGGGCCGTCCTGCCATGCCCCCCACACCCCTTGTTCCGCCCCCGGGCCGTCCCCACGGCCCCCGCGGGTGACGCTACGCAGCGCGGGCGTACCGGGGCAAGCATGTTCGCGTCCTGCCCCTTGCATCACTTCTGTCACGGCGTGACCGCCCGCACCATTGATCCGGGCTGGGGAGAGGGCTGCTGAACAATTGCGGACCTGGTGAAGTCGTTCCTGTCAGGCCGATCCCGGGGGGGGCTCACCGGACCGCGAGGTCCCTGAGCGGCTCTGACACCCGGCCCGCCGCGGCCCCGTATCCGCGGCGGGCCATCACCTCTCCCGCGCCCCCCAGGGGGGGTCTCAGGGGGGCGGGGGTGCGGTGCTGGCACGGACGACGAGGGTGGTGGCCATCTCGACGCGGCGCATCGCCGGCTGCACATTGCGGCCGAGGTCGAGGACGAGGCGGGCGGCGGCCTCCGCCATGTCGACCAGCGGCTGCCGGACCGTGGTCAGCGGCGGCCCCATCCAGCCGGAGACCGGCAGGTCGTCGAAGCCGACGACGCTGAGGTCCTCGGGGATGCGCAGACCGAGTTCGCGGGCCGCCTGGTAGACGCCCATGGCCTGCACGTCGTTGCCGGCGAAGACGGCGGTGGGCCGGTCCGGCGCCGCGAGCAGCTCGCGGGCGATGCGGTGGCCTCCCTCGGTCTGGAAGGTGCCGTGCCGCACCAGGGTGTCGTCGCAGACGACCCCGCCGGTCTCCAGGGCGGCCCGGTAGCCGTCGATGCGCGCCCGGCTGCACAGCACGTCCGCGGGGCCGCAGATGACGCCGATACGCCGGTGCCCCAGCTCCAGCAGGTGCCGCGTCGCGGTGTAGCCGCCCTGCCAGTTGGTGGTGCCGATGGAGGGCACGTCGTCGGCCGGGTAGCCGGCCGGGTCCATGACCACGAAGGGCACGTCCCGGCTGGCCAGCAGCTCGCGCTGCTCAGTGGTGAGGTCGGACATGATCAGGATGACGCCCGCGGGGTCGCGGGTCAGGACGCCGTCCACCCACGACTGGCCCATCTCCTCGCGGCCCGCGGACTCCGACAGCACGAGGGTGAGCCCCTCCTGCCTGGCCACGTTCTCCGCGCCGCGGATGATCTCCGTGGCCCACAGGCTGATCAGCTCGTGGAAGACGAGTTCCAGCAGCCCCGACGGGCGCACCCTGGCCCCGCCGCGCTTGCGCCGGTAGCCGTGGTTGCGCAGCAGCAGTTCGACTTTCTCCCTGGTCGCGGGCGCCACGTGCGCCCGCCCGTTGAGCACCTTGGACACCGTGGGCGCGGAGACCCCGGCCTGCCGGGCGATCTCCGCGAGCGTCGCGGTGCCGTCGGACGTCAGCTCACCCCGTTCACCCCGTGCACGCGGAATTTGCGGCTTGTTCGATTTCGGCACGGTCACGTTCCCATGCTAGGCGCCCCGTGTTACGCGGCTGATTCGCGTCGGGCATGAGGGGGCGGCGCGGCAGTCAGGGAGGGCTGCCGCGCCGCCGGTC
>NZ_JAFFIX010000045.1 GCF_016916835.1 Actinacidiphila bryophytorum | reverse complement strand
TAGGTCTTCTCCCGTGGACCATGCGTGACCGGACGACGAGGGCTGCGGACGGCTGGATCGGATCAGGCGAGGCAGAACTCGTTGCCCTCGATGTCCTGCATCGTGATGCACGACTCGTTCACGCCGTCGGCGCGCTGCGTCAGTACGTGTGTCGCGCCGAGCGCCGTCAGCCGGGCGCATTCGGCCTCGAGCGTGGCCAGGCGCTCGTCGCCCACGAGCCCCGTGCCGACCCGGACGTCGAGGTGCACACGGTTCTTGACGACCTTGCCCTCGGGAACCCGTTGGAAGAGCACACGCGGGCCTGCGCCCGAGGGATCGGTGCACGCGAAGTAGATCTCGTCCTCGGCGGGCAGCGAGGCGTGGTACTCCTCCCATGTGGCGAAGCCCTTCGGGACTGCGGGTACGACGTACCCGAGCACCTCGCACCAGAAGGCGGCGAGCCGTGCCGGCTCCGCGCAGTCGAAGGTCACCTGGAACTGCCTGATCGTTGACATCGGCGCACGATAACAGGGGGCCTGCCCTGCTCGTCCCCCCGGGCGATCCCTCGGCATCCGCCGCTGCGCCGTGCTGGTAGGTGCGGTGGCGCGACCGTGATGTGAAACTTGCGGCATGGACATGGGGCGCGAGTCGCGGGTGGACAAGGACGCAATGACGGTGGAGATCGTCTTCGCCCTGGTGACCGCCGCGGCGCTGGCTGGACTGATCCTCGCCGTCGCCTGGACTTCCGCCCTGGCTCTCGACCTCTCCGGCTCGGCGGAGAAAGGCGTGCGGGCAGGGGGCGCACTGGTCGGAGCGGTGGCCGGAGGGTGGCGTCTGGTACGGGTCCTGCTTCGATTCGACGAGCAGCGCCGAATGGGCCACTGACTCCAGCAGGAGGACTTCCGATGCGCAGCGTGACCTATTCGATGAACGCCTCGCTCGACGGGTACATCGTCGGGCCTGACGGGTCCTTCGACTGGACGGAGCCCGACGAGGACCTCTTCCGGCTGGCCACCGACGAGGTGCGGGGCGCCGGCGTCCATCTGCTGGGGCGGCGGCTGTACGAGACGATGCTGTACTGGGAGGACGCCGGTAAGGACCGCCCGCTGGACGGCTTGCAGCGGGAGTTCGCCGCGGTCTGGAACGCGTTGCCCAAGGTGGTGTTCTCCACGACGCTCTCGTCGGTGCGCGGCAACGCCCGCCTGGCGTCCGGCACCCTGGCGGCGGAGGTCGCCCGGCTGCGGGCCGAGCCGGCCGAGGGCGACATCGCCATCGGCGGTGCGACCCTCGCCGCCGAGGCGGCGGACCACGACCTGATCGACGAATACCGCGTCCGCGTCCACCCGGTCCTGGTCGGCGGCGGCACCCCCTTCTTCGCCCACCACGCCCGCCGCGTGAACCTCGACCTGATCGAGTCCCGGACGATCAACACGACCTTCCTGTACGCCCGCTACCGCGTGAACCGCCATTGACGAACCGTCGCCGCGCGGGGCTACGGCATCGGCTGGCCGCGGTCGTCGTAGTCGGTGCGGGCTGCGGCCACCTCGGGGAGGTGTGTCTGGGACCACTCGGCCAGGGTGCGGAAGAGGGGCGCCAGGGACAGGCCCAGGGGGCTGATCTCGTACTCCACGCGGGGCGGCACCTCCGGGTGGTAGGTGCGGACGACCAGGCCGTCGCGTTCCATCTGGCGCAGGCGCTGGGTCAGCACCTTCGGGGTGATCGTGCCGATCCGGCGCTGCAGCTCCACGAAGCGCTGGCGTCCGTGCTCGTGGAGCAGCCACAGGATCGGGGTCGTCCAGCGGCTGAACACCAGGTCCACCACCGGGCTGATCGGGCACGGCTCGGCAGGGACCTTGGCGGCGGGCCGGGCGGGGGAGGGGGCGGTGCTGGCCATGGGCTGGGCCTCCAGGGCGGGTGGGATGGGGCCGGGGTAGTCACTATCTCCTAGGTACCTACTATATTCACGTTGCTAGCTTCGCGGCATGACACTCGCCGCCGCTGCCCAGCGCAGCCGCTCTTCCCGCGCCCCGGTCACCCAGCGACCGGGTCTGATCCTGGCCTTCCTCTGCGTGGTGCAGTCGATGGTCTACCTCGACGTCACGATCGTGAACGTCGCGCTCCCCTCGATCCAGCACAGCCTGGACATGGCAGACGGCGACCTGCAGTTCGTCGTCACCGCGTACGGCACCGTCCTCGGCGGTTTCCTGCTGCTCGGCGGGCGGCTCGCCGACACGCTCGGGCGGCGCCGGCTGCTGCGTACCGGAATGGTCCTCTTCGGCGCGGCCTCGCTGGCCGCGGGGATCGCCCAGGACCCCGGGGTGATGATCAGCGCCCGGGCCGTGCAGGGCCTCGGCGCCGCGCTCACCGCGCCCGCCGCGCTGTCCACGCTGACGACCACCTTCAGCGAGGGCGCCGCCCGCAACAAGGCGCTGGGCATCTGGGGCGCGCTGGCCGGCGTTGCCTCCGTGCTCGGGGTGCTGCTCGGGGGACTGCTCACCCAGGGGCCCGGCTGGCGCTGGGTGTTCTTCATCAACGTGCCCATCGCCCTCTTCGCGGTCCTCGCCGCGCCCTACGTCCTGCCCGAGAGCCGGCTGCCCGAGGCCAAGCGGCGCTTCGACGCGGCCGGGGCGGTGAGCCTCACCGCGGGGCTCCTGCTGCTGATCTACACCCTCGACGAGGCGGTCACCGCCGGCTGGACGACCGCCCGCACGATCGGCGGCCTCGCCGGTGCCGCGGTGCTGCTGGCCGCGTTCGCCGCCGTCGAACTGCGCGCCGAGGCACCTCTGCTGCCGCTGCGGATCTTCCGCCTCCCGGCGCTGCGCACCGCGAACATCGCCACCGTGCTCATGCTCGGCGCGATGGTGACGCTGTTCTTCTTCGCCAGCCTCTTCATGCAGCAGGTGCTCGGCTACGACGCGCTGCACACCGGGTTCGCGTACGTCCCGCTGGCCCTCGCGGTCGTCGTCGGCGCCGGCCTCGCGTCCGGCCTGGTCGCGAAGGTGCCCCCCACACCCGTACTGGTCGTGGGCCTCGCCCTGGCCACCGCGGGCCTGCTCCTCCTGGCCCGCCTCCCGGTCTCCGCCGCCTACGCGGGCGGCCTCCTGCCGCCCTTCCTGCTGGTCGGCGTGGGCCTGGGCATGTCCTTCGTCCCGCTCCAGATCGCGGCGGCGACGGGCGTACCGGACGACCTGGCCGGTACGGCAGCGGGCCTGATCAACACCAGCCAGGAGGCGGGCGGTGCGGTGGGCGTCGCGGTGACCTCGACCGTGGCCTTCACCCACATCGCCCACGCCCACGCGGCCACCCTCCCCGCCGCCCGCGCGGCAGGCTTCCACGCCGCCTTCACGGTCGGCGCCTGCTTCGCCCTCGCGGCCCTCCTCCTGTCCGCGGCCCTCCTCCCCCGCACCCGCCCCTGACCCGGGGGTGAGGCACCGCGGGTGCCGCTCATGGTGTGGTCAGGTCGGGCGGGGGCGGACCGGGTTCGGGGGGCGGGTGGCGGCGGTCAGGAGGACGTCCTGGAGGACGCGGGCCGCGCGGGGAGGGGCCACGTCGCTGCGGTGGGCCAGGGCCACGGTCCGGCGCAGGCCCGGGCGGGCCAGCGGGGTGACGCGGAGGTCGTGGCCCGCGCGGGCGGCCACCGTCTGCGGGACGACGCCGATGCCGAGGCCGGCGCGTACGAAGCCGAGCACCGCGTCCATCTCGCCGCCCTCCACGGTGAAGTACGGCTCGAAGCCCGCCGCCCGGCAGGCGGCGAGGGTCAGGTCCCGCAGGTCGTAGCCGTGCCGGAACATCACCATCGGGCGCCCTTCGAGGTCGGCGATGCGCACCGGGGAGGCCGGCGGCTCGTCGTCGGCGGAGGAGACCACGACCAGGTCCTCCTGGAACAGCTCCACGGTGGTCAGCGCGGGGGAGGGGCTCGGCAGCGGCAGGACGACCAGCGCCAGGTCGAGCGCCCCGCGGGCCAGGTGGCGTACGAGGTCGTGCGAGCCGCCCTCCTCGATGATCAGCCGGATGCCCGGGTGCCGGTCGTGGAAGGCGCGCAGCACGTCGGGCAGCAGGCCGGTGGCAAGGCTCGGGGTGGCGCCGAGCCGCACCCGGCCCCGGCGCAGCTGCGCCAGTTCGAGCACCTCGTGCCGTGCGGTGTCGGCGTCGGCGAGGATGCGCCGGGCCAGCGGCAGCAGCGCCTCACCGGCGTCGGTGAGCGCGATGTTGCCGCGCGCCCGGCTGAAGAGCGCGGCGCCCAGCTCCTTTTCCAGCGCCCTGATCTGCTGGGACAGCGACGGCTGCGACACGTGTACGGCCTCGGCGGCCCGGGTGAAGTGCCGGGCGTCCGCGACGGCCACGAAGTACGCCAGCTGCTGGAACTGCATGCCGCCAGCCTAACTCCCCCGATAGGCATCACCTATCGAGTCGAGCCCGATCATGTCTTGGACCACTGGTCATCGGCAGCCGTAGCGTCGTGTCCATGGCACTGGCAACGCGGACGGACCGGCGGCCGTCGACGGCCCGCACGGTCTGGGGATCGACCGTCGGCAAGAAGGCGGTCATGGCGGTGAGCGGCCTGGTGATGCTGCTCTACCTGGTCGTCCACATGTACGGCAACCTCAAGATCTTCTTCGGCCCGGGCACCTTCGACGGCTACGCCCACTGGCTGCGCACCCTCGGCGAGCCCTTCTTCCACTACGAGTGGGCGCTCTGGATCATCCGCACCGGGCTGGTGGCCGCGGTGGTCGCGCACGGCGTGTGCGCCTACCAGCTCAGCCGGCGCGACATCCGCTCGCGCCCGGTCGGCTACGTCCACCGCAGGGCGCGTTCCAGCTACGCGACCCGCACCATGCGCTGGGGCGGCGTGATCCTCGCGCTCTTCATCGTCTGGCACATCCTGGACCTGACCACCGGCACCGTGCAGCGCGGCTTCGTGCCCGGCCACCCGTACCACAACGTGGTGGCCGCCTTCCACGACTGGTGGAACAACGTCATCTACATCGCGGCGATGCTGGCGCTCGGCCTGCACATCCGGCACGGCTTCTGGAGCGCGGCCCAGACCCTCGGCGCGGGCAGCGCCACCCGCGACCGGGTGCTCAAGGGCACCGCCAACGTCCTCGCCCTGCTGCTGACGGCGGGCTTCATCGCCGTGCCGGTCGGCGTGATGACCGGCCTCGTGAGCTGAGTGAGCTGAGTGAGCTGAGGGATCCGACATGAGCAACCCCACCGCATACGCCGACTACACCACCGGCGAACCCCTCGCCGACACCAAGGCACCCGAGGGACCCGTCGAAGACCGCTGGGACACCCGCCGCTTCACCGCCAAGCTGGTCAACCCGGCCAACCGCCGCAGGCACACCGTGATCGTCGTCGGCACCGGCCTGGCCGGCGGCTCCGCCGGGGCCACCCTCGCGGAACAGGGCTACCACGTCGTGCAGTTCTGCTACCAGGACTCGCCGCGCCGGGCGCACTCCATCGCCGCCCAGGGCGGCATCAACGCCGCCAAGAACTACCGCAACGACGGCGACTCGATCCACCGGCTCTTCTACGACACCGTCAAGGGCGGCGACTTCCGCTCCCGCGAGTCCAACGTGCACCGCCTCGCGCAGATCTCGGTGGAGATCATCGACCAGTGCGTCGCGCAGGGCGTGCCCTTCGCCCGCGAGTACGGCGGCCTGCTCGACACCCGCTCCTTCGGCGGCGTCCAGGTCTCCCGCACCTTCTACGCCCGCGGCCAGACCGGGCAGCAACTGCTGCTGGGCGCCTACCAGGCGCTGTCCCGGCAGATCGCGGCGGGCAACGTCGAGATGCACGCCCGCACCGAGATGCTCGACCTGATCGTGGTCGACGGCCGCGCCCGCGGCATCGTCGCCCGCGACCTGGTCAGCGGCGAGATCACCACCCATTTCGCCGACGCGGTCGTGCTCGCCTCCGGCGGCTACGGCAACGTCTTCTACCTGTCGACCAACGCCATGAACTCCAACGCGACCGCCATCTGGCGGGCGCACCGCCGCGGCGCGCACTTCGCCAACCCCTGCTTCACCCAGATCCACCCCACCTGCATCCCGCGCACCGGCGACCACCAGTCCAAGCTGACGCTGATGAGCGAGTCGCTGCGCAACGACGGCCGCATCTGGGTGCCCAGGGCCGCAGGCGACACCCGCCCGGCCGCGGAGATCCCCGAGGACGAGCGGGACTACTACCTGGAGCGCATCTACCCCTCCTTCGGCAACCTGGTGCCCCGCGACATCGCCTCCCGCGCGGCCAAGAACGTCTGCGACGAGGGCCGCGGAGTCGGCCCCGGCGGGCAGGGCGTCTACCTGGACTTCGCCGACGCCATCGCCCGGCTGGGCCGCAAGGCCGTCGAGGAGAGGTACGGCAACCTCTTCGAGATGTACGAGCGGATCACCGCGGAGAACCCCTACGAGGTCCCGATGCGGATCTACCCGGCCGTGCACTACACGATGGGCGGCCTGTGGGTGGACTACGACCTGCAGACCACCATCCCCGGCCTGTTCGCGATCGGCGAGGCCAACTTCTCCGACCACGGCGCCAACCGGCTGGGCGCGTCCGCCCTCATGCAGGGCCTTGCCGACGGCTACTTCGTGCTGCCCGCGACCGTCAACGACTACCTCGCCAGGAACCCCGGGCACGACACCCCGGGACCCGAACACCCCGCGGTGGCCGCGGCCGTGGCCGAGACCAGGGAGCGGCTGCACCGCCTGGTCGGCGTGGACGGTGACCGCAGCGCCGACTCCTTCCACCGCGAGATCGGCGAGCTGATGTGGGAGTACTGCGGCATGTCCCGCAACGCGGAAGGCCTGCGCAAGGCCCTGGACCGCATCCCGCAGATCCGCGAGGAGTTCTGGCGCCGCATCAAGGTCCCCGGCACCGAGGGCGAGTTCAACCAGTCCCTGGAGCGGGCCAACCGCATCGTGGACTACCTCGAACTCGCCGAGCTGATGTGCCTGGACGCCCTGCACCGCGCCGAGTCCTGCGGCGGCCACTTCCGCGAGGAGTCGCAGACCCCCGACGGCGAAGCCGCCCGCAGGGACGAGGAGTTCGGCTACGCGGCCGCCTGGGAGTTCACCGGCACCGGCCGCGCCCCCGTCCTGCACCGCGAGGACCTGGTCTTCGCCTACGTCCACCCCACCCAGCGGAGCTACGCATGAAGCTCACCCTGCGCATCTGGCGCCAGCACGACCCCGACGCCCCCGGCGGCATGGCCGCCTACGACGTCGAGGGCATCTCACCCGACATGTCCTTCCTGGAGATGCTCGACACCCTCAACGAGCGGCTCACCGTCGAGGGGCAGGACCCGGTCGCCTTCGACCACGACTGCCGCGAGGGCATCTGCGGGGCGTGCAGCCTGGTCATCAACGGCGAGGCGCACGGCCCCGAGCGCACCACCAGCTGCCAGCTGCACATGCGCTCCTTCCGCGACGGCGACACCATCGACGTCGAGCCGTGGCGGGCCGCCGCCTTCCCCGTGGTGCGCGACCTGGTCGTGGACCGGGGCGCCTTCGACCGGATCATCCAGTCCGGCGGCTACGTCAGCGTCCCCACCGGCGCCGCGCCCGAGGCGCACGCCACCCCGGTGCCCAAGGCCGCGGCCGACAGCGCCTTCGAGCACGCCGAGTGCATCGGCTGCGGCGCGTGCGTGGCCGCCTGCCCCAACGGCTCGGCGATGCTGTTCACCTCGGCGAAGGTCAACCACCTGGGCGCCCTGCCGCAGGGCGCACCGGAACGCGAGACCCGGGTGCTCGACATGGTCGCGCAGATGGACGCCGAGGGCTTCGGCGGCTGCACCCTGACCGGCGAGTGCGCCACGGCCTGCCCCAAGGGCATCCCGCTGACCTCGATCACCGCCATGAACAGGGAGTGGCTGCGCGCCTCGCGCAAGGTGCCCAGGGGCTGAAGCCACCCTTCGCAGGGGGCCGGCCGCGGGAAATCCCGTTGCCGGCCCCTCGGCCGCTCTGCTGTAGTCGGAAGGCCAACCGACACGGCCAGGGAGCAATGATCATGCGCGGTTCCGTCATGCCCGCTCAGACAGGACAACCCCCCTATCTTGAGGACATGACCAGCTGTGCCATCGCTCAACCTCGGCATTCTCGCGCACATCGACGCAGGTAAGACCAGCCTCACCGAGCGGCTGCTGTACTCCGCTGGAGTGATCGACACGATCGGCAGCGTCGACCGGGGCAGCACCACCACCGACACCCTCGCGCTGGAGAAGCAGCGCGGCATCACCATCAGGTCGGCTGTCGTCTCCTTCGTGATCGGCGGCACCACCGTCAACCTCATCGACACCCCCGGCCACCCCGACTTCATCGCCGAGGTCGAGCGGGTGCTCGGCGTCCTGGACGGCGCGGTGCTGGTGGTCTCCGCGGTGGAGGGCGTCCAGCCGCAGACCGTCGTGCTGATGCGGACGCTGCGCCGGCTGCGTCTCCCGACGCTGGTGTTCGTCAACAAGCTCGACCGCCGCGGCGCCGACCTGGACCGCACACTGGCCGGCATCGCCGCCCGGCTCACCCCCGACGTCGTCCCGCTGGCCTCCGCGTCCGCGCAGGGCACCAGGGACGCCGCGGCGCTGCCGTACAGCCCCGGCGACCCCGTCTTCACCGCCCGGCTCACCGAGGCGCTGGCCGGCCACGACGACGGCCTGCTCGCCGACTGGGTGCGGGCCGGCACCGACGCGCTGCCCTACCCGCGGCTGCGTCGGGCACTGGCCGTGCAGACCGGGCAGGCGCTGGTGCACCCGGTGTTCGCGGGGTCCGCCGTCACCGGCGCGGGCGTCGACGCGCTGACCGACGGCATCGCGGAACTGCTGCCGGGTTCGGCCGGCGACCCCCAAGGGCCGCTGTCCGGCAGCGTGTTCACCATGGAGCGCGGACCCGCGGGCGAGCGCATCGCCTACGTCCGGCTGACCTCCGGCACGCTGCACGTCCGCGACCGCCCGCCGCTGCACCGGGGCGGCGCCCCGGTCGGGGAGGGCCGGGTCACCGCGCTGAGCGTCTTCGACCACGGCAGGGACCTGCCGGCGCCGTCGGCCGCCGCCGGCCGGATCGCCCGGGTGTGGGGCCTGGGCGAGGTGCGGATCGGCGACACCGTCGGCGTACCGTCCGACGTGTCAGGCGGCGCGCACCACTTCGCGCCGCCCAGCCTGGAGACGGTCGTCGCCGCCCGCAGGCCCGCCGACCGGGCCGCCCTGCACAGCGCGCTCGGCGAACTCGCCGAGCAGGACCCGCTGATCAACCTGCGCCGCGACGAGGACCGCGGCGAGATCGCGGTCTCCCTCTACGGCGAGGTGCAGAAGGAGGTCATCCAGGCGACCCTGGCCGACGACTACGGTGTGCAGGCCGACTTCCACGAGACGACCACCATCCACGTCGAGCGGGTCACCGGCAGCGGCTCGGCCGTCGAGTTCATCAAGAAGGACGCCAACCCCTTCCTGGCGACGGTCGGCCTGCGCATCGAGCCGGCGCCGCCCGGCAGCGGCATCGCCTTCCGCCGGGAGGTCGAACTGGGCTCGCTGCCCTACGCGTTCTTCGCCGCCGTCGAGGAGACGGTGCACTCCACGCTGGCGCAGGGGCTGTACGGCTGGCAGGTCGCCGACTGCACCGTGACCATGACGCACTCCGGGTACTGGGCGCGGCAGAGCCATGCGCACGCGGTCTTCGACAAGAGCATGTCGAGCACGTCGGGCGACTTCCGCAACCTCACCCCGCTGGTGCTGGCGGCCGCGCTGCACCAGGCCGGCACCCGGGTGCACGAGCCGATGCACCGCTTCCGCATCGAGATGCCCGCCGACGCGCTCGGCGCGGTGCTCCCGGTGCTGTCCCGGCTGCGTGCGGTGCCGCGCGCCCCGGCGTCCACCGGACCCGCCGGCAGCGTGCTGGAGGGCGACATCCCCGCGGCCCGGGTGCACGACCTGGAGCAGCGCCTGCCCACCCTGACCCGCGGCGAGGGCGCACTGGAGACGGTCTTCGACCACTACGCCCCGGTGACCGGCGCGCCTCCGGTACGCCCGCGCAGCGGCCCCGACCCGCGGGACCGCAAGGAGTACCTGCTCCAGGTGCAGCGGCGGCTGGGCCTAGGGTCTGTCTGACACATAGCGTCGTCCGCCCGCCAGGCAGACGCTATGTGTCAGACAGACCCTTGCCTCCCGCGGCACCGCGGGCCGTGCTTGACGCTGCCGAGCGCATCTGCCTACGGTCGACAGGGCCGCCCATCCACGTACGGAGATGACATGGAACGCAGCGTCAAGATCCCCGGTCCCGACCATCCGATCACCGTGGAGCCCAACCCGTCGCGGGTCGTCGTGCGGGCCGGCGGCCGGGTCGTCGCCGACACCACCAAGGCGCTGACGCTGCGTGAGGCGTCCTACCCGCCGGTGCAGTACATCCCGCTGGCCGACGTGGAGCCCAGCGCCCTGGAGTCCACCGACAGCCGCACATACTGCCCCTACAAGGGCGACGCCTCGTACTTCTCGCTGGTCACCGCGGACGGCACGATCGCCGACGCGGTGTGGACGTACGACAAGCCCTACGACGCCGTCGGCACCATCGCCGGGCACGTGGCCTTCTACCCGCAGCATGTGGAGCTGGCCGACTCCTGACCCCGCCCGCCCGGGCCGCACGGCCCGGGCGATGAATTCCCCCGGTCGCCGTTGTCTGTATTGACGAGGCATTTTCGGCAACCGAGGAGAGATCATGTCCGTCAGGCAGCCGGCGGGAAACACCGTCGTCGTCACCGGTGTCGGCCGCGGCTTCGGCCGCGGCACGGCCGTCGCGTTCGCCGGCGCGGGAGCCAGGGTCGTCGGGCTCGCCCGGGACGCGGAGTCGCTGGAGAAGCTGCAGGCCGAGCTGGGCGACGCGTTCGTCCCCGTGCGGGGCGACGCCACCGACCCGGACCTGGCAGCGGAGCTGCTGACCCGCTACACACCGGCGGCCGTCGTGCTGAACGCCGGGGCCGCCCCGGTCATGCGGCCGCTCCAGGACCACACCTGGGAGACCTTCCGCATCGCCTGGGACGTCGACGTCCAGCAGGCCTTCCACTGGGCGCGCGCGGCCTTGCGGCTGCCGCTGCCGCCCGGCAGCACCGTGGTGTCGCTGTCCAGCGGCGCGGCCCTGCGCGGCTCCCCGCTCAGCGGCGGCTACGCGGGCGCCAAGGCCACCGTGCGCTTCGTGTCGGAGTACGCCGCCGCCGAGTCGCTCCGGCAGGCGCTGGGCATCCGCTTCCGCGCGGTGCTGCCTGCGCTGTCGCCGACCACCGACCTGGGCACCGAGGCGGCCGCCGCCTACGCGGCCTACCAGGGCGTCGGAACCGACGCCTTCGTCCGCGCGATGGGCCCGCTGCTCACCCCGGACATGGCCGGTGCCGCGATGGTGTCGCTGGCCGCGGAGGAGGACGGGGACGCGCTGGCGTTCACGCTGTCGGCGGCCGGCCTGCAGCCCGTCTGAGCAGGCCGTCCGAGCAGGCCCGCGCCCTGCGGCGATGACTTTCCCGGCCGGGCGGGGTCTGTACTGGTGGAGGGGTTCCCCAACCACCCGGAGAGATCACGTGAACACGCTGAGCGGTCGGGCCGCCGCCGGGGAGGCGTCGCAGGACAGCGATGCCTTCCTGCGGCAGGCGGCCGAATACCGGCCCGAGCTGCTGGCCCACTGCTACCGGATGCTCGGCTCCGTCCAGGACGCCGAGGACCTGGTCCAGGAGACGTATCTGCGCGCCTGGCGCGGCTACGGCGGCTTCGAGGGCCGCTCGTCGCTGCGCTACTGGCTCTACCGCATCGCTACCAGCGCATGCCTGACCGCACTCCAGCACAGCAGCCGCCGCTTCGTGCCCGCGGGCCTGGGGACCGCGAGCGACGACGCCACCGCGGCACTCAACCCCACCGGTGAGGAATACCCCTGGGTCCAGCCGATGCCCGACACCGCGGCCGACCCGGCCGCGGTGGTCGCCGAGCGCGGCAGCGTACGCCTCGCGCTCATTGTCGCCCTCCAGCAACTGCCGCCCAGGCAGCGGGCGGTGCTGATCCTGCGTGACGTCCTGGCATGGCACGCGGCCGAGGTCGCCGCGCTGCTCGACACCAGCCCCGCCGCGGTCAACAGCGCGCTGCAGCGCGCCCGCGCCCAGCTGCAGCAGGTCGCCGCGACCGAGGACGAGGTCACCGACTCGCTCGACGACAAGGGCCGCGCCCTGGTCGACCGCTTCGCGAAGGCCTTCGAGAACGCCGACGTCGACGCCCTGGCCCGGCTGCTGCGCGACGACGTGCGGCTGGAGATGCCGCCCGACCCGCTGTGGTTCGAGGGACGCGGTGTCGTGCTGCGCTTCCTGGCCGAGCGGGTCTTCCCCGTCGCCGGCGAGCAGCGGCTGCTGGGGGTCACCACCAACGACGGCCAGCCGGCCCTGGCGACGTACTGGCGCGGGACCGACGACCGCTTCCACCCGCACGCCCTGCAGGTCCTCACGCTGCGCGGCGACCGGGTCGCGCGCATCCTCGCCTTCCGCGACACCGGCTACTTCCCGTCCTTCGGCCTGCCCGAGTCCCTCGACCCCGGCACCGCACCGGCCCCGTCATGGCTGAGGTGACCGCGCGGGACAGCACGGTCCAGCTGCTGGAGCAGGCCGTCGAGTACGGGCTCGGCTGCGTCGACCAGGTGCCGCCCGACGGGCTGCGGCTGCCGACACCTTGCAGGGGCTGGAATCTCGACGCGCTGCTGTGCCACCTGTACGAGTCGGTGTGCGCGCTGCGCGAGGCGGCCGAGTACGGCGAGGTGGCCCTGCTGCCCGCCGCCGGACCGCCCGCCGACCCGGTCGCGGCGGTGCGCGGCGGCGCCGTGGCGCTGCTGGAGAGCTGGCAGGCCCGCGCATGCCCCGAGGTCAGCATCGGCGGCATGGCCGTGCCCGGGGCGACGGTCGCCTTCATCGGGGTCGTCGAACTGGCCGTGCACGGCTGGGACATCGCCCAGGCCTGCGGCAGCCCGCGGCCCATACCCGTCCCGCTGGCGCTGGCGATCCTGCGCAGGGCGCCGATGATCACCGGGGGCGCCGACCTCTTCGACGCCCCCGTGCCCGTCTCCCCGCTGGCCTGCCCCGGCGACCGGCTGGTCGCCCTGCTGGGCCGCACTCCCTGAGGCCGCGGAACCCGGCAGACCGCCGCAGCACCTGTGAAGGGTGCTGCGGCGGTCTGCCGGGTTCCGCGGCCGGGACGTCAGACCCGCTCGGTCTGCGGGACCCCGGAGTGCTCGGCCTCGTGGACGGCACCGGCCGCGCTCCTGCCGGGGGCGAGCACCGCGACCCCGGCGCCGACGAGTGCCGCGACGGCGGCGACCAGCTCAGCGGCCTTGAAGCCGTCCATGAAGGACGCGACGGACCCGTAGCCGCCGTTGGCGGCGAAGACGGCCACCAGCACCGCGACCCCGAAGACGCCGCCGGCCTCGCGCACGGTGTTGTTGGTGCCGGCCGCGACGGCGGAGTCGTCCAGCGGCACCGAGCCGACCACCGCGTTGGCCACGGTCGGGAACACCATGGAGATGCCGATGCCCGCCACGATCAGCGGCCCGACGACGTCCCCGTAGCCGACGTCGGAGGAGGAGACCAGCGCCAGCCACCCCATGCCCACCGCCTGCAGCAGCATGCCGACGAGCATGAACGGCTTGTTGCCGAGCTTCTCCGACAGCGCGCCTGCGACCGGCGCGACCAGCATCGGCATCGCCGTCCACACCAGAATCCGCAGGCCGGTCTGCAGCGGGTCGTAGCCGAGGCCGCGCTGGAACATCTGGGTGATCATGAACAGCGAGCCGATGAGCGAGAACATCATGAAGAAGACGACGCCGTTGGCGCTGGAGAAGGCGCGGACCCGGAAGTACTGCAACGGCAGCATGGGGTAGCGCGCCCGGCGCTGCCAGGCCAGGAAAGCGGTCAGCAGCACCGCGCCCACCACCAGCGCGACGGCCACCTCGGGGTCGCCCCAGCCGATGGACGGCGCGCGCACCGGCGCCCACACCAGGGCCAGCAGCCCGGTGCTGACCAGCGCCACGCCGACCAGGTCCAGCTGCGGGCGCGTACCGCGGCTGTTCTCCAGCATCAGCAGCGACAGCACGACGACGGCCACGCCCACCGGCACGTTGATCCAGAAGATCCACTCCCAGGAGATGTCCTGGATGATCAGCCCGCCGAGCACCGGTCCTGCGGCCACGCCGAGGCCGGTGATGGCGCCCCAGATGCCGATCGCGGCGCCCCGCTTCTCCAGCGGGAAGGCGTGGCTGATCAGGGTCAGCGTCAGCGGCAGCACCACCGCAGCGCCTGCGCCCTGGACGACACGGGCGGCGATCAGCGCGGACGCCGAACCCGCGGTCGCGCACGCGATGGACGACAGCGTGAAGACCGCGACCCCCAGCGCGTACATGTTGCGCCGCCCGAAGCGGTCGCCGAGCGCCGCGCCGGTGAGCATCAGGCAGGCGAACGCCAGGTTGTAGCCGTTGATGGTCCATTCCAAGTCCGCCAGGTTCGCGTGCAGGTGCTCCTGCAGCGTCGGCAGGGCGGTGGAGACGACCACCACGTCGAGCGAGGTGATGAACGCCCCAAGCGACGCCAGTATCAGCGTCCATGCCGTCCGCGACGGGGCGGACGTCTCCGTATGTGTTGTCACCTGAAAAACCTTCCAGTCGGCCCCGGCCGGCAGCCGGCGGCACCCGCGGGCGGGTGTGGCCCTCTGGAATAAAGACCAGGGCTTCTCGGGAAAGTCATCGCGGCAGCCCCGCCACGGGGGTCAGGCCGGGTAGCCGCCGGGGACGGGGCCTGTGGAGCCGCGCAGCACCAGCTGGGTGGCCAGCTCGACGTGCAGTGCGTCCACGGTGTGCCGGTCGAGCAGCCGCATCAGCAGCGAGACGGCCATCCGCCCCATCTCCTCCAGCGGCTGGCGGACCGTGGTCAGCCGGGGGACGGTGCTGCGGCTCAGGTCGATGTCGTCGAAGCCGGTGATCGACAGGTCCTGCGGCACCCGCAGGTCCCGCTCGTAGGCGGCGCGCAGCGCGCCGACCGCGGCCTTGTCGTTGAAGGCCACCAGCGCGGTCGGCCGCTCGGGCAGGTCGAGCAGCTGGCAGGCCGCGTCGTAGCCCCAGTCGGCGGTGGGCTCGATGCTGCGCAGCAGCTCGGGGGAGGGCAGCACACCGGCGTCGGCGAGCGCGGAGGTGTGCCCGGCCAGCCGGGACTGGCTGGCCAGCCAGTCGCCGGGGCCGCCGATCACCCCGATCCGCCGGTGGCCGAGGCCCACCAGGTGCCCGCTGACCGTGCGCGCCGCCGCGAGGTTGGCGGCCGAGACCGACGCGATGTCCTGCGGCAGCGGGGTGCGCGGGTCCACCACCACGAAGGGGAAGTCGGCGGCCCGCAGCGCCTCCAGGTCCCGCTCCGGCTCCGGCGGCACGACCAGGATCGCGCCCGCGATCGCCGGGTCGTCCGGCAGTTCGCCGAGCACCTGCAGCTCGCGGGCCGCGTCGCCGGCGCTGAGCACCAGCCGCCTGCCGTGCAGGTCGAGCGTCTCGGCGATCGAGGAGACGATCACCCCGAAGTAGTCGGTCAGGACGTACGGGCAGCGCACGTAGATCGCGCCGCTCGCGGTGCCCTGCCGGGCGGGCGCGGGGGCGCCGAGCCGCGCGACGGCGCGGCGCACCAGCTCCCGGGTGTCGGGGGCGACGTTCGCCTGACCGTTCATCACCCGCGAGACGGTGGCGATGGACACGCCCGCCTCCGCGGCGATGGCCCGGACGGTGGCCCGGGAGCCCGACTGCCTAGCCATGCGTTACACTCCGCTGTTTCATGCGCACAGCCTAGCGCTGCACGAGGCGGTGTTGACATGCCCAGGTGCCAAGCGGTGTCCTGGATCTCCGCCGGATGCCGCCGGAAAGCGTTACATCGTGTTCCAGGTGGGCTGCTCGGTGGCCGGGCCTTGCCGTCCGGGACCGGGCGGACCGCAGCTGCCGAGGGATCAGCTGCGGTCCGGCTCGGGCGGATCGGACGCAGGACCGGCCGCCGCGGGGCCCGCGGGACCTGCTCCCTGCTGCTGCGCCGGTACGCCCGCGGGTGCGACCGCTGCCGCGCGGCGGGACTGCCAGTGCCGCACACCGTAGAGGGCGCCGCCCGCCAGCAGGCCCCAGAAGGCGCCGCTGACACCGAAGAAGGT
Organism: Actinacidiphila bryophytorum; assembly: GCF_016916835.1. Lineage (GTDB taxonomy): Bacteria > Actinomycetota > Actinomycetes > Streptomycetales > Streptomycetaceae > Actinacidiphila > Actinacidiphila bryophytorum. The sequence continues at coordinate 10,409 of NZ_JAFFIX010000045.1, read as the reverse complement.
CACGCCCGACACCGTCACGACCACGGTGACCACCGCCGCCTCGCGCTGCCCGGGGTCGGCCATCGCCGCGGTGAGCGAACCGGCGAGGGCGCCCAGCAGGGCCAGGCCCGCGACCGCCTCGATGATGTGCGGCGGCGCCGCGTCGACCAGCGCCACCGCCGCGCTCGCCGCGAGCCCCAGCAGGATGTACACCCCGCCCGCGGTGGCCGCCGCACGGTAGCGCCTGCTCCTGTCGGGTCCCGCCTCCTCCCCCGCGCACAGGGCCGCGGTGATCGCCGCCAGGTTGACCGCGTGCCCGCCGAAGGGCGCGGACAGCAGCGAGAAGACCCCCGTCCAGCCGAACAGCGGCCCCGGCCGCGGGTGGTAGCCGTTGGCGCCGAGCACCGCGATGCCCGGGATGTTCTGCGAGGCCATCGTGACCACGTACAGCGGCAGCGCGATGCCGACCACCGCGGCGACGGTGAAGTGCGGTGCGACCGCCACCGGGTGCGGCCACATCGGCCCGAGCGTGTCGGTCTTGATGTGCGTGGTGGTCGCGATCAGTACGACGGCCACCACCACGGCGGCCGGCACCGCGTACAGCTTGCGCACACTTCCGACGACCGCCCAGGTCAGCACCACCGCAAGCCCGATCGCCGGGTCGGACTTCACCGCCTGAGCGGGCGCAAGACACAGCGGCAGCAGGATGCCGGCCAGCATGGCGTTGGCCAGCGGCGCCGGGATCGCCGAGACCCAGCGGCCCAGCGGCTGCCACAGCCCGGACGCCACGATCAGCACCCCGGTGACCAGGAAGGCGCCCACCGCCACCGGGAACCCGCCGTGCGGCACCGCGGATCCGGCCAGCAGCGCGGCGCCCGGCGTCGACCAGGCGATGCTGATCGGCAGCCGCGAGCGCAGGCTCAGGAAGATCGCGCAGATCCCCATCGTCACCAGCAGCGCCATCAGCCCCGAGGCCGCCTGGGCGTGCGTGGCGCCGACCTTGGCGAGGCCTTCGAGGACGACGGCGAAGGAGCTGGCGAAGCCGACGAAGGCGGCGATCACCCCGGCCGTCACCGCCCGCCACGCCCCGCCGCCGCCCAGGCCCGCGTCCGTGCTCTCGGCCGTCTTCCCCGGCGCGGCAGTGGCCACCGGCACCCCCTCGATCCGCGCCCGGGCGAGGTCCCCGGGCAATCCGCGCATCGTAGTGCGGCGGTGTGCTGCCGCGCCCGCCGATTTCCCGGCCCGGGGGAGGGCTAGGGGGCGGTGCCGTACGTGGTGACGCTCGCCGCCGCGGACATCGCGCTGGTGTTGCCCGCCGCGTCGCTCACGGTGACCTGGTAGGAGTACGTCGTGCCCGGCTGGGTGGCGGTGTCGGAGGTGCTGACCGTCGGGCGGATCCAGAAGGTCGAACTGCCGCTGACCGTCGCGATCCTGGTGCCGTTGCGGTAGACGGTGTAGGTCAGCGCGGAGTCGTCGAGGTCGAGCGAGGCCTGCCAGGTGAGGCGTACCGCGCCCCGGGCCGCGAGCGACGCGGTCAGCGCCTGCGGTACGGACGGGCTGCGGGTGTCGGGGGTGTTCGGGAAGCGGACCAGGCCCTGCTGCAGCCGGTTGCCGTTGCTGGCGACCCGGGTGAACTCGCCGCCCACCCACAGGTAGTCGGTGCCGCCCTTGGAGGCGGCGGTCAGTGCGCGCGGGCCGATCTGCTCGGTGCCCGCAGGGCCGTCGTCGGTGTCGGGGAACCAGCCGAGCAGCGGGCGCGGGTTGTCCACGGACTCGGCGAGCAGGTGCTGCCGGTCGTTCATCTGCGGGAACTGCCCCATGCTGGAGCAGTTGTGGGCGTGCGAGGCGCTGTAGAGGACGCCCTTGTAGACCTGTACGGCCTGGGTGGCGCCCAGGCATGTGTCGCGCCAGCGCTGGTCGAGGGTGCTGAAGTCCATCGCGATGCGGCCGTCGAAGACCCCGCCGCCGGTTCCCTCGTTGCCGGTGTAGAAGCCGGTGGCGTCCGCGGTGAGGTCCTGCACGGTCGAGGTGGGCTCGATGAAGCCCGGGTAGGTCCGCACGTTGGCGCCGGTCGTGGCGTCCACCACGGCCAGCGCGTGCGAGTCGGCGCCGTTGACGGTGGCGAAGTCGCCGCCCAGCACCACCTTCGAGCCGTCCGGGCTGACCAGCAGCGACTTGCCCGCGTCGTCCGCGGCGGGCGCGAAGGGGCGCAGCGCCCCGGTCGCGGGGTCGACGGCCGCGAAGTGCTGCCGGGTCTGGCCGCCGACGGAGGTGAAGTTGCCGCCGAAGTAGACGCTGCTGCTCGTCACCGCGATCCCGCGCACCTGCGCGGACGCCGAGACCTTGAAGTCCGGCTTCACCGTGCAGGTCGCGATGTCGACCGCCGCCAGGTTGCCCACCTTGGTGCCGTTGACCGCGCCGAAGGTCCCGCCCGCGTACAGCGTGGACTTGTCGGGGGAGACCGCGAGCGCCCGCACCGTCGCGGTGCCGCTGCCGACGGTGAAGGACAGCCGGCACGAGGTCGGGGCGCCGGAAGCGGCGTCGAAGGCCTGGAAGTTGAGCGCCTGCTGCTCCTTCGTACCGGCCGCCGCCCCCGGCGGCCTGACCGTGGAGAAGGTCCCGCCGGCGAAGACCACGCCGTCCGCCTGCGCCAGTGCCCACACGACGCCGTTGGTCTGCCAGGTCGGCAGGTCGTCGGCCGTCATCGCGACCGGACCGGTCAGCGCCCCGGCCGGCTCCGCCGAGGAGAACCCGACCATCGACGCCGCCGCCATCCCGACCGCGACGACCCCTGCACTGCTCTTTCTCATACGCCCCCCTGCACCCACCCGGCACGCGCGTTCCGAACACGTGCAACCTGTGGCAAGGCTAGCGTTTACCCCTCTATCGGGTGGTGAACTCGCCGCTTCCCGGCTCGCGTTCGACCCCGGAGCGCGGGCCGGGAAGCGGAGTGAGCGGTCAGTCCCCGGCGGCGGCCGAGCCCACGGCCGCGTCCTGCGGGGCCTGCGCGGCCGCCGGTGCGGGCGCGACAGCCGGGGCCGGGCGGCGGCGCGGGATGCCGAGGGCGATGAGTACCCCGAGCGCCGCGTAACCGGTCACCGCGGTCATCGCCGCCGTGAAGCCCCGGGTGAACTGCTCGGGGGAGGCGTAGCCGCCGCGGCTGGAGAAGACCGCCACGGTGACCGCGACCCCGAGGACGCCGCCGAAGATTCGCAGCATCATGAACACCCCCGACGCCTGCCCGATCTCCTGCGGGCGCACCGCGCCGACGACCGCCCGCTGGGCCGCGGGCATCGCCATCGTCAGGCCGATACCGCTGAGCACCAGCGGCGGTACCAGGGCGCCGTACGCGGTGTCGGTGTCGGCGACCAGCGCGATCCACCCCATGCTGACCGTCTGCAGCAGCAGGCCGCTGACCACGAAGGTCCGCTCACCGAAGGTGTCGGACAGCCGGCCGACGATCGGCGCGCACACCATCAGCGTCGCCGACCACGGCATCAGCCGCAGCCCCGCCCCCAGCGGGCCGTTGCCCAGCACCGTCTGCAGGTACTGCGCCATGAAGAACAGCGTGCCGTACAGCGAGGCGAAGACCAGGAAGTTCGCCGGGTTCGCGGTGGAGAAGGCCCGCGCCCGGAAGAACCGCATCGGCAGCATCGGCGCCTTGGTCCGCTGCTCCCACCGTACGAAGGCCACCAGCAGCACCGCGCCGAGCACCCACGAGGCCAGCACCTCCGCGCTGCTCCAGCCCGCCGCGTTGCCCCGCACCAGACCCCACACCAGGCCGAAGGCGGCCAGCGTCACCAGCACCACACCGACCAGGTCGAAGCGGTTGTTCGGGCCGGTGCTCTCGCCGACCCGCCGCGCGGTCAGCGCGATGGTGACGATGCCGACCGGCAGGTTCAGCCAGAAGATCCACTCCCAGGCCAGGCCCTCGGCGATGACACCGCCGATGAAGGGGCCGCTGAAGGTCGCAAGACCGGTGAAGCCCAGATACAGGCCCATCGCCTTGCCCCGCTGCTGCGGCGGGAACATCGCACTGATCATGGTGAGCGACAGCGGCAGCACCATCGCCGCCCCCGCACCCTGCAAGGCGCGGAAGGCGATCAGCGCCCCGATGTCGGGCGACAGCGCGCAGGCCGCCGACGCCACGGTGAAGACCGCGAGCCCGCCCATGAAGATCCGCCGCCGCCCGAAGCGGTCGCCCAGCGCCGCCCCTGTCAGCAGCAGCACCGCGAACGCCAGGTTGTACGCGTTGACAACCCACTCAAGTGATTCCGTCGAGGCTGTCAGGTCCTGCCGGATCGTCGTCAGCGCCGTGGACACCACGACGCTGTCCATCGCCATCATGAACGACGCCAGTGAGGCAAGCCCCAGCACCCATGCCTGTGCGGACGTCATCCGTCCCTTGTCGCTACCCACTGCTACCCCTCTGCTCACATCGCCCCACGGCGGCGCCCGGCCCGTCCGCACTCGCACGGCGGGGCACCCAAGCCCTGGGCTGTTCTCCGGGGTAGACACCGGCGGCAGGGGAAAGTGGCCGGTGGAGCAGTCAGGCGCCGGGGTCGTTCGGGTGCGCCTCCAGCGGGGTGACGGCGAAGGCCATCCACGGACGCAGCGGCAGGGTGTCCAGTACGTTCGCGTGCAGCTCACCCTCGTCCTCGCCCCGCCAGATCCCCAGGCTGCGCTTCTCCCCGACCGGCCGCCACAATCGGGACAGCCGCCCCTGCGCGGCCAGTTCCCGCGCCCGTACGGCCTCGGCGGCCCTCCGCCTGTCGACTTCCTCCTGGCTGGTGCCCTCCGGGATCGTGGTGACGATCTCGACCAGGAACTCCCGCATGCTCCCGCTCCGTTTCTGTGCGGCGCCCGTGGCCGCCGGGGTGCCGCCGGCCCCCCACAGGCTAGCCCCGGGCACGCCACCAGGGCCGATGCCACGGCCGGTGGGACCCGCAGCGATCTGCGTGACCGCACGGGCGCATACTCTGAGCCCGGTCCGTACCGTCTGGGGGCGTCATGACAAGCAGGTTCACCGAGTTGGCCGTCGACTGCCACGACCCGGAGCGCCTCGCAGCCTTCTGGTGCGCGGTCCTGGGCTTCGACGTGATCGAGCGGCGCGAGGGCAAGGTCGAGATCGGCTCCTGGGTGCCGACAGTCGAGGACGTCCGCGCCCGCCAGATGCCCCCCACCGTGCTGTTCGTCCAGGTCCCGGAGGGCAAGGCGGTCAAGAACCGGCTCCACCTCGACGTCAGCCCGGTCGACACCACCACCGAGGCCGAGGTGACCCGCCTCCTCGCGCTCGGCGCCACGCCGGCGGACGTGGGCCAGGGCGCGGACTGCAGCTGGGTGGTGCTGGCGGACCCCGAGGGCAACGAGTTCTGCGTCCAGCGCACCCTGGCCCCCTAGGCCGTGTTGTGGAAGTCCCGCCTGCCCCGCGGCGTCTGGCACGCACGCTCGCTGCGTTGTCGGAGTCGTCCGAGTAGGCCCACTACGAGGACGACCCTCCGCCTTGCGATCGCACGCACCGGACGCCGCGGGGCCCGCCCTGTGGGCGGACGGCGCTACTTCCAAAACACGGCCTAGCGCCGGCCCTCGTCCCGGTACGAGCGCAGGCGCCCGCGAGCCGTGGCGGGCGGTCAGGCGGGTGCGAGGAGCCGCTTGCGCAGCAGCGCGGTGCCGGACTCGGCGAGCCAGTCCGCGAGGGTGCGCAGGCCGGGGTGGATGACGCGCAGCGCCTCGATGTCGGCGTGCCAGCGGGAGCCGGCCGACCAGCGCTCCCGGACCCGGGCGATCTCCGGGGGGAAGGCGGCCGTCTCCGCGGCGGTGATCTGCTCGTAGCGGAGCGGCGTGCCGGTTGCCTCGCTGATCGCGGCGACCGCCTCCGCGGGGGTGGGGGCGTCCCCGGCGAGTTCCAGGGTGCGGCCCGCGAAGCGGCCGGGCTGGTCGAAGGCCAGCGCCGCGAACTCGGCGATGTCCTCCACCGCGATGATCTGGACGGGCTCGTCCGGCGGGAAGAGGTGCCGGTGGACGCCGTCGGCGATGCCGTCGATCCCCAGGGGCGTGCCGCCCAGGTAGTTCGACATGAAGCGGACCGGGCGCAGGACGGTCACCGAGCCGATGCGCTCGTGCAGGTGGTCCTCGATGCGCTTCTTGCCCTCGGAGCCGCCCGGTCGGCCCGGCGTGGACGCGATGCCCGTGAACACGACGTGCTCCACGCCCGACTCGGCCGCCGCGTCGGCCAGCGCCCGCCCGCGGGCGATCTCCAGCTCCGTGTCGGTGCCCGCCGGGCCGAACGCCACCGGCGGTACGGCGAAGAGCCCCGTCGCCCCCTCCAGCGCCGCCGGCAGGCTCGACGGGTCGTCGAGGTCGGCGCGTACGAGGTCGGCGCCCGCGGCCTGGAGCGCCCGGGCGGCGGGCGCGGCCGTGTTGCGTACGAGCACCCGTACGGGCCGGCCCGCGGCCAGCAGCCGGTGTGCGGTGGCGCCGCCCTGGCGGCCGGTCGCGCCGGTGACGACAACCAAGCGGTCAGTGGTCATTTCGTCCTCCGCCCCGGGATGGTTGATGGGTGGTGTCGGGACTGGCCCCGGGGTCGATGTGGAATGCTCCACCCGGTTGAGTGGCATCGACAAGGGATTACGTGACATGACCGCAGCTGCCCAGGACGCGGGTCGGGCCGACGCGCGCCGCAACCGCACGAAGGTGCTCGCCGCCGCGTCGCAGGCCTTCGACGAACACGGCCCGGACGTCTCGCTCGGCGCGATCGCGCGCCAGGCCGGGGTCGGCGCCGGGACCGTCTACCGGCACTTCCCCAGCAAGGAGATCCTGCTGGAGGCGGTACTCGTCCGACAGGTCGAGACCCTGGTGGACGCCGCCCACCGCTGGGCCGCCCGCGCCGACCCCGTCACGGCACTCTTCGGCTTCCTGGCCGAGGTCGTCGACAGGTCGTACGGGCGCAGGCACGCGTGCGACCTGCTGACCGCGCAGACGAGCTGGCCGCGGCCGAGCCTTGCCGCGTCGGCGCGGCGCTTCCGGCAGGCACTCGACGGCCTGCTGCGTGCGGCCCAGCAGGCCGGAGGAGTCCGCACGGACGTCACCGCGGACGACGTCGCCGCGCTCACCGTCGGCTGCGCCGCGATGCGGGCCGCGCACCGCGACCGCAGCGGCGGCGCCCGCGTGGTCCGGCTGGCACTGGACGGCCTGCGCACCTCCGTCACGCAAGAGCCCGGCTTTCGTGACGCCCCCGCCACGCTCGACGCGGCAGCCCGCTGCCAGGAGTGCGGGTCCGCCCTGGCGTCCCGCCCCACCGGCCGCCCCGCCCGCTACTGCGGCCCCACCTGCCGCCAACGCGCCCGTCGCCGCCGGCTGGCCGCGTCAGCCCTGCCCTGACCCGGGCCAGCCAGACCTCCGCGTCGCCGACGCGGTCCGCGCGGCCCAGGCGGAGCGCCAGCGACCGCATGGCCGGTACGTCCCCGGCCTCGGCCGCCGCCAGCGGCGCGGCCGTCTCCCGCGCGCCGCCCCCGCTGCTCGAACTGTCCGTCACCGCACGGCTCCTCACCGTCGCACCCGGCGAACGCGGCCCAGCCTGCTGCCCGTACCTGAACACCGGGTCAACCGCTGCCGACCCCTCGCCCCCGCACCGGAAGGCCGACTGCCCCTGCCTGCCCGGGCGTTGGCCCCCGCCCGGCAACAGCTCACGACCCGCAGAACATCACGTACGCCACCAGCGCGCAGAAGGCGGCGACGCCGACGTAGACCGTACGTGCCAACCGCCGTGCCCGCCGCTCGCTGCTGAGGCGCAGCGCCCGGGCCGACGCCATCGTCGCCGTCGAGCCGTCGGCGAGGAAGGAGCGCAGCATCCGCCGGCTTGCGCCGGGTTCGTCCGCCATGCCCAGGTGCCGGTCGATGGCGTCGCGGGCGGCGGCGAGCCGGCCCGCCACCGCGCAGGTGCTGGACTCCGTCTCCGCCGCGGCCAGGGCCACGCTCATGCCGAGGCCGTCGCACAGCAGCGCGGCCCGCCGGTGCCGCGGCGGCAGTTGGAGCACCGCGCCGAAGAGCGCGGCGGGTAACGGGCGGCGCCCGCCGGGAGCGCGGCGGACCCGGTGCCAGGGCGACAGCGCGTACTCGTGCGCCCGGGACCGCACCCACCCCACCGGGTCGGCGGCGACGGCGACTTCGGGCCAGTGCTGCCACGCCCGCCGGAAGGCGTACTCGACGGACTCGAAGGCCAGCCGTCGGCACCCGGTGAGCAGATACGCCTGCCGGATCAGCCCGGGCGCCGACGCCGAGTGGAGCGCGTCGAAGGCGTCCTGCGGGGTCCGGGGCGGGCAGGTCGCCGCGCCGGGCTGCCGGGGGAGCGGCGGTGTGCCGCCGGTGGTCTTGCGGCCGGGTGCGGCCTCGGCCTGATCCAGGACGTTTGTGCTCATACAGGTATGGTGAGCACAAATAATGCCGGCGCACGGGGCCTGACGATCACTGGCCCAGATGATGGCAGCAGGGTGCGGATGCCGGTCGCGGCATGAACGCTTCCGCCCGCTCCCTGGCGCCAACCCGCCCGGACCGCACGCGGGTTCGGCCCGCGGCGGCTGCGTACTCGGGCCGACGGGCGGCCCCGCCGGTTGCCGTGAAGGGTCTACTCGGCCCAGGCCTGCTCCAGCAGGGTGGCGAAACCGGCGGGCTCGCGGCCGATCAGCCCGGCCAGGGTCGGGTCGACGGCGGAGAACTCGCCCTCCCGTGCCGCCGCGAAGATGCTCAGCATCAGGTCGGCGATCGGCGCGGGCGCCCCGTGCGCCAGGGCCTGCTCGCGGAAGGCGTCGTCGGGGACGGTGGTGCGGGTGAAGGGCCGCCCGGTGGCCTGGGCCGCCGCCTCGGCGACGGCGTCGAAGTCCAGCGTCGCGGGACCGGTGAGCGGCGGGGTCGGCCCTTCGAAGCGGCCCTCGTCGGTGAGGATCGCCGCGGTGGCTTCGGCGAGATCGTCGTGGCCGGTCCAGGCGACGGGGCCGTCGGCGGGCAGGGCGATGTCGCCGGTGTGCCGGGCGGGCTCCAGGAAGCGCAGGGCGCTGGCGGCGTAGAAGCCGTTGCGCAGCGCGGTCCAGGGCAGTCCTGTGGCGCGCAGCAGGTCCTCGGTCTGTGCGTGGTCGCGGCACGCCTGGAAGCGGGAGTCGTGGGCGGCGCCCATCTGGCTGGTGTAGAGGATGCGGCCGACTCCGGCCTTCACGGCGGCGCCGATCGCGGCGCGGTGGCCGCTGACGCACTCCTCGCCCGTGCGGTCGAGGGAGACCAGCAGCAGCTGCTCGGCGCCCTCGAAGGCGTGGACGAGCGAGGCGGGGTCGTCGAAGCTGCCCTGCCGGACGCGGACGCCGCGGTCGGCGAGGTCGCGGGCCTTTCGCGGGTCGCGGACGCTGACCCCGACACGGTCGGCGGGCAGGCGCTCCAGGAGGCGGTCGACGGTGCGGCGGCCGAGGTTTCCGGTGGCTCCGGTCACGATGATCACGGTGTTCTCCCAGCGGTGTTTCCAGTGGAATCATTTGAACGATAACACTGGAACTAACACTGGAAGCAAGTTCCCGATACCATCGATACATGCCAGCTCGTGAGATCACCGACAACCCCCGCCTGCGCATCGTCGAGGCGGCCGTCGAGCTGCTGGAAAGCGGCGGCCCCGACGCGGTGAGCACCCGTGCGGTCGCCGCCGCTGCCGGGATGCAGCCGCCGGCCATCTACCGGCACTTCGGCGACAAGGACGGACTGCTGGAGGCGGTCGCCGAGCACGGCTACGCGCAGTTCCTGGAGAGCAAGCGCGCGCAGCTCGACCCCGCGCCGCAGGACCCGGTGGAGGAGCTGCGCCGCGGCTGGGACATGGTGGTCGAGTTCGGGGTCTCGCGTCCCGAGCTGTTCGCCGTGATGAACAGGGCCACCGGCTCGGGGCCTGCCGCCGCGCACCGCGCGGGCCTGGAGATCCTCCGCGGCCGGGTACGCCGGCTGGCGGCCGCGGGATGGCTGCGGGTCGACGAGGAGCTGGCCGCCCAGATCATCCAGGCCACCGGCCTCGGCACGGTCACCACCTGGCACTCCACCCCCGCGGAACTGCGCAACCCGGCGCTGCTGACCGTCCTTCGCGAGTCCATGGTCGCCGCCGTCACCCGCGCGGAACCGGCGGTCCCTGCCGCGGAGTCCGGCCCCGCCGCTGCGGCCCGCGCGCTGCGTGCCGCCCTCCCCGACGACGCCGGCGTCCTGAGCCAGGCCGAGCAGCACCTGCTGGGCGAGTGGCTGACCCGCCTGGCTGACCCGCCCGGCGGCGCCCGCCGCCCGTGAGGGTGCCGGCCGACCCTGACCTCCGCTAGGCCGTGTTGTGGAAGTCCCGCCTGCCCCGTGACGCCTGGCACGCACGCTCGCTGCGTTGTCGGAGTCGTCCGAGTAGGCCCACTACGAGGACGACC
>NZ_JAFFIX010000044.1 GCF_016916835.1 Actinacidiphila bryophytorum | reverse complement strand
GAAACGCTCGCCGCGGCCCGCAGAAAAGAAGCCCCCGCGGAAGGGGAACCGCTCAAGCCGGCGCGGCCTGCGGAAGCGTGCCCCCCGCGGAAGGGGAACAGCTCAAGCCGCCGCGGCCGGCGGAAGCGCACCCCTGCGTAAGGGGGAAGCCCCGCCTCAGGTGCCCGCGAGGGGCATGGTGGCCGCCACCAGCTGCCCCCTGGCACAGGCCTTGGCGAGGGCATCACGCATGAGGTCCTCGCGCGGCTGCCGCCCGATGGACCCCGCGGGTCCTGCGTACACGTAGACCGCGTTGGTGCGGCTGACCGCCGCCCGCCAGCCGTCGCTGACCTGGAGCGGCTGGTGGGCCTGCCACCAGGCGGTGGCGGGGGCGCTGCCGACGGGGGGCTGGAGGACGGCGTGCAGCTTGCCCATGGCGAGCAGCACCGACCAGCCGGCCAGCGGCGAGGGCGGGGCCTCCAGGTCGAGCTGCGGCATGAAGCCCTGCTCGATGAGCAGCGGCAGGAAGTCGTCGCCGCCGCCGGTCGCGCCGACCCGGGCGACCGGGCCGGTCGGCTCGATGACCAGGGCGGGCCGCAGCGCCTCCTCGACGATGATCAGCCCGCAGGTGATGCCGAGCACCGCCTGCCGGGGCGCGGGCGCGGGCGTGGCCCCGGCGGCGGGGGAGGGGACGGCGGCCGGGGCGGCGGCAGGCGCGGGCAGGGGCGTCTGGAAGGCCGGCACGGCCGGCTGCTCGTCGCCGGAGATGCTGCGCACCGCGCCCTGCAGCTGCTCCTCGGAGACCGGCACGACCTGGGAGGGGATGCAGGCGGCGTGCGCGAAGGCCAGTACCGCGGTCTCGTCGCCGACGAAGAGCACGGTGCTCGTCCGCTCCTGCCCGGTGTCCCCGGGGGTGCGGCAGGACGTGCAGTCGTACGTGCCCGGCGCGTTCTCGCCGGCGAGGAGCCGCTGTGTCTCCTCCTCGCCGATCTCGGCTCGTACCTCGTCGCTCACGTCGAGCAGGGGCGCCACGGGAGTCTCCTTGGTCCGTTTGGCCGGGCCTGCCCCGGCGCACTGTGACAACGGCCGGTCTGCGCCGGGAGTCACGGTTTGCCGCGCCGCCGGTTCGAGCCCCGCAGGCAGGCGGCGGGAAGGGGTGGGCCGAACGGGTGCGGTGCGGCGCGAGGCAGGGCGCGCCGCCGCAGAACGCGGGGGAGTGCGTGCTTAGCGTGGGCCGATGAGCGAGAAATCGTCTTATCGTCATATCCCGCGGCGGCACCGCGCTGCCGTCCTCGCCGGTCTCGGCACCGCAGCCCTGCTGCCGCTGCTCGCCCAGCCCGCCCAGGCAGCGCAACCCGCCACCGCGCACCCCGCGTCCGCCCACGCGGCGCAAGGCACGCCCGCCGAGCGCCCCGCACGCGCGGCGGCCGGGACAGGAGCCCGGGTCCGCTCGGTGTGGGACGACATCGCGATGTGCGAGAGCAGCGGCAACTGGCACATCAACACCGGCAACAGCTTCTACGGCGGGCTGCAGTTCTGGCAGCCGACCTGGGAGCTGTTCGGCGGCCTGAAGTACGCCAAGCGCGCCGACCTGGCCACCCGCGAGCAGCAGATCGCCGTCGCAGAGGCCGTACTGAAGGTGCAGGGCTGGGGCGCGTGGCCGGTGTGCTCCAAGCGGCTCGGGCTGAGCGACCACACGCACCTGGTGCACACCGTGCGCAGCGGCGAGACGCTGTCCTCCATCGCCGCCGCATACGGCGTGTCCGGCGGCTGGCAGCAGCTCTACGCACTGAACCGGGCGTCCGTCGGCGCCGACCCGGACAAGCTGGCCCCCGGGCTGGTCCTGACCGTCAACTGATCCCGCGATGCGGACGCCGGGCGTCCGCACCCTGAACCCGGGTTCGGTGTCCGGCAGTTGTTAGGGTCGGGGAGTGACACTCCGTCAGCCCCCGGCCCGCTGCCGGGGCGGGAGGCGGCCCGGGGGGACCTGACACACCGATGCGCATCGTTTTCCTGCTGCACAACGCCTACGGGATCGGCGGCACCATACGCACCGTCTGCAACCTGGCGGGGGCGCTCGCCGCCGAGCACGACGTCGAGGTCGCCTCGGTCTTCCGCAGCCGCGAGGTGCCCGCCTTCGACTACGACCCGCGGGTGCGGCTGCGCCCGCTGGCCGACCTGCGGGCCGGCAACCCGGCCCGGCTGCGCGACGACCCGCGGGCAGGGCGCCCCTCCGCGGTCTTCCCGCGCGGCGACCGCACGTACGCCGAGTACAGCGCGCTGACCGACGACCTGATCGGCGGCTACCTCGCGGGCCTGGACGCCGACGTGGTGGTCGGCACCCGGCCAGGGCTCAACGTGCACATCGCCCGGCAGGCCCCGCGGCGGCTGGTCAGGGTCGCCCAGGAGCACCTGACCCTCGACACCCACTCCACCCGGCTCACCCTGGCCCTGCGCCGCCGGTATGCGGCCCTGGACGCGGTCACCACCACCACGCAGGCCGACGCGGCCGTCTACCGCCGCAGGATGCCCGGCATCCGGGCCGTCGGGATACCCAACGGCGTGCCGTCGGCGGGCGCCGCGGTCTCCGACGGCTCCGCGCCGGTCGTGGTGGCCGCGGGCCGGCTCTCCGAGGCCAAGCGCTACGACGACCTGGTCCGCGCCTTCGCCACGGTCGCCGCCGCCCGGCCCGACTGGACGCTGCGGCTGTACGGCAAGGGCGACAAGCACGCGGCGCTGGCCGCGCTGATCGCGGAACTGGGCCTGGGCGAACACGTCCGGCTGATGGGCACGGCCGCGCCGATCGAGCCGGAGCTGGCCAAGGGGTCGATCCTCGCGGTCACCTCCTCGATGGAGTCCTTCGGTATGACGATCGTGGAGGGCATGCGGGCGGGGCTGCCGGTGGTCGCCACGGACTGCCCGCTCGGCCCGCGGGAGATCGTCAGGGACGGGGTGACCGGGCTGCTGGTGCCGCCGCGCGACGTCCCCGCCATCGCGGCCGCGCTGCTGGAGCTGATCGGGGACGGGGACCGGCGCCGGGAGATGGGCAGGGCCGCACTGGCCGAGGCGGCGGCCTACGACCCCGCGCTGGTCGCCGAGCGCCACGTGCGGCTCTTCGCCGAGCTGCTGGAGGCCCGGCGCCGTCCCGCGGCCGGTGCGCGGGCCGCCGTGCGCGCCACGGCGACGCGTACGGCGGGGGCGGTGCCGGCCCTGCTGGACGCGGCGGGGGCGGCCGGCCGGGCGGCGGCGGGAAAGGCCCGGCGGCGGGCCGGGGGCCGCTGACGGGGCGGCAGAATCCCAATCCGTCCCGCATACCGGTCACCCGGTGGCGGCATTTGCGGAGAAGTTGTGCGGAAGCTGTGTGCACAGGAATTCCATTGCGCGGCGGTATTCGCACGTATGGCGTAGGTGTGAATTGCACGATCCGTGACACGGCACACCGGGCGGCCGCGTCCACCCGTCCGGCGGCCTACCGTGGCAGGCATGGCGCCCACACCGCACGACCAGGACCCCGGCGGCCAGGACGGCCGGCGGCCGCCCTTCCCCGCCCCCAACCCGCACGACGACCTCGGCGCGTACCCGGGACTCCCGCAGGCGCAGGCCGAGCAGCGGGCGTACGACCGCGGCTGGCAGACCGTGCGCAGCCTGCCGCCGGACGCGGTGGTGACGATGGAGTACATGGCCGGCCGGCTGAACTTCACCGTGGCCGACGGCCGGGTGCAGCGCTGCTGGATGGGCTGAACGGCCGACATGCCGACGGGCCGGACACCGTGGGAAAACGGCGTCCGGCCCGTTGGGCCGTCCGGGTGGGTCAGCCGACGACCCCGCGCCCGCGGGCCGCCTGCTGGTGCACCAGCGGGGGTGCCGGGCGCGGACGTTCGACCGGCGGCCGGCGGCTGCCCGCAGGGGTGGTCGGGGTGCGCTCGTGGCGGCCGGTCGGCGGCCGGCCCGGCGCGTGCGGGCTGTTGGCGCCCGGCGCGGTCGCCGTCGCGGCGGCGGTGGCGCTGCCGGCGGCGAGCGGGTGCCGGGCGGCCGACGCGGCCTCGTCCTCGGTGAGGGCCAGCGCGCCGGCGGGCACCGCCTGCCGTGCCAGGCTGCGCGGGCGGCGGCGGCGCGCCCAGACGCCGGTCAGGAAGGCCTCGGCAGAGGCCATCGCCGGCTCGAACCAGGGCAGCGCCAGCAGGATCAGCAGGCCCGCGGCCCAGCCGAGCAGCACGTCGCTGACCCAGTGCGTGCCGAGGTAGACCGTGGTGGCGCCGACGCCCAGCGCCAGCAGCGCGCTGGCGATCGAGCCCCAGCGCCTGGCCCGCGGCGTGGTGGCCAGATAGGCCAGAACACCCCAGGTCACCACCGCGTTGGCGGTGTGACCCGAGGGAAATATATCGCCGCCGGCGAACATCTCGGCCGATCCGACGCTCGTCGCGTAATGCGGTCCGAGGCGTCCGAGGCCGTATTTCACGGCCCCCACGGTGATGTTCAGCAGCAGTAGGGAGGTGCCGAGCACCAGCAGGGGGTGCAGGGTCCTGTGGCGCCACGCCCGCCAGCCCAGCCAGGCGAGCACCATCACCGCGGTCGGGCCGCGCTGCCCGAGAACCACGAAATAGTCCAGGAACGCGTGGATCTGCGGCCATTGCTTGTAGGGACGCCAGAGCATCACCTGCCAGTCGAGCGTCACCAGCTTGGAGGTGGTCAGGACGCCCACGACGATGGCCACGTAGACCGCCAGCGTCGCACCGAACAGCCATACGCGTGTTCGACTCATCCGCCCCAGGGCGCGGTGGGCCGGGCGCTCCGCCGCGCGGTCGAGCCTGTCATCGGTACGCACCCAATCGACGTTACAGCGTGTGACGGCATTGGTCGGCCGAACGGCCTGCTTTGTAATGACGATGTGATGTGGACTGCGTCTCACCACCCCTTTGGCAGACGGGGGTTTCGGCGGAATGCGGGAAGGTCTGAAGTTTATGTTCGGGTGTTGATACTCACATCGCCGTGTTCTTATTTATCGCTTATTTCCCCGACCTTTCTCCGGAGTTTCCCGTCCGATCGCCGGTGCCCGGCGTCCGGCTGCGGCTCCTTCGCCGGCGGGGGCCGCGCCGGGTCTCGCGTACGCTGGCGGCTCATCCGTACGTGGGAGGTGGGCGCGTGGCACGGCAGGCCGGCAGGTGGACCATCCTGGTGGTCCTCTGCGTCAGCCTGCTCATCGTCGCGCTGGACGCGACCGTGCTGCACGTGGCGGTGCCCGCGCTCACCGAGGACCTGCACCCCGGCGCCCAGGACCTGCTGTGGATCGTCGACGCCTACCCGCTGATCGCCGCCTCGCTGCTGATCCTCTTCGGGACCCTCGGCGACCGCATCGGCCGCCGCAAGGTGCTGCTCACCGGCTACGCCCTCTTCGGCGCCGCCTCCGCGCTCGCGGCCTTCGCGCCCACCCCGCACATCCTGATCGCCGCCCGGGCGCTGCTCGGCGCCGGCGGCGCCATGATCATGCCGGCCACGCTGTCGATCCTGCGGCAGGTCTTCCCCGACCGGCGCGAGCGCGCGCTGGCGATCGGCATGTGGAGCGCGGTCGCCGCCGTGGGGGCCGCGGTCGGCCCGGTGCTCGGCGGCTTCCTGGTCGAGCACTTCTGGTGGGGCTCGGTCTTCCTGGTCAACATCCCGCTGATGGCCGTGATGCTGCCGGTGGGCCGGCTGCTGCTGCCGGAGTCCCGCGGCAGCTGCGACGGTCCGTGGGACGTGCTCGGCGCCGTCACCGCCGCACTCGGCGTGCTGGGCGCGGTCTTCGGCGTCAAACGGCTCGGCGCGGGAGCGGCGCCGCTGGACGCCTCGGTGTGGCTGCCGCTGCTGGCCGGCGGGGCGCTGCTGGTGCTGTTCGTACGCCGCCAGCGCCGCCGCAGGCACCCGCTGATCGACATGCGGATGTTCGCCCGGGCCGCCTTCACCACCTCCGTCGGCTGCATCGTGCTGGCCATGCTCGCCCTGGTGGGGCTGGAACTCGTCGCCGTGCAGTACCTGCAACTGGTGCTCGGCCTCAGCCCGCTGGACACCGGCCTGCGGCTGCTGCCGCTGACCTTCGCCGCGATGGCCTCGGGCCTGGCGGGAGCCCGGCTGCTGCAGCGCTTCGGGCCGCGCCGGATGGTGTCGGGCGGCTTCCTGCTCACCGCGGTCGCCGTGCTGTCGCTGACCGCGATGGGCCAGCAGGACCGGCCGCTGCTGCTGACCGCCGCCTTCGTGATGCTCGGCGCGGGACTTGAGGCGACCCTCTTCGGCGCCTACGAGTCGATGCTCAGCGGGGCGCCCGCCCACCAGGCGGGCGGCGCGGCCGCGATCGGCGAGACCTCGTACCAGCTCGGCGCCGGCATGGGCATCGCCCTGCTCGGCAGTGTGATGAACGCCGCCTACGCCCCCCATGCCGCGGGCGTCAGCGCCGCCGACAACGCCGCCGCCGGGCAGTCGCTGGGCGGCGCCTACGACGTCGCCGACCGCATCGGCGGCGGCAGCGGGGCCGCGCTGCGGCACGCGGCCCGCACCTCCTTCGTCTTCGGCATGCATCTGACGCTGCTGGTCAGCGCGCTGCTGCTGGTCGTCGGTGCCTGCGCGGCGCTGCGGCTGCCGCGCGCGATGGAGTGCGCACCGCGCGAGGCACGCCCCGCGATCGGCAGGGACGCCGGGCTCCCGGCACGCCAGGCCGCACCGGCGGCCGTCCGCTCTGGACGCGCGGCAGACTGATCCGTAACGTCGGCCCGGAGCCCGTCGTTACCACTGCTAGTTTTCCGGCCGGAGGTCCCTGCCATGCCGCCCGCAGCGAAAGCGTCCCCCTCGGGGCCGCCGCCCTTCGACCCTTACGACCCGCTGGGCCTGGACGACCTGCTCAGCGACGAGGACCGCGCGGTGCGCGACACCGTACGCCGCTGGGCCGCGGAGCGGGTGCTGCCGCACGTCGCCGGCTGGTACGAGCGCGGCGAACTGCCCGTCATCCGCGAACTGGCCCGCGAACTGGGCGCGATCGGGGCGCTGGGCATGCCGCTGACCGGCTACGGCTGCGCGGGTGCCAGCGCCGTCCAGTACGGCCTGGCCTGCCTGGAGCTGGAGGCCGCCGACTCCGGCATCCGCTCGCTGGTCTCCGTGCAGGGCTCGCTCGCGATGTACGCCATCCACCGCTACGGCTCGGAGGAGCAGCGGCAGCAGTGGCTGCCGCGGATGGCCGCGGGCGAGGTGATCGGCTGCTTCGGGCTCACCGAGCCCGACCACGGCTCCGACCCGGCCGCCATGCGCACCCGCGCCCGCAAGGACGGCTCCGACTGGGTGCTCGACGGCCGCAAGATGTGGATCACCAACGGCTCCGTCGCGGGCGTCGCCGTGGTGTGGGCGCAGACCGACGAGGGCATCCGCGGCTTCGCAGTCCCCACCGACACCCCCGGTTTCAGCGCGCCGGAGATCCACCACAAGTGGAGCCTGCGCGCCTCGGTCACCAGCGAACTGGTCCTGGACGGCGTACGCCTGCCCGCCGACGCCGTACTGCCCGGCGTGAGCGGCCTGCGCGGCCCGCTCAGCTGCCTGAGCCACGCCCGCTACGGCATCGTGTGGGGCGCGATGGGCGCGGCCCGCGCCAGTTTCGAGGCGGCGCTCGACTACGCGCGCAGCCGCGAGCAGTTCGGGAAGCCCATCGGCGGCTTCCAGCTCACCCAGGCCAAGCTGGCGGACATGGCCGTCGAACTGCACAAGGGCATCCTGCTGGCCCACCACCTCGGCCGCCGGATGGACGCCGGGCGGCTGCGCGCGGAGCAGATCAGCTTCGGCAAGCTCAACAACGTCCGCGAGGCCATCGACATCTGCCGCACCGCCCGCACGATCCTGGGCGCCAACGGCATCTCGCTCGAATACCCCGTCATGCGGCACGCCACCAACCTGGAGTCGGTGCTGACCTACGAGGGCACCGTCGAGATGCACCAGCTGGTGCTGGGCAAGGCGCTCACCGGCCTGGACGCCTTCCGCGGCTGAGCCGGGGCGGCCGGCCTTCCGCGCAGGGCTGTGTCGACAAGGCGCCCTGTCTACATGTGCACATGCGGCAGCACCCGGTCCAGCCGCCGCGGGAACCACCAGTTGGCCCGGCCCATCAGGAACATCGTGGAGGGCACCAGCAGCAGCCGTACGACCGTCGCGTCGAGCACCACGCTGACCGCGAGGCCCAGCGCCAGCATCTTGACCACGACGGTCGGCGACACGGTGAAGGACAGGAAGACCGCGGTCATGATGAAGGCCGCACTGGAGATCACCCGGCCGGTCGCCGACAGCCCGGCGCCGACCGACCGGGTGTTGTCCGCCGTGAGGTGCCAGGTCTCGGAGATCCGCGACAGCAGGAAGATCTCGTAGTCCATCGACAGGCCGAAGACGATCGCGAACATCATCATCGGCACGTACGACTCGATCGGCACCGCCTCCGGCAGCCCCAGCGCCCCGACCGCCCAGCCCCACTGGAAGGCCGCGACCAGCACACCGTAGGAGGCGCCGGTGGTCAGCAGGTTGAGCAGCACCGCCTTGAGCGGGATGACCAGGCTGCGGAAGACCGTCATCAGCAGCAGGAAGGCCGCGACCAGCACGATGCCGATGATGATCGGCAGCCGGTCCTTGACCGTGTCGCGGAAGTCGAACTGCCCGGCGGCGGTGCCGGTGAGGTAGCCGCCGGCCCCGGTGCCGCGCAGCGCGTCGGGCAGCACATGGCCGGTGAGCGCGTTGAACAGCCCCCCGGTGGCGGCCGACTGAGGATCACCCGAAGGGATGACCGTGCCGACCAGCAGTTTGCCGTCCGAGGTGGGCTGGAGCGGGGTGGTCTGCGCGATGTCGGGGGTGTCCTGGAGCGCCTTGTCCACGTCGTCGCTGATCTGGCTCGCCGGCACGCCCGCCTGCGACACGTCCACGACCACCGTGAAGGGCGCGTTGGCGCCCGGCCCGAAGCCGGTGCCCTGCCCGTCGGAGATCAGGTCGAAGGCGATACGGCTGGTGCTGCCCGACTTGGCGGCGCCGTCGTCCACATGGCCGAGCCGCATCGAGAACAGCGGCACCGCGAGCACCGCGAGCAGCGCCACCCCGCAGCTCAGGAAGACCGCCGAGTGGCGCGAGACCATCCGCGCGTAGCGGTGCCAGCTGTCGTCGTCGCCCGCGGTCTCGGCGACCGGCTTCCTGCGCACCGTCCAGCGGTCGATGATCCGGCCGGTCAGCGCGAGCGCGGCGGGCACCAGGGTCAGCGACGCGCTCGCGGTGACCACCACGGCGATGGTCGCGGCAAGGCCCAGCTCGCCGATGAAGCTCAGCCCGCACGCGTACAGGCTCAGCAGCGCGACGGCCACCGTCGTCGCGGCCACCAGCACCGCGTGGCCGCTGGAGGCGCTGGTGCGGGCGACCGCCTCGGTGGGGGTGCGGCCGTCCATCAGGTCCTGCCGGAAACGGGTCGTCAGGAAGAGGGCGTAGTCGATGCCCACGCCGAGCCCGATCATGGTGGCCAGTGTCGGCGCGGCGGTGGCGAAGGTGATCGCACCGGCCACGATGCCGACCACGCCGATCCCCACCAGCACGCCGGCCAGCGCGCACAGCAGCGGCAGCACCGCGGCCAGCACGCTGCCGAAGACCAGCAGCAGGATCACCAGCGCGGCCCCGATGCCGACCAGTTCGCTGCCCAGGTCGTCGGCCGGCGCGGTGGTGACCTGGTCGAGGCCGCCGCCGTAGGCGACCTGCACACCGTCGTCCCTGGCCGGCGCGGTCGCCTTGTCGAGCTGGTCGACGTAGCCGTGCCCGAGCGACTTGAGCGGCTCGTCGAAGGAGACGGTGGTGTACGCGGTCGCGCCGTCCTTGCTGGTGACCAGCGAGGACACGGCGGTGGCGTGCGGCATCGCCTTGAGCCCCGACAGGGCCGAGTCCACCGGCTGCTGACGGGCCGCCACCGTGCCGCTGCCGGTGTGGAAGACGACGAGGCCGCTGGGTGCCGCGGCTGCGGGGTCCGAGGCCGCCAGCAGGTCGCCGCCGGTGGCGGACTGGCTGCCGGGCAGGGTGAGCTGGTCGCTGAACGTCGCGCCCACGGCGTGCCGGCCGGCGAGCGCGGCCACCAGCAGCACCAGCCACACGGCGACGACCCAGGGGGCGTGCCGGGCGCAGAAGGCGCCCAGCCGGGCGAGCCTGCCGGTGGCGGCGACGGTGGACTGCGGGGCGGGCGCCGCGGGTTGCGGCCCGGGCTCTGGTGGGACGGACGACCGCACGACGCCTCCGGAGAACAGTCGGAATCGTCACGATTGTTCCGGAGGGGAAGGTGCGGGGACGGCCGACAGGCCGTGCGGGGCGGCAGGGACGCGCGCACGGCAGGACTCCCACCGGACGCGCCGCGCGGTCCGGTGAGAGCCCTGCTCAGTTCTGGTTGAAGAAGCCGTCGCCGCCGCGGCGGTCGTCGGCGTTGAGCACCGAGTAGTCGGCCGGGGTCAGCAGGAAGACCCGGGTGGCGACCCGCTCGATGGAGCCGCGCAGACCGAAGGTGAGGCCCGCGGCGAAGTCGACCACGCGCTTGGCGTCCGCCGACTCCATGCCGGTGAGGTTGACGATCACCGGCACGCCCTCGCGGAACAGCTCACCGATGCCGCGTGCGTCCCGGAAGCCGTCCGGGGTGACGGTGGCGATCCGCCGGCCCTGCTCCTGCGCCGCCTCGGTGGCGACCCGCACCCGCGGATCGGTCACCCAGGTCTCGGCACGCCCGGAGTTCTCGCCGTAGTCGGCGTACTCCTCGTCGTAGTAACCCTCGCCACCGTTGTCGTCGACGAGGCCCAGCCAGGCACTCGCCCGTCGAACCGATCCCATGGACGCCTCCTCTCTCACACGCGGTCAGTACCGTCCGTCCGCTAGTCCTATCGTCGTCCATGATGTGGATGATGCGCCAAGCGGATAGCCGCCACTCAGGCGAGTTGTGACGGTACTGGCACACACGATAGTGGCGTACTGTCAGGCCGCCGAAGGTGTAGGGAAGGTGACGATCCGATGGGAACGCATTTCACGTCCGGGTGACGACCAGGGCCGTACGGCCCTGCGCAGGCCGTCTGCCCGGCCTTGCAGGTACCCATGATGCATTCCCTGGCGATGATCCGACAGGCGATAACATGACCGGCTGTCGGCCGAAGGAGTTTCGGCGTGGCCCGCGGGAATTGCGGGACGCAAGGGGTCACCGGGGGGAATGCATGTTCGGCATCATCAGGCCGTGCCGCCACCGAATGTCGGAGGGAATGGCCGCCTCGTGGCTGGCGCATCTGTGCGGGCTGTGCCTCGCGCTGCGCGACGGGCACGGCCAGGTCGCGAGAATCGCCACCAATTACGACGGCCTGATCATCTCGGTCCTCGTCGAGGCGCAGACCGCCGCGACCGGGGACCTGCGCAGGAAGGCGGGGCCGTGCCCGCTGCGCGGCATGCGCAGCGCGGCGGTCGCCACCGGCGAGGGCGCCCGGCTGGCCGCGGCCGTCTCCCTGGTGCTGGCGTCGGCGAAGATGCGCGACCACGTGGAGGACCGCGACGGCGCCTACGGGCGGCGGCCGGTCGCCGCCGCGGCCCGCGGGGTGGCCCGGCGCTGGGACCGGGCGGGCGCCAGGACCGGCGGCGACCTCGGCTTCGACACCGCGGTGCTGGTCGACGCGGTGGACAGGCAGGGTGCGATCGAGGCCGCGGCAGGACCCGGCACCCCGCTGCTGACCGTCACCGAGCCCACCGAGACCGCCACCGCCGCGGCCTTTGCCCACACCGCGGTCCTCGCCGGCCGGCCCGCCAACGCGGCACCCCTGGAGGAGGCGGGGCGGCTCTTCGGCCGGCTCGCCCACCTGCTGGACGCGGTCGAGGACCTGGCGGAGGACACCCGCACCGGCGCCTGGAACCCGCTCACCGCGACCGGCACCGACCTGGCCGAGGCCCGCAGGCTGTGCGACGACGCGCTGCACGGCATACGACTGGCCCTGCGCGACACCGACTTCGCCGGCTCGTCCGCGGGACGGCTCACCCACCAGCTGCTGGTGCACGAACTGCACCGCTCCGTCGACCGGGCCTTCGGCACCGGATCGCGCAGCTGCGCGCACCCTTCGCACGCGGACGCCGCTGTCGTGGACACCGGTACCTCGGACACCGCGACTGCGGTACAGGGCAGCAGCGGCAACCCCTTCGGCGGGAATCCGTACGCGCCGGGCACGCCCGGTCAGAGCCCGTACGCTCCCGGCGGCCCAGGGCACGGCTTCCCCGGCGGCTTCCCCCCGCCCGAGCCGCCGCGCCGGCGGCGCGGACTGCTGGCAGGCTGCCTGGTCTTCACGGTCATGGGCTGCACCTGCCAGCTGTGCTGCACCGAGCACGAGAACCCGTGGAGCAGGGAGCGCAAGGATCCCTGGTGCGATGCCTGCGACTGCTGTGATGCCTGTGACTGCGATTGCTGTGACGGTTGCGACTGTTGTGATGGGTGTGACTGCTGCGACTGCAGCTGCTGAACCCGGCCGCGGAATCCGCCGGCCGGACCGGACTTACGGGGTGTCACACCGTGCGGGAGGCCCGAGGGAGGGGCGGGGAAGAGCGGAACATGCGTGTGTGGAGGCCGGTCGATCCGGCGGGGGCGGTCAGTACCCGCAACACGACGCCGACCACACCCGACCGAAGTCGATGTGGTCGCGGGTGACGAGCCGACAGCTGCGCATGCGCACAGTGCAGCAGCGGCCCCGGTGATCCGTCAACCGCGGTGAGACGCGCCGTCCACGGGCTGGACATGCTTGACGGCGGGCGACGGCGGCGGCCTAGCCTTCGGTGAGGCCCTTGTGGCCACGTCGCGTTGAGGGACGCGGCGGCTGTGTGAAGGCACCACCCGTGCCTGTTCCGCGTGTCGACGGAGCCTTCGCATGCCTGCCCACTCGTACCCTTCCGCCGCATCCGTTCCCTCCACGGCTCAGCCCGCACCGTGCCGTCGTGACCGCACGCAGAGCGGCCGGCGCCGCGGCCGTACGGCAGTTGCACCCGGCCGTACGGCCGTACGGCTGTCCGGCGAGGGCGCCGGGGGCGGGGGCCGGGGCGGCGGGCGTACCGGACCAGGGTCATATGCCGGTGCGCCCGGCGTACTTGGGGGCGCCGGGGCTTGTGTGTTTCCAGCAGGTTGCCGGTGCTCTGGCCCCCTTGTGTGTTCTCTGTGAGCCCTGAATACTCCCATGAGTGCCCGTCAGGCTGACGTCGCGTTCGTTTATCGGTGCGCCTGACAGTACATCGACAAGATTCCCCCTCCACCCCCACAGGAGGAACGAGTGAAGTCCACCCGACGCATACAACTCCTCGCCGTCACCACCGGCCTGCTCGCCGCGACCGCGTTCGCCCTTCCGTCCGCCAGCCAGGCCGCCGGCGCAGCGAAGGCGACCCCGGAAGCGGCGACGTCGCTCGCCGCCCACCTCGGTGCCGACCGCACCGCGGGCACGTACTACGACAGCGCGACCAAGAGCACCGTCGTCAACGTCACCGACAAGGCCACCGCCGACGCCGTCCGCGCCGCGGGCGCCACGCCCCGGCTGGTCACCCACAGCGCCGCGCAGCTGGCCAAGGCCGGCGACCTCACCAAGGCCGCCGACATCGCCGGCACCGCGTGGTCGGTCGACCCGCGCACCAACACCCTCGAAGTCAGCGCCGACAGCCGGGTGACCGCCGCCCAGCTGGCCGCGCTCACCAAGTCCACGGCCGCCTACGGCGACGCCGTCCACATCACCCGGGTGTCGGGCACCTTCAGCAAGCTGCTCTCCGGCGGCGACCCGATCCTGACCACCCAGTGGCGCTGCTCGGTGGGCTTCAACGTCCGCAGCGGCAGCACCTACTACTTCCTGACCGCGGGCCACTGCACCCAGGGCTACCCGGACTACTACACCAGCTCCGGCTCGTACATCGGCCCGACGGTGGGCACCAGCTTCCCCGGCAACGACTACGGCATCGTCCGCTACGACACCTCCGTCGCGCATGACGGCACCGTCGGCAGCCAGGACATCACCAGCGCCGCCAACGCCTTCGTCGGCGAGTCGGTCAAGCGTCGCGGCTCCACCACCGGCATCCACAGCGGCACCGTCCAGGCGCTCAACGCCACCGTCAACTACGGTGCCGACGGCATCGTCTCCGGCCTGATCAAGACCAACGTCTGCGCCGAGCCCGGCGACAGCGGCGGCTCCCTCTACGACGGCACCAAGGCCATCGGCCTGACGTCGGGCGGCAGCGGCAACTGCTCCTCCGGCGGCACGACCTACTTCCAGCCGGTCACCGAGGCGCTCAGCGCGTACGGCGTCAGCGTCTACTGACCCGCTCCCGCACCGGTACCGACCCGTACGCCCCCGCTCATGCGGGGGCGTACGGCCGTTGCATACGCGGTCAGCCGCTGTCCGCGACCGCTGGCAGACTGGCCCGCATGCTGGAAACCTCCGCACGGCTGCTGCGCCTGCTGTCGCTGCTCCAGTCCCGCCGCGACTGGAGCGGACCCGAGCTGGCCGAGCGGCTCGGCGTCACCGCCCGCACCGTCCGCCGCGACGTCGAACGCCTGCGGGCGCTCGGCTACCCCGTGCACGCGGCACCCGGCACCGCAGGCGGCTACCGGCTGGGCGCCGGCGCCGCGCTGCCGCCGCTGCTGCTCGACGACGAGGAGGCGGTCGCCGTCGCCTTGTGCCTGCGCACCGGCGCGGGCGGCACCGTCGAGGGCATCGAGGAGACCTCGGTACGCGCCCTGGCCAAGCTGGAGCAGGTGCTGCCGTCCCGGCTGCGGCACCGCGTCCAGTCGATGCAGGCCGTCACCGTGCAGCAGCGCCGCCCCGGGCCGACGGTCAACCAGCAGGTGCTCACCGTGCTCGGCGCCGCCTGCCGGGACCGCGAGCAGCTGCGCTTCGACTACCGCGACCACGGCGGCGCCGCCAGCCGCCGCGCGGTCGAGCCGTACCGCCTGGTGCACCACGGCCGCCGCTGGTATCTGCTCGCCTACGACGTCGAACGCGCCGACTGGCGCACCTTCCGGGTCGACAGGATCGAGCCCAAGTCACCCTCGGGGCCGCGCTTCACCCCGCGCGAACTGCCCGACGACGCGGCCGCCTACGTCGCCGAGGGCGTCACCTCGCGCGCCTACCGCTTCCAGGCGGTGGTCGTGCTGCACGCCCCGGCGGAGGCGATCGCCCAGTACGCCTGGGCCGGCTTCGGCACCGTCACCGCACGCGACGACAGCAGCTGCGAACTGCGCACCGGCTTCGAGTCGCTGGACGCGCTCGCGATGTACGTCGGCATGCTCGGCGTGCCCTTCGAGGTCAGGGAGCCGCGGGAACTCGCCGACCACCTGCGGACGGTGGCCGCCCGGCTGACCCGGGCGGCCGACGCCACCGCCGCGGTCAGTCCAGCGGACCGCTGATGTGCCCGAGCGCGCCCATCCCGTACGCCCGGTCCGCGCGCAGGCTGATCACCAGCCGCTTGTCGGCGACCATCGCGGCCCGGTAGTCGTCCCAGTCCGGGTGCTCGCCGACGGCCTTGCGGTAGACGTCGATCAGCTCCTCGACCGTCGCGTCGTGCTTGTCCGCGGCCACCGGGGTCAGCTCGGCGTCGCCCTCGGCGACCAGGTAGGCCCGGTGGTCCGGGGTGCCGACGTAGAAGCTGGCCCGCGGGTCGCGGCGCAGGTTGCGGGTCTTGGCGCGGTCGTCGGTCGCCGAGATGCGGATGGTCCTGGTGCCGTCGTCGTAGGCGAACGACACGTTGGACAGCTGCGGCCTGCCGTCCCGCTTGAGGGTGACCAGCACTCCTGTGCGCTGCGTGCGCAGCAGGTCGAGCAGTGTGTCGGTGGCGGGGTCCTGGCTCACGTTCGCTCCTGGGGTTCGTCGTCCGGCTCGCCGGGTGCGGGTTCCGCGAGAGGGAACACCATCACCGTCGCACCGATTCCTACCGTGCCAGGGGCGTGCGGCGCACGGGCGGCGTCGTGCAACTCGCCGAAGAGCGCGGCCAGTCGCTGCCGGAAGTCCGCCCACACCTCGGGCGCCACCCACAGCTCCGCGTCCGAGGTGACCCCCTCGGCGCCCGGCTCCCTGCGGCCCGCCCGGTCCCGCAGGTTGTGCGCCATCGCCTCGGCGATCAGCCGCGTCCCCTCGTGCCGCTGGTCCGACAGCGGTGAGCCGTGCACCGCCCGGTAGCGGCGCTCCCGGCCGCCCCGGTTGGCCCGCACCTCGGCCAGCTCCACCAGGCCGACCGCGTCGAGGCGGCGCAGGTGCTGGCTGGCCAGCGCATGCGAGATGCCCAGCTCGCGGGACAGCTCGGCGGCCGACAGCGGCACGTTCCAGACCAGGGAGACGATACGCAGCCGCACCGGGTGGGCGAGGGCGCGCAACAGGGGATCGGTGGCGGTCATACGCCCATTACACCGCCCCCGGCGGTCCGGTGCTGGGATTGTCCCGCCGACCCCCAAGCAATAGGTTGGGAGTCATGACGGTGCGCAAGGTGCTGCGGGACCGCGGCGCGGCCACGTATCTGGGCGGGATCCTGGTCTCCGGCTTCGGGGACTCGGCGATGATGCTGGTCGCCGGCGTCTGGGCGAAGACGCTGACCGGGTCCAGCAGCCTGGCCGCCGCCGTGACCGCCTGCGCCTGGGCGCCCACCCTGGTGGGGCCGCTGCTGGGCACCGCCGCCGACCGGGTACGCCGCAGGCGGCTGCTCGTCGCGGTCAACGCGGCCCTGGCCCTGCTGCTGCCCGCACTGCTCGCGGTCCGCTCGGGGCGGGATGTCTGGCTGCTCCTGCTGGTGCTCACCGCCGTCGGCACCGGTGCGGTGCTCACCGACGCCGCAGGGGCCGGGCTGGTCGTCACCGCCGTGCCCGCGGAGCTGCGAGGCGACTTCAACGGGCTGCGGATGACCGTGACCGAGGCGATGAAGCTGCTCGCCCCGCTGGCCGGCGCCGGCCTCTTCCTGCGCTGGGGCGGCGGCGCGGTCGCCCTGCTGGACGCGGCCACCTTCGCGCTGGCCGCGCTCGCCTTCGCCGCGCTGCGGGTCCGCGAGGAGCCGCCCGCCCCCGCGCCGGGCGGCTGGCGCGCGCAGACCGCGGAAGGCGTCCGGGCGCTGCGCGGCAGCCCGCCGCTGCTGCGGCTGGTGGGCGCGGGGGCCGTCGCCATGCTGCTGTCAGGGATCAGCAGCGCCGCGATCTACGAGATGGCCGACGCGGGACTGCACCGCCCGCCCGCCTTCGTCGGTGTGCTGTACGCGGTGCAGGGCGCCGGCTCGATCGCGGCGGGCGCCGTCGCGGGCGCCGTCATGCGTCGCCTTCCCGAGCACACCTTCGCCGCCGCCGGGCTGCTGCTCTTCACCACGGGCGCCGCCCTGCGCGCGGTGCCGTCGCTGCCGGTCGTGCTCGCCGGCACCCTGGCGATCGGCGTGGGGTTGCCCTGGGTGATCGTCGCGGTCTTCACCGCGGTGCAGCAGCGCACCGAGCCCGCGCTGGTCGGCCGGGTGGCCGCGGCGGCGGGCACCGCGGTCTTCGGGCCCACCGCGGCCGCCGCGGGGCTGGGCGCCGGCCTGGTCGCGCTGGCCGACTACCGGCTGCAGCTCGTCGCGGTCGGGGTGTGCGGGCCGGTGGCGGCGTGGTTCCTGCTGCTGCGGCGGCAGGGGGGTGCGGCTTTTGGTGTGCGGGCTTCGGGCGCGGGCGCTTCGGCTGATTCGGCCGGTGGGGGTGCCGGTCGCCGCGGGCGTGCTGCCGAGGACCCGAGCCGTACCGGCTGACGACCGGGGGGTGCGTCCCAGGGGTTCTTCCGCTCCCCGGTGACGAATGTCATGGCGCCCGGCGCTGCCGCCGCTCGCGGCGCCAAGTCCGTTGGCAGGCCGCGGAGATGGTGTGCAGGCGTTCGATCCGGCCACCGTTTTCCGCGGCCGGATCGTTCGGCGCGGGCGTGTCCGAGTCGCTGACCTGGGAGTACCGCGCTAAGCTAATCGAACGAACGTACGAGGAACGTTTCGGGTGGATGGCTGAAAAGGGGTGGAGTGTGGAGGTGCGGCATGGCGGGCTTCGCCCATCTGCATGTCGCGTCCGGTTACTCCGAGCGGTACGGCGCCGCGCACCCCGAGCAGCTCGCGCAGCGGGCGGCCGAGCGGGGGATGGAGGCGCTGGCGCTGACCGACCGGGACACCGTGACCGGGGCCGTGCGGTTCGCGCAGGCCTGCGCGGAGACGGGCGTGCGGCCGGTCCTCGGCATCGACCTCGCCGTGGCGCCGCTCGTACCGCCGCCCCCGCCGCCGCGGCAGCGGACCCCGGCGCGCGGCGGCGCCCATGTGGTCGAGCCGCCGCTGCGGTTCGTGCTGCTGGCCAAGGACCGGGAGGGCTGGGCGCGGCTGTGCCGTATCACCAGCGCCGCCCACGTCGGCACGGCCAGCCGGGCCGCCCCGGTCCAGGTGCCGTGGGACGCGCTGCGCGAGCACGGCGGCCAGGGGCTGACCGTGCTGCTCGGGCCGCTGTCCGAGCCGGTGCGGGCACTGGCCGCAGGACGCGAGGACGTCGCGGTGCGGCTGCTGCGGCCCTGGTGGGAGATATTCGGCGAGGACCTGCGTCTTGAGGCGGTCGTCCACGGCCGGCCCGGCACGGGAGCCGGCTCGCTGCGGCTGGCCGCCCGCACCCTCGCGCTCGCCGACCGCACCCGCACGCCCGCGGTGCTGACCAACGCCGTCCGCTACGCCGACCCCGCCCAGCACCGGCTCGCCGACGTACTCGACGCCGCACGGCTGCTGCGGCCCATCGACCGGCGGCAACTGGACGGCGGGCAGCGCTGGCTCAAGGGGGAGCAGGAGATGGCACGCGTCGCCCAGGACATCGCCGAGTGTGCCGGCACGGGTCCGCGCCGGGCCGGCCGGCTGCTCGCCGACACCGCGGCCACCGCGGCCGGCTGCCGCCTCGTACCCCGGGAGATCGGGCTGGGGGAGCGGCACTTCCCCGAGCCCGGGGTCGTCGGGGCGGGCAGGGGCGGCGCCACCGCGCTGCTGCGGGAGAAGGCGACGGCAGGCCTGGCCGCGCGGGGCCTGGACCGGGACCGGAAGGCCCGCGAACGGCTGGCGGAGGAGCTGGGGATCATCGCAGG
The DNA here is from genome assembly GCF_016916835.1 of Actinacidiphila bryophytorum. Lineage (GTDB taxonomy): Bacteria > Actinomycetota > Actinomycetes > Streptomycetales > Streptomycetaceae > Actinacidiphila > Actinacidiphila bryophytorum. Next base: position 7,842 of record NZ_JAFFIX010000044.1, on the reverse strand, counting down.
GCTGGGCTTCGACGCGTACTTCCTCGCCGTCGGCCAGGTCGTCGCCGACATCCGGGAACTGGGCATCCGGGTCGCGGCCCGCGGCTCGGGCGCCGGCTCGATGGTCTGCCACGCGCTGGGCATCGCCACCGCCAACCCGCTCGACCACCACCTGCTGTTCGAACGCTTCCTGAGCACCCGGCGCGACACGCTGCCCGACATCGACATCGACGTGGAGTCGGCGCGCAGGCTGGAGTGCTACGACGCGATCTTCCGCCGGTTCGGCCACGAGCGGGTCGCGGTCACCGCGATGCCCGAGACGTACCGGGCCCGCAGAGCGCTGCGCGACACCGGGCTCGCACTGGGCATCGCCCCCGACGAGGTGGACCGGATCGCCAAGAGCTTCCCGCACCTGCGGGCCTGCGACATCACCAGCGCGCTGGCCGAACTGCCGGAACTGCGCTCCCTCGCCGCCGAGGCCGGGCGCTACGGGCCGCTGTGGGAGCTGGCCGAGGGCCTCGACTCCCTGGTGCACGGCATGGCCATGCACCCCTGCGGGGTGATCATCAGCGACGCCACGCTGCTGGACCGCCTCCCGGTCCAGCCCACCCCGCAGGGCGACTACCCCATGGCGATGGCGGCGAAGGAGGAGGTCGAGGCGCTGGGCAACATCAAGCTCGACGTGCTCGCGGTGCGCATGCAGTCCGCGATGGCCCACGCCGTCACCGAGATCGAACAGGCCACCGGCGACCGCATCGACCTGGACGACCCCGCGCAGGTCCCGCTGGACGACGTCTTCGCCTTCCAGCTGATCCAGCAGAGCCAGACGATCGGCATGTTCCAGCTGGAGTCGCCGGGCCAGCAGGACCTGCTGTCCCGGCTGCAGCCGCGCAACGTCCAGGACGTCATCGCCGACATCAGCCTCTTCCGCCCGGGACCTGTGCAGGGCGGCATGCCCGAGCGGTACATCGCCGCCCGGCACGGCGGCGACCCGCACTACGCCCACCCTGCCCTCGAACCCGTGCTCGCCGACACCTACGGGGTGACGATCTGGCACGAGCAGGTCATCGAGACGCTGGACGTGATGACCGGATGCGGCAAGGACCGGGCGGAGGTGGGTCGGCGCCTGCTCGGCGACAAGGAGAAGCTGCCGCAGATCAGGGACTGGTTCCACCGTGCGGCTGCCGCCCGCGGCTTTTCCCCCGGGGTGCGCGACGAGGTGTGGGCGACGGTCGAGGCCTTCGGCGCGTACGGCTTCTGCCGGGCGCACGCCGTCGCCTTCGCCGTGCCCGCCCTCCAGTCCGCCTGGCTCAAGGCGCACTACCCGGCCTTCCTGCTGGCGGGGCTGCTGGAGCACGACCCCGGCATGTGGCCCAAGCGGGTCATCGTCTCCGACGCCCGGCGCCGCGGGGTGCCGGTGCTGCCGGTCGACGTCAACCGCTCGCGGGCGCAGCACACCGTCGAGCGGGCGGGGAACGACCGGTGGGGGGTGCGGCTCGCACTGTCCGGGGTGCACGGCATCGGCGAGGAGGAGTGCGCCCGGATCGCCGCGGGCCGGCCCTACGAGTCGCTGTCCGACCTCTGGCAGCGCGGCCGCCCCAGCCGGCCGGTCGCGGAACGCCTCGCCGAGATCGGCGCGCTGGACTCCCTGCACGACGGGCGGCTGACCCGGCGGGACCTGCTGCTGCAGATCGCCGAACTCCACCGGCAGTCCCGGGCACGCAGCGCGGGCAAGGGCCAGCTGCCCATCGAGGCGGGCGCGGTCGGCGGGGCGGAACCGAGCGGCGTGCCCGAGATGACCGGGCGCGAAGCCCTCGGCGCCGAACTGAGCACCCTGGGCATCGACGTCTCCCGGCACCTGATGGAGCACCACCACCGGCTGCTGCGGGAGATCGGCGCGACCGACGCCGCCCACCTGGCCGACCTGCAGGCCGGCCGGCAGGTCCTGGTCGCCGGGGTGCGCGCGTCGACCCAGACACCGCCGATCGCCAGCGGCAAGCGCATCATCTTCGTCACCCTGGAGGACGGCTCCGGCCTGGTGGACCTGGCCTTCTTCGAGGACTCCCACGAGGCCTGCGCCCACACGGTCTTCCACTCGGGGCTGCTGCTGGTCCGCGGCACCGTCCAGGTCCGCGGCACCCGCCGCACCGTCGTCGGCACCATGGCCTGGGACCTGGAACGGATCGCCAGCGCCCGGCGCGACGAAGGACCCGCGGCCGCCCTCGCCCTCCTGGGCGCGGACGCCCCCCACCCGACCCCCGCGCAGCCCCAGCGGACCCTGCCGAACGGCACGACCGGCGCCCGCCTCCACCCCTACGCCGACCTCCAGCCCGCCGGCACCCGCTCCGCCGACCTGCGCAGACTCGGCCACCGCAGCCCGGGAAGTGCGGGATGACAGCCGCCAGGCATGTGCTGCACGTCCAGCTCTTCCTGCCGAAGACGGGCGGCGAGGCCCTGTACGCCCAGGTCCTGGAGGTGCTGCAGGACGTCACCCCGCTTGTGCAGGCCATCCCGCCGGACGGTGCGGACCTGGACGTGACCGGGTCGTTGAGGTTCTGGAAGGTGGACGCACACGACCTCGCCTACCTGGTGCAGGCGCGGCTGGTGGCGCTGCTCGACCTGCGCGGGGCCTGCGTCGGCGCCGGCGGCAACCGGATGATCTCGGCGATGGCCGCGGCCGTGACCCCGCCCGGCCAGGTCACCGTCGTCGGCACCACGCAGGAGGCGGTCGCCGCCTTCCTGCGCCCGCAGCCCGTCGCGGCACTGCCGGGGATCGGTCCTGCCACCGCCCGCTCCCTGCGCCGCTACGGCATCGCCACCGTCGGCGCCGTCGCCGACCTGCCCCCGGTCACCTTGCAGCGCATCCTCGGCGCCGCTGCCGGCCGCGCGATCCGGGAACGGGCTCTCGGCCATGACCCGCGGCCGGTCACCCCGGAAGCGCTGCCGCGCTTCCACAGCCGCAGCGCCGACTTCCCCGCCGACGTCCTCGACCACCAGCAGCACAGGACCGCGCTGCTGTCGCTGGCGGAACAGCTGGGCGGCACCCTGCGGGAGGAACGGCAGGTGGCCGGGTCGATGACCCTGACGGTGCGGTATGCCGACAAGTCCACCTCGGTACGCACCCGCGTGCTGCCCGAGTACACCGCCCACTCGGCCGCGCTGGCCGGCGCCGCGCACGAGCTCTACCAGCGGCTCGGGCTGCAGCGCGCCCGGGTCAGGGCCATCCGGCTGCGCCTGGACGACCTCCGCCCCGCCGACCGGGCCACCCGACAGCTCACCCTCGACCCCCGAGCCGACAAGGCCCGCGCCGCAGAAGCCGCCTCCGACCGCGCCCGCGCCCGCTTCGGCCCGACCGCGGTCGTCCCGGCCGCTCTGGCCACGCAGGCCGGCTGCGGCCGGTCGTCGTAGGGGGGCGACCGGCTAGTGGTGCTCGGTCGGGGGGTCCTCGTGGATGATCATGCGGGGGACCTCGTTGAAGGCCTCGGTCGAGCTGGGGTGGGTGTAGATCGTGTTGCGCAGCTCGGTTGCGGTGATGCGGTGGCGGATGGCCAGGGTGACGGTGTTGATCAGCTCCTGTGCGTCGACGCTGAGGAGGGCGGCGCCGAGGATCAGGTCGGTGTCGGCGTCGAGGACGAACTTCATCAGGCCGCGCGTCTCCTCGACCGCGTAGGCGCGGGGCATGGCGAGGATGTCCTCGACGTTCTCCCGTGCGACCTTGATCCGGCGGCCGGCCGCGCGGGCCTCCTGCTCGGTCATGCCGACCGTCGCCAGCGGGGGCGTCATGAAGACGGTGTTGGGCACCGCGCCGCGGTCGGCCGTGGTGCGCTTTCCCTCACCGAGCAGCTGGTCGAGGACGATCCTGCTGTCGTCGAGCGAGATGTAGGTGAACTTCGGCCCGCCGTTGACGTCGCCGAGGGCGAAGATGTGCGGCTGGCTGGTGCGCAGGTGCTCGTCCACCTCGATCGCGCCGTCCTTGGCCGTGCGCACACCGGCGGACTCCAGGCCCAGCCCGTCGGTGGCGGGGACGCGGCCGGTGGCGGGCAGCACCGCGTCGACCGTCAGGGTGTGCTCGGTGCCGCCGACGTCGTAGACGACGGTCGTGTCGTCCGCGCCGTCGCGGACCTCCCGCACCTGGGCGCCGGTGACGATCGTGACGCCCTCGCCGTCGAGGATCGTGCGCACCGCCTCGGCGACGTCGGCGTCCGCGCGCGGCAGGAACCGCTCGCCGCGCGCGAGCATCGTCACCCGGGAGCCGAACCGCTGGTAGATCGCGGCGAACTCCAGCCCCAGGTAGCCGCCGCCGATGATCGCGAGCCGCTGCGGCAGGTGCCTGCTCTCCAGCAGTTCCGTGCTGGTGAGCAGGAACCTGCTGGCGCGCAGGCCCGGGGTGTCGGGCACGACCGGCCGGGAGCCGGTGTTGACCAGGACCGTCTCTGCGGTGACGGTCAGCCGCCCGCCGTCGGCCTTGCTGACGGCGACGGTGTGCGGGTCGGTGAACACCGCCTTCCCGGTCACGACGGTGACCGACTCCAGGCCGGTCAGCCCGTCGTAGTTGCCCTGGCGCATGAACTCCCGTACGTCCTGCACCTTGTCGACCGACTGCTCATAGAAGCGCTGCGGGTCGTCCTGCGGGCGGCGCTTGCGCGAGTGGTGGACCATGCCCTTGGACGGCACGCAGCCCACGTTCGGGCAGGTGCCCCCGTACATGCGCGCGGACTCCTCGACCAGCACCACGGTCTTCCCTGTCCCGCCGAGAGCACGGGCGGCGGTCTTGCCGCCCTTGCCGAACCCGACGACCAGGACGTCGGCGCTGAGGTGGTGCTGGCCTTCGGTGCTCGCAGTCATGCGATCTCCCAGAGCGCGGTGCGGGAACACCAGCTTTGCACCTTTTTGTGACGGGCGGTCACAAGCCACGCCCAGGGTCCGGCCGGTGCGACGGGTGCAGGGTGGCGATTTTTTACTCGCGCGTAACTATCCCTCGCTTCCTACTCGTGCGTAACTTGTCATGAGCCCCGCAAGAGTGATCCGGATCACAGGGCGAGCATGTACCCCCACATGTCTGACCTGCGAGGAGATCCTATGAAGCTGCCCTGGCGACGGCTCCTGGCCGCCCTTACGCTCACCGCGGCGGCGGTGATGGTGCCCACGGCGGCCGCGTCCGCCGGCTCCGCGCCCTCCAGTGGGTGGAACGACTTCTCCTGCCGGCCCTCGGCGCAACACCCCCGCCCCGTCGTCCTGGTGCACGGCACCTTCGCCAACGGCACCGACAACTGGCTGGTCCTCGCCCCCTATCTGGTCGACCGCGGCTACTGCGTCTACTCCTTCGACTACGGCATGCTCCCCGGCGAGAACCTGATCGGCGGCCTCGGGCCGATCGCCGACTCGGCCCAGCAGCTCTCCGACTTCACCGACCGGGTGCTCGCGGCGACGCACGCCGCCAAGGCCGACCTCGTCGGCCACTCGCAGGGCGGCATGATGCCGAACTACTACCTGAAGTTCCTCGGCGGTGCCGCCAAGGTGAACGCCCTGGTCGGGCTGGCCCCTGACAATCACGGCACCACCCTGGACGGACTGACGGCGCTGCTGCCGTACTTCCCCGGTGCGGCGGACCTGCTCCAGGGTGTCACCCCTGGCCTGGCCGACCAGGTGGCCGGATCGCCCTTCATCCGCACCCTCAACTCCGTCGGCGACACGGTGCCGGGAGTGCACTACACCGTGATCTCGACCATCTACGACGAGGTCGTCACCCCGTACACGACCCAGGCGCTGTCCGGGCCGGATGTGCACAACGTGCTGCTGCAGCACCTGTGCGCGGCCGACGTCTCCGAGCATGTGGCGATCGGGCTGACCGACCGCATCGCCTTCCATGAGGTGGCCAACGCGCTCGACCCGGCGCACGCTACCCCGACGAACTGCCTGTCGGCCTTCAGCTAGCCCACGGCGGGGATATCAGTGAGCCGTCGGGCAGTGTGGCTGTCAGCCCGACGCTCGTGGTGACCCACATCCTGGCCGGCTCCTCCGTCGGATTGGCGACATCGAGGGTGGAGCCGGCCGGGGCGATCGCCACGTCCCCCTCGCCGAGCAGCCGCGACTCGCCGTCGACGGTGAACTGCACCGAGCCGGACAGGACGAGGAAGACCTCCTCGCGGCTGACGGTGTGGACCTGCCCGCTGCTTCCGGCGGGCACCTCCCCGCGCCACGCGCACAACTCCTTGCTGCCGCGCGTGGTGGACGCATAGGACGCGAAGCGCACCCCGTGCAGATCGTGGACGACGGCTTCGCTTGCGGCGACGAAAGGCATGACGGACCCCCAGGGAAAACGGCAAGAGACTTGCTCAAGTAACTTGTTCAAGCTGCTTTCTCATATACTCAAGCAGCTTGCCCAATGTGTCAAGCTGTCCCGATGAAGTACTCCGACGCGATGAGCCTGACCGCCGCGCTACTGAGCGCCACCGGGTCCCTCGTCCAGGACATCCACACCGGCGTGGTGGCCCACGGCTTCGACGATCTGCGGCCGACCCACGGATTCGTCTTCACCCGGCTCGCCCCGGACGGCGCGACCGTCACCGACATCGCCGCGCACCTGGGGTTCACCCGGCAGGCGGCCAGCCAGATCGTCGACGAGCTGGAGCGCAAGGGCTATGTGGAGCGCCGCCCCCACCCCGACGACGCGCGGTCCCGGCTGATCCTGCTGACCGAGCGCGGCTGGCGCTGCACCCGCGCCGCCGAGGCGTCCGCCGCCGAGGCGATCAGGCCGTGGGTGGAGATGCTGGGGGAGCGCCGGCTGCTCGCGCTGCGCGACGAGCTGCTCAGACTGGCCCCCGCGGGACCGATCCGGCCGAGCTGGTGAGCGCGGTGACCACCGGGGCCACCGGGACGGCCGGGCGCGTGCGGCAGCGGCACACCGAGGTCGTCGACGTCCACCTGATCCTGCTGCGCGGCCGTGAGGTGCTGCTGGCCCGGCGGTCGGGCACCGGCTACGCCGACGGGCTGCTGCACGCGCCGTCGGGGCACCTGGAGGACGGCGAGGACGTCAGGGCCGGGATGATCCGCGAGGCCGCGGAGGAGATCGGCATCGAGCTGGCCCCGCACGAGGTGGAGGCGGTGGTGGTGATGCAGCACCGCAGCCCCGCGGGCGCACCCAGGATCGGCTGGTTCTTCGCCGCCCGGCTCGCCGCAGGCGCCGAGCCGGTCAACCGCGAGCCGGACAAGTGCTCGGGCATCGGCTGGTACCCGCTGGACGACCTGCCGCAGGACATGGTCGCCTACTGCCGCGCGGGGCTGGCCGCCTACCGCGCGGGTGTGCGCTTCCTGACGCATCTTCACGAGGGCGGCGACACCATCGCCTACGACGCGGCCGGACCCGACCGTGCGGTCCCGCTGGCGCCGCCTGCTGTGTCAGGATCCCCGTCATGACGCTGGAGATCACCATCGACGCGGACTCGGCCGTGGCGCCGTACGAGCAGCTGCGCGGGCAGATCGCGGAGGAGGCGCGCGCCGGGCGGCTCCCGGTGGGCTACAAGCTGCCCACCGTCCGGGGCCTGGCCGAGCAGTCGGGGCTCGCCGCAAACACCGTGGCCAAGGCCTACCGGGCACTTGAGGCCGACGGTGTGATCGAGACCCGCGGCCGGCACGGCACCTACGTGGCCGCCGCCGACGCCCGCGCCCGCGAGGTGGCCGCGGCGGCGACGGCGTACGTCGAGCGCAGCCGCCGCCTCGGCCTGGACCGCGCAGCCGCCCGCGCGGCCGTCGAGGAGGCGCTGCGCGCCGCCTACGGCGACTAGGCCGTGTTTTGGAAATAGCGCCGTCCGCCCACAGGGCGGGCCCCGCGGCGTCTGGTGCGTGCGATCGCAAGGCGGAGGG
>NZ_JAFFIX010000043.1 GCF_016916835.1 Actinacidiphila bryophytorum | reverse complement strand
AGGGGCGCCGTCCTGCGCAAGGGAGCCGCCCGCGCCCCTGGGGGGTGCCCCCTTGCCGAAGGGGTCCGTACAGCCCCCGCGGCCGGCGGATGGCTCGGCCCAGCCGAACAGGCACCCCAGCCCCCCCGCGGCCGGCGGAAGCGCACCGCCCTACGCAGAGGCACCCCCTCAGCCCCCGCGGCCGGCGGATGGCTCGGCCCCGCCGAAGAGGCTCCCGCTCCCCGCGCCAGGGGAGGCGTACCGTCCAGCGCAAGGACCGCCCGGGGGAAGTTCAGCCGGGCGGACCGCATCCTGGCGGAAGGCCAGGTCGTTGGGCGTTACGTGCAGACCTTTGACGCCTCCTCCCGGTCCCCCTTCCAGCGGTACATCCCGTCGATGCGCAGCGCGCAGGACGCATCCGGGGGCGGTGGCACGGCCACGCCGATCTATGACGCTCTGTACAGCGAGTACCGCCGGCTCTTCCGTACGCTGCCGGGCGACCGCACCGGCGAGGAGTCGCTGCAGTTCAACGGTTTCGCCCCCTGGCACCCGGACTTCCCGCCGGCCGCGCCCGGCCGGCACCGCGGGAACGGCCCGGCGGCGCTGCCGCCGGGCCGCCCGGACAACCGGATGAACGAGCGCTGACGCCGCCCGCCGGAAGGGCTACTTCTTGCGGCCGCGCTTCTCGCGCACCCGCACCGAGACCTGGATCGGGGTGCCGGCGAAGCCGAACTCCTCACGCAGCCGGCGCTCGATGAAGCGCCGGTAGCCGGCCTCCAGGAAGCCCGAGGCGAACAGGACGAAGCGCGGCGGCTTGGTGCCCGCCTGGGTCCCGAAGAGGATGCGCGGCTGCTTGCCGCCGCGGATCGGGTGCGGGTGCGAGGCGACGATCTCGCCGAGGAAGGCGTTGAGCCTGCCGGTCGGCACCCGGGTCTCCCAGCCGGCGAGTGCCGTCTCGATGGCCGGCACCAGCTTCTCCATGTGCCGCCCGGTGCGCGCCGAGACGTTGACCCGGGGCGCCCACTGCACCTGGACGAGGTCGCGTTCGATCTCGCGCTCCAGGTAGTAGCGGCGCTCCTCGTCCAGCAGGTCCCACTTGTTGTAGGCGATGACGACGGCGCGGCCCGCCTCGACGGCCATCGAGATGATCCGGGTGTCCTGCTCGGCGAGCGTCTCCGCGACGTCCACCAGGATCACCGCGACCTCGGCCTTCTCCAGGGCCGCCGCCGTACGCAGCGAGGCGTAGTAGTCGGCGCCCTCGGTCAGGTGGACCCGGCGGCGGATGCCCGCGGTGTCGATGAACTTCCAGGTGATCCCGCCCAGCTCGATCAGTTCGTCGACCGGGTCGCGGGTGGTGCCGGCCATCTCGTTGACGACGACCCGGTCCTCGCCGGCGATCTTGTTGAGCATGGAGGACTTGCCGACGTTGGGCCGGCCGATCAGCGCGATCCTGCGGGGACCGCCGACGACGTCCCCGTACGTCATGGCGGGTGCCTCGGGCAGCACGTCGAGGATCGCGTCCAGCAGGTCGCCCGTGCCGCGGCCGTGCAGCGAGGACACCGGGAAGGGCTCGCCGAGGCCGAGGTTCCACAGGGCCGCCGCGTCCGCCTCGCCCGAGGGGCCGTCGACCTTGTTGGCGGCGAGCACCACGGGCTTGCCCGCGCGGCGCAGCAGCTTGACGACGGCCTCGTCGGTGTCGGTGGCGCCGACGGTGGCGTCGACCACGAAGACCACCGCGTCGGCCGCCTCGATGGCGAACTCGGCCTGCGCGGCGACCGAGGCGTCGATGCCCAGGACGTCCTGCTCCCAGCCGCCGGTGTCGACGATCTTGAAACGGCGGCCGTTCCAGTTCGCCTCGTAGGTGACGCGGTCGCGGGTGACGCCCGGCTTGTCCTCGACGACCGCCTCGCGGCGGCCGATGATCCGGTTGACCAGGGTCGACTTGCCGACATTGGGCCGGCCGACGACGGCGAGCACCGGCAGCGGGCCGTGGCCCGCCTCCGCCAGGTCGTCGGCGACCTCCTCCAGGTCGAAGCCCTCCTCGGCGGCGAGCTCCATGAACTCGGCGTATTCGGCGTCGCCGAGCGCGCCGGTCTCGCCGTGCTGGTCGTGCTGGTCCATCGGTCTCTCCGTCGGTCAACAGTGGTGCCGCGCGGCACCGCCGGCATGAGCCGGTGCGGTGCGGCGGCGGTGGTTCAGCGGCCGGTGGCCCGCCGGGCCTCGGCCATGTGTGCGGTCAGCCGGTCCTGGATGCGCACGGTGGCGGCGTCCAGCGCGCTGCGGGTGCGCCGCCCGCTGCCGTCGCCCGCGGTGAAGGGTTCGCCGTAGACGACGTCGATCCTGCTGCGCAGCGGCGGCAGCGCCGACACCAGCCGGCCCTTGGCGGCGCTGCCCAGCACCGCCACCGGCACGATGGGCGCGCCGGAGCGCACGGCGAAGTAGGCGAGACCGGCCCGCAGCTCGGCGAATTCCGTGCCGCCGCGGGTGCCCTCGGGAAATATCCCCAGCACACCGCCGTTCTCCAGCACGCCGAGGGCGTGCACGACGGCGGTGCGGTCGGCGCTCTTGCGGTCGACCTCGATCTGGCCGATCGCCCGCAGGAACGGGTCGAGCGGCCCGACGAAGGCCTCCTTCTTCACCAGGAAGTGCAGGGGGCGCGGCGAGGTGCCGATCAGCATCGGCCCGTCGATGTTGTGCGCGTGGTTGCCGGCCAGGATGACGGGGCCCTGCGCGGGGATGCGCCAGGCGCCGAGCACGCGGGGGCGCCACAGGCCGTTCATCAGGCCGATGCCGATGCCCCGGGCGACGGCGGCGCCGCGCGGGCTGGGCAGCGCCGGGGCTTCCTGGTGGTGCGTTGCGGTCACCTGACGGTCGCCCGCTTCTGCTCGACCAGGGCGACGACCCGGTCCACGACCTGGTCCAGGGTCAGCTCCGAGGTGTCGACCTCGATCGCGTCGGCGGCCTTGGCCAGCGGGGAGGTCTTGCGGCCGGAGTCGGCCGCGTCCCGCCTGGTCAGCGCCTCCTGCGTGGCCGCGACGCTCACCGCGCCCTTCAGCTCGGTGCTGCGGCGGGCGGCGCGGACCCCGGCGGAGGCGGTGAGGAAGATCTTCGCGGTGGCGTCGGGCAGCACGGTGGTGCCGATGTCGCGGCCCTCGACCACTATGCCGGCAGCGGCGGACGCGGCGGCGGCGCGCTGCACCTCCACCATGCGGGCGCGCACCTCCGGCACCGCGCTGACGGCGCTGACCGCGGCGGTGACCTCCTGCGAGCGGATCGGTGCGGTCGCGTCGGCGCCGTCCACGCTGATCTGCGGGTCCAGCGGGTCGGTGCCGGACACGATGACCGGCTTGCCCGCGCTGTCCGCGACGGCGGCCGGGTCGTTGACGTCGATGCCGTTGGTCAGCATCCACCAGGTGATGGCCCGGTACTGTGCGCCGGTGTCCAGGTAGCTGAGCCCGAGCTTGGCGGCGACCGCCTTGGAAGTGCTGGACTTGCCTGTGCCGGAGGGGCCGTCGATGGCGACGATCACCGGGTTGTCCACAGCGGAAGGCCTTCCTCGTGTGCCACCCGGCTGGGCGCCGGGCCATTCCACCTAGATTACCGGCCAATCATGGCCCCCCGGTCCCCTCGCCCTGCCCCTCCGGTCCGGCTGCGGGACCTTCCCCCGGTGGTGGGCTTGTCTCGCAGTTCCCCGAGCCCCTGGGTGATTGCCGCTTGCGGCGCGCTCGTACCTTTCGGTGCGTTGTGGTTGGGCGCGCAGTTCCCCGCGCCCCTGGGGGTGCCCTCTACGCAAGAGGGTGAGCGTTTTTCAGGGGCGCGGGGAACTGCGCGACAAGCCCCCACCGGGGGAAGGTCCCGTGGCCGGCCCGCAGGGGCACCCCGGGGGGTCAGGGCCGCAAGGACCAGGCGCGGTCGCGGAGGGCGGCGGCGAGGACGGGAGCCGAGCGCGGCTCCACGAAGAGGTGGACCAGCCCCGCCTGCTGGGCCGTACTGTGCTCGATGCGCACGTCCTCGATGTTCACCCCGGCGGCGCCGGCGTCGGCGAAGAGGCGGGCCAGCTCGCCCGGCTGGTCGCCGATGAGGACGGCGACGACCTCGTACGCCTTCGGGGCCGCCCCGTGCTTGCCCGGCACCTTGGCCCGGCCGGCCCGGCCGCGCACCAGGACGTCCTGGACGGCCGCGGCGCCGTCCTGCCGCTTGGCGTCGTCGGCGCTCTGCAGCGCCCGCAGCGCCTCGACCGTGCTGCCGAGGTCCGCGGCGATGTCGGCGAGGACGTCGGCGACGGGGCCGGGGTTCGCGGTGAGGATGTCCATCCACATCCCCGGCTCCGACCCGGCGATGCGGGTCACGTCGAGGATGCCCTGCCCGCACAGCCGCACCGCGCTGTCCTCGGCCTTCTCCAGCCGGGCGGCGACCATGCTGGAGATCAGCTGCGGGGTGTGCGAGACGAGCGCGACGGCCCGGTCGTGGGCCTCGGCGTCCATCACGACGGGAACGGCGCCGCACAGCGCGACCAGTTCGAGCGCGAGGTTGAGTACGTCGGTGTCGGTGGCCTTCGTCGGCGTCAGCACCCACGGGCGGCCCTCGAAGAGGTCGGCGGTGGCGGCCAGCGGCCCGGAGCGCTCGCGGCCGGCCATGGGGTGGGTGCCGACGTAGGCGGACAGGTCGCAGCCGAGCGCTTCCAGGTCGCGGCGCGGGCCGCCCTTGACGCTCGCCACGTCGAGGTAGCCGCGGCCCACGCCCCGGGCCATCGCGTCGGCGAGGGTGGCCGCGACATGCGCGGGCGGCACCGCGACGACCACCAGGTCGACCGTGCCGTCGGGCGGTGCCGCACTGCCCGCGCCGAGGGCCGCCGCGGTCCTGGCGGCCGAGTCGTCCTGGTCGCTGAGCCGGACGTCGACACCGCGGGCGGTGAGGGCCAGCGCGGCCGACGTACCGACGAGGCCTGCGCCGATGACGAGTGCGGTTCTCACGTGGCGGTGTCCTTGCGATGCGGGGGGCGTACGCGGCCGGGGCAGGCCCGAGGCGTCCAGCGTAGCCAGCGCGGGGCCGCGGCGAGACCCGGGACCGCTGGGCGAGACGCCCGCCGCGGGGCGCCGTGAACAGACGTCCCGTACTCCCCGTGAACCACCTGGTCACCGTCCGAAGCAGCAAATTCCCGGCGGGGGGCGTACATGCTGGCGATAATCGCCCCTATGCGTGAATCCCTGGGGCACGATCTCGTCCGTGAGCACACGGTCTACGCGTGTGTCATGGGCTCGCGGGCGTTCGGTCTGGCCACCAAGGGCAGCGACGTCGACCGGCGCGGGGTCTTCGTGGCGCCCGCGTCGCTGTTCTGGCGGTTCGACAAACCCCCGACGCATGTGAGCGGGCCGCGCGAGGAGGAGTTCTCCTGGGAGCTCGAACGCTTCTGCACCCTGGCGCTGCGCGCCAACCCCAACGTGCTGGAGTGCCTGCACTCGCCGCTGGTGGAGCGGCTGGACGCCACCGGGCGGGAGCTGGTTGACCTGCGGGACGCGTTCCTCTCCCGCAGGGCGGACGCGAGTTTCCGCGGCTACGCGGCCCAGCAGCTGGGCCGGCTGGAAGCCGACATCCGCAACCACGGCGAGCCGCGCTGGAAGCATGCGATGCACCTGCTGCGGCTGCTGATGAGCTGCCGCGACCTGCTGCGCACCGGCACCCTCACCATCGATGTCGGCGAGCGGCGGGACGCGCTGCTCGCGGTGCGGCGGGGCGAGATGGGCTGGGACGAGGTGCGCGGCTGGATGCGGACGCTGCACGACGAGGCGGACGCGGCCGCGGCCCGCACCCCGCTGCCCGCGGAGCCGGACGCCGCCCGGGTCGAGGACTTCCTCGTCCGGGTCCGCCGGGCCTCGGCCGCCGCGGAGGCGGAGGTCGCCCGGGCGAGGGCGGCGGCCCCGCAGGAGACCGCCGCCGACCCCTTACGGGGCTGAGCCCGCCTACAGGTCGACCTCGCGCATGAGCATGCCGACCTCGGTGTTGGTCAGCCGGCGCAGCCACCCGGACTTCTGGTCGCCGAGCGGGATCGGCCCGAAGCTGGTGCGCACCAGCTTGTCGACCGGGAAGCCCGCCTCGGCGAGCATCCGCCGCACGATGTGCTTGCGACCTTCGTGCAGGGTGACCTCGACCAGGTAGTTCTTGCCGGTGTTCTGCACGATGCGGAAGTGGTCGGCCCGCGCCCAGCCGTCCTCCAGCTCGATGCCGCTCTTGAGCTGCTTGCCCAGGTCGCGCGGCAGGGGCCCCTGGATCGCGGCGAGGTAGGTCTTCTGGACGCCGTAGCGCGGGTGGGTCAGCCGGTGGGCCAGCTCGCCGTGGTTGGTGAGCAGGATCAGGCCCTCGGTCTCGGTGTCGAGCCGCCCGACGTGGAAGAGCCGGGTCTCCCGGTTGGTGACGTAGTCGCCCAGGCACTGCCGCCCGTCGGGGTCCTCCATGGTGGAGACGACCCCGGCGGGCTTGTTCAGCGCGAAGAACAGATACGACTGGGTTGCGACCGTCAGGCCGTCGACCTTGACCTCGTCGTGGTCGGTGTCGACCCGCAGGCCCTGCTCGGTGACGATCCGCCCGTTGACCTCGACGCGGCGCTGCTCGATCAGCTCCTCGCACGCCCGCCGAGAGCCCATGCCGGCCCTGGCCAGCACCTTCTGCAGCCGCTCGCCCTCCTGCTCGGCGCCGGGGAAGGTCTTGGGCAGGTTCAGCTTGGGCTTGCTGTGCCGCTGCCGATTGCGCTCCTCGATCTGCGCGTCCAGCTCGCGGGGGCGGGCCGGGACGGCGCCGCGGCCGCGGTTGCCCGTCGGCTTGGTGCTGCCGGGCTTGGTGCGGGGCATGCCGCCGGGCTTGTTCGCACCGGACTGGCCGGTGGAGCCGACGTCGTAGCGGCGCTCCTCGGGGCGCGGCTTGCTGGGGCGCTGCGGGGGGCCGTCGGTGCGCCCGTCGCCGCGCCGGGGCGCGTCACCGCGGCGCCCGCCGCCGGAACCGGCGCCCGAGCCCCGGCGGTCCTGGCCGCCACCGCTGCCGCGCCGGTCTCCCCCGGACCCGCCCCTGGGGCTGCCGCCGCCGCCCCTGGGGTTACGGTCGCCGCCGCTGTTCCTGTCGCTGCTTCGCATCAAGTTTCCGTATTCGCAATGGTCGAAGGCTCGTCCGGCGCATCCGGATCGAACGACGGCAGCCCCTCCTGGGACTCCGCCTCGACCGCGTCCGCCTCCGGCAGGAACGGTGCTAGCTCGGGCAGCTCGTCAAGGCTGCGCAGGCCCATGCGTTCCAGGAAGTAGTTCGTCGTCCTGTACAGGATCGCACCTGTCTCGGGTTCCGTCCCACCTTCGACCACCAGACCCCGCTGGAGCAGGGTCCGCATGACGCCGTCGCAGTTGACCCCGCGCACCGCGGAGACCCGGGAGCGGCTGACCGGCTGCCGGTAGGCGACGACGGCCAGCGTCTCCAGCGCGGCCTGGGTGAGCCGGGCGTGCTGGCCGTCCAGGACGAACTTCTCCACCGCGGGCGCGAAGTCCGGGCGGGTGTAGAAACGCCAGCCGCCGGCGACCAGGCGCAGGTCGAAGCCCCTGCCCTCGCGGGTGTAGTCGTCCGACAGCTCGCGCAGCGCCTTGGCGACCGCCCGCCGCGGGCGCTCCAGCACCTTCGCGAGCGCCTCCTCGGTGGCGGGCTCGTCGACGACCATCAGCACCGCTTCGAGCGCCGGCTTCAGCTCCAGCTCCGCGGTGGCCGCGCTGAGCAGCCCGGCGGGCGGGCGCTGCTCCTCGGGCACGTCGAGTCCCGCGGTGAGATCCGCCACGTCGGTCATCGTCTCGCTCCGTTCGTGCCGTTCTTGCTGACGTCGCCCTTCGCGGGCGCGGACTCCTGGTCGAACTCGTCGGTCACCAGCGGGGCGTCCGGCGGGTCCTCGCCGCCGGTCCAGCGGACCTGCAGCTCGCCCAGGGCCTGCTCCTGGTCGAGGGCGACCGCCTTCTCCCGGTACAGCTCCAGCAGCGCCAGGAAGCGCGCCACCACGGTGAGCGTGTCGGGCGCGTCCGCGGTGAGGTCGCCGAAGCTGGCCGCGCCGCGCTCGCGCAGCAGCGCGATCACGTGCTCGGCCTGCTCGCGCACGCTGACCAGGGGCGCGTGGATGTGGTCCACGTACACCTGGGGCCGGGGCCTGGGCTGCATCGCCTTGACCGCGAGCTGGGCGAAGCGCTCGGGGCCGATGCTGAGCACGACCTCGGGCAGCAGTTCCGCGTGCTGCGGTTCCAGGCCCACGGTACGCGGGTGGCGCAGCGCCTCCTGCTCCAGGCGCTCGGCGAAGATCGCCGCGATCTGCTTGTACGCGCGGTACTGCAGCAGCCGGGCGAAGAGCAGGTCGCGGGCCTCCAGCAGGGCCAGGTCCGCCTCGTCCTCGACCTCGGCCGCGGGCAGCAGCCGGGCGGCCTTGAGGTCCAGCAGCGTGGCGGCGACCACCAGGAACTCGGTGGTCTGGTCGAGGTCCCAGTCCGGCCCCATGGCCTGCAAGTGGGCCATGAACTCGTTGGTGACCTTGGACAGCGCGACCTCGGTGACGTCCAGCTTGTGCTTGGAGATCAGCTGCAGCAGCAGGTCGAAGGGTCCCTCGAAGTTCGCCAGCCGCACGGTGAAGCGCCCGTCCCCGGTCTCGTCCTCCGCGGGCTCCCCGGCCGCGTCCGCCGGTACGTCGTCGGACACGTCCTCGGGCTCGGGCTCCAGCACCGGTACGGGCTCCGGCTCGGCCTCGGCCTCGGGCTCGGGCTCGGGCTCGGGCTCGGGCTCGGGCTCGGGCTCGGGCTCGGGCTCGGGCTCGGGCTCGGGCTCGGGCTCGGGCTCGGGCTCGGGCTCGGGTTCCAGCACCGGTACGGGCTCCGGCTCGGGCTCGGGCTCTGCCTCGGGCTCTGCCACGGCCACGGGTACCGGTTCCACCGCCGCGTCCGGCACCACATCCGGTACCGCGTCCTGCACCGCGTCCGGCCAGGGCTGGGCGCCGCGGCCGAGGCGGCGGCGCGGGCGGTCGGAGTCGTCGGTCGTGGTGGTGGGCATCGCGGTCCAGGGTGCGGGGGCGGGAAACGGCAGGCTATCGCCCCCGGGGACGGCTTACGCGGGGGCTCAGCGTCCGCGCAGCCTGCGTACGAGAATGCTGGCGTCGCCGCGCGACTCCAGGTCGGCCAGCACCACGGCCACCGCCTCGCGGACGATGCGGCCCCGGTCGATGGCCAGGCCGTGCTCGCCGCGCAGCACCAGGCGCGCGTGCTCCAGGTCCATCAGCTCCTCGGCGGACACGTAGACGGTGATCTTCTCGTCGTGCCGCTCGCGCCCACTGGGGCGGCGGTTCTGCCGGGGTGCCTTGCGGCGGGCCGCGGCCTGCTGGGGCTGCTGCGGTCCCGACGCGGACTGCGGCTGCTGTGCGGTGACCGGCGGTGCCACGGGGTGCTGCCGGTCGGCGGCGGCCGGGGAGTAGGGCTGCTGTACCGGGACGTGCGGCGGGGGCGGCGCGATGGCCGTGCCGTTGACACCGCCGGCGGCCGCGCCGGCCTGCGCGCCGCCGAGCGGCCTGCGGCCCGCGGGGACGCCCGCGCCGCTGTGTTCCGCGCTGCCGGCGCGCTCGGTGCCGCCGCGCTGCTCTCCGTCCTCCGCCGTGTCGGGGTCGCCGTCCGCCGCCTCGCCGTCCCGGCCGGGCTCACGGCCCGACCCGGGCCGCGCGTCGCCCTGCGGCTCGCGCGGCTCGCCACCGGTGTGCTGCTGCGGCTGCGTCCGGGGCTGCGGCGCCTGGAGCGCCGCTCCCCCGGTGGTCCTGAACAGCTCGTCGGCACCCGGCAGGGTCACTCGGCGTGGCACCGGGCGAGCACCTCCCTGGCGAGTTGGCGATACGCGGCGGCGCCGACGGAGTTGGAGGCGTAGGTGGTGATGGGCTCGCCGGCCACCGTGGTCTCGGGGAAGCGGACGGTTCTGCCGATGACCGTGTGGAAGACGTGCTCGTCGAAGGCCTCCACGACGCGGGCCAGCACCTCGCGGCTGTGCACGGTCCGCGAGTCGTACATGGTGGCCAGGATGCCGTCGAGTTCGAGTTCCGGGTTGAGCCGCTCACGGACCTTCTCGATGGTCTCGGTGAGCAGCGCGACACCGCGCAGGGCGAAGAACTCGCACTCCAGCGGCACGATCACCGAGTGGGCAGCGGTGAGCGCGTTGACGGTGAGCAGGCCGAGCGAGGGCTGGCAGTCGATCACGATGTAGTCGTAGTCGGCCATCAGCGGCTTGAGCGCGCGCTGCAGGGTCGACTCCCTGGCCACCTCACTGACGAGCTGCACCTCGGCGGCCGACAGGTCGATGTTGCTGGGCAGCAGGTCCATGCCCGGCACCGCGGTCTTGAGCAGCACCTCGTCCGCCGCCAACCCGCGCTCCATCAGCAGGTTGTAGACGGTGATGTCCAGCTCCATCGGGTTGACGCCGAGTCCGACGGACAGCGCGCCCTGCGGGTCGAAGTCGACCAGCAGCACCCGGCGGCCGTACTCGGCCAGCGCGGCACCCAGGTTGATGGTCGAGGTGGTCTTGCCGACCCCGCCCTTCTGGTTGCACATCGCGACGATCTTCGCCGGGCCGTGGTCGGTGAGCGGGTTGGGGATCGGGAAGTAGGGCAGCGGGCGGCCGGTGGGGCCGACGCGTTCGCGGCGCTGGCGCGCCGCGTCGGGGGCGAGGGTCGCGGCGTACTCAGGATCGGGTTCGTACTCCGCGTCCGGGTCGTAGAACTGACCGTCCTGCAGGTCGTTGTCGTCGTTGAAAGGCGCCATGGCGTAAGCAGGTTGCGTCTCTGTGGTCGTCTCGGTCCTGCGCGACTCGAAGGTGCGGACCGCGACGGAACCGACGGTCGTTCCTGGTTGACCACCCCCGGGAGCAAATGTCGACTCATTCACAAGTCGTCTTACCTCCTTGGTGACCAGGAAACTTCTCAACAGGTCAGCGTGACTACAGCCGACGATTCGCGACTCTATGGCGTGTCGGTGGTTCACAGCAACACAATCCGCCGGACACGGCACGATGTGTCGGCAACCGAACACCCCGCTGTCAAGGGCGTAACCAGATGAAAGGCCGGGTCCTGACGTCGCAGGACCCGGCCGGAGGTGCAGTGTTGGCACCGCGGTCACCGCGCGGTGACACGGCGTGCCGCTATCAGCCCAGCAGCGTGCGCAGTTCGACCGGATCCAGGCCGTGTGCGTCGGCGACCGGACCGTAAACGACCTGCCCCTCATGGGTGTTGAGGCCCAGCGCGAGCGCGGGGTCACGGCGCAGCGCCTCGCGCCAGCCGCGGTCGGCGAGTTCGAGCACGTAGGGCAGGGTGGCGTTGGTCAGCGCGTACGTCGAGGTGTTGGGCACCGCGCCGGGCATGTTGGCGACGCAGTAGAAGACCGTGTCGTGGACGGCGAAGGTCGGCTCCGCGTGCGTGGTGGGCCGGGAGTCCTCGAAGCAGCCGCCCTGGTCGATCGCGATGTCGACCAGGACCGCGCCGGGCTTCATGCGCGAGACCAGCTCGTTGGTGACCAGCTTGGGCGCCTTGGCGCCGGGGATCAGGACCGCGCCGATCACCAGGTCGGCGTCCAGCACGGCCTGTTCGAGGGCGAGCGCGTTGGAGGCGATGGTCTGCACGCGGTTGCCGAAGACCTTGTCGGCCTCGCGCAGCTTGTTGACGTCCTTGTCCAGCAGGGTGACGTGGAAGCCGAGGCCGAGCGCGATGGTGGTGGCGTGCCAGCCGGAGACGCCGGCGCCGATGACGACGGCGCGGCCCGAGAGCACCCCGGGCACCCCGCCGGGCAGCACACCGCGGCCGCCGGCCGAGCGCATCAGGTGGTAGGCGCCGACCTGCGGGGCGAGCCGGCCGGCCACCTCGGACATCGGGGCCAGCAGCGGCAGCCGCCGGTCGGCGGTCTCGACGGTCTCGTACGCGATGGCGGTGGTGCCGGACTCCAGCAGCGCGTCGGTGCACTCGCGGGAGGCCGCCAGGTGCAGGTACGTGAAGAGCGTCTGGCCCTTGCGCAGCCGGTGGTACTCCTCGGCGACCGGCTCCTTGACCTTGAGCAGCAGGTCGGCGGCCGCCCACACCTCGTCCGCGGTGCCCAGGATGGCGGCGCCTGCGGCGACGTACTCGGCGTCGGGGATGGACGAGCCGCTGCCCGCACCCTCCTCCACGACGACCTGGTGGCCGCCTCGGACGAGCTCGTGCACGCCGGCCGGGGTGATGGCCACACGGAACTCGTTGTTCTTGACCTCGCGGGGGATGCCCACCTTCACGTCGATCACGGTCCTTGCGCTCAGGGATACCGGCAGGATTGTCCTGGCATGGTGCGGGTTGGCACGACACGTCGGACCTGACCGCCTTGTGTGCGGCCATGCCCAGTCTAGTGAAGGAGGAGCTGCTGTCCAGCCTTACAAAGTGGCTGGTTCTCCGAAGAGGATTGGCAGTTTCGTAGGCTGGTAAGGGCCTGCGCTACGCAGGGGCCGGTGACAGGCGCATTGCCGCGGTGTCACGGTCCGGGGAAATCAGCCGGCCGGCGTGCCCGGGCCGGCCAGGCCGTTCGCCGCCTCGCGCTGCAGCCTGGCGCCCTCCGGGTCGCCGAGCCGGTCCAGCAGGTCGGCAAGCCGCAGCAGCAGCGCGGCCTCCAGCCGGCGGTCGCCGGCCTGCCGCGCCCAGTACAGGGCGTCGCGGCAGCTGCGTACCGCGTCCTCCGGGCGGCCCGCCGCGTCCTGCACCCTGGCCGCCTCGGCCAGCGCCCTGGCCTGCGCCGGCAGGTCGCCGAGCCGCTTGCTTAGGCCCGCGGACGTTCGCCACGCCCGCAGCGCCTGGCCGTACTGCCCGGTCAGCGCCAGCAGGGTGCCGATCCTGCCGTGCAGCCTGGCCTGGTCGGCCAGCTCCCCGCCGGCCTGGCGCAGCGCGAGCGCGCGGCCGTACCAGTCGAAGGCACGCGCCGGGTCGTGCCGCTCCAGGTACGTGCCGCCCAGCGCCTCCAGGACCCGGCCCTCGGCCTGCCGGTCGTCGCACGCGCGGGCCGCGTCGAGTGCTGCGCGGTAGCGGTCCAGCGCACGGTCGCTCCGCCCCGCGGCGGCGTCCAGATCGCCGAGGTTTATCAGCGCGGCGGCCTGCTCGCGCGGCAGCCCGCGGCGTTCGGCGACGTCCAGGACGAGCGAGTGCAGCTCGTAGCGCTCTGCGGCCATCGCGTCGCCGCCGGGGAAGGCGGCGAGCGCACGGACCATCGCGGCCACCAGGCGGCGGGCCAGCGTGTCCAGCTCGCCGTCGGCCACCGCCGAGCGCACCGCGGCCAGCAGCGCGGGCAGCCGGGACTCCAGCCAGCCGGCTGCCGCCTGGGCGGTGTCGAACCGCAGGGCGCGCGGCATGCCCTCCTCGACCGCCTCACGGGCCAGCGCCGCCCGGCACGACAGCAGCAGCCGCACGGTCCGCTCCAGCATCCTGGCCCGCGCCAGCCGCACGTCCTCCGGGCGCTCGGCGTCCGCGAGCAGCGCGGCGAACATCGGCTCAAGGCACCCCGGCACGCGGTACTGCGGCGCCCCGCCGGCCAGCAGCCCGCTGCGTACGAAGTCCTCCAGCGTCGCCTGCGCCGCCTCCACCGCGCACCCGGCAAGGGCCGACGCCCCCTGCGCGTCCACCACCCCCGCGGGCGCCAGCACCAGCAGCCGCAGCATCCGCGCCGCCGCGCCCGGCAGATCGCCGTACACCAGCCGGAAGGCCCGCACCAGCTCGCCGGCGGCGGGCCCACTCGCCACGGCCGCGCCCCCCGCCCCCGGGACGACCGCGGGCCGCGGCAGGCCGGCCGCACCGGGATGGGGCGTACTCGCGGCAGCCGCCGCGAGGCCGGCGGCTCCCCCCGCCCCCGGGTCCGCCACAGGCCGCGGCACACCGGCGGACCGGCCCGGGGCGCTGCCCGCAGACGGCAACCCCGCCAGGCCGGCGGCTCCCCCCGCCCCCGGGTCCGCCACAGGCCGCGGCACACCGGCGGACCGGGGGTCGGGCCGGCTCGCCGCAGGCGCTGCCGCGGGCAGCGGCACACCCGCCGTGCGGGGCATGGGCTCCGGGCGGCGGTGCGGCGGTGCGAAAGGCGCGGACGGGGTCGCGCGGAGGCGGGCGGTGGCGTCGGCGAAGGACAGGCCGGGGCGGGCGGCCAGCCAGGCCGCGGTCAGGTGCAGGGCGGTGGGGTGGCCCGCGAGGTCCTGGACGAGAGTCTCCGCGCCGCGCGGGTCGCAGCTGACGCGGGTGGCGCCGACCTTCGCCGACAGCAACTCCACCGCGGCAGGCGTGTCGAGCCCGCCGAGGGTGCAGGGGCGTACGTCGGGCACACCGGACAGCGGACCGCCCGAAGTGGCCACGACCAGGCTCTCCGCCGAGTCGGGCAGCAGTGCGGCCAGCTGCCCGGCCTGCACGACGTCGTCGAGGACCAGCAGCAGGCGCCGCCCCGCAGGCCCCGGGCCGAGTGCCCGCCGCAGCCCGCGGATCACCTGCTCGACGGGTACGGGCGTGCCTTCCGCGCTGGTGAGCCGCACGAAACAGCGGCCGTCGGGGTAGCGGTCCGCGACCTCGGCGGCGAGCCGCAGCGCCAGCGAGGTGCGCCCGGTCCCGGGCCGCCCGGCCACCAGCAGCACCCGCGCCGCCGGGGGCGTACCGCTGCCGAGGCCGGGCCGGTCGATGTCCGCGAGCAGCTCCGCCAGCTCCCGCTCCCGCCCGACGAAGTCGGCCGGGACACCGGGCACTTCCACGACCCCGCCGTCCCCGGGCCTGGGCGCGGCGGGCTCCGGGCGAAGGGACTGCTCTGTCACGGGCCACGCTCCCGGCTGGGTCGTTCCTGCCGCTGCCGCGACGAGCCTAGTTCACCCCGCCCGAGCGGTGGCCGCTCAGGCGGTGAAGGGCCGGGCAGGCCAGGGCGCCTCGGCAGGGCGCAGCGTGTCCAGGGCGTCGTCGGCGAGCGCGGCCCGCAGGGCCAGTGCCCCGACGACCAGGCAGTTGTTGTGCAGGTCGCCGGCCAGGGCGCCGCGCACGAGGTCGGCGAGCGGCACCCGGGCGACCTCCATGTCGGCCTCCTCGTCGGAGACCGCGTAGCGCTCGCCCTCGGCCTCGGAGACCCCGCGGGCCAGGAAGATGCGTACGGCCTCGTCGCAGCCGCCCGGGGTGGTGTACACGTCGGTGAGGACCCGCCAGTCCTCGGCCTTGACGTGCGCCTCCTCGTACAGTTCGCGCTGCGCCGCGTGCAGCGGGTTCTCGCCGGGGATGTCCAGCAGCCCCGCCGGGATCTCCCACAGCTTGTGCCGCACCGGGTGCCGGTACTGCCGCAGTACCAGCACCCGGTCCTGGTCGTCCAGCGCCAGGACGGCCACCGAGCCGGGGTGGACCTGGTAGTCGCGGGTCGCCGTGCTCCCGTCCGGCATGACCACCTCGTCCGTGCGGACGCTGGTCTTCTTGCCGGTGAAGGGCGTGGTGGTGGCCGTGACCCGCCACTCCTCCGGGGTGTCCTCGATCATGCTGCGCCTTCCGGGAAAAGGGAGAAAGAGAGAAGGGAGAGAGATGAGGGGGAAGCGGGGGGATCAGGCGGTGCGGCGCTCCACCGCGGCCTTCACCAGGCCGGCGAACAGCGGATGCGGCCGGGTCGGGCGCGACTTCAGCTCGGGGTGCGCCTGGGTCGCCACCAGGTAGGGGTGCACCTCGCGCGGGTACTCGACGTACTCGACCAGCTTGTTGTCGGGCGAGGTGCCCGAGAAGACGATGCCCGCCGCCTTCTCCAGGTCGGCCCGGTAGGCGTTGTTGACCTCGTAGCGGTGCCGGTGCCGCTCCTCGACGTAGGGCTGGTCGCCGTAGACCTCGCGGACGATGGAGCCCTCGGCGAGCTTGGCCGGGTAGGTGCCCAGCCGCATGGTGCCGCCCAGGTCGCCCTTGCCGCCGACGATGTCGAGCTGCTCGGCCATGGTGGAGATCACCGGGTGCGCGGTCGCCGGGTCGAACTCGGTGGAGTTCGCGTCCGGGATGCCGGCCAGGTTGCGGGCCGCCTCGATGACGATGCACTGCAGGCCCAGGCACAGCCCGAGCAGCGGGATGCGCTGCTCGCGGGCGTACGTGATCGCCGAGACCTTGCCCTCGACACCGCGGTCGCCGAAGCCGCCGGGCACGCACACCGCGTCCACGTCGCCGAGCTGCTCCGCGGCGCCCGCCGGGGTCTTGCACGCGTCGGAGGTGACCCACTTGATGTGGACCTTCGCGTTGTTGGCGAAGCCGCCGGCGCGCAGCGCCTCGGTCACCGACAGGTAGGCGTCGGGCAGGTCGATGTACTTGCCGACCAGCGCGACCCTCACCTCGTGCGCGGGCTCGTGCACCCGCTTGAGCAGGTCGTCCCACTGCGCCCAGTCCACATCGCGGAAGGGCAGGTCCAGGCGGCGGACGACATAGGCGTCCAGGCCCTCGGTGTGCAGCACCTTGGGGATGTCGTAGATGGACGGCGCGTCGATGGCCGCGACCACCGCGTCCTCGTCCACGTCGCACATCAGCGAGATCTTCCGCTTGATCGCGGTCGGCACCTCGCGGTCGGCGCGCAGCACGATCGCGTCCGGCTGGATGCCGATGTTGCGCAGCGCGGCCACCGAGTGCTGGGTGGGCTTGGTCTTCAGCTCGCCGGACGGGCCGATGTAGGGCAGCAGCGAGATGTGCACGACGAAGACGTTGTCCCGGCCGACCTCGTGCCGCACCTGCCGGACCGACTCCAGGAACGGCAGCGACTCGATGTCGCCGACGGTGCCGCCGACCTCGGTGATCACGACGTCCACGTCGTCCGCGGCCATCCGGCGGATACGGGACTTGATCTCGTTGGTGATGTGCGGGATGACCTGCACGGTGTCGCCCAGGTACTCGCCGCGCCGCTCCTTGGCGATCACCGTCGAGTAGACCTGGCCGGTGGTGACGTTCGCCGAGCCGGCGAGGTTGACGTCCAGGAAGCGCTCGTAGTGGCCGATGTCGAGGTCGGTCTCCGCGCCGTCCTCGGTGACGAAGACCTCACCGTGCTGGAACGGGTTCATGGTGCCCGGGTCCACGTTCAGGTACGGGTCGAGCTTCTGCATGGTGACCCGCAGGCCGCGTGCCTTGAGCAGCGCGCCGAGACTGGAGGCGGTCAGTCCCTTGCCGAGCGAGGAGGCCACACCACCGGTGACGAAGATGTGCTTGGTCGTCGTGGATTTCGGCGCAATTGCCAAGAGGGGGCTCCCGTGGTCGCGAGGTGAGGGTCGGGACGGTGCTCGTCGGGGAGCGCCGTCGCGGCGGTTCAGTGGTTCAGCCCACCGGCCCACGGGCTACCAGGGTATCAGCGGTGCCGGGCCGCCACGGCAGGCGGCGCGTGCCCGGTGTGCCGGGAGTGTGCCGCGGTGTACCGGAGGCGATCTCACGCAGTACCCGACCGGCTCCCCGAAGATCGCCGAGACGCGCGCACCGGCCCACCCCGACGACGTATCCTGCACGGACGCATTGATGCGAGCCGGCCGGCACGGCACCATCCCGCCCGCTCCCGGATCATGAGCTCGTCGAATATCCCCAGACCGCAAGACCGTCCCAGCCCCTGGGGCGGCGCCGTCGTTCGACTGGAGTTGCACGTGGCCGGGCGTATCGAGGACTACGCACTCATCGGTGATATGCAGACCGCCGCACTGGTCTGCCGGGACGGCACGGTCGACTGGCTGTGCCTGCCGCGGTTCGACTCGCCCGCCGTCTTCGCCGGACTCCTGGGCACCGAGCAGCACGGCTTCTGGCGGCTGGGACCCGCCCACCGCGAGAACGAGCAGCCGCCGACCGCGACACGCCGCCACTACCGCGGGGACTCCCTCGTACTGGAGTCCGAGTGGGACACCCCGCGCGGCACCGTCCGCGTCGTCGACTTCATGCCGCCGCGCGACGGCGCCCCGCAGCTGATCAGGATCGTCGAGGGCGTCACCGGCCGGGTGCCGATGACGTCCGCGCTGCGGATGCGCTTCGCGTACGGCCAGGTGGTCCCCTGGGTGCACAAGGTCGGCGACCGCACGGTCGCGGTGGCCGGGCCCGACTCGGTGTGGCTGGACACCGAGGTCGACACCTACGGCAAGGACCTGACGACGTACTCCGAGTTCACCGTCGCCCCCGGCGACCGGGTGGCCTTCACGATCAGCTGGGAGCCGTCGCACAAGCCGCAGCCCTCGCTGCCCGACCCCGAGGGCTCGCTCAGCGCGACCGAGGACTTCTGGCGCGCGTGGGTCGCCCAGTGCACCTACACCGGCCCCTACCGGGAAGCCGTGGTGCGCTCGCTGATCACCCTCAAGGCCCTCACCTACGGCCCCACCGGCGGCATCGTCGCCGCGCCCACGACATCGTTGCCCGAGGACATCGGCGGCGTCCGCAACTGGGACTACCGCTTCACCTGGCTGCGGGACGCCGCCATCACCCTGTCCTCGCTGCTGCGCACCGGCTACCGCGAGGAAGCGCAGGCCTGGCGCGAGTGGCTGCTGCGGGCCGTCGCGGGCGACCCGGAGAACCTGCAGATCATGTACGGCATCGCCGGCGAACGCGAACTCGGCGAGAACGAACTGCACTGGCTGCCCGGTTACGAGGGCTCCACGCCCGTCCGCATCGGCAACGGCGCCGCGCACCAGCTCCAGCTGGACGTCTACGGCGAGGTCACCGAGGCGCTGCACCTCGGCCACATGACGGGCCTGGCCCGCAACGACTACGCCAGCCTGCTGCAGCTCAAGCTCATCCGCTACCTGGAGAAGCACTGGAACGAGCCCGACGAGGGCATCTGGGAGGTACGCGGCCCCCGCCGGCACTTCGTGCACTCCAAGGTCATGGCCTGGGTCGCGGTCGACCGCACCGTCAAACTCATCGAGTCCGGCGAGGTCGACGGGCCCGTCGAGCGGCTCAAGGCGCTGCGCGACGAGATCCACTACGACGTGTGCGAGAAGGGCTACGACCGGCAGCGCAACACCTTCACGCAGTCCTACGGGTCGCGCGAACTGGACGCCTCGCTGCTGCTCATCCCGCAGATGGGCTTCCTGCCGCCCGACGACAAACGGGTCATCGGCACGATCGAGGCGATCCAGCGGGAGCTGTCCACCGAGGACGGGTTCGTGCTGCGGTACCCCACCTCCAGTGCGGACACCTCCGGTGACGACAACCTCGACGGGCTGCCCGGCGACGAAGGGGCCTTCCTCGCCTGCTCCTTCTGGCTCGCGGACGACCTCGCCATGATCGGCCGCGTCGAAGAGGCCCGCCGCCTCTTCGAGAAACTCCTGGCCCTGCGCAACGACCTGGGTCTCCTGGCCGAGGAATGGGACCCCCGCCGCCAACGCCAAGTCGGCAACTTCCCCCAGGCCTTCAGCCACGTCCCCCTCATCGACACGGCTCTGCGGCTCACCGCCGCAGGGGCTTTCTCCGCCTAGCCCCTCCGGGGCGGGGTCCCTCAAGGCTGCGCACTTCCGCGGGCCGCGGTGGCTGTACGGCTCCCCTTCCGCAGGGGGGGCGCTTTCCCGCGGGCCGCGGTGGCTTGGGCGGCTCCCTTTGCGCAGGGGGGCGAGCGTTTTTCAGGGGCGCGGGGAACTGCGCGACCAGCCCCCACCGGGGCGCGGGTCGTCGCCGACCCAAAGGGGCAGTTCGGTCCGAAGACGGACCACCCGCCGGTGGGGGTTGCGCGCGCAGTTCCCCGCGCCCCTGATGGTTGCCCCCTGCGGAAGGGGAGCCGTACAGCCGCCGCGGCCGGTGGATGGGCGCCCCCTGCGGAAGGGGAACCGTCAGGGTTGGGTGAGTTCGTCGTAGATGCTCAGGATCTGGGCGACCGTGTCGTCCTCGGTCGGCCAGGTGGCCGCTTGGGCGCGGCCGGCGATGGAGAGGGCCGCGCGCCGGTCCGGGTCGGCGAGCAGGGATGTGACCGCGGCGGCAAGGGCGCCGGGGTCACCGTAGGGGACGAGGACAGCCGCGTCGCCGACGAGTTCACGCATGCCGCCGACGTCCGTCGCGACCAGCGGCACGCCGGCGTGCAGCGCCTCCTGGGCGATGAGGGCGCGGGCCTCCCAGCGGCTGGGCAGGACCACGAGGTCCGCGGCGGCCAGCAGGTCCGGGATGTCGTCGCGGCGCCCGAGCAGCAGGACGGGCAGCCGCCCGGCCTCGATACGGCGTTCCAGCGCGGCCCGCTGCCCGCCCTCGCCGGCGACGGCGACCAGCGGTGCCGGGTCCAGTGCGGACCAGCGCTCTGCGGCGTCCAGGAGCAGGTCGTAGCCCTGTGCGGGCTCCAGCCGCCCGACCGCCAGCAGCAGCGGGCGGTCGACGGCCCCGTGGTCGGCCCTGGTCTTCTGCCGGTGGCGTTCGCCCTCGTCGGGGGGCCGGGGAGGGCGGCCCGGCGGACGCGGTACGGCGGCGGGCGCGAGCCGTACGTCCTTGCCGCCGAGGCCGCGCGCCCGGTCCACCAGCTCCGACGACACGCCGAGTACGACGGTGGCGCCGCGTACCGCCCGCCGCTCCAGCCAGCGCAGCACCAGGCCGCGGCCGCCCGCGGCGGGGGCGCCGCCGTGCCAGGTGACGACCAGCGGGACGCCGCGCCCGCCGAGCGCGACGGCGGCCAGGAAGCCGGCCCACAGGCCGTGCGCGTGGACGACGCCGGCCCCGTTGAAGGCGGCCCGCAGCGCGCCGACCACCGGCGCGTCGGCGGCGGTGGCGCGGCGGCGCCCCAGGTCGACGGGGACGTAACGCGCCCCGGTCGCCCCGAAGGCGTAGTCCGCCTCGGCCGCCACCGGCCCGCACACCGTCACCTCGACGCCCCGCGCCACCAGCCCGCCGACCAGCGAACTGACATGCGCTCCCGCCGTCGTGCCCAGCACGTGCACGGCGTGCAGCTGCCCAGCGAAGGGGTCGGCGGTGCTGCTCACGCGGGGTACTGCTCCTGACTCGGGCCTGGTGTGCGGCGGTTGCGGCCTGTCCAGGATGCCAGGCCGCGCAAGGGGCGGGGCAGCCGCGGGCGGGGTCCGCCCGGCTCACCCGCCCCCCGGATCACCCATACGGGTGTGCCACCCGGCCCCAGGAGTCAACGTGCCGTACTCCGGGCGCCTTCCACAAGCGCTCGTCGGTGGAGATGCGGTCGCCTGTCACGGTCATGGCGACCAGCGCGGCGGCGTGCAGCAGCAGGCCCGTCCTGCCGTTGGCCACGGCGACGGCGGCGCCCAGGGCGGCGCCGAGCGCGTGCGCTCCCGCGTCGCCCAGCATCGTGCGCTCGCTGACGTCGTCCCGCAGCACGGCGGCCGCCGCTCCCACCGGCGCGGCGGCCAGCAGTGCGGCCGGGCCGCGGCGCAGCAGGCCGGGGGCGCCGACGGCGATCACCGCCTTGGCCGCGCGGCCGGGCCGCACGTCCACGAGGTTCACCGCGTGGGCGGTGCCGGCGATCACGACGCCGGTCAGCAACTGGTCGGCGGGGTGCGTCTTGAGCAGGACGCCTGCGGCGAGGCCGGCTGCGCCGATGCCGAGCAGCTTCGCTGCGCCCGAGGTGAAACGGCCCTCGCGCAGGGCCTTCAGGTGCGCGAGGCCCTTCTCCGCGGGAGAGCCGTACTGGTCGTCGTACGCGCCGCAGGCGCCGGCCGCCAGTGCCGCGCCGACCGCGGCGATGCGGGTGCGCAGCGCCACGCCGCGGGCTGCGGCCACTGCGGTGGCCGCACCCGCCGCGGCGGCGAGCCCGCCGTACAGCTCGACGCCGCGCCCGGCGTAGTTCGTCCTGCGCCACATCCGCGCTTCGACCGGCGGCCGGCGCCGCAACAGCCCGTACGCGACCCGGGTCGCCCCCGCCGCCGCCACCCCGACAGACACCCGCCCACTCCGCGCCTCCACCCCCACACCCTTCCCCACCCCTCCCTCCCCTCAACCGCACCCGACCCACCACCCACCGGTGCCCCGACACGACCCGAAGAGCCCCTTTGCGCCGGTGACGCCCCGCACGCGCGGTGGGGGCCGGTCGCGCAGTTCCCCGCGCCCCTGAAAAACGCCCACCGCCCTGCACAAGGGCACCCCCTCAGCCCCCGCAGCCCCGGAGGGGTGCCCTTGCCCGGGAGGGCAAGCCAAAAGGGGCGCGAGGAACTGCGCGACCAGCCACCCGCCGGCCGGTGGTCCGGGACAGACCGAACAGCCCCTCCCGGTCGGTGACGACCCGCACGGGGTGGGGGCTCGGCCCTGGTGGGGGACTCCCCGTCAGGGGGTGGTGCGGGCGGTGGCCAGGAGTTCTTCGGCGTGGGCCCGGGCCAGGGAGGAGTCTTCCTGGCCCGCGAGCATGCGGGAAAGCTCCCGGATGCGGGCTTCGCCCTCAAGGACGGTGACACCGCTGCGGGTCACAGACCCGTCGTTCGTCTTCTCGACCAGGAGCTGGCGGTCGGCGAAGGCCGCGACCTGGGGGAGGTGGGTGACGACGACGACCTGCGCGGTGCGGGCGAGCCGGGCGAGCCGCCGCCCGACCTCGACCGCGGCCTTGCCGCCGACCCCGGCGTCGACCTCGTCGAAGAGATACGTGGGCACCGGGTCGGACCCGGCGAAGACCACCTCGACGGCGAGCATCACCCGGGACAGCTCACCGCCGGAGGCACCCTTGGCGATGGGCCGCGCGGGGCTCCCGGGGTGGGGGGCGAGCAGCAGTTCGACCTCGTCCGCCCCGGTGGGGCCGTACGCGACGGCCCGCCCGCCGATCTCGATGCCGGACTCGGCGTCCGCGGACTCGGTCTGCCGGATGGCGACGGTGACCCGGGCGTGCGGCATGGCCAGTTCCGCCAGCTCCGCGGTGACGGCGGCGGCGAAGCTCTCCGCGGCCTCGGTGCGCAGGTCGGTGAGGTGCTGGCCGAGTCCGCTCAGTTCGGCGCGGAGAGCGTCGCGCTCCGCGGTGAGTTCCGCGATGCGGTCGTCGTCGCCTTCGAGTTCGGCAAGCCGGGCGGCGCTCTGCCCGGCCCAGGCGAGGACCGCGTCGATGTCGGTGCCGTACTTGCGTACGAGGTGGGCGAGTACGGCCCTGCGTTCCTCGACGGCGGCGAGCCGCAGCGGGTCGGCGTCGAGGTTGTCCGCGTAGCCGGCGAGTTCGCCTGCCACGTCGCCGAGCAGGATGCCGATCTCGCCGAGCCGGGCGGCGAGTGCGGCCAGGTCGGGGTCGTGGGCGGCGACGGTGTCGAGTGCGCGCTGCGCGCCCGCGACGAGGGTGCCGGCTTCGACGCCCTCGGGGTCCTCGGGGTTGCCGGCGAGTGCGGCGTGCGCGAGGGTCGCCGCGGAGGCGAGGGCTTCCGCGTGTCCGAGGCGTTCCGCCTCGGCGGCCAGTTCGGCGTCCTCCCCCGGCAGCGGTTCTGCCGCGGAGACCTCTTCGACGCCGAAGCGCAGCAGGTCGGCTTCCTGGGCGCGTTCCCTGGCGCGGGTGGTGAGTTCGGTCAGCTCGGTGGCGACGTCGCGCAGCCTGCGGTAGGCGGCGCCGTACTTGTCGAGCGCACCGGCGAGGGTGGGCCCGGCGTAGCGGTCGAGGGCGTCGCGCTGCCTGGCGGGGCGCAGCAGGCCCTGCTGGTCGGTCTGGCCGTGGACCGCGACGAGGTCGTCGGCGAGTTCGCCGAGCAGCCCGACGGGGACGCTGCGCCCGCCGAGGTGCGCGCGTGAGCGTCCCTCGGCCGACACCGTACGGCTGATGAGCAGCGCTCCGTCGTCCAGCTCGGCGCCGGCCTCCTGGGCGCGGATCGCGGCGCGGGCGTCCGCCGCCATCGTTATCCGGCCCTCGACGACCGCGGAACCGGCCCCGATCCGCACCAGGGCCGGGTCGGCCCGGCCGCCGAGCAGCAGTCCGAGGCTGGTGACGACCATGGTCTTGCCCGCGCCGGTCTCGCCGGTCACCGCGGTGAAGCCGGGTGACAGCTCCACCACGGCGTCCTCGATGACTCCCAGCGACCTGATCCGCATTTCCTCCAACACGGATACGACCATACGAGGTTTCCCGGCCCCGGCGCGACGCCCGCCGCCGGGCAATGAGCTTTCCCGCCTCGCCGGGTCAGGCGGGGGCGCCGCGCCAGCCGGCCACGGGGAGGGCGAACTTCGCGACGAGCCGGTCGGTGAAGGAGGCGTGGTGCAGCCTGGCCAGCCGTACGGGGACGGCGCCGCGCCTGACCTCGACCCTGGCGCCCGCGGGCAGTTCCACGGTGCGGCGGCCGTCGCACCACAGCACACCGTTGGGCGTCTCGGGCTGCACCTCGACGGCGAGCACCGAGCGCGGCGAGGTCACCAGCGGTTTGGCGAACAGCGCGTGGGCGCTGATCGGGACCATCAGCAGGGCCTCGACCTCGGGCCAGACGACGGGTCCGCCGGCGGAGAAGGCGTAGGCGGTGGAGCCGGTGGGGGTGGCGCAGACGACGCCGTCGCCGCCGAAGCGGGACACGGGACGGCCGTCGACCTCGGTGACGACCTCCAGCAGGCGTTCCCTCGACGCCTTCTCGACGGAGGCCTCGTTGAGCGCCCAGTCGGTGTGCACGATGCGGCCGTCGTTGCGTACGAGCACGTCGAGGGTCATCCGCTCCTCGACCTCGTACTCGCGGGTGACGACCCGGTCCACGACCTTGTCGAGGTCGTCGCGTTCCGCCTCGGCGAGGAAGCCGACGCGCCCGAGGTTGACGCCGAGCAGCGGCACCCCGGAGGCGCGGGCGAACTCGGCGCCGCGCAGCAGCGTCCCGTCGCCGCCGAGCACGATGATCAGCTCGCAGCCGTCGACGGCCTCGGGGCCGATCTCGGCGACCTGCTCGACGGCCGCGGGCAGCGGCAGGTCGGCGGCCTCGTCGGCGAGCAGCCGCACGCCGATCCCGCAGCGCAGCAGGCCCTGGACGACCCTTTCCGCGCTGCGGATCGCCGCGGCCCTTCCGGTGTGGGTCAGCAGGAAGACGGTACGGTCCTGTGCATCGCTCTTGATGGTCACCGGTTCGGCCCCTCCGCCACGGCACGGTCGACATCGGCCGGGTCCAGCACGGGCGCACCGGCTCGCAGCCACAGAAAATACTCCACGTTCCCCGAAGGCCCGGGCAGCGGGCTCGCGGTCACCCCGAGCACCCCGAGGCCCAGTTCCGCCGCCTGCCCCGCGACCTTCACCACGCATTCGGCCCGCAGTTGCGCGCTGCGGACCACCCCTCCGCTGCCGAGCCGCTCCCGGCCCACTTCGAACTGCGGTTTGACCATCAGGACCAGGTCGGCGTCCGGTGCGGCGCAGCGCACCAGGGCCGGCAGCACCAGGCCGAGCGGGATGAAGGACAGGTCGCCGACGACCAGGCCGACGGGCTCGCCGTCGATGTGGTCGAGCGTCAGCTCCCGCACGTTGGTGCGGTCCTTGACCACGACCCGCGGGTCGCTCTGCAGCGACCAGGCGAGCTGGCCGTACCCGACGTCCACGGCTACCACCTGGGCGGCGCCGGCCCGCAGCAGGACGTCGGTGAAACCGCCGGTGGACGCGCCGGCGTCCAGCGCCCTGCGGCCCTCGACGACCAGCCCGCGGGGCTGGAAGGCGGCCAGCGCGCCGGCCAGTTTGTGGCCGCCGCGCGACACGTAGTCGGGGGTGTCCCCGCCCTCGGCCACCACGACGGCGGCCGAGGTCTCGACCTGCGTGGCGGGCTTGGTGGCGGTCGCCCCGCCCACGGTGACCCGGCCCGCGGCGATCAACTGGCTTGCGTGCTCACGGGAGCGCGCGAGTTTCCGGCGCACCAGCTCGGCGTCGAGTCGGCGTCGTGCCACTGCCACGTACGGTTCAGCTCCTGTTCTCGTCCAGCGCGGCGAGCGCGTCGCGCAGCCCGCGGTGTACATCCTCGTACACCTCGATGTGGGACTGCGTGGGCAGGTCGTCGGCGTCGGCGAGGCGGTCCATCGCCGCGTCGACGTCAGCATTCCCCGTCGGCGCGACCGTCACCCCCAGCGGTTCGGGTCGCGC
This sequence comes from Actinacidiphila bryophytorum, assembly GCF_016916835.1. Taxonomy (GTDB): domain Bacteria; phylum Actinomycetota; class Actinomycetes; order Streptomycetales; family Streptomycetaceae; genus Actinacidiphila; species Actinacidiphila bryophytorum. The sequence continues at coordinate 5,606 of NZ_JAFFIX010000043.1, read as the reverse complement.
GGGCGCGTCTGGGGCGTGCGCGGGCGCGGGCTCCTGGCCGTACGCGCCCTGCCCGGTGCCGGGTTCAGTCATTGCCGGCCGCGTCCGGTGCCGCGGGCTTGGCCGGGGCCGCGGCCTTCTTGGCCGCGGCCTTCTTCGGCGTGGCCTTCTTTGCGGCCGCCTTCTTCGCGGGGGCGGGCTCCTTGGCCGCTTCCTTGGCGGGGGCGGCCTTCTGGGCGCCGGACGCGGTGGTCCTGGTGGGGTTCGCGGTCTTCTTCGCGGCCGGGGTCTTCTTGGCTGCGGCCTTCGCGGGGGCCTTCTTCGCGGGGGCGGGCCTGGCCGCGGCGGTCTTGCCCGCCGCCGTCCTGGCCGGTGCGGCCTTCTTCGCGGCGGCGGCCTTCTTCGTCACCGTGGTCCGGTGGGCGGCTGCCGACTTGGTGGTGGTGGCCTTCTTCGCCGCCGCGCTCTTGCGGGCCGCGGGCGCCTTCTTCGCGGCCGGCGGTGCGGTCGTCTTCTTCGCGGGCGCCGCCTTCTTCGCCGGCGGTGCGGTGGTCTTCTTCGCGGCGGGCGGCTTCTCGGCCGCGGCCTTGCGCGGGCCGGGCGCCGGCTCGGTCTCGACCCGTACGTGCTGCACCGGCGGCGCGGGCTCGGACGGCGCAGGCCTGGCGGCGGGCTCCCCGTCCTCCTCCTCGGACTCCAGGTTGCGGATACGGCGTTCGAGGGTCTCCAGGACCACGCCGACCTTTGTCACCTCGTCGGCAAGTCGGCCGACCCGGCTCATCGCCTTGTCGACCTCCTCGCGGATCAGCCCGACCAGCAGGTCGCGGTTGGCCCGCCCGGTGGCCATCAGCTCGTCGGCGAGGGTCTGCACCTCCGCCGGGATGGCCGACTCGATCCTCCGCTGGACGGCATCGACGTCGATACCGGTCTGGTCGAGCAGTTCCCTGGCCGCGTCGACCGTACGGCGGCGGGTGGCCTCGGTCAGGCCGCCCGCGATCTGCAGACACGTACGCAGCGCGTCCCGCATCGCTCTCACTCCTCGTCGCCTCGCCCGTTGACACATCGTTCGGCCGGCGGGCCGCGCGCGGACCGCCGTGGTCATGACGCTACCGCCTCCCGCCGCCGCGGCCCGTCGACGGTGCCTGCGGTACCGTCGTCCGGACGTACCGTTCGACCGGGAGAGACCGCGCCGATGGCCACCATCGAGGAGTGCCGCGCCGCACTCGACCAGCTGTCGCGGAACATGGCGAAGGCCGAGGGCGACGTGCGCGCCGCCACCGCCCTCGACCGCTCGCTGAGCTGCCGCATCACCGACCTCGACGTCACCTTCGTCGGGCGCCTGCACGGCGGCGCGATCACCGATGTCGTCACCGTGCCAGGTGCTCCGCAGGACAAGGCGCAGATTCGACTGACGATGTCAGGCGGTGACCTTGTCGCCATGGTCGGCGGCGAACTGAGTTTCGCCAAAGCCTGGGGCAGCGGCCGCGTGCGCGTCCAGGCCTCCCTCCGCGACGTCTTCCGCCTCCGCACCCTCCTCTGACCGTCCCCCCCCGGGGGGGGTGCCCCTTGCGGCGGGCGTCCGCCTTTCCCCCGGTGGTGGGTTGCGCGCGCCGTTCCGCCCCCAGAGCTTCGCCTGGGGGTACCCCCAGCGCCTCCTGAGGTGAGTGCCACTTGCTGTGGCGTTGCCTTCTTCCCGCCCGTCCGGGCTGGTCGCGGGGAACTGCGCGCGCAACCCACCACCGGCCGGAAGGCGCCCGGCCACCGCAAGGGGCAGGACCCCCGGTCAGAGGGAGAGGTGGGAGAGGGGCTCGGAGGGGTCGAGGCGGGGGTCGGAGGACCATGTGGCGGCGCAGAGGGCGCGGAGCGCGTCGAGGGGATCGCCGGAACCGGCGAGGGTGAGGGAGGGCGCGGCGGACACGGTCCACCCGCCGCAGTGCGCCTGGGAGCCGTCCCGGACGACGGGCGGGTGGGGGGTGAGAAGGCCGCGGAGGTCCGCCGCGACGTACGTCGGCCGGTGCTGCGGTGCAGCCGCAAGAAGGGCCTCGGGGGTCGTGACCCCGGTGAGGACGAGCAGCGAGTCCACACCGGACGCGTTGGCCCCCTCGATGTCCGTGTCGAGCCGGTCCCCCACCACGATGGGGCGCCGAGCCCCGGTCCTGAGCACCGTCTCCCGATGCATCGGCGGCAACGGCTTCCCCGCGACCCGCGGAGTCGCCCCGGTGGCGATGCGCACCGCCTCGACGGCGGCGCCGTTGCCTGGCGCGACCCCGCGGGCGGTCGGGATGGTGAGGTCGGTGTTGGAGGCGAACCACGGCACCCCGGCCTTGACTGCGTACGCCATCTCCGCGAGCTGCGACCAGCGCAGCTCGGGCCCGTAGCCCTGTACGGCCGCGACGGGCGCGTCGTCGGCGGACTCGACGGGCTGGAGCCCGCGTTCCCGCAGCGCGGCGAAGAGGCCTTCGCCGCCGACGGCGAGCACCTTCGACCCGGCGGGAACGTCCTCGGCGATGAGCCGTGCGACGGCCTGCGCGGAGGTGATGACCTCCTCCGCCTCCGCGGGCACGCCGAGCCTGCTGAGGTGTTCCGCGACGGCCTGCGGGGTGCGGGCGGCGTTGTTGGTGACGTAGGCGAGCCGCATGCCGTCGGAGCGGGCGGCGGCCAGCGACTCGACGGCGTGGGCGATGGCCTCGCCGCCCGCGTAGACGACGCCGTCGAGGTCGAGCAGCGCCGTGTCGTACGCGGTGTGCAGCGGCTGCTCGCTGCCGCTCGGGCTGGTCCGGTCGGTCATGGGCGGGCTCGCTCCTCGCTGGTCGGCGTCGCTCCGATCATCCCCCATCCCTACCGCCGGACGTACCATGCGCTGATGAGCACCCCCGGTCCCCACCCAGGACCCCCAGGCGAGCAAGGTCTGCGGCTGACCCCTTTCCGCGGACTGCGTTACGTCGCCGAGCGCGTCGGCAGTCTCGCGGCGGTCACCTCGCCGCCGTACGACGTCGTCGTCCGCCCGGACGGCCAGCGCCATCTGGAGACCGCCGACCCGTACAACGTGGTCCGGCTGATCCTCCCCGACGCCGAGACGCCGCAGGCCCGGCACGGCAAGGCCGCCCGCACGCTTGCCGCGTGGCGGGAGCAGGGCGTGCTGGCCGCGGACCCCGACCCGGCGCTGTACGTGTACGAGCAGCGCGACGGCGACCACCTGCAGCGCGGCGTCATCGGCGCGCTGCGGCTGAGCCCGCCGGAGGACGGTGTGGTCCTGCCGCACGAGGACGTGATGCCGGGTCCGGTCGCCGACCGTGCCGCCCTGATGCGCGCCACCCGCGCGAACCTCGAACCGCTGCTGCTCGCCTACCGCGACGGCGACGCGACCGCCGCCCTGGTCGAACGCACCGCGGACACCCGCGAACCGCTGCTCGGCACGACGACGGAGGACGGCGTCCACCACCGCCTGTGGGCGCTGACCGACCCCGCCGAGATCGCCGCGGCCGGCGCGGACCTGGCAGGCCGGCAGGCCCTGATCGCCGACGGCCACCACCGCTGGGCGACGTACCGCAGGCTGCAGGCAGCCCACCCGCCGGGCACCCCGTGGGACTTCGGCCTGGTCCTGCTGGTCGACACCGCCCGCCACCCGCTGCGGGTCCGCGCCATCCACCGGGTCCTGCAGCATCTGCCGCCCGCCCGCGCGCTGGATGCCGCCAGCCCCTTCTTCCGGGTACGCGCCCTGCCCGGCCGCACCCTCGACGCGGCGCTCGGCGAGCTGGCCGACGCGGCAGAGCAGGGCAACGCCTTCGTCCTCGCCGGTGGCAACGGCTTCCACCTCCTCGACCGCCCGGACCCCGGCGCGCTCGACCGCCACGTCCCGGCCGACCGCCCGCCGCAGTGGCGGCGGCTTGACGCCACCGTCCTGCACCACCTGTTGCTCGACCACGTCTGGCAGGTCCCCGACTCCCCCGACCTCCCGGACGAGATCCGCTACATCCACACCGCGGACGCGGCGGTCGAACAGGCCGTACGGCACGGCGGGACGGCCGTGCTGATGCACCCGGTACGGGAGCCCGTCGTCCGCGAACTCGCCGAGCAGGGCGTCATGATGCCGCGCAAGTCCACGTCCTTCGGCCCGAAACCGGCCGGCGGGCTCGTCATGCGGAGCCTGGACCTGGGCTGACGCCTGGGCGGCACACGGCAGAGGGCGGCACCCGCGGTGTGCGGGTGCCGCCCTCTGCGGTACGGCTGCTGCCTCGTCCTACTGGTCCTTGTCGCCCGCTGCGGGCTCGCGGAAGGGCGAGTCGAGGAAGGACGCCGGGTCGGCCTCGTCGGTCAGATCGGACTCCTCATCCACCTCGACCGCGGCCCGGGGCGCCGCGGGCTCGTCGTCCGAGTCGTCGGACTCATCCTCGTCGTCCGCCTCGTCGTCGGCGGCAGTGACGTCGTCCCTCTCGTCGGCGTCGTCGCTCTCGTCCACCTCGTCGGCGTCGTCGTCCGAGTCGTCCGCGTCGTCGAAGGCATCGACGAACTCCACGCCGTCGAGCTGGGCCAGCCGGTCCGACGCATCGGTGGTGCCGTTCTGGTCGGCCTCCAGCGCCTTCGCGAACCACTCGCGCGCCTCGGACTCGCGGCCCACGGCGAGCAGCGCGTCGGCGTACGCGTACCGCAGGCGTGCCGTCCACGGGTGCACCGCGTTGGACGCCAGCTCGGAACTCTGCAGCGTCACGACCGCCGCCTCCGCCTGGCCCATGTCCTGCCGGGCGCCGGCGGCCACCAGCCGCATCTCGACCTGGCCTGCCTTGTCCAGCTTGTGCACCTCGGGCGCACCGGCCATCTCCAGCGCACGCTCGGGACGCCCGAGGCCGCGCTCGCAGTCCGCCATGACCGGCCACAGGTCGACCGTGCCGGTCATCCGCCGGGTCGCACGGAACTCGGCCAGCGCCTCCGCGTACCGCTCACTGGCGTACGAGGCGAAGCCCGCCGCCTCCCGTACGGCCGCGACACGCGAGGCCAGCCGCAGCGCCACACGCGAGTACGCGTACGCCTGCTCGGGCTCCTCGTCCAGCAGCCGCGCGACCATCACCAGGTTGCGGGCCACGTCGTCGGCGAGCGTCTTGGGCAGGCTCATCAGCTCCTGGCGCACGCTCGGGTCGATCTCGTGGCCTGTGACCTCGTCGGGGATGGGCAGCCGGCGCACCGGCTCCCGGTCCTCGCGCCGCTCGTCCCTGCCACCGCGGTTCTCGAACCGGCCGCGACCCTCGACGACGGGACGCCGGCCGTAGCCGCGCTCGTCACGGCGACGGTCGCCGTCCCGGCGCGGGCCGCCGCGCGGGCGGTCGTCCCGCCGGTCGTCGCGGCGGTCGTCACGGGCCGGGCGGTCGTAGCGCGGACGGTCGTCACGCGGCCTGTCGTCGCGGCGGAAGCCGCCCCGGTCGTCCTCACGACGCGGCCCACGCGGGCGGTCGTCACGGGGACGGTCGTAGCGGGGGCGGTCGTCACGGGCCGGACGGTCGTCACGGGGACGGTCGTAGCGCGGCCTGTCGTCACGCGGGCCGTCGAAACGGGGACGGTCGTCCCTCGGACGGTCATAGCGCGGGCGGTCGTAGCGGGGCCTGTCGTCACGAGCCGGCCGGTCGTCACGCGGG
>NZ_JAFFIX010000042.1 GCF_016916835.1 Actinacidiphila bryophytorum | reverse complement strand
AGGCGCCCGAGCCACCCGTCGGCGGGGTCGTCGTCCCACCGGTGCTCCCGCCGGTGGTCCCACCGCTGGTCCCGCCCGCGACGCGGTACATCACCGTGCCGTGCGCCGGCACCGATGCGCTGATGGTGCCCGAGGTGGTGGACGTCGCGCCGGACCACAGGTCGGTCAGGGTGTAGGAGGACGCCCCGGTCTTGCCGACCGCGCCCGCGGTGGTGCTGATCGTGGCGGTCGAGCCGGTCTCGTTGAACAGCGCAACGGACACGTCGCCGTTGGACAGCGGTTTGGCCAGAACGTCCAGGCCGCCCCCGGACGACACCATGGTGCCCTGCTTGCCCAGCGGGTCCTGGTCCACCGCGATCACCCGGGTGTTGGTGTAGATGGACAGCGTGGTGGAGCTGGCCGAGGCGATGTTGGTGCCCGCGATCAGCGGGGCCGCCATCTCGGACCAGAGGCTGAACTCGGTGCGGGCCTCGGTGGCGGTCAGCGATCCGTTGCCGACCTCCAGCATGTCCGGGTCGTTCCAGTGGCCGGGACCTGCGTAGGAGGCCAGGCCCACGTTGCTGTGGAAGATGGAGAGCATGCTGGAGTAGCTGGCGTTGATGTCACCGGTGGTGCGCCAGCTGTTGCCGATTCCCGCGCCCCAGGTCCACACGTTCTCCTGGCCCCAGTTGCACAGGCTGTACAGGATCGGCCGGCCGGTGGCCGCCAGCGCGTCCCGCATCGCGGTGTAGCGGGACTGCCCGGACACACCGTTGTTGTTGCAGTTGTCGTACTTCAGGTAGTCCACACCCCACGAGGCGAACGTCGCCGCGTCGGTGGTCTCGTGGCCGAGGCTCCCCGGGTAGCCGGCGCAGGTCGCGGTGCCGGCGTCCTCGTAGATCCCCAGTTTCAGGCCGAGGGAGTGCACGTAGTCCGCCGTGCCCTTGATGCCGTCGGGGAACTTCGACGGGTCCGGCACCAGCCGGCCCGAGGAGTCCCGGTTGTGCGTCATCCAGCAGTCGTCGATGTTGACGTAGGTGTATCCGGCGGCCTGCATGCCGTTGGTGTGCATGGCCTGCGCCGTGGACTTGATCAGCGACTCCGACACGTTGCACCCGTAGGCGTTCCAGTCGTTGAAACCCATCTGCGGGGTCAGCGCCAGCCCGTTGCCCAGTGCGACAGCCGGCTGTGCCCCGCCGGGGGCGACCAGCGCGGCGCACACGGCGAGCAGCACAGTGGGGACTGTTAGCGCTAACACTTTTCCGATCGGCGACTGCACGATCCATCGCCTGACTCTCGCATTGCCGTTGACCATGACGTGTCGACCTCCTGGGCCGAGTCGTGGGGGGATGTGTGTGAAGTAGGTAACTCCTGTGCGATCAGGGCGTCAAGAGTGGTGGGAAAACTTCCTTCTTGATGAAGTGTTCCCGTCCGGCGTCCGCCGGCTCACCTCATGACGTCGCTTGCGGACGCCAGAGCGGCCAGCTCCGTCCGCCGCGGAAGCCCCTCGCAGTCCCCCGGCACGCTCACCGCGTACGCGCCGGCGGCGACAGCCGTCCGCAGCCGCTCCGGCGCGGGCCTTCCGGCCAGGAGTTCGGCCAGGTACCCGGCGACGAAGGCGTCGCCGGCGCCGACCGGGTCGACGACCTCGGCGGGCAGCGCGGGGAGCCGGTGGGCCACCCCGTCGACGGAGGCCGTGCAGCCCCGTGCCCCGTCCTTGACGACCGCCTGAGCCGGTCCCAGCGCGGAAAGCCCCTGCGCCAGAGCCTCGGCGGTGGACCCAGCGCCGGCGCCGAGCACCAACTGCGCCTCCTCCACGCCCGCGAAGACCACGTCGGCGAGCGCGACCAGGCGGCGCAGCGTCGGGCCCGCCGCCTCGGGACTCCACAGCTTGCTGCGGTAGTTGACGTCGACGCTCACCGGCACCCCGGCGGCCCGCGCCCGGTCGACGGCGCAGAACACCGTGTCGCAGGCCGAGGCGGACAGCGCGGTGGTGACCCCGGTGACGTGCAGGACCCCGGCGGTCTCGACGCAGCCCTGCGGGAGGTCCTCCGGGCTCAGCCGGGATCCTGCGCTTCCCGCGCGGTGGTAGTCCACCGAGAGCGCGCTGCCGAAACGGCGGTGCTTGACCATCAGCCCGGTGAAGGCCCGGTCGCGGACCACCAGGGCTGCGACGCCCTCGTAGCGCAGGCGCCGCTCGATCATGTCCCCCGTCGCGTCCGCGCCGAGCCGGCCTATCCAGGTGGCGGGCGCGCCCAGCCGGGACACCCCGATGGCGACGTTGCTCTCGGCGCCGCCGATGCCGTAGGTGAAGGTGCGGGCATACTCGAGTGAGCCGATCTCACCCGCGGTGACCAGCCCCATGGTCTCGCCGAGGGTGACAAGGCCCGGCGTGCTCGTTGCGGTCATCCCCGCTGCCCCCTCGCCGGCCGTCTCAGCCGAACACGCGGCGCTGGATCTCGCGGCGGTAGTCCTCCAGCGTCTGGTCCAGGTGGACGGTGGCCGCCTGCGCGGCGGCCTCCGCGTCGCCGCCCTTGATCGCCTGGTAGATCGCGGCGTGCTCCGCCACCGCCTCCTCGGCGTGGCCGCCGACCGTGCCGTGCAACCCGATGGTGCTGGACTGCCGTTGCAGGCGCCGGGCCTCGCGGACCGCGTCCACCAGGAACGGGTTCTGCGAGGCCTTGGCGACGCTGAGGTGGAAGTCGTCGTCACCGCGGTCGAACAGTTCGCGCCGGCCGGTCAGATGGCCTTCCCTGCAGGTCTCCGCGGCCTCCTCGATGGCGCGCAGGTCGGCAGGTGTCGCACGGGTCGCGGCCAGCCGGCTGGCCGCGGCCTCCTGGACCCGGCGGAACTCGAACAGGCGGTAGACGTGGTCGAGGTCGGTGGGCAGGAAGAAGCTCCCCCACAGCGAAGAGCCCAGCATTCCTTCGTCGTTGGCCACGAAAAGGCCGCGGCCCTTCTGGGCGCGGATGCGTCCGATGGCCGACAGGATCTTGACGGCCTCGCGCACCACGGTCCTGCTGGTGCCCAGCCGTGAGGCAAGCTGGTTCTCCGTGGGCATCCGGTCGCCCGGCTGCAGCTGCAGTTCGGCGATGAGGCGCAGGATCTCCTCGGCCACGCGTTCGTAGCCGGGTCGGTAGGCCACGGTGTCCTGCTCGTCCGCCGGCGCCGGTGCGGAGCTGCCGGTCGCCGCAAGTACGGGGTTGCCGTCCAACGACCCGCCTCCTTCATGTCCCGTCGTCAGCCACGCGGTACGCAACCGGTCCGACGTCACGTCGCAGCATACAGCGAGGGCCTGGCTCGGCAATATGTGTACGACTCATTTCTCGACTCCACCCGGAGCGAATCGTGACAGAAAGATGCAAACAGGCAGGGTAAGAGTCCATCACGTTAAAAGATCTTGGAAATAACCATGCTCATCCTGTTGACGCGACCCCGGGCTGGAGCTTGTTATGTGTGATCAAAGCGCGACGCTGCTTCGCCTGAAAACTTCCGGTCGGGACGGCTTCGTCCCGGCGACCGACAAGCTCCCCACCTGTCCGCCTTCCCCTCCGGGAGTGCGACATATCCCGGCCCGCGTCCCAGCGATGGACGGGCCCCACGACGTAGTGGAGTTGTTCATGACAGCCAAGGTCCGCGCGGTCGGCGCGAACACACCCAACAGAACCCGCGCAGGCCGCAGACGCACCGGCATGCTGGCCGCGGCCGGCGCGCTGGTCCTGGCCACGGTCGCCGCCTGCGGCGGGGGCAGCAGCACCAACGGCTCCCACGGCGGCTTCAAGCCCGTCAAGCAGACGGGCGGCGCCCTGACGGTGTGGGTGGACGCCTCCCGCATGGACGCCGCCAAGCTCTACCAGCGGCAGCACCCCGACGTGAAGATGAACATCGTCAGCTACGACGGCGACGCGAACGGCTCCAACTACCTGCGCACCAAGGTCAGTCTGTTCAACCGCACCCACAAGGGCTGGCCCGACGTGGTGTTCAGCTCGCAGAACAACGAGACCACCTGGGCGGTCGACGCCGGGTTCACCGCCCCGCTCGACAAGGGCCTGATACCGCAGTCGACGCTCGCCGGCTGGGCCAAGGGCGCCAACGCCCCCTGCACCGTGAACGGCACGCTCTACTGCCTGCGCAACGACCTCGCCCAGACCGTGCTGTGGTACAACGCCCCGCTGATGAAGCAGTGGGGATACCAGGTCCCGCAGACCTGGGAGCAGTACCAGGCCCTCGGGCAGAAGGTGGCCACCGAGCACCCCGGCTACCTGGTCGGTTCGGCCGGCGACACCTGGGCGCCCGAGCTGTACATGTGGCCGAGCAAGTGCGGGGCCAACCAGATCACCGGGCCCAAGGCGGTCACGGTCAGCACCGGCAGTGCGAACTGCACCCGCATGGCGTCGCTGCTCGACACCCTGATCAAGAACAAGACGATGTCCATGAGCAGCGTGTTCAGCTCGGACTTCGACAAGAACGAGGCGAGCAAGATCCTCATGCTGCCCGGCCCCTCCTGGTTCGGCGGCGCCCTCTTCCAGGGGTCGTTCAAGACCCCGGCGCACCAGATCGCCGTGGCGCCGCTGCCCAAGTGGTCGTCCGACAGCGGCGGTACGGCGGGCAACGTCGGCGGCGGGACCTGGCTGCTGTCCGCGCACAGCGCGAACCTCAAGGCGGCGGCTGCCTTCCTCACCTGGGTGACCACCTCGGACGACTACCAGGCCAAACTGGCGCCCGGCTACCCCGCCTACAGCGCGGCGGCGAAGAACTGGCTGGCCAAGCAGGCCTCGTCGGACTACTTCACCGGTGACATCGCCGCGCCGCTGCAGGCCGCGGCCGACCAGGTCTGGCCCGGCTGGGGCTACGGCCAGTTCAGCCAGGAGGCGGTCTGGGCCGCCACGGTGACCCCGCAGCTGACGGCGGGCAAGTCCATCGTCTCGCTGCTGCCTGCCTGGCAGACGGCGATCGCCAACTACGCCCGCGCCGCCGGCTACAAGGTCACGACCCAGTGACGGCGCAACCCACCGAGGCCGGCCGGGCACCCGTGCGCAGCTCGCGCACGCTGTGGCCCGGCCGGGCCGGGCACGGCTTCGTCGCCGCCTACACGGTCCTGCTGATCGCCTTCGGTGTCATACCGACCGGTTACGCGGTCTACTTCGCCTTCACCGACGGCGGCGGCACCTTCAGCGGCCTGTCCAACTTCTCCACCGCCGTCGACGACTTCCGCTTCACGCCCGCCATCGAGCACGTGGCCCTCTACCTGCTGTGGTGGCTGGTCTCTCTGGTGGTCTTCGTCGTCGGGCTGGCCCTGCTGCTGCACCGCCTGGCGCTCAGCGGCGTCAGCAGGGCACTGCGGTTCCTGTACTACGTGCCCGGCGCGCTGGCCGGCGCGGCCAGCGTCATGGTGTGGCTGTTCGTGCTCGACCCGTCGGTCAGCCCGGTCGCCTTCCTGCTGCGGGCCTTCGGCTACCACACGTTCGGCGAGGTCATCGCCCCCGGGCACCTGCCGATCCTGTTCACGCTCATCGCCTTCTGGACCGGGGCAGGCGGCTGGATCGTGGTGATGTACGGGGCGCTGAACAACATCTCGCAGGACGTCCTGGAAGCGGCGCGGATCGACGGCGCAGGGGCCTGGCAGACCGCCTGGCGCATCCAGATCCCGCTGCTGCGCAAGTGGATCGTCTACATGGTCATCCTCGCCTTCGCCGGCGGCACGCAGCTGTTCGTCGAGCCGCAGCTGCTGTCCCAGGCGAGCGTCGGCGTGGCCGGCCGGGACTACTCCCTCAACCAGCTCGCCTACGACTTCGCCTTCCAGAACAACGACGTCAACACCGCTGCCGCCGTGTCGGTGGAGCTGCTGGTCGTCGGGCTGGTCGTGGCAGGGGTCTTCGTGGCCAGATCGGGGTTCTTCGATGCCGACTGACATCCGGCGGCCTGCGGTCGCCACACCCTCCGGCAGCGGGCCGCTGCCCGGACGGACCGACCGGCTGCGCTCCGGCCGCCCGGTGCGCGGGCGCCGCAACCCGCTCCCGGCCCTGGTGCTCCTGCTGTTCGCGGTCTTCTTCGTACTGCCGGTGCTCTGGCTGCTGCTGGCGGCCACCAAGACCGACGACCAACTGGTGCACGACAACCCGCTGTCGTTCGGCTCCCTGCACGCCCTGCACGCCAACTGGACGGCCCTGACCGGCTACCAGGACGACGCGATCTTCATGTGGCTGCGGAACTCGGCCGTCTACTCCTTCCTCGCCCTGGTGATCACCCTGTGCGTGGCGGTGCCGGCCGGCTACGCACTGGCGATGACGGAGTTCCGGGGCCGGCGCACCCTGCTGGTCGCCACCCTCGTGGTGATGCTGATGCCGAACGCCACGCTGGTGGTGCCGCTCTTCCTGGAGGTCAACGCGGTCCATCTGATCGGCTCGATGTGGTCGATCGTCCTGCCGTACGCCTTCTACCCCTTCGGGGTGTACCTGACCTACATCTACTTCAGCACCGCCCTGCCGGGCGAACTGCTGGACGCGGCACGGCTGGACGGGTGCTCGGAGTTCGGCGTCTTCCGCCGGGTGGCCCTCCCGCTGGCGGCACCGGTGGTGGCGCTGGTGGGCTTCTTCAGCTTCGTCGCCAACTGGACCAACTACTACCTGCCGTACGTCATGCTGCCGCAGAGCGACCAGTTCCCCGTCCAGGTGGGCCTCGGCACCCTGCTGGACTCCGTCCCGCAGTTCAACCCGACGGCGAGCACGCTGCAGGTGGAGCGGCCGGAACTGGCCCTGGCCACACTGCTGGCGATCGTCCCGGTGCTGGTCGTCTTCCTGTTCTCCCAGCGGTTCCTGGTCGCCGGCATGCTCGCCGGCGCAACGAAGAACTGACCCAGCCGGCCGTCCCGCACAACGCGCAGCGCACCGCCCGCCCCGGCCGGTGTGCGGGCCGCGCTGTGCCCGGACGCGGCCGTGCCCGAACGCGAATGGAGCTCCTCCCGATGCATCCCGTCATCTCGGCCTCGGTGCCGCTACTCGAACCGCCGGGCTGGGCGACAGCGCAGCGCGAGCTGTTCGACCTGCTCGACCGGGCCTGGCGCCGGTTCGCCCGCGACTTCACGGGGCCCGACGGACGGCTGCTTTACACCGGCGAGCTGACCTCCCGGGACGGCGTGGACGACTTCTACGAGGTCTTCTTCAACTGGCCCCAGCTGTACCTGCTCGGCGGCGCGGACGACCTGCTCGACCAGAGCGAGCACCATTGGGAGGGCGTCACCCGGCAGCTGACGGAGCTGGGCATGCTCAAGGACGAGTACGAGCGCGGCTACGACTGGTTCCACCAGGGCGAGAGCCTGCTGCTGCTGTACTTCCTGTGCATGGCCGCCCCCGACCGGTGGGCCGGGCGGGCACGGCGCTTCGCCGACCTGTACGTCGACCCCGGGCACGGCAACTACGACCCGGAGCGGCGCATCATCCGCCGGCCGCACAACGGCAGCGACCCCGGCAGGGACGGCCTGTCGGACGGCGACTCCTACCCGTGGCTGCCCAAGGAAGCCCGGATGTACGGCTTCCCGCTGAACTGGATCCTGCCCGCGGGCGCCGAGCCGCCGCCGCTGGAGTCCGACCCGCGGCTCGGCGCGGAGATGCGCCGCCGGATGGGCGACGGCGACACCGCGGTCAACCTCTCGGCCGCGGGCCTGGTCCTGAACGCCTGGATCGTCTCGGGGGAGCAGCGCTACGCCGACTGGATCGCCGAGTACGTGGGCGCCTGGCGGGAGCGCGCCGCCGCCAACGGGGGCCTGCTGCCCGACAACGTGGCACCCGACGGGACCGTCGGCGGGCTGCTGGAGGGCCGCTGGTACGGCGGCCACTACGGCTGGAGCTGGCCGCACGGCTGGTACAGCGTGGGGCATGCGGCGATCGTCGCGGCCCTGGCCGGCGCCGCGGTCAGCGGCGACGACTCCTACCTGGACATGGTGCGCCCGGTCCTGGACGAGATCATCGCGCAGGGCAAGGTGATGTCCTTCACCGAGGCCGACTCCAGCATCACCTCCAAGTGGATCCCGCAGCTGGGCGAGGACGTCGCCACCCCGACCTTCCACGTGCCCTTCCGGTACGAGGACGAGGGCTGGTTCGACTACAACCCCATGCTGATGGCCGTCCCGACGGCGCTGTGGCACCACACCGCCTCCGACGCGGACCGGGCGCGTATCGAACGCCTGCGCGCCGCCGCCGGATACGACTGGCGTACGGTCCGCTCCTTCCGCAGCAAGGAGGAGGCCGGCCACGAGGAGCCCTGGCTGGCGTATCTGGCGGGCGACGACCCGGCCTACCCGGAGAAGATCCTCGCGGCGGCCCAGGCGCAGGTGCGGCACCGGCTGTCGCGTATGGAGAAGTACCGCGGCTGGGACGTGCCCGAGGCGGACATCCACCTGTGGCAGCAGTCCAACCCGGTGGTCACCGAGGCGCTGGTCCAGCTGACCTGGGGCGGCCCCCAGGTGGTCTACAACGGCGGTCTGCAGCAGGCACGGGTGCGCTACCACGACGCCGGCGCCCGCCGCCCGGGACTTCCCGCCGGGGTCGCCGCGCTGGTCTCGGCCATCGACCCGGAGGCCACCGTCGTGGACCTGGTCAACCTCGACCCGGAAGCGGCGCGTTCTGTGGTCGTCCAGGCCGGCGCCTTCAGCGAGCACACCATCCGCTCGGTGGAGTACAGCGTCTGCGAGGACCCCTCCTGGATCGGCGACCTCTACGACTACGGGCACACCGCCCCGGTGGTGACCTCCGCGTCCGCGGTGGTCGAAGGCCCCTGGCTGCAGGTGGACCTCCCCCGCTCCAGCACCGTCCGGCTCACCCTGCGGCTCGCCCTGCGCACCCGGCCGCCGTCCTACCGCGGCCCGTTCGACGACGAGCCCGGGCAGGCCGCGCCGTGAAGCGCCGCCCGCTGGGATCGACCGGCCTCGACGTCTCCGAGCTGGGGTTCGGGGCGTCCCCGCTGGGCGCGGTGTACGGCGCCTTCGCGGAACCCGACGGGATCGACGCCGTGCACGCCGCCCTGGACCTGGGGATCTGCTTCTTCGACGTCTCCCCCTACTACGGGGCGACGCTCGCCGAGACGGTCCTCGGCAAGGCCCTTCGCGGTGTCGAGCGCTCCGGCTACGTCCTGGCGACCAAGGTCGGCAGGTACGGCGACGACGAGTTCGACTTCACCGCGGAACGCGTCGAGCGCAGCGTGCACGAGAGCCTGGAGCGGCTGCGCACCGACCACCTCGACCTGGTCCAGTGCCACGACGTCGAGTTCGGCGACCTCGGCCAGGTCGTGCACGAGACGCTCCCCGCGCTGCGCAGACTGCAGGACGCGGGCCTGGTGCGTGCGGTGGGCGTCACCGGGTACCCGCTCGGCGCCCTGCACCACGTGGCGGACCGCGGCGCGGTGGACACGGTGATGTCCTACTGCCAGTACACCCTGCAGAACCGGCGCCTGGCACGGCGCCGCCCGGACTTCGAGCGGGCGGGCGCCGCGGTCGTCAACGCCGCGCCGCTGGCGATGGGGGCGCTCACCGGACGTGGCCCCGCCCCGTGGCACCCCGCACCGGCGGCCGTGCTGGAGCGCTGCGCGGCAGCGGCCGCGCTCTGCCGGGCCAGGGGGGCCGACATCGCGCGGCTCGCGGTCCAGTTCGCCGTCTCCACCGGGGGCTTCGCCTCCACGGTGGTCGGCACATCAAGCGCCCGGGAGGTGCGCCGGCTCGCCGAGTGGACCGCCCAGCCCCTCGACGAGGAACTGCTGCGTGCCGTGGAGGAGTGCCTGGCCCCGGTGCTCGACCGGGGCTGGGCCAACGGGCGCCCGGAGAACCAGTATTCCGAGGAGCAGCCATGACCATGGACCAGCCGTCCGGCGCTGCCGCGGTGCGGCGCACACCGGTGCTCGACAGCCACGTCCACTTCTGGGACCCGCAGCACCTGTCCTACCCCTGGCTCGCCACCGTTCCCGCCCTCGACCGGCACTTCTCCCCCACCGGCTTCCTCGGCGACGCGCCCGAGCCGGTGGAGGCGGTCTTCGTCGAAGCCGGGCGCGACCCGGACCAGGCGGCCCGGGAGGTGGACTGGGTGCGCGGCCTGGCGCGTACGCAGCCGTGGATCCGCGGCGCCGTCGCCCACGTGAGCCTGGACGACCCCGCCGGCGCTGCGGAGGCCGTCCGCGGCTTCGCCGCCGACCCCTTCGTCGTCGGCGTCCGCCACAACGTCCAGGACGAGGCACCCGGCTTCACCCAGGACAGCGTCTTCCGCGCCGGTGTGGCGCGGCTGGGCGAGGCGGGGCTGCCCTTCGACGCGTGTGTGCGGCAGCAGCAGCTCGGCGAACTCGCCGAACTGGCGGCCGCGTGCCCGCAGACCCTCGTCGTCCTCGACCACCTCGGCAAGCCGTCCGTGCCCGGCCCCGACCCCGCGTGGCGGCCGAACCTGCTCCGGCTCGCCCGGCGGGACAACGTGGTGTGCAAGCTGTCCGGGCTCGCCACCGAGGCGGCGCCCGGAACGGACGCAAGCACCCTGCTCGCCGTGCTGCGCGAGGTACTCGACGCGTTCGGCCCCGACCGGTGCCTGTACGGCGGCGACTGGCCGGTGATGACGCTCGCCACCTCGTACGGGCCCTGGCTCGACCTGGTCCGCGAGGCGCTCGCCGACCTCTCCGCGGCCGACGCCGACGCCGTCATGCGGACGAACGCGGTCCGCACCTACCGGCTCGGCGACCGCGCGACCGCTCCCGTCCCCGACGAGGCCGACCGGCCCGCATGAGCAAAGGAATCCGTATGAGACGCCTCGCCCAGACCATCCGGCTGCGGCCCGAACGCCGCGAGGAGTACCTGGAGTTGCACCGCTCGGTATGGCCGGGCGTGGAGGCCGCGCTGCACGCCGCACACATCCGCAACTACTCGATCTTCCTTCGCGACGACGTCCTGTTCAGCTACTTCGAATACCACGGCGACGACTTCGAGGCCGATATGGCGTCCATCGCCGCCGACCCCGAGACCCGGCGCTGGTGGCAGCTGACCGACCCGTGCCAGGAGCCGTGGCCGGACACCGGAGCCGGCGGCAACTGGTCGGACCTGGAAGAGATCTGGCACCTGACCGAGGAGTCCCCCGCGTGAACGCACGACGAGTGGCCTACACCGCGCCCAGGACACTGGCGCTCGAAGCCGGCACCGCCGCGGAACCCCCGCCGGGACACGTCGCGATCGACGTGGCCTACACCGGCATCTGCGGGACCGACCTGCACATCTTCCACGGCTCCATGGACGCCCGGGTGGATCCGCCGCAGGTCATCGGGCACGAGATGTCAGGACGGGTGGCGCAGGCCGCCCCCGACGTCACCGGGTGGGCGGCCGGCGACAACGTCACCGTCATGCCCCTGGTCCCCTGCGGGCAGTGCCCCGCGTGCCGGGCCGGCCACCGCCACATCTGCCACCACCTGGTGTTCCTCGGCATCGACGCGGCCGGCTCCCTGCAGTCCCGCTGGACGGTGCCGGCCGACACGCTCGTCCGGCTCCCGGAAGGCCTGCCGCTGGACCGTGCCGCGCTCACCGAGCCCACCGCGGTGGCGGTGCACGACGTGCGCCGCGCCGAACTGCGGGACGGCGAGAAGGCCCTGGTCGTCGGCGGCGGGCCGATCGGCCTGCTCATCGCGGTCGTCGCCCGCCGCGGCGGAGCCGACCTGCTGCTGGTGGAACCCGACCCCTACCGGCGCGGGATCGCCGGGTCGCTGGGCCTGGCGACCCTGGACCCCGCCACGGCCGACACCGCGGAAGCGGTCGCCGACTGGACCGGCGGCGCCGGGGCGGACGTGGCCTTCGAGGTCTCGGGGGCGGCAGCCGGGGTGACCACCGCGATCGACGCGCTGGCGACACGCGGCCGGCTGGTGCAGGTCGCCATCCACCCGGCCCCGCGCGAGGTCAGCCTGCACCGCTTCTTCTGGCGCGAACTGACCCTGGTGGGGGCACGGCTCTACCACCGCGAGGACTTCGAGACCGCGGTGGGCCTGATCGCCGACGGCCACATCCCGGCCGAGTCGCTCATCTCCCGGATCGAGCCCATCGACCGGGCCGCGCAGGCCTTCGAAGCACTGGAAGCGGGCGCGGGCGTGATGAAGGTCCTGATCGACTGCCAGTCCGAGGCGGGAGCAGACGCACGATGACGACGACAGGTCCCTTCGACCTCACAGGCAAGCTGGCGGTCGTCACCGGCGCCCGCCGGGGCATCGGGCTCGCGGTCGCCGAGGCGATGGCGGCGGCCGGCGCCGACATCGTGGCCGTCAGCGCCGGTATGGAGCCGTCCGGCAGCGAGGTCGACAAGCGCGTGACCGCGCTCGGCCGCACCTGCACCGCGCTGCAGGCGGACTTCGCCGACCGCGCCGCCGTGTCGCGGCTGGCCGCGGACCTCGGCGACCTGGGCCGGCCCGTCGACATCCTGGTCAACAACGCCGGCACCATCGCCCGCGCGCCGGCGGCCGAGCACTCCGACGAGGCGTGGGACCACGTCCTGACGGTGAACCTCAGCAGCCAGTTCGCCCTGACCCGCGAGGTCGGGCGGCGCATGCTGGGCCGGGGCCAGGGCAAGGTCGTCTTCACCGCCTCCCTGCTCAGCTTCCAGGGCGGCATCAACGTCCCCGGCTACACCGCGGCGAAGTCCGGTATAGCCGGCCTGACCCGGGCGCTGGCCAACGAATGGGCCGGCCGCGGCGTGAACGTCAACGGCATCGTGCCGGGCTACGTGGCGACCGACAACACCCAGGCGCTGCGGGAGGACCCCGCCCGCTATGCCGCCATCCTCGACCGGATCCCCGCCGGACGGTGGGCCAGACCCGAGGACATCGCCGGCGCCGCGGTGTTCCTCGCCTCGCCCGCTGCCGACTACGTCCACGGCGCCCTCATCCCCGTCGACGGGGGCTGGCTCGGCCGCTGACGCGCGCCGATTCCTCCCGGGGGCCGCAGCAGGCACGGCGGCCCCCGGCCGGCCCCCGCCGGCTCGAACTCCCGACACAGAGGACAGTCATGCACCGTTATCCACGGGCGACCGCCGCGGCCCTCGCCGCGGCGCTCGCCGCCCTGGCCGCGAGCGCGCTCACCGCCGCTCCCGCACATGCCGCTGCCGCACCCGGGCCGGTGGCCCGTATCGTCGTCTCCCCGCAGGGCGGCCACGGGCCGGCGGCCGACGGCCGGCACGTCTCCACCCTGCAGGAAGCACAGAAGCTCGCCCGCACCCTGTCGGGCAAGGCCGACGTGATCGTGTCCCTTGCAGGCGGCACCTACCGCCTGGCCGAGCCATGGAAGCTCACCAGCGCCGACTCCGGGCGCAACGGACACACCGTCACCTGGCAGGCGCTGCCCGGCGAGCAGCCGGTGCTGTCGGGCGGACAGCAGGTGACCGGCTGGACGCTCAAGGACGCCGCGGACAACATCTACGCCGCCCCCGTACCCGTCGGAGCCGACTCGCGGCAGCTGTACGTCGACGGTTCACTGGCCCCGCGCGCCGCCGTCTCCATCTCCCGCAGCGACGTCAAGATCACCCCCACCGGGATGACCATCGTCAACCCCGCGCTCGACTACCTGGCCTCGCTGCCGCAGCAGAGCCGGATCGAACTGGAGAGCCAGAACTCCTTCACCGACCGCTATGCGCCGGTCCAGTCGATCAGCGGCTCCACGATCACGATGCAGCAGCCGGCCTGGAACAACAACAACTGGGGCTACGACACCCTGGCCAGCCCCTTCGCCGGCGGCAGCCTCCAGCTGGAGAACTCCTACAGCTTCCTGAAGACCGCAGGCCAGTGGTACCTCGACCCCCAGGCCGGCCAGCTGTACTACAAGGCCCCGGCAGGGACGGACCCGTCGCACAGCGACATCGAACTGCCGCGCCTGACCTCGCTGCTCCAGATCAGCGGCAGCTACACCGACCCCGTCCACGACATCACCGTCAAGGACATCGCCTTCCAGCACACCACCTGGCTGCAGCCCAGCACCTCCGCCGGCTACGCCGACCAGCAGAACGGTGCCTTCATCGCGTCCGCCTACCCGCAGCCGAGCGACTTCATCACCTCCTGCCGCAGCGGCTGCCCGCAGTTCGAGGCCGCCCGCAACGGCTGGCAGCAGATGCCCGCGGCGGTGCAGGTCTCCGCGGCCCGCGGCATCACCTTCACCGGCGACACCTTCGCGCACCTGGGCCAGGTGGGCCTCGGCATCGGCAACGACGCCGACGCGCACGCCTCCGGCGTCGGCCTCGGCACGTCCGACATCACCGTGCACCACAACACCTTCACCGACGACTCCGGTGCCGGCGTCGTGGTCGGCGGTATCCAGCCCGACGCCCACCACCCGTCCGACCCCGCCATGGTGAACCGCGACGTCACGATCACCGACAACCTCGTCACCAAGGTCGCGGAGGACTACCGCGAGATGTCCGGCATCCTGTCGACGTACGTCACGCATGCGGTCATCAGCCACAACGAGGTCTCGAACCTGGCCTACGACGGCATCGACGTCGGCTGGGGCTGGGGCGCCAACGACCCCGGCGGCAGCCAGGACTACCGCAACCGCGGCCTGTACGACTACCAGCCCGTCTACACCACGCCCACCACGCTGAAGAACACCGTCGTCACCGACAACCTGATCCACGGGACGAAGAAGGTCTTCCACGACGGCGGCAGCCTCTACAACCTGTCCGCCAACCCCGGTTCGGTGTTCGAGGGCAACTACATCCACGACAACCAGCACACGGTCGGCCTGTACCTCGACGAGGGCTCCCGCTACGTCAGCCTGAAGAACAACGTCATCCAGGACTCCGGCGTCTGGGCCTTCACCAACGCAGGCAGCACCAACAACACCAACGACAGCACCTTCGACACCAACTGGTACAACTCCGGAGCCACCCAGGTCGCCACCGGCTCACCCCACAACAACATCCTGACCGGCAACGTCCAGGTCAGCGGCGACAGCTGGCCGCTTGCCGCACAGCGGGTGATGTACACGGCCGGCATCGAACCCGCCCTGCGCACGCCCGCCGACTCCCGGCCCGCTCCGGCAGGCGCGGCCCTCACCGCCGGGAAGTCCTCGCTGGACGCAGGCGGCAGCACCACGCTGACCGGCACGGTGCAGAACTTCTCGACGGGCCGGATCACCGGGCTGAAGGCCGGCCTCGACCTGCCGGCCGGCTGGACCGCCGAGCCGGTCGCGCCGGCCCCGGCCACGCTCGCCGGCGGCGCCACCGCGTCCTTCAGCTGGCGGGTGACGGCGCCCTCCACGGTCACCGACCCGCTGAGCAACGCCGCCTTCACCCTGAAGGCGGCCTACCGCAGCGGCCCTGAGCAGTTCAGCACCTCATCGACGGCCCGTGTCGCCGTGGCCGGCGCGCTGACCTCGCTGCGGTCCTTCGGCTCCGTGCCGTCCGTCTTCGGGCAGCAGGGCGACCGCTACGCCATCCTGACCGGCGGCAACGACATCTGGGGCGCCGGCGGCCAGCACTTCGACGAGTACGGCGCGATCTACAGCCCGGGGGCGGCGGGCCCCAGCTCCACCCTCACCGTCAAGGTGACCGCGCAGCAGGCCGTGGACCCGTGGTCCAAGGCCGGTCTGGTGCTGCGCAACGACCTGTCGGCGCCCGGTGTCTCACAGGGCTACGCCGCCCTGGTGGCCACCCCGGGCAACGGGGTCTCGCTCCAGTGGCAGGACGCGACGACCCCGGGATACCTCGACCAGTTCGCCGCCTCGGTGGACAAGGCGGTCAAGGCTCCCGTCTGGCTGCGCCTGGTCCGCAGCGGCGACCGGCTCAGCGGCTACTACTCGGCCGACGGGGCCGGTTGGACCCAGGTGGGCTCCGCCATCACCCTCGCGGGGGCCGCAGCGGTCCAGGACGCGGGCATGATCGCGACCGCCCACAGCCCGAGCGCACAGGGGGAGGCCGACTTCAGCGACTTCCAGGTGAGCTGAGCCCGCAGGCCCTGTGTGCGTGGGAGCCGCCCCCGGCCGCTGTGGCCGGGGGCGGCTGCCACATCCGGGTCACGTCAACTGCGCGCCCACTTCTGGTTGGTGGCACCGGTGCACGTCCACAGCTGCACCAGCGTGCCGTTGGCGGTGCCGTAGGCGCTCGCGTCCAGGCACAGGCCCGTCTGGACGTTGGTGATGCTGCCGTCCGAGTTGAGGTTCCACTTCTGGTTGTTCTGGCCGTTGCAGTCCCAGATGATCGCCCGGGTGCCGTTGGCCGTACCGCTGCCCTCGTCGTCCAGGCACTTGGTGCCGTAGACCTGGAGCTCCTTGGCGCTGGTGAGGTTCCACTGCTGGTTGCTGCCGCCGTTGCAGTCCCACAGCGCGGTCTGCGTGCCGTTGGTCTGGCTGAGGTTGGGCACGTCCACGCAGCGCCCGGAGGCGCTGCCGCGCAGCACACCGCCGGTGCCGCCGCCGGAGGAGCCGCCGTAGCCGGCCGCGGTGATGCTGGCCTGCACCGCGTTCTCCGTGGCGTCCGACGGGAAGCCGGCGGTGATCGCGCCCTCGAAGAACTCGCCCTGACCGGAGACGCTGTTGTCGCCGCCGGTGCCCAGCAGCAGGGAACTGTCGGTCTTCATCGGCGAGTAGCCGTTCGGCAGGCCGCCCGAGTAGGTCGTGGTGAGACTTCCGCTGGCGGCGTTGCCGTATTTCAGTGTGAAGTTGCTGGTTCCGTTGTTCTTCTCCCACGCGCTCACGAACGGGAAGTGCACGCCCTGGTTGTTGGCGTCGTGGTTGGACCCGCTCCCGGTGTGGAACATGCCGTTCTCCAGGTCGGCCTCCACCCACGGGCCGGTGCCGGTGCAGCCGCCGAACCAGCAGGCGTTGCCCCAGTAGATCGCGTTCATGGTGGCGTTGCCGGTGTCGGTGTGCGTGTTCTCACCGCTGCCGTAGTCGAAGCAGCACCACTGGTTGGTGAAGTTCGACGAGGTCACCATGTAGATGCCCTCGGGCTGGGAGCCGGTGGGCGCCCCGCTGGCGTGGTCGATCCGGTACCCCACGCCCTGCTTGACCTTCACGCCGAAGACCGGGTGGCCTCCCGCGGTGACCGGCAGTGCCGCCGCGTCGGCGCCCACGTCGGCGCCGTTCGCGCCCGGCCCCTTCCAGTAGCCGCCCCAGGAGATGGGCATGTCGTTGTGGCGGGTGGTCTGGTCGTAGATCTTGCTGATGATGCAGGACGTGTTGGCGCAGAAGGTCGTCTGGACCGACGCGTCGGCGTATCCGCCCGCGGACAGCAGGCCCACGTCGTGGTAGGTGTGGTCGGAGGCGCGCTGCACCTGGTACAGCGGCCCGTCGTAGGCGGCGAACAGCGCACGGGTCGTGGAGTGCGCCGCGATACAGGGTGTGCCGCCGCTTTGGTAGATGTCACAGGGCAGCGGCGAGGCCGCGGCGGCTGCCGCCCGCGGGCTCGGGTCGCTCGCGGCGGCCCGGCCGCCGAAGACGGCCGCGGCCATCGCCAGGGCGAGCAGCAGGATGAGCAGGGGTCTCGCCCGCCGCAAACCGGCGGGCGGGGAAGATGCGGTGCTGTGCATCGGCTCTCCTTCGATTGTGGGGGTGGTACTCCCGCTCAGCCGGGGACCAGGGCGGTCCACGTCTGGTTGGCCTGGCCGTTGCAGTCCCACAGCTGGAGCTGCGTGCCGTCGGTGGTGGAGGAGGCGGGATCGTCCAGGCAGCGGCCGGACACCGGATTGCGGTAGGACCCGTTCACCGCCTGCCAGACCTGGTTGGCACCGCCGTTGCAGGTCCAGATCTCGACCTTCGTCCCGTTCGCGGTGCCGCGCCCTGTGGCGTCCAGGCACTTGCCGACCGCGCGCAGGGTGCCGTCGGCGTAGGCCGTCCAGTTCTGGGCTGCGGCGTTGTTGCAGGTGTAGATCTGGGCCGGGGTGCCGTCGGTGCTGCTGCCGTTCCTGACGTCGAGGCACTTGCCGGAGATCCCGGAGCGGACCGGGCCCGAGGCGGAACCGGAACCCGAGCCGCCGAGCCATCCGGCGCTGTCGGCCGCCTGGACTCCGCGGTGGAAGGCGTCGGCCATCTTCTGGTACCCGTTGTCGTTCGGGTGCAGGTAGTCCGACAGGTCGGCGGTGGTCACCGCGCTCATGTCCACGTACCCGACGTGCTTGCCCGCGGCCTGCTCGCTCTGCACGATGCCGGGGATGGCCTGGTTGTACGCGCCGCGGTACTGCTCCTCGGTGCCGCTGGTCGACACCACGAGCGAGGCCACCAGCACGGTCGCGGACGGGACGTCGCGGGTGATCTGGTCGACGAGCGACTTCAGCCGGGCGGTGGCCGTGGAGACCTGGTAGTTGCCGTTGAGGTCGTTGGTGCCGATCTCCAGGGTGACCACGGTGGGCTGGTAGCGGGACAGGGCCGCGTCGGTGAGGGCGGCGACCTGGTCGATCCGGTAGCCGGAGTGCCCCTCGTTGTCGGGGTCGGACATCGACCCGCCGCGCAGCGATCCGACGAAGTCGAGCGGATGGCCGTCGGCCGCGAGTTCGTTGTACAGCGCGGCACGGTATCCGTTGCCGGTGCTGCTCCCGACGCCCCAGGTGATCGAGTCGCCCAGCGGCATGAGGCGCACGGATGCCGTGGAGGCGGGGGTGGCGGCCGCCGCAGGTGCCGCCGAGGCCACGCCCGGCAGGCAGAGTGCCGCGGCCACGGCGAACAGGAGCGCGGTCAGAGGTTTTCTCATGGTTTTCCTCGTCTGGTGAGGAGGGCGGACGCCCCGGGTGGAGTGCAGGGCACACCGTTCTGCGGTGGACCGCGACGGCGGCATCGGCCTGTACCGCGTGCGCAGCACGCGGTCGCCGGAACCGGCCCTCGGGCGCGCAGGTCCGGCCGCGGGACCGGCGCACCGGGCGGCGGACAGCGGCTGAGCGGTGGTCAGGTGACGCTGACGGACCTGTGCGGCCGTCGGCCGTCGCCACCGGGATACGACACACCGACGTGGCACGCGGATACCGGCGTCGGGGGCGGATGCACTGCAGTTCTCACGGGGGGCTCCTGCATGAGGTCCGCGGCGCCCGATGTGAGCGCTCACAACCCTCGGTGTGGGGGGATTGCACGGAGACAAGTTGCATACCCACCGCCGGACTTCCGCAGCAGTGGGACACGATGAGACTGACATATACCGGCGACGGAACTCAAGAGTCATGCAGCGGACCGTCTGCGAGCGGGAGGCCCGCCGGACCGCCGGGACCACAGAGCCCCGACCGGCCGGGCGCGCCCGCCACAGGATGCCGCAGGTCACAGCGTCGCAGTCGGCCGACGGTCGGCAATCACCCGCAAGCGTACGGCAGTTAGCCGCTCCGCCGCGACCGCTCGACCAGCCGGTCGCACCGGCCGTCCCGCCGCGGTGCGGCCGGCTGCCCGGCTCCGATGTATATGACAGCAGGCTCCGACCTCGGGGAATCGGACCGGGCGAGCGGAGGGGGTTGACACCTCCTGCCCGATGCGGAACGCTGCGGTCGTTCCGACGACAGACGCTGTCCCGAAAAACGGGTGTGTCACCGGTGAGTTTGTTAGCGCTCACATATCTTGGTGGCACACTCGGCCTTGGCTGCCCCCCACATGCCAGGAGACCTGCGTGAACGTCAGATCCATGGCACTCGTACCCGCCCCGCGGCACCGCCGCGCCGTCCGGCCGGCCCCACGGACCCCACCGCTCACGCACCCATGACAGCGCCGGCACGCGCCGTCCCACGGGACCGCGCCCAGGAGGGAGATCCGATGGACGACCAACTCGCACAAGGCGGTGCACCGTCCCGTCACGGCGGCATCCGCCGCATCTGGGAGTCGGCCCTGCGCCGTGCCCGGCCGAGAGCCGGGAGCGCCCAGGAGCACAGGCCGCTGCGCAGGCGCGCGGCTCTCCCGGCCAAGCTGGCGGCGGCCGCGCTGCTCGTGGTCGGCGGTCTGGCCGGCGGCGCGGTCGGCGCCGGCACCGCGGGGGCCGCCACGTCCGAGCCGTGTGACATCTACCAGTCAGGCGGCACCCCGTGTGTGGCCGCGCACAGCACCACGCGCGCGCTGTACGGCTCGTACAACGGCCCGCTGTACCAGGTCAGGCGTGCCTCGGACAACGCGACGAAGGACATCGGGCTGCTGAGCGCCGGCGGTTACGCCGACGCCGCCGCCCAGGACTCCTTCTGCTCCGGCACCAGCTGCGTGATCACGGTCATCTACGACCAGTCGGGCCGCAACAACAACCTGACGCAGGCTCCCGCGGGCGGCGCGGCCGGCGGCCCCGACAACCTGGCCAACGCCACCGCTGCCCCCACCATGGTCGGCGGCCACAAGGCCTACGGCGTCTTCGTCGCCCCCGGAACGGGCTACCGCAACAACCACACCAACGGCATCGCCACCGGAGACAACCCCGAGGGCATGTACGCCATCTTCGACGGCACCCACTACAACGGCGGCTGCTGCTTCGACTACGGCAACGCAGAAACGGACAGCAACGACGACGGCAACGGCACGATGGAGGCCATCTACTTCGGCAACATCAAGGTCTGGGGCTACGGCAGCGGCAACGGCCCCTGGATCATGGCCGACCTGGAGAACGGCCTGTTCTCCGGCGTCAACCAGCACTACAACGCCAACGACCCGACGATCAACTACCGCTACACCACCGCGATCATCAAGGGCACCCACAACCAGTGGGCCATCCGCGGCGGCAACGCCCAGTCCGGCGGCCTGTCCACCTTCTACAGCGGCCCGCGCCCGAACGTCTCGGGCTACAACCCGATGCGCAAGCAGGGCGCGATCATCCTGGGTACGGGCGGCGACAACAGCAAGGGAGCGCAGGGCACCTTCTACGAGGGCGTCATGACCTCCGGCTACCCCTCGGACGACACCGAGAACGCCGTCCAGGCCAACATCAACTCCGTCGGCTACGCCAACTCCTCCGGGTCCGGTACGACCGGCCCGCTGCACGCGGTGGGCGCGGGCAAATGCCTGGACGTGCCGAACGCCTCGGCCACGCCGGGGACGCAGGTGCAGATCTACGACTGCAACGGTCAGGCGAACCAGAGCTGGACGCGTACGTCGTCGGGTCAGCTGACGGTCGTCTCCGGCGGCGCGCAGCTGTGCCTCGACGCCTACAACAACCAGACCACCGCAGGCACCAAGGTCGAGACCTGGTCCTGCAACGGCGGCGCCAACCAGCAGTGGAGCGTCAACTCCAACGGCACGGTCACCGGCACCCAGTCCGGCCTGTGCCTGGACGTCACAGGCGCCTCCACCGCCAACGGCGCCCTCGCCGAGCTGTGGACCTGCAACGGCGGCAGCAACCAGCAGTGGACGCTCGGCTGACGGCAGCCGCACCGCGAGAACCGCATCACCCACCCCGACGGCCCGCCGGCGCTCCCGGCGGGCCACCGGCGTGCAAGCCGTACGCCCCCGACACCCCAGGAGACGTCATGCGCTTACTGCAACCGACCGCGAAGCACGCGGTGACGGCGGCCCTGTGCACTCTCGGCCTGATCTGCACCGCCACCCCCGCGCACGCCAGACCCCCCGCCGCCACCGCCCCCTCGGTGCCGATCTACCTCGACACCGGCTACTCCTTCCAGGAACGGGCCGCGGACCTGGTCTCGCGCATGTCGCTGGACGAGAAGGCCCAGCAGCTGCGCACCAACAGCGCACCGGCCATCCCGCGCCTCGGCGTGCAGCAGTACACGTACTGGAGCGAGGGCCAGCACGGCATCAACACCCTGTTCGCGAACACCAATCCCGGGTCGGTGACCGGCGGCGTCCACGCCACCAGTTTCCCGACGAACTTCGCCGCGTCCATGAGCTGGGACAAGGACCTGGTCTACCGGGAGACCACCGCCGTCTCGGACGAGGCCCGCGGCCTGCTGGACAAGTCGCTGTGGGGCACCGGGCAGAACAACCTCGGTCCGTCCAGGGACGACTACGGCATGCTCACCTACTGGGCGCCGACGGTGAACCTCGACCGCGACCCGCGCTGGGGCCGCACCGACGAGGCGTTCGGTGAGGACCCCTACCTCGCGGGGCAGATGGCCGGCGCCTTCGTCAACGGCTACCAGGGCCAGAACCCCGACGGCACCCCGCAGGGCAAGTACCTCAAGGTCGCGGCCACAGCCAAGCACTACGCGCTCAACGACGTGGAGCAGGACCGCACCGGCATCAGCTCGGACGTCTCGGACGACGACCTCTTCGACTACTACACCGCCCAGTTCAAGAGCCTCATCGAGAAGGCGCACGTCGCCGGGCTGATGACCTCCTACAACGCGATCAACGGCACACCGTCGGTGGCGAACACCTACACCACCAACCAGATCGCGCAGCGCACCTTCGGCTTCGGCGGCTACATCACCTCGGACTGCGGTGCGGTGGGCACCACCTACCAGGGCTTCCCCGCGGGACACGACTGGGCGCCGCCCGGATGGACCACGGACCGCAAGGGCGCGAGTGCCACCTGGACCGAGACGGCCACCGGGCAGCAGCTCTCCGGCGCCGCCGGCGGCCAGGCCTACGCGCTGCGGGCGGGGACGAACGTCAACTGCACCGGCGCGGAGGCGACGTCGCTCGACATCGGACAGGCGATCGCGGCGGGAGTCCTGAGCGAGGGAGTCGTCGACAACGCCCTGGTGCACCTGTTCACCGTCCGGATGCGGACCGGTGAGTTCGACCCGGTCGACAAGCAACCGTACACGAAGATCACCAAGGCGGCGATCGAGTCCCCCGCGCACCAGGACCTCGCGCGGACCGTCGCCGACAACGCCCTCGTCCTGCTGCAGAACGACAAGCCCGGCGGCGCCGGCAAGCCCCTGCTGCCCGCGGACCCTGCCGCGCTGGACAAGGTCGTGATCGTCGGCGACCAGGCGGGCAAGGTCACGCTCGGCGGCTACTCGGGCGACCCGACCAAGAAGGTGGACGCGGTGCAGGGCATCACAGCCCAGGTCACGGCGGCCAACCCGGACGCGCAGGTCGTCTACGACGCCGCCGGCACGTCCACCACCGCGACCGGCGCCGCCGTTCTCGGCGACAAGACCCGGGCCGACATCCGCGACGCGGACCTCGTGGTCATCGCGGTCGGCACCGACGAGGCCACCGCGGGCGAGGGCAAGGACCGCAGCGGCCTGGCGCTGCCCGGCAACTACGGCAGCCTCATCGACCAGGTCGCCGCGCTGGGCAACCCCAGGACCGTCCTCGACATCCAGTCCGACGGGCCGGTGGCCGTCGAGGCGTACCGCAGCGAGGTCGCCGCCGTCGTCTTCGCCGGCTACAACGGCGAGAGCCAGGGCGACGCCCTGGCCGACGTCCTCTTCGGCCGGCAGAACCCCGGCGGGCACCTCAACTTCACCTGGTACAAGGACGACTCGCAGCTGCCGGCCATCTCCGACTACGACCTCGCGCCGTCCGGCACCGGCGGTCTCGGCCGCACCTACCAGTACTTCACCGGCACCCCGACCTATCCCTTCGGGTACGGCCTGAGCTACAGCACCTTCGCCTACTCCCACGTCCGCGCCGACCGCCGCTCGGTCGACGCCGACGGCACCGTCGCGGTCGGCTTCGACGTCACCAACACCGGCTCCGTGCCCGGGACCACGGTGGCGCAGCTCTACGCGGCCGCCGACTTCACCGTCAAGGGCCGGGAACTGCCGGACAAGCGGCTGGCGGGCTTCCAGAAGACCAGGGTCCTGCAGCCCGGCGCCACACAGCACATCACGCTGCGCGTCCGCGTCCCCGACCTCGCCTTCCACGACGGCCGGCAGGCCAAGCAGGTCGTCTACGACGGCCGCTACCGCTTCGAGGTCGGACCCGACTCGGCCACCACCGCGGGCTCGGCCCGGGTGACCGTGCACGGCAGCCTCACCCCGCACGTCGCGTACGTGACCGTGCAGCCCGAGTCCGTGGTCTACGACGCCGGCCAGACCATCGACCTCACCGGCCGCAACCGGTGGATCAAGGACGACACCGACCCCGCCGCCCAGCCGGGCCGCAACCTGGCGGTCACCGCCGACCACGTCGTGCAGGCGGCCAACGACGACGGATCGTTCGTGGACCTGTCCAGGACCCCGGTGCGCTACACCAGCAGCGACCCGTCGGTGGCCACGGTGAGCCCCAGGGGCGTGGTCACGACGGTGGGCAACGGTGTGGCGACGATCAGCGCGACCGTGCACGGGGTGACCGGTTCCGCGGTGATCCGCGTCCACCACACCCTGGCCGTCTCCGCGGCGCGCATCGTCACCCCGGGAGTCCCCGTCACCGCGACCACCACCTACACCAACACCGGCCCCACAGCGCTGCCTGACGCGTCGATCACCCTGTCGGCGCCTGCCGGCTGGACCGTCACCGCGACGTCGCCCGCCACCTTCCGCGAGGTCGCGGCCGGCGCGTCGGTCACCACCACCTGGAGCGTGACTCCCCCGGCCGACACCGCACCGGGCAGCTACGCGCTCGCCGCCTCCGCCACCTACCGGGGAGCACGGGCCGGCGACGACGCCGTGGGGCAGTTGCTCGTCCCCTACTCCTCGGTCGGCGAGCTGATCACCAACGTCGGCATCAGCGACGACGCAGAGCCCGGCAGCGGCAACCTCGACGGCGGCGGGCAGAGCCTGTCCCAGCAGGCCCTCGCCGCCCAGGGGATCGCCTCGGGCGGCACGGTCGCCCACGACGGGCTGACGTTCACCTGGCCCGCCACGGGCACGGGCAAGCCCGACAACATCGTGGCGAGCGGGCAGACCGTCCCGTTCACCGGAGGGGGCAGCACGATCGGCTTCCTCGGCACCGCCGACTACGGCAACGCGTCGGGCACCGGCACCATCACGTACACCGACGGCACCACCCAGGACTTCACCTTGTCCTTCCCCGACTGGTGGGCCAACAGCCCCTCGGCCGGCAACGACGTCCTGGCCACGACCGACTACTTCAACAACGGCGGCGGCAAGGTCCAGCAGAAGGTGAGCGTGTACGCCGCCACCGCACCGCTCCAGGCCGGCAAGACCATCGCCTACCTGACCCTGCCGAACGTCGGACCGGACGCGGCCACCAACCAGGTGGCGCTGCACATCTTCGCCATCGCCGTCGGCTGACCACCGGCGTACCGCGGCGGCAGACGGCACACAGCCGTGCGGCCCGGGTCACCACCCGGGCCGCACGGCCTTGCTGTGTCCTGGAAGGGGCGTCCTGGAAGGGGCGTCCTGGAAGGGGCGTCCTGGAAGGGGCGCGGGTCACGTCCTCCGTCGTGCCGTCATGGTCCGCTGGATCAGGATGAAGGCGAAGAGCAGCACCCCGGTGGCGATCTTCGTCCACCAGGAGCTGAGGGTGCCCTCGAACTGGATGAGGGTCTTGATCAGGCCCAGCACCAGCACCCCGAACAGCGTGCCGACCACGTACCCAGAACCGCCGGTCAGCAGGGTGCCGCCGACCACGACCGCGGCGATCGCGTCCAGTTCGAGGCCCACCGCGTGCAGCGGGTCACCGGACTGGATGTACAGGGTGAACAGCAGCCCGGACAGCGCGGAGCAGAATCCGCTGACGGTGTAGACGGCGATCTTCGTACCCGCCACCGGCAGGCCCATCAGCAGCGCCGACTGCTCGTTCCCGCCGATGGCGTACACCCGCCTGCCGAACCGCGTGTAGTGCAGCACGTAGAACGCGAGTGCCAGCACCGCCAGCGAGACGACGGCGGCGATCGAGAGGAACGACCCGCCGGGCAGCGGGACATGGGTCTGGGCGAGCCTGTCCACCGTGGGGTCGGAGATCGATATGGACTCCTTGCTGATGACCAGGCACAGGCCGCGGAAGAAGAACAGCCCGGCCAGGGTCACGATGAAGGGCTCGATCTCGAAGTGGTGGATCACATAGCCCATCAGGTAGCCGCCGAAGGCTCCGACGGCCAGGGCGATGGGCGCCACCAGGAGGAGCGGCAGGCCCTGCTTCTCCACCAGCCAGGCGGTCAGCATGGTCGTGAACCCGATGACCGAGCCCACCGACAGGTCGATCCCGCCGGTGAGGATGACGAAGGTCGCACCGACGGCGGCAACCAGCAGATAGCCGTTGTCGATGAAGAGGTTCATGAAGACCTGGGCGTCGAGGAACCCGTAGGACTGGTAGCGGAAGGCCCCGAAGCCGAACATGACCACGAACAGGGCGGCCGTCACCAGGACGGGCAGCCGCCGGTCCTGCAGCAGCCGGCGCCCTTCGCCGCGCGTGCGCAGGGTCTCGATCACGCTCACGGCGACACCTCCAGCTGCGGCGCCGCGTCGGCGGTCGCGCCCGGGCTTTTCTGGGTACGGCCGCGGCGCCTGGCGCGAGCGCCGAACACCTTGGCCCGGAAGAGCGGGGACTGCATGAGGCAGACGACGATGACGACGACCGCCTTGAAGACCAGGTTGGTCTGGGTGGGCACACCGATGGTGTAGATCGTGGTGGTCAGGGTCTGGATGATGAGCGCCCCGATGATCGTGCCGCCGAGGTGGAACCTGCCGCCGGTGAGCGAGGTGCCGCCGATCACGACGGCCAGGATCGCGTCGAGTTCGATCCACAGCCCGGCGTTGTTGCCGTCCGCCGCGGACACGTTGGAGCTGATCATCAGCCCGGCGATGCCGGCGCACAGCCCGCAGAACATATAGGCCATGATCTTGATCCGCCGGGAGCGGATGCCCACAAGACGGCTGGCCTCGGCATTGCCGCCGACCGCCTCGACCAGCAGGCCGAGGGCGGTACGGCGGGTGAGCGCCATGCTCAGCGCCACCACCAGGGCGACCACGAACAGGGAGAACGGCAGGGCCAGCCAGTAGCCGCCGCCGATCAGCGAGTACGCGTCGCTGTTGACGGTGATGATCTGGCCGCTGGTGATCAGCTGGGCGATGCCGCGGCCGGCGACCATCAGGATCAGCGTGGCGATGATCGGCTGGATGCCGAGCCGGGCGACCAGCAGGCCGTTCCAGGCGCCGCACACCAGGGAGACGGCGAGTGCCAGCGCGAAGGCCAGCAGCACTCCGGCCACACTGCCCTGGTCTGCCTGCTTGCTGACCACCAGGCAGGCCAGCGCGCCGGAGATGGCCACCACCGCACCGACCGACAGGTCGATGCCTCCGGTGGCGATCACCAGGGTCATCCCGATCGCCACCAGGATCAGCGGTGACCCGAACAGCACGATGGAGACCAGGCTCCCGTACAGGTGGCCGCTCTTGAGGTGGATCTCGAAGAACCCCGGGGTGAAGGGGACGTTGATCACGAGGAGCGCGACCAGGGCGACCACCGGCCAGAACAACCGGTGCTGCGTGGCCGCGCGCCACAGGGATGTCAGGCTCACTGATGCTCTCCGCTCGCAATGATCTCCAGGACCCGCCCGGCAGTGATGTCGGGCCCGTTGGCCGCGCGCGCCACGAGCCGGCGGTCGCGGAGTACGCCCACGGTGTGGCTGAGCCGCAGCACCTCCTCCAGCTCGGCCGATATGTAGACCACGGCCATGCCCTCCTCGGACAGCGACACCACGAGCTTCTGGATCTCCGCCTTGGCCCCCACGTCGATGCCCCGGGTGGGCTCGTCGAGGATGAGCAGCCTCGGCTGGGTGAGCAGCCAGCGGGCCAGCAGCACCTTCTGCTGGTTGCCGCCGCTCAGCGACCCGGTCTTCGCCTCGGGGTCGGCGGGACGGATGTCCAGTGCCGCGATGTACTTGGCGACCAGCTCGTCCCGCTGCGCCACGGGGACGGGGCGGGTCCAGCCGCGGGCGGCCTGCAGGGCCAGGATGATGTTCTCCCGGACCGTCAGGTCGGGGACCAGGCCCTCGGTCCTGCGGTTCTCCGACAGGAAGGCCACTCCCCTGCCGATCGCGTCGTTCGGCTCCCGCAGCGCGGCCTGCTCGCCGCGGATGTAGACCTTGCCGCCGTCGGAGGTGTCCGCGCCGAACAGCAGGCGGGCCAGCTCCGTGCGGCCCGAGCCGAGGAGCCCGGCGAGCCCGAGGACCTCCCCTGCCCTGACCTCCAGGTCGAACGGGGCGATACCGCCGGCCCGCGAGAGGCCCTCCGCCCGCAGGAACGGCTCGCTGGTGTCCGGCTCGCCATGGTGCTCGCCGAGTTCCTCCAGCTCGTCCAGGTCCTTGCCGATCATCAGCTTGACCAGGTCCACCTGGCCGAGGTCCGCGACCATGTGCTCACCGACCAGTGCCCCGTTGCGCAGCACCGTCATCCGGTCGCAGACCTCGTAGATCTGGTCGAGGAAGTGGGAGACGAACAAGATGGCCACCCCGTCCCCGCGCAGCCGCCGCATCAGGGCGAACAGCTCCTCGACCTCGTCGCGGTCCAGGCTGGAGGTCGGCTCGTCGAGGATCAGCACCCGCGTGCCGGCCCCGGCGTCCCCCGTGCCGCCGGCCGCGGGGTCGCCTGAGCCGACGGCGCGGATGATGGCCACCAGCTGCTGGACGGCCAGCGGGTAGGAGCCCAGCGGTGCGGTGACGTCGAGGTCCAGGCCGAACCGGGTCACCAGCTGCGCGGCCTGCCGGCGCAGTTCCTTCCAGCGGATCCGGCCGCCTCCCACCGGTTCGCGGCCGATCAGGATGTTCTCGGCCACCGAGAGGTTCTGGCAGAGGTTGACCTCCTGGTAGACCGTGCTGATACCGGCCTGCTGGGCCTGCAGCGGGCTGGTGATGCGGACCGGCCGCCCGTCGAGGGCGACCGTTCCGCCGTCGAGCGGATGAACTCCCGTCAGGACCTTGATGAGCGTGGACTTCCCGGCCCCGTTCTCGCCGAGAAGCGCGTGGATCTCGCCGGGGAACAGCCGGAAGTCGACGTCCGACAGAGCCCGTGTGCCGGAGAACTCTTTGACTATGCCCGTCATCTCCAGGACGGGCGAAGGCTCTGCCATGGCAGCGCTCCTCGGTGGAATCGTCACGACGTGGACGGGAGTCCCCCGCACACCCGGACCGTGGTGGACAGGTGTCAGTACTTGCGGCTGGGCAGTGCCGCCGCGGCCTGGTCCGCCGTGTAGTCGGTCTCCTGGGTCTTGATCCAGCGCGGGAGCGTGGATCCCTTGCCCGCGTGCACCGTCTTGACCGCGTCCATCAGCTGCGGGCCGAGCAGGGGGTTGCACTCGACGATCCCGTTGATCTGCCCCTTGGACATCGCCACGAACCCGTCGTGCACGCCGTCGACGGACACGATCTTGATGTCCTTGCCGGGGGTCTTGCCGGCCGCCTGGATCGACTGGATGGCGCCGATGGCCATGTCGTCGTTGTGGGAGAACAGCACGTCGATGTCCGAGTGCGCCTGCAGGAAGGCCGCCATCACCTGCTTGCCGCCCGCGCGGGTGAAGTCCCCGGTCTGGCTGGCGATGATCGACCACTCCGGGTGGCTGGCCTTCATGATCTTGGCGAAGCCCTTGGCCCGCTCGATCGCGGGGGCCGCACCGGTGGTGCCCTCCAGCTGCGCGATCTTGACCGGTCCCGTGTGGCCGGCGAGGACCTTCTCCAGCATGTGCGCCGCACGCTCTCCCTCGATCTCGAAGTCCGAGCCCACCAGGGTGACGTAGAGCGAGGGGTCGGAGGTCTCGACCGAGCGGTCGGTGAGGATCACCGGGATGCCGGCGGCCTTCGCCTCCTTCAGCACGGTGTCCCAGCCGGTGACGACGACCGGCGAGAACGAGATGACGTCGACCTTCTGGGCGATGTAGCTGCGGATCGCCGAGATCTGGTTCTCCTGCTTCTGCTGGGCGTCGGAGAACTTGAGGTTGATGCCGGCGGCCTTGGCGGCCTCCTTCACCGACTGGGTGTTGGCCGCGCGCCAGCCGCTCTCGGACCCGACCTGGGAGAAGCCCAGGGTGATCTGCTTGCTCCCGCCCCCGGTCTTGTCCGAGCTGGAGGAGGACTTGGCGGGGTTCTTCTTGGCGCATGCCGCGAGGATGCCGGCGGCCGAGACGGCCGCGCCTGCGGTGAGGAAACCGCGTCTGTCGATCATGTGTCTCTCCTTCGAGGAATCCGGCAGGTGAGTCGCTGCAGGTTGCGGGCACGCCCGCCCCGTGCGGACCTGGCAGCGGCGCTGCCGGAGCGGGGGCGGGGAGTGTCAGCAGGTGGTGGAGGATGGGGGGTGAGCAGGTGGGGGTGGTGTCGGCGTCAATGGATGTGAGCGTTAACACGGGCTGAGCGATGCCGACGCCGTCTCCTCCTCACCACCGGACGGAAAGTCTCCGCGGTCTTCCACCCGAGGTGGCGGGCCGTTGTGGTAGTGAGCGCTAACACCATTGCTCCCTCTCGTACTTCGAACCAAATGCAGTCACCGCCGTGCCGACACACATCGCCCTGCGGCACGAGCGAGCGAGATCCTCGGACGCCGTACGATCTTTTCGCGGCACCCTAGGGCGGCCGCCGGGGCACGTCAATAGATCACACAGCACGCCCACAGGCGCTACGCGCACATCAGGGCAGACCGTGCCAGGACAGGCGCACCTCGGCACCCGCCGCCCGCGCCGGCGGCGTAGCCGAGGTAGCCGCGGCGGTGGAGGCGGGTGCTCGTGCAGTTGACGGACCGAAACGGGTGGACCTGTCCGGCGTGCGGCTGTCGGCGGCGGAAGGCGGGAGCCGCCGACGGCCCGTGGCCGACCGGGAGTTCCGCGTCCACGGCGAATGTTTCGGCCTCCGGTACCCGGTCCGCGGGCACCGGTCGCCCCCACTCGGGCGGACCAGGCGGAACCGTCCTTCCGGTAGGACCCGGCAAGACATCCGACCCTTGCGCCGGGTCGGTCTCCCGGCGGGGCGTCAGCCGCCCTGCCCGACGCCTGCCCTCGCCGCCGGGGCGAGAGGTCTCCGAAATTTTCGCGCCGCGGGCGTTGACCTTTCGTACCCGGCGGGTCCACACTTGCGACCGTTTCGCCTTGCCCGCCATGCCGTGACCCCCCGACACCTCACGCCGTGGCGGCCAGACCCTCGTCGCTGGACCCCCCACCGCTTCCAGGCCGGCGTGCTCCTTCCCGCACTCCCGGCCGGAGCGCCAAGAAATGAGGTCGACATGGCGCCGGAGAACTGCCGCGCCCCCGATCCGCCGCGCCGCGCACGGCGCAGCTCGCACCATCCGCCGGCTTCCCTCGGCGGGGCAGCTCCGCGACCGTGTGTTAGCGCTAACAGCACCGCTGGCGACGACACACCTGTAGGTGTTACCTGGTGCCACCTCACCGGCCCCGGTGTCCGCGGGCGGCTGCCGGACACACCACACCCACACTCCTGGCGGCCCATGACGGGGCCGGCCGAAACCGATCACTGAAGGACGAGGAGGTCCCCATGCACAGAGCAAGGTTCCGCCACAGGCGTCTGCTTGTGGCGCTGGCCTCGATGCTGGCAACGGTGGGCGTGGTGGCGGCGATGCTCGTCGCCAACCCGGCCCAGGCCGCCACCAGCGGCGCGTTGCGCGGCGCCGGCTCCGGCCGCTGCCTGGACGTGCCGAACGCCAGCCAGACGGACGGCACGTATCTGCAGATCTACGACTGCAACGGTCAGACGAACCAGCAGTGGACGCTGACGTCCAGCAACCAGCTGACCGTCTACGGCAACAAGTGCCTGGACGTCCCGGGCCACGCGACCACGGCCGGCACCCGGGTGCAGATCTGGAGCTGCAGCGGGGGTGCGAACCAGCAGTGGCGGGTGAACTCCGACGGCACGATCGTCGGCGTGGAGTCCGGGCTGTGCCTGGACGTCACCGGCGGCGCCACGGCCAACGCCACGCCGGTGGAGATCTGGACGTGCAACGGCGGCAGCAACCAGAGCTGGTCGGGCCTGTCCGGCGGAGGAGGCACCACGACGCCGCCGACGGGTGGTACGTGCACCCTGCCGTCGTCCTACCACTGGTCCTCGACCGGTGCGCTGGCCCAGCCGGCGAACGGA
>NZ_JAFFIX010000041.1 GCF_016916835.1 Actinacidiphila bryophytorum | reverse complement strand
CCGAGGTGCCCGCCCCCGCGGACAGCACCGAGGAGGCGGTGGTCAAGGCCCCGCGCAAGCGGACCCGCAAGGCGGTCGCCGAGGTGCCCGCCGCCGCAGACCAGGGCTGACGCGTACGGCACAGGGCAACACAGCGGACACCCCCGGCCTGCCTGGCCGGGGGTGTTTCATGCCCAGAGGCAACCTGTCGGACATATGCACCGCGTAATCTCGCTGCATGAGCCGACCGACCTCCCTCGACCTGCCCGAGCACACGACGGCCCACCGGCTGGAGACCGCGCGCGGGTCGTTCGCGGTCCTGGACGCCGCGCCCGCCCCGAACGCCCCCGCGCGGCACGGCACCGCGCTGCTCGTCCCCGGCTTCACCGGCAGCAAGGAGGACTTCCTCGACCTGCTGGCCCCGCTGTCGGCCGCCGGTTTCCGGGTCGTCGCGATCGACGGCCGCGGCCAGCACGAGTCGGGCGGCCCGCGCGAGGAGGCCGCGTACGCCCAGCGCGAGCTGGCGGCCGACGTCACGGCGCAGGGTGCGGCACTGGAGGCGGCGGGCGACGGCGGCCCGCTGCACCTGCTGGGCCACTCGCTGGGCGGCCACATCGTCCGGGCGGCGCTGCTCGCCGACGGCGCGGGGCCGTGGGCGTCGCTGACACTGATGAGTTCAGGACCCGCGGAGATCGCCCCCGACCAGCAGGTCAGGACGCAGCTGCTGATCGACCACCTGCCGACGATGGACATGGAGACGGCCTGGCGGGCGATGCGCGCGCTCGACGCCGACCGCGAGGACCCGGCCGCGAACCCCGACTGGCTCGACGACTTCCTGCACCGCCGCTGGGTGACCACCGCCCCCGAACAACTGATCGCCACGGCACGCCAGTTGATGACAGAACCGGACCGGGTCGGCGAACTTGCCGCCGTGCCGCTGCCGAAGCTCGTACTGTCCGGTGAGGTGGATTACGCGTGGCCGGTCCCGCAGCTCGACGCGATGGCGGAGCGGCTGGGCGCACGGCGCGTCGTGATCAAGGGCGCAGAGCACTCCCCGAACGCAGAGAAACCGGCCGAGACGGCCGCCGCACTGATCGCGTTCTGGGCCGGCGAGGGTGCTGCCAGCAGTAAGTAGTCGGCCCGGCGAAAGAGTTTATTTAGGGTAGGGAATGTTTTGAAGGGGGTGTTCGTTGACCACACATGTAACGAGGGACGAAGGGAGAAGCCCCATGCGCTTCGAGATCATGCGACTCGACGACAGGAACGGCGACGCCGTGGACAGCACCGTCGTGGACGCTTCCGCCGTCAACAAGATCGTGCAGCAGGCCGCTGCCCTCGGCCAGCGCATCTACATCCGCCCGGCGGACTGATCGCAGGCTCACGCAACGGCGCCCCGTACAGCAGGTCCGTACGGGGCGCTTTCGCATGTCCGGGGCGCCGCGCCCGGGGGCCGGCCGGCCCCCTCAGCCCTGGCCGTGGACGAAGCCGAAGACGCCGTTCGCGACGGACTGCACGGCGATCGCCGACAGCAGCATCCCGGACAGCCGGGTCACCAGGACCACACCGCCCTCCTTGATCACCCGGATGATCGCCAGCGAGTAGCGCATCGTCAGCCACAGCACCGCGTGCATCGCGACGATGGCCAGCCACACGGACGTCTGCTGCGCGAAGCCGTCCGCGTGCTGGACGGCCAGGATCACCGTGACGATCGCCCCCGGTCCCGCGAGCAGCGGCATCCCCAGCGGCACCAGTGCCACGTTGACGTCCTTGGTCTGCGTCGGCTCGTCCGCCTTGCCGGTCAGCAGGTCCAGCGCGATCAGCAGGAGCAGCAGCCCGCCGGCGACCCGCAGCGCGGGCACCGACACATGCAGGTAGTCCAGGATCTGCTGCCCGCAGATCCCGAACACCGCGATCACGCCGAAGGCCACGCCGGCCGCCTGCAGCGCCATCCGCCGCTGGACCTTCGTGGCACGCCCCGACGTCAGCGCGAGGAAGATCGGCGTGATGCCGGGCGGGTCCATGATCACGAACAACGTGAAGAACACGGACCCGAACAACGTGAAGTCGAACATGGCTGAGCTTTCGTCCTAGGTGGCGCCATCGTGGTGGCGCGCGTCGTCACCGACTCGAAGGGGCTGTTGCTGTCGTTGCCGGACCACCGGCCGGTGGGGGGCTGGGCGGGCAGTTCCGCCCCCAGAGCTTCGCCTGGGGGTACCCCCAGCGCCTCCTGGGGGTGACCTCTGCGGCAGGGCTGAGCACACAGGGGCGCGGGGAACTGCGCGCGCAACCCACCACCGGCGGAAGGTCCGGGGGCGACCGGGGTGGCACCCCGGACGGCCTGGGGGGTGGGCGCTAGACCGCCGAGATCGGTTGAGCGCCCGTGGCTCGGGCCGCGAGCTGGGCGTAGACCTCGGGGTCGGTGACACACTCGCCGAGGGCGACGGACTTGCGGGTGCCGTGGTAGTCGGAGGAACCCGTGGCCAGGAGGCCGAGTTCGCGGGCGAGCCCGCGCAACCTCGTACGGGTCGGCTCGTCGTGGTCGACGTGGTCGACCTCCAGGCCGTCGAGGCCCGCGGCGGCAAGGCCCGCGACGACCTCGTCCGGGACGGTCTCACCGCGCTTGTGCGCGCCCGGGTGCGCGAAGACGGTGACGCCGCCCGCCGCCTTGACCAGGCGGACCGCGTCGAAGGGGTCGAACTCCTGCTTGCCCACGTACGCCCGCCCGTCGTTGGCGAGCCATTCCTCGGTGAAGGCGTCGGAGACGGTGGGCACGACGCCCAGTTCGACCATCGCGGTGGCGATGTGCGGGCGGCCGACGGAGCCGTCGCCGGCGATGCGGGCGACCATCTCCCAGGTGACGGGCACGCCGAGTGCCTGGAGCTTGTCGATCATCCCGTGCGCGCGCGGCACGCGGCCGTCGCGTACCAGCTCGCGGGCCTCGTACAGCTGCGGCTCGGCCGGGTCGAAGAGGTACGCCAGCATGTGCATGCTGGTCCCGCCCGTCCGGCAGGACAGCTCCGCGCCGGTGACCAGCGTCAGGTCCGTGCCCGCGAGGGCGGCGGTGGCCTGGGCGTAGCCGCCGACCGTGTCGTGGTCGGTGAGCGCGACGACGTCGAGTCCGGCCGCGGCGGCGTTGCGTACCAGCTCGGCGGGGGTGTCGGTGCCGTCGGACGCCGTGGAGTGGGTGTGCAGGTCGATGCGCACGGCACGGGCTCCCGGGGACGGCGCGGACAGGGACGAAGCCAAGGATAGCGTTCGCCCGGGCCTGCGATTCCCAGGCCTTCAGCGAGTCAGGCCAGCAGCCTGGGGGTCAGTGCGCCGCACGGCAGCAGGTCGACCTCGGCGCCGGCGTCCCGCAGGTCGGTGAGGACCAGTTCGTCGTACATCAGCAGCC
This sequence comes from Actinacidiphila bryophytorum, assembly GCF_016916835.1. Lineage (GTDB taxonomy): Bacteria > Actinomycetota > Actinomycetes > Streptomycetales > Streptomycetaceae > Actinacidiphila > Actinacidiphila bryophytorum. The sequence goes on along the minus strand of NZ_JAFFIX010000041.1, from coordinate 35,503 downwards.
CGGTCTCCTCGGGCCAGACGATGGCCCACAGCCACAGGCCGCGGGCCTCCCCCGCGAAGACGACGCGGTCGTCGGGTGCGCCGCCGACGTGCCACAGGGCGGTCGGGCGGCCGGCGGCGAGCACCTTGGCGTGCGGCGGCTTGTTGACGCACATGTTGGGGCCGGGGTCCGGGCCGTCGATCCCGGCGTAGCGGGCGCCGAGCCCGACGCCCAGCTCCTCGGCGATCAGCATCAGCTCGCCGGGGCCGCCGAAGGGTCCGGGTCCCGAGCAGGCCACCGCGGTGGCCCGGCCGCCGCTGCGGTCGTCGCCGGCGGCGGCGACCCCGGAGAAGAGCCAGCCGACGGGCAGCGGCCAGGGCATCCACACCGGTACCTGCGCCCGGTGGACGACCACGCCGAGGCCTTCGACGCTCGGCGGGACGACGGGCTGCAGCGGGTACACGGTGCCGTGCACATCGCATTGCCAGGAGTCGGCGAAGAGGCCGGGCGCCCTGACCCTGCCACCGCACTTCGGGCAACTGGGTTCGCCCCTCATAAATCCCCACGGTCCTCCGACCTGGTGCCCGCGTCAAGGACGATCACCCGTCCGGAGGGACACCGTCGCCTGGTCGGGCGGGCCGCGAAGTAGCTGCAGGTTGCATTAGTTGCGAAACCCAACCTACTGTGCATGTAGACAGCAACTACTTCCCGACCGGAGGGAACCCGGGCCATGCACGACAGCGGCGGCGCCGAGCGCACGGAAGGCTTCGAGGACATGGCGCACGAGAAGGTGAGCCTGCTGCGCCAGCCCACCGCGATGTGGGCCACCGCCGGAGCGGCCGTCGTCGCCTTCATGGGCATCGGCCTGGTCGACCCGATCCTGCCGTCCATCGCCAAGGGCCTGGACGCCACGCCCAGCCAGGTGTCGCTGCTGTTCACCAGCTACTTCCTGATCACCGCGGTCGCCATGCTCGTCACCGGGTTCGTCTCCAGCCGCATCGGCGGCAAGAAGACGCTGCTGGCCGGGCTCGCCCTCGTGGTCGTCTTCGCCGGCCTGGCCGGCACCTCCGACTCGGTCTCCCAGCTCGTCGGCTTCCGGGCCGGCTGGGGCCTGGGCAACGCGCTGTTCGTCTCCACCTCGCTGGCCGTCATCGTCGGCGCCGCCACCGGCGGTGCCGCCTCCGCGATCCTGCTCTACGAGTCCGCGCTCGGCCTCGGCATGGCCTGCGGGCCGCTGCTCGGGGCGGTGCTCGGCGACATGAAGTGGCGCTACCCCTTCTTCGGCACCGCCGCGCTCATGGCCATCGGCTTCGTGGCCATCTCGCTCTTCCTCAAGGAGCAGCCCAGGCCCGCCACCCGCACCTCGCTGCTCGACCCGCTGCGGGCGCTCGGCCACCGCGGGCTCGCGACGGCCGCCGCGTCGGCCTTCTTCTACAACTACGCCTTCTTCACGGTGCTGGCCTTCACGCCGTTCGTGCTCGACATGTCGCCCTACCGGTCCGGTGCCGTCTTCTTCGGCTGGGGTGTGCTGCTGGCCGTCTTCTCCGTGCTCATCGCCCCGCGGCTGCAGGCCGCGTTCGGGCCGCTGCGGGTGCTCGGCGGGTCGCTGCTGCTGCTCGCCGCGGACCTCGTCGTCCTCGGGTACGGGTCGCACGCCACGGCGATCGTCTGCACGATCGCCTCCGGCGCGTTCATCGGGGTCAACAACACGGTGTTCACCGAGCTGGCGCTCGGGGTCTCGGATGCGCCGAGGCCCGTCGCCTCCGCCGGCTACAACTTCGTCCGCTGGTTCGCCGCGGCTGCGGCGCCGTATCTCGCGCCCAAGATCGAGTCGTGGACCGACGTCCACGTGCCCTTCCTCGTCGCGGCCGGCGCGGCCGTGACGGGCGCCGCCGTCATCGCGGCCCGCCGCCACCACCTCGCTGCCGCGAGCCCCCACCCGCCGGTGGTCCGGCTCCGGCCCGAACAGCCCCTTCCCGCCGGTGACGACCCGCGCGCAGTCGACGGCTTGGCGCGCAGTTCCCCGCGCCCCTGAAAACGCTCACCCTCCGCGGAAGAGGGCAACCCCCAGGAGGCGCTGGGGTACCCCCAGGCGAAGCTGCGGGGGCGGAACTGCGCGACCAGCCACCCACCGGCCGGTGGTCCGGCTCCGACAGGAATTGCCCCTTTCGGACGGTGACGACCCGCGCCCCGGTGGTGGGCTTGGCGCGCAGTTCCCCGCGCCCCTATCGGGCGCCGCCTTACGTAAGGGGGACCGTGCCGCGGAGGGGGTCGCGGAGGTCGGTGGCGTGGATGAGCCAAGCGGCGTGGAGCGCTTCGGCTCCGCGGGCGCGTTTGAAGGCCGCTTCGTTCGGGGTCATCGGGAGGAGGGGGTGGAAGCGGACCGGGTCGCGGGGCTCGGGGAGGGGGAGGTCGTCGACGAGGCCGCCGGGCTCGGCGACGAGGACCGAGGTGAAGGGCGCCCCCGGCCAGAGCGGCTCGCCGAGTTCCATCGCGTTCCCTGCGGCGACGACGACTCCCTCGACCTGGGGGGACGCGGCGAAGACGGCCAGCGGCCGGAGCACCGCCGAGGTGTCGGCGCGGCCCGCCGCGACGGTGAGGACGAGTTCGGCGCGCGGCCCGCGCAAGGGGTCGGTGAGCGGGGCGACGGGGTCGGCCATGGGTTGCGCTGACATGCCGAGCGTGGCGTATCGCACCAGGTCGTCGCGGGTGAAGCGGAGTACTTCGATGCGCTCGGCGCCGAGGAAGGTGACGGCCGCGCGGGCGTCGGGCTCGCCGAAGGCGGACCGCAGCCGGGCCTCGACAAGTGCCAGGATTTCACCCATGCGGCGAGCATAGAACGCGTAAGGATCGGGTCAGGCGCGACGTCGTCGCCACCGGGGCTTGCTATGGTGGGGCGTTCGCGTACGTCATCCCCCAGCGGGGAACGGCCGGAGGAGGTGGGGACTGACATGGATCCCAGTCGACCGTGCAGTACCGGCCGCTCTTCCCTCGCCGCCGCCCCGTCCGCGGTGTGACCCGCTGAGCCCTTCGCGTTCCTTACCCGGCTGTCATGCCGTGAAACGCGACCTGCCACGGCCCGCCCGCGGAGCGTACCCGCTTCGGAAGAGCGCCCTGAACTGCCTGGCGATCACCGCGTGCTGATCGCCTGAACCCCCACAGCAGCGTTTCAGTTCGGTGCGGCGTGATGCCGTCGGCCAGTCCGTGAAGGAGCTTGCCATGTCGATGATCCGTGATCTTCGCGCAGTCGTGCGTCCCGCGCTGCGCAAGTCCCCCGCGTCGTACGACTACGGCCCGACGCGTGATGCGGTCACCGGCACCAGCGCGGTGGTGGACTGCGCGGTCTACCGCGACGGGGTGCGGTGCACCGACAGCATCGGGCTGCGGGACGCGCTGGAGACGGTGCGGGCCGGGCGGGCGTCCGACCAGTGCGACGGCAGTGACGGCTTCGTGTGGATCGGGCTGCACGAGCCGACGGAGGCGGAGTTCGCGGGGATCGCCGAGGAGTTCGGGCTGCACCCGCTGGCGGTGGAGGACGCGGTGCACGCGCACCAGCGGCCGAAGCTGGAGCGGTACGACAACTCGCTGTTCACCGTCTTCAAGACGATCCGCTACGTCGAGCACGCGGAGCTGACCGCGACCAGCGAGGTGGTGGAGTCCGGCGAGGTGATGGTCTTCACCGGCCGGTACTTCGTGATCACCGTGCGGCACGGCGGCCACGGTTCGCTGCGTGCGCTGCGGCACCGCCTGGAGGACGACCCCGAGCTGCTGGCCAAGGGTCCCTCGGCCGTGCTGCACGCGATCGCCGACCAGGTGGTGGACGACTACCTGGCGGTCTCCGACGCGGTGCAGGACGACATCGACGAGGTGGAGATCGACGTCTTCTCCGCCGAGCCGGGCAAGTCCTCGCGCGGCGGCGACGCGGGCCGGATCTACCAGCTCAAGCGGGAGGTGCTGGAGTTCAAGCGGGCGGTCTCGCCGCTGCTGCGGCCCATGCAGATGCTGGGCGAGCGGCCGATGCGGCTGATCGACCCGGAGATCCAGAAGTACTTCCGCGACGTCGCCGACCACGTCGCCCGGGTCCACGAGCAGGTCACCGGCTTCGACGACCTGCTGAACTCGATCCTGCAGGCCAACCTGGCGCAGGCGACCGTGGTGCAGAACGAGGACATGCGCAAGATCACCGCGTGGGCGGCGATCCTGGCCGTGCCCACGATGATCACCGGCGTGTACGGGATGAACTTCGACCACATGCCGGAGCTGCGCTGGCGGTTCGGCTACCCGACGGTGCTGTGCGTGATCCTGGCCATCTGCTACGCCATCCACCGCGGTTTCCGCCGCAACGGCTGGCTCTGACCCGGCAGTCTCACACGCGCTTCCTGCGGTCGGCGAGGATCACCAGGGCAAGGCCCGTGAGGATCACGCCGAGCGCCGGATACGCGGCGGCGGGCGGGGTCTGGCCGAGCCACAGCGCGGCGATCAGGGCCGCGCCCGGGGTCTCCAGCAGGATCGCCGTCGAGGTGGTGGACGGGCCGAGCCCGCGCACGACGCGGTTGAGCAGCGAGTGCCCGAGGAGCTGGGCGACGACGGTGAGGGCGGCGATCTTCAGCCAGCTCTTCCCGTCGTAGCCGCCGAGCGCCGAACCTGACACCAGGCAGGCGCCGAGCAGGGCGACGGCGGTCGTCGAGTAGCAGACGAAGGTGTACGCGGTCGTCGTCGCGGTACGCCGCACCTCCGCGCCCAGCAGCATGTACACGGCCGCGGCCAGGCCCGCGGCCAGGGCGAGGGCGTCGCCTGCCAGGGCGCGGGTGTCGGTGGACATGTCGATGCCGGTGAGGATCAGCACGCCGACGACGGCGAGTGCGGTGCCCGCCCACACCAGGGCCGGCGGGCGGTGTCCGCGCAGCCGCAGGATCAGGGTGGTCCAGATCGGGGTGGTGGTGACCAGGGCGGTCGAGGTGGCGACCGAGGTCATGGTCAGGCTGGGCAGCCACAGCCCGAAGTGCAGGGCGAGCACCAGGCCCGCGCAGCCGGACAGGGTGAGCGCCCTGCGGCCCATGCCGCGCAGTTCCGCGCGGTGCCGCCACAGGGCGACCGGGCTGAGCACCCCGACGGCCATGGCGTTGCGCCAGAAGGCGATGGCCAGTGCGGGGGCCGCGGTCGCGGCTATCAGCGGCGCCGACATCGACACCCCGGCGACGGCGACGGCCAGCAGCGTGAAGTCGGCGCCCCGCGAGGCCGCCGCTTCGGTGTGCGGCTGGTCCGCGCCCGGTATGCCCGGGACCGGGAGCGCGGCGGAGGTGCTCTGCGGGGCGGTCACGGTGCTCCTGGGGGTGCGGGACGGCGGTACGGGCGGCGCCCACCAGCGTAAGGCCCATGGCGACCCCGAGCACCTGTCATTCCAGCGGGCGGACGCGGCACCCTAGGCTTGGCGCATGACGAGCGAGTACGCCGCCCTCATCGAGGAGGCCACCAAGAAGTCGGGCCTGGTCTGGGTGAACGGCCTTGGCATGTGGCACGCCTGGATCGACGGGGCGATGTACGTCCTGTGCGGCGGACCCGTCGAGCAGCCGGCGCCTGCCGGGCTCACCGACGGCGCCACCGCGTCGGTGACCGTGCGCAGCAAGGACAAGGGCGGCCGGCTGGTCAGCTGGCAGGGCAGGGCCGAAGTGCTCGCGCCGGGCTCGCAGGACTGGTCGGCGGCGGTCGCCGAACTGCGCACCAAGCGGCTCAACTCCGCGGACGCCGACACCGTCGCCGACCGCTGGGCCGAGCAGTGCACGCTCTTCCGGCTGACCCCGCAGGGCGACCCGGCCGAGCACCCGGGCGCGATGCCCGACGGTTCAGGGGCGGCCGTGCCGCCGGTCACACCGGCCACCACCCGGCAGCCGATGCCGGCCGGGCTGCCGCGGCTGCTGGCCCGCCGCAAAGCGCGCCGCTGAGGCCTGCTGAGGCCTGCTGAGGCCGCGGCCTACTTCTTGTGCGTCGGTGTGGGCGCGGGGGTCGCGCCCACCGTCTTGCCGTAGTCCACGACCTCGGACTTGGCGGGCGCCTTGAGCGTGAAGTCCTCGCCCCAGTCGACCAGCGTCAGCGTCCCCGCGTTGCCGGCCCGCTGGTAGCGCAGCGGGTAGGGGGTGCCGACGAGCGAGACGTCGAGGCTGCCGCCGCCCGAGCCGGTCAGCTCGATGGTCTTGGTGGTGCCGACCTTGCGGTGGTCGCCGACGTCGACCGTGCCGTCGAGCACGAACAGGTCGGAGAGCAGCACCTTCTTGTCGGTGAAGCCGCTGAACTGCCGGTAGGCCGGGTCGCCCGGCGGCACCTTGACGTACTTGCCGTTGAGCTTGGCAGCCGCGGCCTGGCTGTCCTTGTCGTCGCCGGTGCCGTAGAAGTCGGCGCCCGCCTTGAGGTAGAGGTCGTCGCCGACCCGCAGCAGCTGGAAGGTGTCGCCCTTGGTGGTGACCTCGCCGACACCGCCGTCGGCGCGCAGCCGCATGTCCAGCCGGTAGGTCTGCCCGTTGCTGACCACGGTGCCGGTCAGCCGTACCGCGGGCGCGGCCTGCGCGGCGGCCCCCGCCTTCTGCTCGATGGTCGCGGCGGGCAGCTTGGCGACGCCGTTCGTCCCGGCGTCGGGGTCGCCGCCGAGCCCGAGGCAGCCGCCCAGCAGCGGGGCCGCGGCGACGGCGGCGAGGACGGCGGCGGTCCTGCGACCGTGATACACGTGGACTCGACTCCTCGTCGGACGGCGGCTGCGTGCGTGGCAGAAGCTACCGCAGCGTACCCCCGGCGAGCACCCCGCAGGGCGGGCAAGATCGACTCGGAGTAGCCTGGCCTGGGAAGACGACCGGCCCGAGGGAGGACGCGATGGTCGCAGGCGCGCCCCGGGTCTTCGTGTCGCACCTGTCGGGTGTCGCCGTCTTCGACCCCAACGGCGACCAGGTCGGCCGGGTGCGCGACGTCGTGGTGATGCTGCGGGTCGGCGGCCGTCCGCCGCGGGTGCTCGGCCTGGTGGTCGAGGTGGTCAGCAGGCGCCGCATCTTCCTGCCGATGACCCGGGTGACCGGGGTGGAGTCCGGACAGGTGATCACCACGGGCGTGGTGAACATGCGGCGCTTCGAGCAGCGCCCCACCGAGACCCTGGTGCTGGGCGAACTGCTGGACCGCAGGCTGCGCTGGCTGCCGCAGGGCGGCGGCGCCACCAGCGCGACCACCGGCGAGGACGCGGGCGAGGAGGTCACCGTGCTCGACGTGTCGATGGTCCAGCTGCCCGCCCGCCGCGACTGGGAGATCGACAAGGTCTTCATCCGCCGCGGCAAGGGCGGCGCCCTGCGCCGATCAGGAGGGGTGCGCGCAGCGCTTCCTTGGAAAGGCGGTGGCGGGCGACGGGGGGGCGAGACGCTCACCGTCGACTGGTCCGCGGTGACCGGCTTCCGGCTGGCGGAGGACGGCCAGGGCGCGGAGAACCTGGTCGCGACCTTCGAGCAGCTGCGCCCCGCCGACCTCGCGAACGTCCTGCACCACCTGTCCCCCAAGCGCCGCGGGGAGGTCGCCGCCGCACTCGACGACGACCGGCTCGCCGACGTCCTGGAGGAGCTGCCGGACGACGACCAGGTGGAGATCCTCAGCAAGCTCAAGGAGGAGCGGGCCGCCGACGTCCTGGAGGCCATGGACCCCGACGACGCCGCCGACCTGCTGGCCGAGCTGCCGGCCGACGAGCAGGAGCGGCTGCTGACCCTCATGCAGCCGCAGGACGCGGCGGGCGTACGGCGGCTGCTGTCGTACGAGGAGCGCACCGCGGGCGGCCTGATGACGACCGAGCCGATCGTGCTGCGGCCCGACGCGACCGTCGCCGACGCGCTCGCCAGGATCCGCAACCCCGACCTGTCCCCCGCGCTGGCCGCCCAGGTCTACGTGTGCCGCCCGCCGGACGAGACGCCGACCGGCAAGTACCTGGGCCTGGTGCACTTCCAGCGGCTGCTGCGCGACCCGCCCTTCACCCTGCTCGGCTCGATCGTGGACACCGACCTGCAGCCGCTGGCCCCCGGCACGGCGCTGCCTGCGGTGACCAGCTTCCTGGCCACGTACAACATGATCTCCGCCCCCGTGGTGGACGAGAGCGGGTCGCTGCTGGGCGCGGTCACCGTGGACGACGTGCTCGACCACCTGCTGCCCGAGGACTGGCGGGAGACCGAGCTGCGCGGCGCCGAGCACCTCGGGCCCGTGACGGAGAACACCGATGGCCGCTGAGGACCGCGAGCGCAACGTCACCGGCCGGCACCCCGCGGGCGCCACCGCGGCCCCCAGGCCCCGGGTGCGCCTGGACCAGCCGCGCGCCTCCCGCCGCAGGTGGCTGCCCGCCTACGACCCGGAGGCCTTCGGCAAGTTCTCCGAGCGCATCGCCCGCTTCCTGGGCACCGGGCGCTTCATCGTGTGGATGACGGTCATCATCATCCTGTGGGTGCTGTGGAACGTCTTCGCGCCCAAAGCGCTGCGCTTCGACAACTACCCCTTCATCTTCCTGACCCTGATGCTGTCGCTGCAGGCCTCCTACGCGGCCCCGCTGATCCTGCTGGCGCAGAACAGGCAGGACGACCGCGACCGGGTCAACCTCGAACAGGACCGCAAGCAGAACGAACGCAGCATCGCCGACACCGAGTACCTGACCCGGGAGGTCGCCGCGCTGCGGGTCAACCTCGGCGAGGTCGCCACCCGGGACTGGATCAGGTCGGAGCTGCAGGACCTGCTCAAGGAGATCGAGGAGCGCGCCGCGCACCACCCGGCCGGGGGTGACGAAGCCGACGGCCGGGGCCGCTGATCGGCCCGCGGCCGCCGCCGTACCATCAACGTATGGCTACCACCACGTACGGCTCGGGCACCGCGCCCACCGCCACACCGACCGACGAGGCCGTGCGCGCCGCGCTCGGCACGGTGAACGACCCGGAGATCCACAAGCCGATCACCGACCTCGGCATGGTCAAGTCGGTGGACATCGCCGAGGACGGCACGGTCGCCGTGACCGTCTATCTGACGGTGTCGGGCTGTCCCATGCGGGACACCATCACCGAGCGCGTCCAGACGGCCGTGGCGGCCGTTCCCGGGGTCACCGCGGTGCGGGTGGCACTCGACGTGATGAGCGACGAGCAGCGCCGCGAGCTGGCGGCGACGCTGCGCGGCGGGCAGGCCGAGAAGGAGATCCCCTTCGCCCAGCCCGGCTCGCTGACCCGGGTCTACGCGGTGGCCTCCGGCAAGGGCGGCGTCGGCAAGTCCTCGGTGACGGTCAACCTGGCCGCGGCGATGGCCGCGGACGGCCTGAAGGTCGGCGTGGTGGACGCGGACATCTACGGGCACAGCGTGCCGCGCATGCTCGGGGCCGAGGGGCGGCCCACGCAGGTCGAGAACATGATCATGCCGCCGTCGGCGAACGGTGTGAAGGTCATCTCGATCGGCATGTTCACCCCGGGCAACGCGCCCGTGGTGTGGCGCGGCCCCATGCTCCACCGGGCACTCCAGCAGTTCCTCGCCGACGTCTACTGGGGCGACCTGGACGTGCTGCTGCTCGACCTGCCGCCCGGCACCGGTGACATCGCGATCTCGGTGGCCCAGCTGGTGCCGGGCGCGGAGATCCTGGTCGTGACGACCCCGCAGCAGGCCGCGGCCGAGGTCGCCGAGCGCGCGGGCTCCATCGCGGTGCAGACCCACCAGAAGATCGTCGGCGTCGTCGAGAACATGTCGGGCATGCCGTGCCCGCACTGCGACGAGATCGTCGACGTCTTCGGCACGGGTGGCGGCGACCGGGTCGCCGAAGGCCTCACCCGTACGACCGGTGCGACGGTCCCCGTCCTGGGGCGCATCCCGATCGACGTCCGCCTCCGCGAAGGCGGCGACGACGGCCGCCCCGTCGCCCTGGCCCACCCCGAGTCCCCCGCCGGCTCGGCGCTGCGGGGCATCGCCTCCAAGCTCACCTCGCGTGCGCGAGGCCTTTCCGGCATGTCCCTGGGCATCACCCCCCGCAACAAGTTCTGACCGGGACCGCGCCCCTGAGGGTGCCCTCTGCCGCAGAGGATGAGCGTTTTTCAGGGGCGCGGGGAACTGCGCGCGCAACCACGACGGACCGAATGGTGCGGGCCCACAGCAAGTGGCAGGACCTGAAGGGGCGCGGGGAACTGCGCGACAAGCCACGGAGGTGGGAAGGCCCGGGGGCGGCCCGCGGGGGCTGGTGGGGCGGCGCCCCCGGGGAAGGCGCTACGCGCCCTCGTAAGCGCGGATGTCGGGGATGGCCGCCAAGGCCAGCCCGTATGCGCTTATGCCGCGCCCGAACGCGCCGAGGTGGACGCCGCGGGCGGAGCCCGCGAGGACCCAGCCGTACTCGGACTCGCGGTAGTGGAAGGGCGTCGGCTCGCCGTCGACCGGGAGGGTGAGCGCGGCCCACCCGGGGCCTGCGAGGTCGTCGGCCAGCTCCCACGCCGTGGCGGTCTGCTGGTCGAGCCAGTCCTGGCGGAGCGCCCGCTCCATCGTGGTGGGCCAGGTGCACGCGAGCAGACCCGAGCCTGCGAGCCATGCCGCGGAGGAGACCGACGTGGCCTCCAGCAGCCCGGTGCCGTCCGCGGTGCGCCGCCCTGGGCGCTGCGCCACCGTCATGACGACCGCGAACTTCAGCGACTCGTCGGCGGGGTCGGCCTTGAGCGTGGGCTCGTCACCATGCCCTATCGAGCCGTATTCGACCGTGCCGTCCCCGCTCGCCCCGACCGTGTGCAGCCAGCGGCGTCCGGTGAACGCCTCGTCCAGCCCGTACCACGGGAAGTCGGCCATCAAGTAGCCGTCGACCGCCCCCTGTGCCGAACCGGTCTTCGTCTCCATTTGGGTCGCGCCTCCTCATTGCCCTTCTGGGCGACTCGCCATCTTGCCCGACCCTGGGTGGGTTCGGGGGCAGAAACGGCGCGGGGTGACGGCGAACACATGGACAATGATCACTCGATCGGGCGAAAAACCCTGATCCGGTTGACTTCGGGACCCGCGGTGGGACGGCAGTGGAACACCGACACAAGGGCACCGTCTCAGGTCGCGTCGGCGTCGAAGGGCGGCGGCTCGTCCTCGTCCAACTGCTCGCGCTTGCGCAGCCGGTCGGGCGTGGTCGGCCCGGGCGTGCCGGACGCGGCGGCGGTCGCGGTGCCGGCCTTGCGGACGCCGGAGGCAGGCGTCTCGACGCCGTTGACCGCGTCGGTGACCTCGGCCATCTCCTTGCGCAGGTCCAGGCTGCTGCCCAGGTCCCGCAGCTCCTTGAGGCCGTACTCGTCCTCGTCGTTCATCAGGTTCTTGCGGATGAACGTCTTGGGGTTGAGGTCCTCGAACTCGAAGTCCTTGAACTCCGGGCCGAGTTCCCGCCGGATGTCCTCCTTGGCGCTGTCCGAGAACTCCCGCACCTTGCGGATGAAGGCCATCGTGTCCTGGATGACCTTCGGCAGCTTGTCGGGTCCGAAGACGAGCACGGCAAGGACCACGAGCGCGACCAGCTCAAGCGGGCCTATGTCGAAGAACACCTTGCAGCTCCTTGGGACGTCCGCCGCCGGGAGGGCTGAGTCCGGCGGACTTTACGTTACCTGCCCGCCCGCGCGGAGCGGGAGTGGCTGCGGCCAACAGTACGTCGCCGCAGGGTGAAGGTCGCGTCTCAGTGCAGTGCCGCTGAGCTGTCCGCGGAGCCGTTCAGCACCGGGGGGCGGCTCGTGTCGAACGCCCCTGCCGGGAGCGCGCCGGGGGTCGCCTGGGCGCCGGCGAGGGCCACCGAGGTGACGGACGCCACGGAGGCCGCGGACGCCAGGCTGCCGGGCAGCGGCACGCTCACCTGCCGCAGCCGGCGCTCCTCGCGCGCGTCCAGCAGGTCGCGCGGGGTGGTGCCGTGGGTGTCGGAGACCGAGTCGGCGGCGCTGAACGGCGTGACCGCCGGGCCGTCGTCGGGGTGGGCGCTGCCGTCCACGCCGGCCTCCATCGGAAGGGCGCCGCCGAGGGCGATGGCGGCCATCGAGAAGGCCCCTGCGGCGGCGAAGGCGAACCGCCTGCCGCGGGAGGCCTGGGCGGCCGCGCGGGCGGCGGTGGCGCCGCCACGGGGGTCTGCGGGGCCGTCCAGCGGGCCGGGGGCGACGGGCTCGGCACCGGTGAGGGTGCGGGCCATCTCGTGGATGCGGAAGCCGCGGGCGCCCCTGCCGTCGCCGGGCGCCAGCAGGTCGCGGGCGGGGGTCAGGTAGGACATCTGACGGCGGCCCCCGGAGCCGAAGACGCCGGAGTCGAGCAGGCCGCCGTCGAAGGGGCCGCGCCGGTCGCCCTGCGGCACCTCGTGGACGTCGTGGCCGTCCAGCGCGCCGCGGCCGTCGAAGGGGCCGTCGTCGCCGTCCTTGGAGCCGCAGGCGGCCAGGCCCTGGAGCCTGGCGAGCAGCCCCGCGGAGATCGCGGGCAGCTCGGTGGACGCCACGACACTCTTGAGGCGGCGCTGCTCGGTGGCGGCCGCCTTGCACTGCGCACAGGTGGCCAGATGGGCCTGCACCCGGTCGCGTGCGTCGTCGGCCAGCTCGCCGTCGACGAACGCGGCGAGCCGGTCGCCCAGGTGCTGCTCGGCGGGCGCGATGCGATGTGCGCGCTGCTCGCCTGAACCGCTGGTGCTCACGCTCTCCCGCCCTCCAGGCCAGGTTCGGGTACGGCGGCGGCGAGCGCGGGAACCGGCCGGGCACCGGGTGCCCGGTGCTCCAGAGCCTTGCGCAGGTGGGAGCGGCCCCGGTGGATCCGGCTCCGCACCGTGCCCAGCTTGACGCCCAGCGTCGCCGCGATCTCCTCGTACGACAGCCCCTCGATGTCGCAGAGCACCACGGCGGCCCTGAACTCCGGTGCGAGGGTGTCCAGCGCCTGCTGGACGTCCGCGTCGAAGTGGGTGTCGTTGAAGTGCTGCGCGGGGGACGGTTCGCGGCTGGGCAGTCGCTCGGCCGCGTCGTCGCCGAGGGCGTCGAAGCGGATGCGCTGCCTGCGCCGCACCATGTCGAGGAAGAGGTTGGTGGTGATGCGGTGGAGCCAGCCCTCGAAGGTGCCGGGCGTATAGGTGGACAGGGAGCGGAACACCCGGACGAAGACCTCCTGCGTGAGGTCCTCCGCGTCGTGCTGGTTGCCGGTCAGCCGGTAGGCCAGCCGGTACACCCGGGCACTGTGCGTGCTGACGATCTCCTCCCAGGAAGGAGGCGTCCACGCCTGAGGGTCCCCGTCGGTGGCGAAAGTCGCGGTCGAGGAGTCGTTGTCGCGTGAACTGTCATCAGCAGTCTTGGTCACGGATTTCGGCTGTCCGGCCGACCATCGAAAGCGCGTGAGCACCTTCCGGTCACCGGCCGCAGCCGCACCTCCCCTGTCGGCTCTGGTGGTGTCCAGTAGAGCCTCTACCATATCCACCTCGCCCGTTAGCTCCGGATAAATGCAGTGCTGCCTCCGGGCCGGGAACCCGATCCGACGCCGAGCACTCCCGCCCTTGTGCCTTCACCCCGCCTAACGCGCAGTCCCATCAGCGGGTTCCCCGACCCAACGGATACAGTCGCCCGGGCGGGGCCACACGGTCAACGGACAGTCATCGGGCACAGTCGGCTACGAGGAGAGGGCCATTACCGGCAACCGGCAGGCGAGCTGGGCCTTCGCCGACGCTTTCGTCGCCGAGGACGACGCCCTCATACGCGCCCGCGCCCGCTCCCACGCGTCGGGACTGCGGCCCGTCTCCCCCGGCACCGGTGCGGCACTGCGGCTGCTGGCCGCCGCGGGCAATGCCAAGTACGTGGTCGAGATCGGCACCGGCACCGGGGTCTCCGGCATCCACCTGATGCGCGGGATGCGCCACGACGGTGTGCTGACCACCGTCGACACCGAGCCGGACCGCCAGCAGCTGGCCCGCGAGGCCTACCGGGAGGCGGGCTTCGCCGCGAACCGCTCCCGCTTCATCCCCGGCGCCGCGCTCGACGTCCTGCCCCGCCTCACCGACGGCGCCTACGACCTGGTCTTCTGCGACGGCGACCGGCTGGAGTACCTGGACTACCTGGACGAGTCGCTGCGCCTGCTGCGCCCCGGGGGCGTCGTCTGCTTCGAGGGCGCCTTCGCCCAGGGCCGCGCGCTGGACGCCGCCCACCAGGACCCCGAGTCGCTGACCCTGCGCGAGCTGCTGCGGGCGGTGCGGGACAGCACACGGCTGTCCCCGGTCCTGCTCCCCACCGACGACGGTCTGCTGTGCGCGGTCCGGCGCCCGTAGCAAGGCGCACGGAGCGCCCGGCATCCGGGGCGCGGGAAAAGGGGCGCGGCCACGCACGGAGTACGTGGCCGCGACGATGTCAGGGGACCGCTGGTCTCAGACGATGGCCTTCTTCAGCGCATCGCCGAGGGCATCCGCCTCGTCCGGGGTCAGCTCGACAACAAGCCGCCCGCCGCCCTCAAGCGGAACGCGCATAATAATGCTCCGCCCCTCCTTGGTCACCTCGAGCGGGCCGTCACCCGTCCGCGGCTTCATGGCCGCCATGCTCGTTCCCCTTCCTGAAACCAGCTCGGACTCGAACACATTGGTTCTCGGCCATTATCCCGCATCCACCTGCCCGATGACCAACAGCGGTGGCACTCCGTTCCACAATCGACACCCGCAAAACCTGTCAATTCGGCGCCGCGGCCGTGCGGCGCCGGGCGTGGGGGTCCCGGCGGCGCACGAAAACACTTGACGTAGGTCACATGACCTCAGGTCCGCGGGTCCGGCATTCTGGCCAGGACCGTTGCCGCGACGAAGGGGTTACTGCCATGGCCGACAGCGTGCTGTACGAGGTCTCCGACGGGCTCGCCACCGTCACCCTCAACCGCCCCGGGGCGATGAACGCGCTCGACACCGGCACCAAGGTGGCACTGCGGGACACGCTGCTGGCCGCGGCCGCGGACGAGGCGGTCAGGGCGGTGCTGCTGACCGGCAGCGGGCGGGCCTTCTGCGTCGGCCAGGACCTCAAGGAGCACGTCGCGACGCTCGCGGCGGGCGGCGGCATGGCCACGGTCGCCGAGCACTACAACCCGATCACGCTGGCCATCGCGACGATGCCGAAGCCGGTCGTCGCCGGGGTGAACGGGGTCGCCGCGGGCGCCGGAGCCGGGTTCGCCTTCGCGGCGGACTTCCGCGTCGTCGCGGACACCGCGTCCTTCAACACCGCCTTCGCCGGTGTCGCCCTGTCCGCGGACTCGGGCATGTCCTGGAGCCTGCCGCGGCTGGTCGGGCCGTCCAGGGCCGCGGACCTGATGCTCTTCCCGCGCTCGGTGTCCGCGCAGGAGGCCGAGGCGCTCGGCATCGCGAACCGGGTCGTTCCGGCCGCGGACCTGCCGGGCGAGGCGCTCGCCGCCGCCCGGCGGCTGGCGGCCGGCCCCACGCTCGCCTACGCCTCCATCAAGGCGTCCCTGGCCTACTCGGCCGCGCACCCCCTCGCGGAGGCGCTGGACCGCGAGGCCGAGCTGCAGTCCGCGGCGGGCGGCTCCGCGGACCACCGCGAAGCGGTGGCTGCTTTTCTGGAGAAGCGGGCCGCCGTCTACGTGGGGCGGTGACCCCACGCTTCCCCCGGGCGGGGGGTCGCAGGGGGTGCCACTTGCGGTGGCCTTCGCACGTGCTCGTACATCGTGGCTGAGCCCTCCGTTCTCCCCCAGAGCTTCGCCTGGGAGGTACCCCCACGCGCCCCTGAGAACCGCTCCCCCTCCCCCGTCTACGCGGCCCTCAGCGGGCTGAGCAGGCGGCCAGGTGGTCGTTGACGAGGCCGCAGGCCTGCATCAGGGCGTAGGCCGTGGTCGGGCCGACGAAGCGGAAGCCGTGGGACTTGAGGGCCTTGGCAAGGGCCACGGACTCCGGGGACGTCGGGGGGACGTCGGCGGTGGTGCGGGGGGCGGGGCGGGTGGCCGGGTCGGGGGCGAAGGACCAGACGAGAGCGTCCAGGCCGCCCTCGTCCCGCAGCGCCCGCGCGGCGGCGGCGTTCGCGATCGACGCGTCGACCTTGGCCCTGTTGCGGATGATGCCGGGATCGGCGAGCAGCCGTTCCCGGTCCGCGTCGGTGAAGTCCGCCACCGCGTCGATCGCGAAGCCCTTGAAGGCCGCCCTGAAGGTCTCCCGGCGGCGCAGGATCGTGATCCAGGACAGGCCGGACTGGAAGGCCTCCAGGCACACCCGCTCGAAGAGCGCGTCGTCGCCGTGGACGGGCCTGCCCCACTCCTGGTCGTGGTAGGCCACGTAGTCGGGCGTGGACAGGCCCCACGGGCAGCGGGCGAGCCCGTCCTCGCCGACGACGACCCCGACGGGCTCACTCACCGGCGCCGCCCTGCTCCTCGGAGGCCGGGGGCTCCTGCTTGTGCAGGGACATCGTGGAGCCGCCCGCGTGCACACCGGCCAGCGAGGACTCCAGCTCGGCGATGCGCGCGTCCCGCTCGGCCAGTTCCGCGCCGAGCCGGTCGAGCACCTCGTCGACGTCGAGCATGCGGTAGCCGCGTACCGCCGTCGGCAGCCGCACCGCGTCGATGTCGGAGCGGATCAGCGGGCGGTCGGCCGGCAGCCTGTCGTCCAGCCGGTCGGTGCCGGCGTCCCGCAGCGGGCCGCCGTCGCCCAGTACGGCCATTGCCACCGCGGCGACCACCGCGACCAGCGCGATGAGCATGAACCAGAACACGTCGATCTCCCGGAGTCCGGCACCTCAGGGCCTGCCGTGGGTCGTCAGGCCGTCCATGTCAGGCACGATCGTGCCACGATCGCATGAGTCTGAGATGAGGAGCGGCAGTGGCACTTCGGCTGGGCACCCGGGAATTCGGCGAGCGGGAGCCGGTGATCATGGCGATCGTGAACCGTACGCCCGATTCGTTCTACGACCAGGGCGCCACCTTCACCGACGAACCGGCCCTCGAAAGGGTCGCGCTCGCGGTCGCCGAGGGCGCCGCGATCATCGACATCGGCGGGGTGAAGGCGGGTCCCGGCGCGGAGGTGTCGGCGGAAGAGGAGATCCGCCGTACGGCCGCCTTCGTCGGCGAGGTGCGCCGCCGCCACCCGGACGTGGTGATCAGCGTGGACACCTGGCGGCACGAGGTCGGCGAGGCGGTGTGCGCGGCGGGCGCGGACATGCTCAACGACGCGTGGGGCGGTGTCGACCCCCGGCTCGCCGAGGTGGCCGCGCGGCACGGGGTGGGCCTGGTGTGCACGCACGCGGGCGGCGCGCAGCCGCGGACCCGGCCGCACCGGGTCGGCTACGAGGACGTGATGGCCGACATCCTGCGGGTGACCTGCGGGCTGGCCGAGCGGGCGGTGGACCTGGGGGTGCGCAGGGACGCGATCATGATCGACCCGGGGCACGACTTCGGGAAGAACACCCGGCACTCGCTGGAGGCGACCCGGCGGCTGCCGGAGATGGTGACGACGGGCTGGCCGGTGCTGGTGTCGCTGTCCAACAAGGACTTCGTCGGCGAGACGCTGGACCGCCCGGTCAAGGAACGGCTGATCGGCACGCTGGCGACCACGGCGGTCTCGGCGTGGCTCGGCGCCCAGGTCTACCGGGTGCACGAGGTCGCCGAGACCCGTCAGGTGCTGGAGATGGTGGCCTCGATCGCCGGCCACCGCCCGCCCGCGGTCGCCCGCCGCGGGCTGGCGTAGCCGATCGGGGCGGGCGCTACGCGCTCTCCTTGGTGACGCGCTCGACCGCGTCGTCCACGTCGTCGGTGACGTGGAAGAGCTCCAGGTCGGCCGCGGACGCCTTGCCCTCGGCGATGAGGCTGCCGCGGATCCACTGGACCAGGCCGCCCCAGTACTCGGTGCCGAACAGCACGATCGGGAAGCGGGTGACCTTCTTGGTCTGCACGAGGGTCAGCGCCTCGAACAGCTCGTCGAGGGTCCCGAAGCCGCCGGGCAGCACGACGAAGCCGCGGGCGTACTTGACGAACATCGTCTTGCGGACGAAGAAGTAGCGGAAGTTCACGCCGATGTCGACGTAGGGGTTCAGGCCCTGCTCGAAGGGCAGCTCGATGCCGAGGCCGACCGAGACACCGCCGGCCTCCAGGGCGCCCTTGTTGGCGGCCTCCATGGCGCCGGGGCCGCCGCCGGTGATCACGGCGAAGCCCGCCTCGGTCAGTGCCCGGCCGATACGGACGCCGGCCTCGTACTCCCGCGAGTCGGCGGGGGTGCGGGCCGAGCCGAAGACGCTCACGGCGGGGCCGAGTTCCGCGAGCGCGCCGAAGCCCTCGACGAACTCCGACTGGATGCGCATGACCCGCCACGGGTCGCCGTGGACCCAGTCGGACGGGCCGCGGCTGTCCAGCAGCCGCTGGTCGGTGGTGCCGGTCTGCACCTGGCCGCGCCGCCGCACGACCGGTCCTGTGTGCCGCTCCGGCCAGCCCTTGCCGTACGGCAGTTCCTCCGCGGCCGCGTTCGCGGCGACCGCCGCCTCCTGGGCGTCTTCCGGGACGCCTTGTGCATCTGTCATATCGGCAGCCTACGCATCAGGGTGCCGCGGACGGGGCCAAAGGCACCGCCCGCGGCGCTTCGAGGCGGGCGCTGACCCAGGTGAAGGCGTCGGGGAACATCCGGCCCCAGGTGTTCCAGTTGTGGCCGCCGCTGCTCAGCTCCAGGGTGCTCACCTCGGTGGGCGCCTGGGCGGCCCCGGTGATCCAGTCGGCGAACTTCGGCGGGCTCTCCCGGTCCTGCAGGCTCGACTCGACCAGCAGCCGGGTGTCCGGGTGCGTGGTGCGCGCCAGCCACAGCGGTGAGCGCACCCCCTTGGACGGGTCGTCGGGGGCCAGGGCGGCGCCGGCGGCGAAGGTCTCGGGGTGCTCAAGGGCCAGCCGGGCCGCGCAGTAGCCGCCGGTGGATATGCCCATCACCGCCCAGCCGCGGGGCGCGGGCAGGGTGCGGAAGTTGTGCGAGATCGTCTTGACCACGTCGTGGGTCAGCCACGTCTCGACCTTGCTCTTGCCCGCGACGTCCGCGCACCCGGTGTTGACCCGGTCGGGGGTGATGGTCGGCAGCACCAGGATCGCCGGCTCGGCCCGGCCCGCACTGATCTGGTCCTGCATGATCTGGCCCAGCCGCATCCCGCGCAGGAAGCTGTGCGGGGTGCCGGGTATGCCGTGCAGCACCTCGATGACCGGGAAGCGGGTGTGCGCGAACTCCGGCTTGGCATACTGCGGCGGCAGCCAGACGATGACGTCGCCCTTCGTTCCGCTTTCCCACCCGTGGACGGTGGCCCGCTCGAAGCCCTGCGAGTACGAGGCGAACTTCACGCCGTAGTCCGGCACCTCGGGCGCCGGGGGGCCGGACCGTCCCGCCTGCCGGGTCGCGCCGCCGGAGTTGGCATGGCCGAGCAGGTCGTCCCACGAGGCGTAGAAGCCGTACTCGTTGTTCACCGTCACCATCACCACGAGTATCGCGGTGACCTGGCACATCACGATCATGCCGATCCGCAGGACCACCTGCAGGACGCGCGGCCCGCGCGTCCTCGGCCACAGCAGCACCGCACCGGCAACCGCCGCCACCGCCGCCGCGATGAGCAGCGCGGCGAACCACCCGCTGGTCAGTCCCACGACCCGGCGCCCCTCCCCCACGTCCCGAACCGGACGTTTCCGATCACACCATGCCGGGAGGAAGGACCCGGGCGCACCCCAGTTCGGTTGCCTGCCGTTTGGGTGATCCTCCGCTCAGGAGGTCAGCCAGGCGGTCAGCTTGCGCTCCGCTTCGCGGATCGCCCCGACCTCCACGTGCTCCTCGCGGGTGTGCGCCAGCGTCGGGTCGCCGGGGCCGTAGTTCACCGCGGGAATGCCGAGCGCGGAGAAGCGCGCCACGTCCGTCCAGGCCTCCTTGGCCGCGGGAGCGGTGCCGATCGCCGCGACGAAGGCCGCGGCGGCCGGGTGCGACAGGCCGGGCAGCGCCCCGGGCGCGCTGTCGGTGAGCACCACGTCGAAGCCGTCGAAGACACCGCGGACCCGCTCCAGGGCTTCCGCTTCGCTCTGGTCCGGTGAGAAGCGGTAGTTCACGGTGACCGCGCACGTGTCGGGAATCACGTTCCCCGCGTGGCCGCCCTCGATCATCACGGCGTTCAGCCCTTCGGGGTACGTCAGCCCGTCGATCTCCACCCGGCGCGGCTCGTACGCGGCCAGCCGCGCCAGGACCGGCGCCGCCTTGTGGATCGCGTTCTCCCCCAGCCAGCTGCGGGCCGAGTGCGCGCGGCGCCCCGTCGTCTCCACCCGCACCCGCAAGGTGCCCTGGCAGCCGCCGTCCACCCGGCCGCCGGTCGGCTCCATCAGCACCGCGAAGTCCCCGGCCAGCCAGTCCGGGTGGTGCTCCACCAGCCGCTTGAGGCCGTTGAACTCGGCCGCGATCTCCTCGGCGTCGTAGAAGACGAAGGTCAGGTCGCGGTTGGGGTCGGTGAGCGCGGCCGCCAGCTTCAGCTGGACCGCGACGCCCGCCTTCATGTCGCTCGTTCCGCACCCCCACAGGACGTCGCCCTCCAGGCGGGAGGGCACGTTGTCCGCGATCGGGACGGTGTCGATGTGGCCCGCCAGGACGACGCGCTCGGCCCTGCCGAGGTCCGTCCTGGCGACCACCGCGTCGCCGTCGCGGTCCACGGTGAGGTGGGGGTGCCCTTGCAGGGCCTGCTCGATCAGGTCGGCGAGCGGTTTCTCCTCACGGCTCACCGACGGTACATCCACGAGGGTTGCCGTCAGGACGGCCACATCTGTCTTGAGGTCAAGTCCGCGTCCCATACCTCCGCACTCTAGGCGCTCCGCGCCCCTGGGGTATTTGCCCCTTGCGGTGGGCGATCGGCCTCAGCACCGCGGTGGCTTGTCGCGCCGTTCCCCGCGCCCCTGGGCGATTGCCCCTTGCGGTGAGCTCGCACCTTCCGGTGCGTCGTGATTGGGCGCGCAGTTCCCCGCGCCCCCAGGTGATTGCCACCTGCGGTGAGCTCGCACCTTCCGGTGCGTCGTGGCTTGTCGCGCAGGTCCCCGCGCCCCTGGGTGTTGTCCCCTTCCCGCAAAGCTGGCGTTTTCAGGGGGCGCCTTCGGCGCAGGAGGGTGAGCGTTTTCAGGGGGTGCCGTCTGCCGGGGAGGGTGAGCGTTTTTCAGGGGCGCGGGGAACTGCGCGCCCAGCCCGAACGGGCGGAGAGGAAGCAACGCCACCGCAAGGGGCAGGACCTCAGGGGCGCGGGGAACTGCGCGACAAGCCCCCACCGGGGGGAGGCGGGCCGGCGGGCGCCAGGCGGCGCGAGGGCGGGGCGGGGAGCCGGTAGGGTCGGGATGTGTCGACGTCAGGGGCCGCTTCGGCGAGAAGACCACGCCGCATCGCGAGCTGCACGCTGAGTGCGTTGGTGGTGCTGGCGGCGGCCGCGTATGCCGCCTACCACTTCACCGAAAAGTCCCCGCAGGAAGCGGGTTGCAAGGTCACCTCGGACGACGTGACCCTGGAGCTGACGCAGTCGCAGGCCGCGAACGCCGCGACCATCGCCGCGGTGGGCACGTCCCGCGGACTGCCGGAGCGCGCGGTGACGATAGCGCTGGCAACGGCCTTGCAGGAGTCCCGCCTTGACAACCTGGACCACGGGGACCGGGACTCGCTGGGGCTGTTCCAGCAGCGCCCGTCGCAGGGCTGGGGCACCGTGCAGCAGGTGCAGGACCCGGTGTACTCGACGAACGCCTTCTACGACCGGCTGGTCAAGATCAAGGGCTACACGGGCCTGCCCCTGACCGTGGCGGCGCAGAAGGTGCAGAAGAGCGGCTACCCGGACGCGTACGCGAAGCACGAGGCGGACGCCACGCTGCTCACGGCGGTGCTGGTCGGCCGCAAGGCGGGTGCGCTGAGCTGTACGACGGGTGCGGACCGGGCGGACAGTGCGGGCGGTGCGCCCGGCGACACCGCGGTGGTGGCCACGTCGCTGAAGCGGGAGTTCGGCTCGGGGGCGCGGCCGAGGACGGCGGGTGAGCCGGCCCGTACGGTGGGCGTGCCGGCCGCTCCGGCCCGCGGCGGGGCCGCGGGGGACACGGTCCGCCGGGGCTGGCAGCTGGCGCAGTGGTCGGTGGCGCACGCGCACGACCTCAGGGTCGAGGCGGTGTCCTTCGCCGGCATGGAGTGGCGGGCGGAGCGCTCCGGCAGCGGGTGGCGCAAGGCGGCGGAGGACGCGGGCGGGAAGTCCGACGGTGCCGGCGGCGGATTCGTACGGATCACCGTCGCGCAGTAGTGCCCGCCGTCACCCGGGAGGGGTTTTCCCGGCGCCGGGCGTACGGTGGGCGGCGCATTGCCGAGCCGTTCGCCGATTCCGCTGTCCGGCCTGGGGTGTGACGTTCTTTCACGGTGCCGGCCGGGTCATATCGGCCGTCCGTTATATCCGTTGTGCCGCATGCGTATTATGCGACGCATTGCGCATTCTTTACCTTGTGCGACCGCAACCTTACGGCCCGCCCGCCGATAGTCACGGCGTTGTTGGAGACCACTCGCCGCAAGGAGCGCCATGTCCCTCCCCCTCCCGCGCCGGATCGCCCGGGCCGCCCTGCTGGTCGGTGCCGCGGCCGCACCGCTGGTCGCCGCGGGGGCCGTGCACGCCGCCGCGCCCGGCCCGGCGGTGGGCGGCCTGACCGCCCTGGACGGCGCCACGCTCAAGGGCGCCTCGCTGGGCTCCGCGAGCGCCGCGCAGGCCACCGACGCGGCGGGCCGCATCGTCGGCGCCACTGCCGAGTCCCTCCCGGTGAACGGCGCCCTGCCGAACACCGGCGCGCTGCCCGCCACCGACCAGCTCCCGCTGAAAGCCCTCCCCCTGGGCTAGGCCGTGTTTTGGAAGTAGCGCCGTCCGCCCACAGGGCGGGCCCCGCGGCGTCTGGTGCGTGCGATCGCAAGGCGGAGGGTCGTCCTCGTAGTGGGCCTACTCGGACGACTCCGACAACGCAGCGAGCGTGCGTGCCAGGCGTCGCGGGGCAGGCGGGACTTCCACAACACGGCCTAGCGGGCGCGCAGGCGGTCAGGCCAGCCGGGACACCGCCGCGGCCACGCGCTCGTCGGTCGCCGTCAGGGCCACGCGGACGAATTCCGCTCCTGCCGGGCCGTAGAACTCGCCGGGGGCCACCAGGATGCCGCGCTTGGACAGGTCGGCCACCGTCTCCCAGCAGGGCTCGCCGCGGGTCGCCCACAGGTAGAGGCTGGCCTCGCTGTGCTCGATGCGGAAGCCGGCCCCTTCGAGTGCGGTGCGCAGGGCGGTGCGGCGGCGGGCGTAGCGCTGCTTCTGCTCGACCGCGTGGGCGCGGTCGCCGAGCGCCGCGGCCATCGCGGCCTGGACGGGCTGCGGCACGATCATGCCGGCGTGCTTGCGCACCGCCAGGAGTTCCGCCACGACCGCGGGGTCGCCGGCCAGGAAGGCGCCGCGGTAGCCGGCGAAGTTGGACCGCTTGGACAGCGAGTGGACGGCGACCAGTCCGTCGTGGCTGTCGCCGCAGACGTCGGGGTGCAGCACCGAGACCGGCTCCGTGCCCTCCCAGCCCAGTTCGATGTAGCACTCGTCGGACACCACGAGGATGCCGTGCTCGCGCGCCCAGCCGACGACGCGGCGCAGCTCCGCGGCACCCAGCACCTGCCCGGTGGGGTTGGAGGGGCTGTTGAGCCACAGCAGCCTGACCCGCGCCGGGTCCAGCTCGGCGACCGGGTCGCGGTAGGTGACCGGCTCGGCGCGGGCGATCAGCGCGCCGATCTCGTACGTCGGGTAGGCCAGCTCGGGGTAGCCCACCTGGTCGCCCTCGCGCAGGTCGAGCAGCGTCGGCAGCCAGCCGACGAGTTCCTTGGAGCCGATCAGCGGCAGCACGTGCCGCGGGTCGGCGACGGCCACGCCGTGCCAGGTGCGCAGGTAGTCCGCGGCGGCGGCGCGCAGCGTTGCGGTGCCGTACGTCAGCGGGTAGCCGGGGCTGTCGGCGGCGGCGGTGAGCGCCTGCCTGACCACCTCGGGCACCGGGTCCACGGGGGTGCCCACAGAGAGGTCCACGGCGCCGTCGGGGTGCGCGGCGGCGGCCGCCTTGTACGGCTCCAGGCGGTCCCACGGGAAGACCGGCAGACGGGCGGAAATACTCACGTGCTCACACTCTCAGAGTCCTGCCGGTACGCCACGACCCCGTACGGCGCTGCGGCGCGTACGGGGCCGTGGCGGAAGACGCCCTCGGGGCGCGGCGTGCTGGCTTTCGTACCTGGTGCAGGGTGGTGCGTACCTGGTGCGTTACTGGTTCTGCGGGGACAGCTCGGCGATGAAGGGGTGGTCGCGCTCGATCAGTCCGAGCTTCGACGCGCCGCCGGGAGAGCCCAGCTCGTCGAAGAACTCGACATTCGCCTTGTAGTAGTCCTTCCACTCCTCAGGAGTGTCGTCCTCGTAGAAGATGGCCTCAACCGGGCAGACCGGTTCGCACGCGCCGCAGTCGACACATTCGTCCGGGTGGATGTACAAGGACCGAGCGCCCTCGTAGATGCAGTCGACCGGGCACTCTTCGATGCACGCCTTGTCCTTGACGTCGACACAAGGCTGCGCGATGACGTAGGTCACGCTGTCGTTCCTCCTCGATAGGGCTCATCTCGCGCGGGAGCGCGGCGTCGTCGATGCCCGCACCTAGTATCTCCGTTCCTGGGCACG
The DNA here is from genome assembly GCF_016916835.1 of Actinacidiphila bryophytorum. Classification (GTDB taxonomy): domain Bacteria; phylum Actinomycetota; class Actinomycetes; order Streptomycetales; family Streptomycetaceae; genus Actinacidiphila; species Actinacidiphila bryophytorum. Next base: position 10,880 of record NZ_JAFFIX010000041.1, on the reverse strand, counting down.
AACCGAACAGGAGGGGCACGCATGCCAGCGGATTTCTCGGCCGGTGCGCGACTCGAAGTCCGTATCACCCCCGTTGACGTGGGAAAACGTGTATCCGTGCGGCAGTTGGCGGATGTCACTGACGGGCGCCCCACGTTCACCGATACGGTCGGTGTTCTCGCATCCTGGGACGAGGGAGTGGTGCAGATCACGCGCAGGACCGGCGAATCCGTCCGAATCGCGGAATCCGCCCTCGTGGCCGGCAAGGTCGTCCCTCCCGCACCGGTCCGGCGCGGGGCCGCTGTTCCGGCTGTGACGGACGGGGAACTCGACGCCGTCGCCGCCCGGGCGTGGCCCGCGACCGAGACCGCACCGCTCGGCGACTGGACCCTCCGGTATGCCGGCGGCTTCACCCGGCGTGCCAACTCCGTGCTGGCCGTCGGCGACCCCGGGCTGCCGCTCGACGAGGCGCTCGCCGAAGTCGAACGCTGGTACGGCGAACGCGGCGCGACCCCGTACCTCCAGCTGCCCGACTCCTCGCCGTACGCCGCAGGGGCCGCCGACCGCGGATGGGCACGCGAGGCCGACACGCTCGTCAGGACCGCGCCGCTCGCGCCGCTGACCCTGCTGCCGGACGCAGCCGAGCCCGTCGCCCTGTCCCGCACCCCCGACGCGGACTGGCTGGCCGCCTACCACCGCACAGGGGACCTTGCGGACGCGGCACTCGCCGTCGTCACCGGCGGTCCTTCCGTCTGGTTCGCCCGCACCCCCGGCGCCATCGGGCGGGCCGTCGTGGACGGGCCGTGGGCGCTCTTCGGGGCCGTCGAGGTCATACCGTCGCACCGGCGGCGCGGCCTCGCCCTGGCCGTCATGGGCGCGCTCGCCCGGCAGGCCGCCCGCGAGGGCGCCACCGCCGCCTACCTCCAGGTCGAGGCCGACAACGACGCCGCCCGCGCCCTCTACGACCGGCTCGGCTTCACCGACCACCACGGCTACCACTACCGGCGACCGGCCGCATGACCGTACCCGAACGGTTCGCCGCCGCAGCCAGGGACGAACGCCCCGACCTGGCCCACCTGTGCCTGCTCATCGGCGCCCGCGCCGAGCCCGCACTCGACGGCGACGCCGCCGACGCCGCACAGATCGAACTCGACCGGCTCGCCGGACTGCTCCCGCACGGCCTGTGCACCCCGCTGGACTGGGCCGTCGCCCTCCACCGGGTCCTCGGCGCCGGCCACGGCTTCCACGGCACACCGGGCGACTACCAGCGGCTGTCCTCCTCGCTGCTCCAGGAAGTCCTGCGGCGCCGCCGCGGCCTGCCCATCCTGCTGTCCGTCGTCTGGATCGAGGTCGCCCGCCGCGCCGGCGCCCCCGTCTACGGCGTCGCCCTCCCCGGCCACTTCGCCGTCGGCATCGGCGAGCCCGACGGCGAGCACGTGCTCGTCGACCCCTTCGACGGGGGGCGGCTCATGTCGGCCGCCGACGCGCAACTCCTCGCGGAGGGCGCGGAGTCCTTCACGCCGGCCGACCCGCTGGACGTCGTTCAGCGCATCCTCAACAACATCCGCGTCTGGGCTGCGCCGCGGCCCGAGCACCGGGCGGTCCAGCTCTGGGCGCTGGACCTGACGCTGCTGCTGCCGCGGCATCCGGCGAAGCTGCGCTACGAGCGAGCGCAGCTCCTCGTAGCCATGGGGGACTTTCTCGGCGGGGCCGCCGAGATGGACTCCTACGCCGAGGTCATCGGCACGTTCGACCCCGAGTCCGCCTCCGCCATCCGGCTCCGCGCCCGCTCCGCCCGAGCCCACCTCAACTAGGCCGTGTTTTGGGGGGTACGCCCCCTTGCCCTGCGCGCTACGCCTTCCCCTCGGCGGGGGGTGCCCAGGTGATTGCCACCTGCGGTGAGCTTGCACCTTTCGGTGGGTGGGTGAGGGTGATTGCCACTTGCGGTGGCGTTGCTTTCTACCGTTGCGTCGTGATCGGGCGCGCAGTTCCCCGCGCCCCTGAAAAACGCTCGCCCCCCTGCGCAGAGGGCGCCGCCTGAAAGCGCCAACTCTGCGGGAAGAGGGCACCCCCCAGGGGCGCGGGGAACTGCGCGCCCAGCCCGAACAGGCCGAAAGAAAGCAACGCCACAGCAAGTGGCAATCACCGAGGGGCGCGGGGGACTGTGCGCGAAACCCCTCCGGGTGGGGGAAGTGCGTCGGCGGCGGGCAGGTGGGGGGTGGGCTGGCTTACAGCCAGCCTTTTTCGCGGGCGATGCGGGCCGCCTCGGCCCGATTCCTGGCGCCGGTCTTCTGGATGGCCGTCGACAGGTAGTTGCGGACCGTGCCCTCGGAGAGCCCGAGCCGTCGGGCGACCTCCGCGTTGACGCTGCCGTCGGCCGCGGCGGTGAGGACGTCGCGTTCGCGCGCGGTGAGCGGGTCGGCCCCGTCGGCGAGGGCGGCGGCGGCCAGCGTCGGGTCGATGACGCGTTCCCCGCGCAGGACGCGGCGTACCGCTTCGGCGAGCTGCGCGGCGGGCGCGTCCTTGACGAGGAAGGCCTCCGCGCCGGACTCCATGGCGCGGCGCAGGTAGCCGGGGCGGCCGAAGGTCGTGACGATGACGACCTTCACCCGGGGGCACTCCGTGCGCAGCAGTGCCGCCGCCTCGATGCCGGTCATGCCGGGCATCTCGATGTCGAGCAGGGCCACGTCCGGCTCGTGGGCCCTGGCCGCGGCGACGACGGCGTCGCCGCGGCCGACCTGGGCGACGACCTCCATGTCGTCCTCGAGACCGAGCAGTGTCGCCAGCGCCTCCCTGACCATGGACTGGTCGTCGGCGAGCAGCACTCTGACGGGTCTCGGGGCGTTCATGGGGCTCAGCCTAGTGAGCTGCGTTCACCCGGTGATGCGCATCAGGGCGACGCGGTCGCCGCGGACGGTGAAGGCGAAGTCGGAGGGGCCGTTGTAGCCGTTGCCGCCGACCTGGGCGCTGACGGTGGTCGTGTCGCCCTCGGTGCGGCAGCCGGTGACGTCGAGCCTGACCTGCTTGCCGATGAACTCGGCGTCGCTCCATTGGCGGATGGCGTCGCGGCCGCGGAACTCGCGGCCCCAGTCGTCGACGGCGCCGTCGTCGGCGAAGGCGTGCAGGAAGTCCTCGACGGCCCCGGCGTTGGCGGCTTCCAGCGCGGCGGCGACGGGAATGGGCAGGGGTGCGTGGGTCATACCCGGCCCAACGAACGGCGGCTGCCGCCCGGCACCCGCCGAACAGGTCACAGTGCGATCCGCGCCCAGATGCACTTGCCGCCCTCGGTGTAGCGGGTGCCCCAGCGCTGGGCGGTGACGGCGACGAGTTGCAGACCGCGGCCGAACTCGTCGTCCAGCAGCGGGTGCCGTACCCGCGGGGTGGCCTGGGAGCCGTCGTAGACCTCGCAGGTGACGGAGTCGTCGGTGAGGCGCAGCAGCCGCAGCCGCAGCAGCCCGTCGACGTCGTCCGCGACGTCCGTGCCGATGCCGACGGCGTGCCGTACGGCGTTGCCGATGAGTTCGCTGACGACGAGCGTCGCGGTCTCGGTGAGGCCGGCCAGGCCCCATTCGGTGAGGCGTTCCGCGGCCAGGGCGCGGGCGCGCCGGGCGGACTCGGGGGCGCAGGGCAGGTCCCAGGCGGCGATGCGGTCGACGGGCACCCGTCCGATGGCGAGCGCGAGCAGCACCGCGTCGTCCTGCCGGTGCGGGTCGGGCGGGAGCTGGCCGCTGATGGTCTCGCACAGCAGGTCGAGCCAGGGCGCCCTGCGGTCCTCGTCGGCGGGCAGCGGAGCGCTCGCGGTGTAGCGGGTGACGAGTTCCGCGAGCTGTTCCGGGTCGCGGCCGGCGCCTTCGAGCAGGCCGTCGCTGTAGAGGACGACGACGCTGCTTTCCGGCAGTTCCTCCTCGGTGACGGGGGCGGGGACCTGCGCCTGGCCGAGCGGCTGCCCCGGGGGCAGGCAGATCTCGCCGGCCTTGCCGCCCGGCCTGACCAGGATCGGCGCCGGGTGCCCTGCACCTGCGACCCGGCAGGTGCCGGTGGTGGCGTCGTAGAGCACCAGCATGCAGGTGGCGGTGAGCGGTTCGAGGCGGCCTGCCACGTCGTTGAGGTGGGCCATGATCTCGTCGATGGGCAGGTCGAGGGCGGCGACGGTGAGGACGGCGTGCCGGATGATGCCCATGGCGATGGCCTGTTCGAGGCCGTGGCCCTTGACGTCGCCGATGACGGCGAGGGTGCGGCCGCCGGGCAGCGGGATGGTGTCGTACCAGTCGCCGCCGACCTCCTCGCCCGCGGCGAGCCGGTAGCGGGAGGCGCTGCTGACGGCGACGGTGTGCGGGAGTTCGCCGGGCAGCAGCTCCTTCTGCAGGCGTTCGGCGCGGCGCCTGGCCTCCTCGTAGAGCCGGGCCTTGCCGAGCGCCTGGGCGATGATCACCCCGACGGTGCCGAGCAGCGTCTTCTCGTGCTCGGCGAACTCGTGCGGCTCGGGCCAGCTGATGATGCACGAGCCGACCCTGCGGTCGCCGACGATGAGCGGCAGCACGGCCCAGGCGCCCCTGCCGCCGTGCTGGGCCAGCGGGGCGAGCCGCGGCCACTGGGCGTCGAGGTCGGCGAGCGAGGAGAAGAACCGCGGGGCGGCGGTGTCGGTGGCGGCGGCGAGCCGCTGCGGCCAGCCGGGGGCCTCCAGTTCCGCGCGGAATTCGGCCGGGTATCCGGTGGCGGCGACCAGCCGGGGCGCGGTTCCTGTGAGGTCCTGCACGATCAGCCCCTGCGCGGACACCATCGGCATGACGTGCTCGGTGATGGCGTCGACGACCTCGCGGGTGCCGAGCGCCCGGATCAGCGCCTGGTTCAGCTCGGTCATCCGGCGGCTGCGCTCTGCCTCGGCCTGTTCCGCGGCCTTCTGCTCGGAGATGTCGGCCATCTGGGTGGCGACGTGGCCGCCGACCTCGACGGCGCGTACCGTCCAGGAGGCGAGCCGCCCGCTGGGCTCCTCGTAGTAGGTCAGTTCCGTGGTGACGGGGGCGCCGGGTGCGGCCCGCGCCCTGGCGAGGAGTTCCGGCATGCCCTGCCCGGCGAGTTTGGGCTGCTTCTCCCAGGGGATCTGGCCGATCATCTCGGCGCCCGCGCCGCCGCCGAGGGAGCGGGCGGCGTGGTTGGCCCATTCGACGCGGTTCTCGGCGGACAGCACGTGGATGGGGTCGGGGTGCAGTTCGAGCAGGCCGACGAGCCAGGCGAGCTTGCTGCGGCGGGCGGTGACGTTCCAGGCGGTGCCGACCATGCGCACGGGGCGGCCGGTGTCGTCGTGTTCGAAGGTGGCGCGCAGTTCCAGCCAGCTGATGGCGCCCTCGCGGTCGAGCACCCGGTATTCGACGGCGTAGGGCTGGCCGGTGGCGAGCGAGGTCTCGATGGACTCCTGGACGCCGGGGCGGTCGTCGGGGTGGATGCGCTCCATCCAGGACTCGATCCTGTGGTCCCAGGTGCCGGCGTCGAGCCCGGCGGCGCTGATCAGACCGCCGGTCACCTCGTCGATGTCGAGCAGCCCGCTGTCGAGGTTCCAGCTCCAGTTCCCGACGCTGATCTGCTGCATCACCTGTTCCCTGGTGCCGATCGGCTCCTGCCACCAGGGGGTGGAGCCGCTGCGCCAGACGCGGGCGCGGGGCAGCCGGCCGCTGACGACCTCGGCGAGGCGGGTCAGGAAGCGCTGCCGCCCGTCGCCGGGGGCGGTGCCGGTGAGGACGGACAGGGCGCCGACGGCGTCGCCGTTGAGCAGCAGCGGCACGGCGAGCACGCCCCCGGCGGGTACGCCTGGCACGTCCTCGCCGCCCTCCGTGTCCCCGGCGGGCCAGGTGCGGTCCCAGGTCACCCGCAGGTGCGCCACGGCGCCGCAGGGGGCCGTGGGGGCGCCCGCGGGCAGGTCGTCCCAGCGCCGGGCGAGTGGCTCGGGAAGCCCGTTGGCGGCGGCGAGCCGCAGCGCGCCGTCGGCGGGGGCGCGCAGGTGGGCGAGGCCGCCGTAGCCGCCGAGCGCGGCGACGGCCTGCTGGAGCGCGAGCCGCAGCAGGTCGGCCTCGCCGAGCCCTTCCGCCTCCTGGAGCAGCCGCAGCCGTACGGCGTCGGCGGCGTCCTGATCCGGCCCGCCGCGTACCGCGTCCGCAGCGTCCTGGTCCGGCCCGCCGGCTACGGCGCCCGCCGCGTCCTGCTCCGGCCTGCCGGGTCCGGCAGCCATCCACTCATCACCCGCCTCGTTCGGCACCCGCCCCATTTCTCCCCATTCTTACGCCGATCGCCGCACCTGGCCGCCTGTCGTGGGGTGACACCCCGTGACGCGCGGTGACCTGGGCCGGCGGCGCGTCCGCGTACGGCACCCGTATGACATCTGTCATGCGGAAGTCACGACCTGAGGCACTGCCGGGCGGGCCGGGCGGCCGGGGAAGCTGAGCGCATGACAGTGACAGCGACGAACGGCACGACGGGGCGAACCGCGGGAGCGGGGGTGCCCGTCGTGGGCTTCACCGGGGTGAGCAAGAGCTACGGGGAGGTGCGGGCGCTGGCCGACCTGAGCCTCGAACTGCACCCGGGAGAGACGGTGGCCCTGCTCGGGCCGAACGGGGCGGGCAAGTCCACCGCGCTGGACCTGCTGCTCGGGCTGAAGAACGCCGACCGCGGGGCGGTGCGGGTGTTCGGGCGCACCCCGGAGCAGGCGATCGCCGAGGGGCGGGTCGGGGCGATGCTGCAGAGCGGCGGGCTGATGGAGGAGGTGACCGTACGGGAGCTGGTCGGGCTCGCGTGCGACCTGCACCCCAGGGCGTACCCGGTGGACCAGGTGCTGGCCGCGGCGGGGATCACCGACATCGGGGCGCGGATGGTCGACAAGCTGTCCGGCGGCCAGGAACAGCGGGTGCGCTTCGCCCTGGCCACGGCCGGCGCCAACGACCTGATCGTGCTGGACGAGCCGACCGTCGGCATGGACGTGAGCGCCCGGCAGGCCTTCTGGGCGACGATGCGCGGCCAGGTCGAGGAGGGGCGGACCGTGCTGTTCGCCACGCACTACCTGGAGGAGGCCGACGCGATCGCGGACCGGGTCCTGGTGCTGCACCAGGGCCGGCTGATCGCCGACGGCACCGCGGCCGAGATCAAGGCGCGGGCCGGCGCCCGGCGGATCACCTTCGACCTGGAGGGCACCGTCGACGAGGCCGCGCTGCGTGCGCTGCCGCACGTGGTGGGCCTGGAGGTCACAGGACCCACGGTCCGCATCCGCTCCGACGACGCGGACGCCACGACGTACGCGGTGTACGGCCTCGGCCTCTACCCGCGCAACCTGGAGGTCGCGGGGCTCGGCCTCGAACAGGCCTTCCTGGCCATCACCGACGCGGCGACCGCCGCGGGCGCAAGTGCAGCGGGCGCGGCGGACGACGAGGCGGGCAAGCGATGAACACCCTGGTCAGGCTGGAGATCGTGCGCACCCTGCGCAACCGGAAGTTCATGTTCTTCTCGGTGCTCTACCCGGGCATGCTGTTCCTGCTCATCACCGCGGGCACCGACAAGTCCAAGAAGCTCGACGGCGCGAACCTGACGTACGTCGCCTACTACATGGTGGCGATGGCCGCGCTCGGCGCGATGACCGCGGTCCTGATGGGCAATGCCGAGCGGATCGCCCGCGAGCGCGAGAAGGGCTGGGTGCGGCAGCTGCGGCTGACCGCGCTGCCCGGCCGCGGCTATGTGACGGCCAAGATCGCCTCGGCGGCGACGGTGAGCCTGCCGTCGATCGTGATCGTGCTGGTGCTGGGCGCGGCGGTCAAGGGCGTGCGCCTGGACGCCTGGCAGTGGGCGGCGATCCTGCTGTGCACCTGGGCGGGCAGCATGGTCTTCGCCGCGCTCGGGGTGGCCATCGGCTACGTCGCCACCGCGGACGTGGCCCGGCCGATCTCCATGCTGTGCTACTTCGCGATGGCGGCGCTCGGCGGCCTGTGGGCGCCCTTCACCGCCTACCCCGACTGGCTGCAGACGCTCGCCGGGTACACCCCGGGCCGCGCCTACGCGGCGCTGGGGCAGGCCGTGGAGTTCGGCGACGCACCGCACGGCAAGGACGTCGGTGTGCTGGTCTGCTACCTGGCGCTCTTCGCGGGTACGGCCGCGTGGCTGTACCGCAAGGACACCAGGAAGGCGTAGGGCCGCGGGGCGGCAGGGAGGAGCGGGGCCGATGAGCGTCGAGGCGACGCTGCGGCGGTACGAGGCGCTGCGGCCGGCAGAGCAGGGGCCGGCCGCCGGGCCGGCGCCGGACGGCCGCAAGCAGACGCTGGTCCGGCTGCTGTGGATCGCCGTGTGGCTGCTCTACATGGCCTCACCGGTCGGCGACCTCTTCGGCGGCGACTACTCGCCGGCCGTCTCGGCCCTGGCGGGCGTGGGCCTGGCCGGCTTCGTCGCGGCCTACCTGGCCGTGGTCTTCGCCCCGAGCCGGGCCGGCTTCCAGCCCTCGCAGCCCTGGGTCCGCGCCGGCATCGGGGTGCAGCTGGCCCTGTCCTTCGCCCTGTCCGCGGGCCTGGGCAAGGACTGGCTGGTGCTCTTCGTGTACGTGGCCGTCTCCTGCGGGGCCGCGCTGAAACCGGCCAGGTCGCGCTGGGCGGTGCCCGCCGTGACGGTGCTGCTGGCCGGGATGGGCGCGTGGCTGGATCCGCCGGGCGAGCTGTACCCGTCGCTGGTGGTGCCGGCGCTGCTGGGCGGCTTCTCGATGCTGGGCGTCACGCAGCTGGTGCGCACCATGAAGGAACTGCGGGAGGCCCGGCGTACGGTCGCGGAGCTGGCCGCCACCGAGGAGCGGCTGCGGCTGGCCCGCGACCTGCACGACCTGCTGGGGCACTCGCTGTCGCTGATCGCGCTCAAGAGCGAGCTGGCCGGGCGGATGCTGCCGGCCCGGCCCGGCGAGGCGGCGCAGCAGGTCGCCGACATCGAGAAGGTCAGCAGGCAGGCGCTGGTCGACGTGCGGGAGGCCGTCACCGGCTACCGCAGGCCGACGCTGGCAGGTGAGTCGGCCGCGGTGCGCGCGGCGCTGGCCGGGGCGGGAGTGAGCCTGCGCCTGCACGTCCCCGAGCTGCTGCCGGGCCTGGACCGGGACGCGGAGGGCGCACTGGCCTGGGCGCTGCGCGAGGCCGCCACGAACGTCGTACGGCACAGCGGCGCCACCTTGTGCGTGTGCGCGGTGACGCTGGACCGGGCGGCGGGGCGGGCGGTGCTGACCGTCTCGGACGACGGCCGGGGTCCCGCGCCCGCCGGCCAGGGCGAAGGCCACGGCAAGAGCCACAGAAACGGCCACGGCAACGGCCTGACGGGCCTGGCCGAGCGCCTCGCCCTGGCCGGCGGCACACTGGCCACCGGCCGGGCGGGCGACGGCGGCTTCACGCTCCGCGCGACGGTGCCGCTGACGGGGCTCGCACCGCGCTGACCGGGCTCACACCACGTTCTGCAGGGTGACCGTGCGGTCCGCGGGGTCGGTGGCGCCGAGCGCCTTGATCAGCGCCTTGGCCACGTCGTCCGGTGTCACGGGGGTCTTGGAGCCGTCGGCGCGCTTGATGAGAACCTTGTCGAACTTCGTCCCGTACAGGCCCTTGAGGGTGTCCAGATCGATGTGCGGGGCGAGCTTCCCGTCGGGCGTCGCCACCATCGTCAGGAACTGCGGGACCGTCTTGTTGAAGTCGATGGTGTGTGCCGCGTCGGCCCGCACCGTCACCTTGCCCGACATCGCCGCCTTGCCGAAGCCGTTGACGGCCTTGTCCAGTTCTGCCTGCGAGACCTTCGGCGGCGCGGTGGCCGCGTTGAGCACGACGGCCGCGTCGGTGCCGGTCTCGGCGCGCGTGCGGTAGGCGGCCTCGACCTGCGCGGTCGCCGCGACCAGGTCAAGCGTCCTGCGCGGGGTGCCGGGCACGCCTATGGCCTTGTGGTCCTCGAACCGCACCATCGCGTCGGTGCCGCCGCCACCGGTTCCGGCCAGCGTCTGGAGCGCGGCCTTGAGCTTGTCCTCGTCCATGACGAAGACCGGGTCGGCGGTACGGCTGCCGCCGAAGAGGGAGCCGATCACCGAGACCGGGTTGTAGTCGGCGTGCGCGACCTGCCGCACGGTCGCGTCGGTGTCGATGGCCAGGCCCGCCACGGACGGCTTGAGGGTCTGCTTCTTGCCGCCGATGGTGAGCTGGATCGGAGCGGTCGCGCGGTCGCCGAGCGCGGTGTCGAGCATCTTGACGGCGGTCTCGCGGTTCTGGTTGCCGATGTCCGTGCCGAGCACGGTGGTGCCCTTGGGCACATCGGCGTGGTTCATCAGCAGCCCGGCGCCGTAGGCCACGACCAGGACGCCGCCGACGGCGACGCCCAGCAGCACGGGCTTGGAGCGGCCCTTCTTGGCGGGCTTGGCCGCCTTCGCCGCCGCGGGCTTCTCCGCGGACTCGCTGCGGGCCGGGGCCGGAGCCGGGGCGGGGGCGGCCTGGCGCGGGCCGCGCGCGGCGCCAGACGGCACCGTCGGGATGCCGCTGACCAGGGTGTCGCCCGAGGCGCCGGGGCCGCCGCCGCGCGGTCCGGGGGCGGGCGGGCGGAAGCCGTTGGGGCCTGCGGGCGGCCCGGCCGCCTCCGGCGTGACCGGCGGCACGTTCATGGACCCGGTGCCGCCGGTGGTCGGCCCGAAGGGCGCGTTCGGCGCGTCCTCGCCGCCGGGGAAGGACGGCTCGCTGGGCCGCGGCACCCCGGGCGGGAAGTCGGCGGTCCCGAAGGGCTGCGACCCGGTGTCATACGGCGAACCGGCATCGCCCGCCGACGGCACCTCGCCGCTACGGAAGGACTGCGAACCGGTGTCGTACGCGGAGCCGGCATCGCCCGCGCCAGGCACCCCACCCGTACCGAAGGACGGCGACCCCGTGTCG
>NZ_JAFFIX010000040.1 GCF_016916835.1 Actinacidiphila bryophytorum | reverse complement strand
CAAGACGAAAGCACGACAGGAGCACCGCCGTGACCACCACAGCAGAGGGACCGGTCGGCCGACTCGGCCGGACCGCGGCCGTCGTCGAGTCCACCCGCCAGGTCGGTTCGTACCTGGCGCTGACCTTCGACGACGGGCCGCACCCGGTCCACACCCCCCACCTGCTGTCCGTGCTGCGCGAGCACGGGGTCACGGCGGTCTTCTGCCTCTGGGGCGCGCATGCGCTCGACCACCCGGAGACCGTCAGGGCGATCGTCGCTGACGGCCACCAGCTGGGCAACCACGGCATGCACCACGACGACATGACCGACTGGCCGGCCGAGCGGGTGCGGGCCGACCTGGAGGAGACCACCGCGGCGATCAGGGCCGCGGTGCCGGGGGTGCCGATCCCGTACTTCCGCGCCCCCTTCGGCCGCTGGGGGTGCACCCCGGAGGTCGCCCGCGGGCTCGGCATGGTTCCGCTGGGCTGGCGGGTCGCGGCCGAGGACTGGGAGCCGCCCGGCACCGCGGAACTCGTCCACCGGGTGGAGAGCAGGCTGACCCCCGGTTCCGTGGTGCTGCTGCACGACGGCGGCGGCGACCGCTCGCAGACAGTCGAGGCGGTCGAGGCCCTGCTCCCCCGGCTGACCGCCCGCGGCTGGCACTTCACCGGGCCTGCCCGGCGTGCCTGAGCCGCGGCACGCGGGACGAAACCGCAGGTCACGTCGGCTTCCTTCACCCGGATGGCCCCCGGCGGCTGTCGTGCCGCCCGCATCGGGCCGAGGGTGGGGGGCATGCGACCGCACAGCGTCAAGCTGGTGTCGTCGCTTCTGTCGCTGGCCTTTCTGGGGGCCTGCTCGGCCCCTGATCACCCGGTGCAGAGGCCACGGCACACCCGCGCCGTCCTGCACACGGCGGTGCTGCGGCCGGTGGTCATCGGGCGTACGGCCTGGCACGCCGACGAGGTGTCGGTGCGCAAGGGCCTGGTCTACGACCACTCGGTCAAGGCGGTGTTCGTGCACCACACGGACAACCCCAACGACTACGACTGCACCAAGGACGTCCCGGCGATGCTGCTCGCGCTGGAGCAGCAGCACATCGCGATGGGCTGGGACGACCTCGGCTACAACTTCGTCGTGGACCGCTGCGGCGGCATCTACGAGGGCCGCACCGGCAGCGCGGAGCGCGACACCCGCGGGGCGCACACCGAGGGCTTCAACACCGACACCATCGGCATAGCGGCGCTCGGCAACTTCGGCCGGGGCCGCAAGGTGCCGCGCGCGATGCTGCAGGCCATCGCGGAGATAGCCGCATGGAAGCTGGACCCGTCGGTGGACCCGATGGGCAAGGTCGAGCTGGTCTCCAGCAACGGCGGCAGCCGCTACCCCAAGGGCGCGACCGCCACCCTCAACGTCATCTCGGGCCACCGCGACGTCTACTCGACGACCTGCCCGGGCCAGGCCCTCTACGACGCCCTGCCGTGGATACGCAAGACCGCCGCAGCGCTGCGGCAGAAGGCGACCTGGGCGGGCTGACGGCGCGCAGGCCCCGTACGCCGCCAGGCCGGCCCGCGGCGGTGCGGACCGGCCTGACAGGGGCTTACGCGGCTACCGCAGGGCGATGGAGTAGAGCCCGCGGCCGTGCGTGGCCGCGTAGATCCGCCCGTCGGGACCCGACTTGAGCTGGAGCACGGCGACGGCCGGCAGGTTGCCGACCCGGCTCCACCCGGTGCGGTGCGGGGCGCGGTAGACCACGCCGAGGTCGGTGGCCAGCGCCAGGCCGCCGCCGGGCAGCGCGAGCAGCGCGTCGGTGGGCACGTCCGGCAGGTTCGCCGAGATGTCCCGCCAGGTGGTGCCGCCGTCACGCGACTCGAAGACGTGGCCGATGCCGGCGCCGGGACCCTCGGTCCAGTGCCGGGAGAAGCCGTTGACCGCGAGGTAGACGTGGTCGGAGTTCGCCGGGTCGATCGCGAAGCCCGACAGGTAGCGGTTCGGCACGGTGCCGTCGACGGGCAGCGTGACCTGGTGCCAGCCGGTGCCGTCGGCGTTGCCGACCGCGATGCCGCGGGTGAAGCCCTGGTTGTTGCAGGGCCCGCACCATGCCGCGTAGACCTTGCCGCCCTGGGCGGCGACGGCGGTCGCGGTGTGGCCCTCGCCGAGGTCGAAGGCGTCCGTCCATTCGTCGCCGCTGCGGATGGCGTAGCCGTGGGTCTGCACCCACACGTGCCGGCCGCCCGCGATCCAGGTGTCGGCGTCGCGGGTGTCGGCGGTCAGCGGGGCGATGAAGCGGGCTTCCGCGGTCTCGTTGTCGGGCGGCGCCACGTCGTAGCTGGTGATCTTCGTCGGGTCCTCGACCCATGCCCCGTCGTTGACGGCGCAGTTCTGGGTCACGTTGACCGCGAGGTAGACGTACTCCTGGGCGATGTTGCAGCCGTCGGCGGGGTCGGTGAGGGTGTCGCCGCCGTCGCCGCCGAAGTTGGAGCCCATCACCTTGTCGCCCGCGCGCAGGATGGACTGGCCGTTGTCCTGCAGGCCGCCGTTGACGGCGAGGCCGTGGCCGGCCGGGTCGCGGCCGATGCCCACCGAGTAGTACTGCAGGGTGTCGATGGTGCCGTCGTTGGTGGACACCCAGTCGGTGCCGTGCCCTGCCGCGTCCTTGCTGCCGCTCAGCGGGCGCTTGTAGACGCCGCCGTCGTCGCCGACGTAGACGTAGGGCTTGCCGTGGTAGCTGCCGACGGCGACCGCGTGCTGGTCGGCGTGCACGGTCTGGTGGCAGTCGCCGGTCTGCTTGGCCGGGTCGATGCTCCAGCAGTCGAAGCCGAAGTTCCAGTAGGGGCCGACGGCCGACCAGTTCGCGCCCGCGTCCCCGGTCTCGAAGACCTCTTCCAGGCCCGCGTAGACGTGGTCGGGGTTCGTCGGGTCGACCTGGAGGAACTCGTTGTACCAGGCCTGCACGCCCGGCATGAAGCCCGGCTCGTCGAGCGCGGAACCGGCCGCGGCCAGCGCCTCGGTGTCCGCGGTCTTGGTCCAACTGCCGAACGGGTCCCCGTTCTTGGAGACGTAGATTCCGTCGAGGTTGCTGTCGGGGTCGGTGTTCAGCGCGGTCGGCGACTGGTTGATCGCGTAGTAGCGCGAGCCGTCGGCGGAGCGGGCGAAGGTGACGTTGCCGACGGTGCCGGCGTCGGTCGGCAGCGCGCCGAGCGAGGTGACCCGGGTCCAGGTGCCGTGCACCTTGCGGTAGAAGCCGTTGTAGTCGTCGCCGCTGCGCCAGCCCACCGCCAGCATCACGTCGGCCGGGTTGCGCGGGTCGATAGCCACGTCGTTGGCGATGTTCTTGTACGGCGCGTCCGGGTCGGAGGCCTGCGAACCGCCGGGCAGGAAGTCCGGGTTGGGTGCGAACTCCAGCTTCCACGGGCCGCGCAGGTCCTTCGTGGAGTGGCTCCACACGCCCTTGCTGGTGGACGCCCACACCGTGCTGCCGCCGAAGCGCAGCGTGTGGATGGTCGTCGAGTCCAGTTCGCTGCCGCCGACCCGGTCGCGCGCGGTGAAGGTGCCGTTGCGGGGGTGCGCGAGCACGTAGACGCCGCTGCCGAGGTAGGCGTCGGCGTTGGTGGTGGCCTCGCCGGTGCCCAGCCACAGCCGGCCGCCGCCGTCCAGCGCGAGGGCGCCGGTCGCCTGCGTCGGCAGCGCGTCGCTGATCGGCGTCCAGTGCCCGCCGCCGGTCGCCGAGCGCCACACACCGCCGCCGGCGCTGCCCTCGTAGACGTAGCCGCCGTCGTCCGCGGCGAGCGCGGCGGCCCGCCCGGTCACCAGGCCCGCCCCGCCGCTGGAGTTGGAGTCGAAGTCGCGGTAGCGCGGGTCGTCGGAGTTGTACGGCAGCCCCGTCAGGTGCTGCCACTTGCCGCCGGTGGACGGCAGGTTGTTCAGCTGGTCCCATGCCGCGGCGAACGCCCCGGGGGCGATCGTGCCGGGCGAGGTGCGCGCCTCGGCGAACTGGTCGGCGCCCTCGGCGATCTCGTCGGCCTCGCCGCCGCCGTCGTCGTCCCCGCCGCCGTCCCGGTCCTGCGCGGTGACGGCGGTGAAGGCGTGCGGCCTGGCCTGCGGGTGGCCGGGGGCGGCGCCCGCGGGCATCGAGACGAGTGCGGCAAGTGCGGTGAAGGCTGAGATCGTCAGCCAGTGTCTTTTGCGGGTGGACACGTGCACGGAACCTCCCGGGACGAACCTGGATGGGGGTCGTTCGGAGGTCAACCGATCATGCGGGCGGCCGCCCGGTCCCAGGTGGCACGAAGTCTTGGTCAAGATTTTGACCAGGACCTGCCACCAATGGCCGGGGTGTCAGCTTTCCGCCGCCACGTAGTGCGACCAGATCGCCGCCGGATAGCTGCTGCCGGTCCCCTCCGGGACCCGGCTGCCGGTGGTGCCGGTGAGCGGCTCCAGCTGCTGGGACCTGGGCTCGACGCGGAAGAGGGCCACCGACGTCGAGACCTCGCGGGTGTAACCGACGTACCAGGCCGAGGTGTTGTCGACGGCGGTGCCCGCGGTGCCGGCCCGGCCCGGCGCCTTGGTCAGCGCGTCGGTCACCTCACCCGCCACCTCGGCGGTGAAGGGGCGGGTGACGGCCGGGGGCTCCAGGGGGACGCGGTCGCCGTCGCGGGTGATCCGCAGCACCGAGTAGGGGTCGGTGTGGACGCCGCCCGCGGCGAAGGTGGCGTACGCGCCGGCCATCCTGATCGGGCTCGGCGTGGCGGTGCCCAGCGAGAAGTCCGGGGTCTGCGAACCGAAGGCGGTGTCCGGCAGCAGCCCCGCGTCGATCGACGCGCGCCGCACCCGGTCCAGGCCGACGTCCATCCCGAGCTGCTCGACCGGCCCGTTCACCGACGACGCGACCGCCTCCCGCAGGGTGATCTGCCCGTACGAGCGGTGGCCGTCGTTGGCCACCTTCACGATCTTCCCGTCCCGGTTCCAGTACGGTCCCTCGGGGGTGCGCACCGGCGCCTTGTCGTCGCCGTCGTAGAGGGTGCCGGGCGTGACGGGGGTACGGGGCGCGTCGCGGGTCAGCAGGACGCCGTCCCGCAGGCCCGCCGCGTACACCAGCGGGGCGAAGGCCGTACCCACCGGGACGATGCCGATGTTGGCGTCGTCGAAGCCCTGCGTGACGTAGTCGGGGCCGCCGTACAGGGCGAGGATCCGGCCGTCGGTGCCGACCGAGGCGGCGCCGACCCGCACATCGCGGTCCGCGGGCCGCTGCTTGGGCCGCAGGTCGGCCAACTGCCCCTGCACCGCGGTGGCCAGAGCCGTCACGCGGGGCCGCTCGAAGGTGGTGTAGATCTGGTAGCCGCCCCGGTCGAACTCCTCGTCCGAGATGCCGCTGTGCGCGGACACGTACGCCCTCGCGGTGTCCACCAGGTAGCCGGTCTGGCCGCTCAGCCCCGCCGGGCGCGGCGGCGGCTTCGGCTCCGGGAAGACCGTGTACGTGGCGCGCTGCGCGGGCGAGAGCCGGCCGATCGCCACCATCCGGTCCAGCACCCACTTCCAACGGGCCACCGCCCGCGCGTGGTTGGCGGGACCGACAGCCGGGTCGTAGAGCCCGGCGCCTTTGAGCAGCGTGGCCAGGAAGGCGCCCTCGCTCGCGTCGAGCTGCCAGACGTCCTTGCCGTAGTAGGCCTTGGCCGCCCGCTCCACCCCGTAGGCGCCGCGCCCGAACCAGCTGGTGTTGAGGTAGCCGTCGAGTATCTGCTGCTTGCTCATCTTGCGGTCCAGCTTGACCGCGATGAACATCTCGGTGACCTTGCGCGAGAGCGTACGGCTCTGGCTGAGGTAGACGTTCTTCACGTACTGCTGGGTGATCGTCGAACCGCCCTGCGTGTCACCGCCGGTGGCCATGTCCTTGACCGCGCGGGCGATGCCCTTGAAGGAGATGCCGGAGTCGGAGTAGAACGACGCGTTCTCGGCGGCCAGCACGGACCACTGGACGGACACGGGGATCCGGTCCAGCGGTACGGACTGGCGGTCGACCGGGCCGACCCGGGCCATTTCCGTGCCGTCGGCCCAGTAGTAGACGTTGTCCTGCTGCGTGGCGAATTCGTTGAGGTCGGAAGGGATGCGGGTTCGCTCGTACGCGAACCCGATCAGGCCGATCAGCAAGGTCAGCGTCCACCCGAGGGCCAGGGTGGCCCTCCACCACCCGCGCCTGCGCGGCCGCAGCCCCGGCAGGTCCCGGCCCCCCGGCTCTCGACGGCCGTGGTGTGGGGACGGCCGCCACCACCCCGGGGGCGCGGGGAACTGGGCGCGCAACCCACCACCCGCCGGTGGTCCGGATGCGACAGAAACAGCCCCTTTCGGCCGGTGGCGACGTGCAGGCCGTCGACGGCTGGGCGCGCAGTTCCGCCCCCAGAGCTTCGCCTGGGGGTACCCCCAGCGCCTCCTGATGGGCGCCCACCGACGCAGTTGCACCATGCTCGACCCCCTCCCGCGGGGGCTGTGCCCCGGCGACGGCCACCGTAGGGAGGGGAATGGGGCGGGATCGGGATCGGACTGCGACAGGTGTGTAACAGCGGTGAAGCCAGGGGCAGTTGCTGTTCTGTGACAGATTGGGCCAACGGCCGTCACGTGGGGATCCCAGGGTCGAGGCCATGAGCGCTGCCCGGATACGACGCCTCCTGCCCGCCGCCGGCGGCCGGCGCCGACGCAGAATCGCCCTGGTCTGCGGTGTGGTGAGCACCGCACTGGTCGGTACGGTCGCCGTCGTGGCCGTCGCGAGCCGCGGCGGCGGCACCGCCGCCCGCGCCGTGCCGGCGCAGGAGCGGGCGGCGCTGACGCCGCCCCCGAAGGCGCCGCAGAAGAAGGCGGCCACTCCCGAGTGGGACGGCAAGGTGCGGGTGATCGGCGACGGCTCGACGTCGTACACCGGGCCGCAGCCGCACCAGCCGGTGCCGCACAAGCTCAAGCCGGGTGAGAAGCCGCCGCAGTTCGTGGTCTTCTCCTGGGACGGCGCCCTGGAGAACGACGACCACCTCTTCTCGCGCTTCCGCAAGCTCGCCGAGCAGAACAACGCGCACATGACGTTCTTCCTGTCCGGCATCTACCTGCTGCCCGACGGCAAGCGCAGCCTGTACAAGCCGCCGCAGCACTCGCCGGGCGCGTCCGCGATCGACTTCCCCACCGACGAGCACATCAAGTGGACGCTGGCCGAGCTGCGCAAGGCCTGGGAGGACGGGGACGAGATCGGCACCCACTTCAACGGGCACTTCTGCGCGCCCGACCCCGGCGGCGGCGGGAACTGGAGCACCGCGGACTGGGACAGCGAGATCGCCCAGGCCTACTCGTTCGTGGAGCACTGGAAGACCAACACCGGCTTCACCGGCATCCCGCCGCTGCCCTTCGACTACTCCCAGGAGCTGGCCGGCGGGCGCGCCCCCTGCCTGGAGGGGCAGAAGAACCTGCTGCCGGCCGAGAAGGCCAACGGGTGGCGCTACGACGCCAGTTCGCCGGGCGACTTCCAGATCTGGCCGGCGAAGAAGGACGGGGTGTGGGACTTCCCGCTGCAGCTGATGCCGTACCCGCAGAAGGACTTCCAGGTGCTGTCGATGGACTTCAACTTCCTCTACAACCAGTCCGGCGGCGACGTCACCGAGGGCGACCCGGCCAAGTACCCGGCGTGGGAGAAGCAGGCCAGGCAGGGCTACCTCAACGGCTTCGAGCGGGTCTACAACGGCAGCCGCGCCCCGCTCTTCGTCGGCAACCACTTCGAGACCTGGAACGGCGGCATCTACATGCAGGCCGTCGAGGACGTCGTCAAGGACGTGTGCCACCGCAAGGGCGTGCAGTGCGTGTCCTTCAAGGAGCTGAGCGACTGGCTCGACGTGCAGGACCCGGACGTGCTGGCCAAGCTGCGCACCCTGGACCCGGCCGAGTCGCCCGACTGGTCCACGTTCGTGAAGTGATCACCTCGCGCAACCCCGACCGCGGTTATGTGATCGTCCCGTAACAATTCTCCGGGTCCCGGCCGAGCGTGCGGATACTGAGGTCATGCCACGACTGCTGCTCATCGAGGACGACCGCGCGGTCCGCGAGGGCGTCGAGCTGGCACTGCGCAGGCAGGGCCACGACGTCGCCGCGGTCGCCACCGGCGAGGACGGGCTCGACCGGCTGCGGTCCTTCCGGCCCGACGTGGTCGTGCTGGACCTCATGCTGCCCGGGATGACCGGTCTCGACGTCTGCCGCCGCATCCGGGCCGACAGCCAGGTGCCGATCATCATGGCCACCGCCAGGGGCGACGACGTCGACATCGTCGTCGGCCTCGAAGCCGGCGCCGACGACTACGTCGTCAAGCCGGTGCAGGCCAGGGTGCTGGACGCCCGGATACGTGCGGTGCTGCGCCGGGTCGGGGGACCCGACGGGAGCGAGGGGCTGCCGCAGCCCGAGACGCACGGCGACCTCACCATCGACCGGGCGGGCCTGACCGTGGCCCGGCAGGGCGTTCCGGTGCCGCTCGCACCCTCGGAGCTGCGGCTGCTGCTGCTCCTGTCGGCGGCGCCCGGCCGGGTCTTCAGCCGCCAGCAGCTGCTGGAGGCGGTGTGGGAGCACAGCTACCACGGCGACTCGCGGCTGGTGGACGCCTGTGTCAAGCGGCTGCGCACCAAGCTGGGCGAGCCGCCGGGGCAGCCGCGCTTCATCCGTACCGTGCGCGGTTTCGGCTACCAGTTCAGCAGGTCCACCGAGCCCGCGCGGCCGGCGGCGCCGTGAGGCGTCTCCCGCTGCTGCGCGGCGGCCTGCGGATGCGGCTGGTGGTGGCCTTCGCGCTGGTCGCCGTCGTCGCGACCGTCACGACCGGCGCGCTGACCTTCAGGGCCGCCCGCACCGACCTGCTCCAGCAGGGCCAGGACACGGTGATCACGCAGTTCAGGGACGAGGTGGACGGCGCGGCCCCCGCGGTGTCCTTCCCGCCGAGCCGCACCGACCTGGTGGCCTTCGCGAGCTCGGTCTCACACTCCCAGCGCACCGCCAACTGGCGGGTCATGGCCACCTACGGCGACCTGACCGGCACCTCGCGGCCCGGCGACACCTTCGCCGAGCTGACCCGTGAGATGCGCGACTCGGTGCGCACCAAGGCCGCCACCGTCTTCCAGCGGGTCTCCACCGACCACGGCCCGGCCCTCGTCGTCGGCATCCCGGTCCGCTTCGGCAGCACCGCCTTCGACGGCTCCGCGGGCTCCTCGGGCCTGGCGGTCTTCCTGACCGTCTCGCAGGACAGCGAGCAGGGCTACGTGGACGCGCTGGTCGCCGCCGTCGAGCGGGCCACCGTACCGGCGCTGGCCGTCGCGGTGCTGCTGGCGCTGCTCGCGGCCCGCGGGGTGCTGCGCCCTGTACGGGCGCTCCGCCGGGCCACCCGGCGGATCGCCGAGGGCCACCTGGAGACCCGGCTCGCCGTGCACGGCTCCGACGAGCTGGCCGACCTGTCCCACACCTTCAACGACACCGCCGCCGCCCTGGAGGAGTCCGTCGCCGAGTTGCGCCGCATGGAGGCCCGCGCCCGGCGCTTCGCCGCCGACGTCTCGCACGAGCTGCGCACCCCGCTGGCCGCGATGGCCGCGGTCACCGACGTGCTGGACGAGGACGCCGCGCAGCTGGACCCGGACACGGCCACCGCGGTACGGCTGATCAGCGAGGAGACCGTGAAGCTCGCCCGGCTCGTGGACGACCTGATGGAGATGTCCCGCTTCGACGCGGGCGCCGCGGGGCTGCACCTGGACGAGGTCGACCTCGCCGAGTCGGTCCGCCGCTCGCTGGCCGCCCGCGGCTGGCAGGACACCATCGGCACCCGCCTGCCGCCGCCCGACACGGCCCGCGGCCGGGTCGACCCGCGGCGGCTCGACGTGATCGTGGCGAACCTGGCGGGCAACGCGCTCAAGCACGGCGGGGAGCCGGTGAGCGTCGCGATGTCCGTACAGGAAGCGCCGGGCTCCGGTCCTGTGGCCGTCATCGAGGTCATGGACAGCGGTCCCGGCATACCCGAGGACGTCCTGCCGCACGTCTTCGACCGGTTCTACAAGTCCGACACCTCCCGCACCAGGACCGAGGGCAGCGGCCTGGGCCTGTCCATCACCGCGGAGAACGTCCACCTGCACGGCGGCACCGTCACCGCGGGCAACCGCCCCGGGGGCGGCGCCGTCTTCACCGTGGCGCTGCCGCTGCGGAGGGACGCGTGAGCGCCCGCGCCGCCCGGGCGGCGGCCGTCGCGGCACTGCTGGCGGGCTGCCTCGCGGCCTGCGGCATACCGACCACCGGCGTGGTCGAGGCGGGCGAACCGGCAGCGGGCATCCACCAGCAGGTGACCCTGTACTTCGTCCGTGCCGAGGACGGGGCGCTGGCCACCGTCTACCGCACCGCCGACACGCATGTCGACGCGGGCGTGGCCGTCGGGATGCTGCTCAAGGGCGTGGGCGTCCCCGAGGCGAAGGTCCTGGGGGTGACCACGGACCTGCCGCCGGCCGGCGCGACCGTGCGCACCCGGGGCAACACCGTGACCGTGGACCTGGCGGCCTCGGCCGGCGTGGTCAGCAGGACGGCCGTCGACCAGATCGTCTGCACCGTGCGGGCCAACCCCGACACCACCGGCCCCGCCGAAGCCGACCCCCCGCAGGTCGTCGTGACCGCGCAGGGCGCCCCGGTCCCCTGGCGCCCCGGCGGCGTGGACTGCTCGACCGCGGCCGACCCCTGGCCCGACAAGCCGGGGCGGCCGAGCGCCGCCGTGACCGGGGGACGCGTCACCGGCGGGTGAACAGGGAGATCATCAGCTCCCGCTCCTCCTCGGTGAACGGCGGGTCCTGCGGCGGCTCCGGGTGCCCGGGGTAGAGCACCGAAGCGAGCACGTCGGGCCGCAGCAGCGCGGCCTGCCCGGCCGACAGGCTCAGCACGTCGAGCAGCGCGCGGGCCGGGCGGCCTCGGTGGGTGGCCGCGTGCATCAGCCGGTCGGTGTAGCCGGTCATGAGGCCGCCGAGCGGTCCGGGGCTGCGACCCTCGGCCCCGGGGTAGCGCAGGTCCTGCGTGCCGGCCAGCACCCATGCCGCGTCGGTGGCGCGGGCCGCGGCGCGCTGCACCCGGCGGGCGAGCCCGGGTCCTGTGCCCCGCTCGGCCTGCCGGCGCAGCGCCAGCGCGTGCCGGGCGGCGACCGACATGCCGTGCCCGTACAGCGGGTTGTACGTGGCCAGGGCGTCGCCGAGGACCACCAGGCCGTCGGGCCAGACCCGCATCCGCTCGTAGCGGCGGCGCCGGTTGGCGGTGCTGTGCGAGACGGTGACCTCGGTGAGCGGGGTGGCCCGGGTGACCAGGTCGCCGATGACGGGGTGGCGCAGGCTGCGCGCGAAGTCCTCGAAGTCCGCGGTCTCGCCGGTGGGCTGCCCGCCCCTGGTGCCGGACAGGGTGACCAGCCAGCGGCCGTCCTCGACCGGCAGGATCGTGCCGTTGAGCCCCGGCACGTGCTGCCGCGGGTCGGCCTGCACGTTGACGGCGGGGAAGCCGGCGGTGCCGGGCGGGGCGTGGAAGAGCCGGCTGGCGTAGCCGAGTCCCGAGTCCACGACGTCGGTGCGCACCGCGGGCAGCCCGAGCCGGTCCAGCCAGCGCGGCATCGCCGAGGCCCGCCCGCCGGCGTCGACCACCAGGTCGGCCTCCAGCGTCTCCTCGCGCCGGCCGCCGTGCACCAGCACCCCGGTGACCTGCGTGGTGGTGCCGCGCAGGCCCAGTGCCGCGTGCCCCGGCAGCACACGGACCCTGGGCCCCGCGGCGACCATGTCGCGTACGACCCAGTCGAGCAGGTCGCGGGTGCAGGACAGGAAGTGCTGCTGCTCGGGGAAGCGGGTGAGCCAGCCGCCGGAGGTCAGCACGACCAGGTCCCTGGGTACGGCGATGTGCCGGGCGCCGGCCGCGAGCAGCCGTTCCGTGGCCCCGGGCACCAGCTCCTCGATCGCCCGGGCGCCGCCGGACCACAGCAGGTGCGCGTGCCGTGCCTGCGGTACGCCCTGCCGCGGCAGCGGGCCGTGCGGGAGCGCGTACCGTTCGAGGACGGTGACCTGCATCGTGTCGGCCAGGGCGGCTGCGGCGAGCATCCCGGTGAGGCTGCCGCCGATCACCAGTGCCTTGCCGCGCGGACCGCGGTCCACCCCCATCCGGCCTCCCCCTCCTCGTGCCTCCCGCCTGCCCCAACGTTCGCACCCGCGGCCCTCGGGCGGCAACCCTGGGGCGGGCGCGGCCCGGTGTCCCGGCCGGGGACGCGGACCGGCCCGGCGGAGGTGGACTCCGCCGGGCCGGGGTGGTGCGGGTGCGGGCAGGGTTACCTGCGGCCGCCCGTCAGGTACGACAGGGTCGGCGTGCCGAGGCCCGTCGCGTCGTCGTAGCCGCGGACCGCGTTGAGCGAGGTGTCCTGGCCGAAGGCGACCAGGCGCGCGGTCAGCGCACCGTTGATCTCGCCGAAGTCCACGATGCTGCTCAGCGGGGTCTTGGCGTGGTGGGCGGCGTTCTCGTCCACCACGTCGCGCAGCCGGCCGGGGTTGGCGTACAGCAGCGGGTTGGCGAAGCCCAGGGCGTGGTGCCTGGCCTGGATCGCGTCGGCCTGCACCGCCGCGAACTCCGGGGACGACACGCTGGTGCCGCCGTAGCCGGCCTCGCTGTAGTCGGCGCCGTCGGAGATGCCGACCAGGACCGAGGTGTAGAGGTCGCCGACCATCGACACGTCGGGCGTGACGCGCTTGGCCGTCCGGCTGTGCGCACCCGTCATCAGGGTGTGCGACAGCGAACTGGGGACCGCACGCCGCTGGTACGCCGGCTGCGCGAAGTCCTCGCTGGTGCCGCCGCCACCGCCGAAGTAGAACGGCGCCGGGACCGCGGGGACCCAACTGGTGCCGTCCGCCGACAGGTTGGAGCGCAGGGTGCCCATGTCGGTCTCGAAGCCGTAGCTGCCCGACTTGCTGCTGATGCCCAGCGCCGTACCGCCGACCGAGGTCACCCACGGGTCGGAGTCGGGCCAGTTGGCCTGCGCGCGGGCCGTGTCGGCCTGGCAGTTGGCGCCGGTCGCGGCGGCCAGCGGGCTGCTGTCACCGCAGTCGCCCGCGGAGAAGCCGATGCCGATGCCCTCGGCCGCGGCCTGCTTGAACACCTGCTCGTAGGCGGCGATCTCGGACGCGGAGACGTCCAGGTTGTCCGTGGTGTGCATGATCTCGCCCCACGAGTTGGAGACGACATCCGCCAGGTGCTGGTCGACGATCGTGGTGATCGCGCTCAACAGGTCGTCGTCGTTGCAGGAGTTGGCCCCCACGTAGACGACGTCGGCGTCGGGTGCGAGCCCGTGCGCCATCTCGACGTCGAGCGCCTCCTCGGGCGCCCAGCCCTCGGGGCCGCCGCACAGGTCCTGGTCGCGCCACTGCGTGGCGTCGACGTGCTCGGTGTACTGGCCGCTCCTGAAGGCCTTGTCACCGTGGTTGACCGCGTACTGGTTGGCGTCGGCGAGCATGGTGGAGCTGCCGTACGCGTCCACGATCGCGATCGTCGCGCCCTTGCCGGTCAGTCCGGAGGCGGTGATGCCGTAGGCCTTGCGCAGTTGCGAGGGGTAGAACGAGCACTGGTCGAACGGCGTCGCGCCCTTGGCGTAGCCCGCGGGGCCTGCCGTCGTGGTCTTCTGGCCCCAGTAGTCGGAGCAGGTCGCCGTGGTCGGCAGGGTGCCCTGGTCCTTGGCCGGCTGGACGCCCTTGGGACCCTTGGTGACCACGCCGGAGGCGTCGTCGACCCGGATCGAGTCGGGGGTGGCCCTGGTGGCGGCCGAGCTGAGGCCGTTGACGCCGAGGATCGCGGAGGACACCGACGCGGGGACGGTCACGTCGCGGGCCGGGGCGTGCCGCAGCTGCCCGCCCACCCGGTACTGGTGGATCGCGGTGCCGAAGGCCTTGGTGATGGCCGCGTCGGTGCCGCGGACGGTGATCGCGTGGTCGGTGCTGCCGACCACCTTCAGGCCCGCGCCGGTCGCCCAGTCGGTGACCGCGCGGATCTGGGCCGCGGTGGCGCCGAACTGCGCCTTGTACTGGGCGGGGCTGAGGAAGTGCCCGTATGCGGCGTTCGCCGGGTCGGAGACGGCGGTCGCGTAGGCGGTCAGGCCCGCCGGGTCCTGGCCCGCCAGGTACACGGTGCCGGTGATCTCGGTGCTCGCCGGTACCGCGCCGGCGTCGCCCGCCGGGGTCGCCCACGCGGGGTGGGTGCCTGCGATGGTCTTCGCGGTCGGCGCCGCGGCACCGGCGGCCGCCTGCGAGGGACCTGCGGCCAGCAGTGCGCCGGACGCCAGGGCGAGTGAGGCCGCCGCGACGACGGCGGCCCGCACTGCACGGGGTTTTTGTATGTCGGTGATGACTACTCCAACGTGTGGCTCGGTACGGGACTTGACCGTTCATGACCGTTTACGGGTCACCGGGCTGTAGTGTGCACGCCACACGAAGGCGGAGGGAACCACAGAACGTGGTCCTTAGCTGGACCTTTACCTGCAAGCCTTACTTGTAGACCTTCCCCGGCTGCGGAGTGCCGGGCGCCAGCAGCTGCTTGACGGTGACGAAGGTGTAACCGCGGGCCTGGAGGGTGGAGATGACCGCAGGAACGGCCGCGATCGTCCCGTTGTAGCCCTTGTCCGTCGGGTCGACCAGGTCGTGCAGCAAGATGATGCCGTCCCGTTTGGTCTTGTCGAGGATCCGCTGCGCTATCAGCTTCGGGTCGGTGGTCCGGTAGTCGGCGCCGTCCGCGCTCCACACGACCTCGGACATGCCGAGGTCCTTCACGATCGCGGTGACCGTGCTGCTGGTGCGGCCCTGCGGCGGGCGCAGCAGCGTCGGGCGCACGCCGATGACCTTCTCGACCGCGTCCCGGCCCTCGGTGATCTCCTTGCGGACCTCGTCCTTGCTGATCTTCGTCAGGATCTGGTGCGACCAGGTGAGCGTCTCGACCTCGTCGCCCTGCGCGGCCATCGCCCTGACCATCTCGGGGTGCTTCATCACGTGGTTCTTGCCGAGCGTGAAGAAGGTCGCGCGGATGTGGTACTTCTCCAGCAGGGCCAGGATCTGCGGGGTGCGCACGCTGGGACCTGCGTCGAAGGTCAAAGCCACGCACTTGGCCTTGCGGCAGTCGACCGTGCCGCCGCCGGCTCCCGGGGCGAAGGCGGCGGCGCCGGTTGCCGCGACGTGCTCGCGCGCCTTCGCCGGGGACGTGGCGTCGTATCCGTTGCAGCCGGTCAGCGCGGCGGCCAGCACCGCCGTGGTCAGCAGCGCGGCCGCCGTACGGACCCGGCGCGCGGTGGTGGTGCTCCGCATGCCCAACTCGCCCCTCCTCGTGGTCGATCGCCCGTTCGGGCAGACCGCGAGGAACTATACACATCGCGTATAGCTCGCCCGCTCGGGGGGGGGACCCGCACGCGGGCGGACCTCAGACCGCGTCCAGCTCGGCGACCGCGTCGGCGGGCAGGACCAGGTCCGCGGCGGCGATGTTCTCCCGCAGGTGCGCCACCGAGGACGTACCGGGGATCAGCACCATCGCGGGGGAACGCTGCAGCAGCCAGGCCAGCGCGGTGGCCTGCGGCGACGCGCCGACCCTGGCGGCGACCGCCTCAAGCGTCGCGGACTGCAGCGGGGTGAAGCCGCCCAGCGGGAAGAAGGCCGCGAAGGCGATGTTCTCGGCGGTGCAGCGGTCGACCAGGGCGTCGTCGGCGCGGTTCGCGATGTTGTACAGGTTCTGCACCGTCACCACAGGGGCGACGGCCTGCGCCTCGGTCAGCTGCTGCGAGGTGACGTTGCTCAGGCCCAGGTGCCGGATCAGGCCCTGCTCGCGCAGCTCGGCCAGCACACCGAACTCCTCGGCCAGCGGTACGTCGCTGGGTCCCTCGGCATGGCCGACCCGCAGGTTGACCACGTCGAGCGCGTCCAGGCCGAGCCGCTGCAGGTTGTCCTTGACCTGCTGCCGCAGCGACTCCGGCTCCAGCGACGGCAGCCAGGCGCCCTTGTCGTCGCGGCGGGCGCCGACCTTGGTGACCAGGTGCAGGTCGTCGGGGTACGGGTACAGCGCCTTCCTGATCAGCTCGTTGACCACGTGCGGGCCGTAGAAGTCGCTGGTGTCGATGTGCGTCACGCCCAGCTCGACGGCCGTGCGCAGCACCGCGACCGCCTCGTCCGGGTCCTTCGGCGGCCCGAACACACCGGGTCCCGCAAGCTGCATGGCGCCGTATCCCATACGGCTGAGGGTCAGGCCGGGAGCGGGGGTGAAGTCCCCGCCGGAAATGGTGCCGGTCATGGGTACTGCCTTTCGTGGTGTCCCGGGCGTCTCCCCGGACCCCTCCACTCTCACGCGCCCGCGATCGGCGGGGCAGTACCCCGCCGATCCTGGGAGTGGCAGTCCCCCCTTCGGGTGCCCCCGGCCGGCAGCCCGCGTCAGTCCCGGTGGTGCAGCACGAAGCGCAGGGCGTCGCCGCGGATCCGGCGGCGCACGGTCAGCCGGTTGACGCCGTGATGCGCGGCCGGCTCGGGCTCGCTCGGCAGGGGGGAGGCCGCGGGGTCAGCCGAACGGTACGGCCCCGCGGCGCGGCAGCCGCTGCTCCACCCAGATGATCTTCCCGGCCTTGGTGTAGCGGGTGCCCCAGCGCTCGCCGAGCTGGGCGACCAGGAAGAGGCCGCGGCCGCCCTCGTCGGTGGTGGCCGCGTACCGCAGGTGCGGGGAGGTGCTGGAGGTGTCGGCGACCTCGCAGATCAGGCTGCGGTCCAGCAGCAGGCGTACGTCGATCGGCCCTGTGGCGTAGCGGATCGCGTTGGTGACCAGCTCGCTGAGGATCAGCTCGGTGGTGAAGGACAGCTCGTCGAGACCCCATGCGGCCAGCTGGTCGTTGGCGCCGTTGCGCACGGTGCCGACGGCCGCCGGGTCGGTGGGCACGTCCCAGCGGGCGATGTGGTCGTCGGGCAGCGCGCGGGTCTCGGCCACCAGCAGCGCGATGTCGTCCTTGGGGGCGGCCGGCATCATCGCGGCGATGACCGCGTCGCAGGTCTCCTCGGTCGTACGCCCTGGCGGCCCGGTCAGCGCGGACCGCAGCAGGTCGAGGCCCACGTCGATGTCCCTGGTGCGGTCCTCGACCAGGCCGTCGGTGTAGAGGACCAGCCGGCTGCCCTCGGCCAGCTGGTGCTCGGCCGCCTCGAAGGGCAGCCCGCCCAGCCCCAGCGGCGGCCCGGCCGGCACGTCCAGCAGTTCCACGCTGCCGTCGGGTGCGACCAGCGCGGGCGGCAGGTGCCCGGCCCTGGCCAGCTGGCAGCAGCGGGTGACCGGGTCGTAGATCGCGTACAGGCAGGTCGCCCCGGCGATGGGGGCGCCGGCGCCGGGCTCGCCCGCCCCGCCGGGCGCCGCCTCGTCCTTGTCGATCCTGCCGACCAGGTCGTCCAGGTGCGCCAGCAGGTCGTCGGGCGGCAGGTCGAGCATCGAGAAGTTGAAGACGGCCGTCCGCAGCCGCCCCATGGTGGCCGCCGCGTGCATGCCGTGCCCGACGATGTCGCCGACGACCACCGCGACCCGGGCGCCCGCCAGCGGGATGACGTCGAACCAGTCGCCGCCGACCCCGGCCTGCGCCGGCAGGTAGCGGAAGGCGACGTCCAGCGCGTTCTGCTCGGGCGGGCCGTGCGGCAGCAGGCTCTGCTGGAGGTTGACGGCCATCGCCGTGTTGCCGGTGATGGCCGCGTCGATCTGCTCCTGGGTGCTGTACTTGGTGTCGAACAGGCCGGTGTTGCGGCCGACCCGCAGCACCGCCATCCGGTCGGCGACCGCCCGCACCTCGTCCATCTCGGGGCTGACCAGCAGCACCCCCAGGTGCTGGTCGCGCAGCCGCTGCACCAGCTCGAGCACCCGGGCGGCCTGGGTCGGCCCGAGTGCGGCGGTCGGCTCGTCGAGGATGATCAGCTGCGGCTCGCCGATGAGCGCCCTGGCGATGGCCACCCCCTGCCGCTGGGCGCCGGACAGCGAGGCGACCGGCACGCGCAGGCTCTCGATGTTGATGGACAGCCCGTCCAGCAGGGCGCGGGCGCGCTTTTCCATCTTGATCTCGCTGAGCATGCCCAGGGTGCGCAGCTCGCGGCCGAGGTAGAGGTTCTCGACGGTGTCGAGGTTGTCGCACAGGGCCAGGTCCTGGTGGATCGTGGCGATGCCCAGTTTCAGGGCGTCCTGGGGTCTTCGCAGGTCGACGGGCCTGCCGCGCCACTCGATGACGCCCTCGTCAGGCTGTGTCACCCCGGCGATGACCTTGACCAGCGTGGACTTGCCCGCGCCGTTGCTGCCGACCAGGCCCAGCGCCTCGCCCTCGTTGACGGTCAGGTCGACGTCGCTGAGCGCCTGCACCGCGCCGAACCGTTTGGAGACGCCGCGCACGGTCAGCAGCGGACTGCCGCTCACGCAAACCACCTCCTGCCCCCGGGCGGACGCTGCCCCGGTTACCGAGTCTGCCCGGCGTACCGCCCCGCCGCGATACGGCGGACGGCCCGGGATACGGCGGACGGCCCCGGGCGGTCGGGCGCGAGCGCCTCAGGCGGTCGGGTGCTGGTGGTCGTGCGCAGCGGGCTGACCGTACTGCGGCTGGGGCTGCGGCTGCTGCACACCGGCCAGCAGCTGGTCGGCCTGCTCCTTGGACAGCTGCTGCGCGGCACCGCAGAAGGTGCACTGCGTCGTGTACTTGGTGTTGATCGGGAAGAGCGGCACGAAGAACAGCGAGAACTTGGTGACGCGCTTCTTGAGCGAGTGCGCTGCCGGGTTGCCGCAGCGCCCGCAGACCAGCGTGATCATCGCGAGCGTGTAGAGATAGCCCTTGGTACCGAATATGATCATGCGTTTTCCCCCTCGGCTCTGTGTGCTGTCCGTGGAGAGTGTGCCGCATGGAAACACCGCGCCGGTATCCGGGTGCGGCACCCGGATACCGGCGCGGCAGGGCGGTTCCGCCCGGCTACTCCGTGCGCAGGCTCACCGCCGTGGACGTACGCGCCGCCCACATCGCCGGAAGCAGCGCCCCGGCCACCGCGATGACCAGCCCCGACAGGGCCAGCAGCAGCACCGGCAGCGGGTGGTAGACGTGCAGGTCGACCGGCGGGATGTGGGTGCCGGCCGCGTTGCCCATCGCCGGGATCACGTAGCCGTGCAGCGCGACCCCCAGCGGGACCCCGGCCAGGCCCGCGACGGCGCCGATCCCGGCGACCGACGTCACGACCATCGCCACGGTCTGCCGCGGCGCCATGCCCAGCGCCTTCATCACGCCCAGGTCGTGGACCCGCTCCCGGGTGTCGAGCACCACGGTGTTGAGCACCCCGAGCCCCGCGACGGCCACCAGCATCACCGTCAGCATGGCGATCATCGTGTCCATGGCGATCACCGTGGCGCTCAGCTCGCTGTCCTGCGCGAAGGCCTCGACACCCAGCGGCTGCAGCGCGCTGTTGAGCGCCCGCAGGTAGTCGCCCCGGTCCGTGCCGGGGGCCAGCTCGACCGCGAAGGAGTCAGGCCGCACCGCGACGCCCACCGCGGTCAGCGCCCCGGCGTCGGCCGCGACCTCCATCCCGCTGTCGCCGACCGTCAGCGCCTCGCCGACGATACGGACCGCGGCGCTGCGCCCGTCCCCTTCGAGGGTGACGCTGTCCCCGACGTGCTTGCCCGTCGCCTCCAGGAAGCGCCGGCCGACGACGATCTGCCGCGGCCCGTCCAGCCAGTGGCCCGACACCATCTGAAGGCCGCCCCACGACGAGTCGCCCTGGTAGGCGGTGACGCTCACCGCCCCCGGGACACCGGCGAAGGCCAGCTCCTTCTGCATGGTGCCGAAGGAGCCCGCGGTGCCGGGCTGCGCCGCGACGGCCCGGGCGACGGCCGCCGTGTCGGCCTGCGCGGGCCGGCCCGGCTGCGGTGCGGCGCCCGGCCCCGCCTCCATGCCCGCGCCCGTGCCGTCGCCGGGGCCGGGCGGCGGGGCGAAGGTGTTGACGGTGACCTGGCCGGGAGAGTCCTGGTTCAGGCCGTCCTGGATCGCCGAGAGCGACGAGCCGAGCCCGAAGGCGAAGGTCACCCCGACCGCGCCGAAGGCGACCGCCGCCCAGATCGTCGCCGAGCGGGCCGGCCGGGCGAAGGGTCCCGCAAGGCCCAGCGTCACCGCCCGGGACAGCGGCAGCCGGGCCGCCGCCCTGGCCGCGAAGCGGCCCCTGCCCACCTGCGGGGTGCGGCCGATCGCGAGCGCCTGGACCGTACGCAGCCGGGCCGCCCGCAGCGCCGGCGCCAGCGCGCTGGCCACCACCAGCGCCAGCACCCCGGCGGGCACCGCCAGGTCCAGCCACCAGGCGACGGTCAGCGACGCGGTGCCGTACGCGTCCGAGGCCTGCGCGAGCAGCGGCACCGAGGCGATGTTGCCGAGCACCACGCCCAGCACGGTGCCCACCGACGCGGGGATCAGCGCCTGCCCGACGTAGGCCCTGCCGACCTGGCCCGGGGTCAGGCCCAGCGACTTGAGCACCCCGATCCGCCGGGTGCCCGCGCTGACCGCACCGCTGACCACGATGCCGATGATCAGCACCGACATCACCAGGCCCAGCACCCCGAAGGCCACGATGAAGGGCACGAAGGTCGCCGTCTCCTGGTCGGCGGTGTGCTTGGTGGCCAGGTACGACACGGTCCCGCTCAGCGCACCCGGCGGCACCGCGGCGGCCAGCGCGTCCTTGCCGCGGCCGAGGTCCGCGCTGCTGCGGGCCTGCGCGAAGCGGTAGAGCATCTCGTACGCCGGTGCCGCACCCGGCTTGGTCAGTGCGGCGATCTCGGCGGGCGCCACCCAGGCGTCCGCCGTCCTGCTGACCGAACGCGCGATGCCGACGATGGTCAGCGACGGGCTGCCCGGCAGCGCCGGGAAGCTCAGCGTCTGGCCGACCCCGCCGAACCGGGGGCCGTTGTCGGTGGCGGCCAGCACGATCTGCCCGGTGCCGGTCACCCAGTGGCCCTTCTCCAGGGTCACCGCGTCGACGGGGCCGCCGCGCTCGGCGCGGCCCGCGATCGTCAGCGGCGGCAGGCCGTTCATCACCACATGGCCGGAGCCGAGCTGCGGGCTCGCGGTGACCACCGCGAAGGGGCCGGCCGCCGCGGTCACCCCCGCGGTGTGCGCGGTCGCCGCGACCTGCGCCGCGGTGGCCCTGCCGCCGTCGAAACGGCCGGTCAGGTGCGCGCCGTGCTGCCGCGCGAAGGCGTGGTCGAAGGGCGCCTGCGAGGCCACGACCAGGCCGCCCGCCATGATCGAGGCGGTCACGGCCATCATCGTGGTCAGCACCATCACCACGGTCTGCACCCGGCGCCGCCCGACCCCGGCCCGCACCACCTTGCCCAGCGCGCTCATCGGGCCACCACCGAGCCGCCGGCCGTACCGCCCAGGTGGCCGCTCACGTCGCGCACGATGCGCCCGTCGACCAGCTCGATGGTGCGGGTCGCGCACGCCTCGGCGAGCGCCAGGTCATGGGTGACCAGCAGGATCGTCTGCCCGTCGGCGTTCAGCTCGGTGAGCAGCCTGCGCACCTCCGCGCCCGACGCGGTGTCCAGGGCGCCGGTCGGCTCGTCGGCCAGCAGCAGCGCGGGCCGGTTCATCAGCGCCCGCGCGACCGCGACCCGCTGCCGCTCGCCCCCCGACAGCCGCCCCGGGTAGGCGCGGGCGTGCCGGGCGATGCCCAGGTGGTCGAGCAGTTCCGCGGCCCGCGCCCTGGCCTGTGCCCGCCCGGCGCCGACCAGTTGCGAGGGCAGCAGGACGTTGTCGGTCACCGTCAGGTCGTCCAGCAGGTTGAAGAACTGGAAGACCATGCCGATGCGCTCCCGCCGGAAACGCGCCGAGCCGGTCTCGCTCAGCCCGTCGACGCGGACCCCGTCCACGGTGACGCTGCCCTCGGTCGGCCGGTCCAGGCCCGCGACCAGGTTCAGCAGCGTCGACTTGCCGCTGCCGGACGGGCCGAGCACCGCCAGCGCCTCGCCCGCCCGCACGGTCAGCGACAGGCCGTCGAGCGCGGCGGGTCCTTCGTCGTAGGTCTTGCGCACCTCGCGGATGTCGATGACGTTCGCGGTACTGCTCACGTGGGTCCTCCCCCGTAACGGGCCGGTTGTGCGGTACGCCGACGCTAGGGTCGGCGCGCCGGGCACCGCGTCGCCCGGCCTGTGGACCGCGGATACCGCAGCGGGCGGACGGCCGCAGGCGTCATCCCAGGGGTGTACGCGCATGGCGTACGCCGCCGCCCCCGCGCCGGTCGGCAGGGGGATGTACCAGGTCACGCCGGTTGTGCACACTGGGCCGGTGACCACCCCGACCCCCGCCGCCCGGATCAGGGCCGCCCTGGCACCCCTGTGGCGCCCGGCGCCGCCCGCACCCGGCAGCGACCCGCGGCGCCTGTCGCGCTGGGCCTGGGTGGCCGACGCGGTGCTCGCGGTCTTCCTCGCCGCGACCACCGTCTACGCCACCGCCCACGGCGTCGACGGCACACCCGACGGCCCGGTCGGAGGCGGCCGGTTCGGCCCGCCCTGGCCGCCCGCGCCGCCGGTTCCCCCGCTGCCACGGCCCGGCGCGGCCAAGTACCCCTTCAACGTGGTGCCCGACCACGCGGTGCTGGCCTCCGCGCCCCTGTGGCTGCTGGTGCTCGCCGCACTGACCGCGCTGCCGCTGGCACTGCGCCGCCGCTACCCGGTGGCCGCCTACACCGCGGTTCTGACCGCCACGCTGGTCTTCCACGGCGCCCAGCAGCACACCTGGCGGCTGCACGAAGCCGACACCCCCACCGTCTTCACCTTCACCGCCTGCGTCATCGCCGCCTACAGCGCCGCCCTCTACAGCCCCTACCGGCGGCTCACCGTCGTCGCGCTGATCGCCGGCGGCATCCTCATGGGCGCCTTCCACGACCTCACCGTCCCGGACATCGCCACCGGCTTCGTGCCCTTCGCGGTGCTCGTCCCCGTCGGCCTCGCCGCCAACACCGTCCACACCTGGCGGCAGCGGCTGCACGCCATGGAAGCCGAGAAGGAAGCCGCCACCCGGCTCGCCGTCGACCTGGAACGCGCCAGGATCGCCCGCGAACTGCACGACGTCGTCACGCACAACGTCAGCATGATGACCGTGCAGGCCGGGGCCGCCCGCACCGTGCTCACCGCGGAACCCGAACTCGCCCGGCAGGCGCTGCTCGCCGTGGAGTCCGCCGGCCGGGCCGCGATGGCGGAACTGCGGCACGTCATGGGCCTGCTCGCCATGACCTCCGACCCCGCCGACGCGCACACCGCGGACCTCGCACCGCAGCCGGGCCTCGGACAGGTCGGCGTCCTGGCAGAACGGGTCCGCAGCACCGGCGTCCCCGTCGACCTCGCCGTCACCGGCGCCCCCGTCCCGCTGCCCGCGGGCGTCGACCTCGCCGCCTACCGCGTCGCACAGGAAGCCCTCACCAACACCGTCAAACACGCCTCGGGCGCCAGCGTCACCATCCACGTCGACTACCTCCCCGGCGAGGTCCGCATCGAGGTCGCCGACACCGGCGGCACCCCCTCCCCCGCCGCCGCGTCCGGCAACGGCCGCGGCCTCATGGGCCTGCGCGAACGCCTCGCCGTCTACGGCGGCACCCTCGACGCGGGCCGCCGCATCACCGGCGGCTACCGGGTCCGGGCCGTCATCCCGGTAGGAGACGCATGAACCCCCCGCTGCGGGTCGTCATCGCCGACGACCAGGGCCTCGTACGCACCGGCTTCCGCATGATCCTCACCGCCGCGGGCATCGAGGTCGTCGCGGAAGCGTCCGACGGCGAACAGGCCGTGGAAGCGGTCCGCCGCACCCGGCCCGACCTCGTCCTCATGGACATCCGCATGCCGGGCCTCGACGGCCTCGAAGCCACCCGGCGCATCCTCACCGGCCGCGCGCCCGACGAGCCGCGCGTCGTCATCCTCACGACCTTCGACCTCGACCAGTACGTCTACGCTGCGCTGGCGGCGGGGGCGAGCGGGTTCCTGCTCAAGGACGTCACGCCGGAGTACCTCGTCGCCGCGGTGCGGCTCGTCCGCGCCGGCGACGCGCTCCTCGCCCCCGCGATCACCCGGCGCCTCGTCGAACGCTTCGCGGCCGGCGCAGCCGGCACCACGGTCCACCGCGACCTCGCCGCGCTCACCCCGCGCGAACTGGAGGTCCTCCGCCTGCTCGCGGGCGGCCTCAGCAATGCCGAGCTCGCGCGGGCGCTCGGGGTGAGCGAGGCGACGGTCAAGACGCACGTGACCCGGATCCTCTCCAAGCTCGGCCTTCGCGACCGCGCGCAAGCGGTGGTCGCCGCCTACGAGTCCGGCCTCGTCACCCCGGGTGCCGTGTAGAAAGCCGCCCACCTTCCCCCCGGCGGGGGGGTGCGCATTGCCCCTTGCGGTGAGCTTGCACCTTCCGGCGCGTCGTGGCTTGTCGCGCAGTTCCCCGCGCCCCCAGGTGATTGCCACCTGCGGTGAGCTTGCACCATCCGGCGCATCGTGATGGGGCGCGCAGTTCCCCGCGCCCCTTAAAAACGCTCACCCTCCTCCCCACAGGGCACCCCCCTGAAAAACGCTCCCCCTCGCAGGCCGGCGGCACCGCCTGACAGCGCTCACCTCTGCGCGAGAGGGCACCCCCAGGGGCGCGGGGAACTGCGCGCCCAGCCTGAGACGCGGGAAAGAAAGCAACGCCACGGCAAGTGGCACCCACCCAGGGGCGCGGGGAACTGCGCGCCCGATCACTCACGCACCCAAAGGTGCAAGCTCACCGCAGGTGGCAATCACCTGTGCACCCCCGAAGGGGAAAGCCGACCGCCTACTGCAAGGGGCAATCACCGAGCGTCAGCCCCCACCGGGGGAAGGTCGGGAGGGGCGCCGCAAGGGGCAATCGCCAGGCGCTCGGCCCCCGCCGGGGGGAAGGTCGGGAGGGTGCCGCATGGGGCAGGGGCTAGGCCGTGTTTTGGAAGTAGCGCCGTCCGCCCCCACAGGGCGGGCCCCGCGGCGTCTGGTGCGTGCGATCGCAAGGCGGAGGGTCGTCCTCGTAGTGGGCCTGCTCGGACGACTCCGACAACGCAGCGAGCGTGCGTGCCAGGCGTCGCGGGGCAGGCGGGACTTCCACAACACGGACTAGGTGGTCCCGGCGCGCCGGAGGCGGGCGGCGAGGACGGCCACGTCGTCTTCCGCGCGGGACGCGGCGACATGGGTGAGGATGAGGTCGAGGAGGTCCTGGGGCGCAGCCCCGGGCGGAACGCGCAGGGCTGCAAGGCGGGCGAGGGACACGTCGATGTCCTCGCCCCGCCGCTCGACCAGCCCGTCCGTGAAGAGCACCAGCGTGTCCCCCGGCACGAGCCGCTGCTCGGTGAGCGCGTACCCGCCGACCCCGGTGCCGAGCGGCGGCCCGACGGGCAGGTCGAGCAGCCGCCCGGCCCCGTCGGCGGAGAAGAGGACGGGCGGCAGGTGCCCGGCCGTGGCGATCGCCGCGTTGCCCCTGGCCGGGTCGACCCGGGCGAGCAGGCAGGTCGCGGGCCGCCGCGTACTGTCCTCGGCGACGGCCGCGTCGAGCTGCCGCAGCACCCGGTGCGGCGGCAGGTCCGTGGAGGCGACGTACCGCAGTGTGGAGCGGTAGGCGTTCATGTCGACGGCGGCGTCGAGGCCGTGCCCCATGACGTCGCCCATGACGAGCAGGGTGCGCCCGAAGTGCAGCCGTACGGTCTCGTACCAGTCGCCGCCGACGAGGGTGCCGCCGCCGACGGGCAGGTAGCGCGTGGCGATGTCGAGGTTGGGGTGCGGCCGGCCGGGTTCGGCCAGCAGCGCCCGCTGCAGGTTGAGCGCGGCGCTGTGGACCGCGGTGTGCTCGCGGTCGTGCCCGAGGTGGACGGCGGCGAGGCGGGCCACGTAGTGCAGCGTGGCGGTGTCGTACGCGCTGAAGGGCGCCCCGCTGCGTACGGCGAGCAGTGCGCCGTAGAGCCTGCCGTGGGCGAGCAGGGGGACGGTCATGACGCTGCGGGGCACCCCGCCGACGAGCTGGGTGTCCGCGGTGATGGGGTGCCCTTCGTCGAGTGCGTGCACTTCGAGTGCGCCGCCGCTGCGGGACATGCCGGTGTCCAGCAGGTCGGCGCGGCCTTCCGTGGCGGTGCGGGTGAGGGCGGCTGCGGGCGCGTCCCCGTCGGCGGGGGCTTCCTCGGCGAGCAGGTCGACGGCGGCGGCGTCGCATCCGTGCCGGCACAGGAAGCGGACGACTTCCGTGCACGTGGTGTGCTCGTCCAGCGTGGTGCCGATGGAGTCGACCGCGTCCTCGACGACCCCGTAGGGCGCCCTGACGACGTGGTGGCCCGCGGTACCCGCTTCGCCGTGCCCGCTCACCGCACCACCTCCGCCGCCGGGTCGCCGGGGACGCCGCCTGCTGCCGTCTGTCCATCGACGCATCCCGGCGGCGGTCCCGCCACCGTTGCGGGGCTCAGCGGGCGGCGTTCTCCAGGGCCTGGAACTCCTCGTCGGTCAGTTCGATGCCTGCCGCGGCGGTGTTCTCCTCCAGGTGCGCCACGGAGGAGGTGCCGGGGATGGGCAGCATGGCGTGCGAGCGGCGCAGCAGCCAGGCCAGGGCGAGCTGGGAGGGCGCGGCCCCGCGCTCCGCGGCGATCCGGGTGAGCGGGCTGTCGGGGCCTGCGAGGGCGCCGGTGGCCAGCGGGAACCAGGGGATGAAGGCGATGCCGTGGGCCTCGGCGTAGTCCAGGACGTCCTCGGAGGCGCGGTCGGCGAGGTTGAAGCGGTTCTGGACGGAGGCGATGGTCGCGGTGGCGCCGGCCTCCTCGATCTCGGCGACGGTGACCTCGCTGAGGCCGATGTGCCGGATCTTGCCCTCGCTCTGCAGTGCGGCCAGTTCGCCGACCTGCTCGGCGACGGGGACCTTGGGGTCGATGCGGTGCAGCTGGAGCAGGTCGATGCGCTCCAGGCCGAGGTGCCGCAGGCTCAGCTCGACCTGCTGGCGCAGGTACTCGGGCCGCCCGACGGGCACCCACTGGCCGGGCCCGGTGCGGGTGAAGCCGGCCTTGGTGGCGATGACCAGGTCGTCGGCGTAGGGGTGCAGGGCCTTGCGCAGCAGCAGGTCGGCGGTGAAGGGGCCGTAGGCGTCGGCGGTGTCGATGAAGTTGATACCGAGTTCCGCGGTGCGGCGCAGCACCCGCAGGGCCTCGTCGGGGTCGGCGGGGTCGCCCCAGACGCCCGGGCCGGTCAGCTGCATCGTGCCGTAGCCGAGCCGGGTGACGGGCAGGTCCCCGCCGAGCAGGTAGCTCCCGGAGGCGAGGGCCGCCGCGGCGGGGTGGGTGGTGCTTTCTGGCATGGGGGGCTCCCGGGGGTGACGCGGGTGGTGCGCTCTGACGAATACTGGGCAACCGCCTCGGTGCCCGCCGTATTTCCGGTCCGACCTGCGCGGTTACGCGCGCGGCCCCTCGAAGCGGTAGCGGGCGCGGTCCAGGACCGAGGTCAGGGCGACGCGCTGGCCGGGGGTGAGGTCGCCGGCGAGGGCGGTGTCGCGGATGCGGGCGTGCTGCAGGAAGTCGTGCGAGTCGAGCACGGTGATGCCCGGCAGGGCGCGTACGAGCCCGGAGACGGGGATGCCCGCCGCGTCGGTGTCGCCGGCCGCGGCCCTGCGCAGGACCCGGAAGAGCCCGTCGGGGCCTTCGGCGGCCACCTCGCTGAGCACCAGGGCACGCCGGTGCTCGGCGTCGGGGTCGGCGGCTTCCATGGGGTCCATGGGGTCCATGGCGTCCATGGGGTCCTGTACGGGTGGGCGCCGCGTTCCGAACCTCGTCATCGTCGCACCTCCGCCCGTTTTGCCCGGCTTTCGTACCACGTACGAGCGTACGCCCGCCCCCGGTGCCCGCAAACCGCCGCGGAACCGTCAAGAGCACGTCAATGGCCCGGGCGCCCGCGCCAGGGAAGCGTTAACGGACGCGGCCGCACGCGTGTGCGGGGTGACCGTATGGGACGGGGCCGCATCCGGCCCCGCTCCGTACATCACCACCTGGGGTGCCGCCGAAAATGTCCGATCTCGTGTTCATCGCCGTGACGATCGCGGTCTTCGCCGTGCTCGCACTCGTCGCCAAGGGGGTCGGGCGGCTGTGAGCGTGGAAAACGTCGTCGGCCTCGTCGTGGCCTGCTGCCTGCTCGGCTACCTCGTGCTGGCCCTGATCTTCCCCGAGAGGTTCTGAGGTGAACGACACCCTCGCGGGCTGGCTCCAGATCACCGTACTGATCGCGGCGCTGGCACTGACCTACCGCCCGCTGGGCGACTACATGGCCCGCATCCTGACCGCGACCCGGCACCTGGCGGTCGAGAAGGGCCTGTACAGGCTCGGCGGCGTGGACGCCGAGGCCGACCAGCAGTGGGGCGCGTACCTGCGCAGCGTGCTGGCCTTCTCGGCCGTCTCGGTGCTCTTCCTCTACGGCTTCCAGCGGCTGCAGAACCACCTGCTGCTCTCGCTTGGCTTCGCGCCGGTCAAGCCCGACCAGGCCTTCAACACCGCCGCCTCGTTCGTGACCAACACCAACTGGCAGTCCTACAGCGGTGAGGTCACGATGGGCCACCTGGTCCAAATGGCCGGCCTGGCGGTGCAGAACTTCGTCTCGGCGGCCGTGGGCATCGCCGTGGTCGCCGCCCTGATCCGCGGCTTCACCCGCAGGCGCACCGACCGGGTCGGGAACTTCTGGGTCGACCTGACCCGCATCGTGGTGCGGCTGCTGGTCCCCATGGCGTTCGTCTTCGCGATCGTGCTGGTCGCCATGGGTGCGGTGCAGAACTTCCACGGCATCCACGAGATCGGCACCCTGGTCGGCGACAAGCAGTCGCTCACCGGCGGCCCGGTCGCCTCGCAGGAGGCCATCAAGGAGCTGGGCACCAACGGCGGCGGCTTCTACAACGCCAACGCCGCCCACCCCTTCGAGAACCCCAACGGCATCAGCAACATCCTGGAGATCTACCTGCTGCTGGTGATCTCCTTCTCGCTGCCGCGCACCTTCGGCAAGATGGTCGGCGACCACCGCCAGGGCTACGCGATCCTTGCCGTGATGGGCCTGATCTGGGCCGCCTCGGTCGCCCTGATCACCGTCAACGAGCTGCACAGCGTCAGCAGCACCGCGGGCCACAGCGCCGGCGGGATGCTGGAGGGCAAGGAGCAGCGCTTCGGGATCTGGGCCTCTGCCCTTTTCGCCGCGTCCACGACGCTGACCTCCACCGGCGCGGTCAACTCCTTCCACGACTCCTTCTCGCCCGGCGGCGGCGGGATGACGATCTTCAACATGATGCTGGGCGAGATCGCGCCCGGCGGCACCGGCTCGGGCCTGTACGGCATCCTGATCCTGGCGGTCATCGCGGTGTTCGTGGCCGGCCTGATGGTCGGACGCACCCCCGAGTACCTGGGCAAGAAGCTCGGCGCCCGGGAGATGAAGTTCGCCTCCCTCTACATCCTGGCGACCCCCGCGATCGTGCTCATCGGCACGGGCGCCGCGATGTCGCTCAAGGGCGAGCGCGCCGCGATGCTCAACTCCGGGCCGCACGGCTTCTCCGAGGTGCTGTACGCCTTCACCTCCGCCGCCAACAACAACGGCTCGGCCTTCGCCGGCATCGGCGTCAACACCCACTGGTACAACACCGCGCTGGGCCTGGCGATGCTCTTCGGCCGCTTCCTGCCGATGATCTTCGTCCTGGCACTGGCCGGCTCGCTGGCCAGGCAGCAGCCCGTGCCCGTCACCGCGGGCACCCTGCCCACCCACCGGCCGCAGTTCGTCGGCCTGCTCACCGGCGTCATCGTGATCGTCGTCGGCCTCACCTACTTCCCCGCCCTCGCGCTGGGTCCGCTCGCGGAAGGTCTGCACTGATGTCCCTGACCACCGACCGCCCCCCGGTTCCGACCGGGCCCGGCGTCCCCGCACCGGAACCGCACCGGGTCTCCGGTGGGCTGCTCGACCCCAGGCAGCTGCTCACCTCCTTCCCCGACGCGTGCCGCAAGCTCGACCCGCGGGTCATGGCCAGGAACCCGGTCATGTTCGTGGTCGAGGTCGGCGCGGTGCTGACCACGCTGTCCGCGGCCAAGGACCCCAGCGTCTTCGCCTGGGTGATCACCGTGTGGCTGTGGCTGACCGTGGTCTTCGCCAACCTCGCCGAGGCCGTCGCCGAGGGCCGCGGCAAGGCGCAGGCCGAGACCCTGCGCAAGACCAGGACCGAGACCGTCGCCCGCCGCCTGACCGGCTGGCGGCACGGGGACCGCGCGCCCGCCGAGGAGTCCGTACCGGCCGCGAACCTGCGGCTCGGCGACCATGTGGTGGTCGAGGCCGGGCAGGTCATCCCCGGCGACGGCGACGTCGTCGAGGGCATCGCCTCGGTGGACGAGTCGGCGATCACCGGCGAGTCCGCCCCGGTCATCCGCGAGTCCGGCGGCGACCGCTCGGCGGTCACCGGCGGCACGAAGGTGCTGTCCGACCGGATCGTCGTGAAGATCACCTCCAAGCCGGGCGAGACCTTCATCGACCGGATGATCGCCCTGGTCGAGGGCGCATCCCGGCAGAAGACGCCCAACGAGATCGCGCTGAACATCCTGCTGGCCTCACTGACCGTGGTCTTCCTGCTGGCCGTGGTGACCCTGCAGCCGATGGCGGTCTACGCGGGCGCCGAGCAGTCGCTGGTCGTCCTGGTGGCCCTGGTGGTCGCGCTGATCCCCACCACGATCGGCGCCCTGCTGTCCGCGATCGGCATCGCGGGGATGGACCGCCTGGTGCAGCGCAACGTGCTGGCCATGTCAGGGCGTGCGGTCGAGGCCGCGGGTGACGTCAACACCCTGCTGCTGGACAAGACCGGCACCATCACCCTGGGCAACCGGCAGGCCGCGGAGTTCCTACCGGTCAGCGGGATCGACGTCGGTGAACTCGCCGACGCCGCCCAGCTGTCGTCGCTGTCCGACGAGACCCCCGAGGGCCGCTCCGTCGTGGTGCTGGCCAAGGACAAGTACGGGCTGCGCGGCCGGGAGCTGGGCGGGCACGCCGAGTTCGTGCCCTTCACCGCCCAGAGCCGGATGAGCGGCGTCGACCTGACCGAGGACGGCGACCGGCGGGAGCTGCGTAAAGGCGCGGCCTCCGCGGTCATGCACTGGATCAGGGAGAACGGCGGCCACCCCACCGCCGAGGTCGGTCCGATGGCCGACGCGATCGCCGCGGGCGGCGGCACCCCGCTGGTCGTCGGCGAGGTCGTGCACCGCGACGGCGAGACGATCGCGACGGTGCTGGGCGTCATCCACCTCAAGGACGTCGTCAAGGCCGGTATGCGCGAGCGGTTCGCCGAACTGCGCCGGATGGGCATCCGCACCGTGATGATCACCGGCGACAACCCGCTGACGGCCAAGGCCATCGCGGAGGAGGCGGGCGTGGACGACTTCCTCGCCGAGGCCACCCCCGAGGACAAGATGGCCCTGATCAAACGCGAGCAGGCCGGCGGCAAGCTGGTCGCGATGACCGGCGACGGCACCAACGACGCCCCCGCGCTGGCCCAGGCGGACGTCGGCGTGGCCATGAACACCGGCACCTCGGCCGCCAAGGAGGCCGGGAACATGGTGGACCTGGACTCCAACCCGACCAAGCTCATCGAGATCGTCGAGATCGGCAAGCAACTCCTCATCACCCGGGGCGCGCTGACGACCTTCTCGATCGCCAACGACGTCGCCAAGTACTTCGCGATCATCCCGGCGATGTTCGCGGTGGCCTACCCGGGCCTGGACAAGCTCAACGTGATGGGCCTGCACAGCCCGACGTCGGCCATCGCCTCCGCGATCATCTTCAACGCGCTGATCATCGTGGTGCTGATCCCGCTGGCGCTGCGCGGGGTGCGCTACCGCCCCTCGTCGGCCTCGAAGCTGCTGAACCGCAACATCCGCGTCTACGGCGTCGGTGGGCTGATCCTGCCCTTCGTCGGCATCAAACTCATCGACCTGGTCATCCAGTTCATCCCAGGACTGCGC
Organism: Actinacidiphila bryophytorum; assembly: GCF_016916835.1. Taxonomy (GTDB): domain Bacteria; phylum Actinomycetota; class Actinomycetes; order Streptomycetales; family Streptomycetaceae; genus Actinacidiphila; species Actinacidiphila bryophytorum. The sequence continues at coordinate 9,756 of NZ_JAFFIX010000040.1, read as the reverse complement.
TGACCCCGGCGGACCTCCCGACCAGAACAGAAAGAAGGTGTTCGACATGGCCTCCTACCTCCCCCCGGCCGTCCGCCGTCATCTGTCGGCGCTGCGGATGCTGCTGGTGCTCACCGTGATCACCGGTGTGCTCTACCCGCTGGCCGTCACCGGCGTCGCCCAGGCGGCCTTCCATCACCAGGCCAACGGCTCGGTGGTGACCCAGAACGGCATGAGCGTCGGCTCCAGCCTGCTGGGCCAGAGCTTCGACCTGCCGAAGAAGAACCCGAACAACCCGGACGAGGCCGCCCGCCCCGACCCGAAGTTCTTCCAGCCGCGCCCCTCCGCGGGCTCCTACGACCCGCTGGCCTCCGGCGCGTCCAACCTCGGCCCCAACAGCCCCGACCTGGTCAAGGCGATCGACGACCGCAGGGCCGCGGTCGCCGCCTTCGACGGCGTGAGCCCCGAGGACGTGCCCGCCGACGCCCTGACCGCCTCCGGCTCAGGGCTCGACCCGGACATCTCCACCGCTTACGCCTACGAGCAGGTCGACCGGGTCGCCGCCGCCCGCGGCCTGTCCCCCCGGCAGGTGCACACCCTGGTCGCCGACCACGTCCACGGCCGCGACCTGGGCTTCCTCGGCGAGCCGCGGGTCAACGTCCTGGACCTGAACAGGGCGCTGAACGCACTGTCCGGCTGAGCCCGCTGCACCGTCACGCCCCCGGTCCTGCTCCCGCGCGGAGCGGGCCGGGGGCGTCGTAGCATCGGGCACATGGAACAGCGTGTACTGGGCAGGACCGGCCGTGCGGTGTCCGTCGTCGGTCTGGGGACGTGGCAGCTCGGCGCCGACTGGGGCGACGTGGAGGAGGCCGACGCGATCGCGGTGCTCGACGCCGCCGTCGAGTCCGGCGTCACCTTCTTCGACACCGCCGACGTCTACGGCGACGGGCGCAGCGAGCAGCTGATCGGCCGCTACCTCAAGGACCGGCCGGACGCCGGGATCTTCGTCGCCACCAAGATGGGCCGCCGCGCCGAGCAGCGGCCGGAGAACTACTCCCTCGACAACTTCCGCGCCTGGAACGACCGTTCGCGCGCCAACCTCGGCGTCGACACCCTCGACCTGGTGCAGCTGCACTGCCCGCCCACCGCCGTCTACGACTCGGACGCGCTCTACGACGCGCTCGACACGATGGTCGCGGAGCAGCGCATCGCCCACTACGCGGTCAGCGTCGAGACCTGCGACGAGGCGCTCACCGCCATCGCGCGGCCTGGCGTGGCCAGCGTGCAGATCATCCTCAACCCCTTCCGGCTCAAGCCGCTGGAGAAGGTGCTGCCCGCGGCGGCCGCGGCGGGCGTCGGCATCATCGCCCGGGTGCCGCTGGCCTCCGGGCTGCTCAGCGGCAAGTACACCCGCGAGACGGTCTTCGCCGCCGACGACCACCGCGCCTACAACCGGCACGGCGAGGCCTTCGACCAGGGCGAGACCTTCTCCGGTGTCGACTACGAGACCGGCCTCGAAGCCGCCGTCGAGTTCGCCGCACTGGCCCCCGAGGGCGCGACCCCCGCGCAGACCGCGCTGCGCTGGATCATCCAGCAGCCCGGGGTGACCTCGGTGATCCCCGGGGCCCGCTCGGTCGAGCAGGCCAGGGCCAACGCGGCCGCCGCGGCCCTTCCCGAGCTGCCGCCCGCGGTGCTCGACGGCGTACGCGACCTGTACGACCGGCGGATCCGGGCACAGGTGCACCACCGCTGGTGACGGCCCGATAGCGTCGGGGCGTGACGACTTACACCGACAGCCACCCCGAATTCCCCGGCGCCGCAGGCCCGTACGCCACCACCGAGGCAGAGCCGCGCGAGGTGGGCCGGGTGCGTACCGAGTACGCCCCGGCCCACGACGGCGACCCCGACCCCGGCGAGATCGTCTGGACCTGGGTGCCCTTCGAGGAGAACGACGGCCGCGGCAAGGACCGCCCGGTGCTGGTCGTGGCCCGCGAGGCGGCCGGCACGCTGCTGGCCGTCCAGCTCTCCAGCAAGCGCCACGACCACGACCACGAGTGGGTCGCGATCGGCGCGGGGCCCTGGGACCGCGAGGGCCGCGACTCCTGGGTCGACGTCGACCGGGTGCTGCGGCTGCACGAGCAGGGCATGCGCCGCGAGGCCTGCGCGCTGGACCGCGGCCGCTTCAACCTGGTGGTCAACCGGCTCAAGGAGCTGTACGGCTGGCGCTGAGCCCGTGTCCTGCACCGACGGAGGTGCGTACCCGTAAGCGGCGCGGGTGCGTACCCGTAAGAGAAGCGTCAGGACCGCGGGCGGCGGCGTCAGGGCGGTGTCAACGGGCGGCCGTACGGCGGCCGCGGTGCCTAGCGTCGGAAGTGTGCAGCGCGGATACTCCTCCCCACCGGTCCGCCGCCCCTCACGAGGGCGCGGTGCCGGGCCGGTGCGCGGCTCCGACCGCGACCGGCCCGCCCGGCTGCGGCTCGCCCTCGCCCTGCCCGGCGGCCTGCTCGCCGCGGCCCTGGCCCTGGACGCCGCCGCGGGCACCCTGACGGTGCTCCGCGCCCTGCTGTGGACGGGCCTGGCCGTCGCGCTCTCCGCCGTGCTGGTGCCGCCGCGCATCACCGCGGGCGGCGGCCGGCTCGCCGTCCGTACGCTGCTGCGCACCCGCCGGATACGCATCGACCGCCTGGTCGGCGCCCGCCTCGAAGGGCACACCGCCCGGCGCCTGCTGCTGCGCGACGCCGCGGGGCGCCGCATCGAGGTCGACGCCGCGGCCGTCGCCGCGAGCCCCCTCCTGCGGCACGAGCTGGACGCCGGCGCCCGCCACTCGCACACCGCGGGCCTGCTGGCCGACCCCTCCCCGGTGAGCGGCCCTGCCGCCGCGGCCGACACCGCGCAGGCCCGCGCCCTCTTCCGCGCCTGTGGCCTCGACTGAACGGGCCTCGGCGGGTGCGTCAGCCCACGTGGACCTTGGGCCTGCGCGCCCGGTTCGGCTCCGCCTCGCGCAGCACCTCGCGGGTGACCGGGGCGACCTCGCCGTGGCCGAAGAGGAAGAAGCCCAGGAAGTTCGCGAAGGGGCTGCCCTCGGTCCACTCGAAGTAGATGTGCGGCTTGCACCCGGTCAGGTCCCGTACGTGCAGCAGCAGCGCGGCCAGCGCGTTGGGCACCGACGCGCTCTCCAGCGACAGCACCCGGTATTTGCCGTGCAGCACCGTGCCCTGCACGGTCAGCGCCGACTCGAACTCCGACGCGTCGGGCACCGTGACCTCCACCAGGACCAGGTCGTCCTCCGGCGGGATGTCGTTGTCCATCCGGATCTGGTGCAGCTTGTCGCGGTATTCGGCGGCGTCCCGCAGCCCCGGCTCGTTCGCGACGAAGCGGACCTGGCGGGTGGCGATGTCCCGTACGAAGCGCTCGGCCATCGGGTCCAGCTGCACGCCGGTCACCCGCAGTTCGAAGGCCCTGGCCAGCCGGGACAGGAACGACACCAGCATGATCCCCGCGATGAAGCAGGCGCCGATCTTCACACCGTCGGGCCGCTCCAGCACGTTGACCACGGTCGTGTAGAGGAAGACCACGGCGATCACACCGAAAGCGACCGTCCACCGCCGCTGCCGCGCCTTGCGGGCCGCGATGGTCACCGCGATGGCCGCAGAACTCATCAGCACCAGCACACCGGTGGCGTACGCGCCGCCCTGCTTGTCGACGCTCGCGTCGAAGATCCACGTCACCAGGAAGGCGACCAGCGTGAAGACCAGCACCATCGGCCGCACCGCCCGCGCCCAGTGCGGCGCCATCCCGTACCGCGGCAGGTAGCGCGGCATCAGGTTGAGCAGACCCGCCATCGCCGAGGCGCCCGCGAACCACAGGATGGCGATGGTCGAGAAGTCGTAGACCGTGCCGAAGCCGGACCCCAGGTTCTCGTGCGCCAGATACGCCAGCGCGCGGCCGTTGGCGGGGCCGCCCGCCTTGAAGTCGTCCTTCGGAATCAGGACGGTGGTGATGAAGCTGGTCGTGATGAGGAAGACGCTCATGATCAGCGCCGCGGTCGTCAGCAGCTTCTTGGTGTCCCGGATACGCCCCGTCGGCCGCTCCTCCGTGTCGTCCTCGCCGCCCCGGACGTGCGGCATCACCGCGACCCCGGTCTCGAAGCCGGACATGCCGAGCGCGAGCTTGGGGAAGATCAGCAGCGAGACGCCGATCATCACGAAGACGTTGCCGCGCTCCGCGGTCAGCCCGTTCGTCCAGTCCGTGACCAGGTGCGCGGCAGTCAGCACGTGCCAGAGCCCGTTCACGACCACGACCACGTTCAGCGCCAGATAGATCCCCACCAGGACCACCGCCACGCCGACGGCCTCCAGGAAGCCCTTGAGGAAGACCGCGCCCAGCAGCGCGATCAGCCCCAGGGTGATGATCATCTGGTGCCCGCCGAGAGCCGAGGTGAAGTGCGGGTTCTCCACCAGGTGGGTCGAGGCGTCAGCGGCGGACAGCGTGATGGTGATCAGGAAGTCGGTCGCCGCGAAGCCCAGCAGCGCCAGGACGAACAGCTTGCCCTTCCAGAAGGACAGCAGCCGCTCCAGCATCGCGACCGAGCCCGCCCCGTGCGGGCTCTCCTCCGCCACCCGGCGGTAGACCGGCAGCGCGCCCGCGAGCGTCACGATCACCAGCACGACCGTCGCGATCGGCGAGAGCAGCCCGGCGGCCAGCGCCGCGATGCCCGGCTGGTAGCCGAGGGTGGAGAAGTAGTCGACACCGGTCAGGCACATCACCCGCCACCAGCGCTGCCCCTTGTGGGCGACCTGCTGCCCCTCGCTCCCCGGCTGCTGGTTCTGGTGCCTGGCCATGTCGGACAGGCCTTCGAGGAGCCATGAGCGGAACCTGCCGCGTTCTGCCCCGGCGGTGATGGACATGGACCGTGCTCCTGTCGTGCGGCGCCGTCGCCGGGCGACAAGGCGTGGTGAGGCAGGCCACCGCAACAGGATGGCCTGGTCAGCGTACGCAATCTGGTCGCCGTCGACCGTGCGCGCCACCGCACCCCCGCGGCCCGGTCGGGCCGCGGGTGATCAGGTGCGGGAGCCTCGGTCAGGGTGCGGCGCCCGGGGAGTCCATGGGGCGCCGCACGGTTTTTCCATACGCGTTCTTAACGCGAGCGGGCGAGTCTTGACGCCGTGCGGGCTACCGCGGCGGCGGTTTTCATGCGTCGGCGTCGGATTTGGCCTCGGCTTTGGCCTCCGCCTCGTCTTCGGCCTCGTCTTCGCCCTCGGTGCCGTCCTCGGCCTCGATCTTGTCCTCGGCCTCGGTGACGGCGTCCGGCTCGGGGTCGGCGGCCGCCTTGACGTCGGCCTTGGTGTCCTCGGCCTTGTCGTCCGGGTCCTCGAAGTGCTCGTCGAGTACGGCGTCGAGCTCGGCCGCCCACGTCTTGAGCAGGCCGCGGGACTTGGCCTCGACGTGCGCCTCGAACCAGCGGCGCGGACCGGTGTAGACGGTCACCGCGAACCGCTTGCCGAAGCGGGGCGTGTCGATCTCGACGGCGCCGATCTCGTCCCAGGTGAAGTCGGCCTCCTCGCCGTCCAGCCGGAAGACGATGCCGACGCGGTCGGCGAGGATCGTGGCGCGGCGGTCGGAGACCTCGAACAGCGGCTCGCCGCGGTCCTCGTCCTCTTCTTCCTCCGCGTCCGCTGCCACGTCCGCCTCGGCTTCGGGCGCCGCTACGGCCCCGGGGTCGGCTTGTGCGGCGTCGGCCGCTGTCGCGTCCGCGTCCTCCTCGGGCGGGGCGGCCTCGGCCGGGTCCGAGGCTTTCACCTCGTCCGCGGCAGGACGCGGGGGCAGGAGACCTGGCACGAATGCCGGATCGGTCCCTGCGGGGTGTATCGCCGGTGTGATCGAACCTGTGCGCTGCTCCACGGCGGGCAGTATGGCCGATAAACCTGTGCTGTCAACAGCCGACCCGCCCCCGTGGCTTCACCGGACCGGCACCTAGGCCGTGTTTTGGAGGTCCCGCCTGCCCCGCGACGCCTGGCACGCACGCTCGCTGCGTTGTCGGAGTCGTCCGAGCAGGCCCACTACGAGGACGACCCTCCGCCTTGCGATCGCACGCACCAGACGCCGCCGGGCCCCCGCCCTGTGGGCGGACGGCGCTACTTCCAAAACACGGCCTAGACGACCTTGCGCCGCACCAGGGCGCCGAGCGTCAGGGCCGCGGGCAGCAGCGGCAGCCACGCGGTGATGATCCGGTAGCCCAGAACCGCGCTGGTGGCCGCGCCCGCGGGCGCCCCGGCCGCGACCAGCGCCAGGCCGAGCGCCGCGTCGACCGAGCCGACGCCGCCGGGCGTCGGAACCCCCGCGGCCAGGCAGGTCGCGGCCAGGTAGGCGATGGCCACGTGCGCCGGCGGCACCGGAAGGGCGAGGGCGTGCGCCACCGCGACCAGGCCCGCGGCCTGCAGCGCGGGGAAGGCCAGCGAGCCGCCCCACAGGGCCAGCGCCCGTGCGGGCCGCATGTGCAGGGAGCGGGCGTCCGCCAGCGCCGTCGCGAGGAAGCCGCCCACCAGACGGCGGGCCGGGCGTACGGCCACGACCAGCACGGCGGCCCCGGCCGCCACGACCGCCAGCGCGGCGACCGCCACCTCGACGGTGCCGCGGTCAGGCACCAGCCCGTGCACCCGCAGGGCGTGCGGGAAGGCGAGCAGCATCACCACGAGCAGGGTGACCCGGCCGATCGACTCGGCGAGCGAGTACAGCGCGAGCGCGGCGGAGGTCCGCGCGAGCGGCAGCCCGCAGCCGCGCAGGAAGCGCAGGTTCACCGCCCCCGCGCCGATGCCCGCCGGGGTGAGCTGGTTGGCGGCCGTCGCCGCGAACTGCGTGGCCAGCAGCCGCCCCGCGGGCAGCGGCTCCAGCACGGTGCCCTGCCGGGCGACGGCGATCGCGACCCACCCGAGCGCGGTCGCCCCGAGCGCGGCCAGCAGCCAGGACCTGTCGGCCCCGAGCAGGTCCCGCCCCCCGGCCACCAGCAGCTCCCGGTGCCAGGCCCCCCACCCGACCACCACCGCCAGCGGCACGCCGGCCCCGACGACCCGCCACGTCTTCCCCACCCCCCGACCTTCCCCCACCGGCCGTACGCCCGGGCGTCCCCGAGGTGACGTCCCCGCTACCGCCGGACGGCGGCCGCGCTCAGCGGCTTCAGGAAGCCGGGTCGAAAAACCTCCAGCGGCCTTCGGAGACGACCTCGACGGCCCCGTCGACCACCGTGAGCGCCGTCTGGTCGTCGGTGGCGTACGCCCGGTGCCCGATCCCGGCGGCCCACTTCTCCGCGGCGGCCGTGGTGTTCTCGGGGCAGGCCGGATGGTCCAGGTGCGGGAAGATGCAGAAGTCCACGACCCCCAGCGTGCTGTCACCCCCGGAGGGCGGCCGCCAGCCCACGAAGTCCTCCCCGACGCGCGGGGCCATCACCATGCTCCCGGCGCTGAGCCCCACGTAGACCGTGTCGTGCAGCGACGGCAGGAGTGCGGCCAGCCCGGACTCCCGCATCCAGTGCGCCAGGTACAGCGGGTCCCCGCCGTTGACGAGCAGGACGTCGGCCTCCCGTACCCAGGAGACCCAGCGCTCCCGGTCGATGCCGGGCAGCGCGGTCAGCTCCAGCACGCCCACCGACTTCCACCCCAGGTCGGTCATGTGCAGCTCCGACCGCCCGCTGACGAACCGCCACGGCCCCCGCGGATCGGCCCCCGGCCCCCCGTACCCCGCGGTCGGAATGCACAGCGCGTCGGCCTCGGCGACGGGCTTGCCCAGCAGGCCGACCAGCGCGTCCTGGATGCTCGCGTTCTTCACACCCGAGTCGGTGAGCAGAAGCTTCATGATGTCCCTTCCCCGCCGGCACCCCACCCCGCCACGACGGCGCCGGCCCCGCCGGGCCGCGCCGTCGAGGATGGCCCCGCACCGGCCGCACTTCCACGGTCCTTGCCCCCCCCACCCTCCCAGAACCCCGCCCCCGCCGGGCCCCACCCCACCCGATCCACCCCGCAGCCCGGGCGGCGGGGCTTGCCATGGAGCGTGCTCCAAGGTGTTGGCTGGCGCGTATGAGATACACGCAGTTGGGACGGACGGGACTCAAGGTCGGGCGGCTGGTGCTCGGGACCATGAACTTCGGGTCGGAGACCGTGGAAGCCGACGCGCACAAGATCATGGACGCGGGGCTCGACGCGGGCGTCAACTTCTTCGACACCGCCAACATCTACGGGGGCGACAACCGCAAGGGGCTCACCGAGGAGGTGCTCGGGCGGTGGTTCGCGCAGGGGGGCGGGCGGCGGGACAAGGTCGTGCTGGCCACCAAGCTGTACGGGAACATGACCAATGACGGGACGCCGTGGCACGAGCAGTCGTGGCCCAACCACGACCACCTGTCGGCGCTGAACATCCGGCGGGAGGTGGAGGCGAGCCTGCGGCGGCTGGGGACGGACCACATCGACGTCTACCAGTTCCACCACATCGACCGGGCGACGCCCTGGGACGAGATCTGGCAGGCCATGGACGTGCTGGTCACGCAGGGGAAGATCCTCTACGCCGGGTCGAGCAACTTCGCCGGGTGGCACATCGCGCAGGCCAACGAGGCGGCGCGCAGGCGCGGTTCGCTCGGCCTGGTCAGCGAGCAGTGCTTCTACAACCTCGCGCAGCGCACCGCCGAGATGGACGTGATCCCGGCGGCGCAGGCGTACGGTCTCGGCGTGATCCCGTGGTCGCCGCTGAACCAGGGGCTGCTGGGCGGCGCCTTGCGCAAGGAGCGCGACGGCGGGGGGTCGCGTACGTCGATGGGGCGGTCGGCCGCCGGGCTGGCGGATCCGGCGATGCGCGCGAAGGTCCAGGCGTACGAGGAGCTGTGCGACGACCGCGGGCTGGAGCCGGGCGAGGTCGCGCTGGCGTGGCTGCTCACCCGGCCCGGGGTGACCGGTCCGATCGTCGGCCCGCGCACCGCGGAACACCTGGAGTCGGCGCTGCGCGCCCTGGACCTGGACCTGGACGCGGAGCTGCTGGCGGAGCTGGACGCGATCTTCCCGGGTCCGGGTCCCTCGCCCGAGGCCTTCGCCTGGTGAGAGCGCCCGTGCGCACGGCGGACACAGCGGCAGGGGCCGATATTCGGGGGCGGCGGGGCGCGGCGTCCCCGTAGCGTGGCCGCATGCTGCGTACCCTGCTGCCCTTCCTCGGCGCCTGCACGCTGATCGCCGCGTCGCCCGGGCCGAGCACCATGCTCATCGTGCGGCAGTCGCTGCGCAGCCGGCGGGCCGGCTTCCTGACCGTGCTGGGCAACGAGACCGGCGTCTTCGTGTGGGGTACGGTCGCCGCCCTCGGCCTGACCGCGCTGCTGGCGGCCTCCGAGGTGGCCTACGACGTGATGCGGGTCGTCGGCGCGGTCACGCTGATCGGCTTCGGCGTCAGGACGCTGCTGGACGCCCGGCACGGAAGGCAGCAGGAGGGGGAGGGGGACGGGCCGCAGGCCGTACGGACCGGCGCGGCCTCCTACCGCTCGGGGCTGCTGCTCAACCTCGCCAACCCCAAGGCCGCGGTCTTCGCGATGTCCTTCCTGCCGCAGTTCGTACCGGCGGGCGCACCGCGGCTGCCGGCGATGATCGGGCTCGCGGCGCTGTGGGCGGTCTTCGAGGTCGGCTACTACGGGCTGTACGTGTGGTTCGTCGGCCGGCTGCAGCACGTGATCTCGCGGGCGGCCGTACGCAGGCGGCTCGAACAGGTCTCGGGCGGCGTCCTGCTGCTGCTCGGGGCCCGGATGGCCGT
>NZ_JAFFIX010000004.1 GCF_016916835.1 Actinacidiphila bryophytorum | reverse complement strand
TCGGTGACGACCCGCGCCCCGGCGGGGGCTGAGCGCGCAGTTCCCCGCACCCCTGGTGTTGCCCCCTCGCGGAAGGGGCACCGCCCAAGCCACCGCGGCCGGCGGAAGCGCACCCCCGCGGAAGGGGAGCCGTGCGGCCGCCGCGGCCCGCGGAAGGGCGCCGCCGGCCACAGAGACTAGGCCGGGAGGGTGAACTCGCACCAGACGGCTTTGCCGCCGCCGGGGGTGAGACGGGAGCCCCAGGAGGAGGCGATGGTCGCGATGATGGAGATACCGCGGCCCGCCTCGTCGGCGGGTTCGGCGCGCCGCCGCCGCGGCAGGTGCTCGTCGCCGTCGGTGACCTCGATGACGAGCCGCCGGTCCGTGCGCCGGAGGCGCAACCGCATCGGCGGCGTCCCGTGCTTGAGGGAGTTGGCGACGAGCTCGCTCGCCGCCAGGACGCCGAGGTCGCGGAGTTCGACGGGGAAGCGCCAGGAGGCGAGGACGCCGGAGGCGAAGGCGCGGGCGCGGGGGGCGGCTTCGATGCCGCCGAGGAGGTCGAGCGAGGCGTTGCGGAAGACCTCGCCGTCGGGGTGGCCGGTGTGGTCGGGGTACTGCAGGACCAGGACGGCGACGTCGTCGTCGTGCTGGGCGGTGACGCCGAGCGCGCGCATGAGGCGGTCGCAGATCACCTGGGGCGCCCCGGTGGCGCCGGCGAGCGCCCGCATGAGGGTCGAGACGCCTTCCTCGATGTCCTCGCCGCGCCGTTCGATGAGGCCGTCGGTGTAGAGCACGGCGGTGCAGCCGGGGCCGAAGGGGACGGTGGCGGTGGTGTGGGTCCAGCCGCCGGTGCCCAGCGGCGGCCCGGTGGGTTCCTCGGTGCGCTGGACGGTGCCGTCGGGGTCGCGGATGAGGATCGGCAGGTGTCCTGCGCTGGCGTAGGAGAGCCGTCCTTCGCTGGGGTCGTGGACGGCGTAGACGCACGTGGCGATCTGGGTGGCGTCGATCTCGGAGGCGAGGCCGTCGAGCAGCTGGACGACCTCGTGCGGGGGGAGGTCGAGCCGGGCGTACGCGCGTACGGCGGTGCGGAGCTGGCCCATGACGGCGGCGGCGCGCACTCCGCGGCCCATGACGTCGCCGATGACCAGGGCGGTGCGGCCGGCGCCGAGGGTGATGACGTCGTACCAGTCGCCGCCGACGGCCGCGTCGGTGCCGCCGGGCTGGTAGGTGGCGGCCAGGCGGAGGTCGTCGGGCTGCTCCAGCTGCTGCGGCAGGAGGCTGCGCTGGAGCGTGACGGCGGTCTCGTGGAGGCGGCGTTCGCTCTCCCTGAGCCTTTCCGCGGCCTGGACCTGGTCGGTGACGTCGGCGGCGAAGACCAGGACGCCGCGGCGTTCGGGGTCGGGGTCGTCGGCGTGGACGGGGGTGCAGGTGAAGGTGAAATAGCCCTGACGGGTGAGTGTGGCGGTGGCGGCTCTGCTCACCTTGCGGGCTTTGACGGTGCGCGGGCGGCCGCTGCGGTGGACCTGGTCCATGAGCGGCAGCAGGCCGAGTTCGTCGAGTTCCGGCAGGGCCTCGCGGGCGGGGGCGCCGGTGGTGCGGGGGCCGAAGACGTCGGCGTAGGCGTCGTTGACGAAGCCGACGCGGTGGGCGGGGCCGTGGGTGACGGCGATCAGTGCGGGCAGCCGGCTCAGGACGCCTGTGAGGTCGCCCGGTGTGCCGGCGATGGCGTGAAGTGCCTGGTCCTGGGGTCGCGGTGGGGTGTCGGTGCCTGCCGTGGGCGGCGGTGGGGCCGGGTCGGTGGGGGCGGCTGTGCCGCGTTTGGCCCCGCCGACGGGTGCGGCGGCGTCGGCGAGTTTGCCGCGGGCTGCCGGGACTGCGCCGCGTCGCTTTGTTACGGGGAGCCGGGCACTCCAGCGCGTGAGGTTCAAACGTCCGATTCCTCGTATTTGTCACTCTTTGCAGGTGCTGCCGCACGGGTGGTCACCCGTCCAGTGTGGCCGACCAAGGGCCTGCGGGGGAATCGCACCGGTGCGCGCCGGGCGTGCCGGGGGGCGCTCACGGCCGGGGCCGGCCGCTGTCACCGCCGCTTCCCGCGGCCTGTTCGAACTCGGCACGCGGGTGTTCAAGGGAGCCGAGCGAGACGATCTCCCGCTTGAAGAGCCCCGACAGGATCCACTCGGCGAGGATTCTGGATTTGCGGTTGGCGGTGGGCATCCGGCTGAGGTGGTAGACACGGTGGACCAGCCATGCCGGGTAGCCCTTGAACTTGCGTCCGTAGAGCAGGGCGACGCCTTCGTGCAGGCCGAGCGAGGCGACGGAGCCGGCGTATTTGTGCCGGTATTCGGTGAGCGGTTCGCCGCGCAGGTGGGCCACGACGTTGCCGGCCAGCACCTTGGCCTGGCGCACCGCGTGCTGGGCGTTGGGCGCGCACAGCGCGCCCTCCTGGTCCGAGGTGAGGTCGGGCACCGCGGCCGCGTCGCCGGCCGCCCACACGTCGTCGCGGCCCGCGACGCGCAAGGTGGCGTCGGCGACCAGCCGGCCGCGGTCGTTGAGCGGCAGCCCGGTGTCGGCCAGCAGGGGTGCCGGTTTGACGCCCGCGGTCCACACCACGGTCCTGGTGGGCAGCCGCGACCCGTCGGACAGCACGGCGATGCGGTGCTCGCACGATTCGAGGCGGGTCTCCAGGCGGATGTCGACGTTGCGCCCGCGCAGCTCGCGTACGGCGTAGCGGCCCAGCTCCTCACCGACTTCGGGCAGGATCCGGCCCGTTGCCTCGACCAGGACCCATTTCATGTCCTCGGGGCGGACGTTGTGGTAGTACCGCAGGGCGTAGCGGGCCATGTTCTCCAGTTCGCCGAGCGCTTCGACGCCCGCATAACCGCCGCCGACGAAGACGAAGGTCAGAGCCGCCTCGCGGACGTCGGCGTCACGGGTGGAGGAGGCGATGTCGAGCTGCTCGAGGACGTGGTTGCGCAGCCCGATGGCCTCCTCGACGGTCTTGAAGCCGATGCCGTACTCGGCGAGCCCCGGCACGGGCAGGATGCGCGAGATCGAGCCGGGGGCGACGACCAGCTGGTCGTACGGGATCTCGGTGGCGCCGCCGCCCTCCTCCTCGGTGGCGGGGGTGACGACGCCGACGACCCGCTTGTCGTGGTCGACGGAGCGCACCTCGCCGACGACGATCCGGCACTGGTCGAGGACCCGGCGCAGCGGTACGACGACATGCCGCGGGGAGATCGATCCGGCGGCGGCCTCGGGCAGAAAGGGCTGGTAGGTCATGTACGGCTGCGGTTCCACGACGACGATCTCGGCCTCACCGCGTTGCAGCCGCAGCTTTCGCTGCAGCTGCAACGCCGTGTACATGCCGACATAACCACCACCGACCACAAGAATGCGCGGTGTGCTTGCCTTGGCCAGGGCCGCCGACTCCGTCGTCATTGCTCCATGACGCAATGGCCGGATGCCGTTTGTCCACAGGGCGGACACCACCATTCGGGGGAATCGGCCGCCCCGCGGCCCCGCGGGACGGCGCCGCATCGGGCGATCACCGGGCAAACGCCTCAGGGCGGGAAACGCGTCCTGCCGCCGCACAGCAAGAGCCCGCGCCCCAGGGACCACACCCTCTTCATTCTTGACGCGGGCTCAACTATGTTCGTATCTCGTAGTAGTGCACGGCCCAGCTCACCCGATCGTTAAGGGCGGGGAGTCTCCGGGGGGAGACAGTCAATTATCCGGGGGGATACATATATGCACATTCAGGACACGACGTGGACGGCTTCCGCCGGTACGGACGGGAGTACGGGCAGGGCGGCACCGCTTCGGGTGGACGCCCAGCGGAATCTGGAGCACGTGCTCAGGGCCGCCCGTGAGGTCTTCGGGGAACTGGGCTACGGCGCACCCATGGAGGACGTGGCACGCCGCGCACGCGTCGGCGTGGGCACCGTCTACCGCCGCTTCCCCAGCAAGGACGTACTGGTCAGGCGGATCGCCGAGGAGGAGACCGCGCGGCTGACGGAACAGGCGCGCACCGCGCTGGGCCAGGAGGACGAGGCGTGGTCGGCGCTCGCGCGCTTCCTGCGCACCTCCGTCGCCTCCGGCGCCGGGCGGCTGCTGCCGCCGCAGGTGCTGCGGGTGCAGGGCGCCCCCGGCGGCCCGGTCGCCGGCGGCGAGCCGCACGACCAGGACGGCGCGGGCGACGGCGCACGGGTGCCGCAGCAGCGGGCCAGGTTCGGCGCGGACCCGGCGGAGGGCGGCGCACGCTCGGCCCCCGGCGACCACACCGGCCGCGACGACATAGCGGAACCGGTGCCGGCGGGCAGCCGCGGCACCCGGGTGGAGGAGCAGGAGGGCATACGCACCCTGCTCGACGTCGTCGGCCAGCTGGTGGAAAGGGCGCGGGCGGCGGGCGAGTTGCGCGCCGACGTCTCGGTCGCCGACGTGCTGCTGGTCATCGCGACCGCGGCGCCCTCGCTGCCGGACGCCGCCCAGCAGGCGGCAGCCTCGGCCCGGTTGCTCGACATCCTGCTGGAAGGACTGCGCTCACGCCCCTCGGAACGCCCTGCCGCCAGGGACTGAACCACCCGTAGCGGCACCGCCCGTGCGGACGGAAGTGGAGGATCGGTGAACGAACCCGCCACGGAAGGGTGGTTCCGCCCAAGACGATGACGTCGGGGGCGTGCGCTGTGCCAGGCTTGGCCCGTGGATGAGCCGAACGGGGAATCCGGCGCCGCCCCCGCCGCAGGGGCCGGCCCGGAAGGCAGCGCCGAGCTGCCCTCGCGCAGGGTGCCGGGCCAGCGCGACCCTGTGGCACGCCCGGAAACGGAATTCCCCGTCCAGGGGCGGGTCGGTCCGCAGGGCGGCCCCGTCCCCGACGACGCGCCGACCGGCCCGGAGGGCGGCGGCACCGACGCGCCCGCCGACGGCGACCTGCTGGCGGACGGGCACCCGGACGTCGGCGCCGTCCTGTCGGACGAGGAGCTGATCGACCAGGTCAGGGGCGGCCGGGACAGCGCCTACGAGGAGATCTACCGCCGCCATGCCGAGGCGGTGCGCCGCTACGCCCGCACCTGCTGCCGGGACACCCACACCGCGGAGGACCTCACCGGCGAGGTCTTCGCCCGCACACTGCAGGCGATCCGCGGCGGCAGCGGGCCGCGGTCCGCGGTCCGCGCCTACCTGCTGACCACGGTCCGCCGGGTCGCCGCGACCTGGGGCAACACCGCCCGCCGCGAGCAACTCGTCGAGGACTTCGCGGTCTTCGCCGTCAGCGCGGCCGGCTCGGGCCGCGACGCGGCGACCAGCGCACCGGCCGCCGACGTGCGGGCCATGGAGGACGCCGAGCGATCCCTGGCCATCCAGGCCTTCCGCACCCTGCCGGAGCGCTGGCAGACCGTGCTGTGGCACACCGCCGTCGAGGAGGAGTCGCCCAGCGCCATCGCCCCGCTGCTCGGGCTGACCGCCAACGCCACCGCCGTGCTCGCGCACCGCGCCAGGGAGGGCCTGCGGCAGGCCTACCTGCAGGCCCACGTCAGCTCGACGCTCACCGCCGAGGGTGACTGCGCCCGCTACGCCGACCGGCTCGGCGCGCACGCCCGCGGCGGCCTGCGGATGCGCGCGGACCGCGAGCTGAACCGGCACCTGAAGGACTGCGAGCGCTGCACCGCGGCCTCGCTGGAACTGGCCGACCTCAACTCGGCACTCAAGGGCCTGCTGCCGGTCGCGTACATCGGCTGGTTCGCCGCCGTCTACGCCACCAAGGCGGGTGTCGCCGTCGTGGCGGGCAGCGCAGCCGCCGCGGGGGCCGCGGGAGGAGCCGCGGCAGCCGCCGCGGGCTCCGGGTCCGGCGGTGCGGGCGCCGCGGGCGCGGGCGCCGCGAGCGAAGGGCTGGGGGCGCCGGTCAAGGTCGGCATCGCCGCAGCCGTGGTCGTCGCCGCGGCCGCCGCGGCCTTCGCGCTCACCGCCGGCCACGACGGGAAGCCGCACAAGCCGCTGGCCAAACCGCCCGTGGCCGCCCCGGTGGCGACCACACCCCCGCCTCCGCCGCCGTCACCGGCGCCGCAGCCCAAGCCGGCCCCGAAGCCGCCGCCGCCCGCGCCCACCCACAGGCCGGCACCCAAGCCGACGCCGAAACCGACCACCCCGCCGCCGCCGAAGCCGACCCCGAAGCCGGCGACGCCACCGCCGGCGCCGAAGCCCAGCCCCACGCCGACGCCTACTCCCCCGCCGCCCGCACCGGCCGCGTACAAGGTCAACTCGCTGGGCCTGAGCGGCCTCGGCGACACGACGCAGCCCACGATCCGCCCCGCGCTGTCCCCGGGCAGCTGGTGGTGGGACCGCTGGGGGCTGTCGATCGGCGGCACCTCGTACGAGCACGGCATCAGCGTGCGGGCGCCCTCGTCGGTGACGATCGACCTCAACGCCTCCTGCGTGTCCTACGACGCCAGCGCCGGGGTGGACGACCTGGCGCGGGTGCTGCGGACCGCCGTGCGCTTCTCCGTGTACGGCGACTCCACCCGGCTGTGGACCTCGCCGGTGGTGCGCGGCGGCGACTCCGCCGTGCCTGTCCACGTCGGCCTGACCGGCTACAAGACGCTGCGGCTCGTCGTCACCCCCGAGCGGGGGCAGGACGGCGGATTCGGGGGCGGATTCGGCGGCGGTCTGGCGGACTGGGCGGACTCGGTGATCAGCTGCACATAGCGCAGCCGCGGTAAGGCGCAGCCGTGGTAGGTCCGAGCCTTTTCAGCGGGCGGCGCCGCCGTCGGCCGCGGGCACCTCGCACACGCCGTCGGCGCAGGCGCCGGCGTCGTCCGTGGCAAGGGCTGCGTCCTCGGCCGCGTGCTCGGCCGCGGTGTCCCTGGCGACCTGTTCGAGCGCCTGGAGGAAGACCGAGGTCTCCTGGCCGCCCTGGACGGCCCACTTGCCCTCGAAGACGAAGGTCGGGACCGCGGTGATGCCCAGCCGCCTGGCCTCGTCGATGTCGTCGAGCACCTCGTCGTGCAGCTCGTCACCGCTCAGGAAGGCCGCGACCGCGTCCCGGTCGAGCCCCACCGCGACGGCCGCGTCGGTCAGGTGCTCGTGGTCGCCGATGTCCATGCCCTCGCCGAAGTGCCCGGCCATCAGCCGGCCCTTGAGCCGGACCTGCGCCTCGGGGCCGTACTCCTCAAGGGTGAAACGCAGCAGGCGGTGGGCGAGCAGCGAGTTGTTCTCCAGGACGGTGTCGAACTCGAAGGCGATGCCCTCCTCGGCGCCGAGCGCCGCGATCTGCCGGTCCATCGCCGCGGCCCGCGCCCCGAACTTCGCCGCCAGCACCTCGTGGTGCGGGCGGGCCTCGTGCGGAGCCGACGGGTCGAGCTGGAAGGGCCGGTAGACGACCTCGACGGAGGAACCCTTGGGGAAGGCCGCAAGCGCCCGCTCGAACCGCGTCTTGCCGACGTAGCACCAAGGACAGGCGATGTCGCTGTAGATCTCGACCTTCACGGCTCTTCTCACTTCCGGCGGACGGGGCGGGGTGCGGGCGGGACGCTCCAGTATTCCTTGAAGCCTCAATGACACAAGAGCAGGTCGGCGGGAGCTATTCCCCTGCGCTCTCCCCGCCCTCGTGCTCGCCGCCCGCCAGGACGGCGACCAGGGCCGCGGCCCTTCCCCCGTCCAGGGCCGCGCCACGCTCGCGGGCCGCCGCGAGGTCCGCCGCCGGCAGTGCCGCGGACAGCCGCTCGGCCAGTGCGTCGACCGCCGACCGCTCGGGGACACTGCGCGGCACCAGCCCCCGTACGGCGTCGGCGGCCGCCAGCAGCACCGCCGCGGGCCGTGCCTGGCCGAGTGCGGGGAGCACCTCGGCCGCTCCCTCCAGCTGGGCGCCCAGGATCTGCTCGGTGCAGCCCGCGGCCAGTGCCGTACGCAGCGCCTCGTCCACCATGGGCAGCGCGGCTGCCGGATCGCCCTCCGCCACCGAGATGCGCGCCGACAGGCCGCCCAGCACGACACGGAAGACCGGCGGCGGGGTGCCGTCGGAGACCCGGCCCACGGCCAGGTCGCACACCTCCCGCGCCCGCGCCACCTCGCCGCGGTCCAGCAGCAGCGTGGCCTGGAGGAAGCGGACATAGGTGCGGGCGTCCCACACCGAGTAGCGATCGGCCTCCTCGTCGGCGCGGGCCAGCAGCCTTTCCGCGTTCGCTGCGTCGCCCGCCCGGTAGGCGACCTCGCTGAGCCGCGCGACCAGGAACGCGCCCTCCGCATAGGCGCCCAGTTCCTGGCCGAGCTTGTGCGCCGCCTCCAGGTGGGTCCTGGCCGACGCGTAGTCGCCGCGGGCCATCGCGATCTCGCCGCTCGCGCTGCGCACCTGGGCGCGCACCCAGCGGTCGCCGATCCGCCCGGTCAGCGTCTCCAGCTCCGCCCGGCTCTCGTCGGCCGCCGCCAGGCCGCCGGGTGAGTCCGGGCGCGCAGTTCCCCGCGCCCCTGGGTGTTGGCCTCCTCCGCAGAAGCTGGCGCTGTCAGGCGGCGGCCTCGGGGCAGGAGGGCGGGCGTTTTTCTGGTGGGTGCCGTCGGCCTGCGAGGGTGGGCGTTTTTCAGGGGCGCGGGGAACTGCGCGGCCCGTCACGACGCACCGAAAGGTGCAAAGCCCACAGCAAGGGCAGCCACCCGGGGGCGCGGGGAACTGCGCGGCCGGCCACGACGGCGGGAGAGGCGAGCGCCCACCGGAAGAGGCTAGGTGTCGTCGTCCTCGTGGCGGCCGAGGAGTTCGTCCGCGAGGGTCGGGAGGTCGTCGAGGGGCGTCTCCTCGGCCCAGTCCGGCCGGGGCCGGCGGACAGTCGGCGACTGGACCGCCGGAAGCTCCCGCGTGCGGTCGTTCTCGTTCGGCTCGGGCCGGAAGAGCCACGGCGGCACCCGGTCGGCCGGGTCGGAGTCGCTGGCGGTGCCGGGCACCGGCGGCAGGACCGCGGTCTCGTCGGGCTCGGGCTCGGGTTCGCGCTCGGGCACGACCGGCGGCAGCACCGTCGTGGTCTCGGACGAGTCCGAGGAATCCGAGGGCTCCTCGGGCGCGACCGGCGTGACGACGGTCGTCGCGTCGTCGGCCTCAGCCGCCCGCGCGGCTTCGGCGCGAAGGAGCGCCTCCTCCGCCTTGCGCTGCTTCTCGACCCGCCGCGCCTCCGCCTCGGAGCGCAGCCTGGCCTGCTCCTCGGCGAGCCGCCGGAGCCTGGCCTGTTCGGCCTCCCGGGCGGCGGTCTCGGCGGCGACGCGGGCGGCCTCCTCTGCGGCGAGCCGGTCGGCCTCCTCCTGGCGGAGGCGTGCCGCCTCCGCTTCCTGCGCGGCCTTGCGTTCGGCGATCTCCCGCCGTGCGGCTTCCTCTGCGGCGAGCCGCCGTTCCTCCTCCTCGCGGCGCAGCTTCTCCAGTTGCGCCTGCCGTTCGCGTTCGGCGCGCTCGGCCTCCGCCTTGCGGGCGGCTTCCTCGGCGGCGAGCCGGGCGGCTTCTTCCGCGGCCTTGCGTTCGGCTTCCGCGCGGGCCTCGATCTCCTGCGCGGACAGCGGGAGGACTTCGTCGAGCCGGTGGCGTATCACCGTGGTGACGGCGGCCGGGTCCTGGCCGGCGTCGACGACGAGGTAGCGGGCGGGGTCGGCGGCGGCGAGGGTCAGGAAGCCGGCGCGGACCCGCTGGTGGAACTCCGGCGGCTCGGACTCGAGCCGGTCGGGCGCCTCGGTGAAGCGTTCCCTCGCGGTCTCGGGCGAGACGTCGAGGAGCACGGTCAGGTGGGCGACGAGCCCGTCGGTGGCCCACCGGTTGATGCGGGCGATCTCGGTGGGGGCCAGGTCGCGCCCTGCGCCCTGGTAGGCGACGGCGGAGTCGATGTACCGGTCGGAGATGACGACGGCCCCGCGGGCCAGTGCGGGCCGTACGACGGTGTCGATGTGCTCGGCGCGGTCGGCGGCGTAGAGCAGCGCCTCGGTGCGGTGCGAGATGCCGCCGGAGGACACGTCGAGCAGGATCGAGCGCAGCCGCTTGCCGACGGCGGTCGCGCCGGGCTCGCGGGTGACGACGACTTCGTGGCCCTTGCTGCGGATCCAGCTCGCGAGCGCTTCGACCTGCGTGGACTTGCCGGCGCCGTCGCCGCCTTCGACGGCGATGAAGAAGCCGGTGGCGGCGGGCGCGGTGGACGGTTCCGCGCCGCGCAGCGCCTCGCGCAGGTCGCGGCGCAGCGGCACCCCGCTGCGGTCGTCGGTCTTGCCGAGCACGAGCGCGGCGACGGGCAGCAGCAGCGCGCCGACGAGCATGAGGGTGTAGGCGGCGCCGGCGTGGTCGAAGGTGAAGCGGCCGTTGTCGACGCGGTGCGGGCCGATCGCGGCGGCCAGCAGCGGCGCGCAGATCGCGGCGACGCCGAGCACCGCCCTCGCGACGGCCTGGAGGTGTTCCGTGGTCTTGGCCCTGCGGGTCTCCTCGGCCTCCTGCTCGACCAGCAGATGCCCGGTGTTGGCGCTGATCCCGGCGGCGACGCCGGCGAGCAGGGCGAGCAGCAGCACGGTGGTCGGGTCGGGGACCAGGCCGGTCAGCAGCAGCGCCACGCCGGTGACCCCGATGGCCAGCGCCAGCAGCCGCCGCCTGGACAGGCCGGGCAGGGTGCGGGGACCGACCCGGATGCCTACGACAGTGCCCGCGGTCAGCGCGAGGACGAGCAGGCCGAACCCGGTCGGGCCGAAGCCCATGGCCACGGCGTGCAGGACGGCCACGGCGACGGCCGCGGCAATGGCGCCGGCGACCGCGGCGGTGGACAGCACCAGCAGCGGCAGCGCCCCGGTCCTGCCGTTCTCGGCGCCTGCCGGGCCCTTGGGAAGCCGGAGCCCTTCGAGCGGCGAACGCGGCCTGGCCGCGGTGCCCGAGGGGAGTTCGAGCGCGGAGAGCACCGCCATCGAGGAGGAGAACAGCCCGGCGGCGACGTAGGAGGACAGCGCGACCTGGTGCAGGTCGAACCAGTCGACGCCGGTCGCCAGCAGCGTGTTGACGAGCGTGACGGCCACCATGGCGGCCGCGGCCAGCGGCAGCGCGACGAAGCTGGTGCGCAGGTCGAGCCGGTGCAGCGTGGCCAGGTGGTCGGGCGCGGGCCGCACCGAGGTGTCGCCCGGCGGCGGCAGCAGTAGAGGCGCGGCGCCGTCCTTGGCGACGGCCCACAGCCGCTCGGCGAGCCCCGCGACGAAGGCGGTGGCCAGCAGCCAGATGTGGGCGTTGTCCTGCGACCAGGTGATCCACAGCGGCGCGACGATGAACAGCGCTAGGCGTACGCCGTCCGCGCCGATCATGGTCCAGCGGCGGTCCAGCGGGCCGCCCTCCGCGGTCGCCGCGGACAGCGGGCCGAGCAGGACGGCACCGAAGAGCAGCGTGGCCACCAGGCGGGCGCCGAACACCGCGGCCGTCGCGAACGCGACCCCGCGGTAGCCGCCGCCGAAGGCGTTCGCCGCGGCCGTCGCCTGCACGGTCAGCCAGAGCAGCACCAGCAGGCCGAGGCGGTCCGCGACCGCGCCGGTGAGCTGGGCATTCCACAGCTTCCGCAACGCGGGGATCTTCAGCAGCGCGCCCACCGCACGGTCCCGTGAATCCGCCGCCAGGTCGCCCGCGAACGCGGGTGTGACGTCAGCGGGCTGCGGTGGCTGCTCGGATCGCGTCATCCCAACAGCCTATCGCCCATCCCGGGCGCGGTTTCCTGCGGTTCCACCGCGTCCCGGCCCCCCCTTCCGCAGGGGCCGAGCCCCCCAGGGGCGCGGGAAACTGCGCGCTCAGGCCCCCACCGGGGCGCGGGTCGTCACCGACCCGAAGGGACTCTTCGGTCCGTGCCGGACCACCGGCCGCGAGCGAAGCGAGATGGGGGCACCCCCAGGCAAAGCCCTGGGGGAGGGCCGGTCGCGCAGTTCCCCGCGCCCCTATGTGCTCGGCCCGGCCGAAGAGGCACCCCCCCCCCGCGGCCGGGGCGGCCTACTCGGGGGAAGGAGCGGACTTCTTGGCCGCAGTCTTCTTCGCGGGCGCGGCCTTCTTGGCCGCGGCCTTCTTCGCGGGCGCGGCCTTCTTGGCCGCAGCCTTCTTGGCCGGGGCGGCCTTCTTCTTCGCAGGGGCCTTCTTGGCAGGCCCCTTCGCCCGCTTCTCCGCGAGGAGTTCGTAGCCCCGCTCCGGGGTGATGGTCTCGACGTCGTCGTCGCGCCGGAGCGTGGCGTTGGTCTCCCCGTCGGTGACGTAGGGGCCGAAGCGGCCGTCCTTGACGACGACGGGCCGCTCGCTGACCGGGTCGGTGCCGAGTTCCTTCAGCGGCGGCTTGGCGGCGGCGCGCCCGCGCTGCTTGGGCTGCGCGTAGATGGCCAGCGCCTCGTCGAGGGTGATGGTGAAGAGCTGGTCCTCGGTCTCCAGGGAGCGCGAGTCCGTGCCCTTCTTCAGGTACGGGCCGTAGCGGCCGTTCTGCGCGGTGATCTCGACGCCCTCGGCGTCCTTGCCGACGACGCGCGGCAGCGACATGAGCCGCAGCGCGTCCTCCAGGGTGACCGTGTCGAGGGACATGGACTTGAAGAGCGAGGCGGTGCGCGGCTTGACCGCGTTCTTGCCGGTCTTGGGGGTGTCCTCGGGCAGGACCTCGGTGACGTAGGGGCCGTAGCGGCCGTCCTTGGCGACGATGGGGCGGCCGGTGGCGGGGTCGTTGCCCAGTTCGAAGTCGCCGCTGGGGCGGGCGAACAGCTCCTCCGCGTAGCCGACGTCCAGCTCGTCGGGCGGCAGGTCGTCGGGGACGTCGGCGCGGCGGTGGTCGTCCTCGCCGCGCTCGCCCTTCTCGACGTAGGGGCCGTAGCGGCCGACCCGCAGCACGATGCCGTCGCCGACGGGGAAGGAGGAGATCTCCCGGGCGTCGATGGCTCCGAGGTCCTCGACCAGTTCCTTGAGGCCGCCGAGGTGGTCGCCGTCGGTGCCGGGCGCGGCCGCGGCGGCCCCCGGGTCCTCGGCGCCGAAGTAGAAGCGGCGCAGCCACGGCACGGACTGGGCCTCACCGCGGGCGATGCGGTCGAGGTCGTCCTCCATGGAGGCGGTGAAGTCGTAGTCGACGAGCCAGCCGAAGTGCTTCTCCAGCAGGTTGACGACGGCGAAGGACAGGAAGGTCGGGACGAGCGCGGTGCCCTTCTTGAAGACGTAGCCGCGGTCGAGGATGGTGCCCAGGATCGTGGCGTACGTCGACGGGCGGCCGATCTCGCGCTCTTCCAGCTCCTTGACCAGCGACGCCTCGGTGTAGCGGGCGGGCGGCTTGGTGGAGTGGCCGTCGGCGGTGATCTGCTCGGCGGTCAGCGCGTCGCCCTCGGCGACCTGCGGCAGCCGGCGCTCGCGGTCGTCCAGCTCGGCGTTGGGGTCGTCGGCGCCTTCGACGTAGGCCTTGAGGAAGCCGTGGAAGGTGATGATCTTGCCGGACGCGCTGAACTCGGCGTCCCTGCCGTCGGCGGAGGTGCCGCCGACCCTGACGGTGACGGACTGGCCGACCGCGTCCTTCATCTGGGAGGCGACGGTCCGCATCCAGATCAGCTCGTACAGCCGGAACTGGTCGCCGGTCAGGCCGGTCTCCGCGGGGGTGCGGAAGCGGTCGCCGGACGGGCGGATCGCCTCGTGCGCCTCCTGCGCGTTCTTGACCTTGCCGGCGTGCACCCGCGGCTTGTCGGGCAGGTAGTCGGCGCCGTAGAGCTGCGTGACCTGGGCGCGGGCGGCGCTGATCGCGGTCTCGGAGAGCGTCGTGGAGTCCGTACGCATGTAGGTGATGAAGCCGTTCTCGTACAGCTTCTGGGCTACCTGCATGGTGGCCTTCGCGCCGAAGCCGAGCTTGCGCGAGGCCTCCTGCTGGAGCGTGGTGGTGCGGAAGGGCGCGTACGGCGAGCGGCGGTAGGGCTTGGACTCGACGCTGCGCACCGAGAACTGCGTGTCGGCGAGTGCCGCGGCAAGGGCGCGGGCGGCGGCCTCGTCCAGGTGCAGGACGGTCGCGCCGCCCTTGAGCGCGCCGGTGGAGGCGTCGAAGTCGCGGCCCTGGGCGACGCGGCGGCCGTCGACGGAGACCAGCCGGGCGTTGAGCGTGGACGGGTCGGAGCTGTCGCCGCTGCGGCCGGTGCCGAAGACGCCGGTCAGGTCCCAGTACTCGGCGGAGCGGAAGGCGATGCGCTCGCGCTCCCGCTCGACGACGAGCCGGGTGGCCACCGACTGGACGCGGCCGGCCGACAGCCGCGGCATGACCTTCTTCCACAGGACCGGCGAGACCTCGTAGCCGTAGAGCCGGTCGAGGATGCGGCGGGTCTCCTGGGCGTCGACGAGCCGCTGGTTCAGCTCCCGCGGATTGCGGACGGCTTCCTGGATGGCGTCCTTGGTGATCTCGTGGAAGACCATCCTGTGCACCGGGACCTTGGGCTTGAGGATTTCCTGCAAATGCCAGGCGATGGCCTCGCCCTCGCGGTCCTCATCGGTGGCCAGGAATAGTTCGTCGGAGTCCTTCAGCAGCTCCTTGAGCTTCTTGACCTGTGCCTTCTTATCGGCGTTCACGACGTAGATCGGCTGGAAGTCGCTGTCGACATTCACGCCGAGCCGCGCCCACGGCTGGCCCTTGTACTCCGCCGGCACTTCGGCGGCCCCGTTGGGGAGGTCGCGGATGTGCCCGACGCTGGCCTCGACGACGTATCCAGGGCCGAGATAGCCCTTGATCGTCTTCGCCTTGGCGGGCGACTCGACAATGACGAGTCGGCGGCCGGCCGGTGCGGTCTCGCGGGTCGGGGACAACTTGGGCTCTTCTCTCCGGTTCGAAGGGGTGACGCTGCGGAGTGTGACCGTACCTCCCGGTCCTGTGTCAAACGGGAAAAGTCAACAACGCCATCCGAACGGTAACCCGACAAGCGGTCTGTCTGCCGCATGGACCGGTCATGTCAGAGTGCGGTGCGACACCCGGCACCCGCCGTGCGGAACCGCCGCGGGATACGGCGGGGGGCGCGACGCGGCGGGCGCGGACTGCAAGGATGGTGGCCGACACAACGCGGCGCCGCCCGCTCGCGCGCCGCCGGCCGGAGCACCACAGGGGGACCCGATGTCCGACCAGAACCCGTACGGGGACAACAGCTCCTACAGCAGCAACGGCAGCAACCCGCAGGGTGACCCGCGGGTCCAGAAGACCTCGCTGCCGTCCTACCAGCCGACCATGCCGGCGCTGCCCGGCTACGGCGTTCCGCCGCAGAACGGCACCCCGCCGCCGGCCGGGGCGCCGGGCTGGCAGCACGGCGGCCTCCCGCAGCCGCAGGGCGGTCCCGGCGCGACGCTGCTGACCATCGGCGACATCGCGGTCACCGAGACGGGGATCATGACTCCCGCAGGTCTGCTGCCGCTGCGCGGCGCGGTCTGGACGGTCTCCGACATGTCGCGCTCGGAGTCGAAGACGCCGACATATGCGATCGTGCTGGCCGTGATCTTCGCGCTCGCCTGCCTTGTCGGGCTGTTCTTCCTGCTGATCAAGGAGAACGTGACGACCGGCTTCGCCCAGGTCACGGTGAACAGCGGCGGCAAGTACCACGCCGTGATGATCCCGGTGCGCGGCCCGCAGGACATCTACGCGATCACCCAGCAGGTCAACTACGCCCGGTCCCTGAGCGCGTGACACAGCCATGACGACCCTGCGGCGCGTTTCCGGCCATCCTGCCGCGGCGCCGCTCGGCGCCCTGGCGGCGGGCCTGGCCGGGTCGCTGTATCTGTACGGCACCGACCCGCACCAGCCGGGGCACTGGCTGCCGCGCTGCCCCTTCAACTGGGCGACCGGGCTGCTCTGCCCGATCTGCGGTGCCACCCGAATGGCGTACGACCTGCTGCACGCGGACCCGGTGCGGGCGTTCCACGACAACGCCCTGCTGCTGCTCTGCACGCCCTTCCTGCTGGCCGTCGCCGGGCGCTGGGCCGTGGCGGGGCTGCGCGGGCGGCGCTGGCGGCCCGTGCTGGGCGCACGGGCCTCGTACGCGGTGGGTGCGGTGCTGGTGGCCTGGGCGGTGCTGCGCAACCTGCGCTGAGGCCGCCGGGCCGAGGCTGGGCGACGGGCTGAGGCTCTATGCGCCGGGCTGAGGCTCTATGCGCCGGCCGGCTCGGCCACCGGGTCGAGGAAGCCCTGCTCGACCAGCATCCGGATCGAGCCGGGCGTACGGTCGCGCAGCACCACCGGGTCCTCGCCGAGCAGTTGGGCGATGGCGTCCACGATGCGGCCGGCCGGCAGCGTACCGTCGCACACCCCGGCGAATCCGGCGCCGACCGTGTCGACCTTGGTGGCCCTGCGCATGCCGCGGGCGGAGCGCAGCACCACGTGCTCGGGGTCCTCGGCGCCCGGCAGTCCCACCTGCTCCTGCACCACCTCGTCGGCCAGGGTGAAGCGGGCCTCCAGCAGGTCGGCGTCGTCATGGCGGCGCAGGAAGTCCTGCCGGTCGAACCACGCGGCAATGTGCGGGCCGAGCGGCTGCTCCACCGGGTGCGGCCACTCCTCCGCGGTGATCACCGGGGTGTCGGAGCCGGACTTGCGCAGGCTGATCCAGCCGAAGCCGACCCCGCTGACCTTGGCGCGCTCGAAGTCGTCGAGCCAGGCGTCGTAGCGGGCGGCGTACGCGGCCGGGTCGCCGCGGTGGTCGCCGCCGTCGCGCAGCCACAGTTCCGCGTACTGGGCGACGTCCTGGACCTCGCGCTGCACGATCCAGGCGTCGCAGCCGCGCGGCACCCAGCCGCTGAGCCGCTCGCGCCAGTCCTGGCCCTCGGTGTGCTGCCAGTTGGCGAGCAACTGGCACCAGCCGCCGTCGTTGAGGTGGTCGGCGGCCTGCTGGACCAGGGTGCGGCACAGGTCGTCGCCGCCCATACCGCCGTCCCGGTAGGTGAAGCGGCTGCCGGGCGAGATCACGAACGGCGGGTTGGACACGATCAGGTCGTAGCGCTCGCCGCCGACCGGCTCGAAGAGGCTGCCGCCGCGCAGGTCGGGCTCGTGCGCGCCGGACAGGGCGAGGGTGAGCCGGGCGAAGTGCAGGGCGCGCGGGTTGACGTCGGTGGCCGTCACCCGGGTGGCGTGCCGTGCCGCGTGCAGCGCCTGGACGCCGGACCCCGTGCCCAGGTCCAGGGCGCTGCCGACCGGTTCGCGTACGGTCAGCCCGGCCAGCGTGGTGGACGCGCCGCCGACGCCGAGCACCAGGTCGGCCCGGTCGACGCCGGGCGCATTGCCGATGCCGCCCGCCCCGCCGACCGCGCAGCCCAGGTCGGAGACGATCCACCAGTCCGCGCCGCCGTCGCCTGCGTAGGGGCGTACGTCGACGGTGGCGCGTACGTCGTCGCCCTCGCGCTGCAGCCACCCGCCGGCCAGGTGGGCGTCGAGGCCGGGAAGCGCGGCACCGGCGCGGGCGTACGGCACGGCGTATTGCAGCAGGAAGAGCCTGACCAGGGTGTCCAGCGGGCTGTCACCGCGGGTGGCGCGCAGCGCGGGCACCGTCTCCGCGCGGGAAAGCGCGGCATATGCGACGGCGCCGAGCAGGTCGAGGCAGCCGTCGGCCGTGAAGGCCGCGGCCAGCAGGTCGTCACGCAGGGCGGGCGCGCTGTCGGGCTGGGGGAGGTGAGGCGTCTTCACATCGGCCATTGTCGCGGACGCGGCGGCACCCGGCGCTCCGTGCGGGCCGGCTGCGGTCGGCGGCTCGTTGGTCAGGGGTCTTCCGGTCTGAGGGCTTGCGGGTTTGCGGGCCGGCGGTCAGAGGTCGGAGGGCGCGGTGGTGCCGGACACGCTCTGGCAGCCCGGCTGCTTGGCCAGGGCCTTGCCCTGGTCGCCCGTCCGCAGGGTGCTGAGCGCCTGTTCGCCGTCCGCGCTGGTCTGCTTGAAGGAGTCGGAGACGCCCTGCAGCCCGTCGGCGAACTTGTTCTGGTCGGTGGTGTCCAGCGCGTCGACCTGCTTCTTCAGGCCCGCGTACTGCGTGGACAAGGTGGTGAGGGAGGTGACGGCCTTCTGCTGGAACTGGGCGCCGCCGTCGCCGGGTGCGGCGCCCGCCTGGCTGAAGATGCCGGCCAGCGCCTTGTAGGCGTCGGAGATCTGCTGGAAGGCGGCCGAGTCGGCGGCCCTGACGGCCTCCGGCCTGCCGCCGCTGTCGACCTGGGTCAGCGCGGTGTTCGCGTCGTTGATCTTCTTGGTCTGGGCCGCGGTCTGGTCGCAGACGCCCTTCGCCCAGGCGTCCAGCTTCTTGCCCGTGTCGTCGCTCGAACACGCCGACAGCGACGACAGCGCCAGCACCGCGGCCGCACAGGACAGCGCGGCCCCGAGCCTGTGGTTCACCTTCACCGGTTGGGTCCCTTCCGTGGCCTCACGGCCCCGGAACTTACACGGGAAGGGGGTGGCGACCGCGAATCATCAGACGATTTTGCCATCATTCGTCCGATATTCAAGCCATTCGTAGCAAGCGACGGTACGGTGTCGGACCGGGTCGGTCAGGGGCAGGCCGGGACAGGGCGGCACAGGGGGCTGCGGAGTGCGGCGCGGCGGACGGCCGGTCACGTCCGGCCGCCCGCCGCGGGACTGACGGTGTGGCAGATGTCACAGTGCCGGATGGGGCGTCAGGCGGCCACCGTGGAGCCGCTCGGCTCCCGGTCCTGCCCCCCGTCGCCGCCACCCATGTCGTCGGAGCCGCCCATGGCCACGCCACGGCGCTTGGAGAGGTACACCGCGGCCACGATGACCGCGATCGAGACGCCCGCCACGACGATCCGCACCGCGGTGTTGGCGTCGATCCCGTAGCTGAACTTGACCACCGCGGGAGCGATCAGCAGCGCCACCAGGTTCATCACCTTCAGCAGCGGGTTGATGGCGGGACCCGCGGTGTCCTTGAACGGGTCGCCCACGGTGTCGCCGATGACGGTCGCCTCGTGCGCCTCGCTGCCCTTGCCGCCGTGGTGGCCGTCCTCGACGAGCTTCTTGGCGTTGTCCCACGCCCCGCCGGAGTTGGCCAGGAAGACGGCCATCAGGGTGCCGGCGCCGATCGCCCCGGCCAGGTACGACGCCAGCGAGCCGATGCCGAGGCTGAAACCCACCGCGACCGGCGCCAGGACGGCGAGCAGGCCGGGGGTGGCCAGCTCGCGCAGCGCGTCCTTGGTGCAGATGTCCACCACACGGCCGTATTCGGGCACCTCCGTGCCGTCCATGATCCCCGGGTGGTCGTGGAACTGCCGGCGCACCTCGTAGACCACCGCTCCCGCCGAACGGGACACCGCGCTGATCGCAAGACCGGAGAAGAGGAAGACCACCGCCGCCCCGAAGAGCAGCCCGACGAGGTTGTTGGGCTGGGAGATGTCCAGGGACAGCCAGCGGGCGTCGGAGTCGCCCGGATGCGCCTTGGCGACCGCCGTGTCGACGGCCTCCTTGAACGAGCCGAACAGCGCCGTGGCCGCCAGCACCGCGGTGGCGATGGCGATGCCCTTGGTGATGGCCTTGGTGGTGTTGCCGACCGCGTCGAGGTCGGTGAGCACCTGCGCGCCCTCGCCGTGGACGTCGCCGGACATCTCGGCGATGCCCTGCGCGTTGTCCGAGACCGGCCCGAAGGTGTCCATCGCGACGATGACACCGACCGTGGTCAGCAGCCCGGTGCCGGCCAGGGCGACCGCGAAGAGCGCCAGCCAGACGGAGGTGCCGCCGAGCAGGAAGGCGCCGTAGACCGACAGCCCGATCAGCAGCGCCGAGTACACCGCGGACTCCAGGCCGAGCGAGATCCCGGAGAGCACGACCGTTGCCGGGCCGGTCAGCGAGGTCTTGCCGATGTCGCGGACCGGGCGCCGGGAGGTCTCGGTGAAGTAACCGGTGAGCTGCTGGATCAGCGCGGCCAGCACGATCCCGATGGCGACCGCCACCAGGGCCAGCACCCGCGGGTCTCCCGGGTGACCGCTGATGTCCTCGCCCACGCCGTCCAGATCGCCGTAGGAGGACGGCAGATAGGCGTACACGGCCGCGGCCACCCCGGCCATGGAGATCACCGCGGAGATGAAGAAGCCGCGGTTGATGGCCGACATGCCGCTGCGGTCGGAGCGCCGGGGTGCGACCGCGAAGATGCCGATCATCGCGGTGAGCACACCGATCGCCGGGATGAGCAGCGGGAAGGCAAGGCCGGAGTCGCCGAAGGCCACCTTGCCGAGGATCAGCGCCGCCACCAGGGTGACGGCGTAGGACTCGAACAGGTCGGCCGCCATGCCGGCGCAGTCCCCCACGTTGTCGCCCACGTTGTCCGCGATGGTCGCGGCATTGCGCGGGTCGTCCTCGGGGATGCCCTGCTCGACCTTGCCGACCAGGTCGGCGCCCACGTCGGCCGCCTTGGTGAAGATCCCGCCGCCGACCCGCATGAACATCGCGAGCAGCGCCGCGCCGAAACCGAATCCCTCCAGCACCTTGGGCGCGTCGGCTTTGTAGATCAGCACCACTGCCGAGGCGCCGAGCAGGCCGAGTCCCACGGTGAACATTCCCACGACGCCGCCGGTCCTGAATGCGATCTTCATCGCCCGGTGTGAGACGTCCGTCAAATCGGCGGCCGGTTCCCCGGGCGCCGGTGTCGCCGCTCTCGCCGCCGCGGCCACCCGCACATTGCTGCGGACCGCGAGCCACATTCCGACGTATCCGGTGATCGCCGAGAATACGGCGCCGACCAGAAAGAAGATCGACCGGCCGATACGCTGCGAGGTGTCGTCCGCGGGAAGCAGCATGAGCAGGAAGAACGCGGCGACGGCGAAGACCGCCAGGGTACGGAACTGCCGTGCGAGGTAGGCGTTGGCGCCTTCCTGCACGGCAGCAGCGATCTTCTTCATGCTGTCGGAGCCTTCGTCCGACGCGAGCACTTGACGTACCAACACCGCGGCGAGCGCAAGGGCGGCCACTGCGACCACCGCGATGATCCATACGAGCAGGCGGTTTCCGTCAGTGAGTACCGGATCCGCAGCGAGCGTGTGAGGGGTAAGTGGCCCCGCCATTCGTCCTCCTTGACGTTTGGCGCATGGGCGTGCGGCTCCTACGGCTCGACAAAGCCGCGACGCTCAGGCGAGCTGAGCAAGATGGACGGATTGTAGGGAGCCCCAGAAGATCAAAAAAGGGTGCCCGTCGGGAATTCCCACGGTAATTGCACAACCGGGCTTTCGCACGGTGAAGATCGGCGGGCGCGGGGAGCGCGCTGCCGTGCTGGTCGCGGCGCGGATCCCGGGCGGTTCGCCGGGGCCGCGGGGCGGGCCCTAGGCGGTCGTGGTCGGCCAGCTCATGCGGATGGTGCCGCCGGCGGCGCCCTCGATGACCTCGACGTCGTCCACCAGGCCGCTGATCACCGCCAGGCCCATCTCACCCTCGTCGTCGGCCGCCTCGTCCGCACCGGCGTCCGGCGAGCCGCCGGAGGCGTTGCCGGGGACCTCGTCGGCGACCTCGATGGAGAACTTCTTCTCGTCCTCGTTGAGCATCACCCGCACCGGCGCCTCCACGCCGTTGCTGCGGTGCAGCCCGACAGCCCGGCTGCACGCCTCGCCCACCGCGAGCCGCACCTCGTCGAGAGCCGCCTCGTCCACCCCCGCCCGGCGCGCCACGGCAGCCGCCACGAGCCGTGCTGTGCGCACATGCTCCGGCTGGGCGCTGAAGAGCAGTTCTACGGTGGGCATGGCCTCCCCCTCGGTTCTTGGGCGGGCATCACAGGGGCCCGGACGGCGGCCCGTCCGGTGCCCCTTCGCTCGGGCGAAGAATCAGTCGGTCGCCGCGACAGCCTCGTCGACCGAGGTGTGAATCGGGAACACCTTGGTCAGACCGGTGATACGGAAAATCTTCAGGATGCGCTCCTGGTTGCACACCAGTCGCAGCGATCCCTCATGCGCGCGCACCCGCTTGAGGCCGCCGACGAGCACACCCAGTCCGGTGGAGTCGAGGAAGTCGACTCCCTCCATGTCCACGACCAGGTGGTAACTCCCGTCGTTCACGAGCTCCACCAGCTGCTCGCGCAGCTTGGGCGCGGTGTACACATCAATCTCGCCGCCGACCTCGACGATCGTGCGATCGCCGACGGTTCGGGTCGACAGGGACAGGTCCACGGATCCTCCAGCACCTTGCATCGACGCGGCTCCCCCAGGGGCCTCCCCACCGAGGAGTAGGGGCCTTCCCACCGAAGGTAGGGGAAGGACCGGCAGCCGCGATGGCATTCAATCACTTCGCAGTGGGCCAGCACGACGCCTTACTGCGATTGTCCGTCACGCCGGTGACACACTGAGTGCCGATGGCCCAGGATCATCTTCCGCAGTCGGCGCACGGCCGCCCGTCCCCCCGCACCGCTCTGGAGCGGCTTGCCACGGGGGCAGACCGGGCCGCACGCATCACCCATACGGAGCACCTGCCCCCGCGGGTCGGACGTCATGCAAACTGGCCCGAGAGCATCAGGCCGGAGGTCGTGGCGGCGATCGCGGCGGCCGGGATCGACCGTCCGTGGGAACACCAGGCGCGTGCGGCCGGGCACGCCGCCGACGGCGAGTCGGTGGTGGTCGCCACCGGCACGGCGTCGGGGAAGTCGCTGGGCTATCTGGCGCCGGTGCTCAGCGCGCTGCTGGACGGCGCCGACGCGCCCGGCGCCGGCGGGCGCGGCGCCACCGCGCTCTATCTGGCGCCCACCAAGGCGCTGGCCGCCGACCAGCGGCGGGCGGTGAGCGCCCTCGCGGCGCCGCTGGGCACCGCCGTGCGCCCAGCGGTCTACGACGGCGACACGCCCGTCGAGGAACGCGAGTGGGTCAGGCAGTACGCCACCTATGTGCTCACCAACCCCGACATGCTGCACCGCGGCATCCTTCCTGGACACGCCCGCTGGTCCTCCTTCCTGCGCCATCTGCGCTACGTCGTGATCGACGAGTGCCACACCTACCGGGGCGTCTTCGGCTCGCACGTCGCCCAGGTGCTGCGCCGGCTGCGGCGCATCTGCGCCCGCTACGGCGCCGAGCCGGTCTTCCTGCTCGCCTCGGCCACCGCTGCCGACCCGGCGCGGGCCGCCGGCCTGCTCACCGGGGTGCCGGTCGCCGAGGTCACCGACGACGCCTCGCCCCGCGGTGAACTCGCCTTCGCCCTGTGGGAGCCGCCGCTGACCCAGCTGTCGGGCGAGCACGGGGCGCCGGTGCGCCGCACCGCCACCGCCGAGGCCGCGGAACTGCTCACCGACCTGGTGGTCCAGGGCGTCCGCACGGTCGCTTTCGTCCGCTCCCGGCGCGGCGCCGAGCTGGTCGCGGTCATCGCGCAGGAGCGGCTCGCCGAGACCGACGCCTCGCTGCCCGCCCGGGTCGCCGCCTACCGTGGCGGCTACCTGCCCGAGGAGCGCCGCGCCCTCGAACGCGACCTGCACTCCGGCCGGCTGCTCGGCCTCGCCTCCACCTCCGCGCTTGAACTGGGCGTGGACATCTCCGGCCTCGACG
This sequence comes from Actinacidiphila bryophytorum, assembly GCF_016916835.1. GTDB lineage: Bacteria > Actinomycetota > Actinomycetes > Streptomycetales > Streptomycetaceae > Actinacidiphila > Actinacidiphila bryophytorum. Next base: position 392,451 of record NZ_JAFFIX010000004.1, on the reverse strand, counting down.
CCGTCCTGCTGGCCGGCTACCCCGGCACCCGCGCCTCGCTGTGGCAGCAGGCCGGCCGGGCCGGCCGCTCGGGCCAGGGCGCGCTCGCGGTCATGGTCGGCCGCGACGACCCGCTCGACACCTATCTCGTCCACCACCCCGAGGCGATCTTCGAGCAGCCCGTCGAGTCCACCGTCCTGGACCCGGACAACCCCTACGTCCTGGCCCCGCACCTGTGCGCCGCCGCGGCCGAGCTGCCGCTCACCGAGGACGACCTGGACCTCTTCGGCCCCCAGGCGCCCGCCCTGCTCGGGCAGCTGGAGCGGCGCGGGCTGCTGCGCCGGCGGGCCACCGGCTGGTACTGGACCCGCAGGGAGCGGGCCGCCGACCTCACCGACATCCGCGGCGAGGGCGGAAAGCCGGTCCAGGTCGTGGAGTCGGCGACCGGGCGGCTGCTGGGCACGGTGGACGCCTCCTCGGCCCACACCGCTGTCCACGAGGGCGCGGTCCACCTCCACCAGGGCCGCACCTACCTGGTCGAGCAGCTCGACCTCGACGAGAACGTCGCCCTGGTCACCCGCACCGACCCGCCCTACTCGACGATGGCCCGCGACATCACGGCCATCCGGGTGCTGTCCGCCGACGTCGAGGAGCCCTGGGGCGAGGCCCGCATCCACTTCGGCTCGGTCGAGGTCACCCACCAGGTGGTGTCCTACCTCCGCCGCCGGCTGCTGACCGGCGAGGTGCTCGGCGAGACCAAGCTCGACCTCCCGCCGCGCACCCTGCGCACCCGGGCCGTCTGGTGGACCGTCACCGACGCCCAGCTGGACGCCGCAGGCATCCACCCCGAGGAGCTGCCCGGCGCCCTGCACGCCGCCGAGCACGCCTCCATCGGCCTCCTCCCGCTCTTCGCCACCTGCGACCGCTGGGACATCGGCGGCGTCTCCGTACCGCTGCACGCCGACACCGGCCTGCCCACGGTCTTCGTCTACGACGGCCACCCCGGCGGCGCGGGCTTCGCGGAACGCGCCTTCCACACCGCCCGCACCTGGCTCACCGCCACCCGCGAGGCCATCGCGGCCTGCGAATGCGACTTCGGCTGCCCCTCCTGCGTCCAGTCCCCCAAGTGCGGCAACGGCAACGACCCGCTGGACAAGGCCGCAGCCGTCCGCCTCCTGACCTGCCTCCTGTCCGCCTCCCCCGACGCGCCGGACGCCCAGCCCGGCGGCCGGCCCGTGGATGCGCCCGAGCCCGCGGGTGACGCGGAGGGCGCTGCGGGTCCCGGCGGAGACCAGGAGGACGGTACGGCCCGCCCGCCCGGGGACACCGGCGGCGGCGAGCCGGACGGCGGGCGGCGCGGGGTCGAATGAAGGTCCCCCGCGGGAGCGCACCCTGGCCCCGCCGACCTCCGCGGTCACGTCGGAGATCTCACCGGTGAGCGCACAGGACGCCAGCCGGGCGCCCTGGGCCTCGGCGACCTTCGCCGCCAGCCCGCAGGCGATGCCCCGGCCGTCCAGGGCGTGGTCGGCCGCGGCGAGCGCCGCCAGGTCCGCGGCGGCGCCCGCACGGTGCCGCAAGACGACCGCCTGGGTGACGAACAGCCCGGTCGCGAAGACCGCCAGCAGCACCGCGACGATCCCCAGCGACCACACCGTGGCCGACCCCCGGTCGCCTCGTCCGCGCAGCCGTCTCACGACCCCTCACCCCCGCCCGCGTCGTCCGCGTCGTCCGCGTCGCCCACGGTGTCCTCGGCGAGCGCGGCGGCCTGCGCGCCCAGCGTGATGGGGAAGCGGGGCCAGGGCACCGTCACCCGCACGACGACCAGGGGGCCGTCCCGGCCCGCGCTCACCCGCGCCCCGGACGGGGCGGCCTTCCGCGCCACCTGGAGCACGTCGGCTGCCGGCTCCGACCTGGCCGCCGCCCGCGCCCCGGCCCGCGCCGCGTCCACGCACTCGACCTGGGCCACCCCCGCGGCCAACCCCCAGACCAGGAACCCGGCCACCAGGATGAGCACCGGGATCGTGATCGCCGTCTCCGCGGTGACATAGCCCCGCTCGTCCTGCCCCATGCCGGTGCCCGGGGAGCCGGGGCCGGCCGGCCCCGGCTTCGCGCCGGAACCGGGACCGGGACCCGCGAAGCGGTCAGAACGACACATGGAGCGCCTTCTCGATCACCCCGGACAGCGCGGACTTCACCGGCCCGCTCGTCACGATCTTGTAGAGCACGGCCGCGAAGCCGCACGCCGCGATCGTTCCGACGGCGTATTCAGCCGTACTCATCCCCGCCTCCGCCGCCGCCCGGCAGGCGTGCGTCCTGCGTTCCCACCACGCGCGGCCCCTGCGGGCCGACGTCCCGCGCCCGGTCACGTCGAGCGGTCGCCGCGCGGTCTTCCCCGCCGGACCCGTCTTGATGATGCTCATGCCACTTCCTCCTGTTGTGTGGTTGTTCCGAGGCCGGCACGGTGCCGGTCCCGGACCGGTTTCGGGCGTGCTGAACCACGCCCCCGTTGTGTGTGCGGTCGAACCGCGGCTCGCCGGTGGCGGCCCACCGCTTCAGCTGCCGCCTGCGCCCAGGACCGTCCCCGCCAGGCCGATCACCACCGGCACGACGCCGACGAGCAGGAAGGCCGGCAGGAAGCACAGGCCGAGCGGTGCGGTGGCCAGCACCGCCGCCTTCCTGGCCCCGGCCAACGCGGTCCTGCCGTGCGCGGCCCGCAGGTCCGCGGCAAGGCGGGTCATCTCCGCCACCGGCGCGACTCCGGTCGTGGACGCCCTGGCCAGGCACCGCCCCATCTCGCGGGCGGCGGGCACGGCGCCGAAGCGCTGCCAGCACTCCACCGGGTCGCCGCCGAGCCGCAACTCGGCCTGAGCCCGTATCAGCGCCGCCCCCAACGCCCCGCCCAGGCAGCCGCCCACCGCTCCCGCCGCCTCTCCCGGGCTCGCCCCGGCCGCCAGGCAGGCAGCCATCAGGTCGGCGCAGAGCGGGAGTTGTGCGGGGTCGGGCTCCAGAGCCGCCGTACGGCCGTCTGCGGCCCCCCGACGCCCGCGGAGCGCCCGTACGACCCCCGCTGCCGCCAGCAGCCCCACAAGGACGCCCAGAGCCCCGCCGACGAGCCCGCCCGCCGCGAGCCCGGCCGCTGCCGGCGGCCCCCAGCGCCGCACGAACCCGCTGACGCCCTGCCGCCACCACTCGGGCACCGCATGCCGCGAACGGCTCCCACCGAGCGCCGCCCGCAACCGCCCGACCCCCTTCCGCTGCCGCCCGCCGTCCACGGCAACCGCCACCGCTCCCCCGGCCGCGACCAAAGCCGCCGCGACTGTCCCCAGGCTGTGGACAGACCACCCCCCACCAACAGCCGCCACCGCCGCGACCGGATCCCCGGCACCGACCCGGCCACCCTCACGCCACGCATCCCGGCCGAGCCGACCACCGCGGCCGCCCGGGTGCACCCCGCTCCGGCCACCCCGGCGACCACGGTCGCCCCCGTCCACCTCACCCCAGCTGCCCCGGTCCGCCACGCTCCGGCCGCCCCGGCCGGCCCCGTCCACCTCACCCCGGCCGACCCGGCCGACCCAGCTGGCCCCGCCACCGCGGCCGGCCCGGTCCGCCTCACCCCGCGGCCCGAGCGGATCGCCCGAGGCGGACCGACCTAGGCCGGGTTTGGGAAGTCCCGCCTGCCCCGCGGAGCCTGGCACGCACGCTCGCTGCGTTGTCGGAGTCGTCCGAGTAGGCCCACTACGAGGACGACCCTCCGCCTTGCGATCGCACGCACCGGACGCCGCGGGGCCCGCCCTGTGGGCGGACGGCCCTACTTCCAAAACACGGCCTAGACCGCCGGACCCGCCCGACCGGCTCAACGGGCCGAACCCGCCGACCGCGTCACGACCACCCGGTCTGCCCGACCCTCCCGATCTGCCGGACATGTCCGGCCGGCCACGACCGCCCGAACCATCTGCACGGCCAGGACCACCGGCGCCGCCGCCAGGCCCACCGCTCCCGCCCGAGCCGCCAGTGCGGTCCGGGCCGCTCCGCCCTCCGGGTGCCGCCGGGCGGGCGGCAGGACGTCCGTTCTCCGCCGCGCTGATGATGCGGGCCGTCCAGGCCAGGCCTGCCCATTCCAGGAGGGCGCCGGCCAACAGGCAGGCCAACCCCGTTGCCGTGTGGAGCAGGATGTGCGCCGGGCGGGCGCCGAGGCCCGCGCCCAGGACGACGCCGAACAGCGGCAGCAGAGCGAGCAGCCCCGCCGTGGACCGCGGGCCGGCCAACTGGGCGCGCAGGTCGTCGCGTTGGTCGGCCTCGGACCGTAGCGCGGCGGCCACCCGGTCGAGCGCCGCCGCCAGACCCGCGCCGCCGTCCACGGCGACCTGCCAGCATGCCGCCACCGCGGCCAGGCCCCGCGTGCCCTCGGACAGCCGTGCGGCAGCCCGCAGCGCCTGCGGCACGTCGCCGCCGAATCTGGCCGCCGACAGCAACAGCCTTGCCGCACCGGACAGTTCCGGCACGCCGGGCCAGCCCGCCGCCTCGATCGCGTCGCCGAGGGCGGCATGCGGCGGGCGGCCGGCCCGCAGGTCACCGGCCAGCGCGCCGCACAGCGCCCCGACCGCCGCGGCGCCGCGCTCGGCCGCCGCCCGCTCGGACCGCCGCCGCAGCGCACGCCCCGCCAGCGGGACCGCCGCGACCCCGGCGAGCAGCGGCAGCACCGAACTCGTCGCCGCCGCGACCACCGCCCCGGCCGGCACGCACAGCACCTCGGCCCGCGCCCATCTGCCGAGCCGCCCGGCCCAGCGGCGGCCCCGCAGCCAGGTCCGCAGTCCCGCAAGCACCTCCCGCAGCCGGCGACCGGGTTCCAGGTCGAAGCCGCTCACGGGGTTGCGCCCCGCTGCGATCCCGCCGATCGTCCGGCGGGCCCGCCGCCGCGTCCCGCCACCGTCCAGCGCCGTCCACAGCAGCACGCACGCGCACAGCACGGCGGCCCACACCACCGCCACCGGATCGTTCGCCGTCATCGCGCACCCCCGCACCTGACGCCGGCCTGCCGGGCGACCGGCGCCCCGACGCCGGATGCCGCCTTCATGACGCGCCCCTGGTGCACAGCCGGTCCAACCGCTGCCAGCCCGGGCCGCGTTCGAAACGGCCGTGTCCGTCACGCAGGAGTGCGGGCACGGTGGCCACCAGGCCGTCGGCGCCGCGCTGGAGGACATGGATCTCGGCGACGCGCCGCAGCCCCGCGGAGTCGCGGGACAGATGGACGACGAGCGACAGAGCCGCCGCCAACTGGCTGTGCAGGGCGGCACGGTCCAGGCCCGCGGTCGAGCCGAGGGCCTCCAGCCGGGCCGGGACGTCGGCCGCCGCATTGGCGTGGACGGTGCCGCAGCCGCCCTCGTGACCGGTGTTCAGCGCGCTCAGCAGGTCGGTCACCTCGGCGCCGCGCACCTCGCCGACCACGAGGCGGTCGGGCCGCATCCGCAGCGCCTGCCGGACCAGGTCCCGCAGGGTGACCTCGCCGGCGCCCTCCTGGTTGGCCGGCCGGGTCTCCAGCCGGACGACATGGGGGTGGTCGGGGCGCAGCTCCGCGGAGTCCTCGGCGAGCACGATGCGCGCGGCGGGGTCGACCAGGCCGAGCAGGCAGCTCAGCAGCGTCGTCTTGCCCGAGCCCGTGCCGCCGCTGATCATGAAGGACAGCCGGGCGTCCAGCACGGACCGCAGCAGCGCGGCTGTCCCGGCGTCCAGGGTGCCCGCGGTGACCAGTTCGCCGAGGGTGAAGGCTCTGGAGCGCACCACCCGCAGCGACAGGCACGGCGATCCGACCACGACCGGCGGCAGCACCGCGTGCAGCCTGGTGCCGTCGGGCAGCCGGGCGTCGACCCAGGGACGCGCGTCGTCGAGCCGCCGGCCCGCGCTGGTGGCCAGCCGCTGGGCGAGCCTGCGGACGGCCGCGGTGTCGGCGAAGCGGACGGCGCCGCGCTCCAGGCCGCGGCCGCGGTCGATCCACACCTCGTCGGGGCCGTTGACCAGGATGTCGGTGACCTGGGGGTCGGCCAGCAGCGGTTCCAGCGGCCCCGCCCCGACCAGTTCCGACCTGAGCGCGCCGACCACGCCGAGCACTTCGGTGTCCCCGAGCAGCCGACCCTGGGCGCGCAGCGCTGCCGCGACCCGGGCGGGTGTCGCCTCGCCGCCGTGTTCGGCGAGCCTGAGGCGTACCGCGTCGAGCAGGCCCGCGCTCATACCGGCACGCTCCCGCCGCCGGCCAGCGCCTGCGCGAGGAAGGCGGTGCAGAAGCGGGCGAGCGGTCCGCGCCCGGTCGAGCCCGGTGGCCCGCTGCCGCTGAGCGCGCCGACCGCCCTGCTCTCCAGCGGCAGTTCGCCGGCCAGCGGAAGTCCGACCAGCCTGGCCGTCTCGCGGTCGTCGAGCCCGGCGGCGAAGGGTCCGCGTGCCACCACCCGCAGGTCCTTGAGGACCATGCTGACGGCCGCGGCGACGCGTGTGGCGGCGGCGACCGCGCGCAGCTCGGCGGGGACGACGACCAGGCCGACGTCGATCTGCGCCAGCGTCTCGGCGACCCCGTCGTCCACCCGGCGCGGCAGGTCGACCACGACGACCCCGCCGCGCCGCCGGGCGGCGCCCAGCACCGACCTCATGGCCTGCGCGGGGATGAGGACGGAGTCGCCGCGGTCCCAGCTGAGCACGCTGAGGGACTCCAGCCGCGGCAGGGACTCCTCCAGCGCCCCGCTGTTGACCCTGCCGCGGGAGTCGGCGAGGTCGGGCCAGCGCAGCCCGCCGGTCCGCTCGGCGCCCACCAGGATGTCGAGGCCGCCGCCGAGCGGGTCGGCGTCCACCAGCATCGTGCGGCGGCCGGCCCGCGCGGAGGTGACGGCCAGCGCGCAGGCCAGTGTGCTGGCCCCGGCGCCCCCGCGGCCGCCCACCACCCCGATGGTCAGGGCGGGTTGGCCGACCCCTTCGGCGATGTCGGCGATCCTGTCCACGAGCCAGGTCTCGGCGTCGGGCAGCAGCAGCACGTGGTCGGCCCCGATGTCGAGGGCTCTGCGCCACACCTCGGAGTCGTCCAGGTCCCGCCCGACGAGCAGGACCCCCTTCCTGCGGGCCACCGACCCGCGCACCCGGTCGGTCGCCTCGGCGCCCACCAGCACCAGAGGGGCGGTGTCCCAACTGGACGCGCGCGGCGGCGCGCCGAAGACGACTTCCGGCTCGGAACCGGCTGCCGCGCACAGCCGCAGCAGGTCGTCGAGGAGCCTTTCGTCATCGGTGACAATCAGCGGTCCGCCCGCCCGCCCGCCTGTGGCGTGCGGTGGTTCGGGCGTGATGGATCCGAACATTTCTCTGCCCCCGTCGCTTGAGTTGCGAGCACGGCGTGCGTCGCTGAGATCAGCTTGGGGCGAGAAGCGGGAATTGAGATGATCTTGGTCGGAATCTGTGGACAACTCGGCGATTGTGGATAACCCGCCACCCACACGGGTGACTTCGCGTCGAGCGGGCAACGATTACGGACTGTCACACGTCGTACCCGTCAGAACCCGCACACGCGCGAAGGAGACCGGCATGGACGAGTACGGCACACGAGCCGCAGAAGGCGGCAGAACGGCTCCGGACATGCGACGACCCCCGCCGGGGGGGAGAGCGGGGGTCGTCCCCACGGTCCGACTCGGGGGGGGAGGAGCCAGACCGGGTTAGCACGGTCGCGAACGATCCGTGACTTCCATGGTGTACCCGATGGCCTTGGAGAGCAAACCCACACGCCTGACCTTACGCCGAATGGTGGTTGCCTATGCTCGTCCCGTGGAAAACCACCTGCCACCGCGCACCGCGGCCTTCTTCGATCTCGACAAGACCGTGATCGCCAAGTCGAGCACGCTCGCCTTCGGGCGATCCTTCTACCAGGGCGGTCTCATCAACAGGCGAGCGGTATTGCGCACCGCATATGCCCAGTTCGTGTACTTGGTCGGCGGCGCAGATCACGACCAGATGGAAGGCATGCGCAAATACCTGTCCGAGCTGTGCCGCGGCTGGAATGTCCAGCAGGTACGGGAGATCGTGGCAGAGACGCTGCACGACCTGATCGACCCGATCATCTACGACGAGGCTGCCTCGCTCATCGAGGAGCACCACGCCGCCGGCCGTGACGTGGTCATCGTCAGCGCCTCCGGTTCCGAGGTGGTCGAACCGATCGGCGAGATGCTCGGCGCCGACCACGTGGTGGCCACCCGGATGGTGGTCAAGGACGGTGCGTACAACGGCGAGATCGAGCACTACGTCTACGGTCCCGCGAAGGCCGAGGCGATCGAGGACCTGGCCCGCTCCGAGGGCTACGACCTGGAGCGGTCCTTCGCCTACAGCGACTCGGTGACCGACATCCCGATGCTGGAGTCGGTCGGCCACCCCTATGCCGTCAACCCCGACCGGGCGCTGCGCCGGGAGGCCGCCGCACGCGAGTGGCCGGTGCTCACTTTCAGCCGCCCGGTGCGGCTGAACCAGCGCATCCCGTCGCTGTCGATGCCGCCGCGGCCGGTGCTGGCGGCGGCAGCCGTGGGTGCGGCGGCCGCCACCGCCGGGCTGGTCTGGCTCGCGGCACGCCGGCGCCGGATGGTTGTTATGTCGTGATTCGACCTAAAAGTAAATAAGTGCGGTCGGGGGTTCCACTACCGGCCGGTCAGCGGTAGAAAGGTGGTAGCGGCCCGCGAGACCACGGAGTTCCGAGAGGAAGACCGCAGTTCACAGCAGTTGGCCCCACGGACCGAGCACGAAAGCCGGGCACCCACGCGTAGCCGACCCGCCAACCGGGCCAGCCGCACCAGGTAACGGGCGAAGACCCCGACCTGATGGGCGAAAACCGAGCACGCACTGGTAACTCGGCGGACGTGCCAGCGGCGGCACCCCCAGGGTGCCGCCGCAACACTTTTCGGCCACCCGGCCCTCAGGCGGCCCCGCGCTGCAGGGCCTCGCAGACCGCGACGCTCTCGCGTACACCCAGTTCCAGCGCCCGGCCGCAGTGGCCGATCCAGACCGCCATCCCCTCCGGGGTACCCGAGGCGTAGCCCTCCAGCGCCCGCAGGTAGCCGGCCCTGCCCAATTCCGCGTAGCCCACCTCGGCCGGGCAGATCGACTTGGGGTCCAGGCCGCTGCCGACCAGGACGATGCGTTCCGCGGCCCGTGCCACGGGGCCGTTGAAGGAGCCGAAGGGGCGCAGGCACAGCAGCTCACCGTGCACGACCGCCGCCACCACCAGCGCCGGCGCGGCGGTGCCGGCCAGCAGCAGCGCGCTCAGGCCGTCGAGCCTGGCGGTGACCTCGGGGGGTTCCGGCAGGTCGATCTCGGCGACCGACACCATCGGTTCGTCCACAGGCTCGCCCGCGAGCCGGGGCCGCCCGACCGTGTCGTCCGCAGCCGCACCGCCGGCCGCCACCAGGTGGAGCCTGGCCAGCGCCTGCATCGGCGAGCGGCGCCACACGCTCAGCAACTGGCCGGCCTCCGCGGTCAGCCGCAGCGCCGCCCCGACCGTACGGGCCTGGTCGTCGGCGGAGAAGTCGGTGCGCCTGCGGACCTCCTCCAGCGACCAGTCGGCGCCTGCCAGCGCTGCGGACCCGCGTGCCCCGCGCAGCGCCGCCTCGGACGTCACCTCGTCCGACCGGCGGCGCATCACCCGGTGCCCGTACAACTTGTCCACAGCCTGCCGGACGGCGTCGACGGCCTCGGGCACGCCGGGCAGCGTTCCCAGTACGACCATCGGGTCGGTGGACAGCCCCTGGGCGGCGGACGGATCAGCGTTCGTAGCCATGCCCACGACCCTACGCACCGCGCGACAGGGCGATCGACCACGATCGAGTGGCCTTCCCCACGTCCCCCGCTCATTCTCGGTCACCACCCGGCTACGCTTGGCGAACATGAAGATCGCTTTCGTCGGAAAGGGCGGCAGCGGCAAGACCACGCTGTCCTCGCTGTTCATCCGCCATCTCGCCGCTGCCCGCGTCCCGGTCGTCGCCGTCGACGCGGACATCAACCAGCACCTCGGCCCCGCGCTCGGCCTCCCGGAGGACGAGGCCGCGGCGCTGCCCGCGCTCGGTGCGCACCTGCCCGAGATCAAGGAGTACCTGCGCGGGGCCAACCCGCGGATCTCCTCGGCCGAGACGATGATCAAGACGACGCCGCCCGGCGAGGGCTCACGCCTGCTGCGGCTCACCGGCGGCGGCACCGACCCCGTGCACACCGCCTGCGCCCGCACGGTGGCGCTCGATGACGGTTCGGTGCGGCTGATGGTGACCGGCCCCTTCAACGAGTCCGACCTCGGCGTCGCCTGCTACCACTCCAAGGTCGGGGCGGTCGAGCTGTATCTGAACCACCTGGTGGACGGCAGGGACGAATACCTGGTCGTCGACATGACCGCGGGCAGCGACTCCTTCGCCTCCGGGATGTTCACCCGCTTCGACGTGACCTTTCTGGTGGCCGAGCCGACCCGCAAGGGCGTCGCCGTCTACCGGCAGTACCGCGACTACGCCCGCGACTTCGACGTCGCACTCGCGGTGATCGGCAACAAGGTGCAGGGCGCGGACGACCTGGCCTTCCTGCGGGACGAGGTGGGTGACGACCTGCTGGCCGCCGTCGGGCACTCGGACTGGGTGCGCGCGATGGAGAAGGGCCGCCCGCCGCACTTCGCCCTGCTGGAGGAGCCCAACCGGCAGGCCCTGACGGTCATGCACCAGCGGGCGGACGCCGCCCACGGGCGCCGCGACTGGGCGCGCTACACCCGGCAGATGGCGCACTTCCACCGCAAGAACGCGGAGAGCTGGGGCAACGCGAAGACCGGGGCCGACCTGGCAGCCCAGATCGACCCCGGCTTCGTCCTGGACGAAGCAGTGCTCACCGCTTAGCCGCAGGGGCCGGAGCCCCGCGCAGGTAGGCGTCCCAGCCGCCCTTCGGCGCCTGCCCCACGTCGAGCCCGCGCAGCCGGTCGAGCACCTTCGGGTCCTGCAGGTCGAGCCAGTCGGCGAGCTGCTTGAAGGACACGCACTGCACGTCCTGCTGCCCGCACACCTCCTTGACGGTGTCCTCGACGGCCTTGAGGTAGACGCCGCCGTTCCACGACTCCAGGTGGCTGCCGATGACAAGCGGCGCGCGGTTGCCCTGGTAGGCGCGCTGGAATCCGGCGATCAGGCCGTCGTGCATCTGCCGGCCCCAGACCGCGTACTGCTCCTGGTCCTCGGTCCCGTCGTCCGGAGTGCCCGACTGGACGGACAGGAAGCCGTCGTCGCTCGACAGCGTCTCGACGTCGCGCCCGGGGACGGGGATGTCCTGCAGCGGGAAGTGCCACAGTCCGTCGGTGCGCGACGGCCAGATCTGCGGCTGCCCCGAGGGGTCGGCGGTGTAGCGGAAGCCGGCCGCCTTCGCCGCCGCCGGCAGCCCCGGGGGGTCGGTGCGGCAGGGGGCGCGGCCGCCGACGACGGCCTTGGGGTAGTCGAAGGGCAGCGGGTCGAGCGCGCCGAGGCCGGTGTTGGTCTTCCAGCGCTGGGTGAGGTCCTGTGCCTGCCGGATCTCGCCGGCCCACTCCTGCGGGGTCCACGACCCCGGACCGGCCGCGTCGTCGGTGCCGAAACCGGCTCCAGCGCTCGCCGCAGCCGCCTGGTCGGCGGCGTCGCCGTCCTGGCCGCAGAAGTGGCCGTTGAAGTACGTTCCGATCTCGCTGCCGTCTGCCCAGGCCAGCCGCAGCTCGTGCAGGCTGTCGGCGATGGTCGCCCGGTCGGTGAGCCCGGTGTCCGAGGTGCCGCGCGGGTGGCGGGGCGGGGCGTAGAGGTCCTTGCGGTCGGCGGGCAGCAGGCTGGTCCCACTGAGGAAGTACGTCATCGCCGCGCCGCCGCGCTCCCCGGCCACGCGGACCTCCGACAGCAGCCGCCGGGAGTCCTCGACGGCGCCGTTCCAGGAGAAGACGACGAACTGCGGGGGCTCCTCGCCGGGGCGCAGCCGGTGGAATTCCGGCTGGCCCGGCTGCGGCCCGGTGTCCGCGGTGGAGCCGTCGCCGATCGACCGCAGCACGCGGGGCACCTGCGGTACCGCCTCGATCCCGGGGCCGCCCGGGCCGTCCGAGCCGCGGCGGCCGTCGGCGCCCGATCCGCAGGCTGTCGCCCCCAGGGCCAGGACGACGGCCGCGGCGCCCGCGGCGACGAGGGTCGGCGTCTTGCGCACGGAGTGCATTCGTACCTCGCATCGCAGAGGGTCGGCGCGGGTGGCCGGTAGCTGCCCCCAAGCTGGCACGGTCACCCGGTGTGGCCGAAGCGACCGGCCCGTTCATAGGCCGAATCACTCGATAGCAGTAAATAACCTCCCGATCCGACCTCTGGGCTTCACTCTCCGCATTCGAGCCATTACTGTTCATTTACCGGCTCTTGAGAGTAGCGAGTGATGACGCTGCGCTACCGAGTCCCGCCGCCCACCGAAGGAGACGGGAAAATGAGACTCCGCAGAAACCTCCATCGATCCGATCTGTCCGCCTCGATCACGGTCTTCCTGATCGCTGTCCCCCTCTCGCTCGGCATCGCGCTGGCGACCGGCGCACCTCTGCAGTCCGGCCTGGTGGCCGCCGCGGTCGGCGGCATCGTCGCCGGCCTGCTCGGCGGCGCCCCGCTCCAGGTCAGCGGTGCCGCCACCAGCCTTGTCGTGATCACCGCCGATCTCGTCCAGCGGTACGGCTGGCGCGCCACCTGCGCCGTCACCGTGCTCGCCGGCCTCGTGCAGCTGCTGCTCGGGGTGCTGCGGGTGGCCAGAGCCGCGCTCGCGGTCAGCCCAGCCATCGTGCACGGGATGCTGGCCGGCATCGGTACGGTCATCGCCGTCGGCCAGCTGCACGTCGTCCTCGGCGGCAGCCCGCAGAACTCGACGGTCGACAACATCGCGGCCCTGCCGGGGCAGTTGGTCGACAGTCACCCCGCCACCCCGTTGGTCGGCGTGATCACGGTGGCCGTGCTGCTCGGCTGGCGCCGGCTCAGAGGCCGCACGGGCGGGATGCTGCGAAGAATCCCCGCACCGCTGGCCGCGGTGGCGCTGGCCACGCTGGCCGCCGCACCCCTGTCGGTGCCGCGGGTCGAGCTGCCCTCCTGGCGGGCGCCCGCGCTGCCCGCACTGCCCGAGGGGCCGGTCCTCGACATCGCCGCGGTGGTCCTGACCGTCACGCTGGTGGCGAGCATGGAGTCGCTGCTGTCGGCGGTCGCGGTGGACGCGCTGCAGGCCAAGCGGCAGGCCGGCGCACAGGTCGCGCCGGCCGGGCTGGACCGCGAACTGCTCGGCCAGGGCGCTTCCAACGTGCTGTCGGGACTGCTCGGCGGGCTGCCCATCGCGGGCGGTGCGATGCGCGGCTCCGCGAACGTCGAGGCGGGGGCGCGGACCCGGCGGGCCACGGTGCTGCACGGGGTGTGGGTGCTGCTGTGTGCGGGGCTGGCCGGCCGCGCGCTCGAAGCGATCCCGCTGGCCGCGCTGGCCGCCCTGGTGATGCTGGTCGGGGTGCGCATGGTGAGCTTCGCGCACATCCGGCACATCCAGCGGCACCGCGAATTCCCGGTCTACGCGGCCACGCTGGGCACCGTCGTGGTCTTCGGGGTGCTGCAGGGGGTGGCGGCGGGCGGCGCGGTCGCGGTCTTCCTGTCGCTGCGGCGGCTCACCCGCACCAGGGTCACGGTGACCGAGGAGCCGGACTGCCACCGGGTGCGGGTGAGCGGGCAGTTGACCTTCCTGGCGGTGCCCCGGCTGACCCGGGCCTTCGCCCAGGTGCCGGACGGGGCCGACGCCGTGGTGGAGCTGGATGGGTCGTTCATGGACCACGCGGCCTACGAGGCGCTGCGCGGCTGGAGCGAGCGGCACCGGTCGCGCGGCGGCCGGGCGGTGTTCGGCGACGGGGCAGGGCAGGCGGTCGGCGAGCCGCCGGGGGCGCACGCCTGCCGGCCGTGGACGCCGTGGCGCAACCACCACTGCACGCGGTCGGAGTCGGTGCCGGCCACCAGCGGCGGTCAGCTGATCGGCGGGGTGAGCGCCTTCCAGCGCAACACGGCGCCGCTGGTGCGCGAGGAGTTGGCCCGGCTGGCCCGCGAAGGGCAGCGGCCCGGGCAGCTGTTCATCACCTGCGCGGACTCGCGGCTGGTCACCAGCATGATCACCTCCAGCGGGCCGGGGGATCTGTTCACGGTGCGCAACATCGGGAACCTGATGCCGCCGCCGGGTTCCGACGCGTCGTGCGACTCGGTGGCCGCCGCCGTGGAGTACGCGGTGGACGTGCTGGGGGTCTCCAGCATCACGGTGTGCGGGCACTCGGGGTGCGGTGCGATGCAGGCCCTGCTGGGCTCCGACCACGAGCCGGGCGCGCAGACCCCGCTGGCGCGCTGGCTGCGGCACGGCAGACCGAGTCTGGCCAGGCTGTCCAGGATCGGCCGGCTGGGGCGCGGCGAAGTGGCGCTGGCCGACCGGCCGGTGGCCGACGACCACGAGCGGCTGAGCCTGGTCAACGTCATACAGCAGCTGGACCACCTGACGGCCCACCCGTGCGTGGCCCGCCGGGTGTCGGAGGGCGCGCTGCAGCTGCACGGGATGTACTTCCACGTCGGAGAGGCGCAGGCGTACATCCTGGACCGCTCGACGAGTGTGTTCGCCGCGGTGCGGCCGGAGGCGGGACAGGAAGGCCCCGTCGCGGCGGCGGGCGGCGGCCCGGAGCCGGAGGCGTACGGGCTGGCCACAAAGGTCTAAACCATTTTCGTGGTGAACCCTTGTCAGGGTGCGCCAGGACTGATGAGGTAGTGCTGGGACATCTGGGACACCCTGACAAGGAGCTGGCGTGAGCAGCAACGAGAGCCTGGCCAACCTGCTGAAGGAGGAGCGGCGGTTCGCACCTCCGGCAGAGCTGGCCGCCGCCGCCAATGTCACCGCGGCTGCGTACGAGCAGGCCGCGGCGGACCGGCTGGGCTTCTGGGCCGAGCAGGCCCGGCGGCTGAGCTGGGCGACCGAGCCGACCCAGACGCTGGACTGGTCGAACCCGCCGTTCGCCAAGTGGTTCGCGGACGGCGAGCTGAACGTGGCGTACAACTGCGTCGACCGGCACGTCGAGGCCGGGCACGGCGACCGCATCGCCCTGCACTTCGAGGGCGAGCCGGGCGACAGCCGGGCGATCAGCTACGCGGAGCTGAAGGACGAGGTCTGCCGGGCGGCCAACGCGCTGACCGAGCTGGGCGTCGGCAAGGGCGACCGGGTCGCGGTCTACCTGCCGATGATCCCCGAGGCGGTCGTGGCGATGCTGGCCTGCGCCCGCATCGGCGCCGCGCACTCGGTGGTCTTCGGCGGCTTCTCCGCCGACGCGGTGGCCTCCCGTATCGACGACGCCGACGCCAAGCTGGTCATCACCGCCGACGGCGGCTACCGGCGCGGCAAGCCCTCGGCGCTCAAGCCGGCGATCGACGACGCGGTCTCGCGCACCCCGCAGGTCGAGCACGTGCTGGTGGTCCGCCGCACCGGGCAGGACGTGGAGTGGACCGAGGGCCGCGACGTGTGGTGGCACGAGATCGCCGCCCGCCAGTCCGCCGAGCACACCGCAGAGGCCTTCAACGCCGAGCACCCGCTGTTCATCCTCTACACCTCGGGGACCACGGGTAAGCCCAAGGGCATCCTGCACACCTCGGGCGGCTACCTGACCCAGACCAGCTACACCCACCACGCCGTCTTCGACCTCAAGCCGGACAGCGACGTCTACTGGTGCACCGCCGACATCGGCTGGGTGACCGGGCACTCCTACATCGTCTACGGGCCGCTGGCCAACGGCGCCACGCAGGTGATCTACGAGGGCACCCCGGACACCCCGCACCAGGGCAGGTTCTGGGAGATCGTGCAGAAGTACGGCGTCACGATCCTCTACACCGCGCCCACCGCGATCCGCACGTTCATGAAGTGGGGCGACGACATCCCGGCGACGTTCGACCTGAGCAGCCTGCGGGTGCTGGGCAGCGTCGGCGAGCCGATCAACCCCGAGGCGTGGGTCTGGTACCGCGAGCACATCGGCGCGGGCAAGACCCCGGTCGTGGACACCTGGTGGCAGACCGAGACCGGCGCGATGATGATCAGCCCGCTGCCCGGCGTCACCGCGACCAAGCCCGGCTCCGCGCAGACCCCGCTGCCCGGCATCGCGGCCACCGTGGTGGACGACGAGGCCAACGAGGTGCCCGACGGCTCCGGCGGCTACCTGGTGCTCACCGAGCCGTGGCCGTCGATGCTGCGCACCATCTGGGGCGACGACCAGCGCTACGTCGACACCTACTGGTCGCGCTTCCCCGGCCGCTACTTCGCCGGCGACGGCGCCAAGAAGGACGACGACGGCGACATCTGGCTGCTGGGCCGGGTCGACGACGTGATGCTGGTCTCCGGGCACAACATCTCGACCACCGAGGTCGAGTCCGCACTCGTCTCGCACCCCAAGGTCGCCGAGTCCGCGGTCGTCGGCGCCACCGACGAGACGACCGGGCAGGCCATCGTCGCCTTCGTCATCCTGCGCGGCACTGCGGAGGACAGTGCGGACCTGGTCGCGGAGCTGCGCGACCACGTCGGCAAGACCCTCGGCCCGATCGCCAAGCCCAAGCGCATCCTGATCGTCTCCGAGCTGCCCAAGACCCGCTCGGGCAAGATCATGCGCCGGCTGCTGCGCGACGTCGCGGAGAACCGCGAACTGGGTGACGTCACCACGCTCACCGACTCCTCCGTGATGGACCTGATCCAGAGCCGGCTGCCCACCGCCGCCAGCGAGGACTGACCCGCCGTCAGGGGGAGGGCGTCCCGATACGGGCGGCGCCCTCCCCCGTGCGGGCTAGGCTGACGTCATGTCGCGGAGGGTTCGCGACAAGACTTGAGGGAGC
Source organism: Actinacidiphila bryophytorum (assembly GCF_016916835.1). GTDB lineage: Bacteria > Actinomycetota > Actinomycetes > Streptomycetales > Streptomycetaceae > Actinacidiphila > Actinacidiphila bryophytorum. The sequence goes on along the minus strand of NZ_JAFFIX010000004.1, from coordinate 375,589 downwards.
GCCGGGAAGTCTGGTCGGCACACAGCCCAGCTGTGTCCGCAGCCGGTTGAACGACTCCCAGGAGGCCGCCCCCCGTGTCCGAGCCGAGGCGACGCCGTACCGCCGTCCTGCTGGGGCGGCTTTCCCTGCCCGAGCGGAACTTCCTCGCCGACGCCCTGCGCACCGAGACCGTCGGCGGCATGCTGCTCCTGCTGGCCGCCGTGGCGTCACTCATCTGGGCGAACACCCTGCACCACAGCTACGAGGCGGTCGCCGACCACCACTTCGGCCCGTCCGCGCTCGGCCTGAATCTGTCCGTGGAGCACTGGGCGGCCGACGGCCTGCTCGCGGTGTTCTTCTTCGTCGCCGGCGTCGAGCTGAAACGCGAACTGGTCGCCGGTGAGCTGCGCTCGCCGTCCGCCGCGGTGCTGCCGGTCATCGCCGCGGTGTGCGGCATGGCGGTGCCGGCCCTGGTCTACACCGTGGTCAGCGGCGCGGGCGGCGGCTCGCTCAAGGGCTGGGCCGTCCCCACGGCCACCGACATCGCCTTCGCGCTGGCCGTGCTCGCCGTCATCGGCACCTCGCTGCCGGCCGCGCTGCGCGCCTTCCTGCTCACCCTCGCCGTCGTCGACGACCTCTTCGCGATCCTGATCATCGCCGTCTTCTTCACCTCGACGATCAACTTCGCGGCGCTCGCCGGGGCCGCCGCGTGCCTGGTGCTCTTCTGGCTGCTGCTGCGCCTGGGGGTGCGCGGCTGGTACGTGTACGTGCCGCTCGCGCTGGTCATCTGGGCGCTGATGGTCAACAGCGGGGTGCACGCGACCATCGCGGGCGTCGCCATGGGCCTGACACTGCGCTGCACGACCAGGCCCGGCGAGGCCCAGTCCCCCGGCGAGCACATCGAACACCTGGTGCGGCCGCTGTCCGCGGGCCTGGCCGTGCCGCTGTTCGCGCTGTTCAGCGCGGGTGTCTCGATCTCCGGGCACGCACTGGCCGACGTCTTCCAAAGACCCGAGACCCTCGGCGTACTCGTCGGCCTGGTGGCGGGCAAGACGATCGGCGTCTTCGGCGGCACCTGGTGCGCGGCCCGCTTCACCCGCGCCCGGCTCAACCCCGACCTGTCCTGGCCCGACGTCTTCGCCGTGTCGACGCTTGCCGGTATCGGCTTCACCGTCTCGCTGCTGATCGGCGAGCTGGCTTTCGAGGGCCACCAGCAGCTCACCGACGAGGTCAAGGCCGCCGTCCTGGTCGCCTCGGCCATCTCCGCGGTGCTGGCCGGCTGCCTGCTCAAGCTGCGCAACAACACCTACCGGCGGCTCTACGACAACGAGGAGCGCGACGAGGACGGTGACGGCATCCCCGACATCTACGAGGAGGACGAGCCCGCCTACCACCTCAGAATGGCCGAGATCCTGGAGCGCAAGGCCGCAGAACACCGCAGGCTCGCCCAACTGGCCCGCCGCGACGGCGGACCTGACACCATTTGAGGCATGATCGGACCAGCGACAGGGCGGAGCACCGGTGTCCGGCCGGAACCGGTCGGTACCGCCCCGCAGTGGACGAGGGAATGACGGAGGACGCGATGAGCGCAGCCCACAACGGTGACAGCCGCAGCATCGGGCAGCTTTTCGCCGCCGCCACGGCGGAGATGAGTGCCCTGGTGCACGACGAGATCGCCCTCGCCAAGGCGGAGCTGCGGCAGGACGCCAAGCGCGCGGCGTTCGGCAGCGGGGCGGTCGTCGGGGCGGTGGCGCTCGCGTTCTTCTCGGTGCCGATGCTCAGCTTCGCCGCCGCGTACGGCCTGCAGGCGCTGGGGCTGACGCTGGGCTGGTCGTTCCTGATCGTCTTCGGCGGCTACGTGCTGCTGGCCCTGCTGCTGGGCGCCTTCGCCTACGGGCGGTTCAAGAAGGTCAAGAAGCCGGAGCGCTCCATCGCCTCGGCGAAGGAGACCGCCGCGGTGCTGCAGAAGGCCAAGCCGCACCCGCGCGAGCTGGCCGACGGCACCGTGCCCGCGCTGCGCAGCGGCGCCACGGAGGCTTCACGGGTCCTGCCCACGGGGGACGCCACGGCGGGCGCCAAGATGTGACACGCTCTGGAGCATGAACCTCGCCGACGGGTCGGGAAACCCGTGGAAAAAAGGCGGGTCGAGCGCGTCGGTGGCCCGGCCCGACGGCCCCTGGACACACCGCGACGTGGCTGCCAACGGCGCCCGCTTCCACATCGCCGAGGTCGGTGACGGGCCGCTGGTGCTCTTCCTGCACGGCTTCCCGCAGTTCTGGTGGACCTGGCGGCACCAGCTCACCGCACTGGCCGACGCCGGTTTCCGCGCGGTGGCGATGGACCTGCGCGGGGTCGGCGGCAGCGACCGTACGCCGCGCGGCTACGACCCGGGCAACCTCGCGCTGGACGTGACCGGGGTGATCCGCTCCCTCGGCGAGCCGGACGCCGCCCTGGTCGGCCACGACCTGGGCGGTTACCTGGCCTGGACGGCCGCCGCGATGCGGCCCAAGCTGGTGCGCAGGCTCGCGGTCTGCTCCATGCCGCACCCGCGCCGCTGGCGCACCGCGATGCTGACCGACCTGCGGCAGAGCCGCTCCGGGGCGTACATCTGGGGCTTCCAGCGGCCGTGGCTGCCCGAACGGCAGCTCGTCGCGGACGACGCGGCGCTGGTCGGGGAGCTGATCCACTCCTGGTCGGGTCCCTCGCTGCCGGACGACGAGGCGATCGACGTCTACCGGCGGGCGATGCAGATCCCCTCGACCGCGCACTGCGCCATCGAGCCCTACCGCTGGATGGTGCGGTCGATGGCGCGGCCCGACGGGATCCAGTTCAACCGCAGGATGAAGCGGCCGGTGCGGGTGCCGACGCTGCATCTGCACGGCTCGCTCGACCCGGCGATCAGGACGGGCAGCGCGGCCGGCAGCGGTGAGTACGTGGAGGCGCCCTACCGCTGGCGGCTCTTCGACGGCCTCGGGCACTTCCCGCACGAGGAGGACCCCGCCGCCTTCTCCGCCGAGCTGGTCAACTGGCTCAAGGACCCCGAGCCGGACCGCTGACCGTACGGGTCCGCGCCGGTACGACAAGCTCATGATCGTTAAAATGCCGGGCGCATACGCCAACCGGACCAGCAAACGGCGATTACCGACCAAGAGGCGCGGGCACGTAGCTCGGTATGGGTTGGACGCACGACTACCGTGATGTGTCACGCAATCGCCGAAGCACCTCCGCCGCCGTCAGCAGTACGGCGCCCATGGACCTCTTCCCGCCGGGCGAGTCCCGGCTGGGCATCCCCCGCATCCTCAGGCGCCGGGCCAGGTGGGTCGGCGCCCGGCTGCGCCATCCGCGCGACTGAGGCTCACAGCGCGCAGCTCTGGCTGTCCACCCTGTGGTCCGCGGTACGCCCCGCGGCCGCGTCGGGGGCGACCTCGTCGGCGGTCAGGGCGTAACCGGTGTTGGAGTCGTCGAGCGACTTGGCGAAGACGACCCCGGCGACCTTGCCGTCCGTGGTGAGCAGCGGCCCGCCGGAGTTGCCCTGCCTGACGGTCGCGTACAGCGAGTAGACGTCGCGGTGGACCGTGCCGCGGTGGTAGATGTCCGGGCCGTTGGCCTGGATACGGTCGCGGACGCGGGCGGCGCGCACGTCGAAGGCGCCGTTCTCCGGGAAACCGGCCACGATCGCGTCGTCGCGGCTGCGCTCGTCGGTGGTGGCGAAGTGCAGCTCGGGCGCGTCCAGGCCCGGCACGTCGAGGACCGCGATGTCGCGCTGCCAGTCGTAGAGCACCACCCGGGCGTCGTGCAGCCTGCCCTTGCCGCCGACCTGCACGGTCGGCTCGGAGACCCCGCCGACGACATGCGCGTTCGTCATGACCCGGTCCTTGGCGAAGACGAAGCCCGAGCCTTCGAGCACCTTGCCGCAGCCGGGCGCGGTGCCGACCACCTTGACGATGCTGCGCTTGGCGTTCTCCACCACGGGGCTGTTGACCAGCGCCGGGTCGGGTGCGGGCACCGAGGTGATCGGCTCGGAGCCGAAGGTGCCGAAGACCTGCGGCAGGCCGTTCTGCGCCAGCGTGTTGCTGAAGTCGGTGAACCAGGTGTCGGCGCCCGACGGCACCACCCGCGACACCCCGAGCAGCACCTTCGAGGAGCGCACCTCGCGCCCTATCGTCGGCAGCGCCGTGGTGGCCAGGGCGCTGCCGATCAGCCACGCGACCATCAGCATCGCCAGCACGTTGACCAGGGCGCCGCCGCTCGCGTCGATCGCGCGGGCGGGTGACCAGGTGATCTTGGTACGGAGCTTGTTGCCCAGGTGCGTCGTGAACGCCTGCCCCACCGACGCGCACACGATGACGATCGCCACCGCCGTCACCACCGCGGCGGAACCCGGCGTCGCGTCGCCGGTCGCCTTGTCCCACAGCAGCGGGAGCAGGTAGATCGCGAAGAGGCCGCCGCCGAGGAAGCCGATCACCGACATGATGCCGACGACGAAGCCCTGCCGGTAGCCGATCACGGCGAACCAGACGGCGGCGAGGATGAGCAGGAAGTCCAGCACGTTCACGGGGAACACGGTCTCATGGCGACCTGAGCGCGCGGGACCGTACGGCGGTCACAGGTACCGGGGACGCCACAGGTCACAGAAGCCCGGCGCGGCCGAGCGGGACCGTACGCTCCTCGTCCCAGGGCAGCTCCCAGCCCGCGAAGTGCAGGATCTTGTCGATCAGGCCCGCCGTGAAGCCCCACACCAGGGCGTCCTGCACCAGGAAGGCCGGGCCGCGGAAACCGCTGGGGTGGACCAGGGTGGCTCGGTTGGCCGGGTCGGTGAGGTCCGCGAGCGGCACCCGGAAGACCCGGGCGGTCTCGGCCGGGTCGACCACGCCGACCGGGCTCGGGGTACGCCACCAGCCGAGCACCGGGGTCACCACGAAGCTGCTGACCGGGATGTAGAGCCGCGGCAGCACACCGAAGAGCTGCACTCCCGCCGGGTCGAGGCCGGTCTCCTCCCGGGCCTCGCGCAGCGCCGCCCGCAGCGGCCCGTCACCGTCGGGATCGCCGTCCTCCGGGTCCAGGGCGCCGCCTGGGAAGGACGGCTGGCCCGCGTGCGAGCGCAGGGCCGCCGACCGCTCGATGAGCAGCAGATCGGGCGCAGGGGCCTTCCCGGGGGCCTCTCCCGCGGCCTGCCTCTCGCCGAAGAGGATCAGCACCGCGGACTGCCGCCCCCCGGCCGCGGGCGGCAGGAAGCGGCTCAGCTGCTCGGGGCGTATGCCCTGCGCCGCGTCCGCGACCGGGCCGAGCCAGCCGGGCAGCCCCTCGCGGCTGACCACCACCTCCGCACCCGTCCCCCGGGCCTGCGTCATGAGGCCGCCAGCGGGGGCGCGGGCTGCCCCGGGTAGTCCGGCGGGGGCTTGAGCCGCTGGCCGGGCGCACCGCCCTTCTCGTACTTGAGCAGCTTCTTCGCCTTCTCCGGGTCCATCTCGCCCTCGCCGTAGGAGGGGCACAGATGCGCGATGGGGCAGGCGCCGCACGCGGGCTTGCGGGCGTGGCAGATCCGCCGGCCGTGGAAGACGACGCGGTGCGAGAGCATCGTCCACTCCGACTTCGGGAAGAGCCCGGCCACGTCCTGCTCGACCTTCTCCGGGTCCTCCGACGTGGTCCAGCCGAAGCGCCGCGACAGCCGGCCGAAGTGGGTGTCCACGGTGATGCCCGGCACCCCGAAGGCATTGCCGAGCACCACGTTCGCCGTCTTGCGGCCCACACCGGGCAGCTTGACCAGGTCCTCCAGGCGGCCCGGCACCTCGCCGCCGAAGTCGTCGCGCAGCGCCGTGGACAGGCCGAGCACGGAGCGCGCCTTGGCGCGGAAGAAGCCGGTGGGCCGCAGGATCTCCTCGAGGGCGGTGGGCTCGGCCGCCGCCATGGCCTCCGGCGTCGGGTAGAGCGCGAAGAGCGCCGGCGTCGTCTGGTTCACCCGCAGGTCGGTGGTCTGCGCGGACAGCACGGTGGCGATCAGCAGCTCGAAGGGATTCTCGAAGTCCAGCTCGGGGTGGGCGTACGGATACACCTCGGCCAGTTCGCGGTTGATCCGCCGGGCCTGGCGCACCAGACCCGTATGCGTCTGCGCGACCTTCGCCTTCTTCTTGACCGCGGCCCCGCCGGCCGTGGCCCCGCTCGTCGCGCCACTACTCGTCGCCATGCCGCCAGACTACGGGCCGCCACCGACACCCGGCGGAGATCCGCGGGGCCGGTGTCGGCGGGCGTGCGGCGACAGTCGTTCGCTGACAGCGGAATTCGCCGTCGCGGCCACCCGTTCAGCCGCCGAGGACACCTCGGAGGACGCCCAATCGGACCCCCGGAGCACGGATACGGCCCCGGATAAGACATCCTTGTGATTGATCGCACTGTTTGAGACGTCATGCATCATGGGGACATCCCAGCGATGCCGACAAGGAGAGAGCTCGTGGACGACGTTCTGCGCCGTGCCCCGCTTTTCGCGGCGCTCGACGACGAGCAGGCCGCTGAACTGCGTGCCTCCATGACCGAGGTCACGCTCGCACGTGGCGACTCGCTGTTCCACGAGGGCGACCCCGGGGACCGGCTGTACGTCGTCACCGAAGGCAAGGTCAAGCTGCACCGCACCTCGCCCGACGGCCGCGAGAACATGCTCGCCGTCGTCGGACCCGGTGAGCTGATCGGTGAGCTGTCGCTCTTCGACCCCGGGCCGCGGACCGCCACCGCCACCGCGCTCACCGAGCTGAAGCTGCTCGGGCTCGGCCACGGTGACCTGCAGCCCTGGCTGAACGTACGGCCCGAGGTCTCCACGGCGCTGCTGCGTGCCGTCGCCCGCAGGCTGCGGCGCACCAACGACGTCATGTCCGACCTGGTCTTCTCCGACGTGCCCGGGCGCGTCGCCAAGGCGCTGCTCGACCTCTCGCGGCGCTTCGGCGTCCAGTCCGAGGAGGGCATCCACGTCGTCCACGACCTCACGCAGGAGGAGCTCGCGCAGCTCGTGGGGGCGTCGCGCGAGACGGTGAACAAGGCTCTCGCCGATTTCGCGGGACGTGGGTGGCTGCGCCTTGAGGCGCGGGCGGTGATCCTGCTCGACGTCGAGCGGCTGGCCAAGCGCAGCCGCTAGGCCGCCCAGCCGCTAGGCCGCGGCGCCCTCGGAGGGGGGTGCCACTTGCGGTGGCCCGCGCGCCTTGGCCCCGGTGGTGGGTTGCGCGCGCGCAGTTCCCCGCACCCCTGGGTGAGTGCCACTTCCTGTTGCGTTCAGCGTCACGGTGCGTTGTGGCTGGGCGCGCAGTTCCCCGCACCCCTGATGGCTCGCCCTCTGCGCAGAGGGTGACCGTGCAAAGCCCGCCGCAGGTGGCAGTCACCCCCCGGTGGTGGGGACGCCCGGGGGTCGTCACCAGGCCAGTTGGGCGATTTCGTCGGTGACGGCCGACACCGCGGGGGTGGCGGGGTCGATCAGGGGGAAGTGGCCCACGTCGGGGAGCCAGGCGGTGACGACTTCTTCGCCGGCTGCGGCTGCCGCGCGGGCGAATGACTGGCTGACCTGCGGGGGGACGTCGATGTCGGTGGTGCCGTGCACGATGGTGACGGGGATGCCGGTGGGGAGCAGGGCGGCGGGGTCGGTGTGCGGGAGGCGGGCCGTGAGGTGGTCCGGGCCGCCGAGCAGCTCGATCACCGCGTCGGAGCAGACCCGCAGCCGCATCGCCGAGGTGAAGTCGGCTATGGGGGCGAGCGCCACGACGCCACGCAGGGGGGGAGGTGAGGGGCGGTGCCAGCGGGATCCGGGGGGCAGGACGTGCCGGGCTGCGGCCCACAGCGCGAGGTGGCCGCCCGCGCTGTGCCCGGTGAGCACGACGCGGCGCGGGTCGACCAGGTCGGCGCCCAGCGCCTGTACGGCCAGCTCGGGCAGTGCGTCGACCGCGGCGGCCACGTCGTCGAAGGTGTCGGGCCAGCGGCCCGCGACGGCGGCCTGGCCCGGGGCGCCGGTGCGGTATTCCACGGAGGCCACCGCGAAGCCCTGTGCGGCCAGGTGGGCGGCCAGCGGGGAGATGTGGGCGCGGTCGTAGGGAGCGCGCCAGGCGCCGCCGTGCAGGACGGCGACGAGCGGGGCGGGGCGGGGGTCGGCGCCCCGGGTGGCGCGCGGGCGGTAGAAGTCGACCAGCTGCCGCTCCTGGTCGCCGTAGCGGGCGGTGGCGTCCGCGGGCACCGGTGCGTGCCCGAAGGCCGACGCCTCCTCCGCCTCGGCCGCGGACGGGGGCGGGGGCGCGGCGGAGTCGGCAGCCATCGGTCAGGCGGTCCCTTCGGTCACGTCGGCCAGTATGCGGGCGGCGCGCAGTGCGTCGGCGTAGCGGGTGTAGAGCGGGGTGAAGCCGAAGCGGAGGATGTCGGGCGGCCGGAAGTCGCCGACGACGCCTCTGGCGGTCAGTTCGCGCATCACCTCGGCGGCGCCTGCGCAGCGCAGCGACACCTGGCTGCCGCGTTCCGCGTGCGGTGCGGGCGTGACGAATTCGGCGCGGCCCGCCGGCAGCAGCGCCGCGGTGCAGTCCAGGAAGAAGTCGGTCAGCGCGAGGCTCTTGGCCCGTACGTCCTCGGTCGTGACGCCGTCCCAGACGTCGAGCGCCGCTTCCAGGGCCAGCAGCGAGAGGATCTCGGGGGTGCCGACCCGGCCGCGCACGGCGCCTTCTGCGGGCTGGTAGCCGGGGGCCATGCCGAAGGGGTCGGCGTGCGAGTTCCAGCCGGGCAGCGGCGAGTCGAAGCGCGGCTGCAGCTCGCGGCGTACGTAGAGGTAGGCGGGCGAGCCGGGGCCGCCGTTGAGGTACTTGTAGGTGCAGCCGACGGCGAGGTCGACCCCGTCGGCGTCCAGGGCGACCGGCAGGGCGCCCGCGCTGTGGCACAGGTCCCACACCGCGAGCGCGCCCGCGGCGTGCAGGGCGGCGGTCGTGCCGCCCATGTCGTGCAGCCGCCCGGTGCGGTAGTCGACGTGGTTGACCAGGGCGGCGGCCGTCGCGGGTCCTGCGGCGGCGCCGACCTCGGCGGCGGGCACGGGCCGAACGGTGTGGCCGGTCAGCCGGGCCGCGGCGGCGGCGATGTAGCCGTCGGTGGGGAAGGTGGCGGCGTCGACCAGGATCTCGGTCCGCCCGGGCGGCGCCATCCGCACCGCGGCGACCAGGGCCTTGAAGACGTTGACGCTGGTGGAGTCGCCGACCACGACCTGGCCCGGTGCGGCGCCGACGAGCGGGGCTATACGGTCGCCGATCCGCTCGGGTGCGGTCCACCAGCCGCTCTCCTCCCAGGACCTGATGCGCAGCTCGCCCCACTCCCTGGTGACGACGTCGGCGAGCCGGGGCAGCACCTCGGCAGGCAGCGCGCCCAGCGAGTTGCCGTCGAGGTAGACGGTGGCGTCGTCGAGCACGAAGCGGTCGCGTACCGCCGCGAGCGGGTCGGCGGCGTCCAGGGCGGCGGCGCGCGCGGTCAGCTCGGGGGCGCGGGTCGGGTCAGACATGGCTGCGGGCCGTCCACAGCTCGGGGAAGACGTTCTTGGCGGCGCGCTTCTCCAGCCAGGCCACCCCCGCGGAGCCGCCGGTGCCGGTCTTGGCGCCCATCGCGCGGCGGGTCGCCACGAGGTGGTCGTTGCGCCAGCGCCACACGTACTCGGCCACGTCGGTGAGGGTCTCGCCGAGCCTGATGAGGTCGGAGTCCTGGTCGTCGGCCGCGTAGACGCGCTGCCAGGCCTGTTCGACCTGCGGGTGCGGCTCGTGGCGCAGGGCCGGGTCGCGGTCGAGCACGTCGGCGGGGATGGCGTAGCCGCGCCGGTGGAGCAGCCGCAGGACCTCGTCGTACAGGCTCGGCTCGGTGAGGGCCTTCTCCAGCTCGGCGTGGGCGCTGGGGGTGCCGCGGTGCGGGACGAGCATGGACGCGGACTTGTCGCCGAGCAGGAACTCCAGCCGGCGGTACATCGCGGACTGGAAGCCGGAGCCCTCGCCGAGTGCGGAGCGGTAGGCGTTGAACTGCCCGGGGGTCAGGTGCGCGATCGGCTTCCAGGAGGCGTTCAGCGACTCCAGCTCCGGCAGGCTGCGGTGCAGGGCGGCCATCGCCGTGGGCAGGTCGTCCTGCCGCAGGGCGCGGGCGGCGGTGGTCCACTCGTGGACCAGCAGGGTGAACCACAGCTCCATGACCTGGGTGGTGACCAGGAAGGCCATCTCGCCGGGCTCGTCGGACAGCGGGTGCTGCAGATGGGTGAGTACGGTCGCCTGTACGTAGTCCTCGTACGGCGTGCTGCCCTCGAACGAGAGGTTCGGGGTCGCCGCCTCGTCGGTCGGTGCATCGGACATGGGTTACCTCCAGAACGGGTCGCCCGGGATCACCGGGCCACGCCGCGATCATCTGCGGTGCGGACGCATCCGGCAAGGCCCGGCCTTCCCGCGGCGCGCCGCCGCACGGTGCGGGTCAGGCGACCGGCGGCCCTGAGATGTAGCGCCCGTGGCTGTCGTAGGGCCACTGGTTGGCGGTGCAGCCCTTGAGGCCCTTGATCTGCTGCATCATCACCGGGGCGGGCCTGCCGGGTCCCGGGCAGCCCTCGTGGTGGTGGCCGATGCGGTGGCCGACCTCGTGGTTGATGATCAGCGCCCGGTAGCCCTCGATGGGGCCGTCGAACTCCGGTGAGCCCAGCATCCAGCGCTTGAGGTTGACCACGACGGTCGCGCCGACGTCGCAGTTGACCTCGCCGCGGGTGAGCAGGCCCGCGGCACCGCAGATGTCGTCCACGGTGTCCGGCGTCGCGATCTTGATCACGAAGTCGGCGCGGCCGGAGGAGACCAGCTGGAAGCCGTCGTGGCCGTCGGCGGTCCAGCCGCGCGGGTTGGCCAGGATGGCGGCGATCTCGTGGGCCGCGTCGGTGGCGGACAGCGAGATGCCGCCCTCGACCTCGACCTTGTAGCGGCGGATCAGGCCGTGGCCCGACGCGCTGCCGTCGGCCTTGGCGATGCTGAAGGTCCCGGTGCCGGACTTCGGCACGGACATCGGCGGGGGCGCCGAGGGCGTACGCGACGGGCTCGGCGGGGTGGTGGCCGCGGTGTGGGAGGCGGACGGCGTCGCGGAGGGGCTGCGGCTGCTGTCCACCTCCCCGGCGGACGGCGGGGCGGTGGTGGCCGTGGCCCTGACACCGTCGTCCAGCGCCGCGGAGCCGCCTGCCTGCTGCGTCTTGTGCCAGGCCGCGTATCCGGCGGTGGCGACCACGAGGAGGATCACGCCGAGGGCCAGCGGCCCGGCTATGGCGGCGCGCTTCTTCGCCCGCCGGCGCCCATGACGACGCCCGCTGCGCTGTGCTGCCAAGACTCCCCCTGCGGCCGCGCAGCCGGCCCACGGCCCCGGCCCGCCCTGCTCCGGCCCCCCATGGCATATCCGTGCTGCGTGTGGACATACGGCCGGACACAGGTGTGTACGACCCGAACAACAGGGCCAAGAATCGCACACAGATACGTGGCCAGGCCATGCGCCCTGGGTCTGTGGCAGGACTGCAACATGGCGCCGCGGGCGGCGGAAGGCGCGCGCCCGCGGGGCAGGAGGCAGGGTTGCGGGGCCGGGGCGGCCCCGCAAAGGCTCAGCTCAGCGTGTTCTGCAGGGCTCAGCTCAGCGTGTCGGCCGCGGTCGGCGAGCTGTCCCGCAGGAAGACGGTGCAGCGCTCGTACTCGTCGTTCTCGCCGATGGCCTGGGCCGCGCGGCCCAGCGCGTGCAGGGCACGCAGGAAACCGCGGTTCGGCTCGTGCTCGAAGGGCACCGGCCCGTGGCCCTTCCAGCCGGCCCTGCGCAGCGCGTCGAGGCCGCGGTGGTAGCCGGTGCGGGCGTAGGCGTACGACTCCACGACACGGCCGGCCTCGAAGGCGTCGTCGGCGAGCTGCGCCCAGACCAGCGAGGACGCCGGGTACTTCTTCGCGACCTCGGCGGGCGCGGTCCCCGAGGCGAGCAGTTCGCGCGGCTCCGGGTCGTCGGGCAGGTGGGTGGGGGCGGGACCCCCGAGGAGGTTCTCGTGATTGGCCATGGGTTCCAGTCTGCCCGAGCCGGCGTGCGAAAGGACCCCCGGCAAGGTTGCCGGGGGTCCTTCGCGGTCCAGCGCACTCGGCGCCCGCAGGGGCGGGACCGGGCGCCCGCGGGGGCGCGCGTACGGGGGACTACTTGCGCTTGTTGCCCGCCGAGCGCAGGTTCTCCGCAGCGACGACGACGCGTGCGGCCATGCCGGCCTCGGCCGCCTTGCCCCACACGCGCGGGTCGTAGGCCTTCTTGTTGCCGACCTCGCCGTCGACCTTCAGCACACCGTCGTAGTTGGCGAACATGTGGCCGGCGACGGGCCGGGTGAAGGCGTACTGCAGGTCGGTGTCGATGTTCATCTTGACGACGCCGTTCTCCAGCGCCTCGTTGATCTCCTCGATCGTGGAACCCGAGCCGCCGTGGAAGACGAAGTCGAAGGCGTTGGCCTTGCCGTACTTCTGGGCGACCGCGTCCTGCAGCTCCTTGAGGATGGAGGGGCGCAGCACCACGTTGCCGGGCTTGTACACGCCGTGCACGTTGCCGAAGGAGGCAGCCAGCAGGTAGCGGCCCTGCTCGCCGAGGCCCACCGCGTCGACGGTGCGGAAGGCGTCGTCGACGGTGGTGTAGAGGTTGTCGTTGATCTCGTGCGAGACGCCGTCCTCCTCACCGCCCGTCGGGGTGATCTCCATCTCCAGGATGATCTTGGCCTTGGCCGCCTGGGCCAGCAGCTCCTTGGCGATGGCGAGGTTGTCGTCCAGGTTCTCGGCGGAGCCGTCCCACATGTGGGACTGGAACAGCGGGTTGCGGCCGGCCTCGACGCGCTCCTGCGAGATCGCCAGCAGCGGGCGGACGTAGCCGTCCAGCTTGTCCTTCGGGCAGTGGTCGGTGTGCAGCGCGACGGTGACCGGGTACTTCTCGGCGACGATGTGCGCGAACTCGGCGAGCGCGACCGCGCCGGTCACCATGTCCTTGCTGTACTGGCCGCCCAGGAACTCCGCGCCGCCCGTGGAGATCTGGATGATGCCGTCGCTCTCCGCCTCGGCGAGGCCGCGCAGCGCGGCGTGCAGCGTCTGCGACGAGGTGACATTGATGGCCGGGTAGGCGAACTTGCCTGCCTTCGCCCGGTCGAGCATGTCGCTGTAGACCTCGGGGGTTGCGATGGGCATCGTTTCCGCTCCTCAGATTCCGCGGGGTGGTGGTGCTGGCGTGGCGACGTCATCGTCGGCCCTATCTTCCCATTCTCGAACGGATACACCACCTCGGTACGGGGGCAGTTGCCCGCAGCCCGCCCGGTGTTTCACGTGAAACATCCCGGAGGCCGCAAAAGAGCAGGTCAGAGCACCTTCGGGGAGAGGTCGTCCGAGCCGCCGCCGACCACCATGCGGACAGCGGCGGCCCGCAGCTCACTCCAGACCGAGGTCGGCCAGCGAATACGCGGCGAGATACGGCAGACCCTCCTGCGTAACCTTCGCCTCGGCCCCGCGGTCGACGATCACAGCGACCGCGACGACCTCGCCGCCCGCCTCCCTGACCGCCTCGACCGCGGTCAGCGGCGAGCCGCCGGTGGTCGAGGTGTCCTCCACCACCAGCACCCGGCGGCCCTTGACCTCGGTGCCCTCGATACGGCGCTGCAGCCCGTGCGCCTTGTTGGCCTTGCGCACCACGAAGGCGTCAAGGCGCTTCCCGCGCGCGGCGGAGGCGTGCAGCATCGCCCCGGCCACCGGGTCGGCGCCCAGCGTCAGACCGCCGACCGCGTCGAAGTCCAGGTCCGCGGTCAGGTCCAGCATCACCTGGCCGGCCAGCGGTGCCGCCTCGCCGTCCAGCGTGATGCGGCGCAGGTCGATGTAGAAGTCGGCCTCGATCCCGGAGGAGAGGGTCACCTTGCCGTGCACCACGGCCTTGTCCTTGATCTGCTGCAGCAGCGCACTGCGTACGTCGTCACTCATGCCCCCAAGTATCCGGCCCCGCGACCCGGCGCACGAAGCGCAGGTCACGGGGCCGGGTTCGGTCTCCGGGGCCGGGGGCCTTGGCGGGAGGGCCGCCGTCAGCCGATCCGGTGCCAGGTCCAGACGGTGGAGATCTCCAGCGGGTCGATCGGGGTGACCAGCCGCGGTGCGGTGTTCAGGCCGTTGGGCGGGCCGGACTGCGGCTCGACGCACACCGCCTCGGGCTGCTCGTCGTAGATGACCGCCCACTGGGCGGGGCTGCGCACTTCGAGGCGCATCTCGCCGGGCCAGGTCAGCGTCACGTCCACGCCGTCGGGCATGCCGAAGCAGTCGTCCCAGGGGCCGGGCTTGGGGTCGATGCGGTTGCCGTTGGGCAGGTGGTTGTCGCCGCGCTCCTCCTGCCACTCGGCGCTGAAGGCCAGCTCGACGTCCTGGCCGCCCTGCCCGAGGTTGCGCCGCCACCAGGGGTGCCAGCCGGCCTGCGCGGGGAAGGAGTCGCCGTCGGGCGCCGCCTCGACGCTCATGGTCAGGGTGACCGAGTGCGGTGCCAGCTCCACGGTGTGGGTGACCCGGCCCGGGTAGGGCCAGGGGTCGGCCAGGTCGAAGTAGTAGGCCGCGGTCGTCTCGGTCGGGGCGGCGGCCTCCTTCCAGGCGACGTGGCGCCCGGTGCCGTGGATCGCGTGCGGCGGGGCGTCGACCGGGAGCTGGTGGGTGACACCGCCGTTGCGGAAGACCCCGTTCTCGGTTCTGCCCGCCCACGGCACCATAAGAAAGGCGCCGAACCGGTCGCCCTGGCGGAGGAGTTCCGTTCCCGCGATCCGCAGGGAGGCGATCCGGCAGCCGTGCCCGGGCTCCAAGGTCAGTTCGGCGTCGCCCGCCGTCAGCTTCGTCTCGTTCTCCACGCGACGAGCGTAGCGGGCGGGTGCTCTGACGTTCACTTATGGTCCGGCGACTGGGTGGTGGACGCTCCCGGACACCCCGCCCGGGGCGGCTACCCGCGGCGCCGCAGAACCCGCCCGACGACGACCGCGGAGGCGACCAGGGCCGCCGCGACAGGTGCCGCCCAGCGCAGGGTGGCGGCAGCGGACGAGCTGTCAGGCGCGGGCACGGGCGCGTACCGTCCGCGCGGCGGCGCGTGGTCGACCTCTTCCGCGCTGCGGCCGATCATCGTCCTGCGGGCGTGCGCGGCCTCGGCGGGCGGTACGAGGTCGTCGAGCGCCGCGGCACTCTCCGGGACCTCCACCTCGACCTCGACCAGCTCGAAGTCCTCCAGGTCGTCGGCGGGCGGCCCCGGCTCCCCCAGGTCGTCCACCACGTCCGGCTCCGGCTCGCCGTCGGCGTCGTCCCGGGCCTGCCCGGCCGCGTCCGCGGGAGCCTGCCCGGCCGCGTCCTGAGACGCGTCGTCCCCCCGTGCGTCCTCCGGTACGTCCTGCGGCCCGTCGGCCGGCTCACCCTCGTCGCGTGTGTCCGCCGCCGGGGCGTTCGCCGCCAGCTCGGCACAGAAACGGTCCAGCAGCCGCCGTACGGCCGCCTCCACCGCCGCGGGCTCGTACGTCGTCAGCCGGCCCTCCGCCCGCGCCTCGCCCCGCCAGACCACCGTCACGCCGGCCTCGGGCTGCACGGCCGTCACCACCGTGACCTCGGCGTTCGCCGTGACGCCCGCGCCGCCGCGCACCTCGGTGCCGACGGCCTCCACCGTGAAGCCAGGCCCTTCCCCGCTCACCGTCACGGTGCCGCGGTAGGTGATCGTGGAACCGCCGACGCGCAGCCGCAGCCGCCCCTCGGCGCCGCCGTCGGGCGCCTCACCGGCGTCGGGCTGCCAGCCGGGCAGGCTGGCCCGCACCACATCCGGCGTGCGCAGCGCCTGCAC
The DNA here is from genome assembly GCF_016916835.1 of Actinacidiphila bryophytorum. Taxonomy (GTDB): domain Bacteria; phylum Actinomycetota; class Actinomycetes; order Streptomycetales; family Streptomycetaceae; genus Actinacidiphila; species Actinacidiphila bryophytorum. The sequence continues at coordinate 359,770 of NZ_JAFFIX010000004.1, read as the reverse complement.
CATACGCGCGGTGGTCATGCCCGGAACGAAGGACTCATGCTCCATGCGGCGGAGCCTACCCACCAGCGCGCCCCCTTGACGTTTCCCCGGCCCGCACTTTTTCAGCGGCTCCCCCTGCCCCCGCCCTACGAAGCCGGTATCCGGGGCCGCAGCAGCGTCGAGGGCGGCAGCGAGCGGATGGGCCGGGTGGGCAGCGGCGCCCGGGCGGCCAGCCGCAGGGCCGGCGGGGTGAGCGTCCGCGGGGTCCCCGGGGGAAGGGCCAGCCGGGGTGCCGCGGCCCGGGCGGCGAGCAGATAGGCCTGGTCGGGCGCATCCTCCTGGACCGCGCCCGCTCGGGCACCGGGTCCCGCACCGGCTCCCGCCCCCGGTCCGGCCGGGGACACCGGCAGCCAGTACGGCGAGGTGTGCAGCCCGGCGGCCCGTACGGTCGCGTCGATCGTCCAGAACGTACGGGCCGCGCCCGCCGCCGTCCCCGCCCGGACGGCGAGCCGCCCGCCGGGTGCCAGTGCGCGAGCGGCCAGGCCGTAGAACTCCTGCGAGTACAGCTTGGCGCTGCGGGAGATCCCCGGGTCGGCCAGGTCGGCGACGATCACGTCGTAGGTCCCGCGGGCGTCGCCGGGGCGCAGGCCGCGCAGCCAGTCGAAGGGGTCGGCGGTGACCGCCCGGACCCGGGGGTCGTCGTAGGCCCGGCCGTTGAGCGCGCGCAGGTCGGGTTCGGTGCGGGCCAGCCGCAGCAGCTCGGCGTCGGGCTGGACGGCGGTGACCTCGGCGACGTCCCCGTAGCGCAGCACCTCGCGCAGCGCGAGGCCGTCGCCGCCGCCGAGGACCAGGACCCGGGTGTGCGGGCCGTTCATGGCCGGGTGGACGAGGGCCTGGGCGTAGCGGGCGGTGGCGCTGCCCGCGACCCGCAGCCGGCCGTCGAGGTAGAGCCGCAGCGGGCGGCCGGTGCTGCCGCCGCCGGTCAGGACGATCTCCTGGACCGGGGTCTGCTCCGCGACCTGCACGTCACCGCCGTAGACGGCCCGCCTGGCCGCCCGCTCGAAGGGTCCTGAGGCGGCCGCGGCGCCGGCGAGCACCGCGAGCACCAGGACGTTGGCGACCAGCAGCCAGCCGCGGGCGCGCCGGCTGAGGTCGCCGCGGAAGAGCCACAGCACGGTCGCGCCGCCGGCCGCCGCGTTGACCACGCCGGTGGCCAGCGCACCGGTCAGCTGCCCGAAGTGCGGCAGCAGCAGGAAGGGGAAGGCGAGCCCGCCGACGAGGGCGCCCACGTAGTCGGCGGCGAAGAGGTCGGCGACCGCGCCGCCCGCGTCCTGCCGCCTGATCCGCTGCACCAGCGTCATCAGCAGCGGCACCTCCGCGCCGGTCAGCACCCCGATGGCGAAGGCGCAGCCGACTATGGCGGGGGTGGCCTGCCCGAACCAGGCGAAGAAGCCGTAGAGGACCATCACCGACAGGCCGCCGACCAGGGCGAGCCCGGTCTCCACGGCGGCGAAGGCGGCGGCGGCCCGGCCGCGTAAGCGTTTTGCCAGCAGCGAGCCGCAGCCCATGGCGAAGACCATCACCGACAGGATCACCGAGGCCTGGGTGACCGAGTCGCCGACCAGGTAGGAGGCCAGGGCGACGAGTTCGAGTTCGTAGACGAGCCCGCAGGCGGCGCAGACGAAGACGGCGGCGAGCACCAGCGCGCGGGCCGCGGCCGCGGGCACCGGTAACCGCGGGGCGAGTCGCGGGGCCTCGTTGCGGTGGCGCTGGTCGATCATGAGTGCACGCTATGTCAGGGTCGTGGCGCCACCGGTCACCCACAGGGGTGCAATCGGCGGCTGCGGGCGGCGGACCGGGGCGGTATCGGGTCAGGCCAGCGCGTTCACCCGGGTCCTGGTGGTCACCAGCCGCCCCTCCTGCGGATACGCGTGCCAGGTGCGCCAGCGCACGCCCCCTTCCGCGTACTGCACCAGCAGCGCGGTGAAGGCGTGCGGGTCGCCGGGGAAGGTGCCGGCGAGCCCGTGCGGGTGGTCGGCGACCAGTGCGAGCAACTCCTGCGCGCGGCCCGCGAAGGAGCCCTGCGAGAGCGTCTCGATACGGGCCGCGAACTCGTAGTCCCACACGCCCACCCGGCGGGCCACCCCGAAGGGCAGCGGCGCCTGGCTGCCCGGCATGCACGCGACCGTTTCCGAGCACTCGCCGCGCCCGGCGTCGACCAGCACCTGGTGCGAGGCGCCCAGCAGGCGTAATTCGACCTTGGCGCGCAGCCGGAGGCCGTCTCCGACCTCGACGTTGAGCACGGCGAGCGCGGGGAGCGCGTCTTTGCCGAGGCACCAGGCGAGGTCTCCCGCTCGGGTGTCGGTGTAGGAGGTTTGCAGGGTGGTGAGCATGGGTCGGCTCCGCAAGCACGCAGTGGATCGAGCACGCAGTGGATGAGTTGGGCCGCTCCGCGCGCCCGGGTGACAGGGCGCGCGTCGGCTCGTGCCCACGTGGGGTCCGCTGGACCCGAACGGTCCCGACTCGAAATGGGTCCGAGACCTACGGAATCATGGATCCAGGGTCGGGTTCAGCGTTTTTACCCATCTGTGCGCACTTTCCATCCCTTGGAGCGCCGACGAGTTCAGGTGTTCACCCGCACCCGTCCCATGGCTCCCGCCCGCCCCTGACGGCACAGCGGGGTGGCACGCAAGGTGGCGCTCGGCACGCGGCTGCGCGCCCGGTCCGGCGGGTGCGGACGCGCCCCGTCCAGTGGTCGCAGCCGCGCCCGGTTCGGCGGGTGCGGACGCGCCCGGTCCGGCGGCCGCAGCCGCGCCCCGCCCAGTGGTCGCAGCCGCGCCCCGCTCAGCTCACCGCCGCGCGCCCCGTCAGCGCCAGGAACTCGCCCCGGGAGCGCGGGTCGTGGCGCAGCAGCCCCTGCAGGCTGGAGGTCACGGTGGTGGAGCCGGTGGCCTGGACGCCGCGCAGCGTCATGCAGGTGTGCTCGGCCTCGATGACCACGCCCACGCCCTTGGGGGCGAGTTGGGCCTGCAACCAGTCGGCGATCTGCTTGGTGAGGCGCTCCTGCACCTGCGGACGGCAGGCGAAGTGCTCGACGACGCGGGCGAGTTTGGACAGGCCGAGTATCCGGTCGGCGGGCAGGTACCCGACGTGGGCGGTGCCGACGAAGGGCAGCAGGTGGTGCTCGCACACCGAGCGGACCGGGATCGAGCGGGCCAGGACCAGTTCGTCGTAGCCCTCGTCGTTGGGGAAGGTCGTCAGGTCGAAGGGCCGCGGGCTGAACAGCTCGGCATAGGCGCGGGCCATCCGCCCGGGTGTGCCGCGCATGCTCTCGCTCTCGGTGGGCACCCCGAGGGCGTGCAGGAACTGCCGGGCGGCGCCTTCCGCTGCGGCCATGTCCACGCCGTCCGTGCTGTGCACCACCCGCAGGGCGGGCTGCGTTCCCGCCGCGTGCTGCACTCCCGTGGCGTGCTGCGGCCCCGTCGCATGCTGCGGCCCCGCGGCCGCATGCGATCCCGTGGTGGCGGGCGGCTGGGTTCTGCGGTGCGGTGCGCTCGTCACTGCGGGCCTCCTCGACAGGTGTTTTCGCCAACAAGTATTGGACTTATTAGCATCCGGGGTCAAGATTGCGAGCGCTTCGGGCCGCGCCGAGCGGTTACGGCCATGCCCGTAGGCGTTATCGTGGAGGTGTGGCCACACCTCCCGCCCCCTCTGACGACGCCCCGCCCCCGGGCGGCGACCCGGTCGGAGCGGTGGCGGTCCTCGCCGACGAGCAGCGCCGCCGCATGTACGCCTTCGCGCGCCGGGTCCGGCACCCCGTCACCCGCGAGGAGGCCGCCGCCGAAGCCGGCATCTCGGCCAAGCTCGCCGCCTTCCACCTCGACAAACTCGTCGAGGCCGGCCTGCTCCGCGCCTGGTACGACAACCCCGGCGGCGTCCGCAAGGTCGGCCGCAAACCGAAGGTCTACGAGCCGACGCCCGCCGACATCCGGGTCAGCATCCCCGAGCGCCGCCCCGACGTGATCGCCGAGATCCTGCTCGACGCGGTCCTCGCCCAGCGCCCCGGCGAAGGCGCCCGCGCGGCAGCCCTGCGGACCGCCCGGCAGTGCGGCCAGGACATCGGCGCGGCGGAACGCACCCGCATCCGCCCCGGCCGCCTCGGCCCGGAACGCTCGCTGAGCGCCACGGAACCGCTGCTCGCCCAGTACGGCTTCGAGCCCGAGCGCCGCAGCCCCACCAGCCTCGCGCTGCTCAACTGCCCCTTCCACCACCTGGCGGCCCGCTCCCCCGAACTGGTCTGCGGCCTCAACCACGCCTTCCTCGGCGGGATACTCGACGGCCTCGAAGCCACCGGCGTCGACGCGGTCCTGGCCCCCTGCGCCGGCAGGTGCTGCGTCGAACTGCGCGACCCCGCAGCCGCGCCGGACACCGAGCCGCCCGGCGCCGCATAGTCTGTGGTCCCGCCCCCTGCACGGACCGACCGTGCAGCCACCGACCCGGACGCGCACGAGGAGCCGACATGCCGGCAAGGCCTCCGCTGAACCGCAGTCTCGACGGCTTCGGCACGACGATCTTCGCGGAGATGTCCGCGCTCGCACTGGCGACCGGGGCGATCAACCTCGGCCAGGGCTTCCCCGACACCGACGGCCCCGAGTCCGTACGCGAGGCCGCCGTACGCGCCCTGCGGGACGGCCGCGGCAACCAGTACCCGCCAGGTATGGGCGTCCCCGAACTGCGTACCGCCGTCGCCAAGCACCAGCGCCGCTTCTACGGCCTCGACCCCGACCCCGACACGCAGGTGCTGGTCACCGCGGGCGCGACCGAGGCGATCGCCGCGGCCATGCTCGCCCTGCTCGAACCCGGCGACGAGGTCATCGCCTTCGAGCCCTTCTACGACTCCTACGCCGCCTGCATCGCCATGGCCGGCGGCGTCCGCGTCCCCCTGACCCTGCGCGCCCCCGACTTCCGCCCCGACCTCGACGCCCTGCGCGCGGCCGTCACCCCCCGCACCCGCCTGCTCCTGCTCAACTCCCCCCACAACCCCACGGGCACGGTCCTCACCCCCGCCGAGCTGAGCGCGATCGCCGAACTCGCCGTCGAACGCGACCTGCTCGTCGTCACCGACGAGGTCTACGAACACCTCGCCTTCGACGGCACCCACATCCCGCTGGCCTCCCTCCCCGGAATGCACGACCGCACGGTCTCGATCTCGTCGGCCGGCAAGACCTTCTCCTTCACAGGCTGGAAGGTCGGCTGGGTCAAGCCATTTTCACCTGCCTATTGGACGCTGGCCGCGTAGGCGTCCTGCTGTGCGTCGGCCAGGATGGACCTTGGACGATCGGAACCCGGGTTGAGGACGGTGGAGAGATGAGCGGCAGGCCGCTGCTGAACCGCAGGCTGGACGGCCTCGGGACGACGATCTTCGCGGAGATGTCCGCGCTGGCGCTGGCGACGGGCGCAATCAACCTGGGCCAGGGCTTCCCGGACACGGATGGACCGGAGGCAATCCGGGAGGCCGCGGTGCGCGCGCTACGTGATGGGCGCGGCAACCAGTACCCGCCGGGGATGGGTGTTCCGGAGCTGCGTACGGCGATCGCCGACCACCAGCGCCGCTTCTACGGGCTGAGCTTCGACCCGGACACAGAGGTGCTGGTGACCGCGGGCGCGACCGAAGCGATCGCGGCGGCGATGCTCGCGCTGCTCGAACCGGGCGATGAGGTCATCGCGTTCGAGCCCTTCTACGACTCCTACGCGGCGAGCATCGCGATGGCCGGCGGGGTACGCGTCCCGCTGACGCTGCGCGCCCCCGATTTTCGCCCGGACCTGGACGCGCTGCGTGCGGCCGTGACTCCGCGCACCCGCCTGCTGCTCCTGAACAGCCCGCACAACCCGACGGGCATGGTCCTCACCGGCGACGAGCTGACGGCGATCGCCGAACTGGCCGTGGAGCGCGACCTGCTGGTGGTCACCGACGAGGTCTACGAGCACCTGGTCTTCGACGGCGGCGCCCACACCCCGCTGATCTCGCTACCCGGCATGCGCGACCGGACGGTATCCATCTCCTCGGCGGGCAAGACCTTCTCGTTCACGGGTTGGAAGGTTGGCTGGGTTACCGCCTCCGCTCCCCTCGTCGCGGCCGTCCGCACCTCCAAGCAGTTCCTCACATACGTCGCCTCGGGCCCCTTCCAGTACGCCATCGCGGAGGCCCTCCGTCTCCCCGACGACTACTTCACCGCCTTCCGCGACGACCTCCAGGCGAAGCGCGACCTCCTGGCCGACGGCCTCACCACCGCCGGCTTCGAGGTCTACCGCCCCCAGGGCACGTACTTCATCACCACCGACATCGCCGCCCTCGGCGAGAAGGACGCCCTCGCCTTCTGCCGCTCACTCCCCGAACGCTGCGGAGTGGTCGCCGTCCCCAACTCCGTCTTCTACGACCACCCGGACGCCGGCCGCACTCAGGTCCGCTTTGCCTCCTGCAAACAGCACGCGGTCCTCGCCGAGGCATCCAGCCGCCTGCAACGCCTGGAGTCCTGAGTCATCAGGGCTTTCGTCAGGAAGTGAGATTCGGTTGCTGATCTTGTCGACATGGATGGAGTTTGCCTGGCGGGAGTAGCTTGTCTCGCAAGAGTTCGACCCTGTCATGATGACTCGCCGCGGCCTGAGGTGACGGTTCGCGTACCGATCATGAACGGGAACTGAAATGGGGCGTTCAGTCGCTGACGAACTCACCATGCGGCGCGGACGCGGAGCTTTGGGTTGGAACGTGGCCGGGCTTCGCTTTCATGAGTTCCAACTGCACCTGCACATCGTCGAAGCTGACGTCTGGCGTACCGATGCGGCCAACGGACCGGCTGTATGCGATCAGCGCCGCCTCCGCGAAGGGACTGTCGAGTGTTGCGACCCGCTTCCAGGCTCTTACCTCATCGAGGCTCTCCGATTTGACATTCTCGAAGTCGATCACGACATGCGGGACGTCGAGGTACTGAGGGAGCGCGTAGTACCGGTTGTCATCAGTTCGGAAGGCACGCTGCGCCTGGGCCTTGTCCTTGCTGGTCTTGGAGCTCCTATGCCATTCGGAGATGGCGGGAGACTCGGAGCACTTCTCGTCTTCCGTGAATACCCGATCGGCCTTGGCCAGGCGTACGTACTGGGCCTTGGCGACGCGAGGCTTCGCCACGTTCGACTCCGGGTGGTCCTCATACAGGTCGCAGGCCGGAGTGATGACCAACCACAAATCATCGTCGGGGTCGAGAACGAGGTCTGCCGCCGTGAGATGGTGCGTGACCGGAGGCATCAAGTAGACCCGTGCTGCCGAGGGTCGAGCCGCCACAGCGACGAGATCGCCCTCCACGCTCTGGTCAAGCTTTCGGAGACCATTCTCCCTGAGCCATGCGGCAAGACGATTGACGATGATCGGGACGATCTCGTTCTGGTCGGCGCCCGCTATCTCGTCCCAGTGCGGAGCCACAACATCACGCATGAAGTTGCGCACGTAGTCACCGACCAGCGCCGAGATGCGACGCGTCAGTGCCGACACACCCGACACCAAGCCGTCGCGGACTGCGGGGGCAATATCATCCAAAGCGTTCTTGGTCACCACGCGGATGAGTGGGGGCTCCTCCAGGGCACGCACTTGCTGCGGAACACCCGTGAAGAACACCACGGGTACCCACCGGACCCTGGCGATCCGCTCATACAATTCGCGGCCCCGCCCTTCTATGTCCGCAGAAGGACTGCCGTCGGACGCGTCCCGGACGTCGAGAATGACCAGGTCGAAGTCCGCATGGCCCAGCCGCTCCTCGGCGGCGTTGAAGTCCTGCTCGGCTTCGAAGTGGATGATCCCCAGATCCTCGAGTTCGTCGATCAGCAACTCCTGGAGCTGCTCCGCCATTCTGGCGTCGTCGTCGACGATGAGTACCCGATACGCAACGTCTGATGACGTCACCCAACTCTCCTTCGCAGTCGTGCCCGGAAACTGGCGCCAGAGAGGGGACCTGGGCTGACCAGCCACAGGTCACCGTCATAGAAGTCCTTCACGACGCTGCCAGCGATGCTGAGGCCGAGACCGATACCGTCCGGCTTGTCACTGAAGTAGGTGTCGAAGATCAGCTCCCTGATCTCCTCACGCACGCCGGGACCGTTGTCACTGACCGTGATGTCCACGACATCCGATTCACCCTCTCGGGCACGCTCGGTTTCGATGAGGATCGCGCGCTCCGTCCCGTCGGGCGTCGTGGACAGCCAGTACACCGCGTTGCTCACGAGGTTGAGCACGAGTGTTCTGATGTCCCCCGGCTCGGCGGTGACTGTCACGTCCTCCCCGCCGATCGTGACGTCCACCCGGTGCCTGGCGATCTCCGATTCCAGAACGGAGGCTGCCTCGGAGATGCTCTGATGAAGGGAGAGTTGGCGAGGCCGTCCCCGCTGCCGTCCGCTGAGCGGCTCGATACGGGTGAAAAGCCGGTCGATGGCCCTCTCCTGGGCGGTGAAGTCCGTGCGCAGGTCCACCAGCGCGGCGGACAGGTCCACGTCGCGTTCCTCGACCTTTTTCGTGATCTTGCTGAGTTGGCGCAGGTCGAAGGCCATGCGTGCCAGGGCCGTTCGACCGTCGTGGAGGATGACGTCGACGAGGGTGCCCAGTGTCGCCAGTCTGGAGAATTGAGCGATGATCTCCTGGACCTTGCGAACCCCCTCGTTGATCGTCTCCGTGGCTTCTTCGATGGCCCGGCCCAAGACGACGTCGTTTGGGTACCGCTCGGTGGCGACTTGGCGGAGCGGCTCCAGGTTGAAGCTCTGGAACACGCCGTGACCTCGTCCGCCGGACGGGCCCGTCAGGAGGCCGGTTCCCGGCTGCACCCCGGGCTCGGGACGGCGCAGCTTGTAGCGCTGGATCTCAAGTCTGGTTATTGCCTGGAGTATGACCGTCTTCAGTTCCTCGTACTCCGGGCTGTCAATGAGTCCTTCCCGGTGGGAACGGTCCTGAAGCCCGGGGTTGTCGTCCGCCGAGATGTAGACGAATCCTGCCACCTGATTGTTGGACAGCCGCATCGTCGGGTTGTTGACACGCCGTTGGTCGAAACCGAGCCAGTCGAATCCCGGTTCACCGAAGGGCTGGACGCGGAACCCGTCCCGGTAGAGAGTCACTCCGCTGTTGTCCTTGATCAGCTTCCGTACCTCGGTGAGGTTCCTCGCCCCCGTGTCGAGATGGAAGAGCGGCTGAAGCGCCGGCTTCTCGAGGTCCCACACGCGGAAGTCCAGTTTCAGCGGGCCGCAGGACGGCCTGCCCGAGTCCTTCCGAAGGTTCTCCTCGACGACCTCCACCGGTTCATCTCCGTCAGCGTAGACAGCCAGATGTGCGTTACCCGCAACGTCCACGCTCCCGATCAGGCGATAGCGCGGGTGGGCCAGCGCCTCGCTTACGGCCACGAAGCCGGCGAGATGGCTGAGCGGGCCTTCGGGGACGTCGATGTAGATCGCGAACTCCGGCTGGTCGGGAACAGACAGCTTCGCGGGAGGCGGAGGAGGGAGGAGCCGGGAAAGGGAGCGCTTGAGGGACTCGACGGCCTCCCGCCCCCACTCCATCCGCAGCCCCTCTAGCCTCACCACGGTCCCGTGACCGGGTCGTGCGTCGGCCGAAGCTGTCGTGAACCCCCGGGTGACCTCGGAGAAGTTCCGCTCTGCCTCGCCTCCCTCCATGAAGACGTAAGGCGCGGCCGTGGACCAGGAAACCGGAACCTCATCCAGATAGGCGTCACCCTCCGTGAAATTGCCCCAGTCGATGCGAAGAGTGACCTCAGGCTCGCCTGCGCGTCGGGTCGTGATGGCGGTGACATGAGCAAGGCGGGCTGCAGCGAACCGACCGATGCCCTTGGCTCCGAGCACACGCCGTCCACCCGACTCGCTGCGGGGGTTTCGGTGCCGGTACGAGGTGGCGATCTCCATCCAGGTGCCACGCACCGTGTCTGGTGACATGCCATGGCCGTCGTCCCAGACCTCGATCGAGCCACCGTTCTCTTGGAGCGGGGGGTTGAACCGGATCAGGACCAGGTTGGCGTCCGCGTCGTAGGCGTTCTTCACAAGCTCGGTCAGGGCCACCCGCTCGTTGCTGATCAGTTCTTCGCCAAGCGTGCTCATGAGTCGGGCCCGAGGCCGGAGATACGCCTGTGCCCCTTCGAAGTTCACCTGTGCTCCCGCTCCTGGCGACTGTCGGCTGTGCTGCACCGCAGAACGCAGTGAGTGAGGGAATTCTACAAACGCTTCGATGGTGAACCACCCGATTCATGGCTCTAGTTGTCCGGAATCTTGCGGTACTACCCGACGAGTCGAACGTGCCTTCCGCGTCTCCGTGTCGTTGGGAAGACTGATCGGAGGGTGGGCTCTGCGGTCACCCTGACGGCAAGGCTGTCAGGGGGCTGCCCTAAGATCGGTCACCTAAGGGCGCAACGGAACACTGGCTCGAGGCCGCGCGCTGCGAGTCCTGTCTACCCGCGGCGGGCGCCGGAGGAAACCTTGACGGTCATCCAGGTTGCCCTCTAGGTCAAGATGCCGGAATCCTTGCTTCCACCAGCACGTCTGTGATGTCCTGGTGCTCGTTCATCTCATGCGTACGGAGGGCTGGTGCTGTGAAGAAGGGATGGTACGGCGTACCCCTTGAACGCAGCGACTACCTCAGGCTTGATCCGGACGAGAACAGCTGTGGCCCCGAGGACTTCCAGGGGTGGCTTGAAGGCTTCGGCAAGGGCAAGAGGCTGGCCGTCGACCTCTTCTCCGGTGCCGGCGGCCTCAGTTTCGGCGTTCAGCAGGCAGGTTGGACCATCGCGGCTGCCGTGGACTTCGACGATCCGGCGCTGGACACTCACAGGGCGAACTTTCCGGGCCTCAGCCTCAAGATGGATCTCGGTGATCCCGCTGAGCGGGACCGACTCGAGGAGATCCTCAAACCCGCCAAAATCGATCTCGTAGCGGGTGGGCCCCCCTGCCAGCCCTTCAGCAGGGCCGGGCGCAACAAGATCCGAGACTTGGTCAAGAACCATGGCCGCGACCCGGAGGACCGCCGGAAGGAACTCTGGAGCGCCTACCTCGACATGGTCAAGCGGATCCGCCCCCGGGCGGTCCTCATGGAAAACGTCCCCGACATGGGCCTTCACGACGACTTCTTCGTCATCCGGACAATTGAGGATGAACTTGAGGAGATCGGATACGCGACGCAGGTGCGGCTGGTCGATGCGTGGAACTACGGTGTTCCGCAACACCGGAAGCGCCTGATACTCCTGGCCAGGAACGACGTTGATGACTTCACCTGGCGAAAGCCGGACGAGAAGCGCACCACTCTGCGTGACGCCATCGGCGACCTGCCTGAACTGGAGGTCATCCCCACCGAGCGGGTCGGGCAGCGAAAACTCACGTACCGCACGCCCCGCAATCTGTCTGATTTTGGCAGGAAGATGCGCGACGGGGCACCTCGCGGAACCGTCTGGGACCACATGACCCGAAGAGTCCGGAAGGACGACCACCGGATCTTCCAGGTCATGGAGCCCGACACCAAATATTCAGAGCTCCAGGAGAAGCTGGCCAGAGACGAGAAGAAGTACCAGCGGTACAGCGCGACGAAGTACACGGACAAGTACAAGAAGCTGGCCTGGAACGAACTCAGCCGTACGATCACCGCGCACATCGCCAAGGACGGCTACTGGTACATCCATCCGGAGCAGCTTCGAACCCTCACCGTACGCGAGGCAGCGCGTGTTCAGACCTTCCCGGACCGGTTCCGGTTCGCCGGCACACGGAGTGATGCCTTCCGGCAGATCGGGAACGCCGTTCCTCCTCTGCTCGGGGAGGCGGCGGCGACCGTGCTGAGACCCCTCGACCACGCGACTGCACAGGGCACCGAGCTTCGCCCCCACTGGCGCGAGGTCCGGGCGGCTCTCACCAAGTGGGCGGAGCAACGACGGGACAGCAGCGACTGGTACCAACTTCCCAACGAGACCCCTGTTCCACTTCACGCCGCCGTGGTGGCCATACTCTCCAGCACGAAGATCAAATCGACGGCCATGGCGGACCTGACGGCCGCCGTGAGGAAGTCGAAGCGACTTTCGTCCACACTCTTCAAGAAGTTGGTCGACACGGCTCCCACAGCGGCCGCCCGTGCCCGCGTCAACCGACTGGAACCGCTGGTGGACAAGCCGTACGACTGGCAGTGGAGCAAGCGGTTCGACGTACCTTCCAAGCTGGCGATGAAGCCCGCCGAGGAGTCCCTCTACCGACTACTGATCGGCGAGGACCTCATGCTGGTCGTCCAGGGAACGCTGCGGGTCGCAGCGCGCATGAACGACATCGACACGGACCATCCGAACCGCCATAGTGAAGGCCGCGTCAACCTGGTGAAACTCGTGGGCGCCGGAGAGGACGCCCCCCTCCGCATGGGAGCTATCCGAATCATCGGAACAGACCTGTGCAGGGAGGACGAGCCTGTCTGTTCGGAGTGTCCGCTCGTCGCTCACTGCCCCCGCCAGAAAGCGCTCCCGACGATCTTCTGACGCTGGTCGTTACTTCGGCATTGCCGGCCTGCGCCGCCGCGGCGCTTCGTTCGAGCCGGTAGTCTCCGCCACCCTCTGAGCCGCTTCCTCGACATTCCGACGAATCTCGCACTCCCAGATCCGAACAACAATCCAGCCGGCCTCTGCAGCCTGTGTCGTGTTGCGTCGGTCTCGCTCCCTGTTGGTCTCGATCTTCTCCTCCCACAGGGCGGCGTTGGGCCCGCGGAATTCCTCGGGAGAGTGGTCGGGACATCCATGCCAGAAGCAGCCGTCAACGAAGACAGCGACGCGATGTCGGGGAAGCACGAAGTCGGCCGTACACCGAGGCGCCACTTTCCGTTGGAGGCGGAACCTGAGGCCGAGTCGATGTACCGCTTTCCTGAGAGTCACCTCGGGCTTGGTGTCCCTTTTGCGCCGACCGCGAAGGTGTTCCCCTTCCGCAGTGGCGACCCACCGCTGGTCCTGTGTTCGGCCTGCTCTGGTCATGTTCGCAGCCCCAGCCTCTCGACGCCTCCGAGAAGGAGAGTGCCACACTCTCCTTATGCTCCGGGAACCAGCCGAACTTCATGTCGACGATCAGGGCCGGGTCGAACTGCCCCTCGGCCTGCTGGCGGAGGCCGGCATCACGCCAGGCGCCGACGTTGTCGCTTTCAGTGACGGAGACGGTCGCATAGTGCTGAGACGGACTGAGGACGCGATCACGGACCTGATCACGAGAGGCACGCTTTGACGTCTTGGTGGGCTTGCGCCCCACTGTGCGAACCCACCCAGGTGTAGCACCTCGTTGCCAGTGAGCAACGCCCGGACGCCTGCCCGTGTCTTTGAACCCACGGTCGAGTTCAAGGTTTCTGCGAGTGGCCTGGGCCAGCTGGCGCTGCCTTGGCCACCGGCGGTTCTACTCTTCGCCATGTTCCTCAAGAAACTCGGCGAGCCCTTCGGTCCAGGAGGGCCGGGGCTGCGCATCGAAGGCATCACGCGCAGCTAGGACGGCCCTGCCGAGAGCGTGCATGTCCTTGACGGAGCGCCCGTAGAGGTACCAACGCCCGTACACCTGATCGACACCGCAGCGGTTTTCCTCGATCAGCCGAGCGAGCAGATCAGCGCGCTCACGATCGGGCACAGCACCGACCATCGGATACTCGGCGTGGTGACGCTGGTCGAGCCCGCTTGAGCAGGAGTAGAAGGTGGCGATCCGGGCGGCGCTGAGCGCCAAACTGAGTCCTGCCACCCCGACATCGTTCCAGCGGAACGTGTACGCCATCAGTTCGGCGTAGCCGATGTCGTCAGCGTCCCGCAGCTCGTCAAGGAGCGCCTCGACCCCGTCGGGCGCATCAGAATTTCCCGCCCGTTCGAGGAAGGCGGCCTCCTCCGTCAGACACTCTGCGGCCTCTTCCCAGCTCGGGAGCCCCAGGCATTCGTACTCGTGGTGTTCCGTGAAACCTCTGGCCACCTCTTCTGCGCTCAGGCCCGTGATTAGCGTTTTCAGGTCGTAGTCGCGGCGGATGTCCACATGGAACTCGGGAATCATGGCCCTATCTTGGCGAACTACCTTCTGCGATGTCAGTGGTTCTCGCATGAGGTGCGAACCACAGACTACGGCTGGGGCGTAAATCCCAGCCGCAGTGCCTCGGTACGAGCGTGCAGGGCTTGGACGGCCTGCGTTTCGGGAACTTCCTGGTCCAGTTCGAGGCGCCTGCCGACGAACTGCGTCAGCTGTCGCTGCCAGGGTTCGAGGCTACGGGTCTCCTTGGCCCATCGCTCGATCGCGAACCACTCGTCGGAGAGGATCAGTGCTACCGCCTCGGCCGCCCCCCCCCGTGATCACCGTCGCCGCCGACGAGTGCCGCCTCGTCCAGCGAACAGTCCGACAACTCCGACACCAGAGCGCGAGGAATCGTCCAGGGCACCCTTGACACAACGTCCCAGCAGGCCGACTTCTTGGCCCACTCGCCTACGTGGTTCCCCTCAAGCGGCATGGTCACCGCTCGCATGACGCGAGGGCAGAGATCATGGATCGCGGCCTCCAGCACTGGTGAGACGCCCTGCTCGCGCCAGATCTGGTCGAGATCGATCTTCCGGTCGGTCGCCAGGGACAGGCGAGCCACGGTGTAGGTGGTGATCATGCTCTTGTGGCTGCCGGCTCCATGGATTGCAGCGATCCGGTCCACTGCCTTGAAGAGGATGGCCATGGCGATCACCCGCTGGCAGTACTGGACGTCGACGCGGGGCGGCGCCTCGTCGAGATTGACCATGAACTCGACGAAGTTCTTCTGTGCTCCGCGGCTCACGTGGTATGGCAGTTGGCTCCAGGAGTGGACGAACTTGGCGAGGTCCGCCTTCGTGAACTTCTGCTTCGTGGGGTTCAGCTTCTTGAACTGCCGTTGCCTGGCGGGGGTGCGGGCCTTCGCCAGCTCGTCCGTGTACTGGCCGCGCGCCCGCTCGTAAAACCAGTGGGTCTCCTGGCCGCTGCCGTCCGTCGCGGGAGCCCACAGGGAGCGGGTGATGCGCTGCATGTCCACGTGGTAGTCGTGATTGGAGCTGAAGTCGACCTGAGTCACTCGGTTCTGCGTGTTGGAGTACTCCGAGATTTTCGGAACGATCTCCGCGAGGCGCTGGGGCGCCACCTCCGTGAGCTTCATCTGGACCCGGACGTGGGACAGATCGGCCTTGTCTCGGCTCCGGGCATAGTGAAGCGAGGCTGTCGTCTGACCGCCGTTGACTATCTGGAGTCCGTGTACTCCGGAGATGTGGGTCGGCTCGCCGTCCGGGCCCCTCACGAACTCGACCATCGACGCGGTCGCGGTGATCCCGTTGTTGTAGGCCAGGAATCTGCCTGGTGCGATCAGCAGGGTCTCACGGATACCCCGGTTGACCGCTCCGCGGGTCTGGAGGAAAGAACGGACGTTTAGCTCAAGGAGCCGGGTGCCGTACTCCGCATACAACTCGGCGAGCAGCTCTCCGGGTATGACCGCCAGGACCACGGAGTGGTCCTCTTCCGAACTCAGGGCGGAGACACAGGGAAGTGGGGGGTTGAAGGGCACCATGATGGGCTCGCCGAGGGCACCCGACGTCGCGTGACGGTGCAGACGCGCCAAGTCCCAGACCTCGTGGGTCACCGGCAGACCGTCAAAGTGCGAGACCGGGAACTCGTTCGAGGTGCTCACCCGGTTGCTGAGCAGGAAGAGCCTGATCCGCTGCGCCTCGGTGAGGGCCTTCTCGACCGCCGCACACATGTCGTACACGTCGAAGGACTCGTCGATGTGCTGCCGCAGCCCGTCGCGGCAACGCTGGGCGAACGCCAGAAGCCTTCTGAAAGACGTCTCGATCTGCGCTTTCGTCAGCTTGGTCTCCAGCGGTGCCAGCTGGAAGTCGGTCACGAACAAGTCCAGGGACCCGCCCGACTCACCGATGCCGTAGCCGTGTACCTCGTGGCCGTGCATCTTGTGGTAGGCGGTGAAGGTGTTGGACACAACGCCGGCCTGCTCCAGGTCCTCGAAGACCCGACGGGTGAAGGCCTCCGGGGTGGTCGTCCCCTCAGCGTCAGCTGTCGCCTGGACGTCGGCGACAAGGCTCCGCGAGAACTCGGCCAAGTCGAGCTCAGCCATGGGGCACCCCGATCAGTTCCCTCACCTCGTCGGCCGTGGCTCGGTAGACGTCCAGGCCCGCGGTGCTCACGTTGTATGTGCAGTCGCCGACTCCCTCGGGCAGGTCCGATTCGACCAGTCTGGGGAAGCCTTCTCGTACATGCCAGAACCGCAGGTCACGGACGGTGTACCGGGGTTCTTCGTAGAGGTCGTGGTGTCCGGGGAGGTAGCCGGCCTGGATGAGCAGACCGTCGAACCGTACACGCGCGGTGGGGTTCGATAGCTGCCGTCGTATGTCCTCCACCCTCGTGTTCAGGCTCTCTCCCGATCCACCGCGCCGTTCGTCGAGCTGTGCCAGGGCGAGAAGCAGAGCAGGCGTCCCGGTTCCATCCAGCTGTCGCTCGCTGGCGATCCGGATGCTCCTGGGGCGCTTCGCGACGCTGGCCTTGGCCTCGATTGCCACCTCGGTCAGCTGGAAATCCTGGTTGGCCCCTGTGGGGCCGGTCCATGCCTCGACCGTCTCGGACTGGGCCACCGAGGTCAGGAGGACGTCGCCCAGGACCAGGAGTTCGCCGTAGAGTCCACGACGGGCCTCGGCGCTCAGCCCGTCTTTGCTTACTGCACGCAGGAGGTCCTGCCACCTCCCGAACCTGTCGACCGCGGCTGCCAGGGCCTCTGCAGCAGCCGGAGCGGCCTTGGCGGTCTCGGCGACGTCGGCGACGAGCGGGTTGAAGACGTCGCGGAGCTCGTTCGCAGTCAGGATCACCTGGAGTTCGTACTCGACCCGGGACACCGCACTGAGGTTCATCTCGATCCCGGCTGCCTTGGGAAGACGGCCCACCGAGCGCACGATCGGGTCTGCGGAGCGGGCGTCCGCTCGGAGGACCAGCATGCGCTGTCGGCCTGGGTGGGAGACGGAAAGGAACGTGTCGAGCGGGGACTCCGGGTACAGACGGAGACTGGAACGCCCCGGTGCATCCTGGGGGCTCTCCAGTTCGTGCCACGCGTCCTCCGTGACGGTCACGCCTCGTCCTCCTCGACGATCGAGTAGATGTCGTCTTGAAGCCAGACGGTATTGGCGACGTACTCGGTCTTGGACTGGTGCTCCGAGTGAGGGAGGCTCACCTGGAAGCCCACGAGAGGAGTGGCCGACACCCCGACGCCGTCCCTGTTGACGGGCATGACGGGGTAGATCAGTAGCAGGCCCTGTTCGGGGCGGCGCTGCCTCCGGATGTACGTGCCCGATGGGTTCTGCGGGGGCACCGCCTTCTCCGCGTCCTCCGCAGCCTTTCGCGCGGCTTCACGTGCCCTCTCCTCCTCGATCGGGTCGAGACCGATCAGCTCGTCCTGGGGGCTGATGATCCGGCGGATCGTGTACCTGCCCTCGCTCTCGAAGTCGTCCTTGAGCGCGGCTCGCTTCACAACACCAACGGTGTGTCCGGCGATCTCCTGCGGCCACTGCGACGTTGTGCTGCTGACCAGAACAACTGTCCAGTCGACCAGTTCTCCCACCTTCGCGCACTGGTCGATGTACTTGGCGATGAGCCGCGGCCGGACGCGCTGCGCCATGGGGTCGGTCTCGTAGTCAGAGAGAAACTCGGAAACCAGTCCAGGTGAGACACCCTCCCACTGCACGTTGCCGCCCTTGGGCGCCGCCTTGAGACCCTCGCCGCTGTCGAGTCGTCGGACCAACCCCTCAAGGAGCCCGAAGTTGTGAGCGACTGTCCGATCGGCGAGCTTGAAGATCACTGTCTCCGGCCCTTCGCCGGAGTAGCTTAGGAGGATTTTCTTGCCCTTGCGCATCTTGTTGGGCGCCGTCACCGTCAGGCCCAGTGACGAGGACCGCACCTTCAGTCCGAACGCCGTCGGTTCGAGGCCGAGCGTGGCCATCTCCTCAACCTCCCGCCGAAGTTCGTCGGTGGCGGCCGTGACCTCCACGTAGGCGACCTGAAGCTCGGGGGTCGTGTACAGACGGCACAGGTCCTCGTGCTTTGGCCGGTACCCGAACCACCGCCCCATCTGGAGGAGCGCGTCGTATGACTTCGACCAGCGCAGGTAGTAGCTGACCGTCAGGCCTTCCAAAGTGAGGCCGCGGGAGAGTTTCTGCCCTCCGACAGCGATCACGGAGAGACCATCCTTGCGGCTCAAGTAGTAATCAAGCGCGTCCTTGGACGTGCCGTTCACCGCTTTGACCTGGATCTTCCGAATGGCATCCAGGAGTTGCGCCGACACCTGATCCCACGTGAGGCGCTCGGCCTCGTCGGTCGGGAATTGCTCCGTGGTGGGGACGAATTCCCGCTCCCAGAGACCCTGGAGTTCCTCGCGGAGCGTGGGGCCCTTCCCGTACCGGTCCCGGAGCGTGTCGACGAGGAGCCGCAGATGGTCGTCGACCTGGTCGCGCACCAGCCCCTGCACCGAGGTGAAACGGGTGACATGCACCAGCATCGAGTTGTGCACCTTCGTCTGTCCCCTGGCCCGGCGAGCCGCGCAGGCGAGCACGAACGAGGAGATCGCCTCGCGTAGGGAGGCAGGCAGCTCGGCGCCGGGAACGTGGCCCGACTTGTGCTTGGCGGGAAGCCAGATCTCGGCGTCCTTCACGTGACGCACCAAAGGCAGAGGCGGCGTGTCCTCCTCGTCATCGTCATCGACTTGGAGGCCGAAGACCCGCTCGGGACCGAGGTAGTTGGAGGGCGAAGGAAGGCTGCGGATGAAGCTTGCCGGAAAGAGATCCTCCCCGACCTTCTCGTTGTTCGCCTCCGGGTTGATGTAGATGTTGGCGAACGGTGTCGCCGTGTATCCAACGTACGCGGACTGGTCGAATGCGTTGACGAGGTCACGTATCGCGGCGTTGGTCTTCGTCGGGTCCGCGTCGTCGTCCTTGGTCGTATCGATCGAGGCGTTGTCCGCCTCGTCGTCGACGACGAGCAGAGGAAGATCCTTCACGACCTTCTTGCCGTTCTCATCCTCGGTCCCGTGAACATCGGTCACCCAGTTACGCACGTACTCGAGAAGCTTCCAGTGCTTCTTGACGACGAGCACGACGGGGAAACTCCCGAGAGGGAAGTTGGTGTGGGAAGCCGTCTTCTTGCCGAAATCCCCCTTCGCGGTGCTGTTCGTCGGCGAGGCGATGTCGAGCTTTTTCGCGCCCGGCATCCGGCCCGCGCCGATGAGTCGGGACTTGCCGACCTCGTTGGACCGCCTGTAGTGCTGGGTGTCGAAACCCAGGAGTCCCTCGTCGACCCGTAGCTGTGTCTGGCTGCGGAGGTCGTCGTGGATGCCGGCGAGCACCACGATGAGCCGGTAGCCGGCGTCCACCGCCTTTGCGGCGAGCCCGATGTACTGACCGGTCTTGCCTGACTGCACCTGGCCGATCACGAGCCCCTTGCGGCTCCAGGAACCCGGGCGGCGTGGATCCTCCAGCTGGCCCAACACCTCGTCGGAGCTCTGGTCCAGCCGCCTCACGACCCACGGTGGAAGGCCCACCACGTCCTCGAGGTAGCGCCGGTACCGCTCCCAGAAGTCCCAGTCACGATCGTTCTTCGCCTCCGGCAGCCACGGGTCGTGGCCTTTGGGGTCCGTGAGGCCAGACGACCGCTCCTGGAACACGGCGGTCATGGCCTCGATCTCCTTGGCCAACTGGTCCCGGTCCAGGGATTCTCCCTGTGCGGCAAGCATTCCGAAGATGGCGTTGACCGCGTTCTGTACCTCCTCTGTCGTCGGCTGACGGTCCTGTGGCAGAAACCCGAGAACCAGGCGCTGGGCCTTGGCCATGGGGTCGTCAGGAACGGCGCTCACGTGGAACCTCCAGCGGGACGTCGACGGTATCGAGCAGGATAGGGGCGAGCACCGACAACAGCTCGGGGCTCATCCGCTCCAGAAGCCCTGTAGTTGGTCGAAGGGAGGCATGGTCCTCAACCTCTCGCGCGCGGCAGCGGGTGAGCGGCCCCCCGAGACGAGCGACTCGTAGATCCGCTGTGCGACCTCGGTCGCCGCCTCGTCGGCGGGCCCGGGTCCACCGAATGGCTCCGGGTCATCGCTGGTGTCCGTCTCGTGCATCACGCGAAGGGCAGCTACAGGCACAGTCTCCTCCAAGAGTCGGATCAACGCCCGTACGTCTGCAGTGCTGTTGCCGCCGGGTCTCAGAGCAGCCTGGACCAGTGGGTGACTGCGGTTGATCCTGCAGGTGACCTTGCCGTCCGGTCGGCGCACGTTCCACGCGTAGGAGAGGGGATCACCGTGGGTACGCGCAGCGACATGTCCGCGGTGCCGCAATACGTCCGCCGCCTTCGCCCGGGCCTGCCGCGCGATGCGGTGGAGGTGCGGGCGCAGGCCTACGGGCGGGACGACGCTCGACTTCCTCACGTCAACGCCCCACTCGGCGTCCGTCTCCACCGGGATGTCGACGGCGATGCGGGCAAGGTTGAACTTCTCCTCGCGGCGCATACCTCTCTGCCCCAGCCAGTCGCCAGCCAGGATCAAGCGGTTCCGGCGGTACACGTAGAAGCCCTGTTGGTCGAGCCATCCCTGCGGTCCTGCGGCCCTGCCGTACTCCTCCGGCGTGAGTCGTTGGGCGCTGGGGAGGATGAACGCCTCGACTCGTACAGAGCCGCCACCCAGAAGCAGTTCCTCCATGGGGAGCCGCTGAACCGAGGGGTGGTTTCCCATGAACGGATCCCAGGGTTCCACCGGGGTCCCGGACACTCGCATGTGCCGGCGTCGGCTTCCGGTGAGGAAGCGTGCGAAAACCATTCCGAGGTGCGACTCCGTGCGGGCCGCCTCGGAGTAGAACAGCTTCTGGGTACGCTCGTCGTCCTGGCTAACGTCACGACCAAAATAGCCATTGAGCCGTCGCCACAGAACAATCGTGCCGTGGCCGGCGGCAGTCCGGATCCTGTCCAGTACGGCTGTCGTGGCGTCGTCGGCTCCGTGGAGGAGCCGCCACTCGCCGCTCTCTTCGACGATGTCAAGGTCCCAGGTGCGTGTGTACCATTCACCACCGACCTTGGCGCTGGCCACGGTGAGCTGCCTCGACTGCGAGAACGACGCCGACTTCAGACCGACTCCGAAGCGGCCCAGATCCGTGGAGGAGCGCGGGCTCGTGTGCCCCCGAGCCGCCACGGTCATCGCCGTGACGAGCTCCTCAGCAGCCATGCCCCAGCCGTCATCGACCACCGCGATCCATGAGTCCCGTCCCGCCCAGGTGAACTCGACGTCGATGTTCCGTGCTTCTACCGAGATGCTGTTGTCCACTAGGTCCGCCACCGCCGCCGGCAGTGAGTACCCCAGGGATCTCAGCGAAGCCACCATTCCCGCCGGCTCAGGGGCGGCGATATCGTACGTCATGGGTGCTTGCAGCCTGCTTCCCCTGATACGGGCTCTCCCGCTTTGCGGCTGACTCGTGATCCACATGATCCGAAGAACACCGCGAAGTTTTGGAGATGCCCCCTCCACGCCGCCAGTTCATGCACCTGGCAACTCTCGCCCAGAGGCGATGGTAATCGAGGTGTGGGGCGAATGACCCGGGCTTCTCCGGATTCCAGCCAGCGCTACTGAACTTGATTGAGTGATGTCGGGGCTCGCCGCCGGATGACCGAGGGCCCCGCCCGCGTCCTTCCGGCGAAGGCGGAGCACAGGGATGATGTTCGCGTGATTCGAGACCTCCCGCCGTTGCGGTTGCCCAAGTACGTTGTGGTCCAGATCGGCTGCGCACCCCAGGTACCCGCCGAGATCGCCGCCGATCTGCGAGATAGGGGCGTCCCGGCGGGGCTGATCGGCTATGAGTACCAACCGCTGACCGAAGCGACGTTGCTGGACGGGATCGGCGAGAGCGCGGTGGTCATTTTTGGGTCCAGCGGCCTGTTCGGTCGGCTCGGCGTCGATGTGGCTTCGCGTCGCGTCGTGCACATCCCCAAGATCGGGTCTGCGACCGCCCGGCATGTGAACAGGAACCTCGAAACCTTCCACCGGTGCGTCGCGGCCGTCATCGACCGCTTCCCGTTCTACGAAGAGGGTGAAGAGGACAGATTCGAGGAGGTGGCGGACGAGCTTCGCCAGCTCCTCGACACCCTCGATGACAGTGCACCCGCTCACAGCGGGTTGTGGGAGACCCTGTGCGACGACGTGGCGATGGGCGACTACGCGAACTGGGAGGAGGACTGAGTCACCTCAGTCCAAGGTCAGGCCGGTGGTCGCGAGGCAGCCGTCGACGAGTTCCGGGCGGTACTGGATCCTCTTGAGCCGCCGCTTCACGGATCGGGTGACCTGGCCGAGGTCCACGGCGGCGAGATTGCCGATCTCGCGTTTGACCAGCGACCAGACGCCCTCCTGCGGGTTGAGGTCCGGGGCGTAGGTTGGCAGCTGGAACACCGTGAGCCACTCGGCGTTCGCGTCGATGAACGCCCGCATGCCGGCCGTGAGGTGCAGGCGGAGGTTGTCCCAGACGAGCACGATCGGGCCGCCGAGCTGGATGCGGGCGCGGACGATGAGGTCGCGGAAATCGCGCCAAACGAAGCCCTTCGGTTCGTCCTTGCGTCCGCGGTACTCGCGGATCGCGTAGATCAGCCGGGACCGCTCGCCGGGCTTGTAGCAGGTCATGCCTGCCATCGACACCCGTCCGGAGCCCCGGCCTCTCATCCTCACGATCGGGGTGTGGCCGATCCGGCCCCAGGTCCTTGCTCGCGGCGGAGTCATTGACTGCCCGGCTTCGTCCTCGAAGACGATCCAGGCCCCGCGCTCCGCCGCGGTGCTCTTACCCGCGGCCAGGTCTCCCTCTTCCAGACCTCGACCGCCTCGTCGTCGCGCTCGATCGCCCGCCGAGTGGGCTGCTGCCAACTCCAGCCGTGCCGCTTCAGCAGCCGCCAGGAGCCCTCGACCGTGTAGCAGACATGGAACAGCCGGCCGATCAGCGTCTTGATCCGCGCCAGGGTCCACCGATGGTCCGCCCAACCGTGGGCCAGCGGACCACGCTCCAACTCACGCTCCAGCCGGGTGATCTGGGCTTCACTGAGCCGAGGTCTTCCCGGCGACCCCTTCGACAGGACTCCCGCCTCGCCGCCCTCCCGCCAGGCCCGGCGCCACCGCTCGACGGACCGCACACTGACCCGCAGGCCAGCGGCAATCTCGGTGTTCTTCTGCCCAGCCTCGAAACGCTCCACGGCCTGGAGTCGCAACCGCTCCCGCGTGGTTCTCTCGGCGTCGGTCAGCCCGCCGCCCTGCGCGTACCTCACACCCCACGGCTACCGGCGCCGAACGCCGGCTGTCAGGCGAACGGGACCGACATCACCCAATCAAGTTCAGTACCCAGCAGTGGCTCTCATTAAGCCAGCGATCGTCGCACTGCGTCGGCCAGCGAACTCGCGCGCGCGTCGCCCAGGCGTCATGCGTGAGCAGAAGAACATGCATGTCCTTCACATGGTGAGGCCCGCTCGTTCCGCCATCGCCACCAGGTCGGGGCGGGCGCGTTGGTGGAGGATGAAGAGGACGCGGAGGACCTCGCGGCTCATCGGGTGGATCTGTGCCATCTGCGGGGACACCTTGAAGGCGGCCTTCAGTGCCTCCTCGGCTCCGGCTGCGTCCTTCAGGGCCAGGCGGGCGCGGGCGACATCGATGTAGAGGCGGCCGAGGCGGTTGGGCTTGAGGCCGGAGGGCGGCTGGTCGATCAGGGGCGTCGACATGGTCACCGCCTTGTTGGGCTGGTCCAGTTCGACATGCGCAGCCAGCTCGTAGAGGGCCGTGTTGCCCTCCCCGAAGGTCAGGTTGTGCATCAGCACGTCGCCGTCGAGCTGGGCGGCCAGGCCCTTCGCGTGGCGCAGGTGGGTCTCGGTGGCGTGGCGGTCGCGGTTGCGGGAGGCGAGGACGACGCCTCGTAGGTGGAGCGATCCGAGGATGACGACGGACTCCGGGCCTTCGGTGCGGGCGCTCTCGTACTGGCTGATCGCGCGCTCGACGATCGCCATGCCGTCGCCGTACGCGCCGGCGCTCTGGTACGTGCCCGCCTCGTTCCAGGCCGCGGTTGCTTCCGCGGCCGGGTTCCAGGTTCGCTGGGCGGCCCACTGCTGGCGGGCGACGATGATGTCGGCCAGGTCGGGCTGAACGAAACGGTGCGTGACGCTGTAGGCGCAACCGTAGAGGTCGGCGAGTTGTCCCCAGGCCGGAGAGTCTCCGCCGGCGTCGAGCGCCGTCGCGGTCGCCTGGCCGAGAAGGGTCGGCAGCTCCCGGAGGAGTTCGAGGTATCGCGTCTCGGATCGGAGCCGAGCTGCGAGCTGCAGCCGCTCGGCCAGCGCCACGGGAGCGGGCGTGTCCTCCCTGGGAAGGGTGTGGCGGCGGACGGCGTCACGTAGGTCGTTGAGCAGGTCGGCCTGCTCGGAGAGGCCGAGGAAGGGCTGCCCGTAGATCCGAGCGGTGGAGACGCGTAGGGGCTTGGCGATGGCGGCCACCACGGGAGGCGTTGCCGGGCGGTCGCCGGTCTCGATCTTGCTCAGGTAGGAGACGGAGATGCCGGACAGGCGGGCCAGTTTCGCCTGGCCCATCCCGCGGGCCTTGCGCAGTACCGCGATGTTCTCCCCGGCGGCCGGTGTTCTGTCCATGACCCCCACTGTTACAGGGCAGGGCCGCTCGCGGCCGGGTTGTGCGCGCCTTGTGCGAACTGATCTTGGCGCGACAGGAGTTCACTGATTGTCCAAGGCTTGTGACGTCAGGTGAAGGAGTGTTGCGGGGTGACGCCCAGGGCCGCCACACCGGCCGGTCCTCGGCACGTCCTCTGCAACCGACTGCAACTGGCTCGACATCGGAGGTCAGCATGGCACTACGGTTCGTCGGGAAGGACCCGGAGTCGAGGGACCACGGCTCCCCGGCCGTCTGGGTGGACGAGGACGCCAAGGATCTGCTGTTCCAGGGAGTCAAGGCCGACCGCCAGACGGAGGCGACCTGCAACCGGGATGTCGCGATGCCCTCCTACGAGGGGATCGTGCGAGTACCGAAGCGGATGATCCCGCTTCTCAGGGAGGCGCTTGATGTCGCAGAGCTTGAGTAGCTTCGCCGACCTGCTCCGTGCCGTCGAGCGGTCAGCGGTTCACCTGGAGCTGCGCGACGCCTACGACATGGGGAACGAGACGGCGGGCTTCGAAGCGTGGAAGCGGGGTCACCGTCTCGACCCCGCCGACCGCGCGTCGTGGTGGCGCCCCTGGCTCGACCTCGTGCAGGAGGTGACCTCGAAGGGCGTGCAGGTCCAGCGCGCCCGCGTGGTCACGGAGCCCCCCAGCGAGTACATCCGCTACGAGCACTCGTTCACCTTCACCAACGTCGCCGCAGGCGAGGAAGTGCGCTGGCTGCCCAGGAGCAGCGCGGCGGGAATCGCCCTCCCGGAGCACGACTTCTGGCTCTTCGACGGCCGCCTCGTCCAGTTCAACGTCTTCGACGAGGCCGGCCGCTGGATCCGCACCGACCAGACCGAGGAGCCGGCGGCGGTCGCCGGCTGCGTCAAAGCCTTCGACGAGGTGTGGGACCGCGCGATCTCGCACGAGAAGTACAGCGTCTGACCACGGACGATCAGTCGGCTCATGGGCACGTCACCTCTCTCCTCGGCTCGGGCGGCCCGCGCCAAGATCGCCGAGCGCCTGAAGCAGACGATGCTCGATGCTGGCCTGACGGGCCTGGAGCTGGCTGATCGCTGCGGTTGGCACAAGTCGAAGTCGTCTCGTATCGCCCGCGGCATCACGCCGCCCTCGGACGACGACATCCGCGCCTGGTGCAACGCGTGCGGCGTCCCCGAGTTGGCCGCCGATCTCATCGCGGCGTCGCGGACCGCCGATTCGATGTACGTCGAGTGGCGCCAGCTCCACCGCGACGGCCTACGGCAGGTCCACGCGAAGACCACACCGCTGTACCAGCGGACCCGCACCTTCCGCGTCTACGCCTCCAACGTGGTGCCCGGCATGCTCCAGACCGCCGGGTACGCCACGGGGTTGCTGCGCTCCATCACGACTTTCCAGGGCACACCCGATGATGTCGAGCGCGCGGTGGAGGCGCGACTTGCCCGCTCCCGTGTCGTCTTCGAAGGCGATCACGGCTTCGCGCTGCTGCTCGAAGAAGCGGTGCTCTACTACCGGGTCTGCGACGACGAGGCCATGGCCAACCAGCTCCGAGCGCTGCTCTCGCTCATGGCCAGGCCTAATGTCTCCCTCGGCATCATCCCGTTCGAGGCACGACGGACGGTGTGGCCGCTGGAGGCGTTCTACGCCTTCGACGAAGGCCTGGTGGCCGTCGAGACCCTCACGGCCGAGATCAACGTGAGCAGTCCGGGCGAGATCCGGACCTACTTGCGCGCCTTCCACCAGCTCTCCCAGCACGCCCTGCGCGGAACCGCGGCCCGCAGCCGCATCACGCGCGCCCTCGACACCCTCGGCTGAAATCGTGCAACCGCGTGCAACCGCGTGGACCCCCAACTGCTGATTTTCCTAGCGTCGTTGGTGTCCACCGGATCGCTCGCGGCCCTGTCGCGGGTTCCAGCACTCGGAGGGAACCTATGGCGTCGCCCATAACAGGCACAGGGCTGAAGGCACCGCAGCACAGTACGAAAGCGACCGTCGGCGCGAGCGCGGCCAGGGACTTCGCGTCCCGACCGGAGTCCGTGAGCGAGGTCCGGGCCTTCACGCGGGATGCCCTCGCCGGCCTGGACCTCGCGGTCGACGACGTCGTGCTCTGCGTGACCGAACTCGCCACCAACGCGGTCCGGCACGGCACCCAGCATGAGGGCACCTTTCACCTGAACATCCTTGTCGACCGGGCCAAACTCCGGGCAGAGTGCCACGATTCCGGCAGCAAGAGGCCCACTCTCCTGGCGCCTTCGGACGCCGACGAGGGAGGCAGAGGGCTCCTGCTCGTGCAGGTGCTGACCTCCCGATGGGGAGTGGTTTCGAGGCCCTCCGGCAAGTGTGTGTGGTTCGAGATCGATGGTGATACGAGTGTGCTGCAGGGGCGCCTGCGCGGTGGGCGGGGTGACTCGTGAACGTTGGCGAGCCGTCCATGCATGCGTTCGTGCCAGCCTTGCTTCCCGTCTGCGGGGCTCTGGCAGATCTGCCCGCAGTTCTCCTGGACGCCGCCCGTACCCAGGCTGAAGGCATGGACCCGGGCGACGTCGAGTTGAAATTGCGCTGCGTCCTCCAAGCGCACGTCGCCGGCGACCACCAGGCGCTCGTGCGTGAGCTTGCCGACTCGAAGGACCGGTCCCTGTGGACGGCGTGGAGCGACGGGCAGGACCCGGCCGAGCTGTCGGTGCGATCCGACTGCCCTGCTCGACGGGCCGATGAGGCCTGCTGCTCCTTCGCACACCACCCCGGAAGCCACACCTACGACGTCGCCGACCCGTGCAACCTGCCCGTCCACCAGCCCCGATTCCCGAACCCCTGAGAGGAAGCCCGTCAATGGCCGCTCCCCCCGTCTCCTTACCGGCGTCCGGTGTCGACTGGACCGCGCTGCACAACTTCGCCGCCCTGCGCGGCCAGCTCCGCGTCTCCTTCACCCCGCACTGCAACATCGCGTGCTGGTTCTGCCACAACGAGGGTGACGTGCCGCCACCGCTGACCCGGCAGGATCCCGCCCAGCGGCCGCGTCCGCAGCAGCTCGACGCCGACGCGTACCTCGCTGTCATCGGCTCCCTGATGAACGCCGGCCTGAAGCGCGTGTACTTCACCGGCGGCGAGCCGCTGACCTCGCCGATCGCCCGCCCGGTCCTGGAAGGCCTGACCGAGCCCGGCCCGGACGCCTCCTACACGCTGATCACCAACGGCACCAGGATCCGTACCCACCGCTCGTGGCTGGCCAGGACGCACCTGGACAAGGTGAAGGTGTCCCTGCACTACTTCTCGGACGCTTCGCTGCGGGCTATCGCCGGGACGCGTATCGGGATCGGCACGGTGCTGGACGGCATCGAGGTCGCCCGCGAGATATTCGAGCGGGTCGAGCTGAACACCCTGTTGCAGCGGGAGAACGCCCACGAGGTCCGGCAGATCCTTGACTTCGCGCTGGAGCGGCGGCTCCCCGTGCAGTTCATCGAACTGGTCGGCACCGACTTCAACGAGGGACGCGCCAACTCCGCGGTGCCGGCTGACGAGATCATCGCGCACCTTCGCACCCTCACCAGCGACGAGCACATCGAGGTCGCCGGGGTCGGTCAGGGCCGCAGGGTCTTCCGTATCGACGGCATCGAGATCGACGTCATCCACCGCGACCTCGGCCGCCACCATGTCGGACAGTGCGGCACCTGCCCCGTGCGGTCCCGCTGCGTCGAGGGCTTCTGGGCGCTGCGGGTCGACCACGGCGGCGGCATACAGCCCTGCCTGCTCCGCAACGACCTTCGTGCCGACGTGAAGGACCTGATCGCCGACCCCGCCCGGCTGGCCCGGACGGTTGCCGGGCACGTCGCGGCTTTCACGGAGGGGACGCTGTGAGCCTGCCTCCTCCGTACCGGCCGCTGTATCTCGACGGGCCGCAGCACCCGTTCATCGTCCTCGAAGGCGTCTCCGGCATAGGAAAGTCCACGCTCGCCTGGGCCTTGGCCGAGCGGCTTGGCGCGACATCGCTGCACACCCTCCCGACGCCCCATGCCGGGTGGTCGGCACTGATCAACGAACGCTTGCGCGCGCTGCCGCAGTTCGCCTTCTACCTGTCCGGGCTGCTGCACGCCGCCGACTCGATCCGGCTCGCGAGGGCGGTCGGGCCTGTCGTCGCCGACCGTTACGCCTCGTCGGTGGTGGCCTGCCACGCGGCCGTTCACGGGGTCGCCGTCGAGGAGGTCGCCGACCTTCTCGAACCCTTCCGGCCTTACCTGGAGACGCCGACCCGCACCTTCTACCTGAGCTGCTCCGAAGCGGCCATGCGGGAACGCCTCGCGGTCAAGCGCGACGCCAAGCAGGACGACCTCGATCTGTTCGTCATCCCCGGCCGACTCGCCCGCCTGCTGGCCAACTTCCGGACCGTCCAAGCCGCTGGCTCCACAGCCGTCGCTCTCGACACTGACGGCAAGTCCCCGGACGACCTGGCCGACTGGATCATCGCCGACCTGGAGGCCCAGGGTGCTTAACCCCATCGACTCCGACGCCGTGATCAGGGACGGCGGTGCGGTCGGCCGCTTCCCGGCGAGATTCACGAGGGCGTTGCATGGTGGCTCGGGGCCAGCTTCGTCGCCCTCACGGCGACCGAGCAGTTGGCCGTGGGGAGCGATGGCGGGCCGGTCACGGCCGAGTTCTTCCGCCGCCTGTGCCGCGGGGCCGTCAACGCCCACCACCACGCCTGCCGCGTCACCGCCATCGACGGCATCGCTGAGGACGCATTCCTCGCCTACGTCCTGAGCCGGCGGCCGCTCGCTGGTGCCTATGTGGCCGCAACCACTGATCAGGACGGTACGCACGTCGTCCGGATCCGGCTCTACGACGCCGACGGCCTGATGCTCCAGGAAGACACCGGACTCGCCGCCATCCGCCGGATGATCGCCGAAGACCGCGTACCGATCCCCGTCAGCGACAGCGCCCGCGGAACCATCGAGCACCTCGCCCCCACCGCTGCGGAGGTGGCTGAATGATCGACGCAGCCGAGATCATCCGCACGCAGACCAGCATCCTGTTCGTCACTCTGGACTCTCTGCGCTACGACACCGCCCGCACCGCCTACGACAACGGCCTGACCCCGCACCTCGCCTCCCTCCTCCCCGAGGGAGGCTGGGAACGCCGCCAGACCCCCGGCACCTTCACCCTCCCCGCGCACATCGCCTTCTTCTCCGGCTTCCTGCCCAAGCTGCCCCAGCCCGAGCAGCCGCCGCGGCTGTGGGAGTGCCGGCCGCCCGCGTTCAAGGCCGTCCCGCCGCAGACCTTCGTCTTCGACGCCCCCAACCTCCTGGCCGGCCTCGGCCAGCACGGCTACCGCAGCATCTGCGTCGGCGGCGTCACGTACTTCTCCCGTGAGACCCCGCTCGGCTCGGTCCTGCCCGACCTGTTCGACGAGGACCACTGGCGCCCCGAGTTCTGCTCACCCGAACCCGACTCCACCCGCCGCCAGGTCGACCACGCCTTGGAGGTCGCCGAACACCACGACGGCCGCCCCGTCTACCTGTTCGTCAACGTCTCGGCCACCCACGTCCCCCACAGCCACTACCTCGGCGACAGCCGCGACACCGCCGCCTCCCAGCAGGCGGCCCTCGCCTACGCCGACACCCACCTCGCCCGCCTGATCACCACCCTCACTGCGAAGAAGCGCTGGCTGATCATCCTGTGCGCCGACCACGGCGACGCCTACGGCGAGGACGGCTACCACGGCCGCGGCATCGCCCACCCGGTCGTCATGAACGTGCCGTACGCCGCGATGGTGCGCTGATGCCCACTAACCTCGGCCGGTATGAACGATGCCCAAGCCGTCCGCGACGCGGCCGTCGTCGTAGCCCGGGACCACGACGGCCTCGTAGCTCTCCTCAGCGCCCACTTCCCCGCCCACCAGGGCGACTACCTCTTCATTCCCGGCGGCCGGAGGGAAGCCGGCGAGACGCCCGAGGAATGCGCGCGGCGCGAGCTGCGCGAGGAGTCAGGAATCACCGCCACAACATGGCGACCACTCGGCTCGTACGCCCTCACCGTCTCCTCACCCGCCCGCGTCTACCTCTACGAAGCCCGCGACCTCACCTGCGGACCGCAACAGCTCACGCCCACCGAACAGGACTTCAAACTCACCTGGTGGCCCATGCCCGACGCCCTCCATGCGGCAACGCACGGTCGGTTCCTGCTCCCCGCCGGCCCGCTGGCCCTCTTCCTGGCGGACAGGGCCACGCACAGCTGAGCAGGGGAACGCGCCGATCGAAGGGTGATGGCGAGACTGGCGAGAGCGAGCCGCCATGACCGAAGCCGCCTTCCCTCTGGAACAGTTGCGTGCTGCACTCCGCGACATAAGCCGTTGGGCGCCGGGGCAGGACCAAAGGACGTGGAGGCGTTGGCAGCGACTTTGCGAGCGAAGGCGGACGCGCTGGAGCGGCAGGCCGGACAGGAGCCGGTGACTGCCTCGCGCGGTCGTGCCGAAGTCACGGCCGGCCACGCCGACAAGCTGCCTGCTTCAGCCGAGTCGGGCAAGCCCGGCCGAAGACGGCAACGGCCACGGAGCCTCCACCATGAGCCGCAGGCAGTGACGTGGGCGCGGGAAAAGACGGGCCTGACGAAGCGGGCGCTGGCCCGGACGGTAGGTATCTCCGAGCAGCTCCTGGGCGAGATCGAGTCCGGGTGGCGCAGCGCCACGCCGCTCAACCTGGCCAGGATCGCCGACGCGCTGAACTGCCCGGTCGTGCTGTTGGAACGCAAACGGTGGGAAGCAGCGCCCATCAACGGCGACGGGAATGCGACGGCGGAGGGTACGCCTGAGATGGATCCGCGGTCGCCACGGGCTGACTCCGACGCGCAGGGGCGTCGCTTCGGGCCATCGCCGCCCGGGCCAGAAGGCTCGGCGCTGGGCGTTGAGTGAGGCGCTGGAGGCGCCAGGTGAGGACCTGGGCGGGGGAGCGGGCGTCGTCAAGGGCTCGTTGATCGGCTGCTTGGCGGAGGAGGTGGGTGGGGTCATGGCCGGCGGTTTCGGCGTCGGTGAGGGTGGTGGCGAGGGCTGGCCAGGTGGGGTCGTTGAGGATCTGGTTGGCGTGGGTGGGGATCGTCTGGCGTATGCGTTGGGCGTGCCGTTCGGTGGCCGGTCGGGGTGGGCGGCGCTGGGTTAGCTCGGCCAGGGGGGCGGCTGCGGCCTGGTTGTAGGCGGCTTGGAGGTCGGCGAGAGTGTGGCGGGTGGCTTCGACTTGCTGGTTGTGGTGGCGGGCGGCGTGCCAGCGCTGAATTGCCATGGCGGCGAGGATGGCGGCGTCGAGGAACATGGCGATGGCAGCTCCGTCGCCGCCTGTGGGTTGGCGGGCGATGGTGTGGATGGCGCCTCGGAGGGCTCGGGCGTGGTGGTGGTCGGCTTGGATGCGGGAGCGGCTGGCGCGTTCGAAGTCGAGGGCTGCCTGACGGAGCTGGGGTCGCAGCTCCGTGGGGGCACAGAAGGGGAGTGCGTCGAGGGCTTCGGCGAACGCGGTGATGTGGGCTTGGGCAGCTGCGTCGTCGGTGCCGGCGAGGTGGTGGGGGATGCGTTCGGTGGCGGCGGTGGCCTGGTGCCAGGGGTTGGGCCGACGAGGGCCGGTCGCTGGGGGTTCGGTTGCGGTGAGGCGGGCGCGGATCTGGGGGTAGGACAGGTCGGGGGCGAGAGTGGAGCCGGAGAACCAGATGGGCTGGCCTTCGGCGTTGGTGTCGCCGTCGAGGGCGACTTTGTAGCCGCGGATGTCGCCGGACGGGAAGCGCAGCACTTCGACCTTCATGCCGCTGCTGGGCAGGAGGTGGAAGAACTCCTCTGGGCTGGTGGAGACGGCGACGATGGTGCGGATGGTGGTGCGGAGTTGCTCGCGCGGGGTGCGCCGGCGGCCGGTGCGGTGGGCTTTTTCGGTTTCGGCGCGGGTGGGGCGTTTGGCTGCGGTGCGATCGCCGCGTACGACGATGCGCAGGTTGTAGTCGTTCTCGACGGCTTCGAGTTCCTTGTCGGCGCGGAGGTAGTCGTTCCAATGGCGGGCGGTACACAGGTCGCCCCGAATGGTGGTGGCGGCGATGTGGATGTGGTCGTCGGCGTGGCGGACGGCCACCCAGCGGCAGCCGTCCGGATCGCCATCCGGGGCGATGCCGGTTGCGGCAACGACGCGGCGGGCGATGTCGGCCCACTGGTCGTCGGTGAGCACGGGGTCTTCGGGGGCGGCGCGGACCGAGCACTGCCACACCGGCTGCTCAGGAACATCCTGTCCTTTGCCCCGCGCCTGGTTGAGGCGTAGTTCGAGCGCCTGGGTCAGCAGCTTCATGGCCGCTTTCGGGTCCTGTTCGCGGCCGGGGTCGGGGGCGAAGCCGTCCCAGGAGGCGACCAGGTGCGGGTCGGTGTGGTCCTTGGCCTTCACCGTGTCGTAGAGGTAGCCGAGCAGGCGGCGGATGGCCTTGCCTCGGGTGATCTTCGCGATCAATCAGGCCGCCTTCCGGTCGGCCGCTTGGTGCGCGGCCGTCTCGATAGCGGCGATGGCTTCACGGACGCCGTGCACGGTGCGTTCGGCCTGTGCCAGGACCGCGGTGTCGGCCTGATAGGGCTGGCCGCCGGAATTGAGGCGGTGGGCGATCTGGTTGACGTTGCCGCCGATCTTGGCGACCTGGGCGCGCAGGGCGACGAGTTCGTCGATGAGGTCGTCGGTGGCGGTGCGCTGGCCGGGCAGCGGCTGAGTGCCCTCCACGAAGGCCATGACGACCGCGCCGACCAAGTGGGCGCCGGCGATCTCCATGGCCTTCGCCTTGGCCTTGATGGCGTGATGCTCGGTCTGGCTGTAGCGGACGTCGACTCGGAACGTGCGCTGGGTGCCGTCGCGGCGGCGACGGCGTGCCGTACGGCGAACGGCCGCTTCAGCAGCTGCACGCATCAGGCTCGGCGGATCGGCGGGTGTGGCAGCGGCTTCTCCCTCCGGTGCCCCCTGGCGCCGGAGTTCATCCGCCACTCCCGGGGCGGAGGGATCTGCGTGGGACCGGCCATTGGACGGTCCAGCGCCATACCTTGCTCCCCCGTGAGGCTGGGGGTAGGCGTCTCCGTTGCAGGCCGGCGTACTGGGCGGGTTGCTCTCCTCGCCTGGGTGATCGTCGGCGTCGTAGTGGCGGGGCATGGGATTCTCCGGCGTCTGTCGAGTGCTGCGGGGCAGAGGGGACTGGCTGCTGGGCGAGTCGGGTCGTGGGCATACGGCGCGGGTCCGGGATGGCGCCGTCTTGGGCGGGGTGCGTGGCGGACCGTGTGGGATGGCCGGGCGGGGCCACCCCACACGGCGGCTTCAGTCGGTACTGGGGTGGGCGCGGGCTTCGTCGCCGGGCTGGAGGGACTTGAGGGCTTCGGCTATGCGCTCGTTGCCTGCGCTGATTCCCTGGGCTTCGATGGCCTCGCGGGCCATGGCGCGGGTGACCTGGCCGGAATCCGGGTGGGCGCGGCGGATGATGTCGGCGAGCTGCTCGATCGACGCCTCGGCCTTGCGCCCCCTGCGCCCCGTCTGCGAACGCCGGCCGAAAGTGCCTTTCGCCCT
Organism: Actinacidiphila bryophytorum; assembly: GCF_016916835.1. Taxonomy (GTDB): domain Bacteria; phylum Actinomycetota; class Actinomycetes; order Streptomycetales; family Streptomycetaceae; genus Actinacidiphila; species Actinacidiphila bryophytorum. The sequence continues at coordinate 325,529 of NZ_JAFFIX010000004.1, read as the reverse complement.
CTGGCCGGGGCTTTCACCGTCTGCCCGAGCCGCTGCGTCGTTGTGGCCGGTGATGCCTTCCGGCTCCAGGGCTGTCGCGGGGACGGTTCCGGCCGCTGTGTCGGCCCCGACGGCAGGCTCGTCCCTCGGAGCCGCTGTTCGCCCTTCGGCCGGAATCACGGCCGAGGCCGCCGGAATCATGGTCGGAGTTCCGGCGGCGATGGTGCGGCTGCCGCTGTGGCGGCCGATGAGGATGTGCATGTGGGTGGCTCCGGCCAGGGCCAGGGGAGCTATCGCCGACAGGACGGCGACCGTGTGGTCGCCCAGCAGGAGAGTGTGGACGCCGGGCTGGTTGAGGCGGACGGCGTGCAGGGCGTTGGCCCACAGGCTGGCGGTGGTGGCGGTGCCGAAGAGGGTCCAGGCGTAGGCGCGTGCGGGCCAGGGCGCGTCGCGCAGGACGAGGAGGGCGCGGACGCCGTAGGCGATGAATCCGTCGATGACCAGTGGGAAGAGGTAGGCCAGGTGCGGGCGGATGTGGACGGCGACGGCCATCTGCCGCAGGGAGTCGTACGACAGGGCTCCGCCGGCCAGGCCGAGAAGGATCAGCGCGAGCGGATCCCACCAGGACCCGCGACGGCCGGAGGTGGGCTCGCGGTGGAGCGGGGCTTGCAGGGCGGGGCGCGGACGTGCGGTGGCGCGCATGGAAACTCCAGTCAGGGGCTGGGCCGACACATGGGTGCTCCAGGCATGCCGGAGAAGCGCGCGGCGGGCAGGGCACACGGGGGCGTGTCAGCGCGGATGGGAGGGGGCGGCGACGGCAGTCGCCGACGCAGGACCGTGGCCCTCAGGCGGGCGTACGGCGCTGCGTGGTGGGGTCAGGCTCTGGCCGGGAGCCGACCCGCGTCGGCCTGCAGGGCGGCGCGGACCCTGGCCCTGCCACGGGCTGCAACGCTCGCCCGTTCGACGATCTCGTCGGGCTGGGAGACCAGGCCCGCGCAGGCGCGGCAGATCCCCTCATGTGGGATCGGGCGGGCGCATGTGGCGCACTCCCCCGACCAGCGCGGCTTGGCCGGGACGACCGGCTCAGGTGCCGGGGGTAGCTTGCGGGTGAGGCGGTCGCGGAGGATCGCCGCAGCGCTGTGGACCTGGGCGGGCAGCCCGCCGAGGAGTGCTTCGGACAGGTCACGGTGCCCGTACCCCCGCTCCAGCCAGGCGCTCACCAGGGGTGCCAGGGCGAGGGCCTCAACCGCGCCGAGCCGCAGGCGCGGTTCGGGCCGGAGCACCCGGAACAGCGTGGCGACCGCCTCACCGGTGGGGCTGTCCGACGCGGGATCCGTTGCCGGGGGCTTCGCCCGCCCGACCTCCCCGAAGCCGGTGCCGTCACCGCCCGCCACCGCGGCGTTCGACCGCTGGACGGGGAGGGTGGGTTCTTTCCCACGGTCCTTTACGGGTTTGATGTCACGGTCATCGGCTGCCGCCACACCGGATCCCGGACGGGTGAGACCCGGAGCAGCGTGCGGGCTGTCGTAGACGTGGGCCTCGCTGACGAACGTCCCGTCGCCGCGCCGGACCCGATCGACCCGGTAGTAGCCGAGGGCGGTCAGCTCCCGCAGCGCCTTCGCGACGGCGAGGCGGCCCTGCGGGCTGGTGTCGGCCATCCGCCTGCCGTCCTCCGACCAGCCGTCGGGACGGGAGAGCAGGTCGGCGAGTAGGCCGCGGGCGGTGTAGGACAGCCGCCGGTCTTGTAGCAGCATGTTGGGCAGGACGGTGAAGCCGCGCGTGTGACGGCTACGATGAATCTGCATGAGGAGTTACCGCTCCTTGTGCCGGACCCCGGAGCGTTCCCGCGCTGCCGGGGTCACCTTATTGAGTTCTTCGATGACAGAACGTACCACGCAAAGCAGGCCCAATCGACCTGTACGCGAAAGCAATTGATCACGCATCAGACGGTGGTGATCGGCCGGGTCCAACTCCCGCTCACACCGGATGCAGGCGCCGGAAAGGACCAGTCGACGGGCGGGCTCAGCGGCGCGATCACGGCGGGCATCGATGGGAAGCCCCGTGAGCGTCGGCCGCTCGGCGCAAGGAGACCGCGAAGGCGCGGCACGCGTCGATCGGAACGTAGGCTGGTACACAGTGCTTCCTCACTCGGCACCGCATCGGCTGTCAGGCCAACGGCACCGGGGTAGATCGTTTGGGCGGTCGTCCGGGAGTGCTCCCGGCCCTTGGTGCTCCAACACCAAGGGCCGCTCCCGTATCCAGACCCGGTCAGGCTGCCTGGACGTAGGTCGCGCTGGAGAGCAGGTCAGCGAGCCGGGCGGCGCTGCGCGGACTGATCGTCGTGACGAAGCCGGCGCAGACGCGTTGCAGCGCGGCCTCCCGGGCCTCGTCCGTAACCGGACGGCAGTCGGAAGCAGTGGGCTGGATCGCGGCAGGCCGCGGCTGGGGTTCGGGCATGGGTGTGTCCTCGGAGCGGCACGAGGCTGGCAGGCCGTGTGCCGTGGGGATGAGTGGGCGGGCGGTCGTCATGCGCTCCGGCGGGTGGTGCTCCAACACCACTGGGCCGGGCGGCCGTCGGCCGGAGGTCTGGCGAACTCCGTGCGGCGGATGACAACAATGATCCGCAGAAAACGCGTTTTGCCTGACGGTACTTTCCGGGCTATACAGCGGACCGGCACACCGCGTTCAAGGTCGGTCCTCTCCATGACTCCACCGTCTCTCCCATCGATCTCACGCTCCCTGGCTTGCCAACGACAGCGGCGTTCAGCACGCGAACCCCAGGTCCGACTCGCGCACCGGAGCTGACAGTGCCACGCGACCCTGGACTGGGTGGGGCCGCGAAACCGTGATAGAAGCCGATGGCGCTGCCCTGACGGGCTTGGTTTCCCGTTCGGCAGCTCAGGTCAGCCTCAGCGAACTGGGCGTAAGCGATCCGCCGTCACGCTCGGATAATTCCGAAGCGTCGGAGGGCACGTCGTTCGTATGATCGGGAGAGGGATGGGGCTCGTAGCGCAGTGGCTGTCGCGCCTTCACCGCATGTGGGAGGACGCCGGTTCGAATCCGGTCAGCCCCATCCCCTTCCTGCGTGGGGTCGGCCCCTTTCCGATTACCGCACCGGGATCCAGGCAGCGCCCGTTCCCGGCTACTTCAGGAGGCGGAATCCAGGCTGCTGTACCCAAGCCCTGAGGAAGTCGGCTGAGCCGTACGCGGCGAGCCATGGATCGGTCACCGTCGCGACGATGCCCGGAAGGCCGGCCACGATGGGTACCTGGTCCTCTCGTAGTTCGACGTTGGCGACGCCACCGATCAAGTCCATGACTGCGGCGGTCAGCAGAGCCGTCACGACGTGGTCGACCGGGCTGTTACAGAAGGCGACGATGTCGACGGCGTGGGTCGGGGTGAAGCCGATAAGGGGTTCCTGGTCGACCTCGTCGGCATGCTCGGCCTCGAAGACAGCCTCGTCGCCGACACCGGGCCCAACGAGAGAGACCAGGACGGGGCGTCGTCCGTCTTCGCCCCAGGTGTCCGTGACACCGAGGCTCTCAGCGTTGATGTGCACGTCGTACTCTCCGAGCCGCGTCTCCTCGCAACGCACCGACGAGCGGACCAGGAACTCGTGGATTCGCAGGATTGCCGCGCGCGAGGGGGCCTCGGCCAATTCGATCACCAACACGGGTCCGCTCATGGCTCGGAGAGTAGCCAGGTGGGATCGCCATCCCCAATGGATTACTCAGCGCGCATACCTCTCAAAACCCGGGCCAGGCCGGAAGCCGAGCGTCGCTCGCCTCCCACGGTCCGTGGGTGTGCTTCACCGGTCAGATCCCGAAGAGAACCTCCTCCTGCAGCGGGACCGGGGGGTCGAGGACGTCACGGAGGCGGGTGATGTCCCGGCGCCACTTCCGCCCTTCCGCAACGTCGTCCCACAGCTCTGCGATTTCCGACGACTCAGCCACCACCTGGTCCAGGGCTTCGACAGCGAGCGTCCGGAGGTCAGCCGAAAGCTCTGGCAGCGGCTCCGACGGACCGTAGTTCGAACACGCGGGGCGGCCGCCCGGCTGCTGCGCGACGACCAAGGCTGCTGCGGCAACGGCTCGCTCAGCGTCAAGGGTCTCCAGAAAATCCGTGACATCGGCAGCACGCTTGAGGACGCTGCGGATCATGGGCTCGCGCTCTTCCAGCGCTGCCTCGTCCAGGTCGCCGGCGAAGTCGGCGGCGGTGTCGTTGTCGAAGGGGCCTATGTCCCAGGTGCCCACGTCATCTCCTCGCGTAGCATTCCGGGAATTCTCGCAGCGACCACCGACAGCCGAGTCCGGGTCGTGCCAGCGGCACACGGCAGGCGCCGGGTGGTGTGCGGTCGCTAAGCTCCCGCCATGTCTGACGATCTCGGCTTCACGTGCTCACACTGCGGCGATCACCACGCAGAGCTCCCCATGGGCTACTCGACCATCGCTCCCGACGTCTGGGAGCCCGGCTTCGAGAACGACCCGGACAGCATGCTGTCGTCCGACCAGTGCGTGATCAGGGGCCGGCACTTCTTCGTCAGGGGCCTAATCGAGATACCCGTGATCGGCAGCGAGGACGTCTTCTCGTGGGGCGTCTGGGTTTCCCTGAGCAAGGACAACTTCGCCCGCGCCCTTGAACTATGGAACGCCGAGGGCCGCGAAGCCGAGAAGCCGTACTTCGGCTGGCTCAGCACCGAACTCGCGCTCTACCCCGAGAGCACCACCAATTTGAAGACCAACGCCCACACGCGACCGGTCGGCACCCGCCCGTTCATCGAACTGGAGCCCACCGACCACCCGCTCGCCGTCGAGCAGCGCAACGGCATCACGCATGCCCGCGTACGAGAGATCGCCACGGCGGTGCTGCATCCGGGGTGATCACCGGGGCGACCAAGCTCCCGGAATCTGTCGGAGGTCGTTGAGCGTCCGTTGGCCCTCACCTCCGGGCAACCAACCGCGCAGCACGCGCCGCTTCCGCAAGCGCTATAGACCTACCAGTAGAGCGGCAAACTCGCCTCGATTGCTGGACGGGTGGAGATCACTGACCTGGCCGTCACCGACTTCGACGACTCGCCACACCCCGTCCGAGCGGAGCGCCACGTCGGTTGTGACGAACCGGCATCCCAGGCTCTGTACCCCGGGCCGGATGTGGTCAAGGTCAGGCACCAGTCCACGCTCGAACGGGCTGTCCGGGTGAGGCGTGAACAGTCTGGGTTCGCTATCCAACCACCACACGCGCACTTCAGCCGCAACGGACTCCAGTTTCGAGAACGTCTCAAAGCTGCGCAGAACGATTCCACCAGCAAGGAACTCCTCCTGCAGTTCTACGAAGCGCTGCACTACCCGTGTAAGCCCCGCCCAGTCAGCGAGATCGGGAATGAAGCACGCCTGCTCCCATTCGTGCTTGCGGGATTTGACGTAGTCCTTCACGATTCCTGAGCCCGGCAGCAACGGCTCGGCGAGATCGGCCAGGTCTTCGGCGGCCAAGATCTCACCGGGCCTGGTGGGACGCCACACGCTTGCAGGCGTGATGTCAACGAACATCTCGTACCAGCCCGGGAGTTCGTGAGCGGCCCGGTATTGATCCGGAGTCACGAGCAACGCGGTCCCGCGTCGGCTCAGCGCCTCAGCCAACGCGACGTATCGATCGCCCGGAATCATCCAACCCCGGTACCAAACACTCCCCAGCCCAGCGGGCACGTGGGCAACAGCCTGCTCTGCATCACCCTTAAGCAGCGCATCGTGGTCGACCAACCCGACCGCCCCGCCACGGGCGCGCACCTCCTGTGCTTCCCGCGCGAAGTGCTCATCCACACGTCGAGGACTCAACGGATCTCGGCAGTACAGGACCGGCGTCGGCATGCGTCACACGCTACGGAACATTCAGAACCTCGGACCACTGGTTTCGTGCTGCCGCTTGTCGGTCGTGCGCTGGTGGCTCCGACTGGCAGCCGTCGCCCTGTGTCCAACAGCTCACTACAGCGGGTTCTGCTCGATGCTGATCCGGTCCCAGTCCATGTAGCGGCCGAGCTTCTTCGGTTCGTCGATGACGACGCCGGAGAAGAGGAACCGCAGCACCGCGTTGCGGCGCTCATCCGTCATCTCGTCGGCGTCCCAGGCGGCCCGTGCGCCCGTGCCGGTGAGGCCGTCGAGGAGCACCATCGGCCGGATGATGACTCGGCGCTGGGCCTTGGCGATGCGGTCGGTGATCTCCTTGCGCATCTTCCGGTACTCCGCCGTGGACAGCTCCTTCGCCGTCCACATCTCGTTCAGCTCGGCGAGCTGCCGCTGGTCGTCCTCCACCTCCTCTGCCACGCCCTCGGAAAGGTTGCTGGTGGCGAGCCGACCGTCCACCCGAAGCTCACTGAGCAGCTTGACGGCGGCGTCGCTGACGAAGTCCTCCAGCGTCGGGGCCACGATCGCCCGCGAGCACTTCTTCTCGTCGTTCCGTCCTCGGCGATTGCACTGATACGCGGGGCCCGCGGTCTTGGCGGTGCCCGACATCAAGGTGCCGCAGCGGCCGCACATGACCAGGCCGCGTAGGAGGTAGTACCGCTGCCGGGGCTTGCTGAGCGTCTCCTTGTGGGCTGCCGATCGGAACTCGCGCCGAGCCCTGACCTCGGCCCACACGCCCGCGTCGATAATCGCGGGCCAGGTGCCGGGGCCGACCTCCTCGCCCTGGTGCATGCGGATGCCGGCGACGTGCCGGGAGTCGAGCAGACCGCGCACCGTTCCGGCGCTCCACGCCTTGCCGCCAGCCGTACGGATGCCCCGGCTATGCAGGTCCTTCGCGAGTGGGGCCGCGCCCTCGCCCTTGAGGTAGCGGTCGAAGACCTCCCGGACGACTTCCGCCTCCTCCTCGACAATCGTCATGCCGTCCTTGGTGTAGCCGAACCGCCGCATGCCGCCCTGGGGCTTGCCCTCCCGGGCGCGGTCCTGCATCGCGGACTTCAGCCGTCGGGAGGTGTCGTCCGAGGACCGGCAGGCGTGCGCGACTTCGATACGCAGGATGAAGCGGTCATCGGGGTCGGACAGGTCCCGGCGGTTCGCCTCGCCGTGGAGGGTGATGGCGTGGTCGTCGGCGACCTGGAGCAGTTCCTCCAGGTCTCGGGGCTGCCGCATGAGCCGGTCGGGGTGGTAGGCGATGACGTGCCGGAAGCTGCGCTCCCGGGCATCGTCCAGCAGGCGGTCCCAGCCCGGCCGCTTCCGCCTGCGGCTCCACGCCGAGCGGCTGTTGTCCACGAAGACGTGGGCCGGGTTGATCACCAGCCCCCTGCGCTCGGCGATCTCCCGGCAGATCCGCTCCTGCCGGTCGACGCCCGTCTGGTCGTCGTCGTCCGCCTGAGATATGCGGCAGTAGATCGCGGCCGGCTCACCGGCGACGTCATGGCTGGTGGTGCCCCCTGCGGGCCTGGTGCGCGACATGCGAATGAGTGTATGAAAACGGAGTGGCCTGGGTGACGGGTTCGCGCGAACTGGTGGCCGCCGTCCGCACGACCAAGCAGTTCCTCACCTACGTCGCCTCCGGCCCCTTCCAGTACGCCGTCGCCGAGGCCCTCGCCCTCCCCGACACGTACTACACCGGCATCCGGGACGACCTCATGGCCAAACGCGACATTCTCGCCGAAGGCCTGCGCGACGCCGGCTTCCAGGTCTACGAGCCCCAGGGCACCTACTTCATCACCACCGACATCGCCTCCCTCACCGACACCGACGCCCTCACCTTCTGCCGCGCCCTCCCCGAACGCGCAGGCGTCGTCGCCGTCCCCAACTCCGTCTTCTACGACCACCCCACCGCCGGCCGAACCCAAGTCCGCTTCGCCTTCTGCAAACGCCCCGACATCCTCACCGAAGCGGCATCAAGGCTCCGCAAGGCCTTCAACGGCTGAGCAACGGCGTACGCTGCGCGCGTGAATCGGATGGGGCGGGCCGTCGGTGCAGTTGTCGGGTCGGCGGTCGGGGATGCGCTCGGTGCTCCCTTCGAGTTCGGGCCCGCCGCAGGGTTCTCCCGCCGGTTTCCCCGGGATGTCGACGCCGAGGAGATGTGCGGGGGCGGCGGCTGGGACCCCGGCGAGGCCACCGACGACACGCAGATGGCGGTACACCTCGGGGAGTCCCTGCTGGAACGCGGCGGCCCCGACCTCCCGGACGTCTTCGCCCGCTTCCGGCGGTGGGCTGCCGCCGATCCCAAGGACATCGGACTCCAGACGGAAATCGTCCTGACCAGCGGCAAGCCGTGGGACACCGCCGCAGCGGCGCACTTCGCGACCAACCACCGCGCCGCGGGGAACGGCGCGCTCATGCGCGCCACCACGTCCGCGATCTACTTCGCCCCTCGGGGCCGGCAGGCGACCATGGTCGCCGCGCGCGAGATCTCCGCCCTCACCCACGGCGACCCGGCCGCCTGGGAGGGCACCGCGATCTTCCACGAGCTCGTGCGGGGCGCGCTGGACGGCGGCGACCCCCTCGCCGCCGTCCCGTCAGCGCTCGCCGACGTCCGGCCCGACCACCGGGACCGGTACTCCGTGGTCCTGCAGCCCGACTGGCACCCCGACCAGGCCACCGAGTTCAACGGCGCCGTCTGGCCCTGCCTCGGCTCCGCGGTCTGGGCCGTGCGCACCACCACCTCGTACGAGGACGCAGTACGGGCGGCCGTCGACCTCGGTGGCGACACCGACACCGTCGCCGCGGTCGCAGGCGGCCTGGCGGGAGCCGTCCACGGGTTCGACGCGATCCCCACCCGCTGGACCCGACCGCTGCACGTCCCCCTCCCCGGTGCCGGAGACCGGACCCTGCACCTGCCCGACCTCATCCACCTCGCCCAGCGCCTGGCGGACCTGCGACCCGATCGCGGAAGGGAAGCTACTCCGTGTCCTTCGGATGCCGCGGGGAGGCGTAAACCAGGATGACCGTCGAAGTCTGCGGGCTGACCAGGTAGCGAACCCGGCCGCCGCTGGTGATCTCGTATTCCCACTGCTCGAGCTCGGAGCCCTTCCATTCCCTCGTGGCATGGCGGCCCCGGAGCTGGTGCTGGCGGTTCCAGTTGGCCCGAGACAAGGGATCTGCGCGCAGCGATTCCAGACAGCGGTGGGCGTTGGGCAGCGCGACCCGGCACAGTTCCTCCCACCCGACGGCAGCCTCTGTCGTTCCGTAGACGACGTTCCAGCCGCTCAGGGGAGGGACGCTGACCCGGTCACCCTTCTTCGGGCTCACTCGTGCACCTCGACCGGGCCGAGGCCCACACCGCCCAGCGGGCGCAGCGCGTCCCGCAGCTGATCGGGGTCGGCGTTGATACGGGCTGTCGCCCGCCAGGAGACGATCGCCCGGTGAACCGCCTCCCGGGCACCCAATTCGGCGGCGTCGGAGAGCGCGTCCAGGAGTTCCACGGTGAACTCGCGAACCTCCTCACCGTCCAGGTGACGCACCCAGGGGAAGACCTCGGGCAGCGCGAGCAGCAGCGACCGCGCGCCTTCGTCCTGCTTCATCAGCGCAAGGAACAGCCGGGACGCGGTGGTCAGATTCTCCTCGGCGCGCTCCGCGTGGGCGGCCGTGGTCAGCACCATGTCGGGCGCATCCCGATGTGTGACGCGCAAGCTACCCAGCGCAGCAGCCTTGGCGGCCACAGCCTTCGGGTTTCTGGACAGGTCGGTGAACGTGACAGCTTCAGGCTCCGGCTCCACGGACGCAATGCTCATACTCAGACCATAGTCTGATTGAGCTCTGATTTCCACCTCTCCGGACACCACCCATCACAAAGAGTGGCGGCCTGGATACTGAAATATGAGGTGGGTGAAAACGGAGTGGCCTGGGCGACGGGGTCCCCCGAACTGGTGGCCGCCGTCCGCACGACCAAGCAGTTCCTCACCTACGTCGCCTCCGGCCCCTTCCAGTACGCCGTCGCCGAGGCCCTCGCCCTCCCCGACACGTACTACACCGGCATCCGGGACGACCTCATGGCCAAACGCGACATCCTCGCCGAAGGCCTGCGCGACGCCGGCTCCCAGGTCTACGAGCCCCAGGGCACCTACTTCATCACCACCGACATCGCCGAACTCTCCCCCGGCACCGACGCCCTGACCTTCTGCCGCGCCCTCCCCGAAAGAGCCGGCGTCGTCGCCGTCCCCAACTCCGTCTTCTACGACCACCCCACCGCCGGCCGCACCCAAGTCCGCTTCGCCTTCTGCAAGAAACACGACATCCTCACCGAAGCCGCGGAACGCCTCCGCAAAGCCTTCGAGGGCTGAGCGCAGCTCACCGAACCAGCACGTGTGGTGGACCACTGGGATGGCCCATGAGTAGAGACCTCGACACGAAGTCCATCGGTCAGAACGACTCTCCGGCGAGGGCTCAGGCTCCGAGCTGGCGTCGGCGCCGTTCGCGGGTGCAGGGCGGGTGTGGAGTGCGCGGGGTACGCGGCCGCAGGATAAGCGAGCCCATGACTCGGCTACATGCACCACCAATGGTACATGGACTATGATTGGTACATGTCGATGAAACGTACGAACGTCTACGCGGACCCCGAGGATCTCGCGATCATCAAGGAGGCCGCTGCCCGCCGCGGTATCAGCGAAGCCGAGATCATCAGGCAAGGCATCCACCTCGCAGCCATGGCGAACCGAGTCTGGGACGAACCACTTTTCTCCCGGACCTTCGAAGGGCCTGGGCGTACTCCGTCCAAAGAGGACGTCCGCAACACCGTGGCTGATGCCGTCCGGCGTGAGGGCGGCTCCGGAGTGACAGCGTGATCATCGTCGTGGCCGACACCTCAGGCCTGCTGGCCGCGCTGGACTCCACGCACCCCGAGCACCAGGGAGCCAACGAGGCGATCATGGCCGCCGGCCTCCTCGTGATGTCCCCGCTACTGCTCGCTGAGATAGACCACGTCGCGACCCGCGAGCTGGGACGGGAAGCAGCCGTCAGCGCGATCGACGACATCCGGCGGTGGATGCGAGCGGGCCGGATCGTCGTACCGGAAATCACCGAGGCCCACCTCTCCGCCGCACAGACCCTGCGAGCCCGGTATGCGGCACTCAACCTCGACCTCGCGGACGCTGTGAACGTCGCCCTCGCGACTGAATACGACACGGACGCCGTCCTCACCCTCGACCGCCGCGACTTCCGCGCGGTGCGCCCGCTCGGTCGCCACAAGTCCTTCCGCCTTCTGCCTGACGACTTGCCCCTGTGACCAAATGGGTGTGTGAAGAAGGAGTGGCCTGGGTGACGGGGTCGCGCGAACTGGTGGCCGCCGTCCGCACGACCAAGCAGTTCCTCACCTACGTCGCCTCCGGCCCCTGCCAGTACGCCGTCGCCGAGGCCCTCGCCCTCCCCGACACGTACTACACCGGCATCCGGGACGACCTCATGGCCAAACGCGACATCCTCGCCGAAGGCCTGCGCGACGCCGGCTTCACCGTGCACGAGCCCCAAGGCACGTACTTCACCACCACCGACATCGCCCGACTCGCACCAGGCGAGGACGCCCTCGCCTTCTGCCGCACCCTCCCCGAACGCGCCGGCGTCGTCGCCGCCCCCAACTCCGCCTTCTACGACCACCCCACCGCCGGCCGCACCCAGGTCCGCTTCGCCTTCTGCAAACGCGAAGACGTCCTCACCGACGCCGCCCAACGCCTCCGCAAGGCGTTCGACAGCTAGCGCAGACGGAACTGCTGCTGGCGCGCGGGGGAAGGCCGAGCGTACGGTCGGCAGGTCTGCGAGTGGGGGGCCGTCACTCGGGCGAGGTCGTCGGAGGGCATGAGCATGGGGGACTTTCGTCATCGGGGCGCCGTCGTGGCGCGAGTCGGCGCCGCGGCGCTTGTGCTCGCCCTCGTCGCCGGGTGCTCCGGCGCCAAGAGCGGTGACTCGGGCTCCGCATCCACCAGCAGGGCGACCACCAGCGTGAGCCCCCGGGGCACTGCCCCCACCGCTGACCCCGACCCGCGGCACCTGGTCCTCGGGGACTGCTTCACCGCCGATCACGTCACGCTGAGGGGCGGAATCGGAGCCATGGGGGCTGTCCACGTCGTCCCGTGCGACCGACCGCACGATGCAGAGGTGTTCGGAAAGTTCATCGTCGCCGGCTCCGACTACCCTCCCACGCCGACGTGGGGTCCCACGGCCGACATCGACTGCGGAAATCTGGCCCCCCAGTACGACATGGACAGCTGGACCCTCGCACCATCCGTCGCCCCCGTCCACGCCTTCCTGCCGACGCGGGCGCAGTGGGCGGCCGGCGACCACAGCGGCGTCTGCTACTGGGTCCCGGCCCCCGGACCGACCACCGCCAGCCTGCGGCACGACCAGACCACCCTGACCCCCGACCAGTACGCCTATCTCGACGCGGCGCAGCGGCCCGAGTCCGCGCTGGCCGAGACTCCGCAGAAGTGGGAAGAAACCGGCCTGGACAACTACCGGAACTGGGCGGGCGGGGTCGCCGACTCCCTGACCACCGAGACGCAGCTGTTGAAGAACCACCACTGGCCCGTCCCGGCCCAAGGCCCGACGAACGCACTCCTCCAACGGCTTGACACACTCACCCCGCTCTGGCGCAACGCCTCCCAAACCGCCTCCCTCACGGCCCTCAAGAGCGCCGTGCGAAGCGCCGAAGCGCAGACAACGACGCCCCAAGAGCACGCCGTACGAGCAGCCCTCGGACTGCCCACCAAACGCGTGGCATGACCCGCGCGGCAGTCACGCCCGGGCCGGCTCCTGACCGCCGGCCTCCCGTGACGCCGCCGCTGCCGGCCGAGACCGACCACGTCGCCGCCCTCTCACCGACGCCGCCCAGCCCCTCCGCAAGGCCTTCAACGGCTGAGTTTTCGGCGTAGCCTGCCGCAGTGGACCGTACGCAGCGGGCCGTGGGCGCCGTCGTCGGATCGGCGGTCGGTGACGCGCTGGGCGCTCCGTTCGAGTTCGGTCCCGCGGACGCGTTCTCCGCACGGTTTCCCCAGCCGATCCGGGGCGGTGAAATGTGCGGGGGCGGCGGCTGGGACCCCGGCGAGGCCACCGACGACACGCAGATGGCCGTGCACCTCGGGGAGTCCCTGCTGGAGCGCGGCGGACTTGACCTACAGGACGTCTTCGCCCGCTTCCGGCGCTGGGCCGCCTCCGATCCCAAGGACATCGGCCTCCAGACGGAGATCGTCCTGACCAGTGGCGAGCCGTGGGACAACGCCGCGGCGGCGCACTTCGCGACCAACCACCGCGCCGCCGGCAACGGCGCCCTGATGCGCGCCACCACGTCCGCGGTCTGCTTCGCCCCTCGGGGCCGGCAGGCGACGATGGACGCCGCCCGCGAGATCTCCGCCCTCACCCACGGCGACCCGGCCGCCTGGGAGGGCACCGCGATCTTCCATGAGCTCGTGCGTGTCGCGCTGGAGGGCGAGGACCCCCTCGCGGGGATCCCGTCCGCACTCGCCGAGGTCCGGCCCGACCACCGGGACCGGTACTCCGCCGTCCTGCAGCCCGACTGGCACCCCGACCAGGCCACCGAGTTCAACGGCGCCGTCTGGCCCTGCCTCGGCTCCGCGGTCTGGGCCGTACGCACCACCACCTCGTACCAGGACGCCGTCCGAGCAGCCGTCGACCTCGGCGGCGACACCGACACCGTCGCCGCGGTCGCAGGCGGCCTGGCGGGAGCCGTCCACGGCTTCGACGCGATCCCCACCCGCTGGACCGGACCGTTGCACGTCCCTCTCCCCGGCGCCGGAGACCGGGTCCTGCACCTGCCCGACCTCATCCACCTCGCCCAGCGCCTGGCGGACCCCCAAGACGATCGCTGAAGGGAAGCTACTGCGTGTCCTTCGGATGCCGCGGGGACGCGTGAACGACCGGGCCGAGGTCGACGCCGCCCGGCGGGCGCAGCGCGTCCCTCAGCTGGTCGGGGTCGGCGTTGATACCGGCAGTCGCCCCACCGCCGTCTCAGCGATTGCCGCACAGCAAGGACCCGACGTACAATATCCTGTACAAGTAGGAGGTCGACCATGAAAACCATGACGTATTCCGAGTCGCGCGCGAGGTACGCCGAGGTGCTCGACTCCGTCACCGACGACCGCGAGGAGGTCGTCATCACCAGGGCCGGACATGAGCCGGTCGTCATTGTCTCCCTTGAGGACTACGAGTCCCTGAAGGAGACGGCTTACCTGCTGCGCAGTCCCGCGAACGCCCGGCGTCTGCTCGCGTCCATCGATGAGCTGGAAAACGGCGGCGGCACCGTACGCGAACTGGCGACCGACGAGTAGGGCCAGCCGATGAAGATCACCTTCTCCTCCCGGGCCTGGGAAGACTACCTGTGGTGGCAGCTTCAGGACCGGAAGATCCTCAAGCGCATCAACACGCTCATCGCGGACATCGGCAGGAACGGCAACGAGGGAATCGGCAAACCGGAACCGCTCAAGCACGGGTTCCAGGGCTACTGGTCGCGCCGGATCAATGACGAACACCGACTGATCTACAAGGCGACCGAGGACGGCGTCCTGATCGCTCAGTGCCGCTACCACTACGAGAGCTGACAGGACGCACTCCCGCGAGTCCCGCGTGCGACATGCGAATAAGTGCACGAACGCGGAGTTGCCTGGGCGACGGGTTCCCCCGAACTCGTCGCGGCGGTCCGCACCGCCAGGCAGTTCCTCACCTACGTCGCCTCCGGCCCCTTCCAGTACGCCGTCGCCGAGGCCCTCGCCCTCCCCCACCAAACCGGCGTCGTCGCCGTCCCCAACTCCGTCTTCTACGACCACCCCACCGCCGGCTGCACCCAGGTCCGCAGCCGACCGTCTCCGCAAGGCGTTCAACGGCTGAGCACGATACCCGCGGCCCGGGCGGCGGTCAGCCACCGGGGGAACTCGTGCAGCAGTTGGTCGTACAGGTCCGCGTCGGACATGGTCTTCGGTAAGGGTCCCGCGGCGAAGAAACCCGCGTTGTCGACCACACGCCGATGCGGAACCGGGAGGTCGTCGAGTTTGTACAGGAAGGCGAAGTCGTCGTCGCCGAACCCCACGAACTGCCAGAAGATCGGCAGCCGCGCGGCCGTGCACAGGACGTGCTCGGCCGCGGCCTTGGACGTGGGCGAGCCGTCCGTCCGGAACACCACGAAGGCCGGGTCCTGCGCACCGCACGACTCGTAGTGGTCGATGACGGCCTGCATGGCGACGTGGTAGTTGGTGCGACCCATGTGGCCCATCGACTCGTGCAGGGGAGCAATCCTGTCCCGGTACGCGTCGAGGCTGATCTCGGCGGTTCCGTCGACGTCCGTGGAGAAGAAGACGACGGGCACCACCCCGTCGTCATCCAGGTTCGCGGCCAGGGCGAGGGCCTGCTCGGCCAAGTGCTGGACCGAGCCGTCACGGTAGTACCGGCGCATACTGCCCGAACGGTCCAGCACGAGGTAGACGGCGGCCCGGTGCGATCCAGGCACAAGGCGCTCGACATCGACCTCGCCGACGCCGTGAACATCGCACTCGCGGCGGGCTCGACACCGACGCCGTCCTCACACTCGACCGCCGCGACTTCCCCGCGATCCGCCCGCTGGGTCGGCACAAATCCTTCCGCGTCCTGCCGGACGTCCGGCGGGAGCGGCCCGGCAGGATGCCGCGGTGCAGCATGTGTCGCCGGGAGGCGGCGGGCGGCCCGTGCGTGTCGGCCCGCAGAACACGGGCAGCACACAGCAGGCGGGCTACCGTCGTCCGGTATACGCAGATGCCCGGGGTCGCGGATTCAGGGGGTGTTCTTGTGCCTGCGATCCACTCACGGATCGACGTGAAGAAACTGCCGATCATCCTCGGGCTTGCCATCGCCTTCGGCGTCACGGTGGTCGATCCGCTGGTCCTCAGCTTGAACCTGCCGCAGGTGAGCCGCGCCCTCCAGGTGCCGCCCGGGCTCGTCGGGCTCCTCAGCGGGGCGGCGACCCTGGTGATGGCAGCCGCCGTACTCGCTGTAGGCAGCCTCGCGGACTCCTTCGGTCTCAAGCGTGTACTGATGCTGGGGCTCGCCACGGTCGCGTTCGTCAACCTGCTCTCCACGCTGTCCCCCGGCTTCGGCTACCTGCTGGCGATGCGGTTCCTCGACGGCCTGGGACTGGCCGCACTGCTGGGCCTGTCATACGGCCTGCTGAAGACGTCCGTGCAGGAGGAGGAGCGGCCGAAGGCCATCGGCCTCTTCGTGGCCACCGAGGTCGTCCTCTGCGGGGCGGCTCCCGCGTTCGGGGGCTGGGTGGTGGCAGCAGTCGGCTGGCGATGGCTGTTCCTGGTCCCCGCACTGCTGTCGCTGGTCTCGCTCTGGCTGACGGCACGCTACGTTCCGGGGTCCCCCGTCGGGCGGCGCCGCCGGCTCGACGTGGCCGGTGTCGGCTTGGTCGGCGTGGCCCTGCTGACCGCCGTCGTCGGCGTCGCGGCGGCGCAGAACGGCGTCTGTCGCCCGCAGACCTGGGCGCCGCTGGCGGTGAGTGCGGGCTGCGGCGTGCTGTTCGTGCTCCGCGAACGCCGCGTTCCGGAGCCGGCCCTGGACCTGGGATTGTTCCGCAGCCCCGCTTTCAGCCTGGCGCTGGCGGCCAACCTCACCCTGAACTTCATCGGCGGCGGGTTCGGTTTCGCCCTGGGGCAGTTCGGCGGTGTGGTGCTCTCGCTCTCCCCGCAGACCATCGGTCTGCTGTTCCTGCCCGGCACGCTGCTGGTCGCCGGTGCCGTGAGTCTGGCCGGGGTCCTCGTCGGCCGGTACACCCCCCGGCCCGTGATGGTCGCCGGTCTGCTGGTGACGGCGGCGAGCGGGCTGGTGATGGCGGTCACGGCCGGCCCCGCGATGGCGCTGGGATGGCTCGTACTCACCACCTGGCTGTGCAACCTGGGGACTCTGGTGACCTCCACGGCGGTGTCGGAGACGGTCCTCTCCCACGCGCCGCCCGGGAGGTCCGGCACGGTGGCCTCCGTGCAGCAGGCCTTCGGAATGACCGGCTACGCCTTTGGGCCGACGGTCTACCTACTGCTGTTCAACGTCTTCTTCCAGCAGCAGTGGCTGCAGGACGCCAAGGCGCGCGGACTGTCGGTGACCGAGGCGGAGAGCGCCGTGGACGCGGTGCGCAGCGGGGCGGCGATCAGCACGAGCAGCTCGGGATACGACCCCAACCTGCTGCAGCAGGCGTCCGGGCTGAAGCTCGGGGTGGACTTCGCCGACGCCCTGCGGCTGACCATGCTCACCGTCAGCGCCCTGCCGCTCCTGCTGGCGACCGCGGTCCGCCTGCTCATGCCCCGCCGCGCCGGACGGCAGGCATGACGGGCCGCGAGCGTCCTGCCCGCGGCGCAGTGGCGCGATGCCGGCCGGGGCCGGGGCCTCAGCCCGGTGCGAACGTCACGACCAGCACGTCGCGGTGAGCCGGACGGCCGCTGTCGGCCGCACGCACCGGTGAGACGCTGTGCAGCGTGCGGCGGTCGTCCCCCAGCAGGAGCGCCCCCGGCTCGCTGAGCGTGGTCGTCAGCAGCGGCGCTCCGCGCGGGCCTGAGACCGAGCTCTCGCCGCCTGCCACGTTGCTCCGGCACACCAGCATCGAGGACACCAGGGTGACACCGTCGCGGTGCCGGCCCTCCGGCGTGGGCAGGCCGTGCGTGTCCGCCGACGCGAGGACCCGGAAGGGGTGCACCTTCACGTTCCAGGACGCCGGGTCTTCCAGGGCCGTGGCCGCGTCTGCCAGCAGGCGCAGCAGCGCCCGGAACACGGGGTCCTCCACGAAGGAATCCGTCAGGGGTTGGAAGGTGCGCTCCACCCCGACGTAGAGCCGGTTGCTGTCGTCCGGCTGCACGAAGGCGGCCCAGGGCAGTGCGCGCACCCGGCCCGTCGACGGGGTGAGGGAGAACCGCCCGTAGCGGCGCAGCCGGCGCGTGCCCCGGGCGGAGGCGTAGCCGTCCGTGCACAGCGACTCCCAGTGGGAGGCGAAACGGCGCCACGTGTCCGCGTCCGCACCCAGGCGCGATCGCGTGACGGCACCGGGCACGAGGTGGCACCCCCTGGACCGCAGTTCCCGGCGAGCGGTTCCGATCGGATCACCTGGGGACCGCGCGCCTGCGGACGCTGGGGGAGTCGGCGCGCTGCGGGACACGCCAGACGGCTTCTTCATGGCGTACTTCCCTTCCTCGGGAACCTGGCCTGCGCCTCCCCGAGAAGGGCACGAGCGAAACCGGCCGCTCCCGCCGGAACTTCCGCGCCGTCCGCCCTCGGTGTCGGGGTCTGCCGAACCGGTCGTCGCGGTCCGCACGCCCGGGCGGTTCCGCACCCGCATCACCTCAGGACCTTTCCGGTTCGCCGCCGCCGAAGTCTCCGCCGCCCTGCCGGGCCGGCAAGGCGGCCAGGGCGGTTCGACCCGCGTCGGAGGATCCCGTTCCGGCCATCACGCGGGCGAGGAGCGAGGCCGGATCGGGCTCGGCCTGTAGCGCCGCCAGAAGCAGAGACCACAGTCCGTACAGATGCTCCTCGATGCACCGGCGGCCGTCGAGTGCGTCCGAGACGGTGTGCAGGCCGAAGAAGGCACAGACGATGCTGTGCGCCGCCGCGTCAGGCGCGATGCCGGCGGCCAGCGCGCCTTCCCCGCGCGCCTCCTCCAGCAGTCCGGCCACCGTTTCGATCCAGCCCACGAACGGTGTGGGAAGGGCCGCGTCGATGGCCTTGCGCTCCATCCACAGGCGCGCGCCGGCCCGGACGACAACGTCGTCCCGGAACGCTCTGGCGACAGTGAAGCTCAAGGCCACCAGCCTTTCGAGGGCGGGCACCCCGACGGCCTGGTGCCGGCCGATCATCTCCGGCCAGGTCGCGAAATGCTCGTCGACAACGGCCAGCGCCAGCTTTTCCTTGCTGGCGTAGTGGAAGTAGATGGATCCGCTGGTGCGGCCGGAACGTGCGCCGATGTCACTGATGCTGGTACCGGCATAGCCTCGCTCGTCGAACAGCTCCGCAGCAGCCTCAAGCAGAAACCGCCGCGTCGTCTTAGCCCGTCCCTGCACAGTCACTCCATACACCCGTACCGTCACCAACCGTGCGCAAATGTAACGCTCGTTGGGGTTCCGGACGAGGTGCGCCCCCGCGCGTTGTGGGTTCTTCTTGTTACATGAGCGCATCCGCCGTCGATGCCCCGATCCGCGACCGGCCCCTGAGCTGGTCGCGCACGGTCGCCCGCGAGTCGGTGCACCGCACCTCGGCGGCGGAGGTGCTGCTCACCGACGTACGACCGCTCGACGGCGGGGGCTTCGAAGCGGCGGCGTCCTGGCCCAGGTCCCACCCGACCTTCCCGCGGGACGGCGGGAGCCTGCACAGCCCGCTGATCCTCGCGGAGACACTTCGCCAGCTCGGCATCTACATCCCGCTGCACTACTTCCACATCCCCCCGGCGGCGCGCCTGATCATCACGGATCTCTTCTTCGAGATCGACCTGGACGAGGAACCGGATGCCGGCTTCGGCGCCACCGACATCACCTGCAGGGTGCACCGGCCCGAGGTGCGAAGCGGCCGGAGCGGAGAGGTCACCGGACTGCGGCTGGCGGTGGACTTCCTGACGGGCGGCAGCACGTTCGCTCAGGCAGGGGGCGGCGTGCGGATCATGGGCGAGCAGCGTTATGCCGAGATCCGCGGCGCCGCGAGCGCCCTCTCGCCGCCGGCTCCGGCAGCCGGGCTGGTTCGCCCGGCGGCGTCGGACCTTGCGGTGCCCAGCCGCCTCGACGTCCTCATAGGCCGCCATGGGGACGCCACGGTGCTGTGCCCGGCCGACCCCCGGCACCCCTTCTTCTTCGACCATGCCACCGACCACGTACCTGGCATGGTGCTGCTCGAGGCCGTGCGGCAGGCCACGGCGGTGGCGAGCCAGGGCGCCCTGCTGCGGCCGAGGAGGGGACGGCTGACCGCCGCGCGCTTCACGGAGTTCGACCCGCCGGCCCGCGTGGTGTGCGTGCCGCACCACAGGACCTGCGTCTTCGGCGTGCTCCAGGAGGGAGCGCGGACGGCCTTCGGGGTCCTCGGATACCCGTAGTGAGTTCACCCAATGTGGTTACTTGACTCCACTGTGTAGTCGGATCTACCGTAGTGATCGTTATGTTTGCCGGTAATGGCCCGCAAACAGCCGCTTTGCGTCGCGCACATCGGCCCGCACCCTCCCGGCGCTGAAACAGCTGCCCCACCTGCCCGCATCACGGCGGTCCGGCGCCAGCGCCTCCAAGGGATTCCCGAAGGGAATACTGCGAATGACCCCCGACCGCATCCTCAGCTGGACTCCCGCAGCCATCGTCTTCGACTGCGACGGCACCCTCATGGACACCGAACGCCATTGGGAGGTCGCGCGTGAACTCACCGCAAGCGACTTCGGAGTCGGGACGGAGCCGGACTTCGCTCGACGCGCAAAGGGGCTGCATTACACAGAGTGCGGCGTGCTCATGGCCCGGGAGGCCGGGCGTCCCGAACTCGCCGGGCGGCTGACCGAACGGCTCCTCAGTTCTTTTCGCACTCTGGCCGCCGAGACACCCCGGACGATGCCCGGCGCCCGGGAACTGGTCGCCAACGCCGCAAAGTTCGCCCCGCTGGCAGTCGCGAGCAACTGCCCGCTGGAGGTCGTGGAGGAGTGCCTGGTCACCGCGGACCTGCGCCGCTACTTCGACCACATCGTGGTGCCCGACAGCGCCACGCGTCCCAAGCCCCATCCGGACGTCTACCTCGCCGCGGCCCGGTACTGCGGAGCCGCCGCGGCCGAGACCCTGGCCGTCGAGGACTCGCACTGCGGCGTCCAGGCCGCGACGCGGGCCGGCCTGCGGGTCCTGGGAGTCGGCCCCTGGCCGGGCGAGGAGACCGCAGCCATGGTCGACCTCTGGGTGGCCGCCCTCGACGAGCCACGGATCTTCGAGTGGGCGAGCGAACGCGTGGCCCGCCGCCTGCGCGGGTGAGCCGCCGCGTCCTGCCGTTCCGCCCGAGCCGGCCGTTCCGGCCGTTCCGGCCCGCTCGAGCACCGGCTCCGCCTGACGCGGGTCAGTCCGTGCCGGCCTCCATGGCCGCGCGGTCCAGGAGTTCGTCGGACGCCGCCTCGCCGCGGGAGGCGATGGCCTCGGCGCCGCCCTCGGGCATCTGCGGCATGCTGCCGATAAGGCCGGTGGATGCGGCCTGGGCGGCGCCTATGGCGGGGCGGCCGGTGCCGATCAGGCCGAGCTGGGCGTACTGCTCCAGCTTGGCGCGGGAGTCGGCGATGTCCAGGTTCCGCATGGTGAGCTGGCCGATGCGGTCCACCGGGCCGAAGGCGGAGTCCGCGGTGCGCTCCATGGACAGCTTGTCCGGGTGGTAGCTGAAGGCGGGTCCCGTGGTGTCGAGGATCGAGTAGTCCTCGCCCCGGCGCAGCCGCAGCGTGACCTCGCCGGAGACGGCCGCGCCGACCCAGCACTGCAGGGACTCGCGGATCATCAGCGCCTGCGGGTCCAGCCAGCGGCCCTCGTACATCAGCCGGCCCAGGCGGCGGCCCTCGACGTGGTACTGCGCGAGGGTGTCCTCGTTGTGGATCGCGTTGACCAGGCGCTCGTAGGCCGCGTGCAGCAGCGCCATGCCGGGGGCCTCGTAGATGCCGCGGCTCTTGGCCTCGATGATCCGGTTCTCGATCTGGTCCGACATGCCCATGCCGTGCCGGCCGCCGATGGCGTTCACCGCCATGACCAGGGCGACGGGGCTGGCGAACTTCTCGCCGTTGACCGTGACCGGGCGCCCCTGGTCGAAGCCGATCGTGACGTCCTCGGCCGGGATCTCGACCTCCGGGTCCCAGAACCGCACGCCCATGATGGGCTCGACGGTCTCGACGCCGGTGTCCAGGTGCTCCAGGGTCTTGGCCTCGTGCGTGGCTCCCCAGATGTTGGCGTCGGTGGAGTACGCCTTCTCCGTGCTGTCGCGGTAGGGCAGGCCGTGCGCGACCAGCCACTCGGACATCTCCTTGCGCCCGCCGAGTTCGGTGACGAAGTCCGCGTCCAGCCAGGGCTTGTAGATGCGCAGGTGCGGGTTGGCGAGCAGGCCGTAGCGGTAGAACCGCTCGATGTCGTTGCCCTTGAAGGTGGAGCCGTCGCCCCAGATCTGGACGTCGTCCTCCAGCATGGCCCGCACCAGCAGCGTGCCGGTGACCGCGCGCCCCAGCGGGGTGGTGTTGAAGTACGCCCGCCCGCCCGAGCGGATGTGGAAGGCACCGCAGGTGAGCGCGGCCAGGCCCTCCTCGACCAGCGCCGCACGGCAGTCGACGAGCCGCGCCAGCTCGGCGCCGTAGGCCTTCGCGCGGCCGGGCACGGAGGCGATGTCCGGCTCGTCGTACTGGCCTATGTCGGCGGTGTACGTGCACGGCACGGCGCCCTTGTCGCGCATCCACGCGACCGCGACGGACGTGTCGAGACCGCCCGAGAAGGCGATGCCGACGCGCTCGTCGGCGGGAAGGTGGGTGAGGACCTTGGACATGGGAAGAGTATGCATCATCCCGCATGGTCATGCAAAGCCCCTGCGTCGACGCCTCTTCGTCCGAGACGCCGCACTCCGCTTTCCGCACACCCCGGCGAGGGGACGCAGGAATTCCGGTTAATTCTTTCCGCCGCCCACCAGAACTCATTCCCATAATCGATCTCCGCCACCCGTACACATCTTGCACACAAATTCTCGCACCATGATCGGATACGCTCTCCGACGTATCACGGGCCGTCAGATCCGTGGTCGTCTCCCTATCGCCTGCCGTACGTACCGGACGGCCGGCTCCGAGAAAGGAATTACATGAACATCAGTGTTCGTCGAAGGGGAATATCACTGCTTGCCTCGGCCGCCCTCATGGCCGGCGGCGCGCTGGCCGCGGGCGCGGGCAGCGCTGCGGCGGCGACGCCCGACGCAGGCCCCCGGGTCGTCTCGCCCCATGCGGTCAGCACCTGGGACGTCTACTACAACTCCACGTACCGGGGCACTTTCCAGTGGAGCGCCGACCCGTCAGGGAGCAACCCAGGCGATGCCATGCGGGTGACGGACGACGCGGCGGACGGCTTCGGCATCGAGGCGGACCTCGACACCGGCAGCAGCATCCGCGTCGCCACCACTGCCGGACACGACTCGCCCTACACGTCAGCGTGGGCGACCGGAGATCTCCCGGAGGGAAAGCAGTACACCGTTTACATCTATCTCGTGAGTGGCGGGCAGTATTACCTCGCCTCCACCACCACCGTCACGTCGTAGCGCCGCACACCGAATTCCCGCTGCCCCCGGACTCCTTTTCCGACCCGGGGGCAGCGGGTTTTTACTGCGGGCCTTTATCGGGGATGTCGTCCTAGCTCTCCACGACTCCGATCCGCGCATAGAGCCGCCGCATCGCCGGCGGTGCGTACCAGGCGGCCCTGCCCAGCGCGGCCTGGCAGGCCGGCACCAGCACGACGCGCACCAGGGTCGCGTCCACGAGGACGGCGAACCCGGCGCCGACGCCGAACAGTTGCAGGAAGCTGACCGTCGAGGTGCCGAAGGCCAGGAAGCTGACCGCGATCAGCGCCGCCGCGGTCGTCACGATGCGACCGCTGTTGGCCAGGCCCTCGGTGACGGCGGTGCGGTTGTCCGCGCCCCGGTCGTGCAGCTCCTTGATCCGGCTCAGCACGATCACCTCGTAGTCCATCGACAGTCCGAAGGCGATGCAGAACAGCAGCACCAGCATGCTGGTGTCCAGCGGCAGCGGGGCGAAGTCCAGCCACCCCGACAGGTGGCCGTTCTGGAAGATCCACACCATCAGCCCCGCGGTGGCCGACAGCGTCAGCACGTTCAGCAGCAGGGAGCGCACCGGCTGCAGCACGCTGCCGGTGAAGAGGAAGAGCACCACGAAAGTGGTCAGCACGATCAGCAGGCCGGCCAGCGGGAGCCGGCTGCCGATCGCGTGCTCGGTGTCCACCAGCTGCGCCGTCTGCCCGCCGACATGGGCGCGCACCCCGGCCGGCGCGGCCAGGTCCCTGGCCTGGTGGACCAGGCGCTTCGCTGCGGCCGAGCGGGGATCCGCCGCGGTCGCCACCGACAGCCGCGCCCCGCCGGGACCTGCGAGCCCCGGGTTGCCCGCGGCGCTCACCTGGCGGCCGTGCGCGAACGTCCCGGCAGCGGTCTGCACCCGGACGGCACCCGGCAGCGCCGACAGACCCGCGGCGAACGTCCGCAGGTCGGCAGGACCCACAGGGCCTTCGGTGACGACGTCGACCGCGTTGGCCACGCTGCCGGGGAAGTCCTTGCGCAGCACGTCACCGACCGAGCGGCTGGAGGTGTCCGTGCGCAGCACCCGGTCGTCCGGGGTGCCGAACGAGACGTGCAGCAGCGGCGAGGCGAGCACCAGCAGGACCGCGACCACCGGAAGTGCCGTCAGCAGCGGGCGGCGCATCACCAGACCGGCGGCCCTGCCCCACAGCGGGGCGGCCGTGGACGGCGGGCCGCCCTTCGCCCACGGCAGCCGCCCGGCGTTGACCCGGCGGCCGAGCACCACCAGCAGCGCGGGGAGCAGCAGCACCGCGGAGGCCATGGAGATCAGCACCACCCCGATGCCGGCGTAGGCGAAGGACCGCAGGAAGTACAGCGGGAAGATCAGCAGCACGGCGAGCGCGGCCACCACGGTGGTGCCGCTGAAGACGATCGTGCGCCCGGCGGTGGCCACCGCGGTGGTGACCGCCCGCTCCGGGTCCGCACCGCGGGCCAGTTCCTCCCGGTAGCGGCTGACCATCAGCAGGGCGTAGTCGATCGCCAGGGACATGCCGAGGGCGGTCGTCAGGTTGACCGCGTAGACGGCGACATGGGTGACCGACCCGAGAACGGACAGTTCGGCGAACGTCCCCATGATCGCCACCGTGCCGATGGCCAGCGGCAGCAGGGCAGCGACCGCACTGCCGAAGGCGAGGAAGAGCAGCACCAGGATGATCGGCACCGCGACGGCCTCGGCGACGGCCAGGCTCTTGCCGACCTGGGCGGTGACGTCGGCGCCGACCGCGGCGCCGCCGCCGACGGTCACCGACCAGCCGGGACCGCTGCCCGCCAGCCCGGCCAGCGTGCCGCTGCCGGGTTCGTGACCGGTGCGCTCGCGGCCCACGACCAGCGCATAGCGCCCGTCCCCCGACCTCAGCCCCGGGTCGTGCGCCTGCCAGTACGAGACCACGCCCGCGGCACCCGGCTCCGCGGCCAGCCGCCGGGCGGCGTCCGCGCCGGCCGCGGACACCGCGGGGTCGTCCACCGTTCCGCTGCGCGCATGGACGAGCAGCACCACGCTGTCGGCGCCGCCGAAGTGCTCGTCCAGCAGGCGTTGAGCCGTCGTCGAGTCGGCCGAGGGGTCCTGGAAGGCGCCGTCGGTCTGCAGCTTGCCGAAGGCGCCGAGGCCGACGACGACGGCGCCCACGAGCAGGACGACCGAGACCAGCAGCACGGCCCGTGCCCGGCGTACGACGAATCCACCGATCTTGAGGAACACCACGACCTCCACGTCGCGCAGCAGCACCGCGGTGCACGCCGTGTGGGTGTCCGCTCTCGAACGAGAATCTAAAGCAGCTGCTTTATTTTTTCAAGTGCCTTGCGTCGCCGCATCTCCCTGACTTGACCACCCCATTGGCTAACCGCTATTCATTGGGGGTCGTGAGGAGGGCGGTCGGTGCAGGACGTGGTGCTGGCGCTGCTGGCCAGGGAGCCGTCGCACGGCTACGACCTGCGCCGGCAGCTGGCGGCTGCCCTCGGACCGCTGGGCGGGACGCTGAACGCGGGGCAGGTCTACGTGACGCTCACCCGGCTGGAGAAGGCCGGACTGGTCGCCCTCGCCCGCGTGGACGAGGCGGAACGCGGCCCGCAGCGCAAGGTGTACGCGCTGACCCCGGCCGGGCGGGAGCGGGTGGCCGCGTGGCTGGCCGAAGGCGCAGGCCCCAGGCCGGACGTCACCGACTTCCACCTGAAGCTGGTGGCCGCGGCGGAGTCGGGACTCGCCGACCCGCTCGCACTCGTGGCGGCCCGCAGGCAGGAGCTGCTGCGCAGCCTCGCCGAGGTCCAGCGCGCCGCCCTCGCCCACGACACGCAATCGCGGCCCGGTCTGCTGCTGGAGGGCGTCGCCCTGCGGATGCAGGCGGACCTGCGCTGGTTGGAGGCGTGCGCGCGGACCTGGTCCGCCCACGCCCCACGCGGGGAAGGCGGAGCAGCCGGATGAGAAGAGCGGGCAAGGAGCGGACCGCCTCGCGGGGCGGCCCGCCCGGCGGGGCTGTTGCGGGGCCGGTGCTGCGGGCGGTCGGCCTGTCGCGGGCGTACGGGGAGGACGCGTCCCTGGTCTGGGCCGTCGACGGCGTCGACCTCGACATACCGGCCGGTCAGACGCTCGCCGTGACCGGACCCAGCGGCTGCGGCAAGTCGACGCTGCTCCAGCTGCTCGGCGGTCTCGACCGGCCGTCCGAGGGCGAGGTGTGGCTCGGCGGTCGGCGCGTCGACGGCCTCGGGGAGCGGGCGCTCGCGCGGCTGCGCCGCCGCAGCGTCGGGTTCGTCTTCCAGGCCTACCACCTGATGGACGAGCTGACCGCGGTGGAGAACGTCGAGCTGCCCGCGCTGCTCGCCGGCTCCGCACCGCGCACCGCCCGCCGCCGGGCCGCGGGACTCCTCGACCAGGTCGGGCTGGCCGCCCGCGCCCGGCACCGGCCCGCCGAACTCTCCGGCGGGCAGCGGCAGCGGGTCGCCATCGCCCGCGCCCTGGTCAACAGCCCGCTGGTGGTCCTCGCCGACGAACCCACGGGCAACCTCGACAGCGCCGCGACCCACGACGTCCTGCGGCTCTTCGCCGAACTCCGCTCCGCCGGCCAGACCCTGGTCATGGTCACCCACGACGAGCGCGTCGCCGCCACCGCCGACCGCGTCGTCTCCCTGCGCGACGGGACACTGGCCGACGACATCCGCCTGGACGGCGGCCCCCGCCTGCCCGAAGGCGCCGGCGCGGACCACGGTGCCGCGTCGCCGCTGGGCGCGCTGCTGGACTGGGAGGACTGACCGTGGGACACGCGCTGCTGCTCTGCCGGCTCATCGTGCGCGACCTGCGCCGCCGCCCCGGCGAGGCCGCCGTGTTCGTCCTCGCCGTCGCGCTCGCCGCCACCAGTCTCGCCCTGGGGACGGCGGCGGGCGACGCCGTCACCACCGGCTACCTCACGACCCGGGCGGCCACCGCGGGACCCGACATCGTCGCCGTGACGACCGCCGCGGACCCGGCCGCGGTGGCCGCGGCCATCGCGAAGGCCCCCGGGGTGGCCGCGCAGGCCGACCCGGTCTTCGCCTTCGACACCACCGTCCGTGCGCGCGGCCAGGACGCGCACTCGGCGGTCGAGGCGGCCGGCCCCGCGACCACGCCGGTGGACCGGCCGCTGGTCACCGCCGGCACCTGGGTACGCCCCGGTGGCGCGGTGCTCGAACGCGGCTTCGCCCAGGCGCTCGGCCTGGCCGTCGGCGACCAGGTCGTCATCCGCGGCCGCGGCTACCCCGTCGTCGGGACCGCGATCAGCGCCGCCACCGCGGTGTATCCCTGGAGCGACGACGCGCAGGGGCCGGGGCCTTCCGACTTCGGCGGCCGGATCTGGCTCACCGCCGCCGACACCCGCGCGGCGGCCGGCGACGCACCGGGCGTCCACCTCATCCGGCTGAAGCTGACCGACCCGGGCGCGACGAAGCAGTGGCAGGACACCGCCTTCCCGCGCGGCGAGCGGGGCACCGCCTGGGTCACCACCCACAACTGGCAGGGCGTCCTCATGACCGACCAGGCCATGATCGAGAACACCCGGCCCGCCCTGGTCGTCGGCGGCTGGCTGCTCACCGTGGCCGCGGTCGTCACCCTGGCCGCGCTCGCCACCGTCCGCACCGCCCGCGACAACCGGCGTGCCGCCCTGCTCAAGGCGGTCGGCGCGGGGCCGGGCACCGTCATCGCGGTGCTGCTGGCGCAGTACCTGGTGCTCACCGCCCTGGCCGCAGGGGGCGGGCTGGCCGCCGGTGCGTGGCTGGCGCCGCGGCTCGTCGACCCGAGCGCCGGGCTGCTCGACAGCGTCACCCGGCCGGGCGCGGGCACCGTCGGCGTCGCACTCGTCCTCGCGGCGGTGGTCGCCGCGGCCGGCGCCGTCGGCCCCGCTGTGCGTGCCGCCCGCACCAGCACGGCAGGAGCCCTGGCCGACCGGTCCGCCGACCTGCTCACCCACCACCCGCACCTGAACGCCGTGACCTCGCACCTGCCGACCCCGCTGCTGCTGGGGGTACGGCTGCTCGCCCGCCGGCCCGGCCGCGCCGCCCTGGCCGCCGCCGGGACCGCGGCCGGCACGGTGATGGTCACCGCGCTGCTCACCTGGCACGCCGACCTCGGCAGCCGGCCGGACTTCCGGCAGTTCGGCCCCATCCAGGTGCGGGCCGACCAGACCGGCCGGGTGCTGCTCGCCGTCACGCTCGCGCTGGTGGCGCTGTCCGCGCTCAACGCGGTGCTGCTCGGCTGGAGCACCGCCGTACAGGCCAGGCACACCCTCACCGTCGCCCGCACCCTCGGCGCAACGCCCGGCCAGGTCGTCTGCGCGCTCTGCGTCGCGCAGTTCCTGCCCGCCCTGCCCGGGGTCGCGGCGGGCGTGCCGACCGGCCTCCTCCTGTACTGGTTCTTCGGCGACACGGTCACTCCCCCGGCGTCGTGGCTGCTCACCGCCGCGCTCGCCGTCCTGCTGACCGTCGCGGCGCTGACCGCCCTGCCCGCCTGGGCGCACACCCGGGTCCCCGCGGGACGCGCCCTCGGGGCGGAAACCGGGTGAGCCGCCGCGGGCGCACCGATGAGTTTCCGCGCGTGGTCCGGTCCTCACTGGGCAGGCACCCATCGACAGGAGGCGACCATGTTCGGTTCGACCAAGGCGTTCAGCGGTTTCTCCGTGGACGACATCGCCGCGGCCAAGGCGTTCTACGGCGAGACGCTCGGGCTGCGGGTGTCGGAGCGGAACGGGCTGCTGACGCTGCACCTCGCGGGGGACCGCGACATCATCGTCTACCCCAAGCCCGACCACGTCCCGGCGACGTTCACGATCCTCAACTTCCCCGTCCCCGACATCGATGCGGCCGTGGACGAGCTGACCCGCAAGGGCGTGCGCTTCGAGCGCTACGACAACCTCAAGGCCGACGACAAGGGCATCTTCCGCGGCGGCGGCCCCCTGATCGCCTGGTTCACCGACCCCGCGGGCAACGTCCTGTCCGTGCTCCAGGAACCCGCCTGACCGCGCACCTCAGGGCGTGAGCACCCCTGCCGTACGCGCCGCGGCCAGCCACTGCGGGAATCCGCCGAGCAGCCGGTCGTAGAGATCGGCGTCGGAGAGCGAGCCGGGGGCGTCGCCTGCGGCGAAGAAGCCGGCGTTGTCCACGGCGCGGCGGCCCGGTACGGGCAGGTCGTCCAGCCTGCGCAGGAAGCGGAAGTCGTCGTCACCGAACCCGATGAACTGCCAGTAGATCGGCAGCCGTGCCGCCGTGCACAGCACGTGCTCGGCGGCGGCCCTGGAGGTCGGCGACCCGTCGGTCTGGAAGACGACGAAGGCCGGGTCCTCGGCCCCGCACGCCTGGTAGTGGTCGATGACGGCCTGCATGGCCAGGTGGTAGTTGGTGCGCCCCATGTGGCCCATCGACTCGTGCAGCGCCGCGATGCGGTCGCGGTACGCGTCGAGGCTGATCTCGGCGGTGCCGTCGACCTCGGTGGAGAAGAACACGACGGGCACGACCCCGTCGTCGTCGAGGTTGGCGGCCAGCGCGAGCGTCTGCTCGGCCAGCCGCTGCACCGACCCGTCACGGTAGTACCGCCGCATGCTGCCGGAGCGGTCCAGCACCAGGTAGACCGCCGCCCGCTGCCCGCTCACCCGGTTCTTGACCAGCGACACCGCGGCGGTCTTGACCAGGCTCACCAGCGCGGGAGCGCGCTCGCCGACCCTCGCCAGGGCGGTGCCGGCATCGGGGGCGGCGGCACCGCCCTGGCGAGGGTCGGCGCCGGGTCTCTTGCGGTAGTCGATCCGAGCGGGCTTGCGGTAGTCGATGGCCATGCGCCGAGATTGTCCTCGGATCGGGCCGCCCGCGCTCGGGAAACGTGCACATATGCCAGAGCCCGGCCCCGAGGGGCCGGGCTCTCGCACATGGAGCCGGGGAGGTCAGGCCTCGGTGGGGCCGTCGTCCGGGTTGCTGTCGGCGTCCTTGGCCAGGCCGAGGGTTTCGACGACCCACTTGTCGAACTCGATCGACGCGCGCACCCAGCTCACCGTGCTGGACACGAAGTGTTCGAGGCCGACGCCGAGGCCGATGAGGAGCTGGGCCTCGCCGATCAGGCGGACGCTGCCGTCGTCGTGGGTGTGGGTGTACATCTTCGGCCACAGGGTGCGACGGTTCCAGTCGTCGATGACCTCGTGCAGCTGCGGCTTGTCCTCGACCGTGTACGGACGGTCGTAGAAGGTCCGCACGGCGAAGACCTGCTGGTCCCCCTCGCCCCGGAACATGAAGTAGGTGCGGAAGTCCTCCCACGGGGCGGCGAGGTCGCCCTCCTCGTCGACGAGGTACTTCAGCTCCATCTGGTCAAGCAGCTGCTTGACCAGGTCCTGGTCCGGAATGACCACACTGCCGTTGTTTCCGGTCGGGTCGGGGTCCGGCTGGCCCCCGAAATTAGGAATCGAGGACGGGTCGATGCTCACCGTGAAGTCCCTTCGTGACGTCTCCCTGCCATCCTCTCTCATCCGGGCCCGCTCGTCACAACCCCAGGTCACTTCGTGAGGTCAGGACGGTCCTGCCCGGTGGCGGCGCCGACCAGCAGGCCGTCGGCGGCGCGGTCGACCCGTAC
The DNA here is from genome assembly GCF_016916835.1 of Actinacidiphila bryophytorum. GTDB lineage: Bacteria > Actinomycetota > Actinomycetes > Streptomycetales > Streptomycetaceae > Actinacidiphila > Actinacidiphila bryophytorum. The sequence continues at coordinate 294,740 of NZ_JAFFIX010000004.1, read as the reverse complement.
GGTCTGCCCGTCGGTGACCTCGCCCGCCAGCAGTGCGCGGGCCAGCGGGTCGCCGATGGCGGTCTGCACCAGGCGGCGCAGCGGCCGGGCCCCGTACGCGGGGTCGTTGCCCTCGTCGGCGAGCCAGTCCAGCGCCTCCTCGGAGACGTCGAGGGAGAGCCTGCGGTCGCGCAGCCGCTCGGCGAGCCGGTCGGTCTGCAGCCGGGCGATGCGGCGCAGCTCGTCCTTGGACAGCGCGGAGAAGACCACGGTGTCGTCCAGCCGGTTGAGGAACTCGGGCTTGAAGGACGCGCGGACCGTGCTGAGCACGTGCTCCCGCTTCTGCTCGTCGCTCAGCGACGGGTCGACCAGGTACTGGCTGCCCAGGTTCGAGGTCAGGATGAGGATGGCGTTGCGGAAGTCGACCGTGCGGCCCTGCCCGTCGGTGAGCCGGCCGTCGTCCAGCACCTGGAGCAGCACGTCGAAGACCTCGGGGTGCGCCTTCTCGACCTCGTCGAGCAGGATCACGCTGTACGGGCGGCGGCGCACCGCCTCGGTGAGCTGGCCGCCCTCCTCGTAGCCGACGTAGCCGGGAGGGGCGCCGACCAGCCGGGCGACCGAGTGCTTCTCGCCGTACTCGCTCATGTCGATGCGGACCATGGCCCGCTCGTCGTCGAAGAGGAAGTCGGCCAGCGCCTTGGCCAGCTCGGTCTTGCCGACGCCGGTCGGGCCGAGGAAGAGGAAGGAGCCGGTGGGGCGGTCGGGGTCGGCGATGCCGGAGCGGGAGCGGCGTACCGCGTCGGAGACGGCGCGCACCGCCTCGGTCTGGCCGATGAGCCGGCGGCCCAGCTCCTCCTCCATCCGCAGCAGCTTCTGCGTCTCGCCCTCCAGCAGGCGCCCGGCCGGGATGCCGGTCCAGGCGGCGACGACGTCGGCGATGTCGTCGGGGCCGACCTCCTCCTTGACCATGTTCGCCGAGGGTCCCTGGGAGGCGGCCTCCTGCTCCTCCCTGGTGGCCTCCTCCAGCTCCGCCTCCAGCTTGGGCTTCTCGGCGTAGAGCAGCTTGGACGCGGTCTCGAAGTCGCCGTCGCGCTGGGCGCGGTCGATGCGGGTGTCGATGTCGTCCAGGTGCTCCTTGAGTTCGCCGACCCGGTTGAGGCCCTGCTTCTCCTTCTCCCAGCGGGCGGTCAGGCCGCGCAGGTCCTCCTCGCGGTCGGCGAGGTCCTTGCGCAGCTTCTCCAGCCGCTGCACCGATGCGGGGTCGGTCTCGTTCTTGAGCGCCATCTCCTCCATGCGCAGCCGGTCGACGGCCCGCTGCAGCTCGTCGATCTCGACGGGCGAGGAGTCGATCTCCATGCGCAGCCGGGAGGCGGACTCGTCCACCAGGTCGATGGCCTTGTCGGGCAGGAAGCGCGAGGTGATGTAGCGGTCGGACAGGGTCGCGGCGGCGACCAGCGCGGAGTCGGCGATCTGCACCTTGTGGTGCGCCTCGTAGCGGCCCTTGAGGCCGCGCAGGATCGCGACGGTGTCCTCGACGGTCGGCTCGGCGACCAGCACCTGCTGGAAGCGCCGCTCCAGGGCCGGGTCCTTCTCGATCCGCTCGCGGTACTCGTCCAGCGTGGTCGCGCCGACCATGCGCAGCTCGCCGCGGGCGAGCATCGGCTTGAGCATGTTGCCCGCGTCCATGGCCGAGTCGCCGCCCGCGCCCGCGCCGACGACGGTGTGCAGCTCGTCGATGAAGGTGATGATGCGGCCGTCGCTGTCCTTGATCTCGGCGAGCACCGCCTTGAGCCGCTCCTCGAACTCTCCGCGGTATTTGGCGCCGGCGACCATCGCGCCGAGGTCGAGCGAGACCAGCCTCTTGTTGCGCAGCGACTCGGGCACGTCGCCCTTGACGATGCGCTGGGCCAGGCCCTCGACGACCGCGGTCTTGCCGACGCCGGGCTCGCCGATCAGCACCGGGTTGTTCTTGGTGCGGCGGGAGAGCACCTGGACGACGCGGCGGATCTCCTGGTCGCGGCCGATGACCGGGTCGAGCCTGCCTTCGCGGGCCGCCGCGGTGAAGTCGGTGCCGTACTTCTCCAGCGCCTTGTACGTGCCTTCCGGGTCCTGGCTGGTCACGCGCTGCCCCCCACGGGCGGTCTCGAAGGCGGTCAGCAGCTCCTTGCCGCCGGCCCCCTGACGGGTGAGCAGGTCGCCGGCCTGGCCGCCCTTGACGGCGGTCCCGATCAGCAGGTGCTCAGTCGAAAGGTACGCGTCCCCCAGCTCCTTGGCCCGCTCGGCGGCGTCCGCGATGACGGCCAGCAGTTCGCGGTTGGCCTGCGGGGGCGCCACCGTGGAGCCCTGCACCTTGGGCAGCGCCTCCACCAGGCGCCGGGTCTGCTCGGTGACCTCCGCCGGGTCGGCGCCGACGGCGGTGAGCAGGTCGAGCACGTTCTCGTTGTCGGTGCCGCTCAGCAGGGCGAGCAGCAGGTGCGCGGGCGTCAGGTCCGGGTTGCCCTCGGCGACCGCCCGCGTGTTGGCGGCGTTGAGCGCTTCCCGGCTCTTGTTGGTCAGCTCGGCATCCACGGGCCTGGTCCTCCTCAAGGTGCTGGCGTATTGCGTAAAGGAACATGAACCATCTTGAGTCTATTCCACTCAACTTCACTTCCGCAGCCCGACACGGCGAACATCCGACGGCTCGTCACGAGAAAAAGCGACCGGCCCTGACGGGGCGAAGGCAGCGGCCCGTCACCCCAGGTCGGGGGACGGGCCTGCGGACCGGCGGGGCGGGTTACCGTCGTCGCATGGTTCGACGTGACCCCCGCGCCCCCGAGGCCGGCTATCTCGCCTTCTGGCGCGAGTACCACCTGTGCACCCTGACCACGCGGCGCCCCGACGGCTCGCCGCACGTCGTACCGGTCGGGGTCACCTACGACCCGGAGGCCGGACTGGCACGGGTGATCACCAACACCGCGAGCGCGAAGGCGGCCCATGTGCGGGCCGCGGGCCCCGAGGGGGCGCAGGTCGCGGTCTGCCAGGTCGAGCGGGGGCGCTGGGCGACGCTCGAAGGCCTCGCGACGGTCTCGGAGGACCCCGAGCGCGTCGCGGACGCGGTCGCCCGCTACGCGGAACGCTACGGCCGCACCCCGGCGCCCAACCCGCACCGCGTCGTCATCGAGATCGCCCTGACCCGGGCGATGGGCTCGGCCTGAGACCGGCCGCCCTGCCCGGTCGGACGGCCGCCGCTCAGGACGACGACTTGGGGCGCCACACGACCAGCGCACTGGTGTGCTGCACATCCTGGTACGGCACCAGGTCGCGGCGGTACGACGCGTGCACCGCCGCCTCGCGCTGCTGGATGACGGCGGCGGCGCCCTCGACCGTGGCGGTCAGCTCGGCGACCCTCGCCTGCAGCGCGGCGACCTGGTTCTCCAGTTCGATGATCCGCTTGATGCCGGCGAGGTTGATGCCGTCGTCCTGGGAGAGCCGCTGCACCTCGCGCAGCTGCTCGATGTCGCGGGCCGAGTAGCGGCGGCCCCGCCCGGCCGTGCGGTCGGGCGAGACCAGGCCGAGGCGGTCGTACTGCCGCAGGGTCTGCGGGTGCAGACCCGACAGCTCGGCCGCCACCGAGATGACGTAGACCGGGGACTCCTCGGTCAGCTGGTACGGGTTGCGGCCGCGCGGGCCGCCGGGACCACGCGGTCCCGGCCCGGGCGCCGTACCGTCCATCCGGCCGTCGATGCTCATCCGTTCACGCTCCCTTTGCCGCCTTGAACAGCTCGGCCCGCGGGTCGGCGTCCCCGGTCGCCTCCCGGTAGGCCTCCAGCGCGTCCAGCGCCTTGCCCTCGGTCTTCTCCGGCACCGCCACCTCGACGGTGACCAGCAGGTCGCCGCGCGACCCGTCCTTGCGCACCGCGCCCTTGCCGCGCGCCCGCAAGGTGCGGCCGTTCGGAGTGCCCGGGGGCAGTTTGAGGGTGACCGGGGGGCCGCCCAGCGTCGGCACCTTGACGTCGCCGCCGAGCGCCGCCTCCACGAAGCTGACCGGCACGGTCACCGTGAGGTTGGCGTCCTTGCGGCCGAAGACCGGGTGCCGTCCGACGTGCACGACCACGTACAGGTCGCCCGCGGGGCCGCCGCGCTCGCCGGGTGCGCCCTTGCCGCGCAGCCTGATCCGCTGCCCGTCGGTCACCCCGGCGGGGATGCGGACCTGCATGGTGCGCGAGCTCTTGGCCCGCCCGCTGCCGTGGCAGACGTCGCAGGGCGTCTCGGCGATCAGGCCGCGGCCCTTGCAGTCCACGCACGGGTCGGTGAGCGAGAAGCCGCCACCGCCGCCGCGCGAGACCTGCCCGGTGCCGACGCAGGTCGGGCACACCCGGGGGGTGCCGTTCTTGTCGCCGGTGCCCGAGCACGCCTTGCAGGGCGCCTGCGAGGACATGCGCAGCGGAACGGTCGCGCCGTCCACGGCCTCGGTGAAGCTCAGGGTGACCTCGGACTCGATGTCCTGCCCGCGCCTGGGCTGCACCCTGGTGCCGCCGCCGCGGTTGAACAGCCCGCCGAAGACGTCCCCGAGGCCGCCGCCGAAGCCGCCGCCCTGGCCGCCGGTCGTGGTGGTGCCGCCGGGGCCGCCCTGGGCGCCGCCGAAGAGGTCGCCCAGGTCGAAGTTGAAGCCGCCGGTGCCGCCCGCGCCGGGACCCGGGCGGAAGCCGCCGGTGCCGAACAGCGCGCGGCCCTCGTCGTACTCCTTGCGCCGCTTGGCGTCGGAGAGCACGTCGTTGGCCTCGGAGATCTCCTTGAAGCGCTCCTCGGCCTTGGCGTCGCCCTTGTTGGCGTCCGGGTGGAACTCGCGCGCGAGCTTCCGGTACGCCTTCTTGATCTCGGCGTCGGTGGCGTCCTTGGGGACGCCGAGGACCTTGTACAGGTCCTTTTCCAGCAGGTCCCTACTGATGCTCATCCCCGGCGTCCCTCCTCTCCGCTCCCGCTGCTCCGTCAGCCCTGGTCCGGGCCACCGGTCTCCTCGTCGTCCGCCGCGTCCACTGCCGTGTCCTGGTCCTCCGCCGCCTCGTCGCCCTTTCCGGCGCCCGGCTGCGGCTCGGCGACCGCGACCCTGGCGGGCCGCAGATTGCGCTCACCCAGGCGGTACCCGGGCTGGAGGATCTGCACGCATGTGGTCTGCGTGACATCCGGCGAGTAACTGTGCATCAGGGCCTCGTGCACCAGCGGGTCGAAGGGCTCGCCCTCCTTGCCGAACTGCTGCAGCCCCAGCTTCGCCGCGACCGTCTCCAGCGACTCGGCGACCGACTTGAAGCCGCCGACCAGCTCGCCGTGCTCACGCGCCCGGCCGATGTCGTCCAGCACCGGGAGCAGCTCGGTGAGCAGGTTGGCGACCGCGATCTCCTTGACGGCGATCCGGTCCCGCTCCACCCGGCGGCGGTAGTTCTGGTACTCGGCCTGCAGCCGCTGCAGGTCCGCGGTGCGCTCGTTGAGCGCGGTGCGCACCTGGTCCAGCTGTGCCCGCAGGGCCGTCAGCTCCTTGGCGTCCCCGCCGCCCGACCCCGCGGCCGCCTCCTCGGCGGCCCCGGCGTCCTTGGCGGCATCCGGCTGCTTGTCGCTGGCCTCGGAAGGGACGTCGGGCTCCGAGTCGAAGCCCTTCGGCTCCTCCGTCACGCGGCACCGTCCCTCTTGTTGTTCTCGTCGTCCACGATCTCGGCGTCCACGACGTCGTCGTCGGCGGGGCCTGCCTGGTCGGCGCCGGCGTCGGCCTGGGCACCGGCCGGGGCGTCGGCCTGCGCGTTGGCGTACAGCGCCTGGCCGAGCTTCTGGCTGACCGCCGCGACCTTCTCGGTGGCCTCGCGGATCGCCGCGGTGTTCTCACCGTCGGTGGACTCGTTCTTGAGCTTCTCCTTGAGGTCCGCGATGGCGGCCTCGACCTCGGACTTCACGTCCTCGGGGAGCTTGTCCTTGTTGTCCGCGATGAACTTCTCGGTCTGGTAGGCCAGCTGCTCGCCCTGGTTGCGGGTCTCGGCGGCCTCGCGGCGCTTGTGGTCCTCGTCCGCGTACTGCTCGGCCTCCTGGCGCATCCGGTCGACCTCGTCCTTGGGCAGCGAGGAGCCGCCGGTGACGGTCATCCGCTGCTCCTTGCCGGTGCCGAGGTCCTTGGCGCCGACGTGCATGATGCCGTTCGCGTCGATGTCGAAGGTGACCTCGATCTGCGGCATCCCGCGCGGGGCCGGCGGCAGACCGGTCAGCTCGAACATCCCGAGCTTCTTGTTGTACGCGGCGATCTCGCGCTCGCCCTGGTAGACCTGGATCTGCACCGACGGCTGGTTGTCCTCGGCGGTGGTGAAGATCTCCGAGCGCTTGGTCGGGATGGTCGTGTTGCGCTCGATCAGCTTGGTCATGATGCCGCCCTTGGTCTCGATACCGAGGGACAGCGGGGTGACGTCGAGCAGCAGGACGTCCTTGACCTCGCCCTTGAGCACACCGGCCTGCAGGGACGCGCCGATGGCGACGACCTCGTCGGGGTTGACGCCCTTGTTGGCGTCCTTGCCGCCGGTCAGCTCGCGCACCAGCTCGGCCACGGCCGGCATACGGGTGGAGCCGCCGACCAGGACCACGTGGTCGATCTCGGACAGCTGGATGCCGGCGTCCTTGATGACGTTGTGGAAGGGGGTCTTGCAGCGCTCCAGCAGGTCGCTGGTCAGCTGCTGGAACTGCGCCCTGGTGAGCTTCTCGTCCAGGTGCAGCGGGCCCTCGGCGGACGCGGTGATGTAGGGCAGGTTGATCGAGGTCTCGGTGGAGCTGGACAGCTCGATCTTGGCCTTCTCCGCCGCCTCGCGCAGACGCTGCAGGGCCATCTTGTCGCGGCCCAGGTCCACGCCGTGGCCGGACTGGAACTGCTTGACCAGGTAGTCCACGACCCGCTGGTCCCAGTCGTCGCCACCGAGGTGGTTGTCGCCGTTGGTGGCCTTGACCTCGACGACGCCGTCACCGATCTCCAGCAGCGACACGTCGAAGGTGCCGCCGCCGAGGTCGAAGACCAGGATCGTCTGGTCGTCCTTGTCCAGGCCGTACGCCAGCGCCGCCGCGGTCGGCTCGTTCACGATCCGCAGCACGTTCAGACCGGCGATCTCGCCGGCCTCCTTGGTGGCCTGCCGCTCGGAGTCGTTGAAGTACGCGGGGACGGTGATCACCGCGTCGGTGACCTTCTCGCCCAGGTACGACTCCGCGTCCCGCTTGAGCTTCTGCAGGATGAAGGCGCTCATCTGCTGCGGGTTGAAGTCCTTGCCGTCCAGGTTGATCTTCCAGTCGGTGCCCATGTGGCGCTTGACCGACCGGACGGTCCTGTCGACGTTGGTGACCGCCTGGCGCTTGGCCACCTCGCCGACGAGCACCTCGCCGTTCTTGGCGAAGGCGACGACGGACGGCGTGGTCCTGGCGCCCTCTGCGTTGGTGATGACGGTGGGCTCGCCGCCTTCGAGAACGCTGACGACGGAATTAGTCGTGCCCAGGTCGATGCCGACCGCACGTGCCATGGTGAAATCCTCCTGCTGACTTGAGTGGAACTGACTCAAGAGTGCCCGAGCGGTTTTCTTCTGTCAACAGAGGTGAGTCGCAGCGACTCAACTTTGCGAAGTGCGGGCCGCGCACCCGGCTGCCCGTGCGGGCTCACGGCTCCGGGTCCCCTGCGACCGGCCGGTCCGCCCGCAGGGCGGCGAACAGCCGGTCGGCGGCGGGATGGCGCAGCACCTTGCCGCGGGCTGCGCCTTGCGCCGCGCTTCCGGCCGGCGCCGTGGGCAGGGTGACCAGGGTCACCCCTCCGGCGGGCAGGCCGCGCAGGGCGCCGGCCAGGCCGTAGAGCGCGGACAGCGAGCTGAGCCCGGGGTCGGCGGTGATCCCCGAGGTGGCGGTGTCCAGCAGCCCGAAGAGCCGCGCCGGGTGCGCCAGCGACCCGCGGCCGCCCCTGGCCGCGCCCGCCGCCCCGGCCAGTGCCTGCAGCAGGCCCCCGCGTGGGTCGGCCCCCGCACCGCCCGCCCTTGCGCCGCCGCCGGCCCCCGCGCCGCCCTTTCTGCCGCCGTCGACGGCGCGGGCCAGCCGGCCGAAGCGGGCCACGTCCACCACCAGGTGGTGGTCGATCCGCACCCCCGACAGCTGCTCGAACGCCCGGATGGAGCAGGCGGCGCCACCGCTGCGGAAGGCGGCGCCGAAGGGCTCGTACGCGGCCGGTGCGCTGCCGCCGCCGGGCCTGCGACAGCCGGGGACGCCGACCTGCAGGTCGCGCGGCACACCGACCGCGGCGGCGCGTGTGCGGTCGGCCGACAGGTGGAGCAGTACGGCGGCGTCCCGCCCGGCGGCAGCGGGGGCAGGGGCGGGCGCGGGGTCGTCGGCAGCCAGCACCAGGATGTTGCTGGCCTGCGGCACCAGCGCCGGCGGGCGCTGGGCGGCGTATTCGGCCAGCACCTTCTCGGCGGCGCTGTCGGTGGTGATGTTCGCGCTGAATTTTCGGTAGGAGGCCAGGCACAGGCCCGCGGTGAGCACCAGGAGCAGGCCGGCGCCGATCGCCGTCCAGCGCAGCACCGCCCGCATGTCGCCTCGCCTCCCTGCGCCCCGCGTCCCTGGTCCCCGCACTCCGTGTCGGCCTCATCCATATGTGTCACGGTCGCCCGGGTTTCAATCGGATCGGCGTGGCATACATGACGCGTGTGCGGCGCGCGACACAGATCACCAGTGGTGCGGCTTTATGACCCCCTCGATCCCGGGTAATCTCAGCCAGGACCGCATTAAGTTACCGCTTAGTAGTCCGCTGTCCCGTCCGTCACTGTTCACCGTGCGCAGGCCCGAGGAGCCCCCATGCAACTCGCCGCGATCATCGTGTCGCTGGTCCTCACCGCGGTCGGCGTCGCGCTCATCGGCCTCGCCATCGCGCAGATCTACCGGTTCATCCGGCTCGGCAGGCCCGTACCGGCCGGCAGCCGCACCAACGACCCGCAGGCGCGTACGACGACCCTGCTGCGGGAGTTCGTCGGCCACACCCGGATGAACAAGTGGGGCGTCATCGGCGTCGCCCACTGGTTCGTCGCGGTCGGCTTCCTCACCCTGGGCCTGACGATCGTCAACGCCTACGGCCAGCTCTTCAAGGCCGACTGGATCCTGCCCTGGATCGGCGACTGGCTGCCCTACGAGGTCTACGTCGAGTTCATCACCGCGCTGACCACCCTGGGCATCATCACGCTGATCGCCGTCCGGCTGATGAACCTGCCCTCCCGGGCGGGCCGCAAGTCCCGCTTCGCCGGCTCCACGGCGTGGCAGGCGTACTTCGTGGAGTACGTCGTCCTGGTCATCGGCCTGGCGATCCTGACCCTGCGCGCCCTGGAGGGCGCCCTGCACGGCGTCGACCACTACGAGGCCGCGTACTTCGCCTCGTACCCGCTCGTCGCGGGCTTCCGCGGGCTGAGCACGGAAACGCTGCAGAACGTCGTCTACGCCACCGCCATGGTCAAGCTCAGCGTCACCATGATCTGGGCGATCGTGCTCGGCCTGAACACGAACATGGGCGTGGCCTGGCACCGCTTCCTGGCCTTCTTCAACATCTGGTTCAAGCGCAACGCGCACGGCCCCGTCGCGCTCGGCGCGCTCCAGCCGATGACCAGCAACGGTGTGCCGATCGACTTCGAGGACCCGGGCGAGGACGACGTCTTCGGCGTCTCCCAGGTCGAGCAGTTCTCCTGGAAGGGCATCCTCGACTTCTCCACCTGCACCGAGTGCGGCCGCTGCCAGTCGCAGTGCCCGGCCTGGAACACCGGCAAGCCGCTGTCACCCAAGCTGCTGGTCATGTCGCTGCGCGACCACGCCCACGCCAAGGCCCCCTACCTGCTGGCCGGCGGCGGCAAGAACGCCGAGGGCGAGGAGCAGGCCACCCCCGAGCAGCTGGCCGGCGTCCCCGCCGCGGCCCTCGCCGAGGCCGAGCGCCCGCTGATCGGCACCGCCGAGGAGAACGGGGTCATCGACCCCGACGTCCTGTGGTCCTGCACCACCTGCGGCGCCTGCGTCGAGCAGTGCCCGGTCGACATCGAGCACATCGACCACATCATCGACATGCGCCGCTACCAGGTGATGATCGAGTCGTCCTTCCCGTCCGAGGCGGGCACGATGCTCAAGAACCTGGAGAAGAAGGGCAACCCCTGGGGCCTGCCCAAGAAGCAGCGCCTCGCCTGGGTCAAGGAGGTCGACTTCGAGGTGCCGGTCGTCGGCGAGGACGTCGAGGACCTGACCGAGGTCGAGTACCTGTACTGGGTCGGCTGCGCCGGCTCGCTGGAGGACCGCGCCAAGAAGACCACCAAGGCCTTCGCCGAACTCCTGCACATCGCGGGCGTCAACTTCGCCATCATGGGCGGCGAGGAGAACTGCACCGGGGATTCACCCCGGCGCCTGGGCAACGAGTTCCTCTTCCAGCAGCTCGGCATGGAGAACGTGGCCATGCTCAACATGGCCTTCGGCGAGGATGACGAGGACCCCTCGACGAAGAAGCCCAAGGCGTCGAAGAAGATCGTCGCGACCTGCCCGCACTGCTTCAACACCATCGCCAACGAGTACCCGCAGCTCGGCGGCGAGTACGAGGTCATCCACCACACCCAGCTGCTGCAGACCCTGGTGGACGAGGGCCGCCTGGTCCCGGTCACCCCGGTCGAGGGCCTGATCACCTACCACGACCCCTGCTACCTGGGCCGGCACAACAAGGTCTACACGCCCCCGCGGGAGATCATCGCCAAGGTGCCGGGCCTGCGCAGCGAGGAGATGCACCGCCACAAGGAGCGCGGCTTCTGCTGCGGCGCCGGCGGCGCCCGGATGTGGATGGAGGAGCGGATCGGCAAGCGCATCAACAACGAGCGCGTCGACGAGGCCCTCTCCCTCGACCCGGACATCGTCTCCACCGCCTGCCCGTTCTGCCTGGTCATGCTCACCGACTCCGTCAACGGCAAGAAGAACGACGGCAAGGCCAAGGAGTCCCTCCAGGTCGTGGACGTGGCCCAGCTGCTGCTGGACTCCGTGCGCACACCGGCCGCGGCGGTTGCCGCGGACTCCGCCTCGGGCGCGGCAGCGGGCTGACCGCCGCAGCGTCCACGGGGTGCCGCCCGGCGTGTCACAGGTTGGCAGCAAAGCGGCACCCCGTACCGGCCGTCCGGCGCCGGGGCGGCGGGCAGCGGGTACGTTCGAAGGCGTGGCTGGATTCGAGAACCGACGAGGACAGGACCAGAACGCCCCCGGCGGATATCCCCCGGGGCACGGCCCGTACGCGCCCTCGGGGTCCGGCGGCCAGAGCCCGTACGGCGGCCCGTACGACCCGTCGTACGACGCCCCCGGCCCGTACGACGGCCGGCAGCCCTACGGCCAGCCGCCCGCGTACGACGACGCCCCCGGCCACACGCGGGCGTTCACGATGGGCGAGCCGGCCCCGCTGGCCGACCCGTACGCGTACGCCGAGGACAATGTGGCGACCTACCGGGCAGGGCAGAGCGCGGCCCCGCCCGCAGGCCCGCGGCTGCACTGGAAGCCGCTGCTGAGCGGCATCCTGCTGCGCCCCGGCCGCACCTTCTGGCAGATGCGCGACCACACCATGTGGGGACCCGCGCTCACCGTCACCTTCCTCTACGGCCTGCTCGCCGTCTTCGGCTTCGACGCCGCCCGCAAAGACGTCCTCGACGCGACCCTGACCGCCAGCGTCCCCTGGGTCGTCACCACGGGCATCGCCGTCACCTTGTGCGGCCTCACGCTCGGCGCAGTCACCAACACGCTGGCCCGCCAGCTCGGCGGCGACGGCGCCTGGGCGCCGACCATCGGCCTGGCCATGCTCATCACGTCCCTCACCGACGCCCCCCGGCTCTTCTTCGCCCTCTTCCTGGGCGGCGGCAACGGCTTCGTCCAGCTGCTGGGCTGGCTCACCTGGCTGGCGTGCGCGGCCCTGATGACGTCGATGGTCGGCAAGTCCCACGACCTGCCGTGGCACAAGGCGCTGGGCGCGTCCTCGATCCAACTGGTGGCGCTGCTGATGCTGTTCAAGCTGCCGCTGATCTGAGGGCCGGGAGCGTATGCCCGGGGAACGTACGCGCTGACGCTCCGATGCGCCAGGAACGTACAAGACGCCCCTTGCGCGCGGCCCGCAGGCTGGGCGTATGACCACAGCTTTCGATACGAAGATCGCCGTGCTGCTGCGGGAGGACCTGGAGCCGTGGCAACGGCTCAACGTGACCGCGTTCCTGGTGAGCGGCCTCGGCACGCAGCTGCCCGAAGTCGTCGGCGAGCCCTACGAGGACGCCGACGGCACCGCCTACCTGCCGATGTTCCGCCAGCCGGTGCTGGTCTTCGAGGGCGGCAAGGACGTACTGACCGCCGCCCACACCCGGGCGCTGTCCCGCGTCCTGCCCAGCGCCGTCTTCACCGCCGACCTCTTCTCGACCGGCAACGACGCCGACAACCGCGCGGCCGTCCGCGCCGTCCCGACCGCCGGCCTCGACCTGGTGGGCCTGGCCGTCTACGGCCCGCGCAACGCCGTCGACAAGACGCTCAAGGGCGCGCGGATGCACCCCTGAGGTCCTGCCGCCCCCTCACACCTGGGTGCGGTGGAAGTTCAGGTACGACCTGGAGGCGGTCGGCCCGCGCTGCCCCTGGTAGCGCGAGCCGTACTGCTGCGAGCCGTAGGGGAACTCGGCCGGCGACGTCAGCCGGAACAGACACAGCTGCCCGATCTTCATCCCCGGCCAGAGCTTGATGGGCAGCGTCGCCACGTTCGACAGCTCCAGCGTCACGTGCCCGGAGAAACCCGGGTCGATGAAGCCCGCCGTCGAATGCGTCAGCAGCCCGAGCCGCCCCAGGCTCGACTTCCCCTCAAGACGCGACGCCACATCGTCCGGCAGCGTGATGACCTCGTACGTCGAGGCCAGCACGAACTCCCCCGGATGCAGGATGAAGGCGTCGTCCCCCTCCGGCTCCACCAACCGCGTCAGGTCGGGCTGCTCGACCGCCGGGTCGATGTGCGGATACCGGTGGTTCTCGAACACCCGGAAGAACCGGTCCAGGCGCACGTCGATGCTCGACGGCTGCACCATCGACGGCTCGAACGGGTCGACCCGCACACGCCCGTTGTCGATCTCGGTCCGGATGTCCTTGTCTGAGAGAAGCACGGAACGACCCTAACCCCTGCGGCCCGCCCTACTTCTCCCCGCCGGCGCCATCCCCGACGGGCACGGCGTGCCGCAGCCGCGCACACCTCGGACACCTGACCAGCCGCCCAGGCCCCAACCGCTGCGCCCCCAACTGCTGCAGCGGGAACGACCCGGTGGTGAACACATGCCCCTCCGCACAACGAACGACAGTGCGCTCCATGAAGCCCCTTCCCCAACTCCGTGTGGCCGACAAACCCACACATTAGGGGAACCCACCGCCCCGCCCACGCAGCAACACCACCCCCGAACCTACCCCTCCACCCCCACCTCCCCCCGCCCCACCCCCACGTGCGGTAGAGTGTCCCCGAAGCCCCCTCGGGAGCCTTTTCGCGGATGTAGTTTAATGGTAGAACATGAGCTTCCCAAGCTCAGAGCGCGGGTTCGATTCCCGTCATCCGCTCCATAAAGAAGGCCCAGGTCAATGACCCGGGCCTTTTGTGTTGTCCAGACCCATTGGAGAACCCGTACCGCTTCCGCACCACATCTGGCGGTCAATCGGCGCCATCCGCTTTCGTATTGTCCGGAGGAGTCGCGAGCCCGACGCGAGAGTACGCACCCACGCATCCGAGGGTCCTCAACTCCCCGGAGACCGCGTGGTGATGACGCTGTCACGGCTGGTTGCTAGGTTCATGTGACGGTCGTACTGCCGTCGGGGGGTGGCGGGTATGGGGTTCAGCCTTCGTGGAGCCGTCAACAAGATCGGTGGCGGTGGCGAGAAGCTGCTCGGCAAGGCCAAGAAGAAGGCCGGCGAGATCATCGACGACGGTGCCCACATCGTCGGCGACGGCCTCGATCATGTGGGGCTCGACGACGCGGCGGACTGGGTCGAGGACAAGGGCGACCACATCGCCGACCACATGGGCGCGCACGTCGCCGAGCAGCAGCTCGGGCAGACCGACCAGCCGGACGAACTGCTCCACGGGGACGCAGGGAAGATCCGCACCGCCGCCCGTCATCTGGCGAAGCTCTACGTGGCCTTCGACACCGGCCACACCGGACTCGCGCACCTGGACCCAGGTGACTGGGACGGCCTCGGCGCCGAGGCCTTCCGGGCCAAGTTCCAGACCCAACCTGCGAAATGGGCCAAGGCCGCGCAGGCTTGCGCGGACGCCGGACTGGCCCTGGACACCTACGCCGACACCGTGGAGTGGGCACGAGGCCAGGCCGAAGAGGCTGTCCGCCTGTGGAAGCGGAGCGTCACGGCACGCAAGACGGCGGCAAATGCGTACAACGCGAGCGTCGACACGTACCACGATGACGTGAAGGCCTACAACGACAAGGTCGACGACGGCAAAGACCCCGGCACCAAGCCCGTCGCGCCGGCTGCGTTCACCGACCCTGGCGCGAAGGACAAGCAGGCCGCCAAAGAGACTCTCGACGCCGCCCGCAGCCAGCGCGACGCCGCCGCGAACCGAGCCGTGGCCGCGATCAGGACCGCGACCGCGCTCGCCCCGGCCAAGCCGGACTTCACCGACCGCATGCAGAACGACCTCGGCGATGTCGGCAAAGCCCTCCCCATCGCAGGAGAACACTTCGTCGGCGGCCTCGTCCGTTCACTGACCGACCTGGACAAGTTCGTCCGCGGCCTGAACCCGATGGACCCCTATAACCTCACCCACCCGGCGCAGTACCTGACCCACCTCAACGCCACCGCCGCAGGCCTGGTCGACATGACCCAGCACCCCGAACGCCTCCCCGGCATCATCCTCGGCACCGGCTGGGGCTCCGACGGCTCCGAAGCAAGCGGCCGCCTCGTCGGCAACATCCTCCTCGCCATCGCCACCGACGGCGGCTCCGCCGCAGGCAAAACCGCCGCAGAAGACGCCGCCAAGAACGCAGCCAAAGACGCAGGCGAGCAGGGCGCCAGAGATGTCGCCGCTGCGGATCGCGGCGACGGCCTCTTGCAGCGAGCACGGAGGCGGCCACGTAACGGTCCACCGGTCCCGATGACCATGGCGAGCGTCCGGGACGTGGCTGCGCGTTACTCCATCGACCTTCGCGGGATCAGAATCGAGATAAAGAAGTCGGTCAGCGGTCTCTACGGAAGTACCCCGTCTGCAACCCACATCAACCTGTACCGGGACGCCTTCTACGACAACGAACAACTGGCGCGAACACTCGCCCACGAAAGATTCCACGTGGACCAGATAAAACGGGGTGCACCGATACCGAAGGACGAGGCAACGCTCAAGGCATGGGAAGATGAGGCGTATGCCCACGAGGACGGCTGGTGGGACGACCACCCGGAGAACCGGAGCAGCGAAAGTGAATGACATCGCCGAGAACAGGGCGAGTTGGAAGGACTGGCTCGCCGCGTACGTTCGCGCCTACGAACTGCTGCCGGATTCGCCCCCCGACGCGTGCCCCAACTGTGGCGCCAGAACACTCAACCTGGCCTTTACCGGTCTTGTCGCCGACAGGGTCGGGTACGCATCATTCTGGTGCTCCACCTGTCTGTTCGGCATCCACCTGTCACGCGTACCCGTACCTGACGACGTTCCCATGGACTCCGTCTACGTTCCCGAACGCGATCGGAGCGTGACCGTCCCGAACTACAAGGTCGTACCCGAAAGCATCGACGATGACGGTGACGATGACGAGTCATTCCAGTTCTGACCCCGTCGTAGGAGCCCAGTTGGCTCAGTTGGTCATGCTGGCGCCGACGACACCAGGCCCGTGCACGGAGCGGCCACTACCAACGTCAGGCCCTCCAACAGTCGTGATCAAGATCTACAGCTGGAGTATTAGCAGCTCGGTCAGGTAGCGCAGGGCCGAACTGGACAGATCCATCCCCGATGGGTAGACAAGCACGTGAAGCTCCGGGCAGACAGGTTGATCTTGGTCGACAACCCATCTACCAGGAGCTTCATTTTTTCTTCAACGTCGCCCTTGGCCAACCGGCCTGCCAGGCGCCCAGGTTGGAAGAGCCTCCACGTTCGAAGGGTTCCTGTGATGTCCAGCGATGGGACACTGCACTACAGAGAAGAAGATTTCGTCGTCGACGGCGCGTTGCGCGATGTGCTGGTGTTCGATGTGGATACGGCGGACTGGGAGAGCGCCCTGCGCGCACTGCGCCGAACGGGATGGCAAACTCATTTTGCATGGACACTGGCAGAGGTCGATCCGCTTGAAGTCGTTCCCGAAGCAGATGAGATCTTTCACCGTCTCAGTACGGATGCGGACGAATCTGCGGCGTTGTCCGTCAGTGTGGACGATGTCACGTTCAGCTGTTATTTCTTCGATGCGGACCAGATCGAATTCACCTTCGACCCTTCCGATGTGACAGATGCGGCCCGGTTCTCCGGTGTCGAGAAATTTGTCCGCCTTCTCGGCGACGCCACCGGCAAGCAGGTCATCGTGACGATGGAAAGCACGGACCACTCTGGCTTGCCGGCTCTTCTCTCTTACCAGCCCTGAGTTCAGGGGCCGGAGTTGGGTGACAACTGTGGGACAGCGGAGTTCGGCTCTCCGGAGCAGGGCGATTGCAAAGTCTGATGATCTCGGATCGGGGCTGGTCAGCTGAGTCCGCGGAGGGTCAGCGGTCGCCCGAAGGGGCGCAGGGACATCTCGCGAGCCCGATGGCACCCACTGCCCGCGGTCCAGGCGGGCTGGTGGGACGCATTCTGCGTGCTCGGCCTGGACACCCATTCCAATCCAGGGGTCCGCGGACGAACCCCTGCGTAGGCCCATCGCCGACTTCGCCTCGCCCGCGGCCAGGCGCTGACCACCGTTCAGTCCAGCCGCTTGAGTTCGCGCACCGCCGCGGGCAGTGCGAGGCAGAGGCCGAAGGACGTCGCGAAGCCGCCTCCCCCGGTGAGCATGGCATCGGTGGTGTCGGCGCCTGATCGGAGCACGAGCAGACTCACCACCAGGCCGACCACCAAGGAACACGCGACGTACAGCGCAAGCCACAGCCGCCAGGTGCGTCCGGATGGGGCTGTCGGTTCGGGCATGGACTCGGTCCTTTCGGTGGTCACGGAGGAAGGGGACGAGGGACGGGTCTGGGGTGCCGGCCGGCGGTGGGCCGTCACAGCGGTTCGGCCGAGCCGTGCAGCAGGTGTTCAGCGAGTTCGCCGCGCAGCCGGCCGAGAGCGGCGGCGTACTCCTCGTACGCCTCGACGCGCCGGCCGAGATCGCTGAGGAGTTCCACACACCGGCGTTGCTGCCCCATGGGCGGGAAGCGCACGGGAAGGTGGCCCAGAGCCGCGGAGCTCAGTGAGGGGGCGGCTGTGGCTGCGGCGCGGTGGGACATCCACTCCCGCGCGTGGCGGAGACCGAGATAGGCGTGCAGGTACAGCGGATCGACCTCGGCCGTGGGACGTAGCCGCAGACGCGTCACGTTCGAACTGAGCAGCCGGCCGGCCTGGGAGGCGGAGACCAGCGCGGGCCGTTGCTGCGCACCCGTGCGCACGCAGACGATGTCGTTCTCGAGCACCATGAACTTCTTGAAGCGCTCGGCCGTCTCCCACGGCACGCCCTCACGCGTAACCTCCGCGATCCTCCCTCCGACGAGATCCTGTGGGAAGACGAGAGGAACTCCGGTGTCCCTCGTCCGTGCCGTTGCGGGAAGGCGGGTGTACGAAGGCCCGGCCTGGATCTCGCACAGGTCGCCGAGGACGGCTTCGTCCCAGGCCACCGGTCCAGGCCCCGTACGGTAGGCGTGCTCCGTTCCCGGCGCCCCCCGCTCCAGCCTGTGCCTGCGCTCTGCCGCGTCGTCACTGGCGGCGCGCAGCATCGCCGTGTCGGGACCGGCGCCGTAGTGTCCGCCGCCGAGGTAGTCGGCGGGGCGTAGCGAACACTCCTCGCCGATGATCTCCGCGCGCGCCACCGCAACAGCCGAGAGACCCTGCGCTGCTACGCGCAGCACGTGCTTCCCCGCGTCGTCCGGGCACGCCTCTCCGTCGAGCCACGGCCGGACCAGCGCAGTGATCGCCTCTCTGTCGATGTCCCGAAGCACTCGTCGGCGCCGCATCCTCTCCCCCAGCTCCTGGGCGTCGACGAAGAGAACATCCTCGCGCGCCGGCTGCTCGACCCGTCGTAGCAGCCACAGGGAAACTGGCACGGGGGTCGCGGAGAACAGGTGGGGCGGCAGCGTGATGACGCACTCCACCGCCCCCCTGCGGATCAGCGAACGACGGATCTCGCGCTCGGCGGCGCTCACCGAGTTGCCCGCCTTCACCGGCATGACCACCGCTGCTCGACCGCCGGGTACCAGGGCGCCCAGGACGTACTGCACCCAGGCGAAGTTGTCGTTGCCCCGCGGCGGCGCCCCGTACGGCCAGTCCCCCGTGCGCCGACCGGGACCGGGTGCGTCGCTCATGTTGAACGGGGGGTTCGTCAGTACGACATCGGCGCCGTGCTCGCGGTGCGGCGGCCACCGGTCGGACCGGGTGCTTGTCAGCTTCGGCCGCACGCCGAGGTGGAGCAGGTAGAGACTCGCGACCGCCTGCAGACGACCGTCGAGGGTCTCGCCGTACAACGTCCCGCCCGCGTCACCGAGGTGCCGGTACGCGGCCGCCAGCATTTCCCCGCCCCTCATATAGGGGTCCAGCACCGTGGCCTTCTGCCCTGGGGCGAGCACCAGCTCCGCGGCGAGTGATGCCAGGCCGACCGGGCTGCAGAACTCGAAGCTCTGCAGCCCCTCCCGGGCGCTGAACGACTCCCACACCAGCTGGAACGCGCCCCTGCCCGCGCCGGCCGCCGTCCGTACCGCTGCGGTGAGGTCGTCCCAGCTCCGCGGTTCGAGTTGCAGCAGGCTGCCGCGCATGTCGGTGCGGTCGCCGCTCCGGCGCAGCGTTTCCTGTGCCACGTCGCCGAGGAAGCGCAGGAGGCCCTGCACGCCCTGGGTGCCTTGGCCCACTGCCATGGCCTTCTCGATCCGCGACCAGCGATCCGGTTCCGCATGGCGCACATACATCACGATGAGGCAGAGGTTCACGAAGTCGGCCATCGTCGCGGGACCGCGCACCCGCTCGGCGAGGCGGCCCATCAACTTCTCGACGGCCTTCCTGTCCTCGGCGCCCACGTGAGGGTACGGGCTCCCGCCGGCCTTCGGCTCCGCCTGGCGTCGCCTACCGCTTGTGCGGCTGAACCGGTCGGCGTAGGTGGTGCCCGGCGGCTCCCCGTCCAGCAGTTGGCGGTGCGGGACCATGCGGTTCACCAACCACCGCGCGATCTCGGCCTCCAGGAAGAGGTCCATGTCGCCGGAGCGCACCGGGGCGGGAAAGTCCTTGTGGCGCCGGGCCCAGTTCGACACGGCCGGACGTCTGACGCCCAGGCGGTCGGCGATCTGCGGCCGGGTGATCAGACCTGTCTGTGCTTCGTGTTGCGGCTCCAACGTGGCTCCTCAAGGTCGGGCCGGTCGATCTTCCGACGAGAGGACGGTACGAGGGAGGTGGCGGATGAGCCAAGTGCGCATTCGGAGTGCTCATTGTGCTGACCGAAGGCCCTACGGGATAAGCTGTTGAACGACCGTCATCTTCACATCCCCAGGCCCAGGCAGGAGACCTGCTCAGCCATGCCCCCGACTGCTGTGCGTCGCTCCAGGTTTTCTGGTTACGGGGGTTAACAGAATTCTCGGCTGGTTCGAGCAGCATTGAATCGATCGTCCCGGTCAGCAGCGCGCGGCCTGGCAGAGTGAGGACATGCAGTACTGCGAACGCCATGAGATGGACAACTGCGCGGACTGCGCTCCTCGCGCACCTCGCAGCAGTACGCCCGCCGGGGATTGGGGCAGCTGGTCGGCGGCTGCGATCATCATCCACGCCAGCGGCAAAGCCCACCTTCCCGGGTGCACGCACATCGAGCCGTCCGACATCCGGCCGCCCCTGTACGGCTGGGTGCCCGCCCCGTCCCCCGGGGCGTGGCGTCGCCTCGCCCCCTCCAGTCCCCTCCGCGCCACCCACGGCAACACCGGGCGGGCTGCTGTGAGCCGCTGCCAGGACTGCGACGCGACGCAATAAGGGCGCCACCCGGTTCCAGGGCGGGAGCGGCTGACTCGAGCTCCACCGTGCGGACCGCGTCGGGCACCACCACAGCTCCACCTACCGCGAAGCCGGCTACCTCACCCCCGACACCTCGGATGATGCCTTGGACACCGGACCGAGGTTCCTCGGCGAACCGGCGCGAAGAGGCCGGTGGTCAGCGGCCGCGTGATCGACGTGCCCGGCGATCCGAAGAACCCCTGCATCGCCTCCGCCGAACGCTTGAAGGCAGTGTCCGGCTTCCCGGTCAAGCCGATCTCGAAGAACAGTTGAACGGCCGGTCCAAGCACGGCCGCCAGCAAGAACGGTTCACGTCGAAAAAACGGGGATGTGGCGCGTATGAGCGGCGCGTATGAGCGGCTGCCCAGGCCGGGGTGGCGACGTCCGGCCGTCCGGGTTGACGGCCGGCCTCGCCATCAGGACCTTATGCGACCCCCCTTCCGATATCCCCTCGGTCGTCGTGCGAAACTCCATCCCTGGTCAGGGGGAGGGGCATGGAGAAGTCAGAGGCGAAGCGGCTGCTGGAACGCGCTCGCGAGATGTGGGATGCGGAGGAGTGGCTGGCGTCCGCCGAGTTGTACGAGCAGATCCTTGGCCACTATCCGGACGAAGCCACCAGCGTGGCATGGTGGTACGACGCAGCACTGGCGTACAAGTTTCTGCGTAACTGGGCAAAGGCCTATGAACTCGGCCGTGAGGCTGCCGCCCGCTCACCGCGTGGTGAGCAGGACCCGGCGTTCTGGAATCTGGGAGTCGCTGCCACGATCAAGCGTGACTGGGCGACCGCTCGTGACGCGTGGGAAGGCTTCGGGATCCCGATGCCGGAGGGCGAGGGGGAGATCAACGGCGCCTTCGACCCAGCGTGCGTACGGCTGGATACGGGCGGCGAGCGCGAGGTGGTCTGGATCCAGCGGCTCTGCCCGACGCGAGGACGCGTGGTGAACGTCCCTGCCACGAGAGGCCGTCGCTTCGGCGAGATCGTCGTGCACGACGGGGAGCCGACCGGCCAGCGGACGTACAACGGCCAGAGCGTCGCTGTCTTCGACGAGTTGCTGCTTCTCGAAGCCTCGTCGCTGCCGACGCTGCATGCCACCGTGAACGCCGCGGCTGCCTCCGACGTCGACGCCCTGGTGGCTTCGTTCTTCGCACGGGACTTCGGCGCCGAGCCGGCGAGCAGCTTCCACATGCTGTGCGCATGCTGCAGCGAGGGTGTCATCGACTGGGATGAGGCGAGTGTGCCGACGCACGGCGGCTCGCAGACCGTCTGGCTGGCCGCCCCTGAGACCGAGGCCCGGCAGCTGCTGGATGCGTGGACGGCGGGAGGTCCACGCAGCTGGAACGGACTGGAACTGGTCGGGTGATCTCCCGGGGAGGGGCCACCCGTTCTCCGGGTACCTCGCCTCGCGCCGGCCGGCGGGCTGGGCGACCGCCGATCACATGCGCACCGAACTGGTCACCGATGCCCTGACGGCCGCCGAACGCACCCGCGGCAGCCTCGCCGGGGCGATCCTGCACACCAACCACTCGCCCAATACCCCAGCCGGGCCTTAGAACCGTTCTCTACGTGGCGGACCCGGTCCTGACCCGCGGGTTGGCGCACTCGGCTCCCATCCCAGTGGCGCGCACCGCCTCCCCACCGCGCACACTGGTACGGAGGCCAGGCCCGGCCCTTCACACCGACATGGTCCACGGAGCCGAGACAGCGTATCCAGGCGCGAGCGAAAAGGTGGCCCAAACGTACGCGGAACAAGGAACTTCGCCGGCCGGCCGGGCCCGCCGCACGCATCAGTTCGACCGCGCGCGGCGCCCCATCACCACCACATGGGATTTCATCGCCCCGGCCGATGAGTGGGTTGTGGGCAATACCATGGTCCGAGTTCCCTTGGGGGGGTTGAAGTAGTGCACATCACAGTCACGGGTAGCGGCGACATGGGTCGTGGCCTCGTCGAGTTCACATCGCCAACGGGCCGGGCCCACGCGGAATGGAGGGGCACGGAGACTCCCCGACTCGGCGGTCGGTACCGAGTGGAGATCGAGATCCCCGACCCGGCCTCCGTCCATCAAGCCCAACAACCGCTTGCGCCGACGGGTTTCCTGGCGGACTCCGAAGAGGGAGGGGCGATCGTCTCCGGCGCGGTGGAAAGCGTGGCGGACGACGGAGTGGTGGCGCTACGGGTCGGTGATGACGTGATCCTGCTTGAACTCACGGAAGATTCCCTCGTGCCCGGGCTCGGGCAGGTGGTGTCGCTGAGCGTGGCGCGGATCGAGCTGTATCCGTACGGATTCTGACGGCCGACGTGGGCGGCGGCGATGCGGGGAAGCAACTCAAAAACGCGATGGACGCCGCAGCGCATGTCAGGATTCTCAATCCAAACAGAGTCATTACTGGTTCCGGCGACACGGCCGAACTATTGGAGCTCCTGAGTCGAGGGCCGGGAGAATGGAACAAGCAATGATCGTCCTGCCGGTGCGGCTGACCGAGATGCTCAACGACGTGGACGGCGCACGCGCGGCAACGCTCGCACTGGACTTCGCAGAACACGCGGCGGACCTCGAAGCGGAGGCTTTGACGGAGGATCTGCGAGCCGCCACCGTTGAGTACGTCGCCGCGGCGCGCGAGGCAATCGCGTCGGGTCGGGCGACCGACCGGCTCGTCCGGGCCTACGAATCCTTCTTCGCGGCCGGTTGGAAGGCGCCGGGACACTCGGAGTTCACCAGTATCCATGACTCAGCGGTGCGATTCGCTTGTCAGGACATGCTCATCGAGGCTGGAGCGTTGAACAAGATCGGGCGAACGAGGCTGACCTGCCAGTACATTGCGCGTAGCGCTCAATCCATCGTGGGCAGTCGGAGCGCGGAGCGCGCAGCAGAGGGAGTGGACCGCCGTAAGGCCGATCGCGCTGCCCGCTGGGAGGAGGCCCGATGGCAAATTCAGCATGTCATCGCCACGGAGCCCAACCCTCACGAATGACCACCACACGCGCCGTTGGCCCCCGTCCCCGCGACGCGGAAGCTCCCGCTCCTGCTTCACCCCGATCAGCACCGGACGCAAGGCGAGGCGTGACGTCGCTGAGGTCGTGCCGCACCCTTCACCCGGCCCACCGTTCTGCACGACCGATAGAGCTCCGCAGCCGCACCGTTTTGCACCACGCGCGGCGGTACAGCGCGGTCAGCCACACTCACCAACGGCGCTGGTCATACGCGTGCTTCAGGGCTTCCTCGTGTCGCTGACCAGCACGGACGCCGGCGAGGCATCTGTGATTCCCAAGCTCAGAGCGCGGGTTCGATTCCCGTCATCCGCTCCATAAAGAAGGCCCAGGTCAATGACCCGGGCCTTTTGTGTTGTCCAGACCCATTGGGGAACCCGTACCGCTTCCGCACCACATCTGGCGGTCAATCGGCGCCATCCGCTTTCGTAGTGTCCGGGGGGGGTCACAAGCCCGACGCGGGTTTACGCATCGACGCATCCGAGGGTCCTCAGCTCCCCGGGGACCGGGTGGTGATGACGGTGTCACGGCTGGTTGCTAGGTTCGTGTGACGGTCGTACTGCCGTTGGGGGGGTGGCGGGTATGGGGTTCAGCCTTCGTGGAGCCGTCAACAAGATCGGTGACGGCGGCGAGAAGCTGCTCGGCAAGGCCAAGAAGAAGGCCGGCGAACTCATCGACGACGGCGCCCACATCGTCGGTGACGGGCTCGACCACGTCGGCCTCGACGATGCGGCGGACTGGGTCGAGGACAAGGGCGACCACATCGCCGACCACCTCGGCGCGCACGTCGCCGAGCAGCAGCTCGGCCAGTCCGACGAGCCGGACGAACTCCTGCACGGCGACGCGGGCAAGATCCGCGAGGCGGTCCTGCATCTGGCCAAGCTGGCCATGGCCTTCGACGCCGGGCACACCGGCCTGTCGCACCTCGACCCCGGGGACTGGGACGGCTTCGGTGCCGACGCCTTCCGGAAGATGTTCAAGGCCCAGCCCGCCAAGTGGGCACACGCGGCGACCGCGTGCGCGGAAGCCGGGCTCGCGCTGGACAACTACGCCGAGACCGTGGACTGGGCCAAGGACCAGGCCAAGGAAGCCGTCCGGCTGTGGAAGCAGGGCGCCGCCGCCCGCAAGGCCGCCGCCGACGCCTACAACTCGGCCGTCGACCAGTACCACGACGACGTCAAGGCCTACAACGACAAGGTCGACGACGGCAAGGACCCCGGCACCAAACCGACCAAACCCGCCGCCTTCACCGACCCCGGTGCCAAAGACAAGCAGGCCGCCAAGGACACCCTGAACGCCGCCCGCACACAGCGCGACAGCGCCGCCGCCACCGCCGAGGCCAAGGTCCGCGCAGCCACCAAACTCGCCCCCGCGAAACCGGACTTCACCGACCGCATGCAGAACGACTTCGGCGACGTCGGCAAAGCCCTCCCCATCGCGGGCGAGCACTTCGTCGGCGGCCTGGTCCGCTCCGGCACCGACCTGGTCAAGTTCGCCCGCGGCCTGAACCCGTACGACCCGTACAACATGACCCACCCAGCCCAGTACCTCACCCACCTCAACGCCACCGCCGCAGGCCTGGTCGACATGACCCAGCACCCCGAACGCCTCCCCGGCATCATCCTCGGCACCGGCTGGGGCTCCGACGGCTCAGAAGCCTCCGGACGCCTCGTCGGCAACATCCTCCTCGCCATCGCCACCGACGGCGGCAGCGCAGCCGGCAAAACCGCCGCAGAAGACGCCGCCAAGAACGCAGCCAAAGACGCCGGCGAGCAAGCCGCGAAGAACGGTGCCCGGGCCGCGGCCGAAGACCCCGCCAAATCCGCCATCGAGCAGGCTGCGAAGAAATGCCTCTCGGACCCGATCGACGTCGCCACCGGCGACATGATCCTCACCCAGACCGACATCACCCTCCCCGGCACCCTCCCCCTGGTCCTGGAGCGCACCCACCTGTCCTCGTACCGGATCGGCCGCTTCTTCGGCCCCAGCTGGGCCTCCACCCTTGACCAACGCCTCGAACTCGACAACCAGGGCGTGGCGTTCGTCGCCGACGACGGCTCGATCCTGCTCTACCCCATCCCCGAACCCGGCGTCCCCGCGCTGCCCAGCCACGGCCCCCGCTGGCCACTGGAATGGGACGGCACACCCGGCACACCACTCCGAATCACCAAGACGGAGACCGGCCGGACACTCCACTTCGCCACCGTCCCAGGAGCCACGGCCACGTCCGGCGGTCCGATGCTGCTGCCGCTCACCGAAGTCACCGACCGCAACGGCAACGCCTACGCGATCACATACGACGAAGCCGGCGTCCCCACCGAGGTCCGCCACAGCGGCGGATACCACCTCACCCTCGGCAACCGAGACGGCCGCATCACCGCCCTGCGCCTGCAGGACCCCGCCGCGCCCGAGGCTCCCGGCACCCTCATCCGTGAATACGCCTACGACGGGGCCGACAACCTCGGCAACTTCACGGACTCCACCGGCGTGCCGTACTGCTTCACCTACGACACCATCGCCCGCATCACCTCCTGGACCGACCGCAACGACACCACCTACGCCTACACATACGACCAGCACGGCCGCTGCGTCGCGACCAACGGCACCGACGGCTTCCTGAGCAGCACCTTCAGCTACGACGACGCCACCCGCACCACCACCTTCACCAACTCACTCGGCCACACCAGCACTTACACCCACAACACCGCCCACCGCCTCATTGCCGAGACCGACCCTCTCGGACACACCACCACCCAGGAGTGGGACGAGGCCAACCGCCATCTCATCGCCAGGACGGATCCGCTGGGGAACACGACCCGCTATACCTACGACGAAGCGGGCAATCTCACTCAACTGCTCCTCGCGGACGGCTCGATCGCGCAGGCTTCTTACAACTCCCTGCGCCGGCCCGTCACAGTCGTCGAACCGGGCGGGGTGACCTGGCGGCACTCGTTCGACGAGCGCGGCAACCTCCTCACCACAACGGATCCCCTGGGCGCGGAAACCCGCCACGTC
This sequence comes from Actinacidiphila bryophytorum, assembly GCF_016916835.1. Classification (GTDB taxonomy): domain Bacteria; phylum Actinomycetota; class Actinomycetes; order Streptomycetales; family Streptomycetaceae; genus Actinacidiphila; species Actinacidiphila bryophytorum. The sequence continues at coordinate 268,577 of NZ_JAFFIX010000004.1, read as the reverse complement.
TACAACGCATCGGGACATCTGCTCTCCACCGCCGACGCCATCGATCACACTCGGACGTTCGTCAGCGACCCTGCCGGGCTGGTGGTCGCGATCACCGACGAGGCTGGGCATACATCTGTCATACGACGGGATCCGTTCGGACGCGTCGTGGAGGTCGTCGATCCTCTCGGGCATACCACCCGCACGGGTTGGACTTCCGAGGGCACGTTGGACTGGCGCGAGTATGCCGATGGTTCCAGGGAATCGTGGACCTGGGACGCGGAAGGCAACCTGACCAGCCATACCGGCCCCGCAGGCAATGTCACCCGCCACACCACCACTTACTTCGACTTGCCCGCCACGCGCACGGATCCGGACGGCGTGACATACGCCTTCGCCTACGACACAGAACTCCAACTGGTCGGCGTCACGAATCCCCAGGGGCTCAAGTGGTCCTACCAGTACGACGAAGCGGGACGCCTGGTCACGGAAGTGGACTTCAACGGCCGTTGTCTGACCTATTCCTACGATGCGTCGGGCAACCTCGCGTCCAGAACCAACGCCATGGGCGAAGTGCTGCGGTTTTCGCGCGACGCTCTCGGCCGTGTCACAGAGCAGCGCACTGACCTGGACGGCACCACCTACCAGTACAGCGCTTCCGGGCATCTGATCCGCAGCGTGAACTGCGAGGCGGAGGTGTCCATCGAGCGCGACGATCGCGGTCGCGTGCTCGCGGAAACGGTCAACGGCCGGACGGTCACGTACACGCGTGACGCACTCGGGCGGGTCACCTGTCGAACCACGCCGTCCGGACTGACATCGCTGTGGACCTACGATCCGACGGGCCGGCCCTCGGCGATCGCTGCCGGCACTGACTCCTTGACGTTCGCTTACGACACAGTCGGCCGGGAGCGTGAGCGGCGCCTCAGCGAGAGCGTCGGGCTCACCCAGTCCTGGGACCCCGTTCACCGCCTCACCGAGCAGACGCTCTGGGGGCGTGACGACGGAAAGGGTCGACTCATCCACCGCACTTTCACCCACCGCGCCGACGGCTACCTCACCGAGATACATGACTTTTCCTCACGTATACGTCGTTTCGGACTCGACCCTATGGGCCGTGTGACCGAGGTGCGTGCACACGGTTGGAGCGAGACGTACGCCTACGACTCGGCCGGCAACGTCACTCACGCAACGGCGCCCGCCCATGAGTCGGCCGGCGAACGCGCCTTCAGCGGCACCCTCGTACACCGCGCCGGGCGCACGACGTACATACACGACGCGCAGGGTCGCCTGGTCCGCAAAACCCGCAAACTGCTCAGCGGGCAGCGACGCACCTGGACGTACGCATGGAATGCCGAAGACCGCCTCGCCGAAGCAGTGACGCCGGACGGCTGTCGCTGGCGGTACGCCTACGACCCGCTGGGCCGCCGGATATCCAAGCATCGCCTGGCCGAGGGCGGTTCGGCGGCCAACCGTACGGACTTCACCTGGGACGAGACCCGCCTGATCGAGCAGCGGGCGGCGGATGGCCAAGTGACCACGTGGGATTTCGCCCCCGGCACCCACACTCCGCTCGCGCAAAGAAACCGCGGACCGGTCGGAGGGGGTGACGAGGAGCCATTGCGCGCCGTCATCACCCACCGCTCGTCCACCAGCCGGAGTACGCGTTTCCACGCCGTCGTCACGGACTCGGTCGGTACGCCGACCGAGTTGGTGACACCCGAAGGAGAAGTGGCCTGGAAGCGAAGCTCCACGCATTGGGGCACAACCCTTCCGGTCGAGGCGGAGACCAACCTCGTCGACTGCCCGCTCCGTTTCCCGGGGCAGTATGCGGACTCGGAAACGGGGCTCAATTACAACTACTCGCGCTACTACGATCCTGAGATCGCCAGGTACATCAGCGCAGACCCACTGGGCCTTGACCCGGCGGACAATCACCATGCCTACGTGCTCAACGCGTTGAACTGGTCCGACCCTCTCGGCCTCACTCCCAAGTGCGGGATAGACCTCTCGAACGCGACGCCCCACCAGGGGCGATTCCCGAAGACCGCGAACCCCGATGAGATCCTCGTGCGGCGCAAACAGGATGGCAGCGTGACCGCGTACGCGGTGTACGACAGAGACGGACTCCCGGTGAAGCGAGTGGATGTGGACCCGGACTCCGCACCACACGGCGGCGTTCCGGCACCACATGTGCTCGAGACGCACAAGAACGTCAACCCGAGAACAGGCCAGACGTTCCTGACGTGGGATAAGATGCCACGGCCCGCAAGACCTGACGAACTGCCGCAATAAGGAATACCGCATGGACCCGATGAGAGACCCACAGGTCAGGGAATGGACGGAAGCGACAGGTCACCGCGCCGACTACATCGACTTCCTTTCCCAGTCCACCGGCATTGCGGAATGGATTGCGTTGTCGCGCGTATTCCTGCCGGCATTCGTCGAGGTGGAGGGGTGCGTCCTGTGGGATCGATCCTACGATCCCGAGAATTTCGAGACATGGCGATCCGCACTGAACGGCGACGTCACGGCAATCGAAGCCACCCTGAATCAGCTCAAGCTGTATCTGTACGTCGATGTCGACGACGACGCCACCTCGCGTGCCAACGGGCTGTCCCTGGCCGAGGACATCGCAACAACGTGGCGGTTCCGTCTCGCGGCGGATTTTCCAGGAAGGAGCTTTTCCGTCCAAGCGATGGACACCGAGGATGGTCCCATCGTTTCCTTCGTCAGCAAGCGCCCCGGCGGCGCTGTCTCGTGAGGCTTTGCGTCCCGCCTGCATGAGGTCCGCGGGAACGATGCGCGGGACGACTGCGCTGGGCACCTACCCCACCACTTCCGCACGACGGGTCTCTCCGGCCGGCCAGTACCCACGGTCGTAGCTGGCTCGACGAACGCCGCCGCAGCCTCGACGTCCACGAGCGCCTCGGCAACGGAATCTCCCGCGCGATGGACGAGCTCGCAGACCGCGCACGCTTGAAGGGCGAACCCCGCTCCTGACACGTACCGGATTGGCAGGCACCGCACGTCGGGCCGGGCGGCGCGAACCACATCCGCGTCACGCACAGCGGCACGGCGCGGTCAGCCACGGTCGCCCAGGGCGTAGCCCCAGTCGGCACTCCAGGACTGCGCCTGCCGCTGACCAGGACGGACGCCCGCCTGGCTCCCGTGATTCCCAAGCTCAGAGCGCGGGTTCGATTCCCGTCATCCGCTCCATAGAGAAGGCCCAGGCCAATGACTTGGGCCTCTTTGTTGTCTGGACCATTTGAAGAACCCGCACCACTTCCGCAGCACTCCTGGCGGTCAATCAGTGCCATTCCGCGCGGTGCGCGGGACGGCGATCTGGGAAGTCGCTCGAACGGGGCCTGCCGCATGGCCGCGCCCTTCGGGGCACGCAAGTCACTGCCTTCGACGGCCGCCCCGGTGCCCACTGCCTGCGAGCGGCCCAGATACGGGGACATCCACGGGGAGACGGCCTGGCACCTAGGTGGGAAGGGCAGTAGCGTCCCGCGAAGCACATGTAGTGCCGACGAAAGTACGGTCCCGCACTGCTCGTTCGTTTCCCGAACGGGTCCCCCCCTCGCTGGAGCCGCAATGTTGAGACACTTACGTCGCCGATGGATCGGCCTGCTGCTCGCACTCCCCGTGCTCGTGACCGGCCCCCTGTCCCTCCCCGCCTCGTCTGCCGAGGCCCCGCTCTCCACGGAGTCGCAAGCCGTCGCCTCGGCGGTACCGCTGGAGGAGATCACCGCGACCACCACCCAGGTCGCCTCCGGCCTGCAACGCCCGACGGCCCTGGCCGCGCCCGACGACGGCACAGGGCGGCTGTTCATCACCGAGAAGTTCGGAAGGGTTCGCGTCTACGACCCGGCCACCGGGCTCGCCTCCGCCCCGCTGCTGGACATCACGTCCCAGGTGGACTCGTCGGACAACGAGCGCGGACTGCTCGGCATCGCCCTCCCCCCGGACTTCGTCCAGAGCCAGCAGCTCTACCTCGCCTTCACCGCGCTGCCCGACGGCGCGGTCACCCTGGCCCGCTACAGCCTCGCCGAAGCGCGCCTCGAGGTCCTGCTGCAGCAGCCGCACGCCGACTACACCAACCACAACGGTGGCCAGCTCGCCTTCGGCCCCGACGGCAAGCTGTACTGGGGCATCGGCGACGGCGGTGGTGCCGGTGACCCCTTCGACAGCGGGCAGCGGACCGACACCCTGCTCGGCAAGATCCTCCGCCTCGACGTGAGCCGCAGTTGCGGTGCACTCCCGTACTGCATCCCCGCGGACAACCCGTTCGCCGGCGTCGCCGGCGCCCGCGGCGAGATCTGGGTGTGGGGCGCCCGCAACCCCTGGCGGTTCTCCTTCGACCCCGCGGACGGGTCGATGTGGGTGGCTGACGTCGGCCAGGGCCTGTGGGAGGAGATCGACCACCTGGCGCGCGACGAGCAGCCCGGAACCAACCTGGGCTGGTCGTGCTACGAGGGGCCGCAGGTCTTCGACACGTCCCAGTGCTCGTCCGGTGCCCGCTACCGCGCCCAGGACTTCTACTACTCGCACTACAACGGCAGCTGCGCGGTCATCGGCGGCCAGGTCTACCGCGGCCGGCAGTTCGCCGACCTGGCCGGCGGCACGTACATCGCCACCGACTACTGCACGTCCACCATCTGGGCGCTGCGCCCCGACAGCAACGGCGTCCTCCGCCAGGCCGCGATCGGCCAGATGCCCACCCAGGTGACGGCTTTCGGGTCCACCCCTGACGGCGAGCTCTACGTGGTCAACGACCTCCCCGGCGGCCTGCACCGGGTTTCGTTCGCGCACACGACGCCGACCTGCCAGGTCGCCGTCACGACGAACGTCTGGGGCACCGGCATGGCCGTGTATCTCACCGTCACGAACAGGGGCACAACCCCGATCAACGGCTGGGCGCTGGAGTTCCCGCTGCCCTATGGGCAGGCTGTCATCTCGGACTGGGACACCACTCTGACCAACATCGGCGACCTCTACACTGCGTCCGACTCCGGATACAACTCGGCGATCCCGCCGGGCGGATCCATCACCCTGGGCTATCTGGCCTCCCACACGGACGACCGGTCCGCACCGGGCCGCTTCCTTCTCAACAAGGCGTCCTGCGCCCGCACCGGAAGCTGAGGAGACAGGGAACCGGCTGACGTCGGTACCACGGCAAGCGGCCGTGGTACCGACGGCCGTGCCCGGTCGGTGCCGCCGAGCGACAGGGCTCACCCGCGTTTTCCGCATCACTTCTCCGCTCGATTGGCGACGTACTCTTTCCGCTCAGGCGGGCGGCACGGGTCGTCCTCAGCGCGGCCAGCCGGAGTCGGTCCACCCGGTCCAGTCCAATCGCACCCGTCCGTCGTAGCCCATCCCCACCGGCTCGGTGGTGTTGTCCGAGGGGGACAGGTACGACGTTTCGGAGCCGCCCGTGGCGGCGTTGCGGAGGGTCGGGACGACCTCCGCGGTGGAGCGCGACAGCTGCCATCTCGCTTTCCACGGCGCGGTGTCGACCGCGGCCGCCGCCGGGACGGTGGAACTCACCAAGGTGATCCCCAGCGGCTGGCCGGTTCCGGCGACCAGCTCCGCCACGGGCGCACCGTCGGCGCCTGCAGACACCCGGTAGACGCCTTCGCCATGGGCGAGTGTGCCGCCCATGACCAGCAGCGCGCCGTCGGGAGAGGCCGCCAGCGAGGTGGCGTGGTCCAGGATTTTGCGGCTGGTGCCCCCAGCGACCGGGACCGCTCTGAAGGAGAAGTCGTCGCTGGTCGATCCTCCGTCGAGCGTGGTTTTCGGACCGAACAGTGCCCAGTCCCCGACCATGCCCACCAGGAGGCTGGAGATGTGCTGGTGCGTGTCGATCTGCGTGACCGCTCCGGTTTCCCTGTTCTCCAGGTGCAACTGCCCTGTGGCCGGCGGCATGGGGCTGGTCACGGTGGCGAGACATGCCGGAGACAGCGCAGGGCGGCCCCAGGCGGAAGGGGCGAGGTGTGACGGTGTCGCAGCGGCGGAGGAGAGGTCCACCACCGCGTAGTGGACCTCTGTGTCCGTGCCGGCGAGAGCCCTGTAGGACAGAACCACGGAGCCGGGGGCCGAGGACTCCACGCGCACGTCTCGCGCGTCGGCCGGAATGCCGGTGACCGTCCGGTCGGTCTCCGCACCGTCCACGATGCCCAGCAACTGCAGTTGGGTGCAGTCGTCGACGCCCTGCGCCGGCGACCAAGGGCAGGCCGGCACCGTCGATCCGACGGCCCCCACAAAATCGCGGAATCTACCCAGGGTGACAAAGGAAGTCGCTCCGGTCGACATGTCGCGCAGCTTCACCCCGTGGTCGACGTCCGAGCCGAGCTCACCCTGCTCGGTCGCCAGCACATCGGACACCGACCCGTGGGACATGGACAACCGGGAATGCCAGAAGTCAGCACCCAAACTGGTCGTCGAACCGTCGGCGTACCGGGTCCACAGCAAGTCGTACTCGGGGGACGAAAGGAAGCCCGTCGCACCGGCCATGACCTCGGAATACGGAGGAGGGCAATGCTGAACGGGACGGCGCCAGGAGAGCGAATCCTCCGGCGGCTCCCCACGTTCGAATTCTCGCGGACCCTAACAGCACACACCGTCGCCGGTGGCCGGGATTTCACCCGAGGGGGCGGGCAGGGTGACGCGCCGGTGCTGCGGGGCGGGCGGCCAGGTCAGCTGTCGGTGCACGAGGGCCAGGTGTCTGCTGCCCAGTCCGGCCAGCTCGGCCAGCCCGCCGGCGGGGCGGGGATCTCGCCGCTGTCGAGTTCGGCGGCGTCAGGCACCTGGAACTGCTCCCGCCAGGCATCCAGGTCGGCCTTGCTCATCGGGAACGTCTGATGCGGTGTTGTTTCCTGGCGGTGAGCGACGCGGGCGAGCTGGACGTCCTTGTCCACAGGCAGGTAGACCACCTGGCATGATGCCCCGACCGACCGGGCCATCCAGCGCAGCGCCGACCGTTCGTCGCGGCTCCAGAGCCCGAAGTCGAGCACGACGCTGGTCCCCAGCCTCAGTGCCTGTAGGGCGACTGAGATGAGCCGCCCTTCGAGCACCCAGCGCTTGCCGTCGGCCATCGAATCGCCGAACAGCGGGATCATCCAGTGATCTGGAGTCAGCCGCAGCGCCCGGTGGGTTGCGGCGAGCTCCTTGGCGCGGGTGGTTTTCCCAGCCCCGGGGAGCCCGACCATCAGGAGCAGGATGGCAGCACGTGGGTGCTGCGCAGCGCTGGGTACGGCTGCATGCGAATGCTGTGAATCGAAATGCTGAGACTGAGGCATGACTTCCCTGATCAGGCAGGATGACCCGGCGTCACAGGAATATGAGTGACTGCCGGCAGGACACTGATCCGGCGGTACGTCCTGGCACTGCTCCCCATGCGGGGGCAGGCAATGGCCGCGGTTGCAGGAACCGCGGTACCGCCGTTAGGCAGCGGTTGTCGTCATGGGAGCACAGCAGCACATGCCGTGATCGTAGCGGAACCGGCTGTGCCCCGGGCGGCGCGGGCGCCCGGAGCGGCGGCGCGCAGCGGTTCGCCGCCGGTGTGGTGTGGTTCCACGGCAGGGCACAACAGTGACGGCGGCGCGCATCACCGGGGGCGAGCAGGCTGGTCGGCTCTGAGACCGCCTCGGGGGACGGCTTGAACGCGCCGCAGGCGGGTCCATCCCCGCGGGCGCGGGGAGCAGTCCAGAGAACGGACAGCCTCACCGCCATGCGCCATTCGGTGGGCATTCATCCGGATTGGCTTGTGGCACCATCCGTCGTCTCCTACGTTCACCTGGACGTCTACAGTCATGTAGACGTGAGCGGCCCGGTGTCACCACCCGTGGGGGGGCGCCTCCGCCCCCGCCCACCCCGGCCCTTGAGGACCACCCGTGTCTGATCTGTCCTACCTCCAAGCCGTCACCATCGGCGCCCTCCAGGGCGTGACCGAACTCTTCCCGGTCTCCAGCCTGGGCCACTCCGTGCTCGTACCGGCGTGGATCGGCGGCTCCTGGCACCACCTGGTCACAGAGAACGCCTCCGGCGACTCGGGGACCTCCCCGTACCTGGCGTTCGTCGTGGCCCTCCACGTAGCGACCGCCCTGGCCCTGCTGGCGTACTTCCGCAAGGACTGGGTGGCCATCGTCCGGGCGCTCTTCACCACCCTGCGCACCCGCACGGTGACCACGTCCACCGAGCGCCTCGCATGGCTCCTGGTGGTGGGCACCATCCCGGTCGGCATCACCGGCCTGGCCCTGGAGCACACCTTCCGCACCCTGTTCGCCAAGCCGGAGGCCGCGGCCGCCTTCCTGACCCTCAACGGCGTGATCCTCTATGCCGGCGAACGCCTGCGCCGCGGTGCCGAACTCCGAGCCGCAGCCCCGGTGCCCGGGTTGAGCGCCGGGCCGGGCGCGGCCACCGAGGGCGACATCCACGCCCGCGCGCCGAAGCGCCGCCTGGACACCCTCAACTACCGCGAGGCCGGCATCATCGGCCTGTTCCAGACGCTGGCGCTACTGGCGGGGATCAGCCGGTCGGGCATCACGATGGTCGGCGGACTGCTGCGCGGACTGGACCACGAGGACGCCGCGAAGTTCTCCTTCCTGCTGGCAACCCCGGTCATCCTCGCGGCCGGCATCCTCAAACTGCCCAGCCTGGCCGGGTCGGCCGGCGACCACATCCACGGCCAGGTGGCCGCGGGCTTCCTCACTGCGGGCGTGTGCGCGTACGGCTCGGTGCGCTTCCTGTCCCGCTGGTTCACCACCCGCACGCTGACCCCCTTCGCGATCTACTGCCTGGTGGCCGGCGTCGGCAGCATGATCTGGTTCGCCTGACGCACGCCGTCGTCGCGCGCGACGCACGCGATACGGCGAGTACCCCGGCAGCAAGCCCGTCGCGCCGGCCGCGTTCACCGACCCCGGCGCGAAGGACAAGCAGGCCGCACCATCCTCGGCACCGGCTGGGGCTCCGACGGCTCCGAAGCAAGCGGACGCCTCGTCGGCAACATCGGCGGCAGCGCAGCCGGCAAGACCCTGGCAGAAGATGCTGCCAAGAACGCAGCAGCGAGCACGGAGGCGGCCACGTAACGGCCCACCGGTCCCGATGACCATCCCGAACTACACGGTCGTGCCCCAAAGCGTCGACGATGACGATGACGACGCGGAGTCATTCCAGTGCTGACCCGTCGTAGGAGCCCAGCCAGGGCCGGGCCCGACGCACATGCGTCCGTCACGCGCAGCGCGCCCTGCAAGCGCATGATCCCCGCCCTTCCGGCGAGCCGGGCGTACGGTCGCGCTCGTGGCGGCGGGCGGTCAGTTCGGGGGCGCCGCCCCGAGGAATTGCAGAACGGCGAGGACGCGTCGGTGGTCGGCGTCGGCGGCGGGGAGGGCGAGTTTGGCGAAGATGTTGTTGATGTGCTTGGCGACCGCGCTGTCGCTGACCACCAGCGCCTCGGCGATGCCCGCGTTGGAGCGTCCCTCGGCCATCAGGGCCAGCACTTCCCGTTCGCGGGGCGTGAGCCGCGACAAGGGGTCGCTGCGGCGGCGCAGCAGCAGCTGGGCGACGACCTCGGGGTCCAGCGCCGTGCCGCCGTCGGCGACGCGACGTACCGCGGCGATGAAATCCTCCACGTCGGCGACGCGTTGCTTGAGCAGGTAGCCGACACCGTCGGTGTGGGCGGTCAGCAGGTCGGCCGCGTACCGCTCCTCCACGTACTGCGAGAGCAGGACCACCGCCGTCCGGGGCCACTGGCGACGGATCACCAACGCGGCGCGCACTCCCTCGTCGGTGAAGGACGGCGGCATGCGGACGTCGATCAGGGCGAGTTCGGGCCGGTGCTGGTCGACCGCGGTCAGCAGGGCGTCCGCGTCGCCCACGTCGGCTGCGACCAGGAAGCCGGCCATCTCCAGCACCTTGACGAGCCCGACGCGCAGCAGCACCGAGTCCTCGGCGATCACAGCTCGCACGGCAGCTCCGCGATGAGGGTGGTAGGGCCGCCGGCGGGGCTGCTGACGCGGAAGGTTCCGTCGACGGAGCCGACGCGTCTGGCCAGTCCGTTCAGTCCGCTGCCGGCCGAGGCGTCGGCGCCACCGCTCCCGTCGTCGGTGACGTTCACGCGCAGCAGCTTCCCGATCCGTTCGACGGTCACCTCCGCACGGGTGGCGCGGGCGTGCTTGGTGACGTTGGCCAGCGCCTCGGAGACCACGAAGTACGCGACCGACTCCACGACGGGCGCTGCTCGCTCTCCGATGTCGACGCGCACGCCCACCGGCAGCGGTACGCGGGCGGCCAGGCCGGACAACGCAGCGTCCAGCCCCCGGTCTTCGAGGACCGCGGGGTGCAACCCGCGGACCAGGTCGTTGAGTTCGGCGATGGCCTCCTTCGCCTCGCGGTGCGCCTCGTCGATGGCGGTGCGGGCGTCGTCCGGCAGGTCGGTGAGGGTGGCCCTGGCCAGCCCCAGGTTGACCGCGAGGGAGACCAGGCGCTGCTGGGTGCCGTCGTGCAGGTCGCGTTCGATGCGGCGGCGCTCGCTGTCGACGGCTTCGATCAGGTCGGTGCGGCTCTCGGCCAGGTGCTCGACACGCCGCCGAAGCCGCTCGTTGCGGCTCGGCCCCAGCAGCGCGGGCGCGAGCCGGGCCTCGGTCCTGGCCGTCGCCCCGGCCAGCCAGGGTGCGACGCACAGCAGCACGACGCCGCCGGCGGTGCAGAGAAGCGTCTGGTACACCGGGAGCGCGGAGGCGTAGCCGAAGGCGGTGACGCCCGCCACGGCCGCGGCCCAGGCCGCGAGCACGAGCAGTTCCACAGCCGCCAGCAACGGCCCGAGCAGGAGGTGGTATCCGACCTGTCGCCAGGTCCGGGCCGAGGACAGCCACCGCACGGCACGCCTGGGCCACCTTCGTTCCGGCGTCGGCGCCGGCCGCGGGACGTCCACACCGAGCAGCGCCCGACAGCGGTGCCGCTGGACAGCGGTGAGCGTCGGAATGCCGACGAGGAACAGCGCGAACGGTATCGGCACCACGGCCCACGCGTTCGCCTTCAGGACGATGGTCACGCCCCAGACCCACTGCGACGCCAGGGCAAGGTGCAGCGGAATGCCGGCTGCCACGAAGCCGGTGTCCCGTCGCGCTCGGAGGAACGCGCGTCGCAGCGTCCGGAAGTTCCTCATGACCCGACGGTAGAACGCCTGGTGACGCACATGCCATGCACCGTGCACCCGGATCGGTGGTGACGCCAGCACCACCCCCGAGTCGGACCTCTGCGCTACCGACGCGCGCGCCCGCCGCAGGAAAGCCTGTCCCTGTACGGCCCTGTACGGCACACAAGCCCGCGTCCGGGAGGACACCACGATGACCGAGCAGCCACCGGCACCGGCACAACACCCCCGGCCCGCCGAGCGCCCGGAAGGCGGGGACGAGAACGCCATCGTGGACCTGTTCGTCGAACGGCTCGGGGACCGGATCGACGACCGCGTCGCCGCGTCGTTCGACGAGGTGTGCGCCGAGCGGCTGGCGGAGCCCGGCCCTCTTCGGCGAGCCCTGGTCCGCGACCGAAGGGCGGACCTCGGCGTCCTGCTGCTCTCCCTGGTCCTCGGCACCGTCGCAACGACCTTCACTCCCGGCGGGACCACCGCACTGCTCATCTCCTGGGCCGGACTGGTGGCCCTCAACCTCGCCCACCTCTTCCGCCCGCGCTGACACCCGCCCGGGTCCTGTACGCGCCCGCATCGTGCCGACACGGGGGAGCCGCCGGCGCTGTCGGCGGCAGCGACTCCCCCATCACGGAGCGAGGCATCGAGGTACGGCTCGCCAAGCACAAAGAGGTGACGAGGGAACTCGACCGGCTGAAGGGGTTCCTGCATTCCATCGGACACTGACGGACATTCATTCGTACACGGCTTCAGAGGGGACGCACTGGTGACTCGGGGCGAGTTTGACCGGAATCTGTCCATCGAGACGCTCGAAGGCGATCGGTGGCCGGATCCGCCCGAGGATTCGACGGCCATGGTGCGGGACGTCCATGAACTGCGGCGTCGACCCATTGGCACCCTCAATCCCTGGAACCTCGCGCGGCTCATCGGGCAGGGGGTGGGGCTGGCGTGGACGCTTCCGGTGGCGTTGGAGGTGCTGGAGGAGACGGTTCCGCGGCTCGCGGAGGGCGGGTTCTACGACGACGACCTGCTGTCGGCGGTGGTTCGGCGGGAGCCTGCCACCTGGGAGGAATTCCCGGAGATCGCCCGGCGGGTCGAGGAGTTGCTGCCCAGGCTCACCGAACTGGACCCGGATCTGCAGCGGATTGCGGACGGGTTTCGGGGGGCGCGGGGGCAGCCGTGACGTGACGGCGGCCGGGCGCGGCCCTTCCCGGGGCGCGGGAGTCGGGCGGGCACCAACGTACAGCGCACCGGGGGACTTGCCGCAAGAGTGTCGTCGGGTCGCAGAATTGCCGCCCGATGCCAATACCGGCAAAAAGGGGAGTTGCCAAGTGCGTGTGCTGTTATCGACGTATGGGTCGCGCGGGGATGTGGAACCGCTCGCGGCCCTGGCGGTGCGATTACGGGAACTGGGTGCGCAGGTGAGGGTCTGTGCGCCGCCGGACGAGATCTTCGCCGAGCTGCTGGCGAGGGTCGGGGTGGAGCTGGTCGGGGTCGGCAGGGCGCGGGTCGTGCTCACCGAGCCGTCGACGGAGCCGGAGACCTCGCAGCGGGTGACGGAGCTGGCCGCGCAGTTCGCCTCGGTCGCCGCAGCGGCCGAGGGGTGCGACGTCCTGCTGGCGACGGGGCTCGCGCACTTCTCCTCGCGGTCGGCGGCCGAGAAGCTCGGCATCCCCTATGTGTACGTGACGTTCTGCCCGTTCCTGCTGCGCTCGCCCTACCAGGCTCCTCCCGCGCTGCTGGCGGGCCAGTCCTTCCCCACCGGCGTGACCGACAACCGGGCGCTGTGGGACCTGAACTCCCGCACCATCACCGCGCTGCACGGCGGCGCGCTCAACGAGCACCGGTCCTCGGTCGGGCTGCCGCGGGTGGACGACGTCTACGAGTTCGTCTTCACCGACCGGCCGTGGCTGGCCTCGGACCCGCTTCTGGGTCCGTGGCAGGAGACGGCCGAGCTGGATGTGGTGCACACGGGCGCGTGGATCCTGCCGGACGAACGCCCGCTGGCGGACGACCTGCTGGCCTTCCTCGACGCGGGTACGCCCCCGGTCTTCGTCGGCTTCGGCAGCACGCGGGACCTCCCGGCGGACGCCGCCCGGGTGTCCATCGAGGCGATACGCGCGCACGGCCGCCGCGCGATCGTCGGCCGCGGCTGGGCGGAACTGGCCAGGATCGACGACGGGGACGACTGCTTCGCCGTCGGTGAGGTCAACCAGCAGGCGCTGTTCCGCAGGGTCGCCGCGGTGATGCACCACGGCGGCGCGGGCACCACGACGGCCGCCGCCCGGGCCGGCGCACCCCAGGTGGTGGTGCCGCAGGCGGTGGACCAGCCCTACTGGGCCGGCCGCGTCGCCGCCCTGGGCATCGGCGCCGCACATGACGATCCGACCCCGACCACCGGGTCCCTGACGGCCGCCCTGACGACGGCCCTCAGCCCCCGCACCCTCGCCCGCGCACGGGCCGTGGCCGGCCGCATCCGTACCGACGGAGCAGCCGAGGCCGCACAGCTCCTGCTCGACACCGCCACCCGCCAGAGGCCCCCGCTGACCGCATGACCCCGCACACCCCCGGCGTTCCTGCGCAGGTCCCGCCCGCACCCGCCGGGACCCCGGGAACGCCGGGGCACGCGGCCGCCCCCCGCCCGGCCGGTCGAGGGCCGTTCTCGGGCTCGGGAGCGCAGGGCCTAGCCTGAGGGGCGCAGGGCCATGACGCAGAGCTGGTGTGGGGAGGGCGGCGGGCGATGACGCCGCTGAGCGCCGAGGACCCGTCGTCCATAGGGGGGTACACCCTGCTCGGGCGGCTCGGGGCGGGCGGCATGGGGGTGGTGTACCTGGGGGTCTCGGCTTCGGGGCGGCAGGTCGCGGTCAAGTTCGTGCGCGGCTCGTACGCCGAGGACGAGGAGTTCCGCGGGCGGTTCCGGCAGGAGGTCGCGGCTGCGCGGCGGGTGAGCGGGGCCTTCACGGCGCCGGTCGTGGACGGCGGCGGCGCTGGGCGGCGCCCCGTACGCCCTGTGCTCGGCCGGCACCGAGCCCGGCCAGGACGGCGTCGTCTACTTCGTCCGCTCCAACGGCTCGGTCACCGCGGTGTCGGCGGACAGCGGCAGGCAGCTGTGGCAGAAGGGCACGGACATGGAGAACCTGTCGGTGCCCGCGGTGTCGGCGGCGTACAAGCGGGTCTACTTCGCGAACCGCTTCGGGCGCCTGCTGGCCCTGGACAGCCGCACCGGGGCGGAGGTGTGGCGCACCCCCGCGCTGGACGACACGGGCGACAAGGCGACCGACATCCCGCCGAGCCTGCTGCTGGTCGGGGACGCCCTGGTGGCGACGGCCGGCGACACGGCCTTCTCCCGCAACCCGAACGGCCGGCCCGCCTCCTGACGGACCGGCCGCCGCGGTGGGACATTCAGCGAGGTCTTTGAGGTGGGTCCGGGAGCAGCCGCGGACCCTTATGTACAAACCAAGCACAAAGAAACCTCGGCCAGGAGCGGTAAGAAGCGCCCGTCTTCTGACGCTGATCTCCTGCGGGGCGGAAAAGCCGCCGCCGCACGACTCGGACGACAGGAGAACCCGATGCCCGACCTGCTGCACCCCGGTGACGCCTTCCCCGCGCTGACGCTCGACCTGCCCGGCGGCGGGACGGCCTCGGTGCCCGGCGACCTGGCAGGGCACTACGGGGTCGTGCTGTTCTACCGCGGCTCGTGGTGCCCGTACTGCAACGCCCAGCTCCGCGCCTTCGAGCGCGCCCGGGAGACCCTGGACGGGCTCGGCGTGAAGGTCGTCGCACTGTCGGTGGACGACGAGGACACGACCCGCGCGCTGGTGGAGCGGCTCAAGCTGACCTACCCCGTGGGCCACAGCGCCGACGCACGGGCCGTCGCCGCCCTGACCGGGGCCTTCGTCAACCCCGAGCCCGAGCACCTGCAGTCGACCGGCTTCGTGCTCGACCCGGAGGGCAGGGTCGTCGTCGGCGTCTACTCCAACGGCGCCATCGGGCGCCTGGTGCCCGAGGACGTCGCCGGGTTGGTCCGCTACGTCAGGGAGCACGCCGCGTAGGCTCGCAGCCATGGAACAGCGGGACCTCGCGGGGCCGCACCTCGACGCGGAGTCCGCCGCCTGGGTGGCCGCCCTGGGCGACGGTTCGCGGCGGACCCGCGAGGACGCCCAGGAGCGGCTGCACGGCCTGCTGCTGCGCATCGCCAGGAGCGAACTGCGCCGCCGCAGCACCGACACGCGGGTCACCGGCCCCGAGCTGGACGACCTCGCCCACCAGGCCGCGGCCGACGCGCTGCTCGCCGTCACCCGCAAGCTCGGGGACTTCCGGGGGGAGAGCCGCTTCACCACCTGGGCGTACCGCTTCGTGGTCCTAGAGGTGTCGGCCAAGCTGGGCCGGCACTTCTGGCGCCGCCCGACCGCGGTGCTGGACGCCGAGGACTGGGAGCGACTGCCCGACCGCCTGGGCCTGGACCCGGCGCAGGAGCCGCAGTGGCGCGAACTGGTGGACGCCCTGCGGCAGGGGGTGGACGAGGTGCTCACCGAGCACCAGCGCCGGGCCTTCGTCGCCGTCGTGGTCGACGGAGTGCCGCTGGACGCTCTGGTGGCGCGGTGGGACACCAACCGCAACGCGATCTACAAGACCGTCTCCGACGCACGCAGGAAGCTGCGGGCACACCTGGTCGCGGGCGGCCACCTGGACGGGAAGGCAGGGACGACGTGACAGAGCCATCCGAGGCGGCAGCGGCACGGATCGCCCGCCTGCTGGACACCGACCCCCGCGACGTGGGCTGCGAGGAGGCGATGGCCGTGCTGCACATCTACGTCGACCTGGTCGCGGCCGGCGGCGGGGCGGCGGCGCGCTACCCGGGGGTGGCGGCCCACCTGCGGGCCTGCGGCCCGTGCACGGAGGACTTCGAGGGCCTGCTGGCCGCGGTCGGCATGTGACGGGACGGGCGGAAGGAGCGAGGCGACAGCCCAGCCGCACGGCCCCGCCCGGAAATGCGTTGCCGGCCGGGGCGGGCTGGGGAAGGGTGGCCGGATGAGCGCCGACGACGAAGCACGCAGGGCAGCCCACGGCGTGAGCGACCTCTTCTCCGGCGAGCGGCTGATCGCCGTACCGCGCCGCCCCGCCCGGCGCGTGCAGCTGCTCGGCTATCTCGCGGCCCGGCTGTTCACGGGCGGCCGGGTCTACACCGAGCGCGAGGTGAACGAGGCCATCGCCACCGTGCACGAGGACACCTCCGCGCTGCGCCGGTATCTGGTCGAGGAGGGCTTCCTCGGCCGCACCCGCGACGGCTCGGTCTACCAGCGCCTGCGCTGACGCCCGCACGTTCACCTGCCGTCGGCCGCACCGGAGCCCTGGCCTGCGGCGGAAGCGCATGGCAGGGTGGCCCGATGACGTCGCAGACGCTGGACTGGGCGGGGCTGGCCGCCGCCGGTTTCGCCTATCCGGACGGGGCGGAAGCGGGGCGGGTCGCCGGGGAGTTGGCGGTGGCGCTGGTCTCGGCCGACCCCGTCGTACGGGACGAGTACGGCTACACCGCCGCCGCCGGCTGGATCCGGGCGGGGCACCTGGACGAGGTGCTGGTCGCGGTGGGGGACGCGGCGGCCGGGCGCTTCCGCCACCCCGAGGTGCAGGCCCGCACGTTCGCGCCGCTGGTGCTCACGTGCGTACTGGCCCGCGCCTCGCAGCTGCCGGGCGCCGTACCGGAGGCGGCGGTGCTGCGCTGGTACGACGGCTTCGCCGGCTGGTACCCGCGGGAGTCCGACACCCGCGGCTGGGACGACGCCCTGGGCTGGCTGCACGCCGTCGCGCACGGCGCCGACGCCGCCGCGGCCTTCGCGCAAGCGCTGCCCGACAGCCGCACCGACCTGCTGGAGCTGTGCGCACGGCGGATGACGGCACGGGACACCGACCACCGCTACGTGCAGGTCGAGGACGCCCGGCTGGCCGCGGCCGTGACCCGCATCCTGCTCGCGCCGGGGCTCACCGCCGGGCAGGCGACGGGCTGGCTGGACACGGTGGCAGCGGCCTTCGAGGGCAGCGGCCCCGGCGCCGTCCCCGCGTGGGCCTTCAACACCTTCGCCACGTTGCAGTCGCTGCACCTGCACCTGACCCGGGGCCTGGCCGACGGCGGCGTCCCGCCGCACGCCGGTGCCGTGGCCGCGAGGGCCGCCGAGATCCTCCGCATGCCCTACCACTGGCTCGGCTGAGCCGGGGGCCGGCGGTCAGGCTCCGGCCTGCAGGCGCAGGCCCGCCAGGGTGAGGTCCAGCGCGGAGCGGAACTGGTCGACGTCGTCGTGGCCGTCGAACTCGTCGACGATCTCGTGCACGAACGGGAAGTCGCCGGGGTCGAGTTCCCGCCAGGCCTGGGCGTAGCGGCCGAGGAACTCGTCGCGGTCCACGGCGCCGTCGAGCACTTCCTTGGGCGGTTCCTGCCCCATGTCGACGGCGGAGCCGACGACGACCCCCACGATCGCGGACACCGCGTGGAAGCGCTGGCGCGCGCTGAGGTCGAGCCGCAGGGTCTGCTGCCCGAGCCGCTCGTACAGGCGCAGCGAGTTGCCCTGCACGTCGGTGTTGCGCATGAAGTAGGCGCCCAGCCAGGGCCGGTCCACGATGGCGTCGAAGAGCGTGAGCGCCATCGCGCGCAGGTCGTCCACCGGGTCGTCGCCGCCCGGGAGCGCCTCGATGTCGGCGAGCACCTTGCCGATCACGTGGTCGGTGGCGCGGTCGAGCAGCTCCTCCTTGTTCGCGACGTACCAGTAGATGCTGGCGACGCCGCCGCCGAGGCGCTGGGCGAGCGCCCGGAAGGTCAGTGCGTGCGCACCGGCCTCGTCCAGCAGGGCGACCGCCTCGGTGAGCACGGACTCCATCGAGTGCGAAGCCCGCCGGCGTCCCTGACCGGGGCGGTGCTGCAGGTGTGCCATGGCTCACATCCCCTCGCGTCTTGCCTCGTATCGAACGTTGTTCTATCGTACTCTATCGTACGTTGTTCGATAGCCGAACGTCGTTCGATTGATGGGAGGACTGCCATGACCACCGCCACCGCCCCGCCCCAAGCCCCGTCACGCACCTACGCGTCTTTGCGGGCGGCCTGGATTCCGCTGGCCGCCCTCTGCCTGGCCTTCTTCGTCGAGATGGTCGACAACACACTCCTGTCGATCGCGCTGCCCACCATCGGCCGCGACCTCGGCTCCGGCACCACCGCGCTGCAGTGGGTCACCGGCGCCTACTCGCTGACCTTCGGCGGCCTGCTGCTCACCGCGGGGTCGATGGCCGACCGGCTCGGCCGCCGCCGGGTGCTGCTGGTCGGGCTCGCCGTCTTCGGCGCGCTCAGCCTGTGCGTGGTCGCCGTGACCACGACCGGCGAGCTGATCGCCCTGCGCGCCGCACTCGGCGTGGCCGCCGCGGCCATGGCCCCGATCACGAACTCGCTGGTCTTCCGGCTCTTCGACGACAAGGCACTGCGGATGCGCGCCATGACGGTGATGATCATCGTCGGCATGTCCGGCTTCGTCCTGGGGCCGCTGCTCGGCGGCACCGCGCTGGCCCACGTGCGCTGGGAGTGGCTGCTGGTCGTCAACGCGCCGATCGCGGTCGTCGCCTGCATCGGCGTCCGGCTCGGCGTCCCCGCCGACCGCCCCGAGGACCTGACCAAGGACCGGCTCGACCTGCCGGGCGCGGTCCTGAGCGTGACCGCCATCGGCCTCGCGTGCTACTCGCTGACCAGCGGCGTCGACCGCGGCTGGCTCTCCGCGGTCACCCTCGCCTCGGTCGCGGGCGCCGTCGCGGCGGCCTTCGCCTTCGTCCGGCACGAGCGGCGCACCGCGGCGCCCATGCTGGACCTCGGCCTGTTCTCCGACGGCACCGTCCGCGGCGCCGCCATCGCACAGATCGGCACCTCCATCGCGATGGCCAGCGTGATGTTCGGGCTGATCCTGCACTTCCAGTACGCCTACGGCTGGAGCCCGGTGCGGGCGGGCCTGGCCAACCTGCCGATCATCGTGACGATGCTCGGTGCGACGCCCCTGTCGGAGTGGCTCGCCCGGCGCTTCGGCCACCGGGTGGCGTGCCTGGTCGGCGCGGTCTGCCTGGCCGGCTCGCTGGCGGGCCTGGCCTGGGGCGTCGACCACGGCTACGCGGCCATCGCGGTGTGCATGGTCCTGATGACCGTGGGGCTGCGCACCGTGATGACGATCTGCGCGGTCGCGCTGGTCGACGCGATGCCGGCCAACCGCACCTCGATCGGCGCGGCACTCAACGACACCGCCCAGGAGGTCGGCTCCAGCGTCGGCACCGCCGTGGTCGGCACGCTGATCGCCGCCCTGGTCACCACCCGGCTGCCGGCCGGTACCTGGAGCGGCGATCTCGTCGCGTCGTTCTTCCACGGCGAGCGGATCACCTACGCCGTGCTCGCCGTCGTCGTCGGCCTGATCGCGGCGGGCGGCGCGCTGAGCCTGACCGACTCCCGCACCGTCGAGGAGCCCGCCGCGGAGGGTCAGCCGAGCTGAACCACCGCCGGTGCGTCACCTCCCGAGGCGGCGTCGGCCAAGGGCAGCGCCGACTGGCAGAGCCGGACGTCGCTGACCTGGCCGTTGGCGTACTCGCCGTAGGCGCGTGGGTGGCGGTGCCGCTGACCGTGCCGAGGGAGGCCGGGCGCCGAAGACGTACTGCGGTGGCGAGACCATCGCGTCGGACTGGACGCAGGGGTATTCGACGAGCTGCCCCGGCGGTGTCGACCTGCTCGGTCGACGCCGGGGCGTCCGGAACCGACACCGCGGGCGACCACGCGGACGACGGAGCCGCGGCCCACGGCGAAGGCGGCCAGAGAGCCGTCGACCCGCGCGACCGGCACCACGGCAACCGGTACACGGCGGCCGGGGAGGGCTTCCGGCTGACCCGCGACGGGTGGATCTGCGAACTCGAACTCCCCCTGGACTTCGACCTGCTCGCCCGCGAGGTGGCCTTCCCGCCCGTCGTGAAGGCCGATCCGTCCCACGACGGCATCCTCGACCAGGGCACCTGGTGCCTGATCTCCGGCCCGGGCGAGCGGGCAGGCAGCATCGTGATGCCCCACCGGACCGACTGAGCAGCCTGCGGGGCCCGCACGCCGGGCCCCGCACCGCTGTCAGTGGTGGCCGAGGACCCCGTGCGGGCGGTACAGCGCTTCGAGCGGGGCCGTCTGGTCGGGGGTGAGGGCCAGGTCGAGGGACGCGATCGCGTCCTCGACGTGGTGGGGCTTGGTCGCGCCGACGATCGGGGCGGTCACCGACGGGCGGGACATCAGCCAGGACAGGGCGACCCGGGCCGGGGGGACGTCCAGGCGGGCGGCCAGGGCGCGGACGGCGTCGACGATGTCGAAGTCGGCGTCGCCGTACATCTCGTCGGCCAGGGGGTCGTCGCCGGAGCGGGTGGTGATGCCGCGGCCGGCGCGTTCGCGGGTGCCGGTCAGCAGGCCGCGGGCCAGCGGGCTGTAGGGGAGGACGCCGACTCCCTGGTCGGCGCACAGCGGGATCATCTCCCGCTCCTCCTCGCGGTAGAGCAGGTTGTAGTGGTTCTGCATGGTCACGAAGCGCGCCCAGCCGTTGGCGCGGGCGACCTCCTGGGCCTTGGCGAACTGCCAGGCGTACATGCTGGACGCGCCGATGTAGCGGGCCTTGCCCGAGCGGACGACGTCGTTGAGCGCCTCCATCGTCTCCTCGATCGGCGTGTCCTCGTCCCAGCGGTGGATCTGGTAGAGGTCGACGTAGTCCGTGCCGAGCCGGCGCAGCGAGGCGTCGACGGCGTCGAGGACGTGGCCGCGGGACAGGCCCCTGTCGTTGGGTCCCGCGCCCATCGGGAAGTACACCTTCGTCGCCAGGACGTAGTCCTCGCGACGCGGGAAGAGCGACTTCAGCAGGTCGCCGGTGACCCGCTCGCTGGCGCCCTGCGCGTACATGTCGGCGGTGTCGAAGAAGGTCACCCCCGCCTCGACGGCCCGCCGCACGATCGGCTCGGCGTCCTCCCGGCTCAGGTGCCAGTCCCGCCAGGACGGGTCGCCGGGGTCGGGCGGATTGCCGTAACTCATCATGCCCAGGCAGATCCGGGAGACCTTCAGACCCGTCGACCCCAGGTTCAGGTACTTCATGCGGTGTTCTCGCCTCTTCCGTGCTTGTCTTGGTGGAGGTCGACAATGGTCGCAAGCGCAGAGCACGGGGACCATGGCGAAAGGCGTGGCCGAGCGGGTGAATGCTTTACGGTTCACATCTCGGCGGGGGCTGCTGTTTGACGAAGGGGAAAGTGTGGACGCTGTGGACCGGGCCGTGCTCACCGAGCTGGACGCGAACCCGCGCATGCCGATGGCGGAACTCGCCCGCCGCGTCGAGGTGTCGGTGCCCACCGCACGCGAGCGGGTGCGGCGGCTGCAGGAGACCGGGGTGATCCGCGGCTACCGGCTGGACGTGGACCCTGCCGCGCTCGGCTACCCGGTCGCGGCCTTCGTACGGGTCCGGCCGGGTCCAGGGCAGCTGCCGCGGATCGCCGAGCTGGCGCGGAGCCTGCCGCAGGTCAGCGAGTGCCATCGCATCACAGGCGAGGACTGCTTCCTGCTGAAGGTCCACGCCACCGACCTCACCACCTTCGAGGAAGTGCTGGACCGCTTCCTGCTGTACGGGCAGACGACGACCTCGATCGTCCAGTCCACGCCCGTGCCGCCCAGGACACCGGGGCTGTCCCCCGGCTGAGGTCAGCCCTGTACCGCCCCGGCCACCGCCTCCAGGAAGCGGATCGGGCGCAGCAGGTCGTCGTACGCCAGCGGCGGCCTGCCCGTGCGGGCCATCGTGAGGAAGGCTTCCAGGCCCGGGACGACGTACTGCCCGCCGACGGTCAGGGTGCGCTGGGCGACGGCCTCACGGGAGACGACCATGGCGTGGAAGGGGATCTGACCCGTCTCGGTGGGCGGCACCAGGTTGACCACGACGCGGGTGCTGCCCGCGAGGGCCGTGGCCGTGACGGCCGCCCCCGAGCACTCGACGCGGATGTCGCCGAGCGGCCCGGGGGCCAGCCGCAGTGCCGTGTCCACCGGGTGGATGCCGTAGTAGAAGACGCCGCCGTAGGGGCCGCCGGGGTCGGCGGGGCCTGAGGCGACGACGATCTGCGCCGCCCCGTGGCCCGCCGCCTCGGCGGCGAGCGCGTCGGTGTCGGGCAGCCAGCGCACGGCCGAGTACGAGGTCAGCGGCGCCTCGTGCTCCCGGGCGGCGGCGACGACCGCCTCCGCGTCGGCCACCGTGCACGCCAGCGGCTTGTCCACGAAGACCGGCAGCCCCTCCCGGAGGAAGGGCACGGTGTGCGCGCGGTGCGCGCCGCCGTCCCGGTCGGCGACGACGACCGCGTCGACCAGGCCGAGCAGGTCGCCGGGTGCGTCGACCAGCCGCTCGATCCCGCCCCGGGCGCGCAGCAGTTCGTTGCGCTCCGAGGCGCCGCCGCTGAGCGCCACGACCCGGGCGTCACCGCCGAGCGCCCTGACGTTGAGGTGCTCGACGATGTGGTCGACGTGGCTGTTGTGCGTCCCGACGATGCCGATGCGCATGTCCCTCTGCTCTCCCCCGCTTCCCGACGCTTCCCGATGCTTCCCGACGCTTCCCGCTGCTCTCCGCCGGGCCGGGTCTTCCGCCTTCCGCCTTCCGCGGTGTCAGGAGCCGGTGGCGATCCAGCTGACCGACGTGGCCGTGGTGTCGGAGCGGGTCAGCCAGATGTCGGTCTGGGCCGCCGACCGGGTGCCGATGCCCACACCCGTGACCGCGTTGCCCGGCAGGGTCGTGTTGGCCGTGGCGACGACGACGGGGGTCGTGGTGAACACGCCGTCCGGGAAGCCGACCGTGACCTTGGTGGGAGTGTAGGCGGCGCTCGGGGTGATGACGACCGTCCCTCCGAGCGTGACCACCGACCGGCCGACGGGCGCCCCGTCCACGTAGTTGTCGCCGCTCGCGGTGGGGCTGGTGCCTGCGTAGTCCTGGAAGACGACGGCCTGCCCCTGCGGGGCGGACAGGGCGATTTTGCAGGTGGTGGTGTCGCTGTCGACGGCCAGCCAGTTCGTGGCGACCAGGCCGCTGCCCGCGGTTCCGGGGACGTTGCTGGCGCAGTCGTTCTGCGAGATGACGGTCCGGTCGACGTCCCGGCAGGCGAAGGCGTGGCTGAACGACGTACCCATGACCTTGTTGCCGGTGAGCAGGCACGCGGCTGCTCCGTTGAGCCGGATCGCGGAGGTGACCTCCGAGTACACCCGGTTGTCCTTGACGGCGACCGACTCGACGGCGTACTTCGCGCCCGCGGAGCTCTCGCCGATCTGGATGCAGTGGTTCGCCGCGGTCTGGACCTTGATGACCTCGTTGTCCGCGACGCTGCCGACCAGGCATGCCGCGAGGTAGATGCCGTTGGAGGCCGACCCGTAGATCTGGTTGCCGTCGATGTCGACGTAGGACCAGCTGCCGCTGCTGACCCCGCCGTCCGAGGTGACGGGGTCGACGCGGATGCCGCCGCGGCCGGCGTCCTTGACGATGTTGTTGCGGATGACCAGCCGGGCACCGGACACGCTCGGTCCCAGTCCCGCGTAGATGCCGTGGCCCTTCGGGCTCTGGATGAGGTTGCCCTCGATGACCGACTCGGACCAGGAGTAGGCGTGGATCGCCGAGTCCAGGACCGAGTCGGCGACGTTGTCGAGTACGCGGATACGGCTGTGCGCCGACGTCCCCTGCGTGTGGCAGTCCACCAGCCGCCCCCACGGACCGGACTCCCCCGGTATCGGCGAGGGACCCGCGTAGCAGCTCTGGACGGTGATGTCGTCGCACGGGTTCGCGTCGCCCGACTCGGTGCCGCTGTCGATCTGGATCGGGCCGCGCGGGAAGGTGCTGCTGCCCTGCTCGTAGCCCTCGAACCGGCAGTTCTCGACCCGCATGTGCTGGACGCCCTGGATGTCGATCGCGTGGTAGGAGGCGATGTTGCGGACGGTGACGTCACGGAAGACGTAGTTGCTGCCGTGGTTGACCGTGAAGCCCTGGGTCGCGGTGGCCTTCCCGTCCCAGGTGCCGCCGGCCACGGTGATGTTCTCATGGTCTTTGTAGCCGTTGTAGCTGCCGTAGCCGCCGTCGCCCGAGTCGTTCATCAGCGTCGCCGTCTTGCCGTCGCCCATGAACACGTACGCGCCGTAGGCGACGACCGTGGTGCCGGAGAAGACGGACAACGTGCCCGTCAGCTTGTACCGGAACCCGCCGGGGATGAGCACGATCCCGCCGTTCGCGTCGCGTGCGGCGTTCAGCGCGCCCTGGATCGCGGCGGTGTCGTCGTGCGTCCCGTCGCCGACCGCCCCATAGTCGAAGGGGTTGAGCAGCCCGGCCTGGGCGCCGGTCGCGGCGGCGGCGCTCTGCTCGCCCAGAGTGCCGAGCACCCCGACCCCGGCGGCGGTGGCGAGCCCGCCCCGCCACAGCATGCCGCGCCTGCTCAGCCCTTCCTCCTTCCCGCCCCTGGTCGGGATGTCGCTCTTCGAGTTGTCCTGACGACGAATCACTCCGTACTCCTCCCCCTGCCAAGCCTTGTCGCCGCGCAACACACCACCGACGCCGATGTGCCGGGCGGACTCGTCCATCCGCACCACCTCCCTTCCCTCCCGGCCCCCCGCCCGACCCCCGTCGGCGCAAAACCGCCACCGCCAGGCCCCGGGCGCCCTGGATCCACGAGGCCCCGTAGCGGGCTACGAGTGGGGTCCTGCGCGGCGACGCGCGGCACCGGCTGCGTCTCGATGGACAGGATCACCACATGGTCGTGCCGCACGTGGTTGTGCCTCCCGTCGCGCCCGGTCGGCGGTGACGATCTCCCGGCCGCGCTGCCAGGTGGTCATGACGGTGAAGGCGGTGAGGCCGATCAGCAGCGGCAGCCAGGCGCCGTGGATGAGCTTGGTCATGTTGGCGGCGACGAAGAGCAGGTCGACGGTGAGCAGGACGGCCGCCCCCGCCGACAGCAGCCACACCGGTGTGCCCCACTTGGCGCGGGCGATGTAGAAGAACAGCAGCGTGGTGATGGTGATCGTGCCGGTGACCGCCATGCCGAAGGCGAAGGCGAGGGCGGTCGAGCTGCGGAAGGCGAAGACCAGGGTCAGGACCGAGGCCATCAGCAGCCAGTTGATCCACGGGACGTAGATCTGCCCGATGGTGGACCCCGAGGTGTGGGCGATCCGCAGCCGCGGCAGGTAGCCGAGCTGGGCGGCCTGCGAGGCGACCGAGTACGCCCCAGTGATCACCGCCTGGGACGCGATCACGGTGGCGGCCGTGGCCAGCACGACCATCGGCAGCCGCCTGTGGTGCGGCACGAGCAGCAGCCGCACTTCGAGGTCGGCGATGCGGTGCCTGCGGTCCAGCAGGGCGTCGCCGATCAGGTCCTCCTGGTCGGTGGCGCGGCGGGCCTCGCGGTCGGCGTCGGCCAGCTGCCGCTGCAGGACCTGCACCCCGTCGGCCGGGGGGACGCCGGCCTGCACGGCGCGGCGGTAAACAGACTGGCGGCGCGCAACACCGTTGCAGGCCGCAACGGGCGCCGCAGCACCGGAAAGGCAACACCCCCGCCCCTCGGGCAACACCCCGCACCGCAGCCGCCCCCGTCCGGTCCGTGAGACGCCGGTCCCGGCCGGTGGCGTGCGGCATGCGGGGCGTGCGCCGCCGTGCGACGGTGACCTGGGAGGACGTGCGCGCCAGGCGCCCCGGAGAGGACCTCGCCATGAGAGCACTGGAGACGATCGGCTTCTCGCTCGTGGTGATCGCGTTCAGCGTCGCCACGCTGCTGTTCATGATGGGCGGGCTGAAATACCACCGCGAGGAATAGCCCTGCACCACCGCGCTGACCTGGTGTTACTCTCACGCTCACATGACTTCCGGGGGGGAGATCCGCACTGTGAGCCAGCGCGCCCGCGCCACGTCCAGAACGACGGCCAGAACGACGGCCGGAACCTCGTACCGAGCCGCATCCCGAGCCACTTCCAAGGCCGTCCTGGCGGGATGTGTCGCGCTCGCCATCGGCGCCACCCTGTCGTCCGCACCGGCGGCGACGGCGGACACCGGCGCCGCGCCGGGGCCGTCCGAGATCAAGGTGATCCCGCCGGACGACCCGGCGGTGCCGCCGTCCGACAGCGTGCTGGCCGCAGGGACGAGCGGCTATGTCCACCTGCGCCAGGGGGCGACGGACCCGGTGTGGACGGATTACGCCACCGGTAGCGACCGCAGCCTGCCGGCACTGGCCGGGATCTTCACCGGATATATCGCGTCGGCCGGCGGCGACGCCTTCTACCAGCGGAACCTCTCTGCAAATGTGCTCAAGGTCGGGTCGCCCGACCGGGATGCGCTGACCACTTACCAACTCCCCGCCGGGTTCACCACCACGGGTGTGGCAGAGAACGGCACCAGGGCGCTGGTCCTGAAGCGCGTGACCTCGACCGCCCCTGCCCAAGTGGAGGTGCTCGACCTGGGGGCGGACGGCAGCGTCACCCCGGTGCCGGTCACCGGACTGCCTGAGGGCGCGGTGATCTCCCAAGTGCACACAGGCATCAACGACGGCGCACGGCACGCGCTCGTCAGGTACCAGGTGGCTGCGGGGGCTGCGACGCAGTACGCCCTGGTCGACCTCGACACCGGCGCGGCGACCACGATCCCGTGGCTGAACACCGGCGCGCAGATGCTGCTGACACCTTCCGACGTCGCCTGGGTCGTGCACGACGAAACCACATCCACCGGGGTGGTGAGCATGCTGCCGGTGAGCGCCGTCCTCGACGGAACCGCCGCCGCCGCAGCCCCTGCCACGGTGACGGTCCCCGAGCCCTCGGGTGTGACCACGACCTACCGGCCGGTCGGAGACCACCTGCTGGCCGGAACCGCCCGATACGGCACGTCGACCGCTCCCAACACCCTCGTCGACCACCCCTTCGGCGGCGGTGACCCCACGACCCTGATGGGCGCCGACGTCAGCGGACCATTCTCGGTCTCCGACGGCTCGGTGCTGGCCGTCGGCGGGGCGGACGACACGGTGTCGCAGGTGCACCGCTACACGCTCGCGGCGGACGGCACCCTGGACGACGCCACCGTCCTCGACCTGCCGCCGCTGCCGTCGAGCAACGCCGGGCTCTCGCTGGACCACGGATACCTGCGGCACGTGCAGAACATCCCGGTCACCGGAATCCAGTCGCCGGGCCAGGCCGTGTACAACTTCCCGATCGCACCCGGCACGGACGCCACGTCGGGTGCGCAGCCGTTCGGCAGCCCGCACCCCTCTTCCCTGCCCGCCACGGTACTTCCCTGCGAGGCCGGCAAAAGCTGCATCCGCATCGTCCCCGGCAACTGGTACGGAACGTCCTATCTGACCGCCGGCACGAGCGGGAACAGCGAGATCCACAGCGGGCAGCAGACCGACATACTGCCCTTCACCGGCGGGCGGATCGTCGATGTGTCGATGAACTACGCCGTGGTCGAGAGTGCGACCACCCAGTACGTGATCTACACCACCCACGAAGAGACCGTCAGAACCGGACCGGTCACCGGGGCCGCCTTGTGGGACAACACACTGTGGCAGGCCTCCACCACCGCGACCGCGGGCACGGTCAGCGCCTTCGACCTGCACTCCGCCACCCCGGCCAAGGCCGTCCGCACCCTCACGACCGGGGCCGCCTGCCGTCCGACCGAACTCCAGGTCTCGCAGCACTGGTTGTACTGGT
This sequence comes from Actinacidiphila bryophytorum, assembly GCF_016916835.1. Taxonomy (GTDB): domain Bacteria; phylum Actinomycetota; class Actinomycetes; order Streptomycetales; family Streptomycetaceae; genus Actinacidiphila; species Actinacidiphila bryophytorum. The sequence continues at coordinate 240,729 of NZ_JAFFIX010000004.1, read as the reverse complement.
CCTGCGGGACCACCGGACAGGTGGGTGTCTACGACCTCACCAGCGGCCGGAAGATCACCGTGCCCCCGGGGCAGGCGCTGCTCGGCGACGGCTACCTCGTCCAGCATGACGCCGCCGCGGGCCAGTTGGTCATGGTCGACTTCCACTCGGGCACCGCGGCCAAGCCGCAGACCCTCGCCGACCTGCCCGACTCCGGGCTCACCGACGACCGCGGCATCACCTTCGCCGTCGACCGCCACGGTTCGGACCTCGCCTACGTGGCGGCCGACCGGACCGTGCACGTCGTGGCCTCGGGCGTGCCGGCCTCCCCGCCGACCGCGCTCGCGCCGACGGGCGAGAGCGAGATCCAGCCGAAGTCCACGTCCGGGCAGCTGAACACCTTCTACGCCTACATCTCCCTCTCCCGTCCCGTGGACGGCTGGAAGCTGACCATCAGCGACGCCGCCACCGGAAAGGCCGCCGCCACCTTCACCGGCGGACCGGTGAACGAGATCGTGAACGTCCACTGGAACGGCCGCCTTCCCAGCGGCGCCCTCGCCCAGAGCGGCCCCTACAAGTGGGCGCTCACCGCGACCCTTGACGGCACGAGCACCGCCGTCCAGGGCGCCTCGGGCCAGGTGCTGGTGATGTGCGGGGCGCTGCGCTTCCGCAGTTACGACTGCAGCACCGGCCAGCAGGCCATGCTGGGCATCAAGCGCACCTCCAACGGCTACGAGGGCCACTGGTGGGCTGCCACCGCCAACGGGCGGCTGACGGACGGCGGTTGGACCGACATCTGGGCGCCCGGCACCCGCGCGGGCCAGACCTCCGCGATCGTGCCGTTCGGCGACATCAACAGCGACGACCAGGGCGACGTGCTCGCCCGGGACCCCTCGGGCGTCCTCACCGCCTACCTGGGCATCGGCCAGGCGTACTTCAACACCGACGAGCCCAGCGTCGAGCACGTGCGCATCGGCGCCGGCTGGAACATCTACAGGTCCCTGCTGTCCGCCGGCGACCTCAACGGCGACGGGCACGACGACCTCGTGGCCGAGGACACCGCGGGCGTGCTGTGGTTCTACGCGGGCACCGGCAAGTCGACGCTGAAGTCGCGGGTGCGGATCGGTGCGGGCTGGAACATCTACACCAAGCTCGTCGCGGTCGGCGACCTCACCGGTGACGGTGCGGGCGACCTGGTCGCCGTGGACGCGGCGGGCGCGATGTGGCGCTACAGCGGCGACAAGCACGGCAGTTTCACCACCCGCGTGAAGATCGGTGCGGGCTGGAACATGTACAACACGCTCGTCGGCTTCGGCGACCTGAGCCACGACGGCCACAACGACCTCGTGGCCCGCGACCCGCAGGGCCGGCTGTGGCGCTACAACGGCACGGCGTCGGGCATCTTCAGCGGTGCCCGGGTCCAGATCGGCACCGGCTGGAACTCGTACGTCGGCCTGTACTGACGGCACCCGCGCCTGTCACTCTCAGCCCCGGGTCTCCGGCCCGGGGCTGAGGTGCGCCAGGACGGCGCGCGCCGCCTCGCCGACCGCGCGCCGGGCGTCGCCCGGGTCGTCGTACGTCTCGAAGCCGTGCCGGGCCGACGGGACGTCCACGATCCGTACGGGTACGCCGGCTTCGCCGGCCGCGGCGACGAAGTCCTCGACCGTCGCGGCGAATTCGGGGCTCTCGCGGCCCACCCGGGTCAGCACGACCGGCAGCCGGCCCGCGTCGCGTACCGTCCGCGCGGGCTGGAACCGCCGCTCGACACCCCAGCCGGGCATGGGGGCCAGCAGCGGGTACGTCAGCGCGACGCAGCGCAGCCAGGGCGGCGGGGCCGCCAGCCAGTCCGCCGAGAGCAGCCCGCCCGTGGACAGGAACCACAGGGCGACCCGGTCGCCGTCCACCCGCGGGTGCGCCCGTACGAGCGCCACCGCGTCCTGCACGTCCCGCGCCGCGCGGGCGAAGTCGGCGACGTCGTGCAGCCGGTGGTCCACGGTGACGCCGACCGCGCCGAGTTCCGCGGCGAGGCGGGCGTAGCCGCGGAAGGCGGGCCAGTCGCGCGGTGTCGGGCGGGCACCCTCCGGTACGGGGCCGCCGTGCACGAACACCACCGCGGGGCGCGGGACTTCGTCCCCCTCGGGCAGGTGGAGGTCGACGCGGCCGACCCGTTCGCGCGGGTGCTCGGGCACGTCGATGAGGAACGGCCGCAGATGCACGGGCGGTTCTGCCGCGGACGGCCCGCGCGCCGCGGTCCCCTCGCCCGCGGCGGCACGCAGCAGGAGCCGGGCCGTCGCCGCCGGCTCCGACAGCATCGGCCAGTGGCCGGTGGCCAGTTCGAGGTAGCTCATGTGCGGGGCGGCGAGGTAGCGGAAGCGGGGGTCGCCGAGTGCCAGCACCTGTTCGACCATCGCCAGGCTGGACCCGTTCGCCGTGCACAGCACGCCGGTCACCGGCACCGCGCCGGACGCGGCCGCCCGCTTCAGCTCCAGCGGCTGCGCCAGCGTCCGCCACGGCTGGGGTACGGCCCGCCCGGCCAACTCGGCCGCCACTGCAGGGCCGAGGCCCTCGAAGCTGCCGAAGGTGCGCCACCCTTCGTCCGTCGGGGGCGCCAACTCCCCCTGTTCTGGGCCGTCTTCCGCGATGCGCAGCAGCAGCTCCCCGCGCAGCCCCTGCGCCGGGACGAGGGCGGCCGGGGTGTCGCCGTCCTGCGGCATCGGGGTGTCCACCAGGACGATGCGCGCGACGCGCTCCGGCCGCCGGTCGGCAGCGCCCAGCACCGGGTGCACGCCGTAGCAGTGGCCGACCAGCACCACGTCGTCGGCCTGCGCCGCGTCCACCGCCCGCAGCACGTCCGCGATGTGCGCCTCCAGTTCGGCGCCGGCTCCCTTTTCGTTCTCCCCGCCCATGCCGGTGAGCGTCAGCGCGTACGCCTCCGCCCCGGCCTCGCGCAGCCGTCCCGCCACGTCCTGCCAGACCCACCCGCCGGTGTGCAGGCCCGGCACCAGGATGAACGCCGTACCAGCCGCCATGGCTGTCCCCTCTCCGCTCTGCTCGCCGTCGGCGCGTTCCGCCCGCGCCGCGGTCCGCCGGTACCGTAGGAACTCCCCCGGAGGGAGGTTCAAGCCATGCCGCCAGAGCACCTGTGGAGCATCGGCGAACTGGCCGGGCAGGCCGGTGTCACCGTCAAGACCGTGCGGTTCTACTCCGACCGCGGCCTGCTGCCCGAGGCGCACCGCAGCGCGGGCGGCCACCGCAGATACGGGCCGGAGTCGCTGGACCGGCTGCGGACGATCCGCTCGCTGCGCGCACTCGGGCTCGGGCTGCCCGACGTCGCCCGGGTCCTGCGCGAGGACGAACCCACCGGCGGCGGCGCCTGGGAGGACGCCGTCGCCGGGCGGCTGCGCGAGGTCGGTTCGCGGCTCGCCGCCCTGCGCTGGCAGCAGACCGCCCTGCAACTCCTGCACGAGTGCGGCCCCGAGGAGCGGGCGGAACGCCTGCGGCTGCTCGGCGCGGTGTGCGCGACCGGGGCGCCGCCCAGCACCGCCGCCATGGCCCGCTTCTGGCGGCGCTGGCTGCCCCCGCGGATGCCCGCGCGCAGCGTCGCACGCGTCCTGGAGCTGGCGGTGCCGCAGCCGCCCGACGACCCGACGCCCACACAGGCCCTCGCCTTCGCCCGGCTGCACGCCTTCGTGTCCGCTGACTGCTCCGGCCGCACCGGCAGCGGGCAGCCCGCGGCGCACCGCACGGACGCGGGGCACCGGCCGGCCGTCCTGTACCAGGGCCTGGAGGAGGCGTACGCGCTTGCCGCGCCGCACCTGCGGGCCGGACGGGCTCCGCAGCCGGGCGAGGCGCTCGACTGCTTCGTCGCCGCGTACGCGACCTCCCAGCAGGTCCGCGACACCCCCGCCTTCCGCCACGGCCTGGCTGCCGTACTGGCCGCCGACCCCCGCATCGACCACTACTGGGACCTGGTCACCCGCGTCACCGGCCCGTCCCACCCCACCCCCGGCGCCTCCCACGCCTGGCTGACGACGGCACTGGCGTGAGGGCCACGCGGTCGTGAGAACCTCTCACCGGCGTGACAGGTGCTCAGCGGCGTACAGCCGCTCACGGGCGTGACAGCCTCTCACGGACGTGAGGTCCGCTCACTGCCGTGAGGTGCGCTCACTCGCGGTAGAAACCCTCGTCCGTCTCATCCGGCTCCTGCGGGGCGTACTGGCGCAACTGCCCGTCGCGGAGCATCCACAGGCGGAAGAAGCCCTCTTCCTGGTCCATCGTCATCAGCTGCACCACGTTCGGTTCGCGCCACGGCATCTGCGTGAAGCGGCGGCGCAGCGCCGGGAGGTCGGCGTTGTTCAACGCGCCCGCCCACACCTCGCATTCGGGCATCTTCCAGCCGCCCCACTCGTTGCCCTCCACGCTGGTGGTCAGCCGCAGGAAGCCCACCCCGAGGGCCTCGGCACCGAACAGCCGCGGGGCCTGGTCCCGCAGCCAGTCGTTGAAGGCCGCCATGTTCGCGTTGTCGGCCATGTCGACGGAGACCATCACGTTCGCCACCCAGCCCATGGTCACCGTTCTAGCAGAGGCGCGGGCGCAGACTGGGGGCATGGCGGAGATCAAGCGCAGTGCGGGTCTGCTTCTCTTCCGGCGCACCGGGAGCGGGGTGGAGGTGCTGCTCGGGCACATGGGCGGGCCGTTCTGGGCGCGCAAGGACGCCGGGGCGTGGACGGTGCCGAAGGGGGAGTACGAGGGCGGCGAGGCCGCCTGGGACGCGGCGCGGCGGGAATTCCGGGAGGAGTTGGGGCTGGCCGCGCCCGACGGGGAGCCGCTGCCGCTGGGCGAGGTGGTGCAGTCGGGCGGCAAGCACGTGACGGTGTGGGCGGTGGAGGGGGATCTCGATCCGGCGGGCGTCGTGCCCGGGACCTTCACGATGGAGTGGCCGCGCGGGTCCGGGCGCACCGCCGAGTTTCCCGAGCTGGACCGGGTGGCGTGGTTCGGGCTCGACGCGGCGCGGGAGGTCGTGGTCAGGGCGCAGGCGGAGTTCCTCGACCGCCTGGCGGCCCTGAGCTGACCAGCAGCAGGTCGCGCAGCGCGGTCGCCGCGGCCGACGGCTCGGCCGGGGTCAGCACGACCTGGTCCGCGGTGGTCGAGGGGCCGGTCAGCGGGATGACCCGCAGGCCCGGCGGCTGGTGGTCAAGCGCCGACGCGACGGTGATGCCGACGCCCGTGCCCGCGGCCACATGGGCGGCGATGGCGTGCACGCTGTCCGCGGTCCTGATGATGCGCAGGTCGGCCCCGCCGATGCGGAAAGCGGACAGCAGCCGGTCGCACAGTCCGCTGTTGATCTGGTGCGGCCAGGTCAGCAGGGCGGTCGTCGACAGCTCGGCCGCCGTCAGCGCGGTGTGCCCGGCCAGCGGGTGGTCCGCGGGCACGAGCGCCACGAACCGCTCGGTGGACAGGACCCTGGCGCGTACGCCCGAGACGCCCCCGGTCGCCCACCCGATGCCCAGCCCCACCGTCTCGGCCCGCAGCGCGCTGAGCTGGGCGGTGGTCGGCATGGCCTCCGGCACGATCGCCACGTCCGGGAAGCGCTCGCGCAGCTGCGGCAGGCAGCGCAGCAGCAGCTGGTCGCTGGTGTACTCGGCCTGCGCGACGACCAGGGTCGTGGGCGTGCCGTCGCCCGCGGCCAGGGAGCGGCCGCGCTGCTGGAAGCGGCGCATCTGCGCCAGGGTCGCGTGCGCGTCGGGCAGCATGGCCGCGCCCAGCTCGGTCAGCGACACCCGGCGGCTCGTACGGTGGAAGAGCCGCCCGCCCAGCGTGCTCTCCAGCCGCCGCACCGCGTCGCTGACCGTCGGCTGCCCCCGGTGCAGCCGCGCGGCCGCCCGCCCGAAGTGCAGTTCCTCGGCGACGGCGACGAAGGCCTCCAGCTCCATCCTGTCCACCACCCCAGGCTAACCCGATCGATCGGTGCGGCCGATCGCTGCGTGCCGAAGTTCGGCGTTGATGCGGCGCCGCGGGCGGGCTGTGATGGACGGAGCGGCCGGAACACCCCGCGCCGCCGAACGCGAGCAGTGGAGAGCACATGCCGGTCAACGACGCACATCCCGGGGACGACGGGCCGACGGACACCGTCACGGTCACCGTTGTCTACCACTCGGTCCACGGCCACACCCGGGTCCTGGCCGAGCACATCGCCGACGGGGCGCGGCTGGTCCCCGGCACCGGCGTGCACCTGGTCGAGATCCGCGCCGAGGACGTCACCGCGGGCCGCTGGCACGACGCCGCCGTCCTCGCCCTGCTGGAACGCTCCGACGCCGTCGTCTTCGGCTGCCCCACCCTCATGGGCAGCGCCTCCGCGGTCCTCAAGGCCTTCATGGAGGCGGCCTTCACGCCCTTCGTGTCCCAGGCCTGGAAGGACAAGCTCGCGGGCGGCTTCACCATGTCCGCCTCCCAGAGCGGCGACAAGCTCTCCGTCCTGGAGCAACTGGCCGTCTTCGCCGCCCAGATGGGCATGCAGTGGATCGGCGTCGGCGACATGCCCGGCAACAACTGGAGCGGCGGCCACCGGGACGACATCAACCGCCTCGGCTCCTGGCTCGGCCTGATGAGCCAGAGCCACACCGACCTCGACCACGCCCACACCGGCTCCCGCGGCGACCTGATCACCGCAGAACGCTACGGCGACCGCATCGCCCGCCTGACCCACCGCTGGGCCAACGCCGCCCCCTACGAAACCTCCCGCATGACAGAACTGGAGGCCCGCGCCCTGTCGGCGTCCCTGCGGGTCAGCTAGCGCCTGCCGCTCCCCCGGCCGCCGCCGTGAGCACGGTGGCGAGGTGGGCGAGCCAGGCGGCGGGGGTGTACGGGGGTGGGGGCTGGACCTCAAGGCCCAAGGTGGCCGCGGCCAGGTTGAGGTCGGCTTCGGACAGGGTGAGGGCCAGGAGTTCGTGGAGTTCGCCGGCGAGGCGGGCGACCAGGGCGGGGGCCGTGCCGGACAGGTAGTCGGCGAGGGCCGCGTCGTGGTCGTCGAACTCGTCCGGCATGTCCTGGGAGAACCAGCCGCCGAGCAGCTGGGCCAGTTCGGGGAAGCGGGCGTGCCACTCCCAGTGGGTCTGCGGCACGCCGGGCGGCGGCACCGCACCCTCGGTGACGCTGCGCGCGATGTGGCCGGCGAGGCGCAGCAGCCACGCCTGAACGCCCGGGCCGGGCACCCCGGTGTCCGGCACCGGGTAGAACTCGCCCAGTTCGTGCCGCAGCCGCCCGGGAGGATTGCGCGCGTACTCCCTGAGCTGGCGCTCCGCCGTGGCCAGCGCCCAGGGCCGGGTGTGCCAGGTGTGCCGCAGGTACGCCTGGAGGGCGGCTGCGGGCTCGTCGTCGGTGTCGTCGGCGGGCTGCCCCAGATACGCACGCATCACCTGGTCCAACTCGCCGTAGCTACGGTCGTGTTGCAGCGGCTCCATGAGCTGCGGCCCTCCTCGTGTGCAGGCGTTCGGGGACGTCGCGGCTCACAGGTACACCGGGAAGGTCGCGTGCACGACGAACCCGTGCTCGCTCGCCGCCTCCCGCCGCAGCACGACCCGCGCCGCCCGCACGTCCACCGGCCCGCGCCCGGCGTACATCATCGCGTCGATCAGCACCCGCCCCACCGCCTCCTCCCGCGACGGCCACGCCGCCTCCACCGTCAGCCGCTGCCGCGTCCCCTGCGCGAGCCACCGGTGGATCGCCTGCTCGTTGCCGGTGATGACCTGCTGGGTGCACCACTGGGCCGTCTCCCGGTCGGGATAGGTGGAGCTACGGGTACGCATGTCTGCCGCCTGTCGGGTCGGGGTCGTCGAAACGGTCAGCGGGAGGTGCGCACCCACCGCGGCGGGTGCTCGGCGCGCATGTGCTCGCCGAAGACGTCGATGATCAGCGGCAGCCACTCCAGCCACGGCAGGCCGGGCGTCCCGACGGCGTGCTCCACCTCGAAGAAGCGCTCCAGCGCCTCCTCGGTCTGGAAGACGGCCAGCGCCTCCTGGCACTCGGCAGCCATGTGCGGCAGCCACCACAGGCACAGCGGATGGTAGTTGTCGACAGCCAGGCGCAAGCCTTCACGCGGGGAGAGCGAGTCGTCCTCCAGGGCCAGGCCGTCCTGGCCGTAGTAGATGACCAGCATCTCCAGCAACGTCGGTAGCCGGAAGGCGAGTTCCGCGCTGGTCGGGATGGCCTGGGCCACCCGGGCGGAAGAGCCCACGTTCCACGTGGCGACGTACTCGGCGATCTCCCGCAGCACTTCGGGCGTTCCGGTGATGCCCTTCAGGGGTGCGTCCTGCCCGGACTCCATCAGGTCGGCCGCTGCGTACAACTCCGCCGCGATCTCGTGCAGCGCGCGCCCACCGCGTTCCCACAGATCCCACAGCGCCCGGACCATCGGCTCCACCAGGGCCTTGCGCGCCGCGATGCCCGTGGGCTCGACCCCCGCTCGCAGATCGACCCCCGCCAGCAGGGTCCTGGCGCCCGAGAAGCGCTGGTAGTCGTAGTGCTCGCGGTCGATCATGCGGTCCTCTTCGGGCTGCGCGTCATGCGGGATAGGACGTGTTGACGACGAACGGCGGTTTCATACCGGGTGCGTACTTCAGCTCGAACTTGACACCGTGCATCTCGGTGACATGCGGGTTCGCGGGGTCGGCCAGGTAGTCGGCCTTGGTGATGCTGCGCCCGGTCACCGGACCTGTGGGGCCGAAGTCGACGGTGAACGGCCTGGGTGACGGTTGGCCGCCTCTGTCGATCCACCTCTTGATGTCGTCCGCTTTCATGTCGAGGCATTGCTGAGTGTAGGCCTGCGCGCTCCCCAGGTCGGTGTAGGTCGAGGCCGCACTGGGCATCTTGTCGCGCATTCGCTGCGCCAGCTGCTCGTCCGTCTTGGCCACGTGCCTGTCGATGGCGTGCGACCCGTCGATGCCCTCCTGGTTGACCAGGTCGACCGGGTATTTGTGGATGTCCGCCGAGTCGGTCTGCAGGGTCCACACGTGCTCGTGCTTGAAGTCGTTCAGGGAGCGACCGCCGAAGGTCTCGGCGCGGGCTTCCTCCGCCTCGAAGGTCGGGACGCTCTTGCGGGCCTCTTCGAGCTTCTCCTCCAGGCCGTCGAGGGTTCTCGCTATGCCGGAGCAGGTCTCGTTGTACGTGTTCACCGCCGCCTCGATGCCGGCGTAGTCCATGTGGCTGCGGAAGGAGAGCACCATCTGGGTGGTGATGTCCACCGCGGCGAACGGCGTGAGTTCGGCCAGCAGGTGCCAGGGGTGGGTGCCGTACTCCTTGGCCATGTCCTTGACCATTTCCACGGCCGCGTGCTTGGCGGCCGGTTCGCTCACCCCGGTGACCTTGTCGGCGGCGTCGGCGAGGTCCAGCAGGGCCGTCTGGACGGCCTGGGCGGTCTCACCGAGGACGGTGATGACCGGGCGGCGCAGGGCGCCCTGGACACCGGGGGCGGTCTTGTACGCCACCGTGCCCTGCATCTTGCCCCAGGCCGACGTGCCCCAGAGGGTCTGGCAGAAGGCCTTCATGGCCGCCTGCCACTCGTCGTGCCCGCTGTCGGTGTTGGTGAGGTAGGCGATGTCGCCGTTCAGGTTGTCGGCCGACGTCGTCCCGTCGGAGAAGATCATGCCCCAGGCGGTGCCGATGGTGCGGAGTTCGTCCTTGTCGGGTCCCGGGGTGATCTTGTACATGGTGCCGAGGCGCAGCGTCTGGTCGATAAGGCCCTGGACGTGGTCGGCGAGGAAGTCGGGGATGTGGCCGAGCATGCGGACGACGGCGTGGTCGGAGTCGGCGTCGGTGCCGCGCCAGGTCAGGTCGGGGACCTCGCCGTAGTAGGTGGGGACGCGGATCACCCAGGGCGGTTCCTGGTGCGGGGGCGGGCCCTGCTGCTTGCGGTTGGTCCGGAAGTCGGCGGCGGCGTAGTTGTTCGCGGTGGCGGTGAAGCCGACGGCCGCGCCCCCGACGGCGACGACGGCGTTGCCCCAGACGTCGAAGAAGGTGGTGGCGATCTTCCGGTAGGAGGAGGCGACCTCGCCGGGGCCTGTGCCCTTGCCTGCCAGTTGCTCGTGGCCGGTGAGGGCGTCCATCAGCGTCTTGGCGGCCTTGTCGAAGGCTAACTGCTCGTCGCGCACCTTGTAGGAGGTGAGGTAGAGGTGCGAGGGCTTGACGTCGAAACCGCCGGCGGCGCCGGGCGGCGGGGTCGCCAGGCCCTTGATCTCCTTGTCGCGCTGCTTGTCGCTGGGGCGGCCGTCGCCCAGGTCGTCCTTGTCGTCGCTGGTGGCGGGTGTGCCCATCAGGCGGCGCCCCAGCCGCGCAGCACCGCCTTGTGGGCGGCGTCGTAGTTGAGGTGGCCGGTGACGACGACATCGTGCAGCCAGGCCTGCGCTCCGTGCATGTCCTGTACCGCGCGGTCCCAGCGGTCGAGGCTGTCGACGCACATGTCGCGCGCCTCGCCCTCCCAGCTGCGGACGACGGGGGTGACGCGCGCGTACAGCTCGTCGAGGCGGCCGGTGAGGTCCTTGAGGATCGCTTCCAGCTCCGACGACAGGTGCTTCATGGTGCCGAAGTCGACGGTGATGCCGTCGTCCTGCTGTGTCACGTTCTCCCCCGGGTGGACGTGCGGCCCCCGCCGCTACGAGTTCTGCCGCTACAGGTCGGAAAGGCGGCTCCGCGGTGGCGGCGCGGCCGGTGTGCCCGGGCCGGGCGCGTCCAGGGCCGGGCGGTCGTCGGGGATTTCGAGGGCGCGGAAGGACTCCAGGGTGTCCAGGTCCTGCGCGCTGAAACCGTCCCGGCTCAGCCGCACGGCCTCCTCCACGAGGGCCAGCATCTTCCGTACGGTCTCGGCATCGGCGTTGGCGCTGCGCTGCAGGTCGCGGTAGACGCTCGCGGCAGGGCTGCGCCAGCCCTTCTCCGCTGCGTCGACCAGCGCGTTGAGCTTGCCGATCTGCGTGGCCAGGTGTTCCTGCATGCCGTCGAGATCGCCCGCGAGCCGCGTCAGGTCGGCGTCGGTGGCGTGCAGCCGCGGCTGTGTCATCGCGTCCCCCTCCGGCCCCAGAAGCCCCCCGGCTCCCCTCTTACCCTGCGTCAGACGCCGGTGACACACCACCGGTTCCCGCGGGATGGCGCAATTACGACGCCGGGTGTCGGGTGTCGAGCCGACGGTTCCGGTGGGGCAAGGGGCCGTTGGGACGGGATTGACACCCTGAGCCGCACATCATCACCATGTGCACGTCATACGCGACCGGGTCGTCCCGACGTCAGGAGAGCCAGCCATGGCCACCGTCGACCGCCGAAGGTTCCTGCAGCTGGCCGGCGCCACCGCCGCCGCGTCCGTACTGACCGGCAGCGTCACCAGAGCCGCCGCGATCCCGGCGGTGCAGGGGACGGGGACGATCCGCGACGTCGAGACACCGGCGGCGTGTCCGGTTACGCGGCAGGCCCCTACGGGCTCGGGCCGCGCGTGCCGATGCTGGTCCTGTCCCCCTGGAGCACCGGCGGCTGGGTGTGCTCGCAGACGTACGACCACACCTCGATCGTGCAGTTCGTCGAGAAGCGCTTCGGCGTGCACAACCCGAACATCTCGCCCTGGCGCCGCGCGGTCTGCGGCGACCTGACGGCCGCGTTCGACTTCACCCGCAGCAACCCCGCCGCGCCCGCGCTCCCCGGCACCGGCGGATACGTACCGGCCGACCACGACAACCCCGGCAGCTACGTCCCGACGCCGCCCGCGACCGGGTCGCTGCCGGGGCAGGAGCCGGGGCTGCGCAACGCCCGCGCCCTGCCGTACGTCCTGGCCGCCGACACCCAACCCGTCGGCGGGCGGATGCAGTTCACCTTCGGCAACTTCGGCGCCGCGGGCGCGGCCTTCCTGGTCACCTCCGCCGTACGCTCCGACGGCCCCTGGCCGTACACCGTCGAGGCGGGCAAGACGCTCTCGGACACCTGGGCCATGCCCGCAGCCGCCGACCGCTACGACTTCTCCGTCCACGGCCCGAACGGCTTCCTGCGCCGCATGGCCGGCACGGCGGGCTCGGTCGGCCCCGAGGTGACCGCCCGGCACGACAGCGCGACCGGCTACGTCGACCTGGTCTTCAGCAACCCGGGCCCCGGATCCGTCACCTTCACCGGCACCGACGCGTACGCGCCCGCGCAGCACTACTCGTACACCGTCGCGGCGGGCGCCATGCGCAGCGTCCCCGGCTGGGGCGTGCCCGCGGGCAACCGCTGGTACGACATCACGGTCACCTCGAACACCGACCCCGCATACGTACGCCGCTTCGCCGGCCACATCGAGACCGGCGCCCCCAGCACCAGCGACCCGGCCACCGCGACCACCGGCTGACGCGGCCGCGACCCCACCGGGCTGCAGCCGACCTGTCGTACGCCGCTGCCATGATGCTGTGCACCGACGACGGCACGGGAGCAGAGCATGGTGGAGCAGACGGTACGGGCGATAGCCGAGGCGATCGCCGCGGGCGCACCCGGCGGCTGGACGCAGGCGGAACTGCACGCCACGGCGGGCCGCGGCGGCAGTTCGACGACCGGCGGCTACCTGCCGCGCCCGTCGGGCTTCCACCGGGGCGTGGCCGCCCCGCACCAGCAGCTCATGCAGCTCGCGGAAGCCCTCGGCCAGGACCGCGGCTGGGAACCCGTCAGCATGGAGTTCCGCTGCCTGCCGTCCGGGGAGTACCGGTTCACCGCCTTCCACGACGCGGTCACCCGGGTGAGCGGCGGCATGAACGGCTTCGAGGCCGTCCTCGACGCCGATGTCCGGCTGCCGCAGCCGGGGCTCGACCAGCCCGCCTCCACCGCCGCCCCCGCGGGCGACCCCGAGCTGGCCGCGGCCCGCTTCCGCGCCTACCTCGAACGGCGTGCCGCGATCCTGGGCCACCCCGAGGAGCTGCCGCCGCCCGCCACCGCGGCGGACATCGCCGAGGCCGAGTCCCGGCTGGGCTGCCGCCTGCCCGCCGACCTGCGCGCCCTCTACGAGATCGCCGACGGCGACGGCGTCGGGTACGACCACCGCTACCTCTTCGAGGGCTGCGCCTGGCTGCCGCTGAAAAGCCTCGTGGCAGAACACGAGGACGAGCAGGAGACGCGCCCCTGGTACGGCTGGGACCTGGAGTGGGACGCGGTCGTCTTCGACGCCACCCCGCGCGACACCGTGCGCCGCTGCGGCGACCACCCAGGCTGGCTGCGCTTCGCCACCCCCGAGGACGGCAACTACCTCGCCGTCGACACCGCTCCGGCCCGCGCCGGGCGCCCCGGCCAGGTCATATGGACCGGCCGGGACCACAACGACGGTCCCGGCTACGTCGCCGACTCCGTCACCTCACTGCTCGGCCACTACCTGGACCTGCTCGACCAGGGCGCGTACGACAAGCGCGGCGACTACATCGCGCTGCGCGAGCCCGCCCGCGAGCACGCCCCCCAGGAGTACATCGGCGGCGGCGTCCCCGAGGAGGTGGCGCCCAGCCTCCAGGCCGTGCACATCAACGACGTCCCCGGCCCGGTCGACCTCACCCCGCTCAGCGCCGCCCGCGGCCTGCGCCGGCTGCACCTCAACCGCGCCACCACCGCCGACCTGGCACCCGTACGCGGCCTGCCCGTCGAGTCGCTGCGCGCCGGCCTCACGGGCGGCGACCTCACCCCGCTCGCCGGGCACCCCCACCTCGCGTCCCTCGACCTGGCCACCATCGCCCCGGCCGACCTCACCCCGCTGCGCACCGTCCCCCGCCTGCGCGGCCTCGACCTGTCCGCGGCGGACATCGCCGACGTGTCCGTCCTCACCGGCCTGACGGGCCTGCGCTACCTGGCGCTCGACCGCCGCCAGTGGTCCGCCCTGCTGGACGGCGCCGGCGCCCCGCCCGCCCTGGCAGCGGCCCGCCTGACCGACACGGACGCCACCCTTGACGAGGCCCTGGCCTGGGCGGCCCGCCTCGGTCTCGACACCGCCGGCCCTTTCCGCACGGGCGGGTCTTGGCGGCCCTGACGTCCGGGCTTACGATCCTGCCGGGCGGGGTCGTAGCGCAGGGGTCGTCGCGCGCGGTCTCCAAAACCGCGAGGACGCCGGTTCGAATCCGGTCGGCTCCGCCCGTTGTCCAGGGCCGGCCGCAGAGACGGACCGCCAGGGCCGCGGATGCCGTGAGGGCGAGCGGGGCTCCGGCCCACAGGGCGGCCTGCCAGGTGTGAGGGTGTCCAGGGCCGGCGGGAGGGACGTGCCCAGGATGCTGATGCGGGCGTAGCCGAAGCGGATCAGCAGCGGGAACTGGATGGCGATGGTGAGCGCGAACAGCGCCCAGGACAGCGCCAGGACCGTGGCCAGGTCGTGGCAGGACTCGGTGCGGCGGCAGGAGTTGGGGCGCGGGCGGGGGCGGGCCGCCTCAGTCGGCGCCCGCGGCGCCCGCGGGTCCCGCGGCGCCCTTCTCGTACGCCTCGATGGTGCGGACGAAGACGGCACGTTCCTGCGGGCTCAGCGGCTCGAAAGCCGCACGCCAGGCGCTCGCCCCGTTCGCGAGCCAGCCTTCGATGGCGGCGCGGGTCTCCGGGTCGTGGGAGATGCTGACGATCGTGCGGCGGCCGTCGGCCGGGTCGGAGCGGCGGTCCACGACGCCCTGCCGGCTCAGGTCGCTGACCATCAGGGCTGACCTTCTCGGTCGGCGGCGTCGGCGCCCCGCCGGGCTGGTCAACACCTCGATCCAGGTCGGCGCCGCCACGGGCGTCGCGATCATCGGCACGGTGTACTTCCAGCTGCTGGACGGCGGCCGGCCGCCGGTGCGGTCGGCGGTGATCGGCCTCTTCGTCGGCGTCGGCCTCTACGCCCTGGCCGCGCCCGCCACCCTGATCCTCCCGGGCGGCCGGCTGGTCTTCACCGCACCCCGCCCGCAGCAGGCCCCGCCCCCGCCGGACGGCGCCAAGGTCGTCACCCTGCCCTGAACGGCGCAAATTGGCCACGCCGCTTCCCCCGGCCGGCCGTGTCCGCCCCGGTAGGGTCGGCGGGCGGGCAACCTTGCCGACGGTCCGACAGCCCGTCCACGGGCGGCCCCCAGGCAGGGTTTTCCGGTAACCAGGGGGGAGAAGAAGGGTGTTCGCCGCCTATCTCACGCTCGTCGTCGTCGGCGCGGTCTTCAACGGCGCCGCGGCGGTCACGTATCTCATCGGCCACGAATATCCCAAGACGCAGGCCGACATGAAGGGCATCCCCCGCACGTACGTCCCGGTCCTCGGCACCCTGCTCGCGGCCGGCACCCTGGGCCTGCTCGCCGGCCTGAAAATCCCCGTGCTGGGCACCCTGGCCGCGTCCGGCCTGGTGCTGTATTTCATCGGCGCGATCTTCGCCCACCTGCGAGTGGGC
This sequence comes from Actinacidiphila bryophytorum, assembly GCF_016916835.1. Classification (GTDB taxonomy): domain Bacteria; phylum Actinomycetota; class Actinomycetes; order Streptomycetales; family Streptomycetaceae; genus Actinacidiphila; species Actinacidiphila bryophytorum. The sequence continues at coordinate 225,383 of NZ_JAFFIX010000004.1, read as the reverse complement.
TCCCGCGACATCGTCGGCGGCATCGTCTTCCTGACAACGGCAACCGCCGTCCTGACCCTCGGCATCACCTACCACGGCGCCACCTGAGGGGGCCTGCGCCGTGTCCGACCCCGCTCTGTGCGGACTCGCAGAGAACCCGGCGCTGCCGCCCGACCTGCTCGACCGCCTGGTCGAGACCGCGGACGACGACGTCGCCGCGGAACTGGCCTACCGCGCCGACCTCACCCACGCGCACGCGGTCGCACTGGCGGCGCGCTCCCCCGAGACGGCGGTCCTGCTCGCGTACAGGGGCAGGCTGACCGCCGCCGACATCGACCCCGCAGCCCAGCCGGACGCCGCACTGGCCCTGCTCGACGAGGCCGCGGGCCTCCCCGAGTGGGCACGCCTGCTCGCCTCCGAGCCCCAGGTCGCGCGCCGCCAGAAGCTGGCCGCCTGCCCGGGCCTCCCGGCCGACGTGGTCGAACGGCTCGCCTCCGACCCGGACATAGGGGTCGTGGCGGAGTTGGCGCAGTTCACGACGGTACGTGAGGTGGTCGAGCGCCTGGCCCGCCACCCGCACGCCGAGGTACGGCGCGGCGCGGCGGGCAACGAGACGGCACCGCCCGAGGTCCTGGCGGCCCTGGTCCGCGGCGACTTCCCGCCGGCACTGCGGTGCCTGGTCTGCGACCGCGAGCAGGTGCCTTTCGCGCACGACCCGGAATGCCCGCGCCAGGACTGCGACTTGCCGCCGGGCGCCGCGTGCGACGGCTCGCACCAGTCCGCCGTGCACGACATGCACTATGCCGCGCTCTGGAACCCGGCGACCCCCGCGGCTGCTGCCGCGGTCTTCGCCGACCACCCCTCGGCGGACCTGCGGTGGGCACTGGCCGCCCGCACCGATGTGCCTCCGCGGGTGTACGAGCAACTGGCCGCCGACCCCGTACCCCACGTGCGGTCCACGCTGGCGGCGAATCTCTCGGTCGGCGAGGACCTGGTCCGCCTGCTGGCCGACGACCGCGGCCACGACGTGCAGCGCACCGTGGCCTTCCGCCCCGACCTGCGGCTCGACGTTCTTCTCCGGCTGGCCGGCGCGGGGAAGACGGGTGCCGCGACCCTGCCGCGGATCACCGGCGCATCCCCCGACGAGGTACGGGAGTTGGCCCGCTCACCGCAACCGGAGGTCCGGATGATGGTCGCCCAGCGGCGGGACCTGCCCGACGCGGTCCGCGACGCGCTCGCCGCGGATCCCGACGCGAAGGTCGTCAAGTCCGTCGCCCCGCACCCGGGCCTGTCGGAGGCGCAGTTGCGCGCCATGGTCGACCGGCACGGCGTCCGGGTCGTCGCGAAGGTCGCGGCCAACCCGGACGCCTCCCCCGAACTGCTGGAGGACCTGGCCCGCCACGTGCCGCCGGTGCGCAAGGCCCTCCGCGAGATCGCCCGCCGGCCCCAGGCCACGCCCACGGCGCTGCTCGCCTGCCTGGAGGACCACCAGGCCCGCCCGCCGGCAGCAGGGCACCCGGCCCTCCCCCCGGCACTGATCGCCGGACTGACCGCCGACCCAGACTGGCAGGTCGCACAGGCGGCGGCCGGCAACCCGTCGCTGCCGCTGGCCGCGATGCGCGCGCTGCTGGACTTGGAGGGCTGACGAGTTCGGTGTTGTCCCGGGGTGCGCCTGCTGTGCGCGGTCGGGGTCGGTGCCGCTTCGGGGGTATCTCCTCGGCCTGCGCGCCTTACCTCTTCCCGGACGAGGCGGCGGGAGTCGCGTGCACGCCTGCGGGGACACCCCCGAACCGTCCCCTCGGGTGCGTCGGCGGCTTGCGGTGAGTTGTCCCTCCCGGTTGGCACTACGGGGGTTCGCCGGTGTGCGCGGGCTGTCGTTCCACTCGACATCATATGACGGTTGCCGATATATATAGGTGACATGAGTGACCGACCCCTTCAGGAGCCGACGCTGCTCCTGCTCACCGCACTGGCCGACGAGCCCCGGCACGGCTACGGCCTCATCCAGGAGATCGACGCGATCTCGCACGGCCGGGTGCGCATGCGCACCGGCACTCTCTACGGCGCGCTGGACCGCCTGCTCCAGCAGGGCCTGATCGAGGTTCAGCGGGAGGAGGTCGTGGACGGCCGCGCCCGCAAGGTCTACGCCCTCGCCTCGGCCGGCCGTTCCACGCTGGCCGCGGAGACGGCGCGGCTGCGCTCCGTCGTGGAGGAGGCGGAGCGCCGGCTCGCCGGGCGCCGCGCGTCCGCCGCCCGCCCGAAGGGAGCACTGGCATGACACAGCGGCACCCTTCGCGCGCCCTGCGCTGGGCGCTGCGCTGCCTCCCGGCCGGCTACCGCGCCGAGCACGGAGCCGAACTGGCCGCGATATACGACCAGGCCACGCGGGGCGCGGGGCGGGCCGGGCGGCTGCGCGAGGCCCTCGACATCGCCGCGCTCGGCCTGCGGCGGCGTGCCGGGCTCGGCTCCGACCGGGCCGCCGGGCGCACCATGGCGCAGGCCGCACCGCTGGCCGTCGCCCTGGCCCTGGGCGGGAGCGTGGTGAACCTGCTGTCGCTCTTCGCGCCGGACGTCCGGCACCTGCCGGCGGACTCGCCGCCCAACGTCCTCGTCCTCACCGACCAGTTCGCCGCGCCGCTGCTGTGGTCCGCGGTGCTCGCGGCGGTGTGGACCGGGCGCTGGACCGCGGCCCGCGCCCTGGTCGTACCGGCGACGCTGCTGCGGCTGTGCGACGTACCGCTGCTCGCGCTGTCGCACTCCGAGGTCCACGGCTACCGCACGGGCATGGTGCTGAACGTGGTCGTGCCGCTGCTGACCGCCGCCGTCGTCCTTGCCGCGCCGAGGGATCTGCTCGGCTCCTCGGCCGCGCAGCGCACCACGCTCGCGGCCGCCACGGCGCTGGCCGTCGTGGTGTGGGGAGCGCAGTTCACCGCGTCCTTCCACTACATGCCGCCGGGGGGACCGCGTATCACGCACACGCTGTGGGCGGGGGTGCTCGCGGTGGCCCTGCTGTGCACGGGGCGCGGCCGGCCGGCTGCCGCGGGCCTCGCGGTGGCGGTGCTCCCGCTGGCCGTGCAGTCGACGGTCCCGCTGCTGTACCCGCTCTCCCCGGCGGGCGAAGGCGCCCTGATCGCCGTCCTGGCAGCCGCCGCGGCACCGCTGCTGCGCATCCGCCGGCGCCCCGCGTAAGGCACCCCCCGCGGCGGCTTGCATACGAACGGGCTGCGCATGCCGCCGCGCGGGGGTCCGGGCGCAACGGCCGTACGCCGCAAGGACGTTGCCGCGTGTCCCGGGGGGGCGAACAGCGGGCGAACAGCCGCCCCCGGGGCACGTAAACTTTCTTTCACGAACCTTGTGCGTGGCGAAAGTTTCCTTCACTCTGGGCGTGCACGACGCCCCGGCCCCACCCGAACCGTGCTTCCCCTCCGGAGGATTCGATGGTCAGTTGGCATGCACCTGCCAAAACGCGCCTACTCGCCGCCGCCGCGGCACTGGCCTGCGCCGCCCTCGGCGCAACCGCACTGCCCGCGGCGGCAGCCGCCCCCACCGCCGCCAGGAACCAGATCACCCACCCGGAACTCGACTGGGCCGGCTCCCAGATCGCCCTGCACCAGCCCGCGTCAGCCGGGCGCCTGACCGTCACCCCGAACGTCGCCGGCACCCCGGGACTGGACGTCAGCGGCTACCAGGGCAACGTCAACTGGGCGTCGGTCGCGGCGAACGGCGGCCGCTTCGCGTACGTCAAGGCCACCGAGTCCACGTCGTACGTGAACCCGTACTTCACCCAGCAGTACAACGGGTCCTACAACGCGGGCCTCATCCGCGGCGCCTACCACTTCGCGACGCCCAACACCTCGTCGGGCGCCGCCCAGGCCGACTACTTCCTCGCGCACGGCGGCGGCTGGTCGAAGGACGGCAAGACCCTGCCCGGGATGCTCGACATCGAGTGGAACCCGTACGGCGCCACCTGCTACGGCCTGTCGGCGTCCTCGATGGTCAACTGGATCCTGTCGTTCAGCAACGAGTACCACGCCAGGACCACTCGCTGGGTGACCATCTACACCGCGACGTCGTGGTGGAGCCAGTGCACCGGCAACACCGGCGACTTCTCCTCCACCAACCCGCTGGCGCTGGCCAACTACAACGGCAGCCCCGGCCCGATGCCGTACAACTGGCCCTACCAGACGATCTGGCAGTACGCCGACAGCGGCATCTTCCCCGGTGACCAGGACACCTTCAACGGCGACTACAGCCGCGTCCAGGCGCTGGCCAACGGCTGACCCCGCGGGCGCGCGGCGGCCCCCACCGGCCGCCGCGGCCCCCGGCAGGAACCGGCACCAGGCCCGCAGACCCCGCAGCAGCACCCATCCCCCCTGGAGGCACGCCATGGCCGGTCCCGGCCGTCACCTCACCCGCCGCGGCGTCCTGGCGGCCGGCAGCGGAGCCGCAGCGGCGGCAGCCGTCGGCGCCCTGGGCAGGCCGCGCCGCCCGGCCGAAGGCACCGCGACCGCGCCGGCCGCGTACGCCGCCCCCGCAGCCCTGACCCCGCAGCAGCAGGCTGGGCAGCGGGTCGTCCTGTCCTACTCGGGCACGACCGTCCCCCAGAGCCTGCTCGACCAGATCAGCGCCGGCCAGGCGGCCGGCGTCATCTTCTTCGGTGGCAACATCAGCAGCCTCGCCCAGATCACCTCGGCCGTAGCCCAGTTGCGGCAGGCCAACCAGAGCAGCCCCAACCCGGCGCCCCTGCTGCTGATGACCGACCAGGAGGGCGGGCAGATACGCCGGCTGCCCGGCGCGCCCGTGCAGTCGGCCAAGCAGATCGGCGCCTCCGCCGACCCCGCGGGTGCCGCGGCGACCGCAGGCACCGGCGCGGGCAACCTGCTGCGCAGCGTCGGGATGAACGTCAACCTGGCCCCCGTGCTCGACGTCTACCGCACCGCGGGCGACTTCGAGGACCAGTACGAGCGCTCGTACAGCACCGACCCCGAGGTCGTCTCGGTGTGCGGCAGCTCCTTCATCACCGCCCAGCGGGCCACCGGCGTCGCGGCCACCGCCAAGCACTTCCCCGGCCTCGGCCCCGCGTCCGCCACGCAGAACACCGACCTGCGCCCGGTCACCCTCAGGACGTCGCTGTCCGAGCTGCGCAACATCGACGAGATCCCCTACGTCGCCGCGCTCACCGCGGGCGTGGACCTGGTGATGGTGTCCTGGGCGATCTACTCCCGGCTGGACTCCGCCCACCCGGCGGGCCTGTCCCCGACGGTGGTGCAGAGCGAGCTGCGCGACCGCTTCAGCTTCACCGGCGTCACGGTCACCGACGCGATCAACGCGGGCGCGCTGAGCGCACTGGGCACCCCCGGCCAGAACGCGGTCACCGCGGCGGCCGCCGGCATGGACCTGATTCTGGATGCCTCGCAGGACGTCACCAAGGGCAAGGCCGTCGTCTCGGCGCTGGCCACCGCACTGCAGAACGGCACCCTGGACGCGACGGCCTCGGCCGCGGCCCTCGGCCGGGTCAACGCCCTGCGCAACCGGCTGTTCTGAGCCGCACGCCCCCGCCCGCCGGGCAGGTCACCGCTGGCTCGCGGGCCTGCCGGGCAGCGGGGCGCGGCTGCCCTCGCAGGAGTAGGCGATCTCGACCGCGCCGCCGGGAAGCGCGCGCTGGCTCTCGAAGGCCAGGCCCGCGGCCGGGTCGAGCCCCGGCGTCAGCTGCATGCCGCCGCCGAACAGCAGCGGCAGCACGACCAGTTCGAGCCGGTCGAGGGCGCCCAGCGCGTGGAAGGTGCCGATGGTGCGCGGCCCCCCGATGAGGTGGACGTCGCCGCCGCGGTTGGCCGCGCGGACCGCCTCCAGCAGCCGCACCGGGTCGCTCTCCGTGACGACGTGGTCCGGGGTGCCGGCCGGGCGGTGCGAGGCGAGGACGAAGACGTCGAGGTCCGGCCAGGGCCAGCGGTCGTTGTTCAGGGCCGGTTCGAAGGTCGTGCGCCCCATCAGCGCGGCCTCGCACCCGTCGAGGAACTCGCGGATGCCGTGGCTCTGCCCCGGCACGAAGGCGGGGTCGGCGGTCAGCGCGGGCCACCCGGCGGGCGTCGTCACGTAGCCGTCGGCGCTGGTGCTCATACGGGACTTGATCCTCATGGCTGTCTCCTCCTGCTGGCCAGGACACGGTCTGCCTGCCAGGACACGGTCGGCGGCGGCGACCGTCCCGGTCGCCCCTTCACCCAAGCGTCGAACGGGAAGCCCGTCGATCGACACGCCGCCCGGATCCGCCCGCCGCGGGTTTGGCACACTCCCCGGCATGGAGCTGATCGGGCGGGGACGCGAGGCGGACGTGTACGCGCTGGGCGAGGACCGGGTGCTGCGCAGATTCCGGGACGGCCGCCCCGCCGAGCACGAGGCGCGCGTCATGCGCTGGCTGGGCGCGCAGGGCTATCCGGTGCCCGCGGTGCACGAGGCGGCGGGCACGGACCTGGTCATGGAGCGGCTGCACGGCCCGACGATGAGCGAGGCGCTGCGCCGCAGGCCGTGGCGTGCGGTGCGGTACGGGGCGCTGCTGGGCCGGCTGCACCGGCAACTGCACGCACTGGCCGCGCCCGAGTGGCTGCCCCGGCTGCGGGCGGACGGGCACGGGGCGGACACGCAGGAGGCGGACGGGCAGGGAGCCGCGGTGCTGCACCTGGACCTGCACCCGGACAACGTCATGCTGACCGGCGGCGGCCCGCGGGTCATCGACTGGGCCAACGCGCACGCGGGTCCGCCGGAGGTCGATGTGGCCATGACCTTCGTGATCCTGCGCGGCATCGTGCTGCGCCCGCACGAACGCCTGCTGGTCCGCGGCCTGTTGCGGTCGATGGCGCGCAGCAGCGGCGCGGACCGGCGGGCGGGCATGCCGGCCGCCACGCAGCGGCGGCTCGCCGACCCGAACCTGACCCGCGCGGAGGAGGGTCTCGTACACCGTCTCCAGCGGCGCGGCTGACCCTCGCCGGGGAAGCCCGCGTACGGCTCCGCGCTGCGCCCTGAGCGGCTGCGGTGCCGGATGGGACCCCGAGGTCAGACGCCCTGCGGTCGGTGCCGGGGCGGCGGGAAGCGGCAGCCGATGAGGTGGTGCTGTTTGAAGCCGGTTCACCGCAGGTCGTCCGGGAGTTCACCGCGGAGCGCCAGGTTCGGGGCTATGACTTCACGACCCCTTTCCAGCTCTTCCAGGACACCCGGTCCGACGGCTCCCCGCTCGCCCCTCTCGCGCAGGTCCCGGGCCCCGGCGGCAGCACCACGGAGCTGTCCGGCGAGGGCCACGGCTCCTCGCTGGCCCCCGCCCCCGGCAGGTCGGGCTACTTCTACGGCCTGACCGACCGCGGCCCCAACGCCGACGCCCCCGACGGCAACAAGTCGGAGATGCTGACCTCCTTCGTCCCGCGGATCGGCGAGTTCCGCCTGGTCGGCGGCAAGGCCGAGCTGGTCAGGACAGTGACCTCGAAGGGTCCCAGGAGCCTCGGCGGTGTGAACTACAGCGGCCGCCCGCCGCACGACACCAGCGAGGTGATCGACGACGTCAACGCCACCAACGCAGCCGGCGGCACCCCCGTCCCGGTCGCCAGGGACCCGTACGGCTACGACTCCGAGGGCCTGGTCGCCCAGCCCGACGGCAGCTTCTGGGTCTCCGACGAGTACGGCCCGTACATCACGCACTTCGACGCCGACGGCTACGAGCTGGGCCGGCTGACCCCGTACCGCGACAGCCCGGACAACGCGTACCACAAGGTCATCGGCTACCTGCCGGCCGAACTGGCCAACCGCGCCAAGAACAAGGGCATGGAGGGCCTGACGATCACCCCCGACGGCTCGACCCTGGTCGGCGTCATGCAGTCCGCGCTCCAGCAGCCGGACCTGGGCAAGACCAAGGCGGGCAACGTCGCGCCCACCCGCATCGTCACGGTGAACCTGCGCACCTACAAGACCAGGCAGTACCTCTACCTGCTGGACGACCCGTCGGCGACCGGCGACGCCAACACCGCGCTCGCCGCCCTCACCAAGGGGCCGGCGTCAACGTCGCCCAGAAGCAGCCGTACGTCAACGTCGGCGCCCTGGTCAGCCAGCTCGACCCGACAGGCGCCTTCTTCGCGCACGACAAGGTCGAGGGAGTCGCGACCGCGGACGCGGGCAGGACGCTCTACCTGTCCAACGACGACGACTTCGGCATCGACACCATCGCCGTCGACCCCGACGGCACGTGGACGGTGCACCAGAAGGTGCTGCCGCCCACCGGCGCCACCGACAGCGGCGAGATCCTCAAGGTCGACACGACCAAGCTGCCCGCGGTCCTGAAGACCGTCACGGTGACCGTGCACGTGCGCTGACACCACGGCCCGGACCCGCCGGGGCGCAAATCCGAGCGGACGACAAGCCGAAAACAGGCCGCCGGTAAGTCGGCTCGACAATGCTCGTGCCCTCTCTAGGGGAGGAGATGAGGCGCTGATGCGACCTCTTGCAGCACGACGGATGGCGGTGGCCGCCGCGGCGGCAGCCGCGTTCGCCGGCCTGGGTGCCGGACCGTCGGGACCGGTGGCCCAGGCGGCCGGCCGCCCGGCGGAACTCCGCAGCAACGCACCGGTCAGCGTTGTCGCGAGCGGGCTCAACGGCCCGCGGGGGCTGGTCTGGGGGCCGCACGGCCACCTGCTGGTCGGCGAGGCGGGCACCGTCCCCTCGCTGTGCGACACCAGCAACCCGGCCGCGGTGAACTGCTTCGGCCTGACCGGTTCGATCGCCGACGTCTCGTCGGGCACCCCGGTGCGCATCCGCACCGGGCTCGCCTCGCTGCTCAACGGCGGCGAGATGGTCGGCCCCGACGACCTGGAATACGTCAACGGACACCTGTACGCGCTGGAGCCGGCGTCGCCGGAATTCGTCCCCGCGGACCTGCCGGGCCTCACGCCCGAGCTGGGCGCGACCCTCAGGACGCAGTACGGCGCGCTGCTCGACGTCACCGGCAGGACTCCGAAGGCGCTGGCGAACCCCGGTGACGTCGACTACCAGTGGGCGCCGGACCACGACGGCAACCCGTACGCTCTCGCGGCGAACCCGCGTGGCGGCTTCTACCTGGTCGACGGGGGCTCCAACACCCTGGACTCGATCGACCGCCACGGCAATGTGCAGGTGCTCGCGCTGGTGCCCAACACCCCGGCCGGCGCGAACTCCGTACCCACCTGCCTCGACATCGGCCCGGACGGCGCCGTCTACATCGGCGGGCTCACCGGCTACGGCAGCTCGGCCACCGACGCCAACATCTTCCGGTACGACCCGCACACCGGCGCCCTGACGGTGTGGCAGTCCGGCTTCAGCGCCATCAACGGCTGCGGCTTCGGCGCCAACGGCGACTTCTACGTCACCGAGTTCGACACCATCGGCTTCCCGTCGCCCGACATCCCGCCCACCGGTGCGGTCATCCAGATCGGCCGGGACGGCAAGCGCACCACCCTGGGCGGGGACAAGCTCTTCGCACCCGCGGGCTTCCTGGCCGGCCCGGACGGTTCGATCTACGTCAGCAACTACTCGTCGATGTGGCCCTTCGGCGATCCCACCTACTCGACCTCGGGCCAGGTCGTCAAGATCGGCTGAGACCGGCACCGTTGCGGGCCGCGGCCAGGTGCCCGGCCCGCAGCGGGTTCAGCCCAGCACCGCCCGCAGCCAGGCCGCGGTGAGCGCGAGGTTCGCGGGCGCGTCGAACAGCGGGTCCTCGTGCCCGGCCCCGCCCAGCAGCTCGAAGCGGCTGCTGCCGCCGGCCCGGCTCAGCGCGTCGTGCAGCGCCAGGCCCTCGGCCGGGGGCACGATCCGGTCCCGGTCGCCGTGCGCGATCAGGAAGGGCGGCGCCTGCGCGCTCACCCGCGTCAGCAGGCTCAGCCCGCGCGCCCGCTCGGCCAGGCTCTGCGCACCACCCGCACCACCCGCACCACCCGCACCCAGCAGGTCCGCCTCGAAGTGGAAGGGCAGCAGCCGCGCCTCGACCGCGCTGCGCCCCGCGGTGGCCGCCAGGTCCGCCTGCCCGAACCAGTGCACCACCGCCTGCACCGCGCTCGACCGGTCCAGGTTCCCGCCGACGTCGCCCTCCAGCGCGCTGTCCCCTTCCGACAGCGCCAGCAGCGACCCCAGGTAGGCGCCCGCCGAGGCGCCCCACACCCCGAGCCGCTCGGTGCGCAGCCCCAGCCGCTCCCCGTTGGCCCGCAGCCAGCGCACCGCACCCTTGAGGTCGTGCAGCTGCCGCGGGAAGACCGCGTCGAGGGCGAGGCGGTAGTCGACGGCGACCACGGTCACACCGCAGGCGGCCAGCGGCGCCACCCTCGTGGTCGCGTCGGTCCGCCGGTCGCCGCGCGTCCAGCCGCCGCCGTGCGCGTACACCACGACCGGGGCCGCCGGCTCCGCGCTGCGGTGGATGTCGAGGCGCAGCTGCACCCCGCCGGCGTCCGCGTACAGCAGGTCCGTCTCGACGCTCACCACGTGCAGGCTCCTCCGCAGGCCGGCAGGGACTGGGCTGACGTGATGTCACGTCATGGCCCGGATCCTCCCACAGCCGGCACCAGCTGCACGGCGCCTTCCGCAGCCGCCCGTCGGCCCTGCGTGTGAACTGCGGATGCACATCCGGTGACCGGTTCGGGAAGGCGCTGACCTGCCCGAGGCGCCCGCACACGGTGGCGGGGGCGGACGTTTCGTCAGGGAGGGCCGGGCGGAGGAACCGACCGCAGGGCGCGGCAACCTGCCCTGCTACACACCCGAGGGGCTCAGCCGCTGCCGGCCGCTGTGAGCGGCCACCCGCTCGTGCGGCCCGCGGAAGACCGCGGCCTGCGCGAGCGCCGCGAGGCTGCGGCGGTCGTGCCCCGCCGGGTCGAGCGCGGGGTGCGCGGTGACATGGACGGCCAGGTCGCGGGCGGTGGCGACCCGGCGCATCGACCCGGCGAACGTGCCCTCGCCGACGTAGGCGGGCAGCGTGGTGGGCGCGCCCAGGCTCGTGTAGGCCAGGGTCACCGGGCGTACGGGGGCGCCCGCGTCCAGGGCGGCCTGGAAGGTGGCGCGGCGGAAGGGGCCGCCGGGAACCGAGCACCAGGTGGTGCCCTCGGGGAAGACCACGACCGACTCGCCCGAGCGCAGCAGCGCGGCCAGCTCCCGTACGGTGCCGGGCAGGCCGCGCAGGCCGTCGCGGTCGATGAAGCGCGTCCCGGCCCGCCGCACCAGCGTGCCGACCACCGGCCAGGAGCCGACCTCGCGCTTGGCGAGCAGGGTGGCCGGCTGCACCGCGAGCAGGGCGAGCACGTCGAGCCAGGAGATGTGGTTGGCCACCACGAGGGTGCCGGTGGGCGCGCCCGGCACCGCCAGTTCGCCGCTCGGGGCGTCGAGGCGTATCCCGAGGTCGGCGAGCAGCACCGCGGCCCGCCGCCGTATCTGCTCCCCCGAACCGAGCCTGCCGCCCGCGGCCAGCGCCCCGCCCAGGTGGGCGCCGAAGCCCGCGGCCCGGCGCAGCGTCACCGGCAGCGGTACCCGCGGGGGGCCGCCTGCCAGGCAGGCGGCCGAGCAGGGGGAGACGGCGGCCCAGGGGCTGCCGTTCACCGGTGCGCTGCCGTTCACCGGTCCTCGCCGAGGTAGTAGCGCCGGTAGCGGTCGTTCATCCGCTCCAGGTCGAGCAGGACGAAGAAGTCGGCGTCGCCGAAGTCCCGGTCGTGGGCCGGCGCCCCGCACATCCAGGCGCCGACCCGCAGGTAGCCGCGCAGCAGCGGGGGCAGCAGGGCCGGGCTGGGCGCCCCGGGCAGCGGCTGCCCGCCGGTCCACGGCTCGCGGGGCGTGACGCGGAACTCCCGCGGGCTCGCGTATTTGGTGCTGCCCAGCAGGGCCGCGTTGGCCGCGGCGAGGCCGCCGTCGTCGAGCGGGACGGAGGCGCAGCCGGCGAGGTAGCGGTGGCCGGAGAGCAGGACGTAGCGGGCCAGGCCCGACCACATCAGGTTGATGACGGTGCCGTCGCGGTGGTCCGGGTGGACGCAGGCCCTGCCGGTCTCGACCAGCGAGTCGCGCAGGCCGTCGAGCGCGGCCAGGTCGAACTCGCCGTCGGAGTACAGGCGCGGGGTGCGCCCGGGCGGCAGCAGCCGGTAGGTGCCGACGACCTCGCCCGTACCGCGCTCGCTGACGATCAGGTGGTCGACGTGGGCGTCGAAGTCGTCGATGTCGTGGCCGGGCAGCGGGGTGTGCAGGACCGCGCCCTTCTCCTCGGCGAAGACCTGGTAGCGCAGCCGCTGGGCGGCGCGGACCTCCTCCTGCGTGGAGGCGATGGAGGTGACGTACGAGCGAACGGAAAGAGGCATGGGCATGACAGATCACAACTCCCGTGTGCCGGAGCAGAGGTGGCCGGAAACCGCATGGGGGAACCCGCGCCCATTGATGCCCGCGGCCGGTGCCCGCACGGCCCCCGGCCGCCGTCCACGCGATGGCCGTGCGGTGAATGTCGGAGGTCAGCCGCTACGGCAGGGGCCGGCGGTGCCGCGTGGGGCCGTTCAGCTGCTCGTGCGGGCTGCGCTCACCGGGACACCGGGTCGGTCAGGCGGCGGCGCGGAAGGGGCGGAAGAAGGCGCGCAGCTCGGCCGCGTAGATCTCCGGTTCCTCGAAGGGAGCGAAGTGCCCGCCGCGCGCGGGCTCGGCGACGTACACCGTGTTCGCCGTACGCTCCAGCCACGCGCGCGGCGGGCGGACGATGTCGCCGGGAAAGAGCGAGAAGCCCGAGGGCACCTCGACCCTGCGGGCCAGCTGGGCGGGCGGGATCGCCGCGTTCGCGCGGTACATGCGCATGGACGACGCGATCGTCCCCGTCAGCCAGTAGAGCGTGACGTTCGTGAGGATCTCGTCCCTGGTGTAGCTGCGCTCGACGTCGCCGCCGCAGTCGCTCCACGCCCTGAGCTTCTCCACGATCCACGCGGCAAGACCGGCCGGCGAGTCGGTCAGCCCGACCGCGGCGGTCTGCGGCTTGGTGCGGTGCATGGCCCCGTACGCGCCCTCGGCGGCACCCCAGGCCGCCGCGGTCGCCAGCCAGTCGCGCTCCTCGGGCGCGAGCCCCGCCGGGTCGCCGTCGAAGAACGGCACGCCCGCGTCGGTGCGGTGGACGGCCACCACCCGGCCGGGGTGGTCCAGGCCGAGGTAGCGGCTGACGTGGCTGCCGATGTCGCCGCCCGCCGCGCCGAAGCGCCGGTAGCCGAGCACGTCCATCAGCTCGGCCCACAATCCCGCCACCGCGATCGAGTCCAGCGGCGGCCCGCCCGGGGCGTCGGAGTAGCCGTAGCCCGGCATGTCCGGCACCACCACGTCGAAGGCGTCCGCCGGGTCGGCGCCGTGCGCCCCCGGGTCGGTGAGCAGCGGGACGACCTTGGAGTAGCGCCAGAAGGAGTCCGGCCAGCCGTGGCTGAGGACCAGCGGAAGCGCACTGCCGGCCGGTGCGGCGGCCCGCACATGGGCGAAGTGGACGCCCAGGCCGCCGAGTCGGACCCGGAAGCGCGGGATACGGGCCAGCGCCGCTTCCTGCGCGGGCCAGTCGAAGCCGTCGGCCCAGTAGGCGGCCAGGTCCCTGAGGTAGCCGAGGTCGGCGCCGAGCGACCACCCGGCGTCCGCGGGCTCGTCCGGCCAGCGCGTCGCCCGCAGCCGTGCGCGCAGGTCCTCGATCTGCGCGGGCGGCGTCCGCGCGGTGAACGGCTCGGGGCGGGGCGCGGCGTCCGGCATGCGCCTCACCCTACAAGCGCGCCCGCCCGCTCACCGGGTGGCGTGCCGCTGCAGCAGGTCGTCGACGCCCTGCAGGAAGGTCTCGGTGACCAGGGCGGGGTCCGACAGGCAGCCCGACGCCATGGCGCCGTCCCTGAGCATGACGAAGTGCCGCCCGGCCGCGCCGGCGTCCGCGCACCCGGCCTGCGCCAGCAGCTCGGTGGAGGTCTCGAGGAACCACTGCCGGTGCGCCAGCACGGCCTGGTGCACGGGGTGCGCCAGGTCCGGGTACTCGGCCGCCGCGTTCAGGAAGGCGCAGCCGCGGAAGCCGGTGGAGCGTATACCGTCGGCGATGGACCGGGCGACCGCACGTACGGTGTCGCCCGCCGCCAGCTCCTGCGCCCGCACCGCCGCGACCTGGCCGCGGATGGCGCGGTCGGCCAGCTGGAGGTAGGCCAGGATCAGGTCCTCCTTGCCGGTGAAGTGCCGGTAGAGGGTGGCGCGGGTGACCTGGGCCTCGGCGATGATCCGGTCCACGCCGACGGAGTGGATGCCCTCGGCGTAGAAGATCCGGGTCGCGGCGTCGAGCAGCCGCGCCCGCGCCTCCGAGGTGCTGCGGCCCTCGCTCTCCGTGCTGGTGCTCATGGTGCAAAGGGTAGCAGCGAGAGAGGGAGAACGTTCGGTCTTGACAAGGCGGCGGGCGGGGCCGTTGACTGGGCACCAGCTCGACTAGACCGAACGTTCTCCCTCCTCTCGAAAGGATCCGCCATGGCCACCTCCGTCGCCACCCCCGCCCCCGTCACCCCGCCCGCGGCGACACTGCGCCCCCTGTACTTCCTGCGCTTCGGCTTCGCAGCCGTGTGGGCGGCCCTGCTCCTCGCCTCCGGCGACGGCCTCGGCCCGCTCAGCCGGACCCTGCTGGTGCTCTACCCCGTCTTCGACGTGGCCTGCGCGATCGTCGATCTCAGGTCCACCCGCGCATCCCGCGGCCCGGCACGCGCCCTCTACGCGAACATCGCCCTCAGCACCCTCACGACGGCCGGCCTGCTCGCCGCCGTCTTCTCCGGCACCCCCGCCGTCCTGCGCGTCTGGGCCGCCTGGGCCGTCACGGCCGGCCTCGCCCAACTCCTCGTCGCCCTCCAGCGCCGCACCCTCCCGGGCCAGTGGCCGATGATCGCCAGCGGCGCGATCTCCACCCTGGCCGGCGCCTCCTTCGCGGCCCAGTCCACGAAGACCTCCCCCTCCCTCCACCCCTTGGCGGGCTACGCCTTCCTCGGCGGCGTCTTCTTCCTGACCTCCGCCCTCCGCCTCCGCCGCACCCCGGGCAACTGACCACCCGGAACCCCGCCCTTCCGCCCGGTGAGGCATCCTCGCCGGTGGGACGAACATTCGTTTTACGATGGGCCATGCCCAAGGTCAGTGAAGAGCACCGTGAAGCGCGGCGGCGGCAGATTCTGGATGCCGCGTGGGTGTGCTTCGCGCGCAACGGGTTCCACAAGACGTCGATGCCGGACGTCTTCGCCGAGGCCGGGCTGTCGGCCGGGGCGGTCTACCGGTACTTCCCCGGGAAGGAAGCGCTCATCACCGCCATCGCGGAGGTGTCGACGCAGCAGCTGATCGACCTGCTGGACGCGCGGCTGGCCGCGGACGTGCTGCCGCCGCCGGAGGAGTTGCTGCCGGCGATCGTGGAGGACCTGCCGGCGACAGGGGGTACGGATCCGGCGGCGCTGGCGCCGCAGGTGTGGTCGGAGACGATGCGGGACCCGCGGCTGGCCGCGGCTGTCGCCGGGATGCTGGGGGACGTGCACCTGCGGCTCACCGAGTTGTGCCGGCGTTACCAGGCGGCGGGGGTGCTCGACCCGGGGCTCGACCCGGGCGACACCGCCCGGGTCGTGATCGCGCTGATCCAGGGCTGGATCATCCAGTGGAACACCATGGGCCTGGCCGCCCACCAGCAGATCACCGCCGGGGTGCGCGCCCTGCTGGCCCGGCCGCGGAACGCAGGGCAGTCAGGGCAGGACGGCTGAGGTCCTTGCCGCCCTCGGCGACGAGGTGGTCGCCGGTGTCGGCGGGGGTGGCGCGTCCGGCGGCGACCGCCGCCAGGCCGAGCATGCTCCACACGGCGAGCACCGCCAGCGGGCCGCCGGAGCCGTGGCCGTCGAAGTAGGCGGTGCCGCGCAGCAGGTTCGCCCCGGCGCCCGGGGGCAGGTAGCGGCCGAGGTCGCCCACCGGGGCGGGCAGCAGCTCGGGCGCCGAGGTGCTGCCGGAGAAGGGGTTGCCCAGGAAGACCATCGTGACCGCGCCCACTCCGAGCCCGGCCCGGCCGAGCAGGGTGACCAGGCCGGCGACGGGCGCCGAGACGGCCAGCACGGTGAGGGCCAGGCCCGCCCAGGTGGCCAGGTGGTCGTGCGGCAGGGCGCCGAGGAAGCCCTGGGCGACCAGGTAGGCGGCCAGGCCGCCGGCCGCGGAGGCGGTGAGCAGGGCGAGCAGCCGGCGCCTGCCCGGCCTGACGGTGCCGGACATGGTCACGACCAGGGCGACCAGGACGCCGCAGATGGTCAGCGGCAGCAGCGCCGAGCTGAAGACCAGGCCGCGCGGGTCGTGTGCGGACACCGGGACGACGTCCACCGTCCGCACCGCGGCATGCGGGCCCGCATGGGCGGCCAGCTTGCCGCCCGCCGTGGCGAGCAGCTGGGCCACGGTGGGACCTGCCGCACCGGCCTGCAGGACGGTGACGCCGCCGGGGCCGACGGCGAAGGCTCCGTAGACGTCGCGGTGCTCGATCGCGGCCTCGGCCGCGGCCTGGTCGCGGTAGCGGTGGACGTCGAAGCCGCCGGGCGCGGCTTGACCGAGCTCTTCGGTGACGCTGCGGGCGGCGGCTTCGGCGGCGACGACACCGACGGGCACGTGCCGGGGTGCGACCCGCGCCGCGGGCCATGCGTAGGCCAGTACGGCGAGGGCGATCACCAGCGGCAGGCCCACGGCGGTGACGACGGCCTGCCGCCACGGCAGGGCGGTCAACGGCTTGCTCACGGTCACGCCTCCCACTCCAAATAAGCGAATGATCATTCTTCTTTATGGACGAGAGTAGGCCAGGCGGCGTCCCATCGTCAAGACGAATGTTCGTTTTCCATGACACATACCCGGCGCACAAGCCCCCGACGGCCGCTTTGCGCCACCCCCCGCGTGTGCACGAGAACGTGCCGCATGTTCGTTTTACGGTTATCCGATGGGATACGTGACATGGTGGGCCGTCGTCTCGTCCGGAGCCGCACCCGTCCTGCTGATCGGCGGTTCCACGACCGCCACGGTGCTGGAGGGTCCCAGCTACAACCCCGTCCGCCAGACCATCAGCGTGCTCGCCGCGGGCGGCCCCTCCGGCTACTGGACCCTGACCCTGATGCTCGTCGCCCTCGGCGTGTGCCACCTGGCGACCGCCTGCGGGCTGCGGGCCGCCTCGCTCGCCGGGCGGCTGGCGCTCGGCGCCGGCGGCATCTCGGCCATGGTGCTCGCGCTCTTCCCCGCGCCGAGGACCGGCGGCTCCTTCTCGCACGGCACGGTCGTCGCCATCGGCTTCACCCTGCTGGCGCTGTGGCCGGTACTGGCCTCTGACCGCAGGGCCGTCGCACCCTGGGGGCTGCGCCCCGTCCCGTCCCTGACGGCGACCGGGCTGATGGTGCTGGGCGCCGGGTGGTTCCTGACCGAGCTGGCGGTGCACGGGGCCGCGGGCGTCGCCGAGCGCGTGGTGACGGTGCTGCAGTCGATCTGGCCGGTGGTGGTCGTCGTCTCCTGCCTGCGGCACGCCCGCCGGGCGTGACCCCGAGGCCCACGGCCGCGCACACCGGTCAGCTTTCGAGAAGCGCAGGTCACGACCTGCCGCTTAGCGTCGTTCCATGACCTCCATCGCATCAGTCACCCTCGAAGCCGACGACCCGGCGGCCGCCGCCGACTTCTACGCGACCGCCTTCCGGCTGGACACCCAGGTGCGGGTGCAGGCCGCGAAGGAGCCCTCCACGGGCTTCCGCGGCTACACGCTGTCGCTGACGGTGGCCCAGCCGGCCACCGTCCACAGCTTCTTCGACGCCGCGGTCAAGGGCGGCGCCACCCCGGTCAAGCCGGTGCACAAGTCGCTGTGGGGCTGGGGCGGCGTCGTGCAGGCGCCCGACGGGGCGCTGTGGAAGGTGGCGACCTCGGCGAAGAAGGACACCGGTCCCGACACCGGGTCCTTCGACCAGCTCGTCCTGCTGCTCGGCGTCGCGGACATGGCCGCCACCAAGGACTTCTACGTGGCGCACGGCCTGACGGTGGGCCGCAGCTTCGCGCGCAAGTACGCCGAGTTCGCGATGCCGTCGAGCCCGGTGAAGCTGGCGCTGTACGGGCGCAAGGCACTGGCCAAGGACGCGGGCGTGGCGCCCGACGGCACCGGCTCGCACCGCCTGACGATCCACGCGGAGAACGGGCCCTTCACCGACCCGGACGGCTTCGTGTGGGAGAAGCCGTGACGGTCCCGGCCACCGGACACGGGGCTGCCCTGGCCTGATCCAACGTTGGAAACAACATATCCGGACATCGTCAGGCGCCTCGTAAAAATGAAAGCAACAAATATTGACGCAAACAATCAGCGCGCGTACGTTCCGTCGCAGCCGTCGGCCGCAGTGCCCCAACCGCACCGCACCGCCGGTGAGTTCTGGCTCCCACCCCCCACCAAGGAGCACTCATGCGCAGAACGAGATCCGCTGCCGCGCGCCACCGCAGGGCGCTGCTGTCCGCACTGGCGACCCTCGGGCTGCTGCTCGCCGCGTTCCTGAGCCTGCCCGGCTCGACGGCGCAGGCGGCGGGCACCCTGCCCTGTGACATCTACGGCTCGGCCGGCACCCCGTGCGTGGCCGCGCACAGCACCACCCGCGCGCTCTTCTCCGGCTACAACGGCCCCCTCTACCAGGTCACCCGCGCCTCGAACGGC
This sequence comes from Actinacidiphila bryophytorum, assembly GCF_016916835.1. Classification (GTDB taxonomy): domain Bacteria; phylum Actinomycetota; class Actinomycetes; order Streptomycetales; family Streptomycetaceae; genus Actinacidiphila; species Actinacidiphila bryophytorum. Next base: position 206,722 of record NZ_JAFFIX010000004.1, on the reverse strand, counting down.
GCAACGGCCGACATCGGGCTGCTCTCCCAGGGCGGCTACGCGAACGCCGCGGCGCAGGACTCCTTCTGCGCGGACACCACCTGCCGGATCACCAAGGTCTACGACCAGACCTCGCGCCACAACGACCTGTTCATCGGCCCCGCGGGCACCGCGGGCGGCGCCGACCGCGGCGCGGACGCAGCCGAGCTGTCGGTGACGGCCGGCGGGCACAAGGTGTACGGGATCTGGGTCTCGCCCGGCGTCGGCTACCGCTCGCACGGGGCCGCGTCCGGCACCGCGGTCAACGGGCAGGCCGAGGGCGCCTACATGGTCGCCAGCGGCACCCACGTCGGCTCCGACTGCTGCTTCGACTACGGCAACGCCGAGGCCACCCCCGCCGACACCGGCAACGGCCACATGGACGCCGTGAGCATCGCCACCACCTGCTACTTCGCGCCCTGCAACGGCACCGGTCCGTGGGTCGAGGCGGACATGGAGAACGGCATGTTCCAGGGCGACAACGGGTCCAACACCGCCAACGCCGGCAACAAGAGCGCGTTCGTCACCGCGGTGCTCAAGAACGACGGGCAGACGACGTACGCCATCAAGGGCGGCAACTCGCAGTCCGGGTCCCTGAGCACCTGGTGGAACGGCGGGCTGCCGACCCGCGGCGGCTACCGTCCCATGCACCAGGAGGGCGGCATCATCCTGGGCACCGGCGGCGACAACAGCAACCGCAACCGGGGCACCTTCTTCGAGGGCGTCATGGTCGCCGGCTACCCGACCGACGCGGCCGAGAACGCCGTCCAGGCCGACATCGTCTCGGTGGGCTACTCCGGTGAGACGAACGTGCCCAACGGCCCGCAGGGCACCATCACGGGACCCGGCGGCAAGTGCGTCGACGTCGCCGCCGACGACACCGGCGGCAACGGGTCGGCCGTGCAGCTGTGGGACTGCCAGAACTGGGCCGAGGACCAGTTCTGGCACCACCACACCAACGGCTCGCTGTCCACGATCGGCCGCTGCATGGACATCGAGGGCAACGGCACCGCCAACGGCGCCAAGGTCGAGCTGTGGGACTGCAACGGCGTCGGCGGCCAGGTCTTCAACCAGCGCTCCGACGGCTCGCTGTTCAACCCGCAGTCGGGCCGCTGCCTCGACTCCCCCAGCGGGGCCACCGCCAACGGCACCCGGCTGCAGATCTGGGACTGCAACGGGTCCGCGGCGCAGAAGTTCACCCTGCACTGACCCGCGGCGTGACGAAGGGGCCGGTTCCGCGGTGCGGAACCGGCCCCTGCTGCCACCCGGGTGGCTCAGTTGGCTCAGTTGTCCTCGTACTCGCGCCACAGCCGCACGACGTCCGGCTGCGCCCGGTAGAACGACAGCAGCTTGAAGTACTCGCCGGCCGGCGACGAGGCCACGTAGGCGATGAAGCGGCGCTCGGCGTCCGGGTCGGCGGACGGGGCGTTGCGCGCCAGCTGCTCGATCTTCGGGTCGAGCCGGCCGCCGGTCGTCGCCGCCGGGTCCAGCGTCATCGCGCTGAAGCAGATCCGCTGCACGCTGGGGGAGTCCCAGTTGAGCGTGACGTAGAAGCCGCCCGCCGACTTGGCCAGGGTCTGCAGCGCCTCGCTCGGCTCGGGCATGTCCAGGTCGCTGAGGATCGAGGCGACGTTCTTGGGTTCGAGCAGGTAGCCGTCGGGCGTCTTGAGGTAGACGTTGAAGGTCTTGTGCTCGTAGTCCATACCGGTCAGGGCGACCTGGTCGGCGACGCCGTGCCGCTCGAAGAAGGCGGCGTTCTCGGCCACCGCGGGCGGCACCGCGCCGATCGAGGACAGCGTGGAGATCAGCTGCAGGTCGTCCGGCGGGAAGAACTGGAAGGTCTTGGTGAAGCCGCCCACGACGCCGAAGTCGACACCGTAGTTGTCGATCGGGCAGGCCGCCGCAATGTCCGCGCTCAGCGAGGCGACCGGGTGGTCGGTGCGCGGGGTGATCCCGCCGGACAGCGCCATCGCGTAGGGGTCGACATCCTTGGGGATCATCGTGAAGCGGCAGCTGAAGTCGTTGCTGCGCCGCGCGCTGGTCTCCACCCGGAAGGCGATCGCGGAATGTGGTATCACGTCCTGATAGGTCGTCATGATGGGCCAGACCGTGTCACGCGAGCTGGTCACACCCGTCTGCCGAGCTGCTTCCTCGATGACCGAGTAAAGGTCTTCCAGCTCCGTCGTCCCGGCCATTCGCCCTCCAAGTTCGAATGAGGCAAGATCACCGACAGTCCAGTCGCCGTCACTGTCCGTGTCCGCTTCCTGCTGCTCCGTCACCTGAGCATTGGCCGCGGGCCTTGGCGGGGACTATGTGTCGGCTTGGCGGCGGCTTGGCGGCGTCCCGCGGCGCATAGAGTGGCGCGGGTGGGACGCAGACTGGGGCGGGTGGGCGTGCTGGTGCTGGAGGGGGCGAAGCCGCTTGACGTCGGGATTCCGGCGCAGGTGTTCGCGAACCGGGCGAGCATGCCGTACGAGGTACGGGTGTGCGGGGCGGCGCCGGGACTGGTCGCCGGCGGCGACGGGTTGTCGTACCACGTCGCCGACGGGCTGGACGCGGTGGAGTGGGCGGACATCGTCTTCATCCCCGGCTACCGCTTCCCCGACCGCGAGGACCCGCCGCCCGCCGTGCTGGACGCGCTGGTGGCGGCGGCCGACCGGGGTGCGCGGCTCGCGGCGATCTCGACCGGGGCCTTCGCGCTGGCCGCGACGGGCCTGCTCGACGGCAAGCGCGCCACCACTCACTGGCACTACACGCGCAGCCTCGCCGCGAAGCACCCGCTGGTCCGGGTGGACGAGAACGTGCTGTTCGTGGACGAGGGCACCGTCCTGACGTCCGCGGGCGCCGCGTCGGGCATCGACCTGTGCCTGCACATCCTGCGCGGCGACCTGGGCGTGGCCGCCTCCAACCACGCGGCCAGGCGGCTGGTCGCGGCGCCCTACCGCAGCGGCGGGCAGGCGCAGTACGTGCCGCGGAGCGTGCCGGAGCCGCTGGGCGAGCGGTTCGCGGCGACGCGGGAGTGGGCGCTGCACCGGCTGGGCGAGCCGCTGACCCTGGAGGCGCTCGCGCGGCACGCGGCGGTGTCGCCGCGGACCTTCTCCCGGCGGTTCGCCGAGGACACCGGCTACACGCCGATGCAGTGGGTGATGCGCGCCCGGGTGGACATGGCGCGGGAGCTGCTGGAGCGCTCGGAGCGCGGGGTCGAGCAGATCGCTGCGGACGTGGGCCTGGGGACGGGGGCGAATCTGCGGCAGCACTTCCAGCAGATCCTGGGGACGACGCCGAGCGACTACCGGCGCACCTTCGCCCGCGGCGAGTAGGCGGCAGAGGGGGCTCGCACACGTGGCGCGATCCTTTCGAACAGTGGCGCTCACGCCGCCGCCACGCCCGGACGCCACCGGCGAACCTGGTCTCATGACTCGTATCGCCATCAACGGATTCGGCCGTATCGGCCGCAATGTGCTGCGCGCGCTGCTGGAGCGCGACAGCGACCTCGACGTCGTCGCCGTCAACGACCTGACCGAGCCCACCGCCCTCGCCCGCCTGCTCGCCTTCGACTCGACCGCCGGCCGGCTGGGCCGCCCGGTCACCGTGGACGGCGACACCCTCGTGGTGGACGGCCGCCGCATCAAGGTGCTGGCCGAGCGCGACCCGGGCAAGCTCCCGTGGGCCGAGCTGGGGGTGGACATCGCCCTGGAGTCGACCGGGCGCTTCACCTCCGCGGAGGCGGCCCGCGCGCACCTGACGGCGGGCGCGCGCAAGGTGCTGGTGAGCGCCCCGTCCGCGGGCGCCGACGCCACGATCGCGTACGGCGTGAACACCGACGCGTACGACCCGGCCGCGCACACCGTCGTCTCGAACGCCTCCTGCACCACCAACGCGCTGGCGCCGCTGGCCTCGGTGCTGGACCGGCTGGCCGGTATCGAGCACGGCTTCATGACGACCGTGCACGCCTACACGCAGGAGCAGAACCTGCAGGACGGCCCGCACCGCGACCCCCGGCGGGCCAGGGCGGCGGGCGTCAACATCGTGCCGACCACGACGGGCGCCGCGAAGGCGATCGGCCTGGTGCTGCCGAACCTGGACGGCAAGCTGTCCGGCGACTCGATCCGCGTGCCGGTCCCGGTGGGCTCGATCGTGGAGCTGAACACGACCGTGGCGCGCGACGTGACCCGCGACGAGGTGCTGGCCGCCTACAGGGCCGCGGCGGACGGCCCGCTCGCGGGCGTCCTGGAGTACTCGGAAGACCCGCTGGTCTCCTCCGACATCACCGGGAACCCGGCCTCGGCGATCTTCGACTCGGCCCTGACCCGGGTGGACGGCCGCCATGTGAAGGTGGTCGCCTGGTACGACAACGAGTGGGGCTTCTCGAACCGGGTGATCGACACCCTGCAGCTGCTGGCCGCCTCCTGACCGGCACGGCACGGCCCGCCGCGGGGAGCCGACACCCCGCGGCGGGCCGTTTCCCGACGGCGGGTCAGGACGCGGGCGCCCACAGGGTCGCCGACGGGGCCTGCCGGGTGAGGACGGTGGAGCCGGTCCAGTCCAGGAAGGACGCGGACGGCAGGTAGTCCTCGCCCAGGAAGAAAGCGCGGGTGACGGCCGTGACGGTCAGGGACGCGCCTGTCTCGACCACCGGGGTGCGCAGCGCGACGATCTCCTCGATGTCCGACTGCGTGGTGCCCGCGGGCAGTTCGACGGTGGTGGCCGCGGTGCCCTCGCGGGTGACGGACCACGTCGGGTCGACGTGGTTGGAGCGGTAGAGCGCGGGGTCGCCCTTGAGCCGTACGCCGATGGACAGGCCCACGCTACCGGCGTCGGTGGACGGCGCCGCGGTGTGGGCGACGGCGAGGTAGAGGTACGTGCGCTGGTCGCCCAGTCCGGGGGTGGCCGGGTCGGACGGCGACTCGATCTTGCCCTCGCGGGTCATCTCCTGCGCCATGACCGGGTAGAGCCAGGGGTTGACGTCCATCATGTGCTCGCGCGGCTGGCCCGCGGGCAGTTCCTGGACGGGGGCGGGCGAGAAGCGCATCGGGTCGTCCACGACGTCGCACAGGTTGTTGTTGGAGGTGCAGGTCTCAAGAAGCGGCCGGTCGCCCTCGTGGCCGCCGGCGAAGACCAGCGTCTGGTGGTTGGCGGCCTGGTAGACACCGCTGCCGGGCACCGGCTTGCCCTGGGCGTCCACCTCGACGTCGTACGCCCACTCGATGTCGGTGGTGCGGCCCCAGCGGGCCATCAGTGCGGGCGAGTTGGTGCCGCCGTCCTCGTTGGTCCAGATGACGGTGTACTGCAGCACCTTGTGTCCCGGCGTCTTCGCGGGCAGCACCTCGTGGTACGAGTACAGCGGCGCGTCGGTGGTCGCGCTCTGGAAGGCGGTGCCCAGCTCGGGCAGGTTACGGCCGTAGTAGACCGGCGCATTGCGCAGGACGAGCCCCATGTCGGTGGTCTCGCCGTAGACCTGCACGGCGACCGCGCCGAGCCGGGCGCTGCGGGCGCCCTGGGGGGAGCGGTCCGCGGCGAAGCGGAACTCCAGCCTGTGCGGGCCGCGTTCGAGGTGGCCCAGCGAGAAGGTGCGGGTGGTCGGCTGGTCGGAGGGGATCACGATATCGGTGGTGTAGCGGCCGTCGACGTACGCGGACACCACCGCCGACTCGCTGCCCGCGGTCCCCCAGGAGACGCCGGGCGCCCGCGAGTCGAGCGTCAGCACCGCCTCGCCCGGGCCGCGCACCACGAAGGGCACGGTACGCGCCGGGCCGCCGCGCCGGACGGTGACCTCGGGCGCGTGGCCGCCGTGGGCCGTGCTGCCGGCGCCGGCCTGCGGGACGGCGGCCGCGGCGCCCGTCGGGGCGGCGAGGCCGAGCGCCGGCCCGGCCAGCAGCACCATCGCCGCGCCCCCGACCAGCCCCCTGGTGCCGGTACGGGGTCGTGACCTGCGGATGTCCTTCATGGCGAGTTCCTCTCAGCCGGTGCGCGGTCCTGCCTGGGTCGTCACGACGGTGCAGCAGGACAGCGACGGCTGGGAGACGCGGGCGGCAACCCCCGTTGAACTTCCGTGCGGGAAGGGGCGGTCGGGGCGTCCCGGGCTCAGGCGAACTGGCCGGGCTGGTAGGAACCCGCGGGCTGCCTGATGATGACGTTCATCCGGTTGTAGGCGTTGATGACGGCGATCAGGCCCACCAGCGCGGCGAGCTGGTCCTCGTCGTGGTGCTTCGCGGCCGCGGCCCACACCTCGTCCGACACACCGCCGGCCGCGTCCGCGATACGGGTTCCCTCCTCGGTCAGCTCCAGGGCCGCCCGCTCGGCGTCGGTGAAGACGGTGGCCTCCCTCCAGGCCGCGACCAGGTGCAGCCGCTGCGTGGTCTCGCCCGCCGCCTCCGCGTCCTTGGTGTGCATGTCGGTGCAGAAGCCGCAGCCGTTGATCTGGCTGGCCCGCAGCAGCACCAGGTCCTGGGTGGCCCGGGGCAGCGACGAGTCGGTGACCGCCTTGCCCGCGGAGTTGATGTACTTGGTGAACTTCTGGGCGGTGGGGTTGGTGAAGAAGTTGAGGCGCGCGTCCATGACCGGCTCCCTGATCTGCTGTGATGCCGCGCTCTCCGCGGCGTTGACACCCCTTTGACGTAAGGGGCCGGGGTCATGTGACCGGCCCGCGTGTGACGTGGCTCTCACCGCCGGGAGGCGGACGCGAGGGGGCGCGGCGGCCCGGGGGCCGCCGCGCCCTTGCGGGGAGAGCGCGGGGTCAGCTCGCGCTGCAGGAGAAGGACGGCCAGGTGGTCGAACCGTTCTTCTGGATGGTCAGGCCCCAGTTGTTGCCGCTCCCGTTGGGTTTGGCGACCAGCTGGTACTGGCTGGGGTAGCTGGCGCTGATGTTCCAGGTCGACATCACGACCTCGGGGGCGGGCAGGTTCACCGTCACGGTCCAGTTGCTGGAGCCGGAGACCGAGACGTTGAGGTTGTAGCGGTCGCTCCAGCTCGATCCTGCGGTGACGTTGGCGGTGCAGCTGCCGCCACCGCCGGTGGTGCCGCCGGTGGTGGTGCTGCCGGTCGTACCACCGGTGGTGGTGCTGCCCGTGGTGCCGCCCACCGTGCCGCCGCCCCCGGTCGGGGCGACCGCGCGGCCGGTCTGCGGCGAGATCATGCCGTAGCACATGCCGCGGCTGGCCAGGTTCTGCGCGATGCGCGGGATCGCCGCCAGCGTGTTGGCCGGCCACTCGTGCATCAGGATGACCTGGCCGTTCTGCAGCTGGTTGTTGGCCGCGACGATCGCGTCCACGCTCGCGCCGTTCCAGTCCTGCGAGTCCACGTCCCAGATGACCTGCGTCAGGCCGTACTTGGACTCGACGCCCTGGAGCGTGGAGTTGGTCTCGCCGTACGGCGGGCGGAAGAGCTTCGGGGTGCCGCCGCCCGCGTTGGCGATCGCCTGCTGGGTCCTGGAGATCTCGGAGTCGATCTGCGCCTGGCTTTCCTGGATCAGGTGCGGGTGGGTGTAGCTGTGGTTGCCGACCCACATGCCCGCGTTGACCTCGGCCTGGACCTGCGAGGGGAACTGGGCCGCGTACTGGCCCTCGTTGAAGACGGTCGCCCGCAGCCCGTTCTGCTTGAGCGCGTTGAGCAGGGCGGGGGTGTGGTCGTTGGACGGGCCGTCGTCGAAGGTGAGCCCGACGTAGCCGTTGCAGGTGGCCGCCTGCGTCGTGGTGGCGCCGGTGGTGAAGGTCAGCGTGGTCGCGACCGCCAGCGCGGCGACGGCGAGCCCGGTGACCAGCGCGCGTGGCGACAGTTTCCTTGGGATGCGCATGGGGGGTGGGTCCTCCTCGTGAGGTGGGGGGTTGGAGGTCAGCCGGAGCTCAACTGCCGGTGCAGGTCAGCGCCGTGGGCGGGGTGGCGTTGCCTCCGGCGGTGAAGCCGAAGGTGGTCGAGGCACCGGGTGCGACGGTGCCGTTGTAGGGCGCGTTGGAGACCGTGACGGCGCCGCTGGTACCGGAGTTGACGCCGTTCCACAGGCTGGTGACGGTCTGGCCCGAGGCCAGCGTCATGCCGACCCTCCAGCTGCTCAGCGCGGTCGTTCCGCTGTCGCGGACGGCGACTTCGGCCTGGTAACCGCCGGTCCAGCTGTTGACGAGGGTGAAGGTGGCGGTGCAGCCGCCCGTACCGCCGCCGGTGGTTCCGGTGGACGTACCGGTCGAGGTGCCCGTGGACGTACCGGTGGATGTGCCGGTGCTCGTGCCCGTCGACGTACCCGTGCTGGTGCCCGTACTCGTGCCCGTCGACGTACCGGTGCTCGTACCCGACGACGTGCCGCCGTCGGTGAGGGTCGGGGTCGTCCAGGTGCGCCAGGAGGCCAGGTCGCCGGCCTTCGAGGGGGCCACCCGGAAGACGGCGGGCGCGCTGCCGGTGCCGAGCAGGAACTTCTGGATGCTCGCCTGGAGCGGCGCCTTCCACTCGGGCCTGACCGCGCAGTGCGTGCCGTCCGCGACGTCCGACCAGTAGGAGATGTTGCTGCCCGCGCCGAGTGCCTTGAAGACCTCGGCGCCGCCGAGTGCGGCCACGCTGCCGGACTTCGCGCCCAGCCAGTCCACGTGCGGGTTCTCCATGACGAACATGCCGCGCGGCGCGACCATGCCGACGATCTCGTGGGTGTCCACCGGCAGGCCCGCCGGGTTGCCCGTGTACGACCCGAACGCGTCGCCCAGCCACGGCTGTTCGGAGTACGCGCTGCTGAGCGGCTGGCTGCCGCTCTCGGTGGGGATGCTGCGGAAGGCGTCGGTGCCGCCGGAGCCGGACTCGATCGGCATCGTCAGGGCGATGCGCTGGTCGAAGGCGCCCGCGACGAACGCGCCCTTGCCGTACCGCGAGCAGCCGGTGACACCGGCAGCGTCCTTCTTGATGACGCTGCCGTCGGCGGACTGGATGACGTCGATGATCCGGCTCACGCCCCAGGACCACGCCATCAGCAGGCCGGTGCTGCTGGAGGAGCCGTAGATGCTGTAGAAGGCGCCCTGCTTGCTGCTGCGGGGCGTGCCCTCCTTGCCGACCGTCGTCGGGTCGAAGTTGATGATCGCGGCGCCTGACGCCTTGATCGTGGCGGTGTCGGCGCCGAGGCCGCCGAGGACGATGACCGCCGGGAAGGGTCCTGTGCCGCTGGGCAGGTCGACGGACGCCGAGAAGCTCGCGCTCCTGCCCTGGTCCGAGACGTTCACGGTGATGCCGGTACGCGAGACGGTGCCGGTCACGCTCGACGGCCTGGCCGGCTTGGTGCCGTAGACGGTGGCCTCCGCCTGCCGCTTGATCTCCTCCCTGCGGCACTGCCAGTCGGCGGTGGTGGTGATCCGCGTGCCGTCCGACGTGGTGAACGGGTCGGGGAGTTTGGCGTTGGAGGGCGTCTGGCCCGGGGACACGGGGCAGTTGGCGCCCTCGTCCTCGACGGTGGACGCGATGAGCTGGGGCGCGGCGGCGGCCGCGGCGGTTCTGCCGGCTGCGGCACCGGCCTGGGGCATGAGGGCCGCGGTGGTGGTCAGGCTCGCGACGGCCACGACCGCCGACACGGCCCATACCCGGGGCCGATGGTGGGGGAAGCGCATGGGGGGACCTCCAGAAGCCGTGGGGGGCTGGAAGTGCGCCGGGAGCGCTCCCATGTTAGGTACGGGTCATGAGCGTGACAATACGCCGAACGCCGGCACGTCAGCTTGGCCGTTTTCACACCCGCAGCAGGCCTTCACACCCCCGTCGAGGCGGGCGGAACGGCGGAAACCGGCCACCGACAAGTCTCTGAGCTGCATCTTTGTCCGGCGGCGACTTTGAGCCACTTTCCGGGATGTCGGCGAAACTTTCGGAAAGCACCAACGGGCAAATCACCCGGACGACGAGTGCGGGAATACCCCCAGGGGGTATATGGTTGGCACACGTCGAGAGCAGCACGAACCGGCGCTCACGAAGGGGACGGGGCCATGGACCACACACATCACCACCAGCACGAGGCAGGACACGAGGGCGGCTCGCACGCCGACCACGGCACCGGGCACGACCACGACCAGGGCTCGCACCCCGCCACCTGGCGCACCGCCGCGCAGGCGACGCTGCACTGCCTCACCGGCTGCGCCATCGGCGAGGTCCTCGGCATGGTCATCGGCACCGCGGCCGGGCTGCACAACGGTGCGACCGTGGCGATCTCCATCGCCCTGGCCTTCGTCTTCGGCTACGCCCTGACCATGCGCGGCGTCCTGCGCGCCCAGGTGCCCTTCCGGCAGGCGGTGAAGATCGCACTGGCCGCCGACACCGTGTCCATCGCGGTGATGGAGATCATCGACAACACCGTGATGGTGGGGGTGCCCGGCGCCCTGGACGCGGGGCTGGCCGACGCGCTCTTCTGGGGCTCGCTCGCCTTCTCCCTGGCCGCGGCCTTCGTGATCACCACCCCGGTCAACCGCTGGATGATCGGCCGCGGCAAGGGCCACGCCGTCGTCCACGCCTACCACTGAGGCGGCGCTACCGCTCCTGCCGCCGCCAGGGGCCGACGCCCAGCTTCCCCGTACTGCCCAGGTCGATCTCCGGCGTCACCGTCACCGCGTGCGTGCCCGGCCGCGCGACGACCCTGGCGTAGGGGACGTCGACCGGCGCACCGGAGGTGAGGGTGTTGCGCCACATCAGGCCCGAGGCCGCCTGCTCCCCCGGTGCGAGGGTCATCGCGCGCGGCGGGTCGTCGAAGCCGGTGCCTGTGGAGATGCCGCCGCTGCCGTGCAGGACGCGGACACCGGTGACGGGCCTGCGGTGCAGGTCGAGCAGCTGGACCTGCGGGTAGCCGCTCAGCCGGTAGGGGTGGTCGGAGCAGTTCTCCAGGTGCAGGCCGACCACCCGCAGCCCCATGGCGGCGTCGCCGCGGTCGGCGTAGACGCGTACCCCGGAGGCCGGGCAGGGGCCGGTCTCGGCGGGTGCCTCGGCTGCGGGGACGCTCCTGACCCGGTAGACCGTCACGCGCGCCCCGTTGCCCGGCGCGACGAGCGCCCCGAGGTCCACCGCGGCGTCCGCGCTGCGGCCCGGCTGCACGCCCGCCACGGTCCCCTTCGGGTGGGCGAGCGACTCGCCGCCGGGCGACCGCACCTCGAACTCGACGGTGTAGGTGAGGGGTTGGGTGTCGTGGTTGGTGATACGGAAGCGCACGGAACGGTCCGCCCCGCCGTCCGTACCGCAGCCGCTCGGGCCGCCGCCCGCGTCGGTGATCTCGACGCCGTCCACGGCCTCGGGCGCGGGGCCGCCGCCGAGTCCGCAGCGGTCCGCGGCAGTTGTGCCGGGGCCGCGGCCGCCGCCCGCGGGCTGCCCGGTGCCGCACGCCGTCAGGAGCAGGGTGCCGGCCAGGACGGCGGCGGAGAGGGCCAGGTGGCTGCGCATCGGACCACCCCACCACCGGCAGGCCCGCAACCCCTGTGACGGGAGCCACACTTCCCGTCACAGGGGTGTCACAGCCGTTCCGTCCGGCCGGCGGCTACTGCGGCGTGACCGTGAACGCCGTGATCCGCTGGGCTCCGTCCGCACCGTCGGGGTGCGCGCTGGTCAGGTCCAGCCGGATGCGGTCGGTGTGCAGCGGGGCGAAGGTGATCACGGTCGGCGCGTCGGAGCCGGCCGCCCAGGTGACGGCCTGGTCGCGGGCCGGTACGAAGCGGTCGCCGTCCCAGTACGAGACGGTGGCCGCAGCGGGCAGCGTGTGGATGGCGTCCACGGTGAAGGAGACCGCGACCGACTCCACGCTGCGGGGCGCCGCCCAGGCGACCGACACCCAGTCGGCCGCGCGGGCCCCGCTGAAGGCCGGGAGCAGGGCGGTGGCGCTCTTCTTGAAGGCGTTGGACCAGCCGGTGGCCGGGTCGCCGTCGAGCATCGCGGCCGGCAGGGTGTTCGGGGCGCCGGAGTAACTGGCGTCCGCCAGCGGGTGGTCGGGGGCCTGCGGGGCCGGGCCTGCGGCGAACCGCGCGGGCGGGGTGGTCGCCGCGTCGGAGGCGTGGAGCGTCCGCACCTGGACGCTCGCCTTGTGCAGGCCGGGTCCCGTCGCGGTGACGGTGAGCCGCCCGGCTGAGGTGCCGGCGCGGACGATGGCCAGCGCCTTGCCGTGGAAGGCGGTGCGGGTGCTGGACTGGTAGCGCTCGGCGCTCTCCTGGCGGCCGTTGTCGACGCCGGCCAGCGAGCCGCCGTCCACCGTGAAGGTCAGCAGGTGGTCCGCGCCGGGCACGACGGTGCCGCGCGCGTCGATGACCTCGGCGGTGACGTAGACCAGCGAACGCCCGTCCGCGGGCAGCCCGTCGCGGTCCGGCAGCAGCCGCACGGTGTGCGGTGCGCCCGCGGTGCGCAGCACGTCGGTGGCCACGGTCCGCCCGCCCCGCCGGGCGACGGCCTTCAACTCGCCCGGCGCGAAGGGCACCTGCCAGGTCAGGTGCAGTTTGCCCGCGCTGCCGTTGGGGCTGGTGTAACTGCCCGGGTAGGGGCCGCCGGTGACCGTGCGGTCGTCGCCGGTGGCCTCGGTGGTCTCCAGGTACGTGCGCCCGTCGGTGGTCGTCTTGGTGTCGAAGCGCCGCACGCCGAGCGAGCGGCCGTCGAGGAAGAGTTCGACCGTGTCGACGTTGGAGTACGCCCACACCTCGACGGTCTCCCCGGCCTTGTGGTCGGTCCAGTCCATCGGCACCAGGTGGACCATCGGCTCGGCCGTCCACTGGCTGCGGAAGAGGTGGTACATGTCCTTGGGGAAGCCGGCCGTGTCGACCGCGCCGAAGAAGGACGCCTTCACCGGGAAGACGTTGTAGGGCGTCGGCTCGCCGATGTAGTCCATGCCGGACCAGAGGAACTGCCCGGCGAAGAAGCGCCGGTCGCGGTCCTTCTTCAGGCCGTACTCGCCGCTGATCGTCCACGAGGCGAGGTTGTTGTCGTACGAGGACGTCTCCCGCCTGCCGGGGGTGTAGTTCTCGCCGGTGTTGAGGTGCTGCGGCTCCTGGTAGGCGCCGCGGGTCGAGGTCTCCGACGACGACTCGGACTCGAAGAGGAAGAGGTGCGGGTAGCGGGCGTGCAGGGCGTCGACCGAGGCCGCGGTGTTGTAGTTCAGGCCCAGGCCGTCGAGTTTGCCGAGCATCAGGTCGGCAGCCGAGCCGACCGCGGGCAGCCCGCGGTATTTGTCGGAGCCGATCACGACCGGCCGGGTGGTGTCGAGCGAGCGGACGGTGTCGATGAGGCCCTGGGCCATCGCCAGGCCCGCGGTGCTGGTGGAGTCGGGGATCTCGTTGCCGATCGACCACATCACGACCGCGGGCGAGTTGCGGGCCGCCTTCACCATCTCGGCGATGTCGGCCGCGCTGTTGGCGTCGAAGAAGCGGTGGTAGTCGTAGGTGGTCTTGCCGGTGTGCCAGCAGTCGAAGGCCTCGACCATCATCACGATGCCCAGCTGCTCGCAGACCCGGATCATCTCCGGCGACGGCGGGTTGTGCGAGGTCCTGAAGGCGTTGACGCCCATCGACTTCATGATCGTCATCTGCCGCAGCAGCGCGTCGGCGCTGATCGCGGAGCCCAGCGCGCCCTGGTCGTGGTGCAGGTCGACGCCCTGGATCTTGGCGTGGACGCCGTTGACGGTCATGCCCGTGTCCGGGTCGATCGCCACGAAGCGGAAGCCGAAGGTCGTCGGCAGGCTGTCCAGGGTCCTCCCCCCGGCCTGCACCTCGGCCTCCAGCGAGTACAGGTGCGGCGCCTCCAGGGACCACAGCTTCGGTGCCGCGACGGTCATTTCCAGCGTCTCGGTGCCCTGCCCGCCGGCCGCGAGGTCCAGCGGTGCGCTCTGCCGGGCCACTTGGCGGCCCTGCGGGTCGCGGACGGTGGCGACGACGGTGGCCCGGCGCGGCTGCGCGGACTCGTTGACCGCGGTGATCTCCGCCCGGACGGTGGCGTGCCCGGCCGCCGCGCTCTCCGCGAGCCCCGGGGTGGTCACGAAGGTGCCCCAGCGGGCCAGGTGGACGGGGTCGGTGATGACCAGCCGGGCGTTGCGGTAGATGCCGCTGCCCGAATACCAGCGGCTGCTGGGCAGTTGGTTGCGCACCTGGACGGCGATCACGTTGGGCGTGCGGCCGTCGGTGTGCAGCAGGTCCGTGAGGTCGAAGGCGAAACCCGTGTAGCCGTAGGGGTGGTTGCCGACCAGGGTGCCGTTGCAGTAGACGTAGCTGTCCATGTAGACGCCGTCGAACTCGACCGACACCCGGCGGCCGGCCGTCGCGGGCGGCAGCGTGAAGGACGTGCGGTACCAGCCGAGGCCGCCGGGCAGGAAGCCGGTGCCGCCGGAGGTGCCCGAGTCGGTGGTGGGCGTCTGCTCGATGCTCCAGTCGTGCGGTACCGAGACCGCCCGCCAGCGCGAGTCGTCGTAGCCGGGCGCGGCGGCGTCGGCGTAGGCACCGGTCGGGTCGGTGACTCCGGCCGGGTTGACCAGGGCGAAGCGCCAGCCGTCGCTGAGGTCGACCGTCCTGGCGGGTGTACGACCGTGTGCGGGATCGGGGCCGGCGCCGTGGGCGGGGGCGGCGGCAGCGCTGGGGACGAGCCCCGGCAGAGCGGGGACAGCGGCTCCCACGGCTCCGGTGACCAGCAAGGACCTGCGATTGACCGGCACTGCGACCACTCCTCGATGAGGGTATACGCGACGGAGGCCTTGGCGATGTGTACGCTCACAATGGATCAGCAACGAACAGAATCCACCAATGCCACACGGATTCTCGCAGTGCGGGACCTGCGAGGGTCAAGGGTCGTGCGACACCTTCGTTGAGCCGTACACCACTTCTCGCCGACGCGCGGGGGCGGACCAGGCGTGCTGTCATGGAAGGAAGAATGCTCTCCGTCGCCTCAGGGAGGTCCGGATGACCACCTACCGCGTTGCACAAGTCCCCGCCGCCGGCGGCCCGTTCGAGATCGTCGAACGGGAGGTGCGCGTGCCGGGCCCCGGACACGCCAGGATCGCCGTCGAGGCCTGCGGGGTCTGCCACAGCGACGCCGGCTTCGTCGAGGGCGCCTTCCCCGGGGTCAGCTTCCCGGTCGTCGCCGGGCACGAGATCGCCGGGCGTCTCGACGCGCTCGGCGAGGGCGTGGCCGAACGCGGCTGGCAGGTCGGCGACCGGGTCGCGGTGGGCTGGTTCGGCGGCAGCTGCGGCCACTGCAAGCCCTGCCGCCAGGGCGACTTCATCGTCTGCGAGAACCTGAAGGTCCCCGGCTGGGCCTACGACGGCGGCTTCGCCGAGTCCGTGATCGCCCCCGTGGACGCCCTGGCCCGCATCCCCGACGCCCTCTCCCCCGCCGACGCCGGGCCGCTCGGCTGCGCGGGCGTGACCACGTACAACGGCCTGCGCCGCAGCAAGGCGGAACCCGGCGACCTGGTCGCCGTCCTCGGCATCGGCGGCCTCGGCCACCTCGGCGTGCGCTACGCGGCCGCCATGGGCTACGAGACGGTCGCCATCGCCCGCGGCGCCGACAAGGCGGACTTCGCCAAGCAGCTCGGCGCCCACCACTACGTCGACTCCACCGCCGACACCCCGGTCGCCGAGGCGCTGCAGGCACTCGGCGGCGCCGACGTCGTCCTCGCCACGGTCGGGAACTCCGACGCCATCGGCTCGGTCGTCGACGGGCTCGCCCGGCGCGGCGAACTCGTCGTCATCGGCGCCACCACCGACCCGATGGGCATCGCCCCGCTGCAACTGCTCATGCAGGGCCGGGTCGTGCGCGGCCACCCGTCGGGCACCTCGCAGGACGTCGAGGACACGATGCGCTTCAGCGCGCTGCACGGCATCCGGCCGATGGTCGAGACGGTGCCGCTGGACGAGGCGGGCGCCGCGTACGAGCGGATGATGTCCGGAGCCGCGCGCTTCCGCATGGTGCTCACCATGTGAGGACGCGGTGAGGGTACCCGGCGGGGCCGCCGGGTGCCCGGGAGTCGGCCGGCCGGCGCCGGCCGGGTGCCCCAAGTGGATGGGCCGGGCTGCGACTTCGCCGTAGAGTCGGACATGTGTGCTGCCGGTCACCCGGCGCGCGGTTCCGGGACAGCACGTCCCCCGGGGGAGGGCAACACCGCATGACCCGTCGCTCCACGAGCGGTCCGATCGCCGTCTGGGCCGAGATGCAGCGCCAGCAGCAACGCCAGCAGGAGGCCCAGCAGCGGGCCCGGGCGCAGCAGCAGCGCGAACGGGAGCGGCAGCAGCGCGCGTACGAACGGGACATGGCCCGGCAGAACCGGGAACGCCAGGCGGCCTACCGGCAGCAGCAGGAGGCCGAGGCGCAGCGGCTGACCGACGAGCTGGACGCCCGCGTCGCCGCCCTGACCGGCCTGCTGGCCACCGGGGTCAGCGCACCCGCCTTCAGCATGGCCGCGCTGCACCGCTCCCAGCAGCTCCAGCCCTTCGACGCCGGGCCGCTCGCCCGCCCCGTCCCCATGCCCGACCCGCAGCGCTACCAGGCCCAGGCGCCCGGCGGTTGGGGCCGGGCGAACCGCCGCGCGCAGGAGGAGGCGCAGGCCCGCTACGCCCGCGACCTTGCCGCGGCGCAGGCCGCGGAAGCCCAGCGGCAGCAGCAACTGGCCGCCTACCGGCAGCAGTACGACCAGTGGGCCGCCGACCAGCTCGCCGCGATCCGCCGCCACAACGCGGGAGTCGAGCGGCTGGCCGACGGGCTGCGCACCGGCGAACCCGACGCGGTCGCCCAGTACTTCTCCGCCGCCCTGTCGCTGTCGACCGCCTGGCCGCAGGACCTGCCGCGCCAGGTGGACGCCGCCTACGACGCGGGTGCCCGGCAGTTGGTGCTCACCTGGGAGCTGCCCGGGTACGACGCGGTCCCCGAGACCAAGGCGGTGCGGTACATGCCGACCGCCGACCGCCACAAGGACACCCCCCGCCCGGCCGCCCAGCGCCGCGCCCTCTACCGCGACCTGCTCGCCCAGTGCGTGCTGCTGGCGCTGCGCGACGTCTTCGCCGCCGACGGATCCGGCGTGCTGGAGTCGGTGGAACTGGCCGGCTACGTCGACGACCACGACCCCGCGACCGGCCGCGAGGCCCGTATCTACCTGGCCACCGTGATCGCGGACCGCGGCGTCTTCGCCGCCCTGGACCTGGCGCGGCTCAGTGCGGTCGACTGCCTGGTCGACGTCTTCCACGGCCAGTTGTCCGCCCGCCCGGAGCAGCGCGTCGCCGTCCGCCCCGGCCGGCTGCCCGAGGACGTGGGCGCCCCCGTGCCGATGGCCGCGGCCCCCCTGGTGGACGACGAGGACGAACCCGACCTGTTCGCGATGGACCCGCTGGTCTTCGAGGAGCTGGTCGCCGCGCTCTTCCGCGCCATGGGCATGGAGGCGGTGACCACGCAGCGCTCCGGCGACGGCGGTGTCGACGTGGACGCCGTCGACCCCACCCCGATACGCGGCGGCACCATCGTCGTCCAGGTCAAGCGCTACCGCCACACCGTGCAGCCCACCGCGGTCCGCGACCTCTACGGCACCGTCCAGCACACCGGCGCCAACAAGGGCGTCCTGGTCACCACCTCGCGCTTCGGCAACGGCTCGCACACCTTCGTCCGGGGCAAGCCGCTGGAGCTGGTCTCCGGCGAGCAGCTGGTCGAACTGCTGCACCAGCACGGCCTGCGCGGCCGCCTCGGCCCCGGCGACCGGCCGCCCGCCCCCGCGGCACCGCCGGCCCCCGACCACAACGTGCTCGGCGTGCAGTGGTCGGGCGGCGTCGCCCTGGACGTCTGCGCCCTGGTCTGCCGCGGCGCGACCGTCCTCAGCGACGACCACTTCGTCTTCTACAACAACCCCCGCACCCCCGACGGCACCGTCACCGCCGTCCCCGCGACACCCCCCGACCGGGCCGCCCTGCGCGTCGCCTTCGACGCCCTCCCCGCCGACGCCGACCGCCTGGTCCTGGCCACCGCGATCGACCCCACCGTCAACCCAGGCGCCGACCTGTCCGGCTTCACCCGCGCCGCCGTCCGCCTGCTGGACGCCGGCTCCGCGGAACTCGACCGGCTCCCCGTCTCCGACGGCCGCCCCGGCGAGACCGCCCTGGTCCTCGGCTCCTTCCGCCGCCGCGCAGGCGGCGACTGGGACTTCGTGGCCGGCGGCCGGGGGTACACCGGCGGCCTGGAGTCGCTGATCCGCGACCACGGCATCGAGGTGTCGTAGCCCGCGGAAGACGGCTGTAACACACCGGCGGTCCCGTGCATCGAGTACGGGTAAGCACTTGCCGTCCGGAGGGGGTCGCCCGCATTGCGACATGCACAGACCAAGGCGTACATCGAGTTCGCCCAGGCCAGAACGCGGTCGCTGTACCGCTCCGCGTGGCTGCTCACCGGCGGTGACACCCACCTGTCCGAGGACCTGGTCCAGGAGACGCTGAGCCGCATGTACGTCGTCTGGGGCCGCGGCTCCGACAAGCTCGGCAATCCGGCCGCGTACGCGCAGACCGTCCTGGTCCGCACCTTCCTGATGCACCGGCGCCGCCGCTCCACGGCCACCGAGCGGCTGACCGCCGAGCCGCCCGAGTACGGGCAGCAGCAGCCGCGGGCCGGCGGCGGCACCGGCGACGTGGCACTGCGGGTGACGCTGCTGCACGCGCTCGGCCGGCTCGCCCCCAAGGACCGGGCGGTGCTCGTCCTGCGCTACTGGGAGGACCGCAGCGTCGAGGAGACGGCGCAGGCGCTGAATTCCACGTCGGGGGCGATACGCACGCGGACGGCCCGCGCCCTGCACCGGCTGCGGGCCGAACTCGGCGAGCAGGCGGCCGATCTCGTCCCGCGCTGAGCCGCCACCGCGTACCTCCCTTCGTTTCCCCCAGCCGTCCGCACGCGCGGCCCGCGCATGCCCACCAGACGAGGATCACCCATGCCCGCATTCGAGGACGCCCTGAGCACCGCACTGCGCCAGGCCGCAGAATCCGCCGAGCCCGACCGCCCGCTGCGCCTGGTGTCCGCGGCCCACGCCCAGGGCCGCAGGACCCGGCGGCGGCGCACGGCCGCGATCGTGTCGGTGACGGCGGCCGTCGCCGTGGCCGCCGCGGTCGGCGGCACGGTCGTGGCGACGTCCGGGTCGAACGGCCACCACATCGACACGATGGTCGCCTCCCCCCCGGCCCCGCCGTCCGGTTCGGCCGCCCGCGCCGCCCGTATGCACCAGGCCCTGACCACGCTCCTCACCCCTGGCACCCTCACCGGCATACGCTCCCAGGACAGCGCCCCCAAGGACGACGCGGCCCAGCACCTCGCCCCCGCGGCGGGCATCGCGGCCAAGTTCACCAACTCCCGCGGCACGGCGGTGGTGTCGGTCTTCGTGACCCGCAAACCCGCAGGCTCCGGCCCCTCCACGGCCGGATGCCCCCCCGTCCGCGGCGGCGCGTCCGACGACCCCTGCCACCTCTCCCTCTACAAGGACGGCCGCCTGATCGTCAGCCAGTCCGTGCATCCGGCCCCCAAGGACTGGCTGACCTCGACGTACGAGACCCCCGACTACCAGGTCACGGTCAACCAGCAGTGGATCCGCAAGCCCGGCACGGACAGCAGGACCCCGACGACCGACGCCCCCCTGACCACCCAGCAGCTGACGTCGATCGCCGAGTCCGACCAGTGGCGCCACATCGCCACGACGATGCCGGCGCCCCCGGCGTCCGCGATGCTCCCCTTCCGCCTGATTCCGACGACGCCCTGGGCGTAGGCGCCGTGATCTGCGGGCGGAACCCTCTTGTGCAATGGTCAAGAAACGTTGACCATTGGTGCCATGCCGAGCGACGACGTTCCCAGGACCCTCCACGTCACCACCGACGAGCAGGTGCGTGCCGTCTCCAATCTCACGCGGCACCGGATCATGGCGGTGCTGCGCTTCGAGCCCGCGACGATCACGCAGATCGCCGAGCGGGTGGGGCTCGCGAAGGGGAGCTCCAGCTACCACGTGCGGCTGCTGGAGCGGGCGGGGCTGGTCAAGGTGGTGCGGACGCGCAAGGTCCGGGGAGTCACCGAGCGGTACTACGCGATGGCCGCGCGGTCGATCGTGCTGCCAGAACCGGGCGAGGGCGGGCCCGACGTGCTGATGCGGCACGCGGTGGCGGACCTGGAGGCGTCGCCTGCGGACGGTGAGCGGCATGTGCGGATGGCCCATCTGCGGCTCACCGACGAGCAGTTCGCCGAGCTGGCGGAGCGGCTGGAGGCGCTGGCGGACGAGTACCGGGAGCTGTCGGACCCGGCGCTGCCGGACGCGTCGCTCGTCTTCGCCCTCTTCCACCCGGCGCAGGGCGGGCCCGCGGGAGGGGAGGCCAAGTGAGCGCGGACGCGGGGAAGTTGTCGGCCGGCTTCGGGCGGCTGTGGACGGCGCAGACGGTGTCCTCGCTCGGCGACGGCGTGACCTATGCGGCACTGCCGCTGCTCGCCCTGACGTTGACGCGCGACCCGATGGCGCTCGCCGTCGTCACGGCCGCCGGAACTGTGCCGTGGCTGCTCTTCGGGGTGCTCGGCGGTGCGCTGGTGGACCGCTGGGACCGGCGGCGCACCATGTGGGTCACGGACGCGGCACGTGCCGCGCTGCTCGCGATACCGGCGGTCGCCGCCGCGCTCGACGTGCTGAGCATTCCGCTGCTCGCCGCCGTCGCCTTCCTGCTGGGCCTCGGCGGGCTCTTCTTCGACACGGCCGCCACCGCCTTCCTCCCCGACCTCCTCGGCCGCGACCCCGCGCTGCTGGAAAGGGCCAACTCCCGCCTGCGCGGCGCCCAGACCGCCGCGTCCGGCTTCGCGGGGCCGCCCGCGGGCAGCGCCCTGCTCGCGCTCGGCCGGGCGGTTCCGCTGCTCGCCGACGCGGTGTCCTTCGTGCTCTCCGCGCTGCTCGTGCGATCGCTGCCGGCCGCGCCCCTGCCCGTACCCGAGGCCCGCGAGCCGCTGCTGCGGCAGGCGCGGGCCGGCGCCTCGTACGTCTTCGGGGACCGGCTGCTGCTCGGGCTCGCGCTGCGTCCCGCGGTCGGGAACATCGCCTTCCTCGCCGTCGAGACCGTCCTCGCCCTCTTCGCCCGCGAACGCCTGGGCATCGGCGCCTCCGGCTTCGGCCTGCTCCTCACGGCGGAGGCCGCCGGCGGTCTGCTCGGCACGGGCGCCGCCTCGTCCCTCGGCCGGCGGCTCGGCACCGGTACCGCGCTGACCTGCACGGCCGCCGTCGAGGGCCTCGCCGTCCTGGGCCTGGCCGCCGCCACGAACGCGTACGCCGCCGGCCTCGCGCTCGCCGCCTGCGGTGCCGGCATGGGCGCCACCATGGTGATCGGCCCGTCCCTGCGGCAGGCCGTCGTCCCCGCCCACCTGATGGGCCGGGTCGCCTCCACCTCCCGCATGCTCGCCATGTGCGCGGCCCCGTTCGGAGCCTTCCTCGGTGGCTGGCTGGCCACCGCGTACGGCGTCCGCACCCCGCTGTTCGCCGCCGCGGGCCTGCTGCTCACGATGACGGCGGTGACCGCGGCCATGACCGGCAACCGCCGGGTCGAGGCGGCCCTGCGCGCCGCCGCTCCCGACGCGGATCGCCGGGAGTCCCGGACGCCGGTCCAGGCGAGCGCGACGTAGCGGTAAGGGCGGCTCCCGCGGCATGATCCGCCCCGTGGACACCAACCTGGAGTACCTGGAGACCGAACGCCTGACCCTGCGCCGCTTCACGGCCGACGACGCGGACCTGCTGATCGAGCTGGACAGCGACCCCGCGGTGATGCGCTTCCTGTCCGGAGGCGAGGCGACGGCCCCCGAGACCGTCCGCGAACGCCATCTGCCGTCCATCCTCGCGGGGTACGCCAGGTGGGACGGCGACCTCGGGCTGTTCGCCGCGTACGAGAAGGACGGCGGGGCGTTCGCCGGCTGGTTCTGCCTGCGCCCCGAACCGGACGGCCCACGCGACGAGGCCGAACTCGGCTACCGGCTGCGGCAGGCGTCCTGGGGCAGGGGCTACGCCACCGAGGGCTCACGCGCCCTGCTGCACAAGGGATTCACCGAACTGGGCATGCGCATGGTCTGGGCCGAGACGATGACCGTGAACCGCGGTTCGCGCAACGTCATGGAGAAACTCGGCATGACGCTCACCGGCACCCTCCCCACTCCTGCCGACATGGCGCGGGTCGAGGGCTCGGAACACGGCGGTGTCCGGTACGAGATCACCAGGAGTGCGTGGGAGCGGCGCTGACCTCCCCCGAACGGCTGTCACCGTGAGCGGGCGTTGTCCTGTGCCCGCTGCCCCATCAGGTCCCAGAAGCGCCTGAGCTCGCCCGTCTTCGTGTTCCGCTGCCATCTCGCCTCGGGGTGGAGCAGGGAGCGGGACCGCGACACCAGGGTGGACTGCGCGCGGCAGAATGCCTGGCTCAACTCCACCCGGTGTCCGTCGAGGCCCCTGGGCGGGTACGGGCACAGGTTGAAGCCGCAGTCGTCCAGGCAGTTGGAACCCGCCTGCGACTCCGCCGTGCGGACGACGGTGCGGCTCGGATCGAGCGGGCTGCGGTCCCGGGTGAGGCAGGGAGGCAGGTCGGGGCGGTCGGTGAGCCGAAGGCGCCGCAGCCGGTCCTTGGGCCAGTCGGCCCGCTCGGCGAGGTTGAGCAGCACGGTCACGTCGCCGAGCAGCTGCTGGGCGCGCTCGTGCAGGGTGCTCCAGCCGGTCGACGGCGGGATCCACAGCTGGTGTTTGCGGTCCTCGCCGTGTTCTGAGGTGTGCGAGCCGACATGCGCGGCGACACCGCACTCGTCGATCCACAGGAACCGCTCGGGCTGCCGGGACTCCAGCGCCCAGACGCACAGTTCCGCGGCCGCCTCCACGAAGGGATGCCGGCGTTCCCCACCGGGGAGCGCCAGCCACTGGTGCACCTGCTCGGCCGGATCGGAGCCGTGTCCGTGCGCGGGGCGCGTCGCGTGAGCGCCGTCAGGCACGTTCCAGAGGGTCAGCGCGTGCAGCAGCGTGAGCTGGGTGAACCAGAAGCGACTGCGTTTGAGCATGTCCCAGGCCTGCCCGGCCAGGTACTCCCGTGCCTCGGGCCGGGCGTGCGGATGGCGCCGCCTGCGGTTGGCCGCGTACTTGAAGCCCTGGGCCAGGGCCACTTCCACGGTGAGGTCGAGGGGCGGCGCCTCGTCCCCGTCCGGCGCACCCACCCGCCGGACCCAGGCCTCAAGGAACGCGTACGGGGTGTCCCGGTGGCGGTGGGTGGTGACCGAACCCACGAGCATGGGGACCAGCCATGCGCACATGGTGTTGTCCCGCCAGTCGTTCTCCTCCGCCTCCCGCTCCTCCGCCGCCCGCCGGCGCTCGTCGTGCCGCTGCCCCTCCCGCTCCCGCAGTTCCCGCTTGATCCGGCCGACCCCGCCCTCCGCCCGGCGCTGTTCCCTGGTTTCCTGCTCCGCGACGTGTTCCGGCTGCTGGCCGTCGTACAGCTCCAGCAGCAGATCCGTCTCGCTCCCGCGCTCCAGCCGCCGGCCTGGGACGACCCGCGGTCCGCGCAGCCGGGACTGGAGCGCGGCGAAGGCCCCGTCGCCACCGGACCCGATCTCCTGCGCAATGGCCACGCGGATGGGATACGACGGCTCCTGGCACGCGATGTCGAACAGTTCCAGGTAGGCGGGCTGCAGGGTCTGTCTGCGGACGACGCCGCGCATCGCCTCGCCGAAGCGGGACACCAGCAGCGCCTTGGCCGCTCGCAGGGTGCGCGGGTCCCTGGCCAGCAGGTCCGGCCACGAGGTGCACAGCCGCATCGCGATGAGGTGCTGCTGCGGTTCCGCGTCGACGCTGTCGATGACCAGGGCCGCCGCGTACAGCTCCAGCGCGTTGGTGTGCAGGGTCCGTTCGAAGATGACCTGCGCCTGGGCGGAGCCGTCTGCGGCAGCCCGCCCGCCGCCGACGGACTCCGGCCCCCGCCCCGTGGCCGTCTGCGCCCGGCAGGCGGCGTTCAGCAGCAGGTCGCGCGAGGCCGACACCGGGCACCAGGAGTCGCCGGCGTCGGCTTCCCCGTGCACGCACGAGCCCTCGACCGTGCGGGAGTGGAGCACCATCGCGATCAGCAGTTCGCGCCCAGGTCTGTCCAACGCCGCGGGGAAGAAGGATCTTTCGGCCGGCTCGGCGGGCATTCCCGGGTGGATCACCGCGTTCATGAACCGGGATCCGAGATGGGCCTGGAGGACGCTGTGCTGGAAGCGGACGCGGTCCCCGGCGAGTTCCGCCAGACCCATCCTCGCCCCCCACTGCGCCGCGAGGCGGATGTCCAGCCGGCTGTCCTCGACTCTCCTCGCCAGTTCCCTGACGATCTCGGGGTAGCGGGGGCGCAGCGGGTCCTGCTCGTCGATCACGTCGGCGAACCGCACGTCGGAGGAGTCCGATGCCAGTCCTGCGCATGCCAGGGCCGACAGGTAGTGGATCGCCGCACGCCGCTCGTCCGGGCTGAGCGGCAGTTCGGGATGGAGATCGCCGCTGATCAGCGCGTTGAGCCAGGTGTCGATCAGATGGAGGCGGAGCGCCGCCCGGTCCCCGCCGCGGGTCTCCAGCGCCTCCGCCTCGGCGTGCCCGGTCAGGGCGTGCTCCAGCAGTCCCTCCTCGTGGAGTTCGCGGGCGATCTGCAGGTAGGTGGGCGCCTCGGCGATGCCGGCCATCTCGACGATCCAGTCCAGCCGCTGCCGGTCCTCCCACCCGTTGCCGGAGGAGATGTACTCCAGAGCCGCATCCTCGCTCAGCGGTTCCAGGTCGGTGAGCGACGCGTCCATCCCCCGGAGCGAGTCGTGCGGCCGTGAGGTGATGATCAGCGGCAGCCGCTCCTCGTTGGCCCGGCGGATGGCCAGCCGGATGATGTTGTCGCGCTCCTCGGCCAGTTCCTCACCGGTCAGCGCCTCCTCCAGCCCGTCCGCGAGGACGACGACGCGTCCCTGCTGGCACAACCGCCGCCACACCTTCTCCCCCTCGGCACCGGAGCGGATGTGGCCCTGCACTTCCCGGGAGAACCGCTCGGACG
Organism: Actinacidiphila bryophytorum; assembly: GCF_016916835.1. GTDB lineage: Bacteria > Actinomycetota > Actinomycetes > Streptomycetales > Streptomycetaceae > Actinacidiphila > Actinacidiphila bryophytorum. Next base: position 181,736 of record NZ_JAFFIX010000004.1, on the reverse strand, counting down.
CCATCTGCAGGAAGTCCAGGCCGCCCTCGACCCCGCGCAGACGCAGTGGGATGGGCACGGCGTTGCAGCCGGCGAGCTGCCGGGTCAGCAGCACGACCAGTGCGGTCTTGCCGGTTCCGATCCCTCCGACGACGACGTGCGTGCGGCGGAAGCGGCTGTCCTGCAGATCCGCGATGAGGACCGCGCAGAGCTGGTCCCGGCCCACGACCTCGCCGAAGATGTCGCCCGCCGTCTCCACCAGTTCGTGCGGGGCCTCCCGGGCCTTCCTCAGATACGCCCTGCGCACCCGGCTGAACCGGAAGAAGAGGTAGGCGACGGTGACGAGGGCGAGGGTGAGGAAGGGCATGAAGACGTTCTGCAGGACGCCGCAGGAGAAGCCGCTCTCGCTGCACTGCCCGTCGATCCAGACCATCGGCGACCAGAAACGGCGGTCCCGCGCGCCCTTCTTGCCGGCCAGGGTGTAGACGGCCTCGGCCGCCAGGAACAGCATGACCACCGCCCCCGCGAAGGTCAGCGCCAGCAGGGGCAGATACCACCCGCTCTTGCGTACCCGCCACCTCCGGGCCTGGTCGTAGGCCCCCTGCCTCCTCCACGCAGCGCCTCCGCCAACCTTCACCCTGTCACTGTTTCCTCGCCCGCCCGGCTTTCGGCGGCAGCCGGGCAACATTCACCCGCGCGGCGCAGTCATGTCTATGCGGCACGATATCCGGTCAACATATGACATACAGGTCTTGTCCGCGCGAGTGCACCCTGGAGGTCCGATGTCGGCCGGGTCCGGCTTTCCCCTCGTGTACGTACGGGGGTTCGCGGGCGGCACGCCCGGCATCGACAAGGCGGTGACGGACCCGTTCTACGGGTTCAACGAGGGCTCGACGCACGTGCGGGTGGGAAGCGGCGACGAGCCGCTGTTCTACCAGTTCGAGGGGCCGCTGCTCAGGCTCCTCGCCGACCACGACTACCAGATCCTCGTCGAGGGCGGCCAGACGGCGTACCTGGACCGGCACGACCGGGTCCCGCCGACCAGCATCTGGGTGCACCGCTTCTACGACGTCTCCGCCGACACCTGGGGCACCAGTCCGCAGGACTTCAGTCTGGAGAACGCGGCCCGCGACCTGCTCGGCCTGATCCGGACGCTGCAGCAGAAGACAGGGGCGCCGCGGGTCCACCTCGTCGCGCACTCCATGGGCGGGCTGATCTGCCGCTGCCTGCTCCAGAAGATCATCCCGGACGAGGGCGGCGACCCGCGCGACCACGTCGAGAAGCTGTTCACCTACGGCACACCCCACGGCGGCATCGCCTTCGACGTCGGATTCGGCACCCTGGAGCGGCTGCGGGACGCGCTGGGCATCGAGGGCGCCGACATCTTCGGCCCGCACCGCATGTACGAGTACCTGACCCCGGAGGCGCAGCGGGATCCCGGCGGTCCGCCCGAAGGCTGGCAGGCCCGTGAGATGCCCACAGGACCGGGCGCACTCCCGCTGGACAAGGTCATGTGCGTGGTCGGCACGGACTCCTCGGACTACGACGTCGCGCTCGGGCTCTCGGCGGACGCCGTGGGCGTCAGGAGCGACGGCCTGGTCCAGATCGAGAACGCGTACGTGCCGGGCGCCCACCGCGCCTACGTGCACCGCAGCCACAGCGGGCGCTACGGACTGGTCAACTCCGAGGAGGCCTACCAGAGTCTGCGGCGCTTTCTGTTCGGCGACCTGCGGGTGGACGCCGACCTGGTCGGGCACCGGCTCCCCGGCGCCGACCAGGACACGACGTGGCAGGCCGAAGTCCGCCTGTCGGTGCGGGGGTTGCCGGTCGTCCTGCACGAAAGGCTCGCAGCCCACTGGTGCCCGCTCCAGTTGTCGGCCCCCGGCGATGACGGAAGCACCGACGGTGCCGTACGGCTGGCGACCACCTTCCTGTCCAGCCGACTGCCGCCGGCCGGCACCGACACCCTGCGCTTCTCCCTGCAACTGCGGGTGTTGGCGGTCCGCCAGGGGCAGCACCGGCTCTTCACCTTCCGCGACCACCTGGAGCAGGTCCGCGACTTCGACGACACCCTCATCGTCGACGTCACGCCCTCCGACGCAGCCCCGTCCGCGCGGGCCGCCTGGAACTCCCGTATCCCGGGGAGCATCCGCGACTACGAAGCCGCCGGTCCGTCCCTCCTGGACGAGAACCCCGAGCCGGGCACCTGGACCGCCCTCGTCCCCCTGCCCCCCGCGGCCTCCGCCGCCCCGCTCCTCGGCGAGGGGGCATGCGTGCGCCTCACGGTCACCGCCTGGGGCTGACGGCCCCTGGCTCTTCAGCCCCCGGTCGGGTCGACCTTGGCGGCGATGGCTTCGAGGGCGGCGAGGTCCTCGGGGGTGAGGCGGTCGACGAAGTGGCGGCGTACTGACGCCAGATGGGCGGGGGCGGTGTCCTCAAGGGTGCGCAGGCCCTGCGGGGTGAGGACCAGGATGCAGCCGCGTCCGTCCGCCGGGTCCGGGTCGCGGCGGAGGAGGCCGCGGGACTCCATGCGCGTGGCATGGCGGGACAGCCGGCTGCGCGACCACCCCATCTTCGCCGCCTGCTCGTGCAGCGGACCGGCGCTGCCCGGGCGCTCGGAGAGAGTGCTCAGCACTTCGTAGTCCGCTTCCGACAGCCCGTGCTCGGCCAGGTCCTGGGCCGTGCGCACCTGCACGGCGGTCACCATGCGGCGGTACGCGCGCCAGGCGCGCTCCTCCTCAGGGGTCAGCCATCGGGTGGCGGCCCCGTGGCCCGAGGATCTCGTTGACATGTAACCAATCTACCAGGTAGCTTCGTTTCTATGTCAACGAAAAGGCCGCTCATCCTCCTCCTCGTGTGCAGCACCCGCCCCGGCGCCCTCGGCCCGGCGGTCGGCAGCTGGCTGGCCGAGGCGATCACCCCCCGCGCCCGCGAACTCGGCGTGGACCTGATGCCGCTGGCCCTCGGCGACCTCGGCCTGCCCTTCCTCGACGAGGAGGAGCACCCGTCCGCCGGCCTCTACCGCCACGCGCACACCCGGCGCTGGAGCGCGACCGTCGCAGCCGCGGACGGCTTCGTCATCGTGACGCCCGAGTACAACTACGGGATGCCCGCGACGCTGAAGAACGCGCTCGACTACCTGGGACCCGAGTGGGCCTGGAAGCCGGTCGGCTTCGTCAGCTACGGCAACACCTCGGCGGGCACCCGCGCGGTCCAGCACGCCAAGCAGGTCGTGACCACACTCCGCCTGGTGCCCGTCGGCGCCACCGTCGCGCTCCGCATCGCCGACGCCGTGCACGACGGGCAGGTCCGCCCGGACGACGCCCGCGCGGCGGCGGCCGTCGGCGTACTCGACGAGCTGGTGCGGGTCGCCCAGGCCCTGCGGCCGATGCGCGAACGCGCCGCCGCGGACACGGCGCCGGGGCCGCTGCCGGGCTCGTACGTACGGCCCCTGACCCCCGCCGACGCCCCCGAGGTCACGGTGCTGCAGCGGTGCTGCTGGGTGGACGAGGCCCTGGCCAACGACACGCTGGCCGTACCCGCCCTCCACGAGCCGCTCGAAGAGGTACGCGCGGGGCTCGCCGCATGGCAGGCCACCGGCCTCTTCCTCGACGGGCGGCTGCTGGCGACGGTGCGCGCCCGCCGCGACGGCGACGACTGGCACATCGGCCGGCTCGCCGTCGCCCCCGACCTGCGCGGGCGCGGCCTCGGCCGGTGGATGCTGCGTACCGCCGAGTCCGCGGCGGGCGGCGGCGAACGCCTGGTCCTCACCACCGGCGCCGCCAGCCGCCGCAACATCGCGCTCTACGAGAGCGAGGGCTACCGGCCGATACCCGGCGGCGACCCGGGAACGACCCGCCTCGCCAAGACCCTCCCGGCCGCGGCTCCCGTTCACTGACCGGGCCGGTTCCGCCCGCCGGCGCGGGTGTCAGGAGGCGAGGCGGTTCAGGGCCGCGGTGGCGACGCCCTCGACGTACGCCGGGTCGTCCGTGGGCTGACCGGTCAGCTCGACAACGGCGACCCTCGTGCCGCTGCGCAGGACCGCGACACCGCCGGTGGCGGTCCCGTCGCCGTTGTAGGACGGGTACCAGTGGCCCGTACCGCCGCCCGCGGTGAGGGTGTGGGCGGCGCCGTAGTGCCAGTGGCCGGCCGGCTCGTCCTGGCAGTCCCGCACCAGCGCGTCGAGCCGCTTCACGTAGGCGCCCGCCGAGGTGCCGGTGGCGGCGCTCGCGGCCGACTCGGTCAGCAGGCTGCTGTCGGTGTCGAAGGTCCAGGTCACCGAGGCGTACGCGGTGGCCTTGCCGTTGGTCAGGTCCCGCATCGCCTCCTCGCCCGAGCACGCCGAGAGCGCCTGGCGCCCGGACAGTGCGACGGTCGCGGCGACCGGGGCGAGGCCCTGCTGGAAGAAGTCCTCGCTCTGGAGGAGGGCGGCGGAGCCGAGTCCGGGAGCGGCGACGGCGGCGACCGGGGCGGCGGGGCGCCGGGCCGCCGGGTGGGCGGCGGCCGACTGGACGCCCACGACGCCGACCGCGACCAGCGCGGCGGTGAAGCAGGCCGCGGCGGCGGCACGGCTGCGGCGTACGGACCTGCGGCGTACGGACTCGGGCCGGACGGACTCGGGCTGGACGGACCGGTTCTCGGACATCTGGCTCTCCCTGCTGGTCGGGACGCCTGCTGCGTCCTCGTGCAACCGGGGAGATGACGCCGGCGGAGCGAATGTTGGAGCCCTGACCGGCTGTTTCACAGCTGTGACAGAGCGGTCCTGACGATGCGGGACATCGCGTCCGCGCCCAGGCAGGCGTCGACCTCCAGCACCGCGTAGTGGCTGCCGCTGCGGAGGACGGCGATGCCGCCGCAGGGCTCCGCGCCTTCGGGAGCCGTGCCGCCGGTGTTGAGGGACCCCTGGTAGCTGCCCATCCAGCTGGCGCTGACGCCGGGGGCGAGTTCCAGCGTCGTGGTCCTGCCGTAGACCCAGTGGCCGGGAGGTGCGTCCTGGCAGGGGACCTCCTCCAGCAGCAGGCGCTGGGCGAAGTTCTGCGCCAGGGCCGGGTTCTGGGCCTCCGCGGCGACCTCGCGGGCGACCTGGTCGGCGTGGTCCACCGCCACGGTGGGGTCGTCCGGGTCGGTGCGGGTGCCGGTCATCAGCCCGCGGAAGTGGGCGCCCGGCCCGCCCAGCGTCTGGCCGAGCGTCTTCTCCCCCGCGCAGGCCGCGTTGGCGTACACGCCGTCGCCGAAGCGGTCCCTGGTGCGGATCGGGGCGGTGATGCCGACCGCGCCGAACGCCGCGGGGCCGAGCAGGTCCGCGGTCGTCACCGGGCCGGTGGCGGGCTTGGGCGAGCCGGAGCCGGCGGTCGTTCGTACGTGGGCGGACGCGCCGCCGGTCGCGGGGGCCGCCGCTGCCGGGTGCGGGGAGCCGGGGGGCGGTGGCAGGACGAAACGCCCGGCCGCCAGGCCGCACGCGGCAGCCGCCACGACGGCGGCGACGGCGTACCGGGGCCGGACCGCACAACCGGACCGGGCCGCGTACCCGGACCGGGCGGTACCGCGGCCGCGCCCCGCCGCGGGGGCGCCGTTCACCGGCCGCCGGCCAGCCGCTCGCGCATGAAGCGCCGCGCCTGGTGGATACGGTCCTTGACGGTGCCCAGCGGGGCGTCCAGCTCCTCGGCCACCTGGACGTACGTCAGGTCGCCCAGGTCGCGCAGCACGAAGGACTCCACCAGGGCGGGGTGCTGCTGCTCCAGCGCGGTGAGCGCCTCCATCAGGTCCAGCCGGGTCCCGGCGATGACGCTGGTGGTCCGCGGGTCCACGGACTCGGGTACGTCCGCGTGGCTGTCCTCGGCACGCCGGCGCATCGAACGGTAGGTGGCCCGGGCGGCGTTGGACGCGATCACCGTCACCCAGCCGAGGAACGAGCCGCGGCCGCGGTACTCGCCCAGGTGCGTGCTGATGGACAGCAGCGCGTCCTGCGCGGCCTCCTCGGCGTCGGCGTGGTGCGGCAGGAAGCGGGAGCAGCGGCGCAGCACCACCGGCCGCAGCTTGGCCAGCAGGTACTCCATCGCCCCCGGGTCACCCGCCTGGGCAGCCGCCACGAGCCGTTCCAGCTCGCCTTCCTCGAACACCCCGAGCCCCCGTCCTGTGCCTGCCTGTGCCTGTCGGCCCATGCCGCGTACCTGCCGCGTGCGTCCCACTCGCCGAACAGGTGTTTTCCGCCCCCCGCGGTTCCGGCAGAATGCTGCCACATGCGCAAGCTCGGCCGTTACCTCCTCCTGGACCGGCTCGGGGCGGGCTCCTTCGCGACGGTCTGGAAGGCCTACGACCCGGAGCTCGACACCGAGGTCGCGGTCAAGGTGCTGGCCGAGAACTGGGCCGCCAACGCCGATGTGCGCGAGCGGTTCCTGGCCGAGGCGCGGCTCCTGCGCCGGATCGCCAGCCCGCGGGTGGTCCGGGTGCACGACGTCGGCGTGCAGGAGGACCGGCCCTACTTCGTCATGGACTACGTACGGGGCGGCACCCTCGCCGACCGGGTCGGGCAGTGCGGCCCGCAGGAGGCGCTGCGGCTGGCCGCGGAGGCGGCCTTCGCGGTGCAGGTCCTGCACGAGGCGGGCGTGGTGCACCGCGACGTCAAACCGTCCAACCTGCTGCTCGCCACCGGCTCCACGCCCGCCGCGGTGCTGGTCGCGGACCTGGGCAGCGCCAAGCAGCTGGCCGACGCGTCCGGGCTGACGGTGACCACCGGCACACCCGCGTACATGGCGCCAGAACAGGCCTTCCAGACCGGCGGGTTCGACGGGAGGGCCGACGTGTACGCGCTCGCCGTCGTCACCTACGAACTGCTCACCGGTCAGAAGCCGTTCGGCCCGGGCGGACGCGCCACCGCCCTGATCACGGACCAGCCGTCCGCGTCGACGCTGCCCGCGCCGCCGGCCGGCCGGGAACTGCCGCCGGGCACCGCCCTGCTGCTGCGGACCGCGATGTCCGTCGACCCGGCGGACCGGCCGCCGACCGCACAGGCCTTCGCGGACGCCCTGCTGGCACCGGTCCCCCCTCCCCGGGAACCCCCCAGGTGGCTGACCCTGCGCGCGGTCAGCCTGGCGTCAGGTGCGGTGTTCACGGCGACGGCCCTGCTGAGCTGGCTGCTCCGCTGAGCCCCCGCACGGGCCGTTTGTCACCGCTCTGGAACAGCCGCCCAGGGCTCCAAGACCATCGCCCAGAACGGCGGCCGCCAGGGCCTGCTCGAGAGCCTCCACCTCCCGGACTTCCAACCCGGCCTGGCCCTCCCCAGCGGCCCGGCGGCCGGCCGCGACGACCTCGGCATGGTCATGCGCACCGGGGCGGGCGGCGGCGGCGACCCCGGAAAGGGGCTTTTCCCGTTTCCGAGTCGGTAAAGGGGCCTGCGAAAGGTAAATCACTGCGGCTGCCGAACAAACGACACACCATTTCTGGCGCAGCATCCGGGAATGTCGACGAGAAAAACACGGTGATCTTGCGCGGGTACGAGCAGCAAGTCAATCAGGACATCGCCGAGATCGCGGCCGGGCGGGCGGAGTTCCGCGCTTCATCAACAACCCGGACGCGATCCTGAAAGCCCAGGCAGTTTACGATGGGACGTACTGATGACTGACTACAACCTGCTCGTCACCGAGCCCCTGAGCACCAGAGTCGTTGCCGAAGCACTCGCCCAGTGCTTCCGGGTCCCCGTGAGCGATGTCGACGTGGCTGACGAGAAAACCGACCAGAACACGCGGCACTGGGACGCGATGGTGCTCTGCGGGACGGAAACCCTCCGGGGCGATGTGCGGACGTCCCTGGACATCTACGTCAGGGACAGTGTTCAGCCGCAGCCGAGTGTGCCGGAACTCGCCGCCGCGCTCGCGCGGATGCTTGGTCACTCGGTCCTCTACCCGGCGGAGGAGTTTCTGCAGGGCGTCCCCAGTCTCGCGGCGGCTGACGGTACGGTCACCCGTGCCCGACTGCTCGACCCGGGCGAGGACCCGCACGATGAAACGGCCGGCTACAAGGTCGATGCCGTCGAGGCCCCTGTTACCGACCTACCGAACGCCCAGGTCACCCGACTTCCCGAAATCGTGCGATACCAGCGGAAGCCCACTCCGACCAGCGACCGGTTCGCCACGGCTCTGGACGCCCTGGGAACGGGCCGAACCGACGACATCGGCGCCCAGTACCGGACGGCCGCAGACTGCTTGGGGGCGTGGGAACAGCTCGTACAGACGATGGCGGACGCTTGGGATCCCGCGGGTTGCACGACGCGGCCTGGTGGTGGACCCGCCGCCCCGACCCCCTCCCCTGGTAGCCCGCCGGAGTCGGCCGTACCCGGGCGGGCGGGCCGTTGGGCGGGCCGACTTCGCCTCGGGGCCTTTACCCGGGATCCGGGGCAGCGCCGGCGTGGGCGGCGAGGACGCGCCAGGTGCCGTCGACGTGCACCCAGGTGCGGGTGTAGCGGAGACGCGCCGTGAAGGGCTGTCCTCCCGCGGTGCCCTCAACCCCGGCCAGTACGCGGGTGATTCCGGTGGAGCCCACCACGATCACGTCCAGGTCCTGCTGGTCGAAGACCTCGACGGCCAGGGTCCGGGACCTGTGCGCTGCCAGGTCCTCCTCCTTCGTCATGCTGCTGCCGTCCGGTCCCGTGTAGACGACGCGGTCGTCCAGGAGCTGGTCCAACGCCTGCACATCACCTGATCGAACGGCGGCCTGCAGCCGCTGCTCGGCCTCGTGGAGGGCGGCTTCAAGAGCCGCCTGGTCCATCCCCATCCCGATCCTCCCTGCCCTGCCGGCCTGCGGATCTCCACCCGTTCGCGCCGCAAGCCACCGCTGGCCCAACCATAACCAGGGCACGGGACGTGCCCGGGCCTCTCACGGCGAGCCGTTCGTCAGCAGCATGTGGAAGGTACGGTCCCGGTGGATGAACGTAGCGGTGTCGCTGTCACCTCCGTCGAAGTACACCTGCCGCAGCGGCTCCTCCTCCTCATCGCCGTAATACCCGGTGTAGCGCAGGAAGTCCGGGCTGACTGCGGCGAAGGACCACGCCGGCCCGCAACAGCGGCCGTTCGCAGTGCTGGTCGTCATACCCGTCCGCCAGGTTGTACCACCCGCGGTCCCGGTCGGCGGCACGCATGAGCTGCTCGAACAGGGCACTGCGCAGGAAGGCGCGCAGGACAGCCTGCCGGTTGTCCGCCGTGACGGGCACATCGCAGACCGCCGTAAGCAGCAGGGTGTTGCTGTTCACGGCGTGATCGACGCCGGACAGGAAGGCGTCCACAGCGTCAGGCTCAGGACCCGGCGGCGGTGCCGTGAAGTTCGGGCCATCCATGACCACAGTCTCCGGCCCGCCCGCCGCGGGCTCAACGCCTTTCCGTACGCGAGGGTCGATCGCTTGTTCGCGGCACTGCCCAGGCTCGCTCTTCCCCAAGCCCTGCTGCGCAGTCGGGGGCGCAACGCCGGGTGCGACGAGGCCGGGCGCGACGAGGCCGGGCGCGACATCATTTCTCCCGGGATTCTGTGCTCCGACCACCTCAAAACCTGTTCCGGCTGATCCAGAATTTAGCCGGACGCGCGCACAGATTTACTTTCGCGGCGGCCGTAATGGAATTACTCGGCCCGCTCGGCCCGCTTCGACGTGCTACTGTCGTCCCAGTTGCAGTTGTGGTTCCCAGTGCTTCAGGTTTTCGGCCGGCGTTCGCGCCACTGAAAATTCCTGGTAATTTCCGGTCTTTTCCGGTCGGGATAATCATCGCGGCGACACGGTATTCGCATCGTGCGGATGCCGGTGCACTGCCCCGAAGGAGAATGACATGAGTTCAGGTACCGTGAAGTGGTTCAACGCGGAAAAGGGCTTCGGCTTCATCGAGCAGGACGGCGGCGGCGCTGACGTGTTCGCCCACTACTCGAACATCGCCGCCCAGGGCTTCCGTGAGCTGCTCGAAGGCCAGAAGGTGAACTTCGACATCGCGCAGGGCCAGAAGGGCCCGACGGCCGAGAACATCGTTCCCGCCTGACGCGCCTGACACAACTCGCTGCTGGGGCCCGCATCCTTCGGGGTGCGGGCCCCGGTTGCGTTCCCGCGGCGACGAAGCTGTACGTCGCCACACCCGACGTGCCCCGAAGGGGCGGAGGAACACACCCCGGCCGTCCTACGGCCGAAGCTCCCCGGTGACGCGTCACCATCGCGGCCGCCTTTCCGCAGGCGCCTCGCATACCGCACGCGGTCAAGTTTCTCTCTCGCGTTCCACCCGGCCAATTCTTGCGATTCTCCGCGCTGCTCATCGCTGCGGAAATTCCTTGATGTGTGCCGCATCAAGGAAGGTTCCGTATGAACCGCACAGGCACGAATCGCCGCTCCTCCCGCACCCGTGATGGCAACGCCGGCTCGGGGAAGAGCAGTCACTCCGGCTCGCCGAGGGCGGGCCGTCCCGGCGGTCCGGCCCGTTCCGGTGGCCGCGGAGTCATGCGACCCGCCCGGGCGCAGGGCGAGTTCGCCCTCCCCCGGACGATCAGCCCCGCGCTCCCCGCAGTCGAGGGGTTCGCAGACCTCGACATGCCCGGAACGCTCGTGGCGGCACTTGGCTCGCAGGGCGTGACCGTGCCGTTCCCGATCCAGGCGGCGACGCTTCCGAACTCCCTTACCGGTCGCGATGTCCTGGGCCGGGCACGCACCGGCTCGGGAAAGACGCTCGCCTTCGGCCTGGCCCTGCTGGCCCGTACAGCCGGGCGGCGTGCCGAGGCCGGACAGCCGCTCGCGCTGGTCCTCGTACCGACCCGCGAGTTGGCTCAGCAGGTCACCGACGCGCTCGCCCCCTACGCCCGCGCCGTGCACCTGCGGCTGGCCACGGTCGTGGGCGGGATGCCGATCGGTCGGCAGACGGCCGCTCTGCGCCATGGCGCCGAGGTCCTCGTCGCCACGCCCGGGCGCCTCAAGGACCTGATCGATCGCGGCCACTGCCGACTCGACGAGGTGGCCGTCACGGTCCTCGACGAGGCCGACCAGATGACGGACATGGGATTCATGCCGCAGGTCACCGCCCTGCTCGACCAGGTGCGGCCCGGAGGGCAGCGCATGCTGTTCTCCGCCACCTTGGACCGTAACGTCGACCTGCTCGTGCGCCGCTACCTCCACGACCCCGTGGTGCACTCCGTCGACCCCTCGGCCGGCGCGGTCACGACGATGGAGCACCATGTGCTCCACGTCCACGCCGCCGACAAGGACGCGGCCACCACCGAGATCGCCGCACGCGACGGCCGCGTGATCCTCTTCCTGGACACCAAGCACGCCGTCGACCGCCTGACCGAACGTCTGCTGAACAGCGGGGTGCGGGCCGCGTCCTTGCACGGCGGGAAGTCGCAGCCGCAGCGCACCCGCACGCTGGCGCACTTCAGAACGGGTCATGTCAGCGTGCTGGTGGCGACCAACGTCGCCGCGCGCGGAATCCACGTCGACAACCTCGATCTCGTCGTCAACGTCGATCCGCCGACGGACCACAAGGACTACCTCCACCGCGGCGGACGCACAGCCCGTGCCGGCGCGTCCGGCAGCGTCGTCACCCTGGTCACGCCCAGCCAGCGGCGGAGCATGGCCCGCTTGATGGCAGCGGTCGGCATCGTTCCGCAAACCACGCAGGTCCGCGTCGGCGAAGAGGCCCTGCATCGCATCACCGGCGCACAAACCCCCTCCGGCATCCCCGTCATCATCACCGCGCCGACGGTCGAACCGCGCCGCAAGCGCGGCGCCGCCTCACGCGGCCGACGCCGGCCCGCTTCGGCCGCCGCGCCCTACGCCCGCCCGGGCGGCCGAATCCGGCGTGGCGGCCTGGAGCCTTCGTGATCAGGAAGATCAGGAAGAGCAGGAAACCGACCCATCACTTCCCTCTCCTCCGTCTCTGCGGGCGGCACCTCTTGACACTGGTCCGCATGCACCCGCCGATGCGCCGCCGGACGCTCGAAGAGCGCGGCAGCGACCCGGGCGCGTTCGCTCTTTCCCACTGAACGCCCCCACAGCCCCGTACTGCACCACCCGGCCCGCTCCTTCCCTGTGAGGCATCATGCGCTGTGTCATCGCCCGCTTCCCGTTCGACCTGACCAAGAACGGCGTGCTGGAATCGATGAAGGGTGTCAAGCCCGAACTGGTCACCGACGACCTCGACCTCGTCATCATCGGACGACACCACTACCCGGCCAAACAGGTCGGCCAGATCATCACCCGCCAGGACCGCCGTGACTTCAGCGCCGTGGAAGTCCTGAGAGCCATGACCCGCCTCGGCTTCACCTGCCGCCCGCACCCCACCGCCGGACCCGCTCCCGTGGCCGACCCCTACCAGCGAGCTTCCGCCATGCTCGGCAGGCAGCAGCCCGTCCGCCTCGCCTACGGTCGGATGTGAGCCCGGCGGGCGGTCAAGCAGCCGTCACGGCCGTCGCACCGCTGTGCCCGGGGCGTTCCGCCGCCCGGTGAACCGCCGCTGGACGGACCGTACTTGGGCCGACACGTGTCTGCGCCTCGGAGCGCTCGGCCCGTCCGGCAGCCGAACGGCGATCAGGCCGAGGGATTCGACTGGCCGTGACCGCGCAGTTCCTCGTTGATGCGCTGGGCGTCCTCGAGCTGATCCTCAAGGATGATGATGCGGCAGGCCGCCTCTATGGGCGTGCCGGCGTCGACGAGTTCGCGAGCCCGGCCGGCAATACGCAGCTGGTAACGGGAGTAGCGGCGGTGACCGCCTTCGGACCGCAGCGGGGTGATCAAGCGGTGTTCACCCAACGCGCGCAGGAAGGCCGGCGTGACACCGAGCATCTCGGCAGCTCGGCCCATGGTGTAAGCGGGATAGTCGTCGTCGTCGAACTTGTCGGCGGCGCTGGCACTGCTAGGGGGCACAGACCTCTTCTTCCGGGGACGCATCGAGGGGCCCGAGCGCCTTACCGGCGCTCGGGCCCCGAGCTTTCAACACCATCTACCGGTTGACTGCACCGGCCTTCTTCTTCCGCAGGCCGCCCACGGGGGGTGGGGCTGCGGGGATCGCGGTTGCGTGACCGGGGACCACCTTCCAATCCGGGGCCTGCGGTACCCGGGCGGACATCGTCCCGACCCGGGCGATCCTGATGGCGTTCTGCTCCTTACCTCTTCGATCAACGTGCACTTGCCGGCAACGCTACTGCTGTGCGACCTCCGAGTCGCTCGGCCCGGCAGCCAGCGAGGGAACCCTCCTGTATCTGGCTCCGCCACTGCACTGCCGGACCTCTCCTGCATTGAACTGCTTGCGCGGCAGTTCGTCCCTGCCGCGCCTCACGGACTTTCAGGCCACGCAGAAGACACTAACCCTCCTCGGCGTCAATGTCTACCTCAGCCGCTACAGATTTTCTGCGGCGTCGGAGCGCCATAGTGTGCAGCTCCGAGATATGGAACGGCTCCCCGCCGGGCTGAAGCCCTGCGCTGCGGGCACAGGCCTGCCCCGCAAGGTGGCCATCGTCCGCAAGCAGCCCGGACAACGCGGCTTCCACGTCCGTCCCAAGCGGTCGGTCGCTGTTCCATCCGGAAACCATCTGCCTACGCGACTCCACTCGGCGGCTGCGCCTGACCGGCCCCGTGACCCACCCAGCACGTGGATGTGCCCGGGCAGCCCCTCCGTGTGCGGGTGCGGAGGACACGAGATTCGAACTCGTGAGGGGTTGCCCCCAACACGCTTTCCAACTGGCCGTACCCGGGTCCGGCCAGGGCCAGGGAAGTCCTGAACTGCGGCGGAGCTCTCGGGACGTCCCAGTGCGGACGGGGCTGGACGAAGGTGAATGCAACCAGAACTGCAACCGGGTAACGGGCCGACTTGGGATGCAGGGGGCACAGCGGGTTCTCCCTGCTACATCGGCTCGGGTGCACCTGCCAGCCGCTGCTGCTCCTCGACGATCCGGCGGGCCAGCGAACCGTCGGAGATGTCGACGGCGTCGGGTGTCGCATCAGCGACGTCGCCGCGCCGCGCATAGGCGTCGAACAGCCGGGACTTGCTCTCCAGGATTCCCAGCAGTCGCTGGTCCACGCCGGTGGTGGCCAGCAGCCGTTGAACCTGGACGGGGCGCACCTGTCCCATCCGGTGGGCGCGGGCCACTGCCTGGTGCTCGATGGTGGGTTTGACCTGCGGCTCGCAGATGATCACGACGGACACGGCCTGCAGGTTCAGGCCCACCCCGCCGGCGTCGATCTGGGCCAGCAGTACCGCTTAGTGAGAAACGCCGTGGCTCGGCGCGGCGGCGGAGGCTACCTTCGGACGATGCGGATCCTGCATCTCTCCGACACTCATCTCGACCGGTCCGGCGGGCCTGACGCTGACGGGGCCGACGGTACTGGGGCACTTCGTCGGCTGCTGGCCGAGCTGGGCCACCTGGACGACCTCGATGCGGTTGTAGTCACCGGCGATGTTGCGGACGACGGTTCCCGCGAGGCCTACGCGCGGGCGAGCGAACTCCTTTCCGGCTACGCCGGCCGACGAGGCGCGGAGGTCTTCTACACGACCGGCAACCATGACGAGCGCATCGCATTCGCGGACGTGCTCGGCAGTGGCCACGTCCGGCCAGAGACGGTGTATGGGGGAGGGGCGGGTGAGCGGGCGGGAGTAAGCACCGTCGGCGGATGGCGGCTGATCACGCTGGACACGCTCGTACCGGGTAAGGGCTACGGGCGACTTGACAGCGACCAACTCGACTGGCTCCGCGAACTACTGGTCACATCCGCACCGGCGGGCACCGTCCTGGCGTTTCACCACCCGCCGGTTGCCCTGGACGTAGACGTTCAGCGGGCGCTGGGCCTGCAGAACAGTGCAGAGCTGGCCGAGACGATCCGCGGGACGGACGTCCAACTGATCCTATGCGGGCACTTCCACCTGCAGATTCTGGCGCGCCTGGAACAGGCGACCGTCTGGGTCACGCCCGGCGTCGTCAGCCGCATTGACTTGACCGCCCGCCCCGGGACCGAGCGTGCCGTTCGCGGCCCGTCGGCCTCTCTTGTCAACCTCGGAGCGCCCCACGGGCCGCTCATCCACACCCTTCACGCCCGAGACCCGCGCATGGGCGAGACCGTCTACGAAGCTAACGAGGAGGAGATGCACGAGGTCATCGCAAGGCTCGGCCCTGCACAGCTGGCCTGACTTGGGTCCGGAGCCCTGCTGGCTGACGGGCTGCTGCGTCCTCACTTGGGTGCCGTGCTGGATGCGGGGCCGGGGCGGGCAGCCGGAGGCGTACTGCCACCGGGCCAAACTGGACGCCGTCCGCTACGCCCTGGCCATCGTCAAACGCAGTGACGACCGGAAGGGCTTCGTGGTGCCGCCCAAACGGTGGATCGTGGAGCGCACCAACGCCTGGCTGATGCGCACCCGACGCCTGGGCACGCGACTACGAACGCCGCGCCACCAGCGCCGAGGCGATCGTCTACTGGTCGATGAGCCTGCCCATGACCCGCCGCCCGGCCCGGCCACACCCTTCCCGAGCATGAACCGGCCAGGCCGCGGTTCGGCCGGCCAGCCCCGCGCAACCAGGCGTTTCGCCTTCGACCGCAAACCCTCCACCCGTGCCGGCACCACGTCCATCCCGAACGCTGCGGCCATCTCCTGGCAGGTCAGGGGCACTTGATGCAGCCGGGACCGGTCCGCGAGGACCTGCACGATCCGTTGGTAGCCCACCGGCAACCGTCCATTCCTGCCATTCCAGCTCAGCCGCAGCCAACTCGGCCTGGATCCGATCGGCTTCCTCCCGCAACCCGTCGACACGACGGCGAGCAGCGAGCTCATGCTGTTCGAGCAGTCCGACAACTGACGGCATCCAAGCCTCCCAGGCCAGCGACAACCCGACAGACCACAACTCCCACCGAGTCACCGTCCCTATGCCTGACCAGGCAAAACGCCGCCCTCAAGCTCGGAACGACAACCCTCTCACCGCCTTCCCCCGCCAGATTTGGCGGCAGAGTCTTCCCCGACCGCACCGCTTTGATCCGCCTGGTCGGCGCCGTCCTGGCCGAGCAGAACGACGAGTGGACTGAGGCCCGCCGCTACATGGGGCTCGATCTGCTGGCCAAGGCCCACCACCCGATCGAGTCAGAAAACCACGAGACGGTCCTACCCACCGAACTCACCGCATAGCGTCACAGACGAGATCACCGAGTGGCCGTCGATACACCACTCCAGCAGACGTGACCAAGCGTTCGTCACGATGCGGCGGGCCCCTCGGGCGTCCGGGACGGCAGATCAGCACGCCCGTCGCGCGGGGACGGCAACCCCGTCTCGGTTCTGCTCGTCACCGCCGCGTCGGCGCGGGCGATGGATCCGGACGGCGGGGCTGCGACGAGAGTGGCGACTGCGATGACAGCCGCCGCGAAAGTGAACGACCACGGTATTCCGCCGGACTGATCGACGATCAGTCCGGCCAGCGCACCGCCGACCGAGTTGGCGGCCATGGGAACGGTCACCAGCCAGGTGCCGGCCTCGTTTCGCATACCGGCCGGCACGATACGTCCAACGATCGCCGTGTACACGGTCAACGTCGGGGCCACGGTGATACCGGCCACTGCGAGCGCGATGCCCAGCGCCAAGGGGTTCGGCATGACGGCCAGTAGTGCCGTGGTCAAGCACACGGCGCCGAGCAACCAGGTGAACTGCCTTGGCAGCGGGGCGTGCGGCTGCGCAATGCCATACCCGAAACCTCCCAACGCAGAACCCAGACCCCATGTGGCGAGCAGGACCCCGGCCAGCTGCTCGGCGCCCGTCCCCGCGTGCTCGGCGGCGAACGCCGGCACGGTCACGCCGATTGCCCCGAAAGCCATCCCGAGACCGCCCACGCAGACCAGCATGACTGCGAAACCGGGCACCACCAGCGGACCCAGCCCCCGCGTCCTGTCATCCGGTGAGGCAGGTGGCTGGTCGCACACGACCGGGCTACGTGCCAGCAACAGCGTGCCGGCCGCCGTCGTGATCGCCGATCCGGCGATGGCGGCGGCCGGGGAGGCAAGCAGCACTGCGACGGCCACCAGCAGCGGACCCGCCACGAACACCAGCTCGAACAGAGAGGTCTCCACGGCCAGCGCTGCACCACGCAGATGCTGCCGGGCAGTGCCGTCCCCGGTGAGGGCGATCCACGCGCTGCGGATCGCCGACGTCAACGGCGGATAGGTAGCGCCTGCGCACACCGACGCTGCGCAGATCAGCGGCAGCCCCCCGCAGTAGACGGCGAACAGGAACGCAACCAGGCCGAGCGGATGGGCCACCGCGGACACGCGCAGCACGCGTGCCACGCCCAGCCGATCCGCCAGGCGTCCGGCGACCGGACTGACAGCGGCTCCGGACAGCGCGTAGCTGCCGGCGGCGAAGCCTGCTGATGCGTAACGGCCGGTGGCCTGGGCGACCGACAGCAGCAGGGCCAACGGCGTCACCCCCGTGCCCAGACGGGCGATCACGCCGGCCACCAGCAGCAACGGCGCCCCCGGCATCCGCCACACCGCCACGTAGCGCCGCAAGAACCCTCCCTACGCCGTGTCCGCAGACCGGGACGGGAACGAGAGCGGCTCCCGCTTCGGCGTCCTGCGTCCGTCCGCCTCCACGGGCGGTGCTGCATCGCCGACACTGCACATCTCCGGCGGTCCAGGCGGGGCGGCCGCGGTCAGCCGGACGGCGATCTCCTCGGCGGTCAGCACGAGCGCGAAGCCCTTGCGCAGAACGGCGAGTTCCGGTTCCTGCCGGGACTCGTCGTCGGTGGCCGTGACGTCGGATCCGAAGACGACCTGGTAGCCGCGCTCGTACGCCTGCCGGGCTGTGGTCCCGCAGCAGTAGTTGGTGAGGGTTCCGGTGACGATGACCGTGTCCCGGCCGAGGTTGCGCAGCAGGGTGTCGAGCGGTGTGTCGTAGAACGCCCCGTAGGAGGGCTTGCGGATCAGGATCTCGTCGGGACGGCGGCCCATCGGGCCCCATACGGCGGAAGTGCCCGGTCTGCGCCAGTCGCTGTCCGCGTGGGGCATGAAACGCAAGGCGTGCGGCCGGTCCAGTCCTCGATGGGTGTCGTCGAAGATGGTCCAGATCACCGGGACCGAGGCCCCCCTGCAGTGGTCGACCAACCCCCTCAGCCGGGGCGCCATCCGGGTCGCCGCGGGGACCCAGTACGGGCTCGATCCGGGTTCGACGAATTCGTCCTGCATGTCGATGACCAGCAACGCCGTCCGTTCGGGCCGTATGTCGAACGATGCCCGGCCGCTCTCGTAGGCGGTGCGCGCCCGCGCTGTCACCCACTCCTCGCTGTACGCCATGTTTCGCCTACCTCGTTTCGATGTACCTCGATTCGATGTGTGAGAATAGCAATATGCTCGAGCTCGCGATACTGGGATTCCTGGCCGAGGGACCGCTGCACGGCTACCAACTTCGCCACCGGATCGCCCGCCTGTCCGGCCACGCCAGGCCGGTCAGCGACGGCAGCCTCTACCCCGCGATCAATCGGATGGTGAAGGCCCGGCTGCTCGCACGGCGGACCGAACCGGGCGCGTCCGCCGCCCAGCGGCACGTCCTGAGCCTGACCGCCGCCGGCCACCGTGAGCTGCTGCGCAGACTGCGGGATGCCGACGGCCTGGAGATCACGGACAGCACGCGGTTCTTCACGGTTCTGGCCTTCCTCTCCCAGTTGCCCGACACCGCCGACCAGCACGCCGTACTGCGCCGCCGGCTGGACTTCCTGGAGCAGCCCGCGAGCTTCTTCCACGACGGTGACCGCCTGCAGCGTGCCGAGGACACCGACGACCCCTACCGGCACGGCATGCTCACCATCGCCCGCGCGACCAGCCGGGCGGAAAAATCCTGGCTCCGGGAGATGCTGGCCTGACGCGGCACGCCGTCCCCGCCCTGCGGCGGGGCCATTACCCCCGGTCGGCGAGCAGGTCCCAGACCTGCTCCAGGGCTTCGCCGGCAGTGTCAGGAAGTCCGTCCCCGCTGCCGAGTCGCCGGGTGACGGCACGGGCGAGTTCAGCGCGGTGCGGCGCCGTTGACTCCATCGCGCGGACCAGGGCGCCGCTCGTGTTCAGGCACGGCAGCACCGCGACCCACTCCCCGAGCGGTCCGGTCAGCGGGCCCGTGACGTCCGGCCACCGCCGCCGCACCTCGTCGTTGAGCTGGGGCAACTGCTCGATCCCTTGCCAGGTCGGGTCGAACGCACCGAAGTGAAGTCGGCCGACGCGCGCCACGACTACGGCACCAAGGCACATGGGACACGGGTGCAGGGTCGTGTAGAGCACGCTGCCGCGAGCGCGGTCCTTGTCCGCCGGCACCGCACGCAGCGCCTCCATCTCGGCGTGGGAGAGAAGTCCACGCGGTGACGTCCCGAAGCGCTGGTTGCGTCCGCTGCCGACGATGCTCCCCGCTGCGTCCGTCAGAACGGCACCGACGGCGATCCCGCCCTCGCGGTAGGAGTCCCAGGCCATCTCCAGGGCCGCCCGCCACGGCACGTCGAGCATCGACCACGCTTCGTGAGCTGGTCCCTGTATCGGCATGCCGCGATTCTTGCGCATCGACGCCGCCGAGGATGAGGCCGTCCGCGATGGACGCGGGCCGGGGAACTGCGCATCACTCCATGGAGTTGCGGCTGGTTCGCGGGCCGGTCAGAGCGAGCAGGACCGTCGCGGGCCAGTCCGGAGGCCAGGAACACCGCCGGGCGGTCCGGGAGGAGCCGGGCGAGGGACGGCGGGACGAAGACGATCCGCATGTCGGTGTCGCCGTGGGCGCGGTGGCGGTACGTGAAGACGGCGGGGGTCCATGCGGCCTGGTCGGCGGGGACGGTCGACGTACCGCCCTCGGTGGGAACAACGAGGACGCCCCCGACCGTGTACACCAGGTGCGCGTATGCGTGCGACTGCACCGCGCTCGTGTCCCCGGACGCCCCGAGGCAGCGGCCGCCGGACGGCCATATGTGAGGTCGAACCGGCGCTCCGGGGAGGTTGGCGGTGAACGGGCATTGGTTGGCATCGTAGCGATAGCACGCCAGATGGTGGCCTGGTGACACTGGCTGTGCGACATGGTCCTCGGTCGCGCGAAGCGCCCGACCGACCGCACCACATGCCTCAGGCAGTGCGGCCAGGTGCCGCGGCTTGAGAGAAGGAGAAGCACATGGCGACTTTCGTCCTCGTTCCCGGCGCATGGAAGGGCTCCTGGGCGTTCGAGGCGGTCGTTCCGCTGCTGGAGGGCGCCGGCCATGCCGTCCATGCCCTGACCCTGACCGGCCTGCGGCCGGACGACGACACCGCGACCGTCGCGACCGCCGGCCTCGACACACACGCCGACGACGTACTGCGGCACCTGAACCGCCACCAGATCACCGGCGCGACGCTGGTCGGCCACAGCTACGCCGGAATGGTGATCGCCGCGGCCGCCGACCGAGCGGACGGCCGGATCTCACGACTGGTGCACCTCGACGCCTTCGTACCGCGCGACGGCGAGTCGTGGTGGTCGTGTACGAACGACTACTTCCGTCAGGTGTTCGCGGCCGGCGCTGCCGCCACCGGCTACTCCGTCCGCCCGCCGGACGGCGGAGACCCCCGCCGCCGTCCCCATCCCCTCGCCTCCGTCATGCAGACCGTCCGGCTCACCGGCGCGCTCGCCCAGGTCCCTCGCAGGGAGTTCGTCTACTGCTCGGGCTGGGAGGACCGGACGCCGTTCGCCGGACTGCGCGCCCGGCTCCAGGCCGATCCCGGGTGGCAGGTCCACGACCTACCCACCGGGCACAACGCCATGCACGAGGATCCGGAGGCTGTCGCCGCACTCCTGCTCGGCGAATGAACCCGCCAGCCGTACTCCATCCGGGCGAGGAAGAAGTCCCGGACGTCCTCGGCGAGCAGCTGTGGCACCTCCATCGCGGCGAAGTGGCCGCCGCGGTCGAACCCCCACCAGTGCCTGACGTCGAACAGCCGCTCGGCCAGCGCCCGCACCGACTGCGTGATGTCGTGCACGAACATTGCCATGGCGAGCGGCACCGGGCACGGCACGCCCGGCCCGCGGGGTGCGACTCGGTGCAGCCGCGTGGAGTGAGCCGCGGTGGCGGTCAGCCAGTACAGCGAGATGTCGGTGAGCATCCGGTCGTCGCTGACTGGTGAGTGCGAGTCGGTCCACTGTGCGAAGCGCTCCGCGATCCAGGCCAGCCGGCCGACCGGCGAGTCGGTCAACGCATATCCGATGGCCCTGAACGGGGCTGAACGCAACCCGGACTGCAACCCTCCCGGTCAGGTCCGGGGGGGTGGGTCAGATGGTCAGGAGGGCGGGGTCGGCGGCCTTGTCGGTGGGGAGGAAGTCGTCGGGTACGGGGTACTGGCCGAGGACGTAGTGGAGGATCGCCGCGTGCATGGCCTCGACGGGCGCGATGGTGGCGGCGGTCTCGATGCCGGCGGGGCTGGTCACGTTGTAGGTGGCGAAAAGGTAGGTCTGTGCGGCCTGGTCCTCCAGTTGCAGGGCCAGCTCGGCAACGTCGCCGACGCTGGTGGCCTTGCCGAGCGCGCTCGTGGTGGCGGCCTGGTTGGACAGCGGCACGTTGGTGATGGCGGGTTTGCCTGCGCGGGTGAGTACGGTGTTCCAGACTTTGGCGTGGTCGGCGTGCTGGGCCATCGCGGTGGAGACGAAGGTCGCGACGGCCGGCGGCACCGTGCCGAGCTTGCCGGCCTTGGCCGCGGCGAGCGTCGCCTGGTAGGCGCCGACGGCCTGGTTCTCCAGCGCCACGGCGAGAGCGACGACCTTCAGGTCGCCGGTGTATTTCCCGGCCGAGGACGCGGACGCGGACACGCCGCCGGCGCCCTTGGTGGACGAAGCCGAGGTGTTCTTGCCGTTGCTGGAGCAGGCCGCCAGCGTCAACGCCGCGGCGAGCCCGCCGGCGCCGAGCAGGAAGCGGCGCCGACCGGGATCGGCCGCCCCGTCGTCGGGGGTGGAGCGGGTGCGGGTCTGTTCCGCCAGGTCGACCGCGCCGGTTCGCATGGCCGGCAGCGTGGACCTGTGTGCGTCTTCCATGTCCCGGGTCAGGCGGGTCAGCTGGGCTTCGCTGATCGGCAGTTCCCAGCCCTCGCGTGCGGTGGTCATTTCACGGCCCCCTCAGTGATCGGCGAGGCGTTCTCGGTCGGGTAGAAGGTGTCGGGGATGCCGACACTGCCGGCCGCGGCGGGCAGCTTGGCGACGTCGGTCGGGACGGCGATCAGGTCTGCCGTGTTCCCGGCCAGCAGGGCCTGCACGGCAAGCAGCGTCGCCCGGTGCTGGGCCTCCACCGGCGCGACGGAGGCGAACAGCTTGCGCAGTTCCGCGCTGCTGACCTGCCCGACGTTCTTGGTGTACGTCTGAGCGGCCACGTCCTCCAGGGTGATGGCCAGCTTCACGACGTCCGCCGGGGTCGTGATCGACGGCAGCGTCTGCTTGACGACGGCCGCGTATTTCGGGTCGGGCCCGGTCTGCCCCTTGCCGCCGGCCTGGGTGGCTGCGGAGTTGAATGCCTCGGCGTGCGCCTGGTGCTGGGTGGTCGTCTTGGCGATGAAGGCGGCGATCGTCTTGTTGCCGTTCTTGATGAACGGCAGGCCCGCGGCGGTCCGGTAGACGCTGACCGCCAGGTTCTCGATCGACGCGGCGGTCTGCAGCGCCATGATGTCGTCGCCTGAGGTGGCCGCGGTGGCCCGCAGGGAGGACATCAGCGCCGCCGCCCCCACCGCTCCTGCGACGGTGCCACCGCGCTGCCACCAGCGGCGCCGTGCCGCCGCCTCGTCCCGGGCGACCTCGGTGAAGTCGCCGAGCGCCTCGTTGGTGATCCTCACGGCGTCGCTGTTCAGGTCCTGTGACTGCTCGGTGAGCTGTTCCAGCAGTCGGGTGTCGATGCGCTCTGCGGCCATCGCGTCCCTCTCTCATGTGCCCGCCCGGACGGCGGAGTCTGCGTGGTGGATTCGGCACGGTGGGCCGGGTGGATTGGTCGGACCCCCTGAGGACCGGGAGGATCACCCGCCAGAGTGAATAGGCGGCCCCGGGGCGCACGAACGTGCTAACCCGTGGTGAGCTGCGCGAAGACGACGGTGTTGCCGTCGTAGGAGCGGGTGTGCGCGTTCCAGTCGCTGCAGGTGATGAGGCGCAGTTCGGCGTCGGGGGTGTTGCCGTAGACGTCGAGGGTGGGGAAGGCCGCTTTGTCGTAGGAGCGGACGGCGTCGACGGTGAAGACGGCGACCTTGTGGTCGGCGCGGGTGACGCGGATCTGCTGGTGCGGCTTCATCGCGCCGAGCCGGTAGAAGACGGCCGGCCCGGTGGCGTACGAGTCGACGTGGCCGAGGATGACCGAAGGACCGGCCTGGCCGGGCGTCGGGGAGCCGTGGTACCAGCCGGCCTGCAGGGGCTTGCCCGGGACCTGGATGGTGCCGTCCTTGTTCAGGCCCAGGTCCAGCAGCGCCGAGTGGATGCCGACGGCGGGGATGTCCAGCACGGTCGGCCGGGACGCGGGCAGCGTGCCGCTGCGGGTGGGCGCCGGGGCGGCCGGGGCGGCACGGCTCGGCGTCGCGGGCATCGAAGGCGTGCCGGACATCGGGGACATGGAATGCCCGGGCAGCTGCCCGGCCGCAGCGGGGCCGGGCCGCGGCGGCGGCGAGCCCCCGCCGGTGGTCGCGGCGAAGACGGCGGTGACGCCCGCGGCGACGCAGGCCACCGCGAGCACGACGAGAAGGATCGCCGTGCGTCGCGGATGGCCCTTGCCGGTGGTGGGGGTGGTGGTCATCGGCCGGCGGTGCCCCGTCGGCGCAGCGCGTAGCCGCCGGCGCCCAGGCCGGCCAGTACGGCGGCGCCGCCGCCCGCGACCATGCCGGCATCGGTGTGGCCGGTCTGCGTGGCGCCGTCACCGGTGTCGGCGGCGCCTGCCGGCATCGAGGACATCTGCGAGGCGGTGAACGCGCCGCACAGGGCCGGGTCGGTGGCCTCGGCCGGGAGTGTCTTGTCGAGTTCGCTGGCGCCCAGGACCTTGTCGTACATGCCGTTGGCGTTGTAGTCGATGCCGTGCACGACGAGGACGGCCCTGCCGGACTTGAGGTTGGCGGCCACCTTGTCGCTCACGTCGAGGGTGCGGCTGTAGGAGACCGTCGCGCCGGCTGGGAAGCGGTCCACGGCCAGCGCGCTCTTGTCGGTGCTGTCGCCGCTGGTGGTCAGCGACGTGCCGATCATGCCGTAGTCCTTCATGGCGTCGGCGACGTTGATCGAGGGGTGCCCGTTGTGGTCCACGGCCTCCGACGGCTTGGGGCAGACGCCGCCGCCGTCGACGTGGATGTGCATGGCGTGCGGCGACTTGCCGCCGACGAGTCCTGAGGCGGTCACGGTGATCTTCGCGGTGTTGCCGGAGAGCTGGATCATCGCCTTGCCGCTGCCCGTGACGTGATTGGCCGTCACCGGGTCGAGCGACGCCTGGTAGGTGGCCCACTGCCCGGCGGTGTCCGCCGGTGCCGCCCACGCCGCCGCCGGGAACGCCAACGGAACGGCGGCCACTGCCATCGCGGTCACGACACGTGCGCTGGTGGATCGCATGATGGTGCTGCCCTTCACTCGCGGAAACCGCAGAGCCGGCACGGAGCCGGCTCGGCGTCCGGAGGTGACTACCTCCACCCCTGGTTCGGAGCGGCCGCAGGTACGGATTGGTCAGTCACGGCCGGAGACACCTCCGGGGTTCGTGGTCGCAGCCGACGTGGAATGCGGCAATGCGATGACGGGCAGAGGCACGTTGCAGATCATCGGCACGGTGCTTGCGCCGACGTAGCCTCGGCGACATCCCTCGGCGACCAATCCGGGAGTGGCCCAGCGACGAACAAGTGGTGACGGTTCTACTCACGGAGGTGCCCATGCGCCTGGCGGCGCTCGACGACCAGGCCCCTGAGCCGCGCTCCGGCGCGCTGGAGACGCTGCTCGACCGCGTCTCCCGGGGTGACAAACAGGCGTTCGAAACGCTCTACACCGCAGTCGCAGGCGCCGTCTTCGGCCTGGCCCGGCGGATCGTGCGCGACCCGGCGCAGTCCGAGGAGGTCGCCCAGGAGGTGCTGATCGAGGTCTGGCGCCGCGCCGCGCGCTTCGACCCGCGGCATGGCACCGCCATGGCATGGATCATGACGCTCGCCCACAGCCGCGCGGTGGACCGGGTGCGGTCCGCCCAGGCCTCCGCGGCCCGCGACCACAACGCCGCGCTGCGCGACCGCAGCACCCCCTACGACGAGGTCGTAGAGCAGGTCGAACGCAGGCTGGAGCGCGAGCAGGTGCTCCGCTGCCTGGAACAGCTCACCGAACTGCAGCACGAGTCGGTGACCCTGGCCTACTACCGCGGTTGCACCTACCGGGAGACCGCCGACCTGCTCGGCGTGGCCCTCGGCACCGTCAAGACCCGCCTGCGGGACGGCCTGATCAGGCTCCGCGACTGCCTGGGAGTGACCGCGTGAACCCCGCCGACCTCCACACGCTGACCGGTGCCTACGCCCTGAGCGCACTGTCGGACACCGAGGCCGAGGAGTTCGCCCGGCACCTGGCGCAGTGCCCGGCCTGCGCCCAGGAGGTGCGCGAGCTGCGCGAGACCGCGGCACGGCTGGCCCTCGCCGTCGCCGAGGTCCCCCCGGCCGGGCTGCGCAACCGCGTCATGGCCGCGCTGCCCGACGTGCGGCAGCTGCCGCCCGAGGCGGCGAGGGGCACCCTGCTGCCGCCGTCCCGGCGCAGCCGGTGGCCTGGCCTGCCCGCCCTGGTGGCGGCAGCGTGTCTGGCAGCCGCGGCGGTCGCCACCGGCGTGGCCGTGGACGCCCGCCACCAGGCCGACCAGGCCCGCGCGGACACTGCGAGGGCGCAGCAGCAGGCCGCCGCGGTGAGCGCGGTGGCCGCCGCACCCGACGCCGCCTTCCGCACCGGCGCGCTCACCGGCGGCGGAACGGCGACCGTGGTGTCCTCCGCACGGCTCGGCAAGGCTGCCGTGATCTACCACGACCTGCCGGAACTGCCGGACTCCGGGGTCTACCAGCTCTGGTTCAGCCGCGGCGGCACGATGGTGTCCGCGGGCCTGCTGGCGAGCGGCCGCCCCACCGGCTCGACCCTGCTCGACGGCCGGACCGCGGGCGCCGACGCCGTGGGTGTGACCGCGGAACCGCAAGGAGGCTCCGCGGCACCCACCAGCGACCCCCTGGCCCTGCTGCCCCTGTGACCCGAGCACTCCGCGCCCGACCGGGCCGCCCCACACCGAGCCGGCCCCGGCCGACGGGGCAGCTGCCGCCGCGTGACCCGCTGCCGCGCGCTCCGCGCCGAACGCGGATTCCGCTTCGGGTGCTCGGGGACCAATCCGCGCGGCCCGTCGTGACGAATCACGTACGAGAGGGTTTCGCACCGGGCGGTGCGGAGCCGACGCCCCGGTGGAGGAGGAGCGGCACGTGGACCGGCGACGTATAGCCGTGGTGGGTGGTGGAGTGGCGGGGCTGACCGCCGCCCACGTGCTGCAGAAGAGAGCCGACGTCCTGCTCTTCGAGGCGGAGGACCGTCTCGGAGGCCACGCCGACACCCACGAGGTGGCCGCACATGGCGGGCGCCTGCTGCGGATCGACACCGGCTTCATCGTCCACAACGAGCGCACCTACCCCACGCTCCTGCGGCTGTTCGACGAACTGGGCGTCAGCACCCAGGCCTCGGAGATGAGCATGTCGGTGCGCTGCGACGGCTGCGGTCTGCAGTACGCCGGTGCACGTGGCGGCCCCAGCGGCCTGTTCGCCCAGTTGAGCAGCGTGTCGCGGGGCCGCTACCTGCGCATGCTCACCCAGGTCCCGGCCTTCCACCGGGCGGCCCGGGCGGTGCTGGCCGCAGGCGGGCCGGAGCACCAGACCCTCGGTGACTTCGTCACCGAGCGCCGATACTCGCCGTACTTCGTGAATCACTTCGTGATCCCGCTGGTCTCGGCGGTGTGGTCTTGCGCCCCGCAGACCGCGATGCGCTATCCGGCGGCATATCTCTTCCGCTTCCTGGAGCGCCACGGACTGCTGTCGGTCAGCGGCTCTCCGCAGTGGCGCACGGTCACCGGCGGATCCGTGGAGTACGTCCAGCGGATCGGCAAGCGGCTGGCAGCGCTGCACACCGCGACACCTGTGCGGGCGGTGCGCCGCCACGCCACCGGTGTGGAGATCACCACGGACGACGGCACGACGTACGACGCCGACGCGGTCGTGACAGCCGTCCACCCCGACCAGGCCCTTCGCATGCTCGCCGACCCCACCCGCGACGAGCAGCGGATCCTCGGCGCCTTCCGGTACTCGCGCAACGAGACGGTGCTGCACACCGACACCTCGCTGCTGCCGTCCGCGCGGCGTGCCCGCGCCTCGTGGAACTACCTGCTGCCCTCGTGCACAGCCGCCGCGGAACGGGTCCTGGTCAGCTACCACATGAACCGGCTGCAGCGGCTCGACGCCGCCGAGGACTACGTGGTCACCCTCAACGGCGGCGACCTCGTCGACGGCCACCGGGTGCTGGCCCGCATGGCCTACGAACATCCCGTCTACACCCCCGAGTCCGTTGCAGCGCAGCAGTTGCTGCCCGAACTCACCACCGGTGTCACCGCGTACGCGGGCGCCTACCACGGCTGGGGCTTCCACGAGGACGGCTGCCGGTCGGGGGTGGCCGCGGCCGCCGCACTCGGGGTGCGCTGGTGAGGGCCGGCCAGGTCCACGCACCCGGGAGCGGCACTGCGCCCGCGCTCTACGAGTGCGTCGTCGCCCACGCCCGCACCACGCCGGTCCGCCACTCCTTCCGGCACCGCACCTACATGTGGCTGGTCGACGTGGACCACCTACCCGTACTGCCGGTGGCGCTGCGCCCGCTCGCCGGGTTCGACCCGCGCGACCACTTCGGCGGGGCGCGCGAGCCGCTGCGCACGGCGCTGGAACGCTTCCTTGCCGTACACGACATCCACCTCGACGGCGGCCGGGTGCTGATGCTCACACATGCGCGCGTTCTGGGGCACGTCTTCAACCCGCTGACCCTCTACTGGTGCTCCGACCGGGCCGGATCGCCGCTGTGCGTGGTGGCGGAGGTGCACAACACCTACGGCGACCGGCACTGCTACCTGCTGCGCCCGGATGCGGAAGGCCGCGCCGAGGTGCGTAAGGAGCTGTACGTCTCCCCGTTCTTCCCCGTCGACGGCTCCTACAAGATGCGCCTGCCCCAGCCCGGTGAACGGCTCGGCGTCACCGTGCGGTTGCGGCGCGGCGACGACGTGCCCTTCACCGCGGCGCTACGAGGAACACGGCGGCCGGCCACCGCGCGTCAGCTGCTCGCCGCGGCCGTACGGCACCCCTGGTCGACCCTCGCGGTCTCCGCGGCCATCAAGATGCACGGCATCCACCTGTACTTGCGCGGACTGCCCGTCACGCCCCGGCCCTCGTCCGCACCGCAGGAAGGTTTGAAGTGAACGGACTCGTCCAGCTCCCTACCGCCGCCGTGACCGGCCGCCGCCCCGCTGCCCCGGTGGATCCCGGCGTCTGGCCCGACGTCGCGCGACTGCCCGCCGCCTCCGCGGTCCGCACCGCGGTCGCCCGGCGGCTCGTCGGGCGCGCACTGGCCGGGCTGCCGCTGCGCGTCGCGGCGCCGGACGGCCGCATCGCGGGCCGCGGAGGCCCCGTCCTGTACCTGCACGACCCCGGCGCCTTCCACCGGCGGATCGGCGCCGACGGCCTGATCGGCTTCGGCGAGTCCTACATGGCAGGCGAGTGGGACGCCGACGACCTGGTCGCCGTCCTGACGGTGCTGGCCGAACACGCCACGGTACTGGTGCCCTTGGCCCTGCAACGGCTGCGCGGGCTGTGGGCGCACCGCAGACCCCTGGACCAGGCGAACACCCCGCAGGGCGCCCGGGACAACATCCACCGGCACTACGACCTGTCCAACGACCTCTTCGCGCTGTTCCTCGACGAGACGATGACCTACTCCTCGGCCGTCTTCCGCGACCTCCCGGCCGGCGCCGACGACCTGGCGACCGCGCAACGCCACAAGATCGACCTGCTGCTCGACCTGGCCGGCGTCCGGCACGGCACCCGGCTGCTGGAGATCGGCACCGGCTGGGGCGAGCTGGCGCTGCGCGCCGCCCGGCGCGGCGCACACGTGCGGACAGTGACACTGTCGGTCGAGCAGCGCGACCTGGCCGCCGCCCGGATCGCCGCAGCCGGCCTGTCCGACCGCGTCGAGGTCGAACTGCGCGACTACCGCGAGGTGCAGGGCAGTTACGACGCCGTGGTGAGCGTCGAGATGATCGAGGCTGTCGGCGCCGAATACTGGCCGGTGTACTTCACCACGCTGGCTCGGCTCCTCGCGCCGGGCGGCCGGATCGCACTCCAGTCGATCACCATGGCCCACGACCGAATGCTCGCCACCCGCCGCAGCCAGAGCTGGATCGGCAAGTACGTCTTCCCCGGCGGCATCATCCCCTCCGCCACCGCGGTCGCCACCACGGCGGAGTCCTGCGGCCTGCGGGTGAGGTCCGACACCGGATTCGGCGAGCACTATGCCGAGACGCTGCGGCTGTGGCGGAACCGCTTCGCCGGCAGAGCCCGCTCGGGCGACGTGGCCGCCCTGGGCTTCGACCACGTCTTCTCACGCATGTGGGAGTTCTACCTCGCCTACTGCGAGGCGGGCTTCCGGGCGCGGTACCTGAACGTGCAACAGTTCCTGCTGACCGCCTCGGGCACGGCGGGAGGCGCCCGGTGACCACGGTGGCGCAACGGCTCGGGCCCGTACTGGAATCGGTGTTCTCCGGCGAGGCGCCGCTGCGGCTGCGAGCCTGGGACGGCAGCGAGACCGGGCCGGCCGCGGCCCCTGTGGTGGTGCTGCACTCCCGCCGCGCGCTGCGCCGGCTGCTGTGGCAGCCGGGTGAACTCGGCGTCGCCGAGGCCTACATCGCCGGTGATCTCGACGTCGAAGGGGACCTCGCAGAAGGGCTCGGCCGCGTCCTGCACGCGGTACGGGAGAGGCCGGCAGGCCCCGCCGCCCGTCCCTTCCCCCTTCCCCGGATCGCGGGGCTGCGGCCCGCTGAGGCGGCCAGGGCGGCCGGGGTCGCGCTGCGGCTGGGCGTGCTCGGCCCGCGGCCGGCCGCGCCTGGCGCCCCCCGGGCACGGCTGCGCGGCAAACCGCACAGCACCGCCCGCGACAGGGCCGCCATCAGCCATCACTACGACCTGTCCAACGACTGGTACGCAGCCCTGCTCGACCCGTCGATGGCCTACTCCTGCGGTTACTGGACGGCGCCCGAGGACGACCCCGCCTACGGGCTCGCCGACGCCCAGCGCGACAAGCTGGAACTGATCTGCCGCAAACTCGCGCTCGCTCCCGCCGGCCGCCTGCTGGACGTCGGCTGCGGCTGGGGCAGCCTGGCCCTGCACGCCGCCGTCGAGCACCGGGTGCACGTCACCGCCATAACCCTCTCCCGCGAGCAGCACGACTTCGTGGCCGCCCGCGTCCGGGAACGCGGCCTCACCGAACTGGTCCAGGTGCGGCTGGGCCACTACCGAGACCTCGACGCCAGCGGCGGCACGGGATACGACGCGGTGTCCGCGGTGGAGATGGGCGAACACGTCGGCGAACCCGACTACCCCGGCTTCGCCTCGCGGCTGCACCGCCTGCTGCGCCCTCGCGGACGGTTGCTCGTCCAGCAGATGTCCCGCGACTCGACCGCGCCGGGAGGCGGCGCCTTCATCGAGGCATACATCGCGCCCGACATGCACATGCGCCCGGTCGGCGCGACCGTCGGCATGCTGGAGTCCGCGGGCCTTGAGGTGCGGTCGGTGGAGTCGCTGCGGGAACACTACGTCCGCACCATCAGGGCCTGGCTGCGCACGCTGGAGGACGACTGGCCGCGGTTCACCGTCCTGGCCGGCGAGCCGACCGCACGCCTGTGGCGGCTGTATCTGGCAGGCGCTGCACTCGCGTTCGCCGAACGGCGCATGGGCGTCGACCAGATCCTCGCCGTGCGCACAGCCGAGGACGGCGGTTCCGGCATGCCCGCCACACCGTCGAGTTGGTACGGGGAGCGTCCGTGACCGCGGCGGGTGGCGGTTTCCCGTGGGTGGCCTTCGCCACCGGGCTGGGGTGGTCCGCGCTCGCCGCCTTCGCGGTCATGGCCGCCGCCTTCGCCGTCGGAGCGGCCAAGGGCATCCACCGGGGGGCCGACATCGCCTGGGGAGTGGCCTTCACCGCGGTCGCCGCCGTCTCCTGCGCGGCGTCGGCAGGATACGGAGACCCCGGACGGAGATACCTGATCACCGCGGCGACCGCGGTGTGGGGCCTCCGCCTGGCCGCGCACATCGCCCGCCGGGGCCGCGGACGCGGCGAGGACGCCCGCTACGACCGCCTGCTCGCCAAGGCCCCGGGCAGCCGCAACGCCTACGCCCTGCGCGCCGTGTACCTGACGCAAGGCGCCCTGGTCTGGCAGATCTCGCTGCCCGTCCAGGCCGGGCAGTACGTGGCCGCTGCGCCCGGAGCCGCAACGGCGGTGGGCGTCGCGCTCTGGGCGGCCGGCACGGTGTGCGAAGCCGTCGGAGACCACCAACTCGCCCGCTTCACCGCCGACCCTGCGCACCACGGCCGCCTCATGGACCGCGGCCTGTGGTCCTGGACCCGGCACCCGAACTACTTCGGCGACTTCCTCGTGTGGTGGGGCCTGTACCTGACGGCCTGCGGCAGCTGGCAGTCCGCCGCCGTCGCCGCGCCCGCCCCGCTCCTCATGTCGTACCTGCTGATCCTCGGGAGCGGCAAGCGCCTGCTGGACAAGCACATGGCCGGACGCCCCGGCTACACCGCGTACGCCGCCCGCACCAGCGGCTTCGTCCCCCTGCCTCCCCGCTGGTACCAGCGCCTGCGAGCCGCCCACCGCCAGCCCGCCAACTCCCGGACGCCGCACTGACCCGACCGAATCCTGAGCGGCCGGTCAGCACCGGCAGAGGGTGATGCAGGTGGGTGTCCCTCAGCCCCATGAGGGACGGCTGAGGTCGGTGGACTCGGTGTCCGGCGCGGTGCGGTGGCGGGGCCTTCATGAGGCCGCGGCGTGCCCGTCCGCATCTTCCTGGGCCGCGGCGTCGAGGGAGAACAGGGCAAGCAGGGCGGCGACGGTGGGGCCTGCGTCGGCCGGGTGCCGCAAGGACGTGTCGGCCGAGATGGCGTAGACGTTGGTGCGGCCGGCGCGGGTGCGGCTCAGATAGCCGTCGGCCTCGAGGTCGGAGAGGATCTTCTGGACGGCGCGCTCGGTCAGAAGGCACTGTGCCGCGATGTCACGGACCCGGACCCCCGGGTCGCGCGCGATCGCCGCGAGGACGCGCGCGTGATTGGTCAGGAAGGTCCATCCGGTTCGCGGGCGGGCGGCTTCATCCATGGGGACATTCTACGATGCGTGATTCAGGTCAGAGAATACGTGAACAAAATTTCCTGTACTCTCTGGCAGGGGCTTCGGTGACGCCAGGCGCCCACGGAGATCCACACATCCCTTCGGGGCAGGCGCCGGCCGCTCCGGCGGCCAGATGATGACCTCTGGAGGTCGCGCACCATGGCACACGATGTGCTGGCACCCCAAGTGATCACGCACCGGCACGGCGGGCTGACCGTCCGGATGGTCGAGGACGGCGGCCGCGTCCGGGTGTCCGTCGGGGGCGAGATCGATCTCGGGTGTGCGGACATGCTGCGCCAAGTACTTGCCGAATGTCTGCGTACCGCCCCTCGCGGTGTCGACGTCGACCTGACCGGCCTCGGCTTCTGCGACTCCTCCGGGCTCAATGCACTCCTCCAGGCTCGCGAGCACGCGCTTGCCGTGGGTGCCCCGTTGACCGTGAGCGCGGTGTCGGCGCCTGTGGCCCGCGTCCTGGATCTCACCCACTGCGGTGACGCCTTCCCCGAGGCCGTGGTCTCGGTCCCCTTCGGCCGACGGCACGGACGCCGCTCTGCCCGGTGCGGCGACGCGGCCGACAACGGCAGGGGCGTAACGGACCGGCGGCCGAACGGGGCAGGTCAAGAACCCCGCGCGCTGAGACTGCACGTGGAGGCCGTCCTGGCCCGGCGACTAGGGATGGCGGTGTTGCCGGCATGACCCGACCCGGCCAGCGGCCCCAAGACCCTCCTCCGTCCCGACCCGCCCCGATTCATAGGACGATGACCATGACACAGATGCAGATCCCGACGCCCGGCGAGGCCTTCGAGCTGCTGCTGGCCGGCAACCGGCGATTCGTCGCCGGCACCCCGGAGCACCCCAACCAGGACGCCACCCGCCGCGCCGAGACCGCATCGTCCCAGCAGCCCTTCGCCGTGCTGTTCGGGTGCTCCGACTCCCGACTGGCCGCCGAGATCATCTTCGACCGGGGCCTGGGTGACCTGT
The DNA here is from genome assembly GCF_016916835.1 of Actinacidiphila bryophytorum. Classification (GTDB taxonomy): domain Bacteria; phylum Actinomycetota; class Actinomycetes; order Streptomycetales; family Streptomycetaceae; genus Actinacidiphila; species Actinacidiphila bryophytorum. Next base: position 148,397 of record NZ_JAFFIX010000004.1, on the reverse strand, counting down.
TCGTGGTGCGCACCGCAGGCCACGTCATCGGCCCTGAGGTGCTGGGCAGCATCGAGTACGGCGTGGACCTGCTGGACTGCCCGCTGGTCATCGTCCTCGGCCACGATTCCTGCGGCGCCGTGGGCGCGGCGTGCGACGTGCTCGACAACGGCACGGCGCCGGCCGGATACGTCCGGGACGTGGTCGAGCGGGTGACGCCCAGCGTGCTGGCGGCGCGGGCCGCCGGACGGGTGCGGCCCGAGGAGATACTCGCCGAGCACGTACGCAACACCACCGACCGGCTGCTGGACCGCTCCCGTGCACTCGCCGAGAAGGTCGCCGCCGGCCGGACCGCCGTCGTCGGACTGCGCTACCGCCTGGCCGACGGCAAGGCCCAGCTCGTCGCCAGCCACGGCCTCGACGCGAAAGTACCCGCCGCTTCCTGACCGCACAGCACCTCACGGTCAGGTACCGGTCGTACCGCGACTACGTATTGGCCAACCGTCCCGCTGTGGCACCTGACGGCCAGCCGTGGCCCTCCCAAAAGTCTTCGTGATCACTGGCTTCACGGGACTGCGGTCAGAGCCGTTTTCTAAGAGCGTCATCACCGCATCCGACGCTGGCCTCGCGTACCGCCTCCACATCGAAATCATGCGCAGGTATCCGGACAGCCGGGCCAGCTGGAGGGTACAAGATGCTCGTGCTGGATGACGGAGTCCCTGGGTCACCGACGAAAATGCGCTGACCTGTAGTCCCCCACCCTTGGCGCTGAATCGGTCCGATATTCAGCGGACGCGATTCCCACCGGAAGGCTCTACGCTTCGCCTGTGGCCGCCTGTTCGCTCCAGCGGGCGAGGCTGTTGCGCGTGGTGAGGGTGTACGGGTGGTCGGGGCCGAGCACCCGCAGCTGGTCGTCCAGCAGCGCGGCGAAGGCCGCCGCCGCACCGGCCGGATCTCCCGCCTCCCCCCGCCAGTGGGCAAGGTTATTGCGGGTGATGAGGGTGTCCGGGTGGTCGGGGCCGAGCACCCGCAGCTGGTCGTCCAGCAGCGCGGCGAACATCGCCGCCGCACCGGCCGGATCTCCCGCCTCCCCCCGCCAGTGGGCAGAGCTGCCACGTGCAGTGAGGGTGTCCGGGTGGTCGGGGCCGAGCACGCCCACTAGGTCGTCCAGTAGTTCAGCGAACATCGCCGCCGCACCGGCCGGATCTCCCGCCTCCCCCCGCCAGACGGCCAGTCTGCGGCGGGTCGCGAGGGTGTCGGGATGGCTAGCGTGGTCGGCATCGAGTATCTGGGCATTTATCAGCTCGGAATATATTTCCGTCTGGCCGACCGTGTCCCCCGCTTTCCCTCTCCAGTAGGCAAGGTTGAGGCGCCAGGTAAGGCTGTCGGGGTGGTCGGGGCCGAGTACCCGCAGCTGGTCATCCAGCAGCGCGGCGAAGGCCGCCGCCGCACCGGCCGCATCCCCCGCCTCGCCCTGCCAGTTTGCGAGGTTGCTGCGTGTAGCGAGGGTGTCGGGGTGGTCGGGGCCGACCATCCGCAGCTGGTCGTCCAGTAGTTCAGTGAACGCCGCCGCCGCACCGGCCGCATCCCCCGCCGACCCCCGCCAGTTTGCGAGGTGGTTGCGTCTAGCGAGGGTGTGCGGGTGGTCGGGGCCGAGTACCCGCAGCTGGTCGTCCAGCAGTTCAGTGAACGCCGCCGCGGCACCGGCCGCATCCCCGGCCGACCCCTGCCAGTGGGCACGATTGGCGCGTGTGGTGAGGGTGTGCGGGTGGTCGGGGCCGAGCACCCGCAGCTGGTCGTCCAGCAGCGCGGCGAAGGCCGCCGCCGCCCCGGCCGCATCCCCCCCACGCCCCTGCCAGGTGGCGAGGTTGCTGCGTGTAGCGAGGGTGTCGGGGTGGTCGGGGCCGAGCACCCGCAGCTGGTCGTCCAGCAGCGCGGCGAAGGCCGCCGCCGCAGCAGCCGCATCCCCCGCCTCGCCCTGCCAGTTTGCGAGGTTGCTGCGTGTAGCGAGGGTGTGCGGGTGGTCGGGGCCGAGCACCCGCAGCTGGTCATCGAGCAGTTCGGCGAAGGCCGCCGCGGCACCGGCCGCATCCTTCCCCTGCCCTCGCCAGGTGGCGAGGCTGTTGCGTGTAGCGAGGGTGTGCAGGTGGTCGGGGCCGAGCACCCGCAGCTGGTCGTCCAGCAGCGCGGCGAAGGCCGCCGCCGCCCCGGCCGCATCCCCGCCGTGCCCCTGCCACTTCGCAAGGTGGCCGCGTGCGGCGAGAGTGTAGGTGTGGTCGGGGCCGAGGCGGTGCATGGTGGTCTGGCTGAGCTGATGGAAGTGGTGAGTGGCGGCCTCCACCTGGCCGGACTCACCCAGGCTGCTCCCGAGCCGGTAGAGGATCGGATGGGCGTCGGGCTGGTACAGCCACCCGGCGTGGTCGGCGCCTTCCTCAGTGGACGTGACAAGGGCGGTGGTGCAGGCGCGCAAGGCCTGGGCCAGCTCGATGTCGCGTTCGACTTCAGGCCATGCGGCGAGCAGGGCATCTGCGGCCGCCCAAGCAGTGTTCCGGTATCGGTCGCCGTGGAGGGTGTCGCGGGTGGCGCGTTGTACGACCTGGTGCACCCGCACCACCCGACCGTCCCAGGCCGCCTCGCTCCTGCCACCCGAAGCGTCGGCGTCGCCTTCCACGGGCGCGGGCGCGCGGTCGGGGGCGCTGAGCAGGCTCAGGCGGTGCAGTGCGCGCAGCGCCCCCGTCGCGTCCTGCGGGGTGACCGGCTCACCCGGCCCCGGTGCCGGCGCGGCATTTGGCCCCGGCGGAGAGGGGGTGCGGTGGGCGGCCAGATAGTCGAGAGCTGGCTGGCTGAGCAGCACGGTCAGCGGGGTGGCGTTGGGCGCGAGGAAGGCGGCCAGCTCCAACATCGGGCACGCAAGCCCACGCGGGCGGAGACGATCGGCGTAGTCCACCGACAACTCCCACGCCGCAGCCATACTGTGCGCCTGGTCGTCTGGTGGTACGTCCGGGCTGATCTCGGCTAGCGACCGTGCCCTTCGGCCCAGCAGCTCGCGGTACTCGCCCACCGAGATGCCCGCGTCGAGAACGTAGGCGGCGGCCTGCGACAACGCCAGGGGCAAACACCCCAGGTCCTCTGCCAGCCCCGCGAGTCCCCCCGCCGGCTCCACGCGCCCTCCGATGGCCAGCACCGACGCCAGATAGTCCCCCGCTTGAGCGGGGGTAAACACGCCGACATCGACCATGCGCCGGCCGCCCCCGGCCAAGGCGGCGTCACGCCGCCGAGTGGTCACCACCGTCCGCCCCTCCGAAACGGCCGGAGGCCACAACCCGGTCAGATCCGCGGGGTCGGCGACATCGTCGAGGACGACCAGCCACCGTCGTCTCCCGGTCTGCAGCCATGTGAGGAAAGCGTGGGCGGCCCGCAGCGGATCGGACAGATCCGCGTTGCATACTTGCGCCCCAGCCTGTGCGAACTCGCTCACGACGGCCGTGCGGCTACTCGCGGTGACCCACACCAGCAGGTCCACCCCGGTCCCGTCCGCCCAAGTCTCCTTGGCGTAGTCGGCCGCCAACTGGGTCTTGCCGACCCCACCCATCCCGGTCAGCACCTGACACAACACCACAGTCCCGGCGCCCGCGGCAGCGGCCCGCAGCCGGGAGCGCTCGGCGCGGTCCTGGAACGCTCCCGCCCGCGGCGGGATCAGCCCCACCATGTGCGGCCATGACACCGGCTCCCAGCGAGGAGGATGGATGTGCTGATGAACCTCCCCGATCCGCTGCGCGGCAATCGAGCCGCCCGCGGCATGGATCTCGACGCTGCCACCTGCGGCCGCACTGCCCCCCGTCGCGCTCACGACACCCGGTAACCCCCTCGCGTCAGGCTCCCTCGCCTCACTCACCTGCAGCACCCCACAACTCAGCGACGACACCAAGACTGTAGAACGCCGTCGAACGCGCCAGCAGGGCGCTCCGTCAAGGCGACGGAGCCAATTCGTCGGCGGACCTTCGTGGGTGGGGGTGCCGCATGATGCCCAGCGCGGCCACAAGGGCGGCGGGTTGGCGATACGCCCATGGGGCGGCTGTGTCGATGGCAGCGGTGTCGATGTGGAAGACGAGGCCGTCGTGGTCGCCGGCGCCCGTCGGCTTGTCGAGTCGGCGGTAGCCCGAGACGGCGTCCGCTATGGCAGCGGATGTTGTTAGTTCGGCGGCAGCGGCGTCCAGCTCCGGGCGGCGGCATCCGGCCGACGAATCTCCAGTTCGGAAAACACGGCAACCTGATGTAGGGCGCTTGACGGGGTGCGAGGCTCGGGCGCTACTTGTCAGTGCTCACTGCATAAAATGCCGATCAAAGGGGGCTCGATGAGAAAGATTCTGCGTTCGAGGCTGACTGTCGCGCTGGCGGTTGCCGCCGTCGTCGGCCTTGCCCTTCCGGGAGTTGCGGGTGCTGCGGATGGCTCGCTACAGCCCATGACCAACACGGCCTGTAGCGACGGCAAGGGGACAGCGTTGGAAAACGTGGCCATCCGCACCGATACCAGTACCAGTGCCGCTCTGGTGACCACTGCCTTGAAGGGGCAGACGTGGGCCTGTGGTGGAAGTGTCCCCCTCCTGGGCGGCCGGTATACCGCTTGCGGGACATCGAACGGCAACGGGTGGTTCTATGTCCACAACTTCTACTACGCGGGCTATAGCGTGTCAGGTTGTTGGGGGTGACACTTCCCACCGCCGAGAGGCGCATCCCGGCGGTGGGCGCGTCGCAGTGATCAACCGGCGGTCCAGGAGCTGTGCGAGGCGCCCGGCCGGGGTGTCCCAGACCCTGGACGTAGGGGCCTGGTAGATCGTCCCGTGCACCACGTGCATCTCCGGCCCGTCAGGGAAGCGTAAGCGCAGGACCCGGGATATCTGCTCAGGGCTCCAGCGGCGTTCGAGGTGGTCCTGGACAAACTCCCGCAGCTCCGGGTTCCGGCCGATCTTCCCCTGCTTCGGGCGCGGCCGGCGGCCATCAGCACGGCCTCGTGCGGCGTGCGGCCGGTAGGCCCACGCGCCGCCGGCCTCGTAGAGCTTTCCGTTGCGCCGGACTTCCCGGCCGATGGCGGAGGGGCTGCGACCGAACTCGGCCGCGATGGGCCGTAAGGACGCCTTCTCTCTCAGCCCGTCGGCGATGTGGATGCCGTCCGACTCCCGCAGATACCGAGAAGGGCCGGTCGAGGCCGCCCCCCTAACCGGGGGTGCGGACCTCGACCGGCCCTTGTGCGCGTTGCGCCCGTTGCCCCACACCTTGCCGGTCCGCGGGTTGATGCCCACGATCCGGCACACTTCCTTGTTGCTGTATCCCTCCCGCATGAGCTGGAAGTATGCCGCCCGCCCAGCGGTCAGCTTCTTCCGCTCCTGCGGGGTCCGATCCTGGCGGATCTTGTAGTCCATCGCACCCCCTGAACTGGGTGTTGCGACCACCACCAGAACTCGAGCCGGCGTGTGGGGGCCACCCTCCTGGATGGCTCGCCTCGGGACTGCCAGCTCTGGTAGGCGGTGACCGGTACGGACAGCTGCAAGGGTCGCGGTCGCAGCACCGTTCGTGACGTGGCTCCCAGCTGAGCTGCGGCTGCCGGAAGGTGCGCGAGTGCCGGCGGCGTCGGCGGGGATCTTGCTCGTGGCCATCACGCTCTACGGAAGGACATGGCCGGACGCACTGGCTCGAGCCCGCTCGATCCTCTCCGGAGGCGGCCCTGGCTCCTGAGCTGGATCCCGGGTCGCAGGCCCGGAGCGGTCAACTGCACCGGGTGTGTCCAGGGCGCGGCGGGTGGAGGACCGGCGCAGCGATCCGGGGAGCCCCCCGCCTGTGGACAAAGACCAGGGCAACGAGGGCTGAGACAACGTCGAAGGCCCCCACCGCGAGGGGTGGGGGCCTTCGACGTATTGCCCGGTGAGAGCAATGGCTGAGGATACGAGATGCGAACTCGTGAGGGGTTGCCCCAGCACAGGATCCGACGGATCGCGGCGTGCAATGGATCGCGACCCCGCATCACCGCTTCATGATCTCGGGATGAAGACCAGCATCCGGTCCAGGAGGAGGGAGGAGAGGGCGGGCCGGGTGCGGGTCGCAGGTTGCATGTACGCGCGGGCCACGGCCCGGAGCGTGCTCATGTCGACGGACCTGTTGGAGCCGAAGCTCGCACAGTAGTTGGCGCTGGCGGACGGGAGTCTGGTCACGTGCGGCCCGGTCGGTCCGGCGTTGCCTGCGCGGCTGAAACTCCAGGCGTAGAGCTTGTCCGCATTCGGTTGGTCGGGGATGTAGTCCCGTGCGCTGCCTCGGAGGACGACGTTGTTCTGGGCGGCCAGGGACACGGCAGCCTTGGCGCCGGCGTAGAGGGTGATGCTGGAATAGCTGGCCTGCCGGGTGGCCACGTGGTTGGTGCCGTAGGCGACGACGAAGGAGCCGTTGGGCAGGCGGAAGTTCGGGGTGATCGGGTCGTCCGCGTCATTGGAGAGTTCGTCGACCCCGGTGATGGGCGGATTGGTCACTAGGTTGTCCTGGAACCCAGGGTTCGACTCCTCGAAGCCGCGCTCAACGACGAGGTCGCGCGCCTTGTAGCCCGGGTAGGTGTCGATGATCCGGTGGCGCAGGAGTTGCAGCGTGGGGTTGAGGTTGAGTTCGGTGGCACCGGTCCCCGACACGCGCAGCTTGGGCACGGGCAATGGGTCGGGCCCGTACACGGGCGTGGTCTGGTCTGCGGATTCACCTTCAGGCCGCACCCGGAAGACCTGGAGCGGGGGAACGGCGCGGTACTCGTCGAGCGCCTTGTCGAATCCCGGCTTGGCCACGCTGGTGCGCAACCCGAACACGAACTGGTCCGATCTCTTGTCAAGACCCAGTCGGTACAGGGCAGGCGAAACCGTCATGTTGTTCGTTGCGCGCCCGAGCCCGGAGGCGGCCAGCATCTGGTTCACTTCCGCTCGGGTGCGCCGGTTGCCCGTGATCACCAGGGCGAACTGTCGGCCGAACGGCGTCGCACCTGCGGTGCGCACCGTCTTGTTGTTGACCGCGTCGCCCACGGAGGTCCATACGATCGGCCCAGTGTGCAGGGAGCCCTTGAGCGTAGTGAGGTCGAAGCCGAAGTACTCCACCGGCGGGGGTGTCGTCCCCATCAGGACGACGGCCTCGTCCTGTCGCAGCCGCCACGACTTCTCCGGGTTGGTGTCGGGCGCCTGCCCCGGTACCTCCGGTAGCCCGGAGAGGATGTAGGGCGACTGGGGATTGGGCCACAGGCCGCTGAAGAGACTCCCGTCGCAGTACTTGGCGTTCAGGTCGAAGACGCCCTCGGTGCCTGATTGCCACACGTAGTCGGCCTTGGCCAACTGCTGCTTGAAACGGGCCACCTGCCCGCCGGTGTCACCTTGCGGCGAGTACTCACCGATAGTGGCCGAGGACCCGGACGACATGCCCGACGAGGGCGCGGCTGCCGTGGCGCCGGGGGCAGCCACGAGCATAGCCGCGAGGGCTAGGAGAGCGGCGCGTCGGCGCAGGAGGAATTGGACCATATGTACACCTGTAGCCGGTCGCGCCGTCCAGTCCGCTTCAGCGCGCGACGATCGGCCCCTTCTTCACCCACCAGGACCACATGTACATGCCCCAAGCGCGCCCAAGCCCTGGTCAGCGTGGTCTTGGCCCTGGCCGTGGTCGTGATGGGGCTGGGGACTTCGATGCACCGGTGGTCCGCGCTCCGCCTCAATCCCTCACCTCGTGGGGACGCCGTCCGCCCGCCCGGCATGCCGCCCTCGTCGAATCGACGAGGGCGGCTTCGTCGTGCGGCCGATGACGCGCGCTGCGGTGGCTCCTAACGTCGGGGAGGACGGCCGGGTGGATGACATGGAGGGAGAGAGTCTGTGGAGACCGTTCGCTGCGAAGGGCTCGGCAAGACCTACGGCAGGGCAGTTGCCGTTGGCGATCTGAACCTGTCTGTCGAAGCAGGCCAAGTGTACGGGTTCCTCGGGCCGAACGGGTCCGGAAAGACGACGACCATGCGGATGCTGCTAGGACTGATCCGGCCGACCTCCGGCCGAGCGTGGCTGAACGGCCGGGCGCTGCCGGACCCCGCCGGCCTGGCGCACGTCGGTGCGATGATCGAGGAGCCGGCATTCCACCCCTGGATGACCGGGCGGCGCAGCCTCGAAGTGCTTGCGTTGTACGGCCCGCCCTTCCGCCGGGCGGACGCCGTCGCCGAAGCGCTGGGAAAGGTCGGTCTGACCTCCGCCGCCGATCGCAAGGTGAAGACGTACTCCCAGGGCATGCGCCAGAGACTGGGCCTCGCCTTGGCGCTGATGCGGGCACCCTCGGTCGTGCTGCTGGACGAGCCCATGAACGGGATGGACCCGGCCGCGATCCGGGAGTTCCGGGCCACCGTGCGCTGCGTCGCCGACAGTGGGACGACGGTGTTCCTGTCCAGCCACCAGCTGACAGAGGTCGAGCAGATCTGCGACAGGGTGGCTGTCATGACGTCGGGACGCGTCATCGCCGAGGGACGCCCGGACGACCTGACAACCGCCGTGGTCCGGGTAGTTCTCGCACCGGCCGACCGAGCGGCGGCGCGGACCCTGCTGTCCAGCAGCTTCCCGGTGCGTGCCGAGGACTCGGACGCGCTTGTGGTCGGAAGCGGTGACGGTCATGCCGTGAACGAACTGCTCGGACGAGGCGGGGTGTGGGCGCACCAGATCCGCGTAGAACGGTCCGGCCTGGAGCGCGCCTTTCTCGCTCTGACCGGACCCACCGGCGAGGAGGTGGAAGACGATGCGGCATCTCCGCGCTGAGCTGGCCACGCTGAACCGGCCTCTCACCTGGGCGGTCATGACGGCCGCGGCGTTGTTCTGCGTCCTCCTCGCGATCGGCGGCGCGGACAACGCCCGGCGGGCAGTGGACGATACCGGCGGCGGACGATCGCCGTCATGCGCCGTCATGCGCCTGCCGGCGGGACCGGCGTGCGCCCAGGCGCTTGCGATCCAGAAGCGGCGGATCGAGGAGGAGCACGCCGCCGGTACGAGGGCAGCCGCCCGTACCGCGGCGCAACTCGACCCGATCGCCGCCGGAGCCGAGGCTGCCGGCCTGATGGCCTCGCTTCCGGGCGCCCTCGCGGTGTCGCTGCTGGCCGGCGGCCATATCGGTGGGGAGTGGTCCGGCCGGACACTGAAGAACGTACTCACGCAGAACGGACGGCGCCTACGGGTCGTGGCGGCGAAACTCGTCAGCCTGTGGATCGCCGGTGTGGGCCTCGTCTGCGCGTGCTGGACCTGTCTGGCCGTCGCTGGACCGGTGATCCGTGCCGCCGACCATCTGCCGGATCCGCATCAGCCGACACACCACGCCGTGACATGGGCGGGCACCCAGTTCGGACGTTCGCTGGTCGTGCTGGCCGCATTCGCGGCGATCGGCCTGCTGGCCGGTGTGGTCACGCGTGGGACGATCGGAACAATGGCTGCCAGCGCCGCGATCGTCCTCGCCATGCTGATCGCAGCGACATTGCCGGCACTCGGCCGCTGGACACCGGCCACCTGGGTCCAGGGGTGGATGGGGTTCGCCGGGGGCCAGGAGTCCATCGGAAGCCTGCCGGACAACTTCTGGTCCAGGTTCATCGACACCGGCGGCACCGCGCCAGGCCACGCGATGGGCTTGGCCGGTGTGACGGGACTGCTCGTGACCTGTGCGGTGGCCGCGTTCGTGGTGTTCCGGCGTCTGGACGTGACGGGTTGACCTGGGCGTACGCTCACGTCATGCCGTGGGTTGCCCGACTGCAGGCCACCGCCGCCCGGAGCGGGGCGGATCTGCTGGTCGCCACAGTGCTGCTCGGCTGGGCACTGGCTGACGTGCCCTGGCCCTGGCGGCCGCCAGGACACGGCGGCGCACCTGCCGCCGTCTGCGGTTTCCTGGCACTGGCCCTCGTGCAGTCCGTGCCCTCGATCTGGCGGCGGCGCCTCCCGGGGACGGGCCTGTCGCTCGCACTCGGCGCCTTGGCCCTGCGTACCGCTCTGGGCCTGCACACCGTCTCGGGCCTGGCGGCCGTGGCGGCAACGGGATACGCGGTCGGCTCCCACGGTTCTTTCGCACGCCGTCACCTGCGACCGCTCCTCGGCGGCGCGATGGCGGCCGCCTTGGCAGCGGCGGTGAGCTACCAGGTCCGCATGGCGATCGGGTTGCCGGGCGTCCTGCTCTCGGCGGGGCTCCTCGCGGGCGACGCGGCCGTGTCCCGGCGGTTCGCGGAAGAGGCCGCGCTGGAGGCCGCACAGGCGGCGGAACGCGCACGGATCGCAAGGGAGTTGCACGACGTCCTCGCTCACCAGCTCTCCGCCATCACCATCCAGGCGGGGGCGGTCAGGATCGTCGCAGCCACCGGTGACGGCCGCCAGGACGCGGCAACCATCGACATGCTCGGGACAGTCGAGCGTCTGGCGCGCGAAGCCGTGGTCGAGCTGGGGCAACTGCTCGGCGTGCTGCGGCAGGACGGCGAGCCGGCCGCCCGTCGTCCTATCCCCTGCCTGGGGGAGATACCAGCCCTGATCTCCACGGCCTGCGAAGCCGGCGTCATGGCGGAGATCGCGGTGATCGGGCAGGCGCACCCGCTGCCTTCCGGCGTCGAACTCGCCGCGTACCGGATCGTGCAGGAGGCGCTCACCAATGTGGTCAAGCACGCGCCTGGTGCGTCTGCGCGGGTCGTGCTGCGCTACTTGCCGCAGGTGTTCGAGCTCTCCGTCGTCAACGGGCGTGCGGCGGACTCCTCCTCGGGCCGTCCCCTCCAGTCGACCGCTCGCCTCGGTCTGGTCGGCATGCGGGAGCGTGCTCGGCTCCACGGCGGGCGGGTGAGCACCACCGCACTGCCCGATGGCGGGTTCGCCGTCCACGTGCGGCTGCCCCACGGCCCCGCGGGAGGCGCCGCATGACGGTCTCCGTCCTGATCGCCGACGACCAGGCCGTCGTACGGGCCGGACTCGCGATGCTGGTCGACAGCCAGCCCGATCTCGCCGTCGTGGGCCAGGCGGCAAACGGTGAGGAGGCAGTCCGGCTGACGGCCGAACTACTCCCCGACGTCGTGCTCATGGACATCAGGATGCCGGTCGTGGACGGCATCGAGGCCACCCGCCGGATCAGGGGGACCGGCACCTCACCCTCACCCCGGGTAGTCATCCTGACGACATACGACCTGGACGAGTACGTCTTCGACGCCCTTCGCGTCGGCGCCCGCGGCTTCCTGCTCAAGCACGCACCTCCGGAGGACCTCCTGCGGGGCATCCGCACGGCAGTCGAGGGCGGGGCGCTGCTCTCGCCGTCGGTGACCATCCGTCTGATCGAGGCCTTCGCGGCCGACCGGCCGCGCCCCGCGCGCCGGCCTCCCGCCATGGCCAGGCTCACCCCACGCGAGCACGAGGTGTTCGACCTCGTGGTGGCGGGCCGTACGAACACCGAGATCAGCCGGAGCCTCGGTGTCGCAGAGACGACGGTGAAGACCCACCTCGGCCACGTCCTGGAGAAGCTTGGACTGCGCGACCGCGTCCACGTCGTCATCTTCGCTTACGAGCACGCCCTCGCCGCGCCCTCGCCGTCCTGACGACCCCTCTGGCAGCGTCCGCCTCGACCGTACGCGGGAGCCGGGAACCGGGAACCGGACAGGTCACGGCCCCGTCGAGCCGTCCGTGCAGCCCGTGCAGCCCGTGCGCGAGACTGCAGGCGCTATGACCTGCGGTGCAGCGGTGCCTCGGCCCCGGACCGCCCGTGCTCACGCCTATTCCTGGTCTTCGGCCACGGCGATGGCGAACCCAAGCGCTTCGGTCATGGAGGCGGCGGCCGACATGACGCGCGCGCTGCCCACGACGGGAGCGACGGCGACCAGGACGTCCTGCACCTGCTCGGCTGTCAGGCCCGCCCGGACGACCGGATCGATGTGTGCAAGGTAGGAGGCTGCGGGGGCGTCCATGGCGACCAGCGCGGCGATGCGGGTGAGAATGAGCGCGCGCTCGTCCAGGCCGCAGCGTTCGATCGAGTCGACCGTCATGGCGGTGAGGGTGTCCAGAACAGGAGTGTCCGACGCTGTAGTCATGTCCGGACCTACTTTCCAGTTGCGGTGGGGGAGCCGCCGTGCACCACATTCGGGCTTAACGGTCGGCCTGCCCTCCCACAGTAACGGTCCGTCTCAATCCCGGCATTGTGGCCTGCGCGGAGGATCTGTCCAGCTGCCTGACCTGCGATGGAAAGGCCCGATAGGTGACGGCCGCACGATTCTGGACGGGGGTGAATGCAACGGGAATGCAAGTTCGTGGCAGCTGTACTTCGCCGTGCTCGCCGGCGGCGAAGGCGTCGGTGACGTTCTCGATCTGGGCATCCGGAATGAGGTGGTCGACATAGCCGTACCGGGCAGCCAGATCGGCGGGAATGTCATCGCCGCCGAGCGGGATCTCCAGGGCGCGGCCCCGGCCGACCAGCCGTCCGAGTCTCGCCATGCGTCCGCCGCCGGGGACGGTACCGACACCGACCTCGTCGTCGAGACAACGGGCGCAGGCCGGTCGGCCCGGGACTCATCATCGCCACCCGGACGTTGTCGGCCGTGAAGTCCCAGTGGGCCATGAAGTAGCCAGGGATCTCGCTGCGGAACACGACCACGGTGAGGTGCGGGTGCTTTCTCCGAGAGGCGTTCACCGCCAGAGTGTCGGGCCTGTTGTTCACACACCATGGCCGGCGCTTTTCGCCAGCCCCCTGACAGGGAGTTCCCCCTGCCCGTGTCCTCGCTCCGGCTGCGCCGCCGCATCTGCGTGCCGCGTCCCGTAGCGCCGTGCGAGAGGTGCCGAACTGGTGCCGTGAGCCACGACGCTGAGCAGCACCGTGCAGACCACCACAGGCACCACCTCACGGGCGGCGGCCGGGTCCAGTTCCTCGACCGCCAGCAGGCCGAAGACGACCGAAGCCAACCCCCGCGGACCGAACCAGCCGACGAACAGCACCGTGCTGCGGTCCAGACCGCCGCCCAGCAGTGCCAGTGCCACCGGCACCATCCGGACCAGGGTCAGGCTCACCACCGCGTACAGCACCAGATGCCAGGACAGGTGATGGAAGGCCTCAGGCAGCAGGACGGCACCGAACAGGAGCCACACCAGCAGGGACAGCACGGAAGCCGACTGCTCGGCGAATGCGAGTTGCCATTGGGGTGCCCCCTGAGCGTCCGCGGCTCCGAACGCCAAGCCGCTGACGAACGCGGCCACGAAACCGTTTCCGCCGAATGCGATGGCCGAGGTGTAACTGAGCAGGGCCAGCGCGAGCACTGCCGCGGGTGCGAAATCCTCGGTCGCCCAGCCCCGGTGGAGCGCCCAGTTCAGCAGCTGTCCCGCGACCAGGCCCAGTGCGCCGCCGTACGCAACGCCGATCAGCAGTTCCACAAGTGCGCCGCCGTGCCCCTCATGGCCGCCCCCGGCCTCCAGGGCGGCGATTCCGGCCAGGGACAGCACCACGAAGGGGGTGGCGATGCCGTCGTTGAGGCCGCTCTCCACGTTGATGGCGCGGCGGATACGTTCCGGTACCACCGGATTTCCCATCATCGAGGCGCCGAGCGCGGCATCCGTCGGCGCCAGAGCGGCGCCGACGAAAAGCGCGGCCCAACCGGAGACGCCCGGGAGCAGAGCGCCCGCCAGAAGCGCCCCCAGCCCGATACACAGCGGCAGACCGACCGCCAGCAGACGGACGTACAAGCGCAGGTCCGCCCGTACGGACCGGACCGACAGCCGTGCCGCGTCGGTGAACAGCACCCAGGTGAGCGTGATCTCCGCCAGCACCTTGACCGTCTTCGGCGAGGGTGCCAGGTCCACCGAACCGATTCCCTCGTGCATGACCAGCCCGAGCAGGACGAAGACGACTGGACCGGTGAGCTCCGCCTTTGCCACTCGCCGGGAACACAGTCCCCACAGGAACAGCGCGAGCAGAATCAGCGAAAGCGCCGCGTCCATGCCGTTCTCCTGTCCGCTCCGCCTTCCGGCCCGCGTCATCAAGGAAGAAGTGCCGGCCAGTCGGCCCGTCTGCTGCGGCCGATAGCGCTCCTGACCGTACTGCCGCACCCCCCCGGCCTGGTGAATCCTCGCCGGATGATTCGTGAACGGCTCGGGCTCCTCGGAGGGATCCGGCCAGCTGACCACGGGAAGCTGCGGCAGACCCAGGAACGGCGCGAGATACTCGTTGGCCTCGGACTCCCAGGTGGTGGCCCACACCAGGTCGCAGGGCAGCCGAAGAGGATGGGCCGGGTCACAGCTGCACCGTACGGGCGCCACCGGCCGACCCGGAAACGGGTCGACAGCCGCCTGCCCGTATATGGCCGCGCCCCTGACACAGCCGAATGAGACCAGGACTGAGACGGACGTCGGTGTCATACCTTCTTGACGACGACGGTGTCCGGGATCAGTTTCTCCAGGTCGTCGACGTCCGAGGTGAAGACGGTGACCTGGCCCTGCTGCTGTCGTGCCACCACGGCGAGCACCGCATCGCTCGGGTACTTGTGCCCGTGCAACTTGGTGTCGGCCAGAAGTCGACGGGCCTGTCGGGCCTCGCCCTTTCCGATGTCGGCGACCTTGAGCCGGGAGAGCACCCAGTCCCAGCGCTGTTCGGTGGTCCGGCCGGCGTACGCCTCGACCAGTGCCGTCGGAGACGTCACCACCTCGGCTTGACCTGACCTGCACCAGACCCGTTCGCCGCCCTGATGACGCTGCTCTGCGTGGTGGCCATCGCCGCCGAGTGCGCCGTCTTCCGCCGGTTCTTCGCCACCGGCCGGGGCACCGACACCACCGCGCCGCTCAGCACCGAGATCCGACGTGCCGACCTTCGTCAGTCCACACAACTCACGATGATCAACGGTGGTCGCATCCATGTCCGCGTCGGCGGCATTCCCTACGGTCGCGTAATCCGGTCGTGCAGCCAGGAGTTGATGCCGCTGAGCGCCGTGCCGGCCATTGCCGTGGGGTGGCTCGTGAAACCGTGGGGTGCCTCGGGGTAGACCCGGAGTTCGACGTCATTGCCGGCCGCTGACAGCCGACCTGCCAGCGCCAGGTTGTCCTCCAGCAACACGTCTGCGCCGCCGACGATCAGCAGCGTCGGGGGAAGCCCGCCAAGGACGCCGTAGACGGGAGAGATGTCGGGAACAGTGCGCTCTTCCACATGGCCGGCGTACGCCTGGATGAAGTATTCGTCGGCGATGCGGCGACCGGCCGGGGTTCGTGCGCTCAAGTCGTAGGTGCCGAACTGGAGCGCGGCGCCGGCGAATCGGCCGACGGCACCTTTGTCCCTCAACCGGAGCAGGGTCGCCAGGGCGAGTGTGGCTCCCGCGGAGCTCCCGCCGACCGCAAGACGAGACGTCCCGAAGCGGGCATCAGCTTCTTCGACGAGCCAGAGCGCCGCTGCTTCACAGTCGTCGGGTGCCGCCGGCCAGGGGTGCTCAGGCGCCAGCCGGTAGTCGACGCTGACAACAGCGAGCTGCAGGGCGTCTGCGAGCTCGCGGTTGCGCTCGTCTCCTCGCGCTGCAGAGTCCATGTAGAAGCCGCCGCCGTGTATGTCCAGGTAGACGCCCCGCGGTGGACCGTCGACAGGAGTGAAGATCCTGACAGGGACGCGCGCTTCCGCGGCTTCGATCGTCTCCTCGATCGCGGGGGGATCGGCGGCACGCGGAGCAGACCTCTTCGCTCGCGCCTCCTCCAGCTCTCGCAGCGTGCTGGGGCCGCGGCCTCCCGCCCTCGACTTGCAGAAGTCACGAACTTCATCGACCTGCTCCGCGGGCACGTCAGCGAACAGTGCGTCCAGCGCGAATCGCACGCGAACTCCTCGTCACTTGGGTTTCGACTCCACGCTATCGCCGACCACCGATGCCTGATCCACGCACCCAGGTGATGCCGCACGTTCATCTACCCATCTTCGGACAAACCGGACGCGGCGGCCGTGTTGCGTCCCCCACTCCCGAGGTATCAACCCAGGTCACAACCCAATGTACGGCTGTAGTACCAGGAGCTGTCCGGCCGATCACCGGTCGGTGCGCACGGTCACGGCGGTTGTCTGCACGGTCCCATAGTCTGCGCGCATGACCACCGAGGAGTACCTCTCGACGATTGACGCGTTGGCTGTGCGGCCGTTCCCGGAGGTGACCTATGTCGACAACTCCGGGGGCGGTGGGCCAGAGCATCATCTGCGCGAGCTGCAGGTCAGTCGGGATTTCTGGGATGACGACGACGGGCAGGCCGCGGTTGAGGCCGAAGCCGAGCTGCGGACCTGCCTCGACGACCTGGTAGCACGCCTGACGACTCGGTGGGGCCATGCGTTCGTCGTGGATCTCGGACCATATCTCAGTGCTGGCTTCAAGGGAGAGCCTGTGCCCGAGCCGCTCGACCACCTCAGCCAGCAGGTTGTGAGCATGCAAGTGTGGCCGCTTCCCGACCGCGGCCGTTGGCTCGCGCTGGCGATCGGCCAAGCCGACAAGGAGCTGCCGCTCATCCTGTTTGCCGCGGTCGGCCGGGCTTCCGCACTCGACCTGAACACGAGTGGCCGGTCATGAGCGGAGCCACACGATGACGGCTGCAGCGGAAACCGTGTCGAGGAACACGTAGCCGCGGTTGTCATACCGCGGAAGGCGGCCCGGCCCCGGTCAGCGGGCGGCCGCAGATACGCACAGGGCGAGACCCAGAACGTCGTTGGCCCCCGCTGCGAGCAGCAGGGGCCTTCGACGTCGTGCCCAGTGAGGCACTGGCGGAGGATACGAGATACGAACTCGTGAGGGGTTGCCCCCGACACGCTTTCCAACGGGTCACGAGACCGTACGCAGGAGCCCACAGACGGTCTGACCTGCGACTGAGGCGGTGCCGAGGCGGCCGGTGAACGGCGTCGGACGCGACTGAATGAGACCACGACTGCGCCAGAGGATCACGTGATCTTGCCAATCAGAGAGGGTATGTGGTCCAGATGCCGTAGCGGCGGCGTCGAACGGTGCACGGATAGCCGCCGCGGTCGCCGCAACTGCCGATCTGCCCTTTGGCCGTCTGGCCGGCATCGGCATCGGCATCGGCCTTCGGTCGGCCCGTGGCGCGTTTCTACTCGTACGGCATCTGACCTGCAATGACTCAGCTGGGGAGCCCTAGTGCAGGAGAGCTCGACCACTCGGAGCCGGAGCCCCTTCGACAGGGGAACGAACCGACCAGTCGTGGGATCGTTACCGAGAAGCGGTTGCGAATATTTCGGATACTGCGGATACTTCGACTACTAGGGGAAGGAGTGCCCACATGGCTACAGCAACAGAGGGCCGCAAAATCGCTCCCGGGACGGTCGACGCCGAGAGCGCGCAGCGAGCCCTGCGCAGAATCCGCGATCACCTCGCTCACAGCGCCGACGCCACCACTGACATCACCATCCTCGGCGAACATGGTGACGACGACCCGCTTGTCCTGCCTCGGGCTACCGTCGAGATGTTCGCAGCGATGCTCGCTGCGCTCGCCAACGGCCAAGGTGTTCAGCTGATGCCGGTCAACGCCATGCTGACCACGCAGCAGGCAGCGGACATGTTGAACGTCTCGCGGCCCTACCTCATCGGGCTACTGGAAAGAGGCGAGATCCCGTTCGAACTCGTCGGTCGGCATAGGCGTGTCACTTTCAACGACGTCATGGAGTACAAGCGCAAGGACGACCGCGACCGCAAGGGTTCAGCCGATTCGCTCACCAGTCTCGACGAAGAGCTGGGGCTCCTCTGACATGGCCTTTGTTGTTCTGTACGACTCCAACGTGCTTTACCCGAACACCGTCAGGGATCTGCTGATCCGCCTGGCTCGGCACGGCATCGTCCAAGCCAAGTGGACCGAGCAGATCCTTGACGAGATGCAGGAAGCGCTGCGCCGCAACGGTGTCGGAGACGAGGAGAAACGCACAGAACTGCGCCGTCGCATGAACGCAGCGGTGCGGGACTGCCTGGTCACCGGCTACGAGTCGCTCATCGAAGGTCTCAAGCTGCCTGACCCGAACGACCGGCACGTACTCGCTGCGGCCATCAAGGCTGGTGCGCAGGTCATCGTGACGGACAACCGTAAAGACTTTCCGTCCGACTACCTCGCCAACTGGGACATCGAACGCAAGACAGCTGATGACCTCGTCATGGACTTGATCGACCTTGACGACCGGATCGTCTACGGCTGTGTAATGGAGATAGCAAACAGCCGTACGCAGAAGCCGGTTACCTTCGCTGACGTCTTGGACCAGTTGGAGAGGTCGCAGCTGATCGGGGCGGTAAGCATGCTCCGCAGCGGCCCAAGCCCGGGTGTCTGAGGCAACGACGAAGGGCCTCGCCAGCCGGTGGCCTACGAATGTCGAAGTGCCCCGCAGTTCACTGGGGCACTTCGACGTCGTGCCCGGTGAGGCACTGGCGGAGGATACGAGATACGAACTCGTGAGGGCTGCCCTCAACACGCTTTCCAACGGGTCACCCCCGTGAACGGGTTGGGCCGGGTGTGTTCTGACCTGCGACGGAGTAGTTGAGGAGCGAGTACCTGAACGTGCCCGGACGCAGATGAACGAGACCAGAACTGAGACCACTCACCTCATGCGGCGTGCGCGATGAAGGCGACGGTGGAGGTGTCACCGTCGAGAGCGATGTTGAGCGACGCGTCGAGCGCCTCGGCTAGCCGGGCGAGCAGCGGAAGGGTGGGGACGGTGCCGCCGAGTTCGAGCTTCGACACCTGGGGCTGTGTCATACGGGCTCGCCTGGCGAGTTCGGTCTGCGAGATGCCCAGTTCGGTCCGCCGGTCGTGCACGGCCTGTCCGAGGTCGAAGGCCATGCGGATCTCCGTGCGCGTCGCTTCCACTTCGGGAGGTTCAGCGTGGCCTTCTGCGGCCTTCCGCCCGCGGCCCCACCACGAGCGGTAGGAGTCCCGGCGAGCCACGCTGCGCGCTCCGCCGCGGACACAGCACCCCGGGCGGGCACCGCTCGCCACGTCCCCGACGTCACAGATCGACACACCGATACCTCGCATTGGACGGCCGTTCACCTGTCCGTTCCCGATGGGACGTGCGCCGCCAGCACGCTGCTGCGGCACCGGTCGAATTCATCGAGGAGACAGAATGAGAAGAAGGTCTTACGCAGCCGTAGGCCTGGCCCTCGCGCTCAGCGTCGTACCAGCCGCCGCGACGGCCGACGCGAGCGACTTCGGGCACGGTGCCCGGGCGCCGTTCACGCTCGCCGTGTACGGTGACGCCCCGTACGGCACCTCTCCGACCGACACCTCCGAGTTCGACGCGACGCCGGCGTTCATCGCCAACGTCAATGCGGACCCGGACGTCAGCAGCGTGATCCATGTCGGTGACATCCATTCCGGCAAGCAGTACTGCACCGCCGCGTACGACCGGTCCATCGCCGCCCTGTGGAGGACCTTCGCCGATCCGCTGGTCTACACCCCCGGTGACAACGAATGGGCCGACTGCCACAAGGTCGCGGAGGGCGGCGGCACGTACAACCCGGCCACCGGGCAGATCGACCCCGTGCTCGACCCGGCCACCGGCAAGCCCGTGGACCACGCTTCCGGCAACCCGGTCGCGAACCTGGACCTGATCCGCCAGTCGTTCTTCCCCGAGCCCGGCCACACCCTCGGCAGCGGGACGCTGCGCGTGCTGTCGCAGGCGCAGGTGCCCGACCGGGCACACCCCGAGGACGCCCGGTACGTGGAGAACGTGCTGTGGGTCAAGAACGGCACCCTCTTCGTGACGGTCGACGTGCCCGGCGGCTCCAACAACGACGCCGACCCCTGGTACGGCGCGCCGACGGCCTCGCAGGAGCAACTCGACGAGGCCGCCCACCGCACCGCGGCCGACCTGCGCTGGCTGGACACCGCCTTCGCGCTCGCCAAGGTCGGCGGCGTGTCCAGCGTCGTGATCACGACCCAGGCCGACATGTGGGACCTGGACGGCAAGGCCGCAGCCCACGTGGCGAACTACGAGCCGGTCGTCTCCAGCCTGGCCAAGCACACCACGGCCTTCGGAAAGCCGGTGCTGCTGCTGGTCGGCGACTCGCATGTCTACCGCTCGGACAACCCCCTCGCCCAGGGCGCGCCCTGCACAGGCGACGCGGACGTCTGCGCTTACGACGCCTGGAACAGCCACCCGTCGTACGACGTCGCCAACTTCCACCGCATCGTCGTACACGGCAGCACCACCCCGCTGGAATGGCTGAAGCTGACCGTCACCCCGGGCGCCCACCGCCTGACGACGGCCACATCCTTCGGCCCGTTCACCTGGAGCCGCGTCACGGAGAAATGACACCGGCCAGCACCAGATCGCTGCATCGGTCCGAGTGCCGCCTCAACCGCCGCGACGTCGGTGCCGCCCTACTGCGGCCCGCCACAAAGCGATCGGCCACCGAGACAGACACATCGGTCACTGATCGCTTTGAGCGGTGCCTCTCCCGGGTGGGGCGGCTTCGAGCACCCTGACGGCTTCGGCCCGGCCGCCCGGCCGGCCGGGCCGCGGAAGGCAGATGGCCTGGCCGGCGGACACATCAGGCCCGGCGGGGGCCGGCGACCTCAGCAGCAGTCCGGCGGACAGGGTCGCCAGCAGCGCAAGGGCGGCGAGGATCCCAAAGCCGTAGCGCGTGTCACTGTGGTCGGTGACCGTCGCGACCAGGAACATCACTACGACCGTGGCCGCCAGCCCGGCGCCGTTCGCCAGCCCGAAGACTCTGCCGACCGAGGCGTCGTCGGCCGAGGTCATCAGCATGGTCCGGGAGGCGATCCGAGCCTGCCCGAAGAAAAACGCACCCAGCGGCACCCCGACGAGATAGCCGACGATCCCGAACTGGCTCTGCAGCACCAGGCCGACGCTGCAGAGCAGGAAGCCCACGACGGCGATGCGAAGGTCCGGACCGCGTCTGCTGACGATCCGGTAGGCACCGGTGGCCACCAGGAATCCGAGGCACCCGAGGGCGTCCACTACACCGAACGTCGCTGCCCCTAGGTGGAGTTCACCGATGACGGCAGTGGGCAGCAGGGCGTTGAAGACTGTGACGACCACACTCCCCTGGGCGTAGAGCAGGATGAAGCGGCGCATCCGCAGCGGCCTGCGAGTAGTCGCCTGGGTCGGCGCCCCGGGGGCGGTGGCCGTCGGCGCCCGGTCCGGGCGCCGCCCCACCGCGGCGACGCAGAGCGCCGAGACGACGAAGGTCCCGGCGTTGAACACCAGCAGCGGCACGGCACCGAACGCCTGGACGCACAGTCCGCCGATCGTCGCCGACAGCAGCATCCCCGCCTGGGTTCCCATCTCGTAGCGGGCGTTGAACCGCCGCAGCCGGTCCGCCGAGATCCGTTCCTTGATCAGCGCGGAACTTGCCGGAGAGAACAGGGCACCGACCACGGCCAGCGCCAGATTGGCGCCGTAGATCCCGGGCCCTGGGGAGCCGCCGCAGGCCAGCCACAACGGCAGCCCGAGAGCCAGCGCCGCACTGGTGACATCGCAGCCAATCCACAGCGCCCGCCGGTCGAAGCGGTCGGCCAGCCGTCCGAAGAGAGGCGACAGCAACGCCTGCGGCCCGGCGACGGCGATGAAGAGCCAGCCGACGGCCATCATGGCCTGCTGCTCCCTGATCACGAGCAGCGCACCGGCAATGAGCTGGACATTGTTGCCGAGAGCGGTGGCAAAGGCAGCGGGCACGAGCAGTTGCTCGGCCCGGCGGGAGTGGCGGTTGAGGATCACGACACCACTATCCAGAAGGTTCACTGACACCTTCTGTCAGCGAAGTCCGGCAACAGACCCCCTCAGTGCTCCTGAAGCGCGCTGGCCGTGCGGTCTCTACGGCGACCGCCCGCGCGGTCAGCCCCAGTGCGGCAGGGGGCCTGGCCCTCGTCGGCGTCCCCGCTCGAACTCAGCCGTGTACCGCTTGCTCATGTTGCTCGTGCCACTCACTCGACGTCGTACCCGGTGAGGCACTGGCGGAGGATACGAGATTCGAACTCGTGGGGGGTTGCCCTGGGTACGCTTTCCAACCGGTCACGAGGCCGTACGCCACAGGCCAGAGCCGATCTGAGCTGCGTCGAATCGGATGGTGGTCTAGGTCCCGAACGCCGCCGGACACGACTGAACGAGACCAGAACCGAGACCGGAGCCGGCGGGTCACACCCTCTTGACGACGATCGTGTCCGGGACCAGTTTCTCCAGGTCGTCGACGTCTGAGGTGAAGACGGTGACCTGTCCCTTCTGCTGTCGGGCTATGACGGCGAGCACGGCGTCGATCGCGTACTTGTGGCCGTGGAGCTTGGCATCAGCCAGAAGGCGGCGGGCCTGGCGGGCCTCGTCCTTGCCCACGTCGGCGACCTTGAGCCGAGAGAGCACCCAGTCCCAGCGCTGCTCGGTGGTTCTCCCGTCGTACGCCTCGACCAGCGTCATGGGAGCCGTCACGACATCGGCTTCGCCCCGGGCGGCGAGGTCGAGCCAGGCGATCATCTTTCGGTCACCGCGCACGGCGAGGGACAGGGCTTCGCAGTCGAGAACGAAGACTCGGAGTGCGGGTCCGGGCTCACCGCTGCGCTTCTTCACGCGGCCTCTCCGGCGCTGTCCGCCCGGCGGTGCTTGTGCTCGGCGTCGAGCCTGTTCAGCTCGTCGAGGGCCGCCACGCGTTCCTCTTCAGTGACGGGGCCGTGTTCTTCCTCCAACCAGCCGACGAGTTCCTGGAGCCGGTCGCGGTCGCGCTTGGCCCGTAGCGCCTCGGCAACGTATGCCGACAGGCCGCGCTCGGCGGCCTCCGCTCGGATCTCGTCAAGGAGATCCTCGGGAATCGTCACCGTTACTTTCTTACTCACCATATAAGCCACCATACTCCAGGTGTCCGTAGACCTACCAGTCAAGTGAACTCAGGGGCGCCCGGCGATTCCCCCGTCTCGGTGGGGCGCGGGGCTCCATGGAAGACCTGCCGCGAGTGCCAGGAACGGTGGGCCGCCGCGACCGGCAGCGCAACCGGTTGCGGACCGATCAACGGGCGGCTCGCGAGCGCGACCACGTGCTCGCGAGCGACAGCGCTGCGCCCCACGAACGCCTGGGAGACCAAGATCCGGTGGCCGTCGCCCCGGCTCCGAGGAGGCCCTTGTCGAAGGAGGCTTCCAGGATGGTGGTTTCCTTGCGAACGGTCGAAGGACTATTCGTCTGATGGCAAACTTTGGATGTACTCGCGGTAGCGCGCCACTTCGGCGTTGAACTCAGAGTTCTCCATATCCAGAATTCTCGCCCCGCCGGGTAGGCTCGCAAGTTCACGCAGAGACGGCTCGAAATCGGGATCGAGTCCTTTATGACATGTACCGCAAAGTGTGACCAAATTCTCCTCGGCGGTGGGCCGCTTCATTCGCCATGGAATTAGGTGATGTACATGAAGTTCAATGTCCACGTGATCAGTCGCCTTGCGCCCGCAAATCACGCAACGATAATTATCTCGCTTGAGTACTTTCATCCGGAGCTTCCTGGTGGGTGCCCGGCGTCCGACGGCCTCGTCGGGAAGGTGTTCCGTGTTGATGAAACCGGCTCCGCCGACCTCGACCACCCCGTCACGTACGCATTCCGAAGGTGCGATCACCTCGGCAAGTTGCGCTTCCGCAACCTCTTTACCGACGAGCGCATTTCCACCGAGTTGAAAGAAGATGGCGAGAGAAGCCTGATCGTGAACCGCCAGCCAGTCCTGGCCCATAGTGGCCCATGCTTTGCTCATCGCTTCGGGTGAGACCAGACGCGCCTCGCGAAGCTCCCATTTTGGGTTCCTCTCGCACCATCCGACCCAGTGAGACTGCACAGACCAGAAAGGCTGCCCGCGGCGGTCGGAGCCGATCGTCAACGCGTAGTAGTCCCCCTCTGGGTCGAAGCGCTTCATCTTTGTGAGAGTTGCTGCGAGGTCGGTCCTGGGCGACATCGGATCCTCTGACATAAGGACACCCCCCCACGAGGCACTGACATCAACGCACGGAACTGACGCTCCTGACCCCCGCGAGTACAACCGTCTCTTGAGCCCTGGTGCGACCCGCACGCGGGCGGGGTGCCTCCAGGCACCTGGCTGCTCGTTCAGGGAGCCGACCCGCAGAGTCAGAGCGGCGACCGAGGGGGCGTTTGTGCGCGAGGACCAGTGCCGGAGGATACGAGATTCGAACTCGTGAGGGGTTGCCCCCAACACGCTTTCCAACTCTCCGTCTCGTCGTACGCCGGAGTTCGCCACCGTTCTGATCTGTGAAGCAGCGTTGAGGAGTGCGTCCTTCGGACGCCCCTGGACGGGACTGAATGCAACCCGAACTGCAACCCTTCGGGATGCGGGGCGTTCGACGTGGCGGGCGCCTCTCCGCAAGCCGGGTCCTGTGGAGAAAAGGCGGGCCTACCTGCGCGTGGGAGGTGGCAAGGTACCGGCCAAGCTCGTGGCCTGCTGGACCGCTTGTGGCCGGCATGGGTATCGGGCAGAGCAGGCGAGCCCTCGTACGGCGAGGGCGCTATGCGGAACCGGCGCCCGCGGCCTGCCGCGGCCGGACATGGTCACCCCTTCCCTCCTGTGCGCCGGGTCAGGTGGGGGACCCGGTGTCACCGGGCCGGACCAGCCCGGATTCGTAGGCGTGGACGACGGCTTGGACGCGGTCGCGGAGTCCCAGCTTGGCCAGTACGCGGCTGACATGGGTCTTGACGGTGCCTTCGGTCAGGTGGAGGCGGCCACCGATCTCCGCGTTGGACAGACCGCGGGCGATGAGCACGAGCACTTCGGCCTCGCGCTCGGTCAGGGGGCTCGGGCGGCCGTTGGGTTCGGTCCGCGCAGGCGCGGTCGCCACGTACCTTTCCAGGAGCCGGCGGGTCACGCTGGGTGCCGCGACCGCGTCACCGCGGGCCACGGCCCGGACGGCCGAAAGCAGATCAGGCGCGAGGGTGTCCTTGAGCAGGAACCCGCTGGCGCCGGCGAGAAGCGCGGCGTAGACGTACTCGTCCAGATCGAAGGTGGTCAAGACCAGCACGCGGGTCCGCGCGGCGGCCACATCCCGGCAGATCCGGCGGGTCGCTTCGACTCCGTCGACCTCGGGCATGCGGATGTCCATCAGCACGAGGTCCGGCTGCAGGTCGACGGTCATTTCAATGGCCTGCGCGCCGTCACCGGCTTCGCCGACCACCCGCATGTCGGGCGCCCGTTCCAGGATCAGCCGGAAGCCGGTCCGGACCAGCGCCTGGTCGTCGACGAGCAGGATGCTGATCACGTGCCCTGGTCCTGGATGTCGGGTCCCGGAACCCCCGCGCGATCGCGAGGTGCGTGAGCCGGATCGGTCCCACGCGCCGCCGGGCCGGGCCCGGCGGCCGCCAGGTCGGGCGCGTGTATCGGAAGGACCGTCCGTACGACGAAACCGCCGTGCGGACCAGGCCCCGCCGTGAAACTCCCGCCGAGCAGCTTGGCGCGTTCCCGCATTCCGCGCAGGCCCTTGGCGCCGATGCCGCGCATGTCGCCTACGCCGATGGGCCCGTCGGCACCACCGGGTCCACCGCCGTCGCCCACAACTGGCTGCCGCCCGCGCCCATCGTCGCGAATCTCCACGCAGACCTCGCTCGGGTCGTAGGCGACGAGAACGTCCGCTGCGGCACCGGCCCCCGCGTGCTTGATGGTGTTCGTCAGGGCCTCCTGGACGATCCGGTACGCCGACAGGTCCACCGCCGTCGGCAGTTCGGAGGGGCTGCCCTCGATGCGCAGCCGCACCGGTGTGCCCGCTCGGTTCAGCCGGTCCAGCAGCGCGGGGAGCCGACCCAGTCCGGGCGGGGGGCGCCAGGCGTCGCCGTCCTCGCCCGTCGCGGCCAAGTCACCCGGTCCGCTCGTCGCGGTGAGCACCCGGCGCATGTCGGCGAGTGAGTCGCGGCCGATCGTGACGACCGCCTCCAGCGCCGTTCGGGTCTCGGCCGGGTCGTCGTCGAGTGCGGCGGCTGCTCCCTGGGCCTGGATCACGATGACGGACAGGCCGTGCGCGACGACGTCGTGGATCTCACGGCTGATCCTTGCACGTTCGGCGGCGACGGCAAGGGTCGCCCGCTGGTCGCGCTCGCGTTCCAGGCCCTGTGCGCGCTGGTGGAGCTGGCCGAGGTACGCGCGGCGGTTGCGGGCGCCGTAGCCGGTCGACCAGGCGGCCACGAGGGCGATGCCGTACACGAATGCGGTGTTCCAGGCGTTCGCCGAGGGGTCACGCAGCTGGGTGCTGACGTCGTCCGGGCCGCTGGGCGCGTCCCCGGCCTCGGAGGGGGTCCGGTGGAAGACCTGGGTCGCGGTCATGGGCAGTCCCGGGGCCAGCCGCCCGTGATTTGCGTAGTACGCGCTCCACCCGGAGACCAGAGCGATCAGTGCGGCCAGCGCCGCGAGCGACACCGCACGGCCCCGGTGGGCGGCGACCGTGCACAGCACGACCGGCACGCCGGTGTCGACGACCATGGGAGGCACTGCAAGGACGACATGGCACGCGGTGGCGGCCGTGCAGACGGCCAACATCGTCACCGGGAGGCGTCTGCGGAACGTGACGGCGACCAGCAGGGCGGCGGTGGCCGTCCACCACAGGCAGGCCACGGTCAGCCCCCGCACCGCACCGTCGGCCGACCCGGCGGACGCCACGCTCACGACCGCTCGCGGGTTGTTCACCACGAGGCACACCGCGAACAGCCCACAGGCCAGTGCCGCGTCCCGCGCGACCTCCGGCACGAGGGCCCGCACGACAGCGCCCATGTCGGTCCGATCCGCGGCGCGGCGCTCCGGGCCGCGTAGCGCGGACGGCTGCTTCTTCATCGTTCGGGGAGTCTATGGTCCGCCCGGCGGCGGCGCGTCTGTCGTACGACGGAGGCGGCCGACGGCGTACGACTCGCGACAGACCCGATGATGCGCCCCAGGGCAGACGCGCCCGCTGCACCCCGCGCAGCAAGGTGATCGCATGACACGACGTGATCCCTTTCCCGACGGGCACCGCAGGCGCCGGATGGGCCGCCGCTCTGTTCTCGGCCTGCTCGGTGCCGTCTCCGTCGCAGCCGGCGGTGCCTGGGGCGCCGCCGCCACGAGCGGTACTACAGACGGCTCCGCTCGGGCGTCCGGCACCGGTGGCCTTCCGGCGTCCGGCCAGATACCGCCGGGGCTGCGGCCCGGCGGCGAATTCGACCAGCTCATCGCCAAGCTCGCCGCGGACGACACCTTCTCCGGCACCGTGCTCCTGGTGCACCGCGACCGCCCGGTGCTGGCGCGGTCCTACGGCATGGCCGACAAGAAGCGGGCCGTTCCCAACGGGCCCGACACCATCTTCTGCCTCGGTTCGATCACCAAGATCTTCACCGCCGTCGCCGTCGCCCAGCTCGCCCAGCAAGGCAAGATCGCGTACACCGCGACCCTGGGCACGTACCTGGACGGTTTCCCGGCGGACACGGCAAGCAGCGTCATGATCCACCACATGCTCACCCACACCTCCGGTATGGGCGACTACACGCAGCTCCCGGGGTTCTTCGAAGCGTCGTTCACCTGGACCAGCCCCGAGCAGGTCATGGACGAGACCCTGGAGTTCATCCGGAAGGGTCCGCTGGGCTTCGTCCCCGGCACCAGGGGGCAGTACAGCAACTCCGCTTACCACGTCCTGGGCGCCATCGTCGCGAAGGTCTCCGGCCAGTCCTACTACGACTATGTCCGCGACCACGTCTTCGGCCCGGCCGGTATGACCTCCTCGGACTTCTACACCGCGCCCCAGTGGCGAGCCGACCGGCGCATCGCCCACCCGTACACCTCGCAGAACCAGCCCTCCGGGCAACGTGTCGATGCCCTTGAGGGCACGTTCTCCCTCATCGGCTCCCCAGCGGGTAACGCCCTCGCGAGTGCACCGGACCTGATCCGCTTCAAGCGCGCCTTGCTGAGCCACAAGCTGCTCGACCCCGTCTACACCGAGCTCACCCTCAGCCCCAAGGTGCCCAGGGCGCCGATGCCCGCCGGGCCCGGCGTTCCCGCTCAGTTCCCCTTCGACTCCTACGCGACCACCACCGACATCGTCAACAACCACTGGGCCGTCGGCCACAGCGGAGCGGCGCCCGGTGTCTGGACCAACCTCGACTGGTTCCCGGACCTGGACTGGACGGCGGTCTTCCTCTCCAACTACGACATGCCCGGCCCCACCCCCGGCGCCGGCCCCGCGATCACCGCCCGCGCTCTCATCACCCAGCAGTAGCCGTCCCGACGGCGAGGTCCTTTTGGTGGCCGTGCTCCAGAGAGAAGGTGCCGGCCTCCGTCATCACTGCCCGCCACTTCTTGCCGCCGCCCTTGAGCACCGTGATCAGGCCGCTCCTTCAGCGCACGAGCAGAGAGGGCCGGCTCGGGACTGTCCGAGGTCGCCGGATCATCACCTGCAGCAATGCGGGTCGGAAGGGCGAGCTGGCGTTCGTTGAGACGCGACCAACGCTGCATGAGTCGGTCGTACCGGCGGTCGACGATGCCGCACAGGCGTTCCTCTGCATGTCACCCGACGAGGGACCGGTCTGGTCGCACGAGCCGCGTTGAGCATCATTCATGCAGGTACGGCCAGGGCCGCAGGGCGTCAACTGAGACCAGAACTGAGACCACGCACGTCGAAGGGCACGCTGCGAGCCTTGGGCGTGCGGCCCGAGCGGATCAACACGATCCGCGATTGGCAGGCCGCGGCCAAGGTCGGTGCGCGGACCTACGGAGAAGGCTCGGCGGCGTGCGCGGAGAGTTGGAGGTGCCGATCGCCCGCGCCTACCCCACCGGAGGGGGTGCGGGACGCGTTCCGCGAGCTGGAACGGGGACACCACGGCAAGATCGGGCTCCGTCGGTAGCCCGGGCCGCCCGAGGTGATCATCGAGCGGGCCCCACACGATCGGCTTCATTCGCCGGACAGGTCGGGTCTCCACAGGGAGATCTCCTCACCGGCTATTGAGAGGTTTGTGTGAACCCTACGGTGATGGACAGGCCGCCTTCGGCGGGTGCACGGGTGGTGAGGGTGGCGCGGTGGGCTTGGGCAACGGCGTTGACGATGGCGAGGCCGAGACCGTAGCCCTCGCCGTGGCCGTGACGATCGGGTGCCAGTTTCTGGAAGGGGTGAAACAGGCACTGGATTTGCTCGGCGGGGATGACCGGCCCGCTGTTGGTGACCGTGAGGGCCGCCTGAGTGGCGGACGTGTGGGTGGTGACCTGTACGTACCCGTCCGGGTGGTTGTGGCGGACGGCGTTGTCGATGAGGTTGGCGACGAGGCTTTCGATCAGTCTCGGGTCCCCGGCCGTCGCGGCGGGCGTCAGGTGTTCGGTGATGCCGATGCCTCTGTCCGTTGCCTGGGCGCGGCGGGAGGTGAGCACTCCTTCGACGACGTGGGCGAGGTCGAGGGTGTCCCAGCGGGTGACGCCGCGCTCGCTGGTGGCCAGAACGAGCAGCGCTCGGACGAGTCGCTCCTGGTGTGCGCCGAGGGCGAGTGCCTCCTGGCAGGCCGAGCGCAGGGTGCCGGTGTCGGCGTCGGGGTCGGCGAGGGTGACTTCGAGGAGGGTGCGCAGGCCGGCGAGGGGGGTGCGTAGTTCGTGGGAGGCGTTGGCGACGAAGTGGCGTTGGGCATCGAAAGAGGCTTGAAGGCGGGCGAACAAGTCGTCGAGGGTGTCGCCGAGTTCGGTCAGCTCGTCCGTGGGCTCGCCGAGGTCGAGGCGCCGGTGGAGGTTGCCGGCTGAGATGCTTCTTGCGGTGGCGCTGATGGCGCGCAGGGGGCGCAGGAACCGGCCGGCCACGAACCAGCCGAGCGCCAGGGCGACGGGGATCAGAATGACCAGGGCGACGGCGGATCCCGTGAGGAGTTGGGCCAGGCTGAACCCGTGCCCGTTTCCGGTGGTCACGCGCGACGAGGGGCGGCCCTCGGGTGTGCCGGCATCGACGCTGCTGAGCGCGACGGCTACCAGGACGAGCACGAAGACCCCCGCGGCGTAGATGCCCGCCGCGTAGGCGAGCGCGAGCCGTGTCTGCAGGGGTCTTCTGGCCGGCTGCTGGGAGGTCATGACGACGATCCGATGCGGTAGCCGCCTTCACGGACGGTCTCGATCACGGGCGGGTCGCCGAGTTTGGCCCGCAACCGGTGCATGGTGTGCTTGACGGCACTGCTGAAGGGGTCGGCGACGGCGTCCCAGACGCGTTCGAGCAGTTCCTCGGCGGAGATCACCAGACCGGGTTCGGCGAGCAGGCATTCGAGCAAGGCAAATTCCTTGGGGCTCAGCTGAAGGCGCCGGCCGGCCCGGAACGCCACGTGGCGAGCCGGATCGAGGGCGATGTCCCCGCATGCCAGGGTGGGCGGTACCGGTGGGGTGGCGCGGCGGGCCAGGGCACGGACGCGCGCGACCAGTTCGGCGAAGGCGAACGGCTTGGGCAGGTAGTCGTCGGCGCCGAGCCGGAGCCCGTCGACACGGTCCTCGACAGTGTCGGAGGCGGTCAGCATGAGCACACGGGTCACGCAGCGGCCGTGCGCGAGTTGGCGGCAGATCTCGTCTCCGTGGACGCCGGGCAGGTCGCGGTCGAGGATCACCACGTCGTAGCGGGTGACGGCCAGCTGGTCGAGCGCGGCTGTCCCGTCCAGGACGACGTCGACGGCCATGCCCTCGTGGCGCAGGCCGGTGCCGATGGAGCGGGCGAGGACTTCGAAGTCCTCGACGACAAGGACCCTCACCTCCCCCCACCGCCGGTCGCCGTGCGGGCGGGGCGGGCGTACCGGCCCGCGGGTCGAGGTGACATGCGTCAACGATGCCAGATCCCAGGTCGCAGCCCGGTCGCAGCGGCTGCGCCCCGGCTGGAACCGGGTGCCGCGTACAACCGTCGGCATGAGTGAATTTCGAACCGTGAGCCGGCCGCGATGAGCGCCCCGGGGATCGTCGTTGCGGGACTGCGCAAGCGGTACAGGGCTGCCTTGGCCCTCGACGGTATGTCCTTCGCCATCCGTCCGGGTGTGGTGACCGGCTTCGTGGGCCCGAACGGGGCCGGGAAGTCCACCACGATGAGGGTGATACTCGGTCTGGCTGCGGTCGACGAGGGCACCGCGCTGATCGAGGGCCGGCCTTACCACAGTCTTCGGCACCCGCTGAAACACGTCGGTTCACTGCTGGACGCGGCGGCGCTGCACCCCAGCCGGAGCGGGCGTAACCATCTGCTCTGGCTGGCGCATTCACAGGGCCTGGCTGCGCGGCGGGTGGACCAGGTGATCGAGCAGGTCGGCCTGACCTCGGCGGCCCGGCGCCATGCCGGCGGCTACTCGCTCGGCATGCGGCAGCGGCTCGGGATCGCCGCGGCCCTGCTGGGCGACCCCCCGGTCATCATGCTCGATGAGCCGTTCAACGGCATGGACCCCGAAGGCATCATCTGGCTGCGCGGCTTCCTGCGATCTCTGGCCTCCCAGGGCCGCACCGTGCTGGTCTCCAGCCATCTGATGAGCGAGTTGCAGGACACCGCCGACCATCTCGTCGTGGTCGGTCGCGGCAGGGCCATCGCCGACACCGGCGTGGCCGACCTGATCGCGGCCGTCTCCGGGAACCGCGTGGCCCTGCGGACCACGGCCCCGCTTGACGCGATGACGGTGCTCGCGCATGCCGGTGCCGCCGTGGCAGCCTCCGGCCGCGACACCGTCGCCGTTTCCGGCCTGCCTGCGGACCGGATCGTGACGCTGCTCGTCGAGAGCGCGGTGCCGTTCTCCGACGTGTCGGCGCATCGGGCGAGCCTCGAAGAAGCCTACATGGAACTGACGCGCAAAGAGGTCGAGTTCCGTGCCGAGACGCCCGGGGAGGCCGCCCGGTGACCGCCACCATGACCCCCCTCGGCCCGCCCGGCCACATGCCCGGGCGGGACAGTTTCCTCCAGTTGCTGCACGCGGAATGGACCAAGTTCCGCACCGTCCGGAGCTGGGTGCACGGCATGGTGGTGGCGGCGCTGCTGGTGGTGGCGGTCGCCCTGCTCGCCGGCTTCAGCAGCGATCAGAAGGGCGCATCGCCCGTTCCCATCGGGCCGGGCGGCGAACCGGTCGCCGACACCTACTACTTCGTGCATCAGCCGCTTGCCGGGGACGGCAGCGTCACCGTCTCGGTCTCCGCGCTGAGCAGCAGCCTCTCCGATGGCCTGACGGGCCTGCGGCCCGGCGCGGTGCCCTGGGCGAAGGCCGGACTGATCATCAGGGAGAGCACCCGCCAGGGGGCACCCTACGCGGCGGTGATGGCCACCGGCAGCCATGGCGTGCGAATGCAGGACGACTACGTCAACGACAGGGCCGGCCTACCCGACGCGGTCTCCGCCGGGTCCCCCCGCTGGCTGCGGCTGGCCCGCTCGGCAGACACGATCACCGGCTACGACTCCACCGACGGCAGGAAATGGACCGAGGTGGGCACCGCGAAGCTGGTCGGACTCGGATCGACCGCGCAGGTCGGACTGTTCGTCGCCTCCCCGCCCACCGTGGGCGGCGGGGGGACGGCCGGCAGCGTGTCCACGGCCACCTTCCAGGACCTTCGCGTCCACGGGGGCTGGACGGCCGGCAATTGGGCCGGTGAGCAAATGGGGGCACACTCGCCCACGTTCTCCGGCTACCCGGCCCACGGGTCGGGTTCGTTCTCCCGGTCCGGCGACCGGTACACGGTCACCGGTGCCGGCGACATCGCTCCCGCGGTCCGCGACACGCTGCCGACCGGCGGCCATCTCCGGGACATCCTCACCGGCACGTTCGCCGCACTGATCGCGGTGATCGTCGTCGGGGCGCTGTTCATCACCACGGAGTACCAGAACAGCATGGTCCGCACCACCCTGGCGGCCGACCCGAGACGGAGCCGGATGCTGGTGGCCAAGTCAATCGTGGTGGGAGCCGTCGCCTTCGTCGCCGGGCTGGTGGGCACGGCCGCGGCGATTCCGATCGGCACCCGGCTCGCCAGCGCCCACGGCGTGTACATCTTCCCGACGTCGTCCTCGACCCAACTGCGGGTGGCGCTCGGAACCGCGGCACTGCTCGCGACCACCGCGATCACGGGCATGGCGTGCGGCGCCATCTTCCGGCAGGGCGCCGGTGCGGTCACCACCGTCACCGTGGCCGTCGTGCTGCCCTATGTCCTGACCGCCATCCCGTTCATGCCTGCAGGCGCGGCGGACTGGCTGGCCAAGGTGACACCTGGGGCGGCGTTCGCCGTCCAGCAGACGCTGGTGCCCTATCACCAGGTGGCAAGCAACTACACGCCCTACTACGGCTATTACCCGCTCCAGCCCTGGGTCGGCTTCGCCGTCCTGGCCGGTTACGCGGTGGCGGCGCTGGCTGTGGCCGCCGTGCTGCTGAACCGGAGGGACGCATGACGGTGGCACTGCACGCGGAATGGACGAAGTTTCGGACCCTCACGAGCCCGCTCTGGCTGCTGCTGGGCGCTGTCGCGGTGACGGTGGCCCTGAGCGCCGTGGCGACCTCGGCGGTGAGCTGTACGACTGCCGACTGTGGCAGCGACCCGACCAGGATCAGCCTTGTGGGGGTCGATCTCGGCCAGGCGCTGGTCGCCATCCTGGGTGTGCTGGGCGTCAGCAACGAGTACGGCACGGGCGTGATCCGCACCAGCCTGACGGCGATACCGCGACGGGTGACTGTCCTCGCGGCCAAGTGCGTGGTCCTCAGCGGCGCTGCGGCCGTCGGCGGAACGGCGGCCGTCCTCGGAGCGCTGCTCACCGGGCGGATCGTGCTGCCCGACCTCAGCGGCCGGGCGCTGTCCCTGTCCGACGGGCCGACGCTGCGCGCGGTCTTCGGATCGGTCCTCTATCTGGTCCTGATCGGCCTGCTCAGCCTCGGTATCGCCACCGCCGTGCGGGACTCCGCCACCGGCATCGGGGTGGTCCTCGGCCTGCTGTACATCTTCCCGATCGTGGCGGGGACCATCAGCGATCCGCATCTGCGGCTCTTGCTGGAGAAGATCGCGCCGATGAGCGCCGGCCTCGCCATCCAGGCCACCACCGATCTCCCCAGCCTGCCCATCAGTCCCTGGGCCGGTCTCGGCGTGACCGCCGGGTGGGCAGCCGCGGCGCTGCTTGTCGGCGGGCTGCTGCTGTGCAGGCGCGACGCCTGAACACCCTCTGCGGCCGGCCGACTCCGCCCGCTTCAGCGGCCGCCCGTCCGGCTCGCCGACAGCATGGTTCCGAGCGGCCGACGCCTGGTCTGCTGACCGGCTCCCAGGCTGCGTCGGCCGAGGTCCAGCGGTGTCCAGAAGGGGCAAATGGGGCTGAAGAACGTCGTTGGCCCCCGCTGCTCGCAGCGGGGGCCAACAACGTCGTGCCCGGTGAGGCACTGGCGGAGGATACGAGATTCGAACTCGTGAGGGGCTGCCCCCACCACGCTTTCCAACGGGTCACGAAGGCGTGCATGACGGGCCGGAGCCGTTTTGACCTGGGGCAAAGCAGGTGGTGGTCCGAGTTCCGAACGTCGCCGGACGGTGATGGATGAGACCAGAACTGAGACCACGCGATGGGGCGGCCGGAAGGACGCCCTCGGTGCCCGGTCGCCTCAGCGGTTGAGGTAGGCAAGCACCGCCAGCACCCGTCGGTTGTCGTCGTCCGAAGGCTGAAGGCCGAGTCGCAGGAAGATCGACGCTGTGTGCTTGGCCACCGCCCGCTCTGTGATCACCAGTTGCTGGGCCACGGCGGCGTTGGAGCGGCCCTCCGCCATCAGGCCGAGCACCTCCCGCTCCCGCGGACTGAGCGAAGCCACTGCGTCGTTACCGGCGTTGTGGGTGAGCAGCCGGGCGATCACCTCCGGGTCCATCGCGGTACCGCCAGCCGCCACCCGGCGCACCGCGTCGACGAACTCGGTACTGGCCATCACCCGGTCCTTCAGGAGGTACCCGATCCCGCCGGAGCCGCCGGCGAGCAACTCCCTTGCGTAGAGCTGCTCCACGTACTGCGACAGCACCAGTACCGGCAGGCCCGGTGTGCTCCGCCGGGCCTCCAGCGCCGCCCTCAGGCCCTCATCCGTGAAGGTCGGCGGGAGCCGGACGTCCACTATCAGCACATCCGGCTCCTCGGCGGCCACGGCGGCGAGCAGTTCAGGACCGGTCTCGACGGCCTGAACCACCGTCATGTCGTGCGCCTGAAGCATCCGGGTCAGACCATCTCTCAGGAGGAAGAGGTCTTCGGCGATGACAACACGCACGGGATCTCCAGTGAGGCTATGGTCGGACCGCCGGGTGGGCTGCTGACGGCGAGCACGCCGTCGAATGTGGCAAGCCGCCGTTCCAGGCCGCGCAGTCCAGTGCCGCGGGTGGGGTCGGCACCGCCCCGGCCGTCGTCGGTGATGCCGATCCTGAGCGCCTCGCCAGTATGGCCGATGTCGATCCAGACCCGGGCGGCACCCGCGTGCTTGGAGACGTTGGCCAACAGCTCGTTGACGGCGAAGTAGGCCGCCGACTCCACCGCCGCCGGCGCGCGGGCCGGCAGCACGCCGTCCACCTGTGCGTGGAGCGGCAGGTCCAGGGCCAGCGCGCGCAGCGCGTCGCCGAGACCGCGATCGGCCAGCACCGGCGGGTGGATGCCGCGAACCAGGTCGCGCAGCTCCGCCAGTGCCTTGACCGAGGAGTTCCTGGCCTCGGTCAGCAGCGCCAGCGCGGCCTGCGGGTTTGATTCGAAGAGCTGCTCGGCCGAGTTCAGCGTCATACCCATGGCCACCAGCCGGGCCTGTGCACCGTCGTGCAGGTCCCGTTCGATACGGCGCATCGCGGCCGCGCCACTGTCGATGGTGTCGGATCGTGTCGCTGCCAAGTGATCCACCCGCTGCGCCAGTTGAGCCTCCCGAGTGGGCCCGAGCAGGCGGCCCGCCAGATGGCCGTAGCCCGTCAGCAGGCGCGGTGCGGCGAGCAGCGCGGCAGCGACAAGCAGACCGCACAACATCAAGGCCAGACACAACGCCACCGGGTCTGCGGCCAGCAGGCTGTGTATCGGCCCGGCCAGCGGACGCCCGGAATGGGCCGGCAGCGGAGGCGCCGAGGGATCCGAGGGTGGGGCAGACGGCGCCGACTCGTCCGGCGGCCCGGACGAGGGCGCGCGCAGCAGGTAACCGAAGCTGAACGCCAACAGCGCCCCCGCCGGAATCAGTAGTAGGAGGAAGCCGCCGACCGCGTTGAGCCCGGTCCACAACAGGTCGCGCCAGGTCGCCGGATCACTCAGCAGCCAGCCGATGCGCTGCCACCGGCTGACCGGATCACCCGTCGGCGCGGGTCGGTACGGCTCGGCTATCACCACGCCGCACCATTTCCCGACCAGCCGTCTGGTGTGCCGCACCACCCACCGCATGCGCACCACTCCGAGACCGAGCAGCACCAGGCCCAGCATCGCCCAGGTGTGGTAGGGCCCGTGCAGGGTGATCTGCCTGGTGCCGTCGCTCAGGAGACCGCGCAACACGCTGAGCAGCGACACCAGTGGAACGGCGCCGGCCGATGCCACCGCGCTCAGGACTGCCACGCGGCCGAGCGCGACCACCCTCGCGCCGATCCAGCCGAACGGTCGATGTCGTCGAGCCCGGGGAGCCGGAGCCGTCCTCGTACTGCTCACCATTGGTCCTCCTCCCTTGAGATCACCGCGAGATGACTGACGGCTCCAGTCTTCCGGGCCGCCGAGCGGTCACACAGGGGGTCTGTGCTCCGAATCCGGGGTGTACCTGCGTACACCCCGGAACCACCGTTCAGCCGTATATCCCGCAGGGCCGCCGACTACCTAGCGTCATCGCTCAGCAGACCGATCCCTGGAGGACACCGTGACCGCGCCGCTCATCGAGATCCGCGATGTGAGCAAGACCTACGAAGCCGGCCGCCCGGCTCTGGACCAGCTGAACCTCGAGGTGCACGCGGGTGAAGCGCTGGCCGTCCTCGGCCGCTCTGGCAGCGGCAAATCCACCCTTCTCAACGTGATCGCGGGGCTGGACAGGCCGACCGAGGGTACGGTCACGGTGGACGGCATGCGGATCGACCGGCTGACCGAGGCGGGCTCGGCCAGGTACCGGCGGGAGCGCGTCGGCATGGTCTTCCAGTTCTTCAACCTCCTGGATGACATGACCGTCCAGGACAACGTGCTGCTACCGGCTCAGCTCGCCGGGATGCCGGGCGACCGGGCCCGCAGCCGCGCGGCCGAGTTGTTGGAGCAACTGGGGATCGCCCACCACACCCGAACCTTCCCCGGTCGGCTCTCGGGCGGCGAACGCCAACGTGTCGCAGTGGCCCGCGCCTTGATGAACCGGCCACCTCTGCTGCTGGCCGACGAGCCGACGGGCGCGCTGGACAGCGCCTCGGCAGCGGAGGTGCGAGAGCTGCTCGTCGAGCTCAATACCGCCGGTCAGACCATCCTGCTGGTCACCCATGACACCTCGCTCGCCGACGCCTGCGCCAACCGCGTCATCGAGCTTTCCGACGGCCGAATCACCCGCGACGTCACGGTGGCGGTCGCCCGATGAGCCATCTCTCCAAGGTGGTTCGGGCCGGAGTCGGCCGGCGCCGGGTGCAGAGCCTGGTCATGATGCTCACCACCATGACGGCGGTCACCGCCTCACTGCTCGGCGGCGGGCTGCTGGTGTCAGCCCACGTCTCATTCGACCAGGGCTTCGCCAGGCAACGCGGCGCCCACCTGACCGTCCGCTTCGACCCCGCCCAGGTCAATACCGCGCAGTTGGCGCAGACCGCCCGTGTCCCCGGGGTCACCGCATCGGCCGGCCCCTACCCGATCGCTTCGCTCAACTCCGTGATCGGCGAGAACAACTCCGGGCTACGGGTGGGCCTGGTCAATCCGGCGCTCGACTTCGTCGGCCGAACCGGCCCGGGCGGTGCTGTGGACGACCTGACCGTAACTGCCGGGCACTGGGCCACAGGACCGGGGCAGGTCGTGCTGAGCGACTTCAACTCCCCCTTGGGCGTGGGTGACAAGCTCCGCTTCCCGGCTCTACCGGGCAAGCCGATACTCACCGTCGTCGGTCTGGCCCGGTCCGCGGGACACAGCGCCGACGCCTGGGTCTCCCCCCAGCAACTGGCCGCGCTGACCCCGCCGGCCGGCACGACCGGTTACCAGATGCTGTACCGCTTCGCCCGAGCCGGCGACAACGCCCGGCTGAACGTGGACCGCACCGCGCTCGCCGCCGCCGTCCCGCCGCGGTCGATGACCAGTGCCGCCTCCTACCTGAAGATCAAGACGGCCTCGGACAAGAGCACCGCCACCTTCGTGCCGTTCGTGATCGCCTTCGCTGTGATCGGCCTGGTCATGTCGGTGCTGATCATCGGCATCGTGGTCAGCGGCGCGGTCGGGGCTTCGACCCGGCGGATCGGCGTCCTCAAGGCGATCGGCTACAGCCCCGCGCAGGTGGTGCGGGCCTACGTCGGGCAGGCGCTGGTCCCGGCCGGTGTCGGCACCGCACTCGGCGTGCTGCTCGGCAACCTGGCGGCGGTCCCGGTGCTGGCCAAGGCCGGCGAGGCGTTCAACACCGGCGCCGGCCGGCTGATCGCCCCCTGGCTCGACCTTGCCGTCGCACTCGGCGCCCTCACCGCCGTGGCCGGCACAGCACTGGTGCCGGCGCTGCGGGCCGGACGGCTGCGCACCGTCGAGGCGCTCACGGTCGGCCGCACCCCGAGCCCCGGACGTGGCTGGACGGCCCGCCGGCTGCTCGGCCGGCTCCCGATGCCGCGCTCGGTCAGCCTGGGGCTGGGCAACTCGTTCGCCAGGCCAGGGCGGTCGGCCACGATGGTCACCGCTGTGGTGCTCGGCTCCGTCGGGGTGTCCTTCGGCGTGGGCCTGGTGGTCTCTTTGAACACGATCACGGACGGCATGAACCGTGACCGGCCCGGCGCGGTGCAGGTCATGCCACTGCCGCCGTTCGGCCCCGCCGCCACCACCCACCAATTGCAGGTCGCCGAGCTGCCCGCCATCGCGGCGAAGATCGCCGCCTACCCGGGCACGAGGCGGTACTTCAGCACCGACCGGGCCACCTTCAGCGTGGTCGGACTGGCCGGCCCGACCACCGTGATCCGCTACGACGGCGACGCCGCCTGGGGTGCCTACCAGATGGTCGCCGGCCGCTGGTTCCACCACCCGGGCGAAGCCGTGGTCCCCTCGGCCTTCCTCCAGGCCACCGGCACCAAGGTCGGCGACAGCATCACCCTGTCCAACGGCAGCGGCCGAAGTGCCCCCGTCCGGATCGTCGGCGAGGCATTCGACATGCAGGAGTCCGGCATGACGATCCGCACCGACAGTGCCTCGCTGGCCGCACTGAACACCCCGGTCGACCCGCAGAGCGTCGACTACCAGATCGACCTGAAGCCCGGCAGCAGCCGGCAGGAGGCCCTGGACCGGCTGCAACTCGCGCTGAAGCCCTACGGCTTCTGCCCCGGCAGCTACCACCCGCTCTTCAACCCGACCATCCTCTCGATGGACACGCTGGCCGTGATGCTCACCGGGATGCTGGTCGCTGTGGCCGGTCTCGGCGTCCTCAATACCGTCGTGCTCGACACCCGCGAACGCGTCCACGACCTGGGCGTCTTCAAAGCACTCGGGATGTCCCCGAAGCAGACCGTCGCCATGGTCCTCACGTCCGTCAGCGGCATCGGCCTGCTCGGCGGCCTGATCGGCACCCCGTTGGGCGTCGCTCTGCACCACGCCGTGCTGCCCGCGATGGGCCGGGCCGCCGGCACCCGGCTGCCCGCCGCCGACCTGGACGCCTACCACCCCGGAGCGCTGGTACCGCTTGTCCTCGGCGGCCTGGTCATCGCCATTGCAGGCGCCCTCCTGCCGGCGGCCTGGGCCGCCCGCACCGGCACCGCGACCGCACTTCGCACCGAATAGGGCTCGCCGGATCGAACTGCCGCCGACAGCGTTCGTGCCCGCAGCCGGGGATTGAGCCCACGTTTCCGGGCAGGCAAAGCCAAGAGACCGATCGGCCTGCATCGGCCAACTGCCGCCACGCACGTTGATGGCCCCCGCTGCGGGCAGCGGGGGCCATCGACGTCGTGCCCGGTGAGGCACTACTCGGATTCGGGGTGCATCTGGACCCACTGGCCATTTCGGTACTTCATCTCCACCCCGGCGTACGGCTGCGGTTCGAGGGAGGCGGCGGTGTGCGCGGATACCACCCTGGGTTCGGAGCGAGGCCGGGGCCGCGGGTTCTTGGCCGCCTGAGGCTTCTTGGCGTCGAGCCTTCGAAGTTCTTCGATCCGTTTCAGAAGCTCGGCCCGGCTCATCGGCCTCTGCTTCTTCATCGGGGCTGCCAGGCTACGCAGAGTGCTTGCCGTGGTCGGCTGGCCGTCGGGCCGAGGACGGCACCCTCGATGCGCCGGTCGGTTGCCGGTCCGCCGGGTTCTTCCCGCCAGCACGTGGGGGCGCAGGTGCTGATGGCACCGGAGGTTGCGGCGAGGGTCCCCCGGCGTTCTGCAGCAGTGGGTTGCGAGCTGGGCAAGGTGAAGGCGTCGTAGCTGGGAACGGGTGCCTGGGCGTGCCTCAGGACTGGCCGTAGAGGCTCGCCAGGTCAATCAGTCGGATGCCCGGGTCGGCTGCCGCTGCGGCGTGTGCCTTGTCGTTGAAGCCGACGCCGCTGAAGCACATGAGCTGCGTGGCGGTGGTGTCGTAGCGGCCTGCCAGGGTGATGAGGTCACGGATGTGCCGGAGGCGTTCGATGTGAGCGGCGCCCATGGTGTCGTTCCACTTGGCCTCTCCGATGGCCAGGAGCGGCGGCTTGGCCCCGTCCGCGATTCCGATCACTGCCACGTCGACCTCATGACCGGTACGGGCTTTGGGGTCGTGGACGACACCTTGTCCGACACGGGCGGGCAGACCGCCCAGACGCTCGGGGTCGGCGTGGTGCAGCGCCCAATCGCGGCAGACCTGTTCGAAGTGCGGACCGAGGACGTTGCTGACGAAGCGGCGGCGGCTTGCCTGCCAGACGCGTGTCGCACTGCCCGGGCGTTCGAGCTGGTCCCAGACCGGTCGCATGATCGCGTGGTAGAAGCCGATCAGCGGTTCGGAGATGCGATAGGTGGGCCGGTTGTCGCGGAACGCATCGGCGTCGCGGTGGAGTAGTCCTGCGTCTTCGAGGACGGTGATGGGGTGGGCGATGTCGGTGGCCTTGCGTTCCAGGTAGCTGGCCATGCCTCCGCGGGTGGCGTTCCCGTCGGCGACGGCCGCCAGGACGGACAGGTACAGGGCGGTGTCGCGAAGGTCGGGTTCTTCGGCCAGCAGGTAGCGGGCCTCGCGGAAAAGGGGGGTCTCGGGATTGAGGACGGTGCGGACGACCCAGTCGTCGAAGTCGTCCGGACCCTTCGGGACGTCCCCGCGTGCGAATTCGCGCCGGTAGGCAGGGGTGCCGCCCACAATCGCGTTCACCTTCATGGCCAGGTGGGGATCGGTGATGCCCCAGAATTCGGCGGCGAGGCGGTGGTCGAGAGGGCGGACGACCAGTTCCAGTCCGGCACGTCCACGCAGGGGGGCGTTGCCCGACAACAGTCGGCCCATGAAGGACAGGGCTGAGCCGCACAGCAGCATCCGGGCTTGTGAGCTGGTGCGCTGCTCACGCAGCGGCCGCAGGGCCTCCTGGATGATCGAGGGCAGCTCCGGGTTGGCCTTGGCGAGGTAGGGAAACTCGTCGATCACCACGGGGACCGGTCGCTCGGCGCCGAGCGCGAGCAGCGCGTCGACGGCCTCTGACCAGTTGGCGAAGTGGAACGGGCTTGCGGGGCGGACGTGCGCGCTCAGCGCTGTGCTGATCCGCCGTAGCGACTCGGCATCGGCAGCCTCGGTCGCACCGAAATAGAACCCTCCGGCGGCTCGGCAAGCGGCGTCCAGCAGGAACGTCTTGCCCTGGCGGCGACGCCCGGAGACCACACCCAGAGTCGCCCCTCGCTGGGGATCGTTGATGAACCGGCTCAGCGCTGACCACTCGTGGTCCCGGTCGAACATCTCGGCAGGCTTGTCCATTGGCGCCCCGCTTGTAGAGGTGTACTTACAATAAACATACTCCTATCTCCCGCCGAGGCGCGCAGCGTCTGCTCCCCCGGATGAGCGGCGCCCGCCAGGGCTGAGGTGGCACAGTGCAAGAATGTCTCGAATGTCGGAAATAAATGAGACCGAGATTGAGACCAGAGCATGCCGAAGACCCCGACCGCTCGGCGGTCGGGGTCTTCGTTCTGCCTGTTCAGGCGGTGCGGAGGATACGAGATTCGAACTCGTGAGGGGTTGCCCCCAACACGCTTTCCAACCGGTCACGATGCCGTACGCGCGGGAGCGGAGGCGTTCTGACCTGCGGCCGAGCGAGCACCCAGGCAGGTGGCGGACGGACCCGGACGCGGCTGAATGAGGCCAGACCTGAGACCGAGGGCGTGGCGGCGCCGGGTCCGCTTCTGCCCTGGGTGACGGGCAGGCGGAAATGTGACGGCCATTACCGTCCGCAAGCCCTGTGCCAGATCGCGCGTCGCTGAACACCAGTCAGCGATGCCGCTGTTCAGGCCATTCCCTTGCCACTTGCCGCGGTTCCTGTCCGGAGCCCGTGCGCACTGGGCCAAAGTGGCAGGAGGCAACAGCTGTTGATCAGCTGATGCTCTGGGGGAATCGTCGATTCATGGGGGTGGATGACGTATGGGCGGCGCAAACGACGACGGCGAGATACTCGACATCAAGCTCACGGACCTGCAGACGAGCGCACCGCAGTTCCTG
The DNA here is from genome assembly GCF_016916835.1 of Actinacidiphila bryophytorum. Lineage (GTDB taxonomy): Bacteria > Actinomycetota > Actinomycetes > Streptomycetales > Streptomycetaceae > Actinacidiphila > Actinacidiphila bryophytorum. Next base: position 105,735 of record NZ_JAFFIX010000004.1, on the reverse strand, counting down.
ACGCACAGCTCGGACCTCGCAACAGCCCTGGCCAAGCTCCAGGGCGGTCTGGCCGCGGCCGGCTCACCGTGGGGCGCGGACGACCAGGGCAAGCAGTTCGAGGACCAGTACGTACCGAACGTGACCAGCATGACGATGGCGGCCGAGATCCTGGCCCTCGGCCTGGCCAGCATCCACGACGCCATGGCCGACATGGCCGACGGCCACGTCGGCAACGAGGCCCTCATCCGCACGATGTTCAGCAGGAACGGGCCGAAGCCGGAACCTCCCCCGCACACCGCCGGGGGAGACCTGCAATGAGCGTCGCCGACGAGGCCAAGAAGATCGTCATGAAGCTCACCGGCATGTGGTGGCCGGACGCCGACGAAGGCGGCCTGCGGGACGCGGCCACCGCATGGCGGACCTTCGCCGACGACGTCGAGACGCTCACAGCCGCCGCGAACACCACAGCCCGCACCCTGATCGAGAACAACACAGGCAAGGCGATATCCGCCTTCGACGACCCGTTCTGGCGCCGCTACTACTACGGCAACCGCGGCTGGCTCCAGGACATGATCGACGGCGCCCGCGACCTGGCCACCGCCCTCGACCGGTACGCCGACAGCGTCCACAGCGCGGTGAAGCAGCTGGAGCACGAGCTGGAGATCGTCGGCGGCACCATCGTCGCCGGCACCGCCCTCGCGTTCTTCACCTTCGGGATCTCCGAGGGCGCCGCGGCCGCAGCCACCGCCGAGGTCCTGGAACTGTCCGCCGCCCTGGGCGTGACCGTCTCCGCCGACGTCGCCGCGATCATCGGCACCACCCTGGCCACCGCCGCCATCGCCGGCGTCGAATCGATCACCGTCGACCTCGCCGTCACCCAACCCATCGCCATGGCCACCGGCCAGAGCAGCGGCCTCAACCTCGACGAAGCGACCGACGCCGCACTCTACGGAGCAGTCTTCGGCGGCGGCATAGGCGCCGCCGGCAGCACGATCAAAACCATCGCCCAGAACGGCGGCCTCCAGGGCCTGCTCGACAGCCTCCACCTCCCGGACTTCCAACCCGGCCTGGCCCTCCCCAGCGGCCCCGCAGCCTCGCTCGACGACCTCGGCATGGTCATGCGAACCGGGGAGGGCGGCGCCGGACCTGGCAAGGGCCCTTTTCCCGTTTCCGAGTCGGTAAAGGGGCCTGCGAAAGGTAAATCACTGCGGCTACCGAACAAACGACACACCATTTCTGGCGCAGCATCCGGCAATGTCGACGAGGAAAACACGGTGATCTTGCGCGGGTACGAGGAGGAAGTCAATCAGGACATCGCCGGCATCGCGGCAGGGCGGGCAAAATTCGACAAGGACACCAACCTCTATGAGATCAACGGACGCACGTACAGGGTGAAAGATACGGGTACAGTATTCCCTTGCAGTGGCACAGGTCTCGTCGAACTCGACCGCAACGAATACGCAGCACTCCAGGAGATCGCCAAGGCCAAGGGGAATGCCGAATCCGTGCAGGCGTTTGTGAGAGCTCCGCGCTTCATCAACAACCCGGAAGCCATCCAGAAAGCCCAGGCAGTTTACGATGGGACGTACTGATGACTGACTACAACCTGCTCGTCACCGAGCCCCTGAGCAACAGAGTCGTTGCCGAAGCACTTGCCCAGTGCTTCCGGGTCCCCGTGAGCGATGTCGACGTGGCCGACGAGAAAACCGACCAGAACACGCGGCACTGGGACGCGATGGTGCTCTGCGGGACGGAAAACCTCCGGGGCGATGTACGGACGTCCCTGGACATCTACGCGCGGGACAGCGTGCAGCCGCAGCCGAGTGAGCCGGAACTCGCCGCCGCGCTCGCGCGGGTGCTCGGTCACTCGGTCCTCTACCCGGCGGAGGAGTTTCTGCAGGGCGTCCCCGGTCTCGCGGCGGCTGACGGTACGGTCACCCGTGCCCGGCTGCTCGACCCGGGCGAGGACCCGCACGATGAAACGGCCGGCTACAAGGTCGATGCCGTCGAGGCCCCTGTTACCGACCTCCCGAACGCCCAGGTCACCCGACTTCCCGAAATCGTGCGATACCAGCGGAAGCCGACTCCGGTGAGGGACGGCCTCGTCGCGTCTCTGAACATTCTGGGGACGGGGCGTACGGACGACATCGGCTCCCCGTACTGGACGGCCGCGACGAACCTGGGGGCGTGGGAAAAGCTCGTGCGGACCAAGGCCGACGACTGGGCTCCCGCGGGTTGGTACCCGCCGGACCTGTACGTGCAGACCCTCTCGGCCCGGGACGAGTTGGAAGCCCTGCAGCCGCAACTCCCCGTTCAGGCCGCAGAGCTGCTGGAGGCAGCGGTGGACCTGGTGGACCGGGAGTTCATCAAGCTGACCGTCCCCGATCCCGCCTGGTACCTGGACCTCAGGACCCAGGGACTCGACGTCCCCGACCCGCACGACGCGGCCTGGTGGTGGACCCGCCGCCCCGACCCCCTCCCCTGGTAGCCCCACGGCCGCCCTCTCAAGGAGAGCCGTTCGTCAGCAGCATGTGGAAGGTGCCACCTCGGAGTCCCCCGGAACGACCCGTCGAGACTGCAGATGAGACTACGAACGTTGATGGACCCCACCGCAAGCGGTGGGGTCCATCAACGTCGTGCCCGGTGAGGCACTGGCGGAGGATACGAGATTCGAACTCGTGAGGGGTTGCCCCCAACACGCTTTCCAACGGGTCGCCTTGGTATCCACGGAGAGGCGGGGACGTCCTGACCAGCGATGGAGTGGTCGGGCGAAAGGCTTACGGACGCCGATGAACGGGCACGAACGAGACCAGAACTGAGACCGGACTTCGCAGATTCCTTCTGGTCAGCGGCCGAAGCGCACTGTCGTCCACGAGATAAGCCCGTCCAGCGCGCGCCGGGCATCGCGCATCGGGTCGAAAACTATTCGCTCGCGTGCGATGAGACGGATTCAGCTGTCGGTGTCCTTGGGGTGCCGGGTGGAGGCGTAGACGAGATGCACGGTCCGGCGTGGTTGGTCGATGAGATAGCGGACGCGGCCGCCGGCAGTGACCTCGTACTCCCACTGCGGGTACTCGGTGCCGCCGAGGGTGGCAGTGCCGAGTCGGCCACGGAGTCTGTGCTGACGGTCGGGGTCCTTTACGGAGGCCGGGTCGGCGCGCAGCGCCTCGTAGCAGCGCCGGGTGTTACCCGGAGCCTCCGTGCACAGGTCTCCCCAGCCTTTGGCTGCATCGTTCGTGGCGAATCGGAGGCGCCATTCGCTGCCGATCGGCGGTGGCGGAACGTCGTCGCCGCGTTTGGGGCTCATGGAGCAGGTACCTCGCCGTGGTCCTCGTCCGGGAGCGGGGCGGTCAGCTGCGCCGTAAGTTCGGGGTCCGCGAGAATCCGGGCGGTGGCACGCCACTCGACGATGACTCGGTGCAGGTTGGTGTGCACGTCCAGTTCCGCGGCGTCATGGGTCGCGTTCACCAGGTCGACGACGAACTCGCGAACCTCCTCCGTCGACAGGTGCCGGGTCCACGGGAAGACCTCGGGCAGGGCGAGCAGAATCGCGCGGGCACCTTCGTCGCTGCTGATCAGGGCCGCGAACAGCCGCGCAGTGACGTCGGCGGTCTCCTCGCGCTGACGGTCATGGCGCTCGGTGGTGAGGTACAGATCCTCGCCGTCGCGACGCGTCACGTGAACGCGCTGGGCACGCTCGACGGTGTCGGCGACCCGCTTGGAGTTCTTCGACAGATCGGAGAACGAAACGGTCAGATTGGACATGAATCGAGACTACTTCGGAACACATTCCGAAGTCAAGGGGAGACCGTGCCTGCGTCCCCCTGGCGGCCCCCCAAACGGCGTCGCCGGGTGCCAGGGGCCTCGATAGCGTGACCGTCATGACAGTGGGCACGCAGGAGACCGTCCTGGTCCTACTCCGCGGCAACAGCGCGTCGGGGAAGTCGTCCGTGGCGGCCGGGCTCCGCGCGAGGCTCGGTCGCGGTCTGGCCGTGGTCGGCCAGGACAACCTGCGCCGGACCGTCCTGCGTGAGCGCGACCAACCGGGCGCGGCGAACATCGGCCTGATCAGCACCGTCGCCCGCTACGCTCTCGATGCCGGGTACCACGTCATCGTCGAGGGCATCCTGTACGCCGACCACTACGGCGAGATGCTCGCCCGCCTCATGGCAGATCACCGAGGCGCGACGCACGCCTACTACCTACATGTCCCCTTCGCGGAAACCCTCGCCCGGCACGCCGACAAGCCGCAGGCGGACGAGTACGGCGAGGCCGAGATGCGCAGCTGGTACCGCGAACTGGACCTGCTGGCCGGGGGCGTCGAAACGGTCATCGGCCCCGACAGCAGCCTGCCGCAATCCGTCGACCGCATCCTGGTCGACTCCGGTCTGGCAGGTGCGGCCGCCAGGGACCTCTGATCACCACTCGCCGAACACCGATGGAGGGGACTGCGCGTGACGGTGGTCTCATCTGGGAGGTGGCGAAGGAGGGAACCGAGGACGGCTCGGAGCCTGCTGGCAGAACTCGTTGAGACTGTAGATGAGACTACGAACGTCGATGGCCCCCGCTGCAAGCAGCGGGGGCCATCGACGTCGTGCCCGGTGAGGCACTGGCGGAGGATACGAGATTCGAACTCGTGAGGGGTTGCCCCCAACACGCTTTCCAAGCGGTCACGGCGGCGTGCGCCACGAGCCAGAGCCGGTCTGACCTGGGATGAATCAGGTGGTGGTCCGGGTTCCGAACGCCGTCGACGGGGCCGAATGAGACCAGAACTGAGACCACCAGCCCTCACGCAGCGTGCGCAACGAACTCGACGGTAGAGGTCTCCCCGTCGAGGGCGATGTTGAGCGACGCGTCGAGCGCGCCGGCGAGCCGGGCGAGCAAGGGAAGGGTGGGGACGGTGCCACCGAGTTCGAGCTTGGATACCTGGGGCTGTGTCATGCGGGCTCGTCGGGCAAGTTCGGTCTGGGAGATTCCGAGCTCGGTCCGGCGGTCGTACACCGCTTGCCCGAGGTCGAAGGCCATACGGATCTCCGTGCGCGTCGCTTCCACTTCGGGAGGTTCGGCGTAGCCTTCTGCGGCCTTCCGCTCGCGGGCGAGCTTCCACTGGGCGTGGTTCACGGGCCTTCTCCTTTCGTGACGTCGCGAGAGAACTCGTCGTGCGCGCTGTGGCGCTCGGCTTCGCACGCCTTCCTGGCCTGCTTGGCCCGATCCACTTCCGTATCCTCCCGCATCCGCGTCTTGCGGAACACGGTCAGCAGCACGATCCGGCGCTCGGGGGCGAGCCAGTAGGTCAAACGGACGGCATTGCCATCGTGGCCGAGGCTGAATCGCAGTTCCCGTAACCCGTCGCCGAGGTATCGGGCGTACGGCTCGGAGAGGGTTGTGGGCGCGTCGAGCAGACGTTCGGCCGCGTGCTCGGCTACGAGATAGTCGCGATCGGACAGGGTGTCCAGCCAGCGCCGGACTTCCGGTTCGATCTCGATCTCCCAACCATCGCGCATATAGCTGACTATATAGATAGCCAAATGTATGGGCAAGTAGGGATGCGGCCGGCCAGTACGTCAACGGACATCGACCGGACGCCGTCCGGCGACACGCTCCGAGCGACGGAGACGAGCGGGCTCAGGCCCATCCGCCGCATCGGCTTGCACATGAAGGCTCCGGAGGACGACTACTCCGCTTGCAGCCACGCGTCGAGGGCGGCGAAGTCCGCGGTGGTGAGGCCGTGGCGGTGGTCGACGCGGTAGAGGAAGGTGCGGGCGGGGTGGTGAACCTCGACCCAGGTGCGGTCGGCGTCGGTGATCTCGTCGTCGAGCCAGGCGAAGGGGCGTCCTGCCGCCCAGCGCAGAAGCGTGCGGGTCTTCCAGTGCAGACCTGCCGGCTCGGGCTCGTCGGACGGTTCCGGCCAGGTGACCACCGGGAGCTGCGGCAGCCCCAGCAACGGCGCGAGGCACTCGTTGGCCTCGGACTCCCACGTGGTGGCCCACACCAGGTCGCACGGCAGCGCCAGCAGCTTGGGGCCGAGCGCCGGATCGACCCTGGCCAGCAGTGGATTGGCGTCGGCCTCCTGCGGCACGTACGTCGGGTAACCGCCCGGGTACTGCTCCCGAGTCGCCCCGAAGGGGATGAGCGGTCCGTCCACGTCAAGAAAAAGGATGGGCCGCGCCCGGGGAACGATCACCCTCTGCACCGTACGGGCAGACCGACCGCTTGCGAAGCGGACCGACGGCCGCCCGGACACAGTCGTGCCGCTGGCGCCGCTCCAAACGTCGAAGGGCCCCACCGCGGACGGTGGGGCCCTTCGACGTCGTGCCCGGTGAGGCACTGGCGGAGGATACGAGATTCGAACTCGTGAGGGGTTGCCCCCAACACGCTTTCCAAGCGTGCGCCCTAGGCCACTAGGCGAATCCTCCGCCGCAAACAGTACAAGACGCGGGGGGGTGGTAGCGAACTCGTTCGGGGTGGGGGGATCGGGTAGGGTGGGCGGCAGCCCCTCACGTGGCGCTATCTCGCTGAACTCCCCCAGGGCCGGAAGGCAGCAAGGGTAGGTGGGCTCTGGCGGGTGCGTGGGGGGTCTTTGCGTGGGTGGGGGCCGGGTGTCGGTGGGCGCGGATAGGCTCGGTGGCGTGTCCCTCGCTCTGTACCGCCGCTATCGACCCGAGACCTTCGCCGAGGTCATCGGGCAGGAGCATGTCACCGACCCGTTGCAGCAGGCCCTGCGGAACAACCGGGTCAATCACGCGTACCTGTTCAGCGGGCCGCGCGGGTGCGGGAAGACGACCAGTGCGCGGATCCTGGCGCGCTGCCTGAACTGCGAGCAGGGGCCGACGCCGACGCCGTGCGGGGAGTGCCAGTCGTGCCGGGACCTGGCCAGGAACGGGCCGGGGTCGATCGACGTGATCGAGATCGACGCCGCGTCGCACGGCGGTGTGGACGACGCCCGTGACCTGCGGGAGAAGGCCTTCTTCGGGCCGGCGAGCAGCCGCTACAAGATCTACATCATCGACGAGGCCCACATGGTCACGTCGGCCGGCTTCAACGCCCTGCTCAAGGTGGTCGAGGAGCCGCCGGAGCATCTGAAGTTCATCTTCGCCACGACCGAGCCCGAGAAGGTCATCGGGACCATCCGGTCGCGTACGCACCACTACCCCTTCCGGCTGGTCCCGCCCGGGACGCTGCGCGACTACCTGGCCGAGGTGTGCGAGCGGGAGTCGATCGCCGTCGAGGACGGCGTCTACCCCCTGGTGGTGCGGGCCGGGGCGGGTTCCGTGCGGGACTCGATGTCGGTGATGGACCAGTTGCTGGCCGGGGCGGGCGCGGACGGGGTGACGTACGCCATGGCCACCGCGCTGCTCGGCTACACCGACGCCGCGCTGCTCGACGACGTGGTGGACGGCTTCGCCGCCGGGGACGGCGGTGCGGTCTTCGGGATGGTCGACCGGGTCATCGAGGGCGGGCACGACCCGCGGCGTTTCGTGACGGACCTGCTGGAGAGGCTCCGCGACCTGGTCATCCTCGCCGCCGTGCCGGACGCCGTGGACAAGGGGCTGATCGATGCGCCCCGTGACGTGGTCGAGCGGATGCAGGCGCAGGCGTCGGTCTTCGGGGCCGCCCAGCTGAGCCGGGCCGCCGACATCGTCAACACCGGGTTGACGGAAATGCGGGGGGCGACCTCGCCTCGACTGCAGCTGGAGCTGATCTGCGCCCGGGTGCTGCTGCCTGCCGCGTACGACGACGAGCGCTCCCTGCAGGCCCGGCTGGAACGGCTGGAGCGGGGCGGCTTCGCAACCGGCGCGGGTCCGGTCGCCGGTACGCCCGCGGGTACGTCTGCCGGCCCGGTCGCCGGTACGCCGCCGGTGGGCGGTACGCCGGGGGACGCCGCCTCCGGGGCCGCCGCCGCCCGGGCCGCCGCGGCACGCACCCCGCAGCCCGAGCCGGTACGCCAGGCCCCCGCGCCCGCCCCGGCCCCTGCGCCGGAACCCGCGCCGCCCGCGCCCGAAGCCGTACGCGCACCCGACCCCGTACCGCAGCCGCAGGCCCAGGCGCCCGCCAAACCTGGGGCCTGGCCCACCGCCGGAGGACCCCAGCAGCCGCCGCAAGGCCAACCGCAGGCCAGGCCCCAGGCGCAGCCCCAGCCGCAAGCCCAGGCTCAGCCCCAGCCCCAGACCGCACCGGCGGCCGGCACCGGCGACCCCTCCCGGGTCCGGCAGATGTGGCCGCAGATCCTGGACGCCGTCAAGAACCGGCGGCGGCTGACCTGGATGCTGCTCTTCAACAACGCCCAGGTCTCCGGCTTCGACGGCGAGACGCTGCAGGTCGGGTTCGACAATCCCGGCGCCCGCAACAGCTTCGCCAACAGCGGCAGCGAGGACGTACTCAAGCAGGCCATCAACGACGCGCTCGGCGTGCAGTGGCGCATCGAGGCCATCGTCGACCCGTCCGGTGGCGGCGGCCCCGGCGCAGGCGGTGGCGGTGGCGGCTCACCGCGGCCGCCCGCGCCGCCGCAGTCCCCGACCGCACCCCAGGCGTACGGCGGGGGCGGCCCGGCGGGACCGGACGCGTACGGCTCCGCGCAGACCGCGCCGCAGGCGCAAGCGCAGACCAGGCCCGGCGGCGTACAGAACGTACAGAACGGCCATGTCGGATCGGGGACGGCCACCGCGACCGCCGCACCGCCGGGTCCGCGTTCGGCACCGGCCGACGCGCCCCGGCAGCAGGAGCGGCAGGAGCGGCGCTACACCGACGAGATGCCGCCGCCCCCGATCGAGGACGACATCCCCGAGGACGACGACCCCGACCTCGTCGATTCTGCACTCAGCGGTCACGATCTGTTCATCCGCGAGCTGGGCGCCACCGTGATCGAGGAAATCCAGCACGACTGACCTGCGGTGATGCGGACGGACCCGGTCGCGTACTCCCTGCGGCGCAGCCGTACGCCACTCCGGGTGGAGACCGCGCCGCAGCGATCCTCCGTACGGCGTAGGGCGCGCCGCCGTACGAGCACGTAGGCTCGGCGTGTCAGTGAAAAACGCAGCACGACAGCAGCACGACAGCAGACGCGAGGCAGGAGCGAACCGTGATTCCCGGTGGTCAGCCGAATATGCAGGCGCTGCTCCAGCAGGCGCAGAAGATGCAGCAGGACCTGGCCGCGGCGCAGCAGGAGCTCGCCGAGACCGAGGTCGAGGGCACGGCGGGCGGTGGCCTGGTGAAGGCGACGGTGTCCGGCGCGGGCGAGCTGCGGGCGCTGGTGATCGACCCGAAGGCCGTGGACCCGGACGACACCGAGACGCTGGCCGACCTGGTCGTCGCCGCCGTCCACAGTGCGACCGACGCGGCGCAGGAACTGCAGCAGAGCAAGCTCGGCCCGCTCGCGCAGGGGCTCGGCGGCGGACTGCCGGGGCTGTTCTGACGGCTGCTGACGGCTGCTGACGGCCCGGCGGCCCCGACCGACCTCCGACGACCCCCGAACCCCCGAATCCTGGAAGGCGTGCCGGCGTGTACGAAGGCGTGGTGCAGGACCTGATCGACGAACTGGGCAGGCTGCCCGGCGTGGGTCCCAAGAGCGCGCAGCGCATCGCCTTCCACATCCTGCAGGCCGACCCCGCGGACGTCCGCCGGCTGGCGCACGTGCTGACCGAGGTCAAGGCGAAGGTCCGCTTCTGCAAGGTGTGCGGCAACGTCGCGCAGGACGAGCTGTGCCGGGTGTGCCGGGACCCGCGCCGCGATCCGGCGGTGATCTGCGTGGTCGAGGAGCCCAAGGACGTGGTCGCGATCGAGCGCACCCGGGAGTTCCGCGGGAAATACCACGTGCTGGGCGGGGCGATCAGCCCGATCGACGGTGTCGGTCCCGACGACCTGCGGATCGCGGAACTGCTGCGCAGGCTGGCCGACGGCACCGTCACCGAGCTGATCCTGGCGACGGACCCCAATCTGGAGGGCGAGGCCACGGCGACCTACCTCGCCCGGACGGTGAAGCCCATGGGACTGCGGGTGACGCGGCTGGCCAGCGGCCTGCCCGTGGGCGGTGACTTGGAATATGCGGACGAGGTCACGCTGGGGCGGGCCTTCGAAGGGAGGCGGTTGCTCGATGTCTGACACCGTGGTGAACAAGAGCGCGGGAGCCGGCGCGGCGGAGCCGCAGGCCGAGCCGTTCGTGCCGCAGGAGCCGGACGAGTTCGCCGTCCAGGTGGCCGACCAGATCGAGAGCTTCATCGTCGCGGTGCGCGAGGTGGCCAAGGGCGACGACCCGGACAGCGCGGTGCCGTATCTGCTGCTCGAGGTCTCGCAGCTGCTGCTGGCCGGCGGGCGGCTGGGCGCGCACGAGGACTTCGTGCCCGACGAGCGCTACGAGCCGGACGCGGGACCCGAGCCGGACGAGGACGACCTGCGGCAGCAGCTCGCGGCGCTGCTGGAGCCGATCGACGTCTACTCGGAGGTCTTCGACCCGTATGTGCCGAGGTCGACGCCGGTGGCGTGCCGGATCTCGGACGACATGGCCGACGTCGTGGCCGATCTCACCCACGGGCTGACGCACTTCTCGGCCGGGCGGGTGTCGGAGGCGCTGTGGTGGTGGCAGTTCTCCTACCTGTCCAACTGGGGTTCGACGGCGAGCGCGAGCCTGCGGGCGCTGCAGTCGCTGGTCGCGCACGTGCGGCTGGACAGCCCGCTGGACGAGCTGAACGGCCTGGACACCGGCGGGGGCGCGGACGACGACGACGAGCTGGCGGAGGAGGCCGGCAAGGTGATGGAGGCCGAGCTGGGGACGCTGGGGCTGCGCCCGGCGCAGTGAGGCCGCCCCGGGGCGGCCGGCCGCGGCGGCTCCGTACGGGGTGTCGGCGGCTCCCGGCGGTGATCATTCTTTGAGCGGCGTATCTCACCATGCGATACGTTCCGGGCGGATCGGACCTGCTCGTTAAACTGGGCCGACCGATTCACCCCTGAGCGAGGAGCGCACGTGGGCCTTGTCGTGCAGAAGTACGGCGGCTCCTCCGTCGCCGATGCCGAAGGCATCAAGCGCGTCGCCCGAAGGATCGTGGACACCAAGAAGAACGGCCACCAGGTCGTTGTCGTGGTGTCGGCGATGGGCGACACGACGGACGAGTTGATCGATCTCGCGGAGCAGGTCTCGCCGATCCCGGCGGGTCGCGAGTTCGACATGCTGCTGACCGCAGGAGAGCGGATCTCCATGGCGCTGCTGGCGATGGCGATCAAAAACCTCGGCCACGAGGCGCAGTCGTTCACGGGCAGCCAGGCCGGTGTGATCACCGACTCGGTGCACAACAAGGCGCGGATCATCGATGTGACGCCGGGCCGTATCCGCACCGCGCTCGACGAGGGCAACATCGCGATCGTGGCCGGCTTCCAAGGCGTGTCGCAGGACAAGAAGGACATCACCACGCTCGGGCGGGGCGGCTCCGACACCACGGCCGTCGCGCTGGCCGCGGCGCTGGACGCCGAGGTCTGCGAGATCTACACCGACGTGGACGGCGTCTTCACCGCGGACCCGCGGGTGGTCAAGAAGGCCCGCAAGATGGACTGGATCGCCTTCGAGGACATGCTGGAGCTGGCCAGCTCCGGTTCGAAGGTGCTGCTGCACCGCTGCGTGGAGTACGCGCGGCGCTACAACATCCCGATCCACGTGCGCTCGTCCTTCTCCGGACTTCCCGGCACCTGGGTCAGCAACGAACGGCCGCAGGGCCTTCCGCCGCAGGTCGCGCTGCGGCTCGCACCGCACATCGCATCGCAAGGAGACAGGCCAGTGGAGCAGGCGATCATCTCCGGCGTCTCGCACGACACGTCCGAGGCGAAGATCACCGTCGTCGGCGTGCCGGACAAGCCGGGCGAGGCGGCGACGATCTTCCGGGCCGTCGCGGACGCCGAGATCAACATCGACATGATCGTGCAGAACGTGTCGGCCGCGGCCACCGCGCTGACCGACATCTCCTTCACGCTGCCGAAGGCCGAAGGGCACAAGGCGATGGAGGCGCTGACCAGGGCGCAGTCGGTGATCGGCTTCGACTCGCTGCGCTACGACGACCAGATCGGCAAGATCTCGCTCGTCGGCGCCGGGATGAAGACCAACCCGGGCGTCACGGCGACCTTCTTCGAGGCGCTGTCCAACGCCGGGGTCAACATCGAGCTGATCTCGACCTCCGAGATCCGCATCTCGGTGGTCACCCGGGCGGACGACGTGAACCCCGCCGTGCAGGCGGTGCACTCGGCGTTCGGCCTGGACAGCGACAGCGACGAGGCCGTCGTCTACGGCGGCACCGGACGCTGACACCGGCGCTGGCACCGGTGCCGACCCCGGTACCGATACCGCACTGGTACCGCGCTGATTCCAGGCGAATATCGCTTAATTCGGCGGAAAGTGGCCGCAATTTGGTCTGGACCACTTGAATCCGTCCGCCGAACCGTTGGAGAATTTGCTCCCCCGTGGCTGCAACCGCCGGCCATGGGGGAGCGTCTTTGTGTCAGCGCACTGCCTGGGTGCTGTCCTGGGGTGCTGCACACCGAACGTGAACGGGGGCCGTCGGTGCAAATGGGGCGCTGAGGAAGAGCTGGTGCGCATGGGGATATTTGACGCTCCGTCGGGCGGTGTGCCTTGCGCGTACAACCCTGACGGGGGGATGCGTGTCCAACACACGTGGCGGAGGCACTGGGCATCGAGACGGTATTCGGGCAGCGGGGGACGATCGTACCCGTACGTCCGGCACGCCCGGCACGACCCGCGCGGACCGGGCAACCCTACGGCGGGCTCCCGGTGATCGCGCCCTGGCCGGTGGCCCGGGTGGACACCGCCCAAGGCGCCGCCGGCGAACGCGAGGGCACTGACCCCGTGACGGCCGTCGGCACCACCGTCGACCACCTCACCGAGACCTACCGCGCCCACTACCGCGCCCTGCTGGGCCTGGCCGCCCTGCTGCTCGACGACACCGCCTCCTGCGAGGACGTCGTCCAGGAGGCCTTCATACGCGTGCACTCCGCGCGCAGCCGGGTCCGCGACCCCGAGAAGACCCTCGCCTACCTGCGGCAGACCGTCGTCAACCTCTCCCGTTCCGCGCTGCGCCGCCGCATCCTCGGCCTGAAGCTGCTCTCCAAGCCCATGCCCGACATGGCCAGCGCGGAAGAGGGCGCGTACGAGCTGCTGGAGCGCGACCAGCTCAAGGCGGCGATGCGTACGCTGCAGCGCAGACAGCGCGAGGTGCTGGTGCTGCGCTACTTCGCCGACATGACCGAGGCCCAGGTCGCCGAGACGCTGGGCATATCGCTCGGCTCGGTGAAGGCGTACGGCTCGCGCGGCATCGCCGCCCTGCGGGTCGCGATGGAGGCCACGGCATGACCACCCCCGACGCCCCGGACAACACCCCTGGCATGGACCCGCACAACTCCCCCGGGCACGCCCCGGGCGACCCGACCGACCTGACCGGCGGGCCGGTCGACGAGAGCCCCGAGGAAGCGGCGCTGCGCGACCTGCTGCGCGACGCCGTCCGCGACCTCAAGCCCGCGCCCGACGCACTGGACCACCTGCGGCGGGCGGTGCCGGCCCGCCGCCAGCACCGGCGGCAGGCGCTGGCCGGCACCGCCGCCGCGGTGCTGCTCGTCGGCACCGCGGTGCCCGCGCTGATCCACGCCGCCGACACCTCGGGCCGCACCAGTGCCGCCCCGGCCACCGTGGCCAGCACGCATGCCGCCGAGCCCGGCGAGGACGGCCGCACCGACATCTGGGGCACCACGGGCGAGGCGGGCAGGTCCGACCACCCGCAGGACACCACGGGGCCGGACAGCTCGCCCCCCGCCGCGGGCAGCGACGGACCGTCGAGCCTGGCCACCAGCCCGGGCCGCACCGCCCCGCCGGACACCCCCGAGTGCTCCAGCGGCCAGCTCGGGCAGGGCTCCAGCAACGCCGGCTCCCTGGACGCCGGTGAACGCGCCTACGGCTGGTTCCGCGTCGCCAACGTCTCCGGATCCGCCTGTACGGTGCCGACCGGCCCCGCCAAGGTGCAGCTCTACCCCGTCGGCCACGCCGACCTCTCGCAGATCACCGTGGTCAACCACACCGCCGACGACCCCGCCGGCGAACTGCCTGCCGACCCGGCCGGCGCCTCGCTGGTCCTCGCCCCGGGCGAGCACTACGAGGTCGACTTCGTCTGGGTGCCCGCGGACACCGGACCCGGCGGCTGTCCGCAGCCGAGCTCGCCGCCGGACTCCCCGACCCCGAGCGACACCCCGACGAACACCGCGGCGCCCGACGCCGGCGGGACCTCGGCGGGCAACCCGATGGCGTCGAACGACGTGCCCTCCGGCACCCCCACCGGGCAGCCCGGCGACCTCTCGCTGCGCCACACACCGGCGGCAGGCGCCCCCGTCGTCTTCGGCCCCACACTGCAGGGCGCCTGCGCCGGCACCATCTACACGACCACTCCGCTGCCGGACGCGGTCCCGGAGACCCCGGCGCCCTAGGGTGTGCCCGCAGGGTCCCGGTGGCGGGCGGCCCGGGACGCCCCCGTACCGTGGAGGCGTGTACCGGTTCCTGCTCACCCCGCGCTGGCTGGTGGTCGGCGTGCTCGTCCTGCTGGCCGTGCCCTTCTGCGTCTTCATGGGCAGTTGGCAGCTGAGCCGCTTCGAGACCCGGGTGGACGCACACAAGGACGCCAAGCACACCGAGGTGCAGACCGCGGGCCGGGCGCCGGTGCCACTGGCCTCACTGCTGCCCGACACCAGGACCCAGGTGCCGCCGGACGCCTCCGGCCGCCCGGTCAGCGCGATCGGCCGCTTCGACACCGCCCACCAGCTCCTCGTGCCCGACCGCCTGCTCGACGGCCGCAACGGCTACTACGTGCTCACTCCTCTCCGGGTCGACGGTGGTGCCGCGCTGCCCGTCGTGCGCGGCTGGCTGCCCGGCGACGTCCCGTCCGCCGCCGAGCGGGGTGCGGTACCGCCCGCCCCGGCCGGCGAGGTCACCGTGACCGGAGCGATGCAGTACGCGGAGACCGCGGGCAGCAACGGCGTGCCCGCCGCCCCCGGGGGGCTGCCGACCGGGCAGCTCGGCATCATCAGTGCCGCGACTCTCGTCAACGTCCTTCCTTATCCCGTCTACAGCGGCTGGATCACCGCCACCCACTCGGCGGCGCCCCTGAAGCCGGTACCCCCGGTGGCACCCCCGGGCAGCGGCCTCGACCTCAAGGCCTTCCAGAACCTCGGCTACACCGGTGAGTGGTTCGTCTTCGCCGGCTTCGTCGTCTTCATGTACTTCCGGCTCGCCCGCCGGGAGGCCGAGGCCCGGGACGACGCGGCCCTCGGCCTGGTCGCCCCGCCGGACCCCGGCGAACCGGAGCCGGCGAGCGGCGCCGACGAGCCGGCCGGATCAGCCGCCCACATGGCGTAGGGCGAAGGCCAGCTCCAGCCGGACCTGCTTGATGCGCTCCTCCACGACCAGCGAGCCGTGGCCCGCGTCATACCGGTACACCTCGTGCGGCTTGTCCAGCGCCCGCAGCTGCTCCACGTAGTTGTCGATCTGGCGTATCGGACAGCGCGGGTCGTTCATGCCTGCGCTGATGTAGACGGGGGCGGCGACCCTGTCCACATACGTCAGCGGGGACGAGGCGGCATAGCGCTCGGGCACCTCGGCGGGGGAGCCGCCGAAGAGGGTGCGGTCCAGCGACTTGAGCGCCTCCATCTCGTCGGCATACGCCGTCGGGTAGTCGGCGACCGGGACCGCCGCGATGCCAACCGCCCACGCCTCCGGCTGGGTGCCCAGGCCCAGCAGGGTCAGATAGCCGCCCCACGAGCCGCCGGTGAGCACCAGCCGCGCCGGGTCGGCCAGCCCCGACGTCACCGCCCACTCGCGGACCGCGGCGATGTCCTCCAGCTCGATCAGGCCCACCCGGTGCTTGAGCGCGTCCGTCCACTCCCTGCCATAGCCCGTCGACCCGCGGTAGTTGACCCGCACCACCGCGAAGCCGTGGTCCAGCCAGGCCGCGGGGCCGGCCGCGAAGGAGTCCGACTCGTGCCAGGTCGGGCCGCCGTGTATCTCGAAGACCGTCGGCAGCGGCCCCCTGACCCGGCCGGCGCCCGCGGGCGGCCGCTGCACCAGGGCGTGGATACGGCCGCCCGGGCCGTCCACCCACACGTCCTCCACCGGGACCGAGTCCGGCGCCCGCAGCCCCGGGGCCTCCAGCACCACCGCGCCGGTCGTCGAGCGCACCGCCGGGGGCCGGGCGGCCGACGACCACAGGTACTCGACCGTGCCGTCCGGCCTGGCGGTGGCGCCGCCCACCGAACCCCGCGGGGTGTCCAGCGCGGTCAGCGTGCCGTCCGCCAGGTCGTAGCGGAACATCTCGCTGCGGGCACGGAAGTCGTGCACCACCAGCAGGGCGCTGCCGTCCGGATACCACTCGGCCTGCACGTCGCCCGGCAGGTCTATCGCGGGCGCGCTCTCCTCGCCGGTCGCGACGTCCCAGATCATCGGCAGCCAGCGGTCCGCCCGCTGGTGGCCGACCAGCAGCCGGGTGTCGCCCGGCACCGGTGCGAAGCCGAGGCTGTCAAGGCCCAGCTCCCGGGTGCCGCCCTCGGTGTCGTCCAGCTCGGCCACCACCGAGCCGTCCGCGACCCGCAGCACCCGCAGCGCGCTGTGCATCGCGTCGCCGTGCTCGGTGTGCTCGATCACCACCAGCGTGCCGTCCTCCGACAGGTCGCCGACGCCCGCGGACTCCTCGTGCCGGTAGATCTCGTACGGCTCCGCGCCGTCCGGCGGCACGACATGCACGGTCGTGCCCTCGTCGTCGGTGGAGCGGCCCACGACGGCCAGGCCGCCGACGCCCAGCGCCACGCCCGCCGGGTAGGAGGGGGCGAGGCCCGGGGCGGCCGGTATGTCCTCGCCACCGCCGAACGGCTGGCGCATCCACACGCCGAACTCGTCGCCGTTGGTGTCGGAGAACCACCACACCCATTCGCCGTCGCGGCTGAGCGTGCCGTCCGTCGTGCCGTTCGGCCGGTCGGTGACCTGGCGGCGCTCGCCCGTCGTCCGATTCCACGCGTACAGCTCGTACGTACCGGTGACGTCGGACACGTACAGGCTGCGGTCCGGGGCGTCCTCCGCCCACTCCGGCAGACCCACCCGGGGTGCGCGATACCTCTTCTCCCAGTCGGGGAGCGAGCCCGGGACGGCGTCGGGCAGGGCGCCGTCCCGGGAGCCCGACGGGGCGGGGGAGGGAGCGGGCACGGCGGGCACGGCGTCGGATTCGGGCGTGGACCCGCTGGCGGATCCGGTCGTTTCGTTCATGCCCCCATGATGCTCCGCCGAGCACACCTCAGGAGCGGCTGTCGTCACAGCCTGTGGATAACTCTCGTCCACGTGCGATGAGCTGCGGCTATCCCGTCACTTCGGTGGTCCCACGCACCACCACCACCGGGCACGACGCGTGAACTGTGACTGTATGACTTACCGAACCGAGGAGGGTGGCGCGGAAGGTGCCGTGGCCGCGGACGCCCACGACGATGAGGTCCGCGCCCTCCGCCCGGTCCAGGATGGCCTGGGCCGGGTTGCCCATCACGACCACCTGCTCGACCGATTCCGCCTGCTGCGGCGGGAGGGCGTCCGCGACCGCCTCCGCGAGCGCCCTGGCGGCGGGCTCCTCCAGATCGAGGTCCTGCGGGAGGCCGGGGACTCCCGCCCAGCCGAAGGCTCCTGGCAGCTCCCAGGCCATCACGGCGACCAGCGAGGAACCGGTCAGTTCGGCCTGGCGGCCGGCCCAGCGCAAGGCTTGTTGGGCGGGGGTCGAGCCGTCGACGCCGACGATGATCTTGCCGTTTGTCATGGCGGTGGTGCTCCTCACTCGCCGTGGGCGCTCTTCGGCCCTTGCCTGGCCCTGCCGGCCTGGCCGACTGCCGTCGGTGCGGCTCCTTGCCTGCCGGTTGCCTGCCGGTTGCCTGCTGGCTGGCTTGCCGATTGCCTGCCGGCTGGCTTGCCTCGGTGCGCGGGGCGCGGGCCTGGTGGGGGGGCGCCCGGCAATTCGCACCTTATGCGGGAGGGGGAGGGGGTGCCACTTGCTGCCGCATGCCTGCCGCGCGTCCGATCGGGCCGGGCGCGCAGTTCCCCGCGCCCCCTGGGCTGGCCCGCGGCGCCTTCACAGGCGGGGGCCGGGTGGGTGCCACTTGCTGCCGCATGCCTGCCGCGCGTCCGATCGGGCCAGGCGCGCAGTTCCCCGCGCCCCCTGGGCTGGCCCGCGGCGCCTTCACAGGCGGGGGCGGGGTGGGTGCCACTTGCTGTGGCGTTGCCTGCGATCCGTCCGATGGGGCCGGGCGCGCAGTTCCCCGCGCCCCCTGGGCCGGCCCGCGGCGCCTTCACAGGCTGGGGCGGGTCAGGGGGTGGTGGAGGCGTTGAGGAGGGGGGTGAGTTCTTTGGTGACCGTCATGAGGGGGGTGGTGGACTCTTGGGCGCGGGACAGGAGGATGGCGCCCTCCAGGGTGGAGATCATCAGGGTGGCCAGGGCGGGGGCGCGGGTGGGGGGGACGTCGAGGGTCGTCAGGGCGGCGGTCAGGGGGGTGGACCAGGACGCGAAGGCGGTGGCGGTGGCCTCGCGGGCCGAAGGGGTGGAGGCCGTCGAGTCGACGGTGGCCGCGGCGACCGGGCAGCCCGTGCCGAAGCCGGTGGCCTCGAACTCGTCGATCCACTGCTTGGTCATCGCCGCGAAGAGGGCGCCGGGGGTGGGCTCGGGCAGGGCGGCGAGGTAGCGGTCGATGCGCTTGCCCGCGTAGCGGCCGGCCCAGGTCACGGCCTCGTTGACCAGTTGCTCCTTGCCGCCGGGGAAGTAGTGCTGGAGCGAACCGCGGGGCGCCTCCGCGCGGGCGGCGACGTCGCGCATGCCGGTCGCGCCGACGCCGTCGCGCCGGATGAGCTGGGCCGCGGCGAAGACCATGCGCTCCCGCGGGCCGTGTGTGCGGGGTGCCGTCATCGCGGGCCTCCTTCTGGTCAGTCCAGCCTATAGACGCCGCTGGGTCCGTCCGCGGAAAGTGCCAGGTGCTCGGCGGGCAGCCGGCGGCCCAGCGCCGCGAGCAGGGCGGAACGGCCCGGCAGTACGGCGGCGCCGACGCGCCGCACCCCGCGGGCGCGGGCCCGCGTCAGCAGCAGGTCGACCATGGCGCGGCCCGCGCCCTGCCGCTGCCAGGCGTCGGCGACGAGCACCCCGAGTTCCGCCGTCCGCCCGCCCGGGGGCGTGGCGAGGCTCGCGAGACCGACGAGGTGCGCCTTGCTCGCTCCGTACGCGTATGCCACCACCGCGTCGTGCACGTCGGGGCGGCCGGCCAGGACGTCGGCCAGGTATTCGGCGGGCAGGGCGCGGACCCGACCGAAGAAGCGGAGGCGGACGGTCTCCAAAGAGCACGCGGCGAACAGGTCCGCCAGTGCGGCGGCGTCCGCGGGTGTGGCCAACGCGGTCTGCCAGCGCCGGGCCGACGGCTCGGGGTCTCTCCCCTGCTCCCGGGAAGCGGGATCCGGTGCGGACCGCGCATCCGGCGGCTGTGAAGGGGCGGCTTCTATGACGGTGGTCATAGAAGCCAGTATTATGACGGCCGTCATAGAGCGCAAGCATGCGGCATGGGCGGAAGGGCGTGGCGGGATGCTCAGAGTCGGGTTTCTCGGGCTCGGGGTCATGGGGCAGCCCATGGCCGTCAATCTGGCGCGTCACCTGGCGGCGGGCGGGGGGACGCCGCTGCTCGTGTGGAACCGGACGGCCGCGAGGTGCGAGGCGGTACGGGCGGCCGGGGGGAGGGTCGCGCGGGACGCGGCCGAGGTGCTGCGGGAAAGCGACGTGGTCTTCCTGATGCTCGCGGACGGCGGCGCCGTCGACGCTGTGCTCGGACGCGGGACCGGTGCGTTCCGCGGGCTGGTCGGGGGGCGGACCCTCGTGCACATGGGGACGACCTCACCGGGCTACTCGCACGGGCTGGCGGCCGACGTCCGTGCGGCGGGCGGACGTTACGTGGAGGCGCCGGTGTCGGGGTCGCGCGGTCCGGCGGAAGAGGGGCAGCTGGTGGCCATGCTGGCCGGGGACGGGCCGGCCGTGGAGACCGTACGGCCGCTGCTCGGGCCGATGTGCCGGGACGCCGCCGACTGCGGGCCGGTGCCGAACGCGCTGCTCACGAAGCTGTCGGTGAACCTCTTCCTGATCACCATGGTCACCGGGCTCACCGAGGCCTTCCACTTCGCCGACCGGCACGGGCTCGACCGCGACACCTTCCTCGCCGTGCTGGACGCCGGGCCGATGGCCAGCACGGTGTCCCGGGCGAAGGCGCCCAAACTAAGGGACCGTGACTTCGCGGTCCAGGCCGCCGCACTGGACGTGCTCAAGAACAACCGGCTCATCGCCGAGGCGGCCCGTGCCGCCGGTCTGGCGTCGCCGCTGCTCGACGTCTGCCATGCCCTCTTCGACGAGACCGTGGGACTGGGCCACGGCGGCGCCGACATGGTCGCCGTACTGCACGCGATCGAGGCCCGGACCGCAGCGGAGGACTCCGCCGCCACCCCGTCCTCCGCCAGGGCTTAGGCTGCAACCGCCCTATGGGCATGATCAGTTGATACCACCAGCGGACAGGCGGAGGACAAGCACATGGGTGTGGCGATCCGACGGGCCGGGCAGGACGACGCGGCTGCGGTGACCGACCTGCTGGACCGGGTCTTCGGTGAGGACCCGGTCAGCGGCTGGGTGTTTCCCGACCCGGACGACCGGCGGGCCAAGCACGGCACGATGATGGGCGCCTTCGCGGCCTCCGCCCTGGCCGAGGGCTACGTCGACCTGGCGGAGGACGGCTCCGGCGTGGCGCTGTGGTTCTCGGTGCCGGAAGGCGGCCACCCGGCCGACGACGACGGTCCCGCGCAACTGCGGCTGGCCGTCGACCCGGACAACGAGCGTGTCGAGGCCATCGCCAGGATCCTGGACGAGAACCACCCCAAGGACCGGGCGCACGAGCACCTGATGCTGATCGCGGTGGACAGCTCCGCCCGCAGCCAGGGCCGCGGCACCGAGCTGATCAACAACGTGCTGGCCCGCTGCGACCGCGAGGGCCGCGCCGCCTATCTGGAGGCCAGCTCCACGCGCAGCCGCGCGCTCTACGCCCGCCTCGGCTTCGTATGGAGCGGCAGCACCATCGACCTTCCCGGCGGCCCGCAGATGTACCCGATGTGGCGCGACCCGGCCCCGGTGGCCGAGGCCTGAAGCCCCCGCAGCACGCGGCAATACCGGCGGGCGTTCGGCGTGGCTATTGCCAAGCCGAACGCCCGCCGGCCTGTCAGCCCGCCGACCCGTGCGCCCGACTCACGACAGCGTCTTGCAGAGGTCCTCGTACGGTCCCGCCAGCGCCAGCAGCGTCCTGGTGCTCTTGCCCGCCACCGTGCTGATCTTGACGGACATGAAGGTGCTCGCCACGATCCACTGGTTGTGCGGGTGGTCGCCGGTGTGGAAGCCCGCCGACCAGTCGTTGCCGCTGAGGACGAACGAGTCGGGGTCCGGGTAGGTGATCACACCGGTGCCGGAGATGTCGCGCTCGACGGACCTGCCGGTCGCGAGGTTCGTGACCTTCATGATCAGCGGGCCGCTCTCGATCGCGAAGACCGGGGTGCCGGCCGCGTCCGTCCACGTGCTGGTGGTCAGGTCGCTCACCGGGAAGTCGGCGTGCGAGGGGAAGGCGCACACCTCGCCCGCGGGATAGTCGAACGACTCCTGCACCGGGTGGGTGACGACGGGGCCTTGCAGGCCCGTCACGTCCGCCGGGACTCCCGGCAGGTGGGGGATGCCGCCGCCGGATGCCGCGGCACTGGCGTCGGCCGGTACCGCGAGCAGGGCGGCGGCGACCGCACCCGCCACCAGGGCCGCGCCGCCGATCCTGGCGGAGGCCCGTCCGCGGGCGGACGTTCCCGCCGCGGTCTGCGCCGCGCCTTGCGCCGTGGCGCGCGTCCCGCGCCCCTGAGCCCACTGCCGTGCTCTCATCCCGCGTCCTCCCGTTGCGTGCGGCGGTCCCGTGACCAGGCGGTCCGGTGGCCGGCTCCCAGGGCGCGGCGGCCCTGTCACGCCCCCGTACGTTCAGGGGCGCCGCGCACAACCACCGTGCCGTGTAGAAAGGACTGCGGCGACACGTTTCGGCCCTGGTCGAAGCAAATGGGGGAGTCCGTGCGCATCCACTTCACGCTGACCGACCTGGCCCGCACCCGGATAGCGGGCCGCCCGAGCCCGCTGGCGGCCACCACCTTCAGCGCCTTCCGGCTGGCGCAGCGCACCGGCACGCCCGGTCTCGACGGCTGGCGGCGGCTGGTGCTCGCGGGCCTGGCCGCGTCAGGACCGGCGCCGGGCGGCGGTACGGGCCGGCGGCGGGCCGGGGAGCCGTACTTCGCGCAGATCGCGCCGGGCAACCCTGCGCACCCGGTTCCGCGCTTCCTGCGCCCCAACGTCGGCCTGCACACGCTCGACGAGGAGTTGGAGCGGCTGCTGAGCACACCGCGGCAGGTGCTGCGCGCCGACCTGGAGTACGTCGGCAGGCACCGCCCGCTGCCCCGCTGGACCTGGGACCTGGCCGACGGCGACCGTGCGGCGGCGGACCGGCTGGCCGCGGCGGTCCGCGACTACCACCGGGTGGCCGTGGCACCGTACTGGCGCGCGCTGGCCTCCGCCCTTGCCGCGGATCGGGCCGCCCGCAACCGCCAGCTGGGTGACGGCGGCATCGAGGAGGTGCTGCACAGCCTCGGCCCGCGGATGCGCTGGCGGGCGCCGGTGCTCGAAGTGCAGACCAGGGCGGAGACCGAGTACGACTACCACCTCGGTGGGCGCGGACTGGTGCTGGCACCCGGCGCCTTCAGCTCGTACGTGCCCTGCGACCCGGACGAGGAGCAGCCGACGCTCTACTACGAGGTGGCGCCCGGCGCCGGCCGCCACCCGCTGCTTGCGCCGCCGGGCGGCCCGCACGAGGGACTTGCCGCGCTGCTCGGGCACAGCAGGGCCGCCGTCCTGGAGGTGATCGCCGACGGTGTGACGACGGGTCAGCTGGCCCGCAAGGTCGGCCTGTCGCCCGCGTCGGCCAGCGAGCACGCCACGGTGCTGCGGCGGGCGGGGCTGGTCGCCACCCGGCGCAGCGGACGGTCGAGCCACCACACCCTCACCGCGCTCGGCTCCGAACTGCTGCTGCACGCGGCGGCCTCCCCTTCCGCGGCGCTCCGGTAGGGCGCGGCATATGGCCACGGCTGCGCATATACGCCGGATGCGGCAGCCATTCGGCTGACACACCCCCGCCTCGTACGTGTGTCGGGCCCGCCGAGGTGAGTGATCGTCAGATCGTAGGTGCGGCCACGCCCTCGTACGCCCGTGCACGCCGCACCTGACGGCGGGCGGCACCACACGCGGGCACGCCCCACCACAGAACCGCCACCGTCCCCACCGGAGTCCGACATGCGCCTGTTCGCGCGCGGCCTGACAGCCGCGGCACTGGTCCTCGCACCACTGACCGCGGTCGGCACACCCGCCGTCGCCGCCATCCCCCTTCCCACGCCCGCCGCCACGCTCGCCCCGCTGCGCACGCACGCGGACGCCGTCGCCGGGCAGTACATCGTCACCGTGCAGAAGGCACTCGACCCTTCGGCGATGGCGCAGAAGACCGGCGTCAAGCCCTTCTTCACCTACAGCAGCGCCTTGCGCGGCTTCGCCGTCACGCTCAACTCCACGCAGCTCGACGCGGTCCGCAGGATGCCCGGCGTCGAGGCGGTCGAGGAGAACGCCACGGTGTCCGCCTTCGACCTGGGCACCGCCACCGGCACCACCACCCGGCCCGCGGCCGGGCAGCGCGGCATCAGGGCCGCGGCAAGCAGCTGGGGCCTGGACCGGATCGACCAGCGCAACCTGCCGCTCGACGGGCAGTTCACCACCACCGGCAAGGGCGCGGGAGCGACCGCGTACATCATGGACACCGGTATCGACTTCGGCCACAGCGAGTTCGGCGGGCGGGCCGTGCCCGGCTTCGACGCCGTCGGCGACGGCCGCAACGGGCAGGACTGCCAGGGCCACGGCACCCATGTCGCCGGCACGGTCGGCGGCGCCACCTACGGTGTCGCCCCGCAGGCCAAGCTGGTCAGCGTCCGGGTGCTGGGCTGCGACGGCACCGGCAGCTGGGCCGGGATCATCGCGGGCTTCGACTGGGTGGCGAAGAACGCCCAGCAGCCCGCCGTGCTGAACGCCTCGCTCGGCGGCGGCTTCTCCCCCGCGGTCAACGACGCCGCCACCGCGGTGGCCGACGCGGGTGTGCTGCCCGTGGTGGCCGCGGGCAACAGCTCGGAGGACGCCTGCAACATCTCGCCCGCCGGCGCCGCGGGCGCCTTCACCGTCGGGGCGACCGACTCCGCCGACCGGCAGACGGGCTTCAGCAACTTCGGCGACTGCCTGACGCTGTACGCGCCCGGCCAGAACATCACCTCCGCCAAGCTCGGCGGCGGCAGCGTCGCGCTGAGCGGCACGTCGATGGCCAGCCCGCACGCGGCGGGCGTCGCGCTGCTCTACAAGGCGGCGAACCCGTCCGCCGACTCGCAGACCGTGGGCAACTGGGTTGCGGGACAGGCCACCGCGAACGTGCTGAGCGTCAGCGCGGGCTCGCCGAACCGGCTGCTCTTCACCGGCGGCCTGTGACCGCCGCCGCGGGCCGCTGAGGCCCCGCAGGACCCCCGCCCACCCCGTGAGCCGCCCCGTCACCGACGAGGCGGCTCACGGGCGTTCAGCGGCCCTGCGACGGCGGTCGGCTCACGGGCGTTCAGCGGCCGTCAGCCCGACGGCACCTCCGCGGACCTGCGGTAGCGGCCCGGCGCGATCCCGTACTCGCGCTTGAAGGCCTTCGCGAAGGCGAACTCCGCGCTGTAGCCGACCTGCTCGGCCACCACGCGCAGCGGTGCGTCCCCCGACAGCAGCAGCCGGCCCGCGGCCGTCATACGCCACCACGTCAGGTACGTCAGCGGCGGCGTGCCCACCAGGGCCGTGAAGCGCTGGGCGAACGCCGAACGCGACAGGCCGCCGCACGCGCCCAGCTCCTCCACCGTCCAGGCGCGGGACGGCTCGGCGTGGATCGCCTCCAGCGCCGGGCCGACCGCCGGGTCGGTGAGGGCCGTGGCCCAGCCCGGCCGGCCCGCGCCCCGGGCCTCGGCGGCCGACCTGTCCGCGAGCCAGCCGCGCAGGATGTAGAGCAGCAGGGCGTCCACCAGCGCGGGCACGATGCCGTCCCTGCCGGGCCTGCGCACGTCCAGCTCGGTGCTGAGCAGGCCGATCGCGGCATGCAGCGCCGGCTGGTCCGCGGGGCTGCACGGCAGGTGGACCAGGTCGGGAAGCTCGGCCATCAGCGGGTGCGGACGCGCGCGGCCCAGCGGATAGGCGCCGCACAGCAGCAGGGTGCGCGGCCCCGGCCCTTCGATCTCCACCCGGCCGATCGTCTGGCCCGGCTCCCAGTCGCCCGGGACGAAGTCGGTCAGGGGCGTCGCCGGGTCGTCCGCGAGGCTCATCGGGCTGCCGTGCCGCAGGAAGACGGCGTCGCCAGGGCCGAGCCGGACGGCGGCGCCCGCATCCGGCGGCAGCAGCCAGCACTCGCCTTCCAGGACGACATGGAAAGTGGCGCCGCCGACCTCGGGGAAGCGCAGGCCCCAGGGGGCGCGGACCTCGGTACGGGCCGAGCGCGTCCGGCCCGTGCGCATCGCGGCGAGTGCGTCGGCCAGTACGTCCATGCCGGGCAGTCTACGGCGGCCGCCCCTGTCGCGGCCGGACGCATGGACATGAATTCCGGATTCTGCGGCATTCATCATCCGCGGCTCGGTCCATAGTGTCGGCTTCGCAAGGCACACACGAAGGAGCTGAGACGTCATGAACGTGCTGGTGATCGGGGCGACGGGCAAGAGCGGGCGGCCGGTGGTGGACGCGCTCGTCGCGCGCGGTGCGAAGGTCCGCGCCGCCGCCCGTACGCCCGGGGCCGCGGCGCCCGGTGTCGAGCCGGTCCGCTTCGACTGGGCCGACCGCGACACGTGGCTGCCGGCCCTGGAAGGGGCCGAGGGCCTTTACGTGGTCGGCCCCTTCGGGCAGCCGGAGCCGGAACTGCTCATGCACCAGCTGCTCGACCAGGCGGGCGATGTGCGGCGGGTGGTGCTGCTGTCGGTGCTCGGCGCTGACCGCCTGCCGTCGCTGGTGCCGATGGCGAGCTGGGAGCACGACGTGCGGATGTCAGGGCGGGAGTGGACCGTGCTGCGGCCGAACTGGTTCCAGCAGAACTTCGGCGAGGGCTTCGCCGAGGGCCTGCGGACGCGGGGGGTGCTGGGGCTTCCCGCGGGGGACGCGGCCGTGAGCTTCGTCGACACCAGGGACGTCGGGGAGGTGGCCGCGATCGCCCTCACGTCGGACGGGCACGGCGGCCAGGTCTACGACCTGACGGGGCCGTCCGCGCTCACGCACGGCGAGGCGCTGCGGCTGCTCGGGCAGGCGAGCGGGCGCACCCTGCGGTACGAAGCGCTGGAGCCGGCGGACTTCGCGGACGCGATGCGCCGGGGCGGCGGCGGGGAGCGGGCGGTGGAGTGGCAGCTGGCCCTCTTCCGCCATGTGCGGGGCGGCGGCAATGCCGCCGTGACCTCCGCGGTCCACGACGTGACCGGCCACCCGGCCCGTTCCTTCCCTGCGTATGTGGCGGGCGCGTGAACCTGCGGTGCCCGGGGGGTGCGCCTACGGGGGTGCCACTTGCCGCGGCGGTGCGGCCTTCCCTCGGTGCGTGATTGGGCGCGCAGTTCCCCGCGCCCCTGCGGTGGTTGCCACGAGGTCACAGCAGCCCGTGGCGCATGGCCGAGGTCACCGCCGCCGTGCGGTCGGTCACGCCGAGTTTGGTGAAGGTGCGCAGCAGGTGGGTTTTGACCGTGGACTCGCCGATGAAGAGTCGGCGGCCGATCTCCGCGTTGGTGCAGCCGTCGGCGACCAGGCGCAGGACGGCGGTCTCGCGGTCGGACAGGTGGGGGCGTTCCGGGCGGACGCGGAGGCGGTCGACCAGGCGGGCGGCGACCGTGGGGGCCAGGACCGTCTCGCCGCGGGCGGCGGCGCGTACCGCGTCGGCGAGTTCGCCGCGGGCCAGGTCCTTGAGGAGGTAGCCGGCGGCGCCGGCCTCGACGGCGCGCAGGATGTCGCCGTCGGTCTCGTAGGTGGTCAGCACGATGACCCGGCAGGGCAGCCCGGCCGCGGTCATGCGGACGATGGACTCGACGCCGCCGCCGTCCGGCATCCGCAGGTCCATGAGCACGATGTCGGGCCGCAGGGAGGCGGCCAGCGCCTCGGCCTGCGGGCCGCTCGACGCCTCGCCGACGACGTCGAGGTCGGGCTCGGCGTCGAGCATCGCGCGGAGGCCCTCGCGGACGACGGGGTGGTCGTCGGCGAGCAGGATGCGGATCACGGGGTGCTCCTTGCGGCGGCGGCGAGCGGCAGGGTGACGGTGATCGAGGTGCCGCGGCCGGGGGCGCTGTCGACGGCGGCGGTGCCGCCCATCTCGGCGGCCCTGGCCCGCAGCCCGGGCAGGCCGTATCCGCCGCCGGGCGGCCCCGCGGGGTCGAAGCCGCGGCCGGTGTCGCGTACCGCGACGCGCAGGGTGTCCTCGGCGTAGTCCAGGTCGAGCGCGACGGGGACGGCGGGGCCTGCGTGCCGGCGGGAGTTGGCCAGCGCTTCCTGGCAGCTGCGCAGGGCCACGACCTCGACGGCCGCGGGCAGGGCGCGTACGGCACCGGTGATGGCGACGGTGGCGGGTGCGCCGGTCTGCTCGCTGTGGCGGGCGGCGAGGCGGCGTACCGCGTCGGGCAGGGAGCCGCCGTCCAGGCCCGCGGGGGCGGTGCCCGCGACCAGGGCGCGTGCTTCCGCCAGGTTCTCCCGGGCGGTGCCTGCCATCAGGGCGAGGTGGCGGCGGGCGAGGGCGGGGTCGGCGGCGAGTTCGGTCTCGACGGCCTGGACGAGCATCAGGATGCTGGTGAAGCCCTGCGCGAGGGTGTCGTGGATCTCCCGGGAGAGCCGTTCACGCTCGGCAAGGGCGCCGTGTTCCGCGGACAGCCGGGCGATCTCGCCGCGGCTGGCGTCCAGTTCCGCGACCAGTTCGGCGCGTTCGGTGCTCTGCTCGATGACGCGGATGATCCAGCTGCCGACGACCGCGGAGAAGGCGAGGGTGACGACCGCGAAGACGGAGTTGTAGTACAGGTCGTGGGTGTCGGGCCGCCAGACCAGCGCCCACGCGGCGACCGGTGCGGTGTTGATGACCGCGACGGCGGTGAGCGCGCCGGGCACCCGCAGCAGCATGAAGCACTGCGGCACGAGGGCGAAGGTGGCCAGCCGGGTCTCGCCGACCAGCGCGGCGGGCGGCAGGAACAGCAGCACCAGGCCGGCCAGGTAGCGTACGGCGGCAGGCGTGCCGGTGGTCTGCGACTGCATGACCAGCAGCGGGCGGCCGACCCACACGTACCAGAACACCGGCAGGCAGAACAGGCAGGCGGCGGCGACCCGTACGCGGATGCCCGGGCTCTCGGCGGCGAGCGCGAAGAGCACCGTGCCGACCCACACCACGGCGAAGTACGCGTCCCACGGCAGGAAGCTGCGCTCCCAGACGTGCCCGCCGCGGGGGCCGCCCGCGGCGGGCACGGCCGGAGCGGGCCGCACGGCCGGCACCGTCAGCCGTCGTTCCGGCTCTTCCAGCGGAAGGTCAGCAGGCACAGCACCAATCCTCCGATGCACCAGGCGCCCAGCACCAGGGCGATACGTCCGTATTCCCAACTGCCCGCCGGTTCCAGGGCTGCGGCCGCGTCCGGCAGGAACACCCCGCGCAGGCCCTGGCACATCCACTTCAGCGGGAAGAGCGCGCCGACGGTCAGCATCCAGTTCGGCACCGTGTCGATGAGGATGTACACCCCGGAGATGAACTGCAGCACCAGGAAGGGCAGGACGACCACCGACGTGGCGCTCTTGCCGGACTTGGGCACACTGCTGATCGCGATGCCCAGCAGGGCGCAGCCGGTGATGCCGAGCACGAAGATCCAGCCGAGGGTGAGCCAGCCGCCGAGGCCGGAGGGCAGGTCCACGTCGTAGACGGCGGCGCCGAAGACGAGCAGCGCGGCCGTCTCCATCAGCCCGGTGGCGAGAACCAGCCATATCTTGCCGAGGAAGTACGCGGCCGGCGGCATCGGGGTGCCGCGCAGCCGCCGCAGCACCTTGTCGTCGCGCTCGATGGCGATGGAGATGCCCAGCGACTGGAAGCTGGTGGACATGATGCCGGCGGCGGTCATCGAGGCCACGTAGTACTGGGAGGCGGTCGAGCCGGTGTCCGCCATGTCGTCGTGGAAGATCGAGGCGAACAGGAAGAGGAAGACGATGGGGAAGGCGAAGGTGAAGACCACCTGCTCGCGCAGCCGGAAGAACATCCGGATCTCCATCGCCCCGCGCAGCAGGCCCAGGCGCCAGGCGCCCGGCAGCCGTGCGGTGCGGTCGTCGCCGACCACCCCGAGCGCCCTGGCGGCGGTTTCGGCCATCACGCGTCCTCCGATCCGATGAGCCGCAGGTAGATGTCCTCCAACGTGGGCCGGGTGACCCGAAGTTCGGGGATCTCGCCGTCGAAGCGTCGGGCCAGCTCCGCGACCGTACGGGTCGGGGTGTCGGTCGCCTCGCTGCGCGCGGTGCCGTCCGGCTCCGCCCAGTGCACGGTCGCGCGCGCCTGCGCCCGCCCGGCCAGCGAGCCGGGTTCGCCCTCGGCGACGACCCGGCCCGCCGCGATCACCGCGAGGCGGTCGGCCAGCGCCTCGGCCTCGTCCAGGTAGTGGGTGGTGAGGATGATCGTGGTGCCCTCGTCGGCGAGCCGGCGGATCAGCGACCAGAACTGCCGTCGTGCGGCCGGGTCGAAGCCGGTCGTCGGCTCGTCGAGCAGCAGCAGCTCGGGGCCGCCGATCACGCCGAGGGCCACGTCGAGCCGCCTGCGCTGCCCCCCGGACAGCGCCTTGGTGCGGCTGCCGGCCTTCTCCGTCAGGCCCACCAGGTCGATGACCTCGGCGGGGTCGCGCGGCCGCGGGTAGTAGCGCGCGAAGTGCCCCACGGTCTCGGCGACGGTCAGCTCGGCCGCCGCCGACTCGTCCTGCCACACGATCCCGACCCGCGCCTGCCACGCCCGGTCCGCGGTGCCGGGGTCCTGCCCGAGCACCGCGACCTCGCCGCTGTCGCGGCGCCTGTGGCCCTGCAGGATCTCCACCGTCGTACTCTTGCCGGCCCCGTTCGGCCCCAGGATCCCGAACACCTCACCGCGCCGGATGCCGAGATCCACCCCGTTCACCGCGTCGACGTCGCCATACCGCTTGCGAAGCCCGCGCACCTTCACCACGTCGTCCGTCATGAACCCACCATCGCGCCGCTCACCCGCACGGGGAACGGCCGTACGGCCACACTCCCGTCCACCGATCGGTGGACGGCGGCACCGTCACCATCCGTCACGGACAGTGACATACGCTCGCGTGGCGGAGTCGCCGGGTCGGGGTCAGGATGGAGGCAACGGAGGGCGGTGAGCCCATGCGTGACACAGTCCCCGACCCGCTCGGCGGCGCCGCGGAACGGCGCAGTCCCGCCGAGCGGGCCGCACACGGCAAAGCGGTACGCCGCCGCCTGCCACGGTCGGCACACGCCCGCTTCGCACCGGGCAAGAAGCGCTTCGACCCGGTGGACCTGCTGGAACGGCAGTCCGCCGAGCGGGTCCAGGAGCTGGTGCCGATCCGCTACGGCCGCATGCTGGAGTCGCCCTTCCGCTTCTACCGGGGCGCCGCCGGCATCATGGCGGCCGACCTCGGCACGGCACCGCACACCGGGCTCACCACCCAGCTGTGCGGGGACGCGCACCTGCTCAACTTCCGGCTGCTGGCCTCCCCCGAGCGCCATCTCGTCTTCGACATCAACGACTTCGACGAGACGCTGCCCGGCCCCTTCGAATGGGACCTCAAGCGGCTGACGGCCAGCCTGGAGATCGTCGCCCGCGCCCGCGGTTTCAGCGCCGCCAAGCGCGGGGCGATCGTCCGCGGCGCCGTGGAGTCCTACCGCGAGCGCATGCAGCTCTTCGCCGGCATGGGCACCCTCGACATCTGGTACGCGCAGGACGACACCGACCAGCTCACCGCGCTGCTGCCCGAGGAGCAGCCAGGCGCGGGCATACGCAAGCGGACCGGCAAGGCGCTCGCCAAAGCCCGCACCAGGACCACGGCGCAGGCCTTCGACAAGCTCACCCGCCTCGTCGACGGGCAGCGCAGGATCGCCCCCGACCCGCCGCTGATCACGCCGTTGCGCGACCTGCTGCCGGACGCCCGGCGGGCCGAGCTGGAGGCGACGCTGCGCGAGCTGATCCGCCGCTACGGCGAGAGCCTGCCGGCCGAGCGGCGGCTGCTGCTCAGCCGCTTCGAGGTGGTCGACATGGCGCGCAAGGTCGTCGGCGTCGGCAGTGTCGGCACCCGCTGCTGGGTGATCCTGGCCATCGGGCGCGACGACCAGGACCCGCTGCTGCTCCAGGCCAAGGAGGCAGGACCCTCCGTCCTGACCCCCTACGCGGGCGCCGCCGCCCACGACAACCAGGGCCAACGCGTCGTGGCGGGCCAGCGGTTGATGCAGTCGGCCGGCGACATCCTGCTCGGCTGGGAGCGGGTCGTCGGCATCGACGGGCGGCAGCGCGACTTCTACGTGCGCCAGTTGCGCGACTGGAAGGGCATCGCGCGGCCCGACACGATGACCGCGGAGATGCTGCGGCTCTTCGCCCGGGTCTGCGGCGCCTCGCTCGCCCGCGCGCACGCCCGCTCCGGCGACCCCGTCGCCCTTGCCGCCTACGCCGGCACCGGCGAAGCGCTCGACCGTGCCCTGGCCGAGTTCGCCGAGGCCTACGCCGACCGCAACGCCCTCGACCACCAGGCCCTCGCCGCCGCGGCGGCGGAAGGCCGCGTCCCCGCATCCCCCCATCCCGGCTGAATCCGGAGGCACCGCCATGAACAACACCGTGTATCTCGCCTACGACTACCCCGTGCTCGGCGCCTTCTGGACCGCCATGTGGGTCTTCCTGTGGGTGCTGTGGATCTTCCTGCTCTTCCGGATCATCGCCGACCTCTTCCGCGACGACTCGCTGAGCGGCTGGGCCAAGACCGGCTGGCTGGTCTTCGTGGTGCTGCTGCCCTTCCTGGGCGTCTTCGTCTACGTCTGTGTGCGCGGCGCCGGTATGGGGCGCCGGGAGGCGCAGCACGCCAAGTCGCAGCAGCACGAGGTGGACGAGTACATCCGCAAGACCGCCGGTTCAGGGGGCGGGTCCTCCGCCGACGAGCTGGCCAAGCTCGCCGAGATGAAGAGTGCCGGGCACCTGTCGGAGGAGGAGTTCCAGCAGGCGAAGCAGAAGATCCTCAGCTGAGTGCCTGAGGGCCTGAGGGCCGCGGGGGGGGCGGCGCCTAGTAGACGTCGCGGACGTAGCGCTTGTCGGCCGCCAGGGCCTTGACGTACGCGGTTGCCGCCTCGGGGGACAGGCCGCCGTGGGTGGTGGCGATGGCGCGCAGGGCCTGGTCGACGTCCTTGGCCATGCGGGCGGCGTCGCCGCACACGTAGAAGTGCGCGCCGTCCTGGAGCCAGGACCACAGGAGCGGGCCGTGCTCGCGCATCCGGTCCTGGACGTAGACCTTGGCCCGCTGATCCCGGGAGAAGGCCGTGTCGAGGCGGGTCAGGGTGCCGTCGGCGAGGCGGGCGGCCAGGTCGTCCTCGTAGTAGAAGTCGGTGGCCCGGTGCTGCTCGCCGAAGAAGAGCCAGTTGGGGCCGCGGTGGCCGCGGGCGCGGCGCTCGTCGAGGAAGCCGAGGAAGGGGGCGACGCCGGTGCCGGGGCCGACCATGATCATGGGGATCGAGGGGTCGGCGGGCGGGCGGAACCCCGGCGTGCGGCGGACGTGGACGGGCACTGTCGTACCCGGTTCGGCGTCGGCGAGGAAGGGTGAGCAGACACCGCCGCGGGGGCGGCCCTCGGGGTTGTCGTAGCGCACGACGGAGACCGTCACCGCGATGTGCTCGGGGTCGGTCAGCGGGCTGGACGATATCGAGTACAGGCGCGGCTGGAGCCGCCTGAGCACCCCGGCCCATTCGTCGGCGCGGGCCTTGACGGCGTATTCGGCGACGACGTCGACGGCCTGCCGGCCCCAGGACCACTTGGCCAGCTCGTCCTTGTTGTCGGGCCGCAGCAGCTTCTTCAGGACCCGGTCGTGGGTGCGGTCGGCGACGAAGCGCAGCAGGTCGGGGCTGATCCTGGTGATGTCCAGGTGCCGGTGCAGCGCCTCGCCGAGCGGTACGTCGCCGACGCCCGGCACGGTGATCGCGGTGTGCGCGTCGAGGCCGGCCACGGCGAGCCACTCGTCCACCAGGGCGGGGGAGTTGACGGGCATGACGCCGAGCGCGTCGCCGGCCTCGTAGGGCAGCGGGACCGCGCTGTCGCGGGTGTCGAAGGTGAAGCGGCGCACTTCCTTGGCGGCGCCCTGGCGGCTCAGCAGGACGTTGCCGGTCAGGCGCGCGGTGCCGCCCGCGGCCTTGCGCACCGGAGCCGCGGGTGCGGCGGCGGGCGGCGCCGGGCTGTCCGCGAGGGCGCCGAGCACCCGGTCGAGCCAGGCCAGCGCTGACGTCTCGTAGTCCGGCTCGCAGTCGGTGCGCGGCGCCAGGCGTACGCCGCCCAGCTCGCCGAGGCGTTCGTCGAGCCGGCGGCCGTGCCCGCAGAAGTCGTCGTAGGAGGAGTCGCCGAGGGCCAGCACGGCGAAGCGGCGGCCGTCGAGGCGGGGGGTGTCGGGGGCGGTGAGGGCGTCCCAGAAGCCGGTGCCGTTGTCGGGGGCGTCGCCGTCACCGAAGGTGCTGGTGATCAGCAGCAGGTCGGCGGTGGCGGGCAGCGCCGCGGGCGAGGCGTCGGCCATGCCGAGCAGGGTGGCGCGGTGCCCTGTGCCGGTGAGGCGCTCGGCCGCGGCGGCGGCGAAGTCCTCGGCGTTGCCGGTCTGCGAGGCCCACAGCACCACCACCTCCCGGCCGGACTGCGGTACGTCGCCGCCGGCGGCGGGGTCGGGTGCCGCGGGCTGCCGCGAGTACATGCCGGCGAGCGCCCCGTTGACCCACAGCCGGTGCTCGGGTGTGAAGGGCGCCTCGGTCGGCAGTACCGGCACCCCGGCAAGGCCCGAGCTGATACCGGCCAGGAAGCCCATCAGGTAGCGGCGTTCGTGCTCCGCCAGGACCGGCGGCGCCATGTCGGTCACGCCGAAGACCTGCCCGGCCGCGGCGACCCCCCGCTCCACGGCGGGCAGTGCGACGGGATCGGGGGCAGGGGCGGGTGCCGCGACCCTGGTCAGCGACACCGCGCACACCTTGAACTCCGGCTGGAAGGACACCGGGTCGACCGCGTCGCTGGTGACGGCGTTGACGCTGAGGTACTCGCCGAAGAGGTCGTTCCAGTGGAAGGGCGCGAAGCAGCAGCCCGGCAGCACCCGGTCGGTGAGCACCGCGGGCAGCACCGCACGGCCGCGCCGCGAGGCGACCTCGACGGCGTCGCCCTCGGCGATGCCCAGCTCGGCGGCGTCCCGCGGGTGCAGCTCCACGAAGGGGCCGGGGTTGAGCTTGTTGAGCCTGGCGACCTTGCCGGTCTTGGTCAGGGTGTGCCACTGGTGCTGCAGGCGGCCGGTGTTGAGCACGAAGGGGAAGTCGTCGTCGGGCATCTCGGCCGGCGGCACGTGCGGTCTGGCGTGGAAGACCGCCCGGCCGCTGGGCGTCGGGAAGCGCAGGCCGTCGCCCTCGACGTAGCGGATCGGGTTGCGGTCCCGCCCGTCCGCGGTGGGCGCCGGCCACTGCACGGGGGTGCCGCGCAGCCGCTCGTACGTCACGCCCCGCAGGTCGTAGCCGGTGACCGGGTTCCAGGCGCGGCGGATCTCGTCGAAGACGTCCTCGGGCCCCGCGTAGTCGAAGGCGTCGCCGTAGCCCATCGCGCGCGCCACCTCGGCGATGATCCGCCAGTCGGGCAGCGCCTCGCCTGGCGGGTCCACGACCTGCCGGGCGAGGGTGAGGTTGCGCTCGCTGTTGACCATGACGCCGTCGGACTCCGTCCACATCGCGCCGGGCAGCACGATGTCGGCGTACGCGTTGGTCTCGGTGTCGGCGAACACGTCCTGCGTGACGACGAACTCGGCCGCCTCCAGGCCCTCGATGACGGTGCGGCGGTTCGCGACCGACGCGACGGGGTTGGTGCACATGATCCAGCAGGCCTTGATCTCGCCGTCCGCCATGCGCCGGAACAGCTCCACGGTGCCGCGCCCGACACCGTCGGCCCGCACGGTGCCCGGCGGCAGCCCCCACAGCTGCTCGGCGAAGGCCCGGTCCTCCGCGACCAGCACCGAGCGCTGGCCGGGCAGGCCGGGACCCATGTAGCCCATCTCCCGGCCGCCCATCGCGTTCGGCTGGCCGGTGAGCGAGAACGGGCCGCTGCCGGGGCGGCAGATCGCACCCGTCGCCAGGTGCAGGTTGATCAGCGCGTTGGTGTTCCAGGTGCCGTGCGTGGACTGGTTGAGCCCCATCGTCCAGCAGCTCGTCCACTCGGCCGCGCCGCCGATCAGCTCGGCGGCCCGCCGGATGTCCGCCTCCGGAATGCCGGTGGTGGCGGCGACGGCCGCCGGCGGGTAGTCGGCGAGGAAACCGGGCATCGCCTCCCAGCCCTCGGTCCAGCGGGCGATGAAGTCCTCGTCGGTGTCGCCGTTCTCGTGCAGCAGGTGCAGCAGGCCGTTGAGCAGGGCCAGGTCCGTGCCCGGGCGGATCTGCAGGAAGAGGTCCGCCTTCGCGGCGGTCGCGGTGCGCCGCGGGTCCACCACGATCAGCTTGGCGCCCGCCTTGACCCGCTCCATCATGCGCAGGAAGAGGATCGGATGGCAGTCGGCCATGTTCGAGCCGATGACCAGGAAGACGTCGGCGCGGTCCAGGTCCTCGTACGACCCGGGCGGGCCGTCCGCGCCCAGCGACAGCTTGTAGCCGCTGCCGGCGCTCGCCATGCACAGCCGGGAGTTCGACTCGATCTGGTTCGTGCCGACGAAGCCCTTGGCCAGCTTGTTCGCCAGGTACTGCGCCTCAAGGCTCAGCTGGCCCGACACGTACAGGGCCACCGCGTCCGGGCCGTGCTCGTCGACGATCGCCCGCAGCCGGCGGCCGGTCTCGGCGATCGCCTCAGCGGCGGGCGACGGTACGGCCTCGGCGCCGCGCTCCGCCCGCACCAGCGCCCGATCCAGCCTGCCCGGCGCCGACAGCATGTCCGCCGTCGTGGCGCCCTTGGTGCACAGGCGGCCGTGGTTCGCCGGATGCGACTTGTCGCCGACGGCCTTCAGTACGGTGCGGTGGCCGTCGGGGCCTGCCCCGACGTCCAGGAGGAGGCCGCAGCCGACGCCGCAGTACGAGCACACCGTCCGCACTGTCGTGCCCACCGTCGTGCCCACCCGCGGGTCCTCCCTCCGCGGCCCCCGCGGCCGCGCCAGCCCGACGCTACGAAGCCGCCATTACGCGGCGGTCACTCCGCGGGCCGCCCGCGGTTACACCCTCTGCACAGGCGGGGGCCTGTGCGTGTGAGCAGCGGCGCCCTCGCGGAGGGCAGTCACCCTTTCCCCGCGGGGGGCGCGCGTGTTCCCCCCGCCGGGGGGCGCGGGGTTCGGCCCCGGACGACTTGTCGGGTGATTGCCACTGTGTGGTGCGTGACTTGCCTGCGGCTGCACCGTGGCTTGGCGCGCAGTTCCGCCCCCCAGAGCTTCACCTGGGGTACCCCCAGCGCCCCTCAGGTCCTGCCCCTTGCGGGCCGCCTTCGCCCGCAGCGCCATCGGAGCTGGGCGCGCAGTTCCCCGCGCCCCTGAGAAACGTCTGTCCTCGGCGGGGAAGATGATCAGGCGTGGACTACGAGGTTGGAGGCGCGGAGGGAGGCGAGCAGGGTGGGGGGTGCGGTGAGGGCGGAGCCGCAGGCGTAGGGGGGATCGGGGGCGTACTCCACGACCAGTTGGATGGCCTCGGCCACTGCGTCGCCGGCGAGGCGGCCGGCCAGCTGGAGGGCCAGGTCGATGCCGGCCGAGACGCCGGCGGACGTGGCGTACTTGCCGTCGAAGACGACCCGGTCCGTGCTCGGCTCGGCGCCGAAGAGCGGCAGGTGCTCCAGGGTGATCCAGTGCGAGGCGGCCCGCCGCCCGCGCAGCAGGCCCGCCCCGGCCAGCAGCAGCGAGCCGGAGCACACGGACGTCGTCCAGGTCGTCGTGGCGTCGGCGGCCCGCAGCCAGTCGAGTACGGCGGTGTCGCCGAGCGCCTGCTCGGTGCCGGGGCCGCCGGGCACGACGAGCAGGTCGGGTGCGGTGACCTCGGCCAGCGGGAGGTCGGCGGTCAGCGCGAGGCTGCCCATGTCGGTGCGCACAGGCCCGGCCTCGGCCGCGGTG
This sequence comes from Actinacidiphila bryophytorum, assembly GCF_016916835.1. GTDB lineage: Bacteria > Actinomycetota > Actinomycetes > Streptomycetales > Streptomycetaceae > Actinacidiphila > Actinacidiphila bryophytorum. Next base: position 68,264 of record NZ_JAFFIX010000004.1, on the reverse strand, counting down.
AAGACCACCTCGGCGCCGGGGATGCGCGACAGGATCTCGTACGGTCCGACCGTGTCGAGCGCGGTGAACCCCTCGTAGAGCAGTACGGCAATCTGCATGGTCAGCTCCTGACAGAGTGGAAGCGCCTGCGGTATTCCGCCGGTGGGACCGACAGCGTGCGGACGAAGGCGCGGCGCATGGCCTCGGCGGTGCCGTAGCCGGCGGCGCGGGCGATCTCCGCGACCCCGGAGCCGGTGTCCTCCAGCAGCCGGCGGGCCGCCTCCAGGCGGGTCCTGTCGACGTACTGGCCGGGTGTGACGCCGACCTCGGCGCGGAAGGCGCGGGCGAACTGCCGCGGTGAGAGGGCGGCGCGCTCGGCGAGCGCGGCCACCGACAGGTCGGCGTCGGGGTGCTCGGTGATCCAGCGCTGGACCTCGCGCAGCGGGTGCCGCTGCGCGACCTGCGCGGCCAGCTGCGTGCTGAACTGCGCCTGGCTGCCGGGCCTGCGCAGGAAGACCACCAGGCCGCGGGCGACGGCGAGGGCGAGGTCCCGGCCCAGGTCCTCCTCGACCAGGGCGAGCGCCAGGTCGATGCCCGCGGTGACACCGGCGGAGGTGGCGTACCGGCCGTCCCGAACGAAGATCGGCTCGGGGTCGACGGTGATCTGCGGGTAGCGGCGGGCGAGGGTGCCGCAGTACGCCCAGTGCGTCGTGGCCCGGCGGCCGTCGAGCAGGCCCGCGGCGGCCAGCAGGAAGGCGCCGGTGCACACCGACACGACGCGCCCGGCGCCGGCGGCGAGTTCTGCGACCCGTGCCACGACCTCGGGGTCGGCGGGGTGCGTGCCGTGGCCGCCGGGCACCAGCAGGACGTCGGGCACCGCGGCGGTCCGCAGGTCCTCGTCCGGCAGCAGCCGCAGCCCGGCGGAGGTGCGTACCGGACCGCCGCCGAGCGCCGCGGTCCTGATCCGGTACGCGGGCGGGCCGGCGTCCTGCGCAGGGGCCTGCGGGGCCAGGTCCGCGGCGACCGCGAAGACTTCGAGCGGGCCGGTCACGTCGAGGCTCTGCACGCCCTCGAAGAGCACGATGAGCACGTCACGGGTGGTCACACCGTTCAGCCTTGCAGTGCGCCCGGATGGCGGCAATGACGAGTTTCCCACCTTTCCTGCCATCGGCGGACGGCGAAAGGGCCGCCGGCGCGAGATCGCCGACGGCCCTGGCGGAACAGGTGGAGCAGGTAGTGCTGGTGGTACTGGTGGTGCTGGTCGAGCAGGGGTCAGCTGTTGTTGACGCCGTTGCCGGACAGGACCGGGATGTTGTCGATGATGTGCGACAGCGGCTCGTCGCCCTTGGCCTGGGTCGAGTTCTCGGCGCACTGCTGGTTCTGCGGCGACGACAGGACGTTGATGTCCTGGACGGTGACCGGGATGAAGCCGATGAGCGAGCCCACGTTCGCCTTGACCGGCAGACCGACGCAGGGCTTGTTCAGGGTGCCCTGGACCAGGCCGATCTGCGGGCTCTCGGTGCCGCTGGTCACGGTGTTGCCGTAGTTCTGCACGGCGCCGTTGCCGTTGACCGTGGTGGTGCCCGAGTCGTCGCCGATCGCCATGGCCGGGGCGGCGGAGGCGCCGACAGCGACGACCGAGGCGGCGAGGGCGGCTCCGGCCAGCATCTTCTTGATCATTGAATGTCCCTTTGCGGTGCGAGGTTGCACGGTTGTGGAAGGAAGGTCTGAGCGATCTGATCAACCGCTCACGGGGGGTTTGGTTCCGGCGATTCACTCCGACGGTGGAGTGGGGGCGCCGGAGATGTGACGGGTCGTCAGCCGCCGAGACCACCGAGCACGCCGGCCAGCGGCAGGCTGCCGAGCGGCAGCCCGCCCAGCAGCGAGGCGCCGGGCACGGCACCGCCGAGACCGGACTTGGCGACGCCCTGGGTGGCGGTGCTCGCCTGCCCCAGGAGGGCGTCGGCCGAGGTGTCGCCCCGGAGGTGTTCGGTCGCCTGGGTCAGGGTGTTCAGCGTCGAGTCGACCTGCGCGCTGTCGGCGGCCTTCTGCAGCGGCTGCTCGTTGAGCGCCTGCTCGACCCCACCGTTGATACTGGTGGGCATCGTGCTCATGTTGTCGGTGCTCACGGTGTCGGCGAACGCGGGCGCACCCACGCCGACCGCCATCACGGAGCCGGCCACAACCGCTGCAACCTTCGAGTACTTCACTTGCCACCCTTTCGGTAGCGCCGGATGTCTGTCTCTTGGACAACGACTACGGATTGCAACGGAAACTGTGTGCAGACCCGCCGCGTGACAATCACCCGATAGTGCGGACGTGACTTCCCGCAAATCGGCAGTGAATGGCTCAGGAATAGGTACGGCGAATACGCGCGGCCCGCGTGGAACGCCGGTAGAGCATCGCGCCGCTCAGCAGCAGCGCGGCTCCCGCGCCGGTCGCGGTGCCCACCGCGGCGCTCGACGTACCGGTCTCCGCCAACTGCACCTCGGGGGCGGGAGCGGGCGCCGCGGGCGTGTCGACCTGGGGCGCGGGCGGCTCCGAGTGCCGCGGACCGGGCACCACGGGGGCGGGCGCCGCACCGTTCGCACAGGAATTCCCGCTCACCGCATTGAGCAGTGCGGCCACGTCGACGGAGTTGCCGCACACGTTCACCGGTGCCTCGACGGGGATGTTCACGCTGTTTCCCGACAGCACTCCGGGGGAGCCGTGCGCGCTGCTGTCCGCGGTGGCTCCGTCCGAATAGTCGTCGGCCGAATGATCGTCAGCCGAATGGCCGGAATCGGCTCCGCCGCCCTGGGCGTCGGTGTCGGCACTCGCATAGCCGCCCGTCACGGCGAGGATGCTGCTCGCGGCAGCAACGGTGAGCAGACTCCGGCTCAGAATCTGTCGTCGCATGGACTCTCTTCTCCGCTCGTGCATGGTGCAGGGTCGTGCAAAAGGTGGTGCAGATGACGGACCGCCCCGGAGTGCTGTGTGCACTCGGCCCGGGGCGGTACCTGATCAGAGCGTTGCGCCCGACCGGTTCTGCGTCGGTCGACCTCAGTGGGAGTCGGCGTTGACGCAGGTGTTGCCGAACGCCGGGTTGAGCAGGGCGATGATGTTGACGGTGTTGCCGCACAGGTTGACCGGCACGTGGACCGGGACCTGGATGAGGTTGCCGGACAGCACGCCGGGCGAGTGGGCGGCGACGCCGCCCGCACCCGAGCTGGCGAAGGCCGGGGTGGCCACGCCCATGGCGATCACGGTTCCCGCGGCGAATGCAGCGGCCTTGGTGAGCTTCTTCACGGTTCTACTCCTTTTCCGGCGGCGGCGGCCATGAGCCGTCACGGATTTCGTGGCGGCGAACCCGTTAATCCCGAGTACCTGCACACCGCGCCGACCGGTCAACGACGATTGATGCCGGTAGGTGACTCCCCGCTCTTCTTCGGGTGGCATCATCCACTCGAATGGAGGGCGTGATTCGCCTTACCGGTACGAGGAACGGCTCCGGCTGCCGGATTTCCACCGGCGGCCGGAGCCGCGAAAGGGGACCTGGCGGAACCCGGACGGCCGCGTCCTCAGTTGTTGCCGGCACCGTTCCCGGACAGCACCGGGATGTTGTCCAGGATGTGCGACAGCGGCTCGTCGCCCTTCGACTGGGTCGAGTTCTCGGTGCACTGCTGGTTCTGCGGCGACGACAGGACGTTGATGTCCTGGACGGTGATCGGGATCGCGCCGACCAGCGAGCCCAGGTTGGCCTTCGCCGGCAGGGCGATGCAGGGCTTGTTGAGCGAGCCCTGGATCAGCGCGAACGACGGGCTCATGTAGCCGCTGGTGTAGGTGTTGCCGTAGTTCTGCTCGGAACCGTTGCCGTTGGCGGTCGTGGTCCCGGTGTCGTTGCCGATGGCCATCGCCTGCGGGGCGATCGACGCCGAGACGCCCGCGACGGAGACGGCCACGGCGGCCGTGGCGAGGAACTTCTTGATCACGGTGGGTCCTTTGTGAACTGGAGTGAGATTGCCCCCGGAAGACGGGTCTGCCTGTCCAACACCGGCGCCTGCGTTTGGTAATGACCTTTCACTCGAATGGCTATCGCCGGGCATGGCACTCGCGTGCGCCAGGCGGCGGGGTGAGTGCGCCGCCTCCCGGTTGACACCACGTCAACACGCTGCCGGTGTGATCGTCACAAGAGGCGGTAACAAGGCGCCGGTGAGCGCGGCTTACGTGATTTTCGACGCACCTTCTGCGACCGTGCATTCCTGTTTCCGGGGATTACCTGACCGACTCGGTATTCGTTGAGTCCACGCAGCCGCCCCGCGAGACCGAGTGGCGGGGTTTGACGGGCTCGTAGAGGGAGAACCGCGCGCGATGCCGCAACAGCAGGACGGACTCGCCGGGCTGACGGTGCTGCACATGGCCCAGCCCGTCGAGGGCGGGGTGGGCCGCGTCGTGGCGGACCTGGTCCGCGCGCAGGTACGCGCGGGAGCGCGCGTCGTCGTCGGCTGCCCCGACCCGGGCGCCGGGGGGCGGGCGCGGGCGCGGGACCCGCTGGTCCCGGCGCCCGACACGCTGCCGGAAGCCGCCGCCCGCGCCGGCGCGCAGGTCGTACGCTGGCCGGCCCGCCGCGCGCCGGGACCCGCGCTCGCCGGGGAAGTGGCGGCGGCGGCCCGGCTGGTCCGCGCGGTACGCCCCGACCTGCTCCACCTGCACAGCGCCAAGGCGGGCCTCGCAGGACGCCTCGCGGTACGCGGCCGGGTGCCGACCGTCTTCCAGCCGCACGCCTGGTCCTTCGACGCGGTCGGCGGCGCCACCGCCGCGGGCGCCCGCGCCTGGGAGCGGTACGCCGCGCGCTGGGCGGACCGGGTGCTGTGCGTCAGCGACGCCGAGTGCCTCGCCGGCCGGGCGGCCGGGGTACGCGCCCGCTGGGCCGTGGTGCGCAACGGCGTCGACCTGGCCCGTTTCACCCCGGCCGCCGACCGCGCCGCCGTCAGGGCCGCGCTGCCCGCGCTGTCCGACGTCGGACCCGGTACGCCGCTGGTGGTGTGCGTCGGCCGGCTGTGCCCGCAGAAGGGCCAGGACGTGCTGCTGCGGGCCTGGCCCGCCGTCGCCGCGGCCGTGCCCGAGGCCCGCCTCGTCCTGGTCGGCGACGGCCCCGACCACCGCCGGCTGCTGCTCGACGCGCCCCCCGGCGTGCTGCTCGCGGGCGCAGCCCGCGACACGGTGCCGTGGTATCGCGCCGCCGACGTCGTGGTGCTGCCCTCGCGGTGGGAGGGCATGGCGCTGGCACCGCTCGAAGCGATGGCCTGCGGGCGCCCGGTGGTCACCACCGACGTCAGCGGCGCCCGTGAGGCGCTCCACCCGTCCGACGCCGACGCCTGCGCCGTCCCGGTGGACGACGCCGCCGCCCTCGCCGCGGCGCTCCAGCGGCTGCTGGCCGACCACCCGCTGCGTACGGCCGCGTCGCTGCGCGCACTGGCCCGGGCACGCGAACGCCACGACGTGGCAAGAGCCGCGGCCGAGACCGCGGCGCTCTACCGCGACGTGCTGGCACTCCCCCACCCCGCCCGCGCCCGGCGGCTCCCCCGGTGACCCCCGACCCCACCCCACCAGCGCCCCAACAACCGACATCCACCCGCACGTACGACCCGGCGCGCGCGGAAAAGCCCCCGCGGGACGAGGACCGCCCGGTCAACCGACCGTCGCCGGACACGTACGGCACCCGCCCATACGACCCGGGCCGCCCCGACGACCGCCCGGGCATGCGCCCCGCCCCCCAACAACCCGCGGCGACCCGCGCGTACGACCCCACCCGCCCCGAGAACCGGCCGGGCAACCGGCCGACGCCCGACACGCACGGCACCCGCACGGCCGCCCAACAGCGGCCACGCACCCGCACGTACGACCCCACCCGCGCCGACGAGCGGCTCGGCAGCCGGCCGGGGGGCACGCGCACGTACGGGCGCAGGCCGCTGGGTGGGGTGCGGGGGCGGGGGTATGCCGGGGTCGGCAGGCGGGGGGTGGGGCAGCCGCGGCATCGGGCCGTGCGGGAGCGGGTCGGGGGAGTGCTGGCCGGGGCGGACTGTGCGGGGGCGGTCGGCGGGGTCGCCGTCGCCGTGCCGCACGGGGTGGTCGCCGGGTGCGTGGTCGCAGGGTGCCTGCTGCTGACGCAGCACAGAGCCGGGCTGTACCGGCCGGGCTTCGCCCCCGGGGCGTTCACGGAGCTGCCGGGGCTGGCCTGGCGTACGGTCCTGGCCTGGGGCCTGCTCGCGGTCGTTGCGGGTCCCGGCGCGCCCGGCTGGGCGGGGCTGGCCGCGGCGGTGGCGGTGACCGTGGCCGTCGCGGGCGGGCTGCGGGCCGCCGTCTACGGCACGCGGCGCCGGATGGCCCGCAGGCGCCCCGCCTCGACGCTGGTCGTCGGCGCCGACGCCGCCTCCGCCGCCCGGATCGCCGCGGTCCTGCACGCCAGGCCCGAGTACGGGATGCGCCCGGTGGGCCTGGCCGCGCCCGCGCCCGTACGTCCCGCGCCGCCGCAACCACCGCAGAACGTGCACATGGCGTCGCCGTACGGTGCCGCGCCCGTACCCCCGCCGGTGCTGCCCGTGCTGCCCTCGCCCGGCGACGTCACCCGGGCGGTGATCCAGAACGCGGTAAGGGACGCGGTCGTCGCGGGACCCGCCACGCTGGACGCCAGGACCACCGCGACCGTGCGCCTGCTGGCCGCGCAGGGCTGCCGGCTCTGGCAGGTGGACGCGGAACGGCGTGGCAAGGGCGCAGACGCCGGCCACCTGTGGGGCCACCCGTGCCGCCGGCTCGACCCGTACCCGCCGACCGCCGGCCGCGCCGCCCGCGGCGGCAAGCGCCTGCTGGACGCGGCGGTCGCCGCCGCCGCACTGCTCTGCCTGGCGCCGGTGCTGGCCGCGTGCGCGCTCGCCATGCGCCTGGCGGACGGCCCCGGCGTGATCTTCCGGCAGGAGCGGATCGGGCTGCACGGGCGGCCGTTCACGCTGCTGAAGTTCCGCACCCTGCGCCCCGAGGACGAGCACGAGTCGGCGACATTGTGGAACATCGCCGAGGACCACCGCATGAGCCGCGCCGGCCGCCTGATGCGGCGCACCTCCCTCGACGAGCTGCCGCAGCTGTGGAACGTGCTGCGGGGCGACATGAGCCTGGTCGGGCCGCGCCCGGAACGCCCCTACTTCGTCGCCCAGTTCAGCCAGACCCTGCCCGGCTACGCCGACCGGCACCGGATGCCCGCGGGCATCACCGGGCTCGCCCAGGTGCACGGGCTGCGCGGCGACACCTCGATCGCCGACCGCGCGCGCTTCGACAACCACTACATCGACAGCTGGACGCTGTGGCAGGACGTGTCGATCCTGCTGCGGACGGCCGCCACGCTGTTCCGCTGCGGCGGGAGCTGACCAGCCATGACCCCAGGGCCTGTCCGCCACGTCCCGCCGCCCGCCGCCGGGGCCGCGGCGCCCGGTGCGCGCGCGGGCGGCCCGCCGCGCGGCAGCACGGCCCTCCCGGGCCTCCCGGGCCTTCCGGGCCTTCCGGGCCTTCCGGGCCTTTCTACGCCCGCCCTGCGCCGCCTGCGGCACTTCGCGCCGCTGCTGCCCGCGCTGGCCACCGTGCTGCTGCTGGCCGCGCCGGTCGGCACCGGCGACGTCAGCACCTCCGGCAAGGTCACCCCGGCCGACGCCGCCTCCGCGGTGCTCGTCGCGACCGCCGTGGTCCGGGCGCTGCGCGACCGCGCGCGCCCGCTCACCCCGGCGGCGGCAGCCGTGCTCGGCGCACCCGCCGTCGGCTTCGCGGCCGCCGCCGCGACCTCCCTCGACCCGGGCGCCGGGCTCGCCGGATTCCTGCGCTATGTGCAGGTCTTCGTCGCCGTGCCCGCCGCCGTGGTGCTGCTGCTGCGCGACCGACGCGACTTCGGCGTCGTCGCCGGCGCGATCGTGCTGCTCGCCCTCCTCCAGGGCGCGATCGGCACCTGGCAGTACGCGACGGGCAGCGGCGCCTCGTACATGGGCGAGGACGTCCGCGCGGTCGGCACCTTCGGCCCCTCCGACGTGATGGGCATGGCCACGGTCGTGGCGTACGGCCTGGTCGTCGCCGTCGGCTACGCGCTCGTACCGCCGCGCCCCGGCGCCCCGCGGTGGCTGCGGCCCGCCGCGATGTGCTGCGCCGCGCTGCTCGTCGTCCCGCTCGCGGTGTCCTTCAGCCGCGGCACGTGGATCGCCACCGCCGCCGCGTGCCTGGTGATGATCCTGCTCGCCGGGCGGCGCCAGGCGGTGCGCGTGCTGGCCGCGCTCACCGCGGTCGCCGTCGTCGTGGTCGGCGGGCTCGGCGTCGGCTCGCACATGATCAGCGAACGCGCCGCCAGCATCACCCGGGTCGCCGACGCCCCCGACCCCTCCGTCACCGACCGCTACACCCTGTGGGCCGCGGCGCTCGGCATGTGGCGCGAACACCCCGCCACCGGCGTCGGCCTGAAGCGCTTCCCCGCGGAACGCGACGGCCACGCGGGGCTCGCCCTGTCCTCGGCCAGCGACACCGCGGGCGCCGGGCAGGCCTTCGCCCGCGAACCCCTGCTCTCCCCGCACAACATGTACCTGCTCGCACTGAGCGAGCAGGGCCTGCTCGGCTGCACCCTGCTGGCCGGCGGCTGGGCGGCCCTCCTGGCGCTCGGCCTGCGGCGGCTGCGCACATTCCCCCGGCGTTCGGGGCGCGCACCCGGGCTCGCCGCCGTCGGGCTGCTGCTGTGGCAGTGCACCGACTTCCTCTACGCCGACATCGGCGGCCCCTCGACCGTGCTGACCGCGCTGCTGCTCGGCCTTGCCGCGTGGTGGGCGCTGCACCCCGAGGACGGCGGCGCGCGATGACCGACGTCGTACGCGTACGAGCGCGGGAGCGGGCGCGGCATGCGGCGCCCCGCAGCTTCGTCGCGCGGGCCGCCGCACTGACCGCGGGCCTCAGCGTGGCCGGCTCAGGGCTCGGCCTCCTACGCGACCAGGTCATCGCCCGGCTCTTCGGCGCGGGCGCGGGCAGCGACGCCTTCCTCGTCGCCTGGACGGTGCCGGAACTCGCCGCGACCGTCCTCATCGAGGACGCGATGGCGCTGCTGCTCGTGCCCGCTTTCAGCGCTGCCCTTGCCAAGGGCGGCGCGGCCGCCCTCGTCCGCGGCACATTGCCGCGCCTTGCCGCGCTGCTGGCGGCGGCAACCGCCGCGCTGTACGCCGCCGCGCCCCTCGTCGTCCACCTCCTCGCCCCCGGGCTCGCCGACCCCCGGCTCGCCGTCAGCTGCACCCGGCTGACCGCCGCGACCGTCCTCACCTTCGGCCTGGCCGGCTACCTCAGCGCCGCCCTCCGCGCCCACCGCCGCTTCCTGCCCCCGGCGGCGGTCTACGTCGCCTACAACGCGGCCATCATCACCACCCTGCTGGCCCTGCACGCCCGGTGGGGAGTGCGGGCGGCCGCGGCGGGCGTGGCCGTCGGCGGCGCCGCCATGGTGCTGGTCCAGCTGCCCTCCTTCGTCCGCGCCCTGCGCCTGCCCCCGCTGCCCGCGCCCGCGTCCGCGCCCGCGTCCGGAGGGCGGACGGCCGCCGTCGGCATGGCGGTGGTCGCACCGGTCGTGCTCTTCGCCCTCACACGGCAGGCGCAAGTCCTCGTCGAACGGTTCTTCGCCGCCGACCTGCCCGCAGGCGCCATCTCGCACCTCAACTACGCCCAGAAGGTCGCCCAGTTGCCGATGGTGCTCTCGCTCATGGTCTGCACCGTCACCTTCCCCGTCGTCGCCCGCGCCCTCGCCGAGGGCGACCGCGAAGGCGCCAGGCAGCGCGTCGAACGCGACCTCACCCTCGCCTGCGTCGTCGTCCTGCTCGGCACCGCATACGTCCTCGCCTGCGCACCGCAGATCGTCCAGGCGCTCTTCCAGCGCGGCGCCTTCGACGCCGCCGACACCGCCGCCACCGCATCCGTCATGCGCGTCTACGCACTCGGGCTGCTCGGGCAGAGCCTCGTCGGGGCGCTCATCCGCCCGTACTTCTCCGCGGGGCGGCCCACCTGGTACCCCGTCGCCGCCATGGCCGCGGGACTCGGCGTCACCGCCGCCGCCGACGCCGCCGCCGTCACCGCGTGGGGCGCCTACGGCATCGCCGCCGGCAATGCGGCCGGGATCAGCCTCACCGCCGCCCTGCTGCTGCGCGGGCTGCCCGCCCGCGCCGTCCCCGTCCGCATCCCCGCACTCACCGCGGCCGTGTCCCGCTACGCACTCGCCGCGGCCGCCGCCACCGGGGCCGGGTGGTGCACCACCCGGCTGCTGCCCGCCGGCGCCCCCGCAGCGGCCGTCGCCGCCGCCTGCTGCCTCACCGTCCCGCTCGCCTTCGCCGCCGCAGCAGCCGCGGCCGGCGCACCCGTACGGAGCCTGCACCATGCCGTCTGACACCACGCAAGCACCCTGGGTGCTCATGTACCACTCCGTCGCCGACTGCCGCGACGACCCCTACCACGTCACCGTCAGCCCGCAGCGGCTCGCCGCACAACTCGGCTGGCTGCGGCGCCGCGGCCTCACCGGCGTCGGCGTCGCCGAACTCCTCGCCGCCCGCGCGGCAGGCCGCGGGCGCGGGCTCGTCGGGCTCACCTTCGACGACGGCTACGACGACTTCCTCACCACCGCGGTGCCGCTGCTGCTCGAACACGGCCACCGCGCCACCGTCTTCGCCCTGCCAGGACGGCTCGGCGGTACCAACGCGTGGGACGCGGACGGGCCGCGCAAAGCGCTCCTCACCGCCCAGGGCATCCGGGCGGTGTGCTCCGCCGGCATGGAAGTCGGATCCCACGGGCTCCTCCACACCGACCTCACGTCAGCCTCCGTCGACGAACAGCGGCTCGCCGCCGAGGTGCAGGACAGCCGGGCACTGCTGACCGAGGTCACCGGGCGCGCTCCTGAGGGCTTCTGCTACCCCTACGGTGCCGTGGACGAGCGCGCCCTCGACGCGGTCCGCTCCGCGGGGTACGGGTACGCGTGCGGGGTCGCGCCCGGTGCCCTCACCGGGACCTACGCGCTCGCGCGCACATATGTCGGCGACCGTGACTCCTCTCCCCGGCTCCACGCCAAGCGCCTCCTCCACGCCTTTCCCGCCGTGCGGGAGGCCCTCCATGCCTAGCCGCTGCCGCGACGGGCAGATTCCCACCCGCCTCCACCGCATGCCGGTCCGCCGTGACTGGTCGCGCCGTTCCCCGCGCCCCTGCTGTGCGTTCCGCGCGTGCACCCCTGCGGGTGCGCTGTGGCTTGTCGCGCCCGCCGGCCACCTGACGGTGCGTCGTGGTTGCGCGCGCAGTTCCCCGCGCCCCTGGGTGAGTGCCACTTGCTGTGACCTTGCCATCTTCCGCGCCATCGTGGCTGGTCGCGCCGTTCCCCGCGCCCCTGTTGCGGTCGCCCTCTGTGGCCAACGACCAGGCCTCACGCGCGCACCCGCACCAGCGCAACGGGCGCAACAACCCCAAGGGGCGCGGGGAACCGCGCGCGCAACCACGACGCACCCGCCCCAGTGCACCGGGCGCAACCGCCCCCAGGGGCGCGGGGAACGGCGCGACACGCCACAGCGGACCGGCACGGGCACACGCACCGCAACCACCCCCAGGGGCGCGGGGAACTGCGCGACCGGCCACCGCGGACCCGCGCCGGTGCAGTGGGGGCGCGGTCCGGGGGGCAGGTGGTGAAGGTGGTGCAGGTGATCACGGGGCTCGGGGTGGGCGGGGCCGAGGGGCAGTTGCGGTTGTTGTTGCGGCACTTGCCGCCGGAGAAGGTCGAGTGCCGGGTCGTGACGTTGACGAATCCGGGCGCGGTCGCGGACGGGATCAGGGCGGACGGCACCGCCGTCACCCACTTGGGCATGGCGGGGAACCGCGACCTGCGGGCGGTGCACCGCCTGGTGCGGGTGATCCGGGCGGGCGGCTTCGACGTGGTGCACACCCACCTGTACCGCGCATGCGTGTACGGCAGGATCGCCGCCCGCCTGGCGGGCGTCCGCGCGGTGGTGGCGACGGAGCACTCGCTCGGGGAGTCGCAGATCGAGGGGAGGCCGCTGAGCACGGGCACGCGCGCGCTGTACCGCGCGACGGAGCGGCTGGGCAGCGGCACCGCTGCCGTGTCGGCGACGGTGGCGCGGCGGCTGCGCGAGTGGGGCGTCGCCGACGACCGCATCCACCTGGCCCCGAACGGCATCGACCCGGCCCGTTTCCGCCACGACCCTGCCGTGCGCGCGGCGGTGCGCGGGCGCCTGGGGCTGCCGGCGGGGGCGTACACCGTGGCCGGCGTGGGACGGCTCGTCCAGGCCAAGCGTTTCGACCTGCTGGTGCGGGCCGTGGCGGCGAACCCCCGCACATGGCTGCTGCTTTCGGGCGGCGGCCCCGAGCGCGAGGGTCTGCTGCGACTGGCCGCGGACCTGGGCGCGGCGGACCGGGTCCGCGTGGTGAGCGCGCAGGACGGCGGCCCGGACGTACCGGAAGTGCTGGCGGCAGCCGACGTGTTCGTGTCGCCGAGCCCCGAGGAGGCCTTCGGGCTGGCCGTGGTGGAGGCGCTGGCTGCGGGACTGCCGGTGCTCTATGCGGCGTGCCCCGCGATCGAGGACCTGCCGCCGGACGCCGCACCCGGCGCGAGCCGGATCGGCGGGGGCCTGCGGGAGTTGGCCGCGGCGATCGGCCGGCAGCGCCAGGCGGGCGGTCCGGACCGGCTGCCGGTGCCGCCGGCCGTCGACACCTACCACATCGCCCATACCGCGGACCGGGTGCTGGCCCTGTACGAGTCGGCTCTCGCGTCCGCCAGGAAGAAATGAGCACGCGCATGAAGGCACCCCGCTGGCTTCCGCTCCCGCTGGGCCTGGGTATCGGCCTGCTGGGCGGTATCGGCTACGCAATTGCCGCGCCGACACAATATGCGGCGACCAGTTACGTGATGGTCGTACCCGGCCATGCCGACTCGCCGACGGCGCTTGGCTTCGCGCAGGCGTACGGCAGGGTGGTGACCGGCTCGGCTGTGCTCGTGGGGGCTCAGGCCGCCGCCGGAACGCCCGCGGACCGGCTGCGCGAGCACGTACAGGCGCAGACGTCGCCCGACGCGCCCATGATCTCGGTGACGGGTACCGCGTCGAGCGGTGCGGCGGCGGCGCGTTACGCCAACGCCGTGGCGCAGTCGCTGACCGCGACGGGCAACCGCAGCGCCCCGAGCACGGGGGTGCGGCTGCTGGTCTTCTCGCCCGCCGCCGCGCCGTCCTCCCCCGCCTCGCCTTCCGCTGCCCTTTCCGCGGCGGTGGGCGCGAGCGCGGGCGGGCTGCTGGGCGCCCTGGCCCTGCTGGTGCGGCCGGCGCCCAGGCGCGAGGACGCGGACGGCGCGGCGGCCGTACCGGGGCCTGCACAGGAGCCCGCGCCGCGGGAGACCGTGTGACCGCCGGACTGACCGCCGGCCCCGCCCGGGAGACGGGGCGGGCCGGCGCGGGCGGCCTGGTGGTGGACGTCTGCCGCGAGCCGCGGGACTTCGCGGGGCTCGCGGCCGAGTGGACGGCGCTGCACCGGCGCTGCCCGCAGGCGACGCCCTTCCAGAGCCACGCCTGGCTGCACTCGTGGTGGCTGTCGTACGCCACCGGCCGCGACCGCCTGCGGGTGGTGCTGGTGCGTCGGCAGGGCGAGCTGGTGGGGGCGGCGCCGCTGCAGCGGACGTACCGCCCGCTGCCGGTGCTGGTGCCGCTCGGTGGTGCGATCACGGACTACGCCGACGTCCTGGTGGTCCCCGGGGCCGGCGGTGGCGCACCCGACGCGGACGTCGTCGCGGCGCTCGCGGCGGGGGTGCGGCGGGCCGCACGCGGTGCGGTGGTCGACCTGCGCGAGGTGCGGCCGGGCGCCGCGGCCATGGCGCTGTACGAGGCGTGGCGGGGGCCGAAGCGGCGCGGCACCGACTCGGTGTGCCTGGAGCTGCCGGGGCTGCCGATGGACGGGCTGGTCGCACGGGTGGGGAGTTCCCGCGGGCAGCGCATCAGGTCCAACCTGCGCAGGCTCGACGCGGCAGGGGTGACCGAGCGGGACGTGCCCGCGCACGAGGTGGCGGACGCGGTGGCCACCATGCTGCGGCTGCACCATATGCAGTGGGAGGGCCGCGGGGTGACGCCCGAGCACGTGCGGCCGCGGTTCGCCGAGCACCTGGCGCGGGCGGCGGGCGCGATGGTGGCGGCGGGCGACGCGGTGGTCACCGAATTCAGCGTCGGCGGCAGGGTCGTCGCGGCGAACCTGACCGTGCTGTCGCCGGCCCTGGCCGGCGGCTACCTCTACGGCGCCCACCCGGACCTGCGCGGCACCAGGGTCGACGTGACGACGCTGCTGATGCGGCACGGCGTACGCCATGCGGCGGGCGCGGGACGGCCCGTGCTGACGCTGCTGCGGGGCGCGGAGCCGCACAAATTCCACTGGCGGCCCGCGCACGTGGCCAACGAGCGGCTGCTGCTCGCCGCCCGCCCGCTCGGCCCTGTCCTGGCCGCCCGCCATGCGCTGGCGGGCGGCCGCACCCGGCTGGCGCGGGCCGCCGCGGCCAGGCTGCCCGCCCTGCGGGCCTGGCGTGCCCGGCTCAACGACCTGCGGGCGCGGCGGGCGTGAGGCACGCGCCCGCCGCCCGCGTCAGGCGGTCTTCTTCGGGGCCGAGGCCGACGCGGACGCCGACGGCTGCGGCTTCGGGGTGAGGCGGAAGCACACCTCGCCGCTCTCGTACTGCTTCTTCATCTCGTCGGTCAGCTGGAGCGGCAGGCACGCCTCGACGGCGGGTGAGGGCTGCGGCACCGGCGCGGCCCCCGGCGGCGTCACGGGCGCACTCGACGGCGCCGGTGTCGTCGGTACGACGGTGGGTACGGTCGTCGGCTTCGCGGAGACCGGGCTCGGCGTCGCGGAGGGCGTGGCGGCGGGGGTGGGCGACGTGCTGGGCGTCGGCGCCACGGTAGGCGTCGCGGAAGGCGAGGGTGTGGCCGTGGGAGCGGGTGTCGCCGACCCCGTCGGCTCCGGCAGCGGCTCCGGCCTGGTGTTGCGGGCGTAGAGCATCGCGCGGAAGACCCGCGAGGACAGCGGGTTCTGCTCGCACTGCCACACGCCGTGCGGGCAGTAGTCGGTGACGGTCTGGTAGAGCGCGTTGTGGTCGCTCATCCAGCGCAGCATGAGTGCGACGTAGTCGGGGTCGTCGCCGTTCCTGAACAGGCCCCACTCGGGGTAGGAGACCTCCTTGCCGTGCGCCGCCGCGAAGTCGACCTGCGCCTGGAGCCCGTACGGCTCGGTGACCTGCTCGGTGAAGGACTCGCCCGGCGGCTGGTCGTAGGAGTCCATGCCGATGACGTCGACGGTGTCGTCGCCGGGGTAGCACTCGGTCCACGGGATGTCGTCGGTGCCGCGGCTGGGGGCGAAGTCGAAGCGGAACCTCTGGCCGGGGACCGCCCGCATGGCGGCGACGATGCGGTTCCAGTACGCCTTCCAGTTCTGCGGGTCGGGGCCGCAGCGGTGCGAGTACGTGGTGCCGTTCATCTCCCAGCCGAGCACGACCACGGTGTCGGGCAGGCCCAGCTCCACCAGGTGCTCGGCGAGGCGGGTGAAGTGCTGGTCGAAGGCGCCGGCGGCGCCCTGCCGGATGAGGGAGCGGACCTGGCTGTCGCCGAGGTGGTCCTCGTTGCGGGCCTGCATCGGCACGTTGAGCACGAACAGCCGGCTCGGGTCGGCCTTGCGCCACTGCGCCCACGGCCCCAGCAGGTCCTGCTGCCCCTCGATGGCGTCCCAGCTGTCGCCGGGCAGGTAGGTGTGGCCGACCCGCACCGGTGTGCCGCCGAGCCAGTCCTGCAGGCCGGCGATGGCCTGGATGCCGGGGGTGCCCGAGTCGGTGAAGGCGCCCAGGTAGGGGACGTCGAGGGGCGCGGGGTGCGCCGAGGCGCCGGTGGGCGGGGTGTGGGTGCCGGGGTAGCCGGAGCCGAGGGCGTCGGTCGTCAGGCCGGTCATCAGCAGAGCGGCAACGGCGGCTCCGACGCCCGCACCCGCCGTCCACTGGCGTCGGTTGGCCATGGTCACTCCTTGCTCGTCGGGCGCGGGTGCCGGAAGACGCTCACGCACAGGCACGGGGTGGTGAGCGTGCCTCCTCTCGGCCAGTCATAACGTATGAGGAATTAATGCGCGCTTCGACATGCTCCATACGCGTCGTCAGACATCGCACGTATGACGGATTTCGACTCGCCGCCGCTTTCCGACGTATCGTCAGTACCGCTGCTCCATAGCGGCAGGAAGCAGACGTGGGCATCACTCGGGCGGATGAATTTCCGGCCAGCGCTCACCGATAATCCGCAGTTTCTCACCCCTACGGCTGCATGATTGCCCGGCAGCCGACCGGTCACAAACGGACGAGAGGAGTCGGCCATGGGCGAATCCGATGCCACCGGGAAAAGCCGCGGGAGATCTCCGCGCTCCTCCGTGACGCGCAGACGTGTGATCAGGTCGGGTGTGACGACCGTCGCCGCGGTGTCGGGGACCGCGGCGGCGCTGCGGCCGATGCTGACGGCAGGTCAGCAGCACACCGACGGCGCGCCCGGCGACCCCGCCGCAGGCACCGGAGCCGGCGGCGCACCGCAGGCGCCGCTCGCGCCCGGCGCCGTGCCCGCGCTCTTCGACGAGGTCTACCGGGGCCGCCGCATCCAGGGCTTCCCCGACGCGGGCGAGGACGGCGTGGCCATCAAGGTCGACGGGATGCCCCTGCAGGTCATGCGGCGGGTGGACGGCAGCTGGATCAGCGCTGCCAACCACTACCAGCCCTTCACGACGCCGCTGGCCACCGCCAGAGGCGCGGTCGACGTCATCGGGCGGGCCGAGCTGTCCATGACCACCGAGCACCACCACTGACCCGCCGCACCACCACCGAACGGGGCCGTCACCGGTGTACACCCGCATGAACCAGCGGAATCTGACCAGCAGCCAGCGCACCCGTTTCGTCGAGGCGGTCGTCGCGCTCAAACGCTCGGGCGGCTACGACAAGTACGTGCGGCTGCACGCCGAGTACTTCGCCGCGGACGGCGAGAGCGGGCTGCGGATGGCGCACATGGCGCCGACGTTCTTCCCCTGGCACCGGCAGTTCCTGCTCGTCTTCGAGCACGAACTGCAGGGCATCGCCCCCGAGGTCACCATCCCGTACTGGGACTGGACCACCGACAACAAGGCGTCGTCGGCGCTGTGGGCGGCGGACTTCATGGGCGGCAACGGCCGGGACAGCGACGGGCAGGTGATGACCGGCCCGTTCGCGTACCGGACCGGGTCCTGGCCGATCACCTACGGCGTCACCGACGAGAAGTACCTGACGCGGAACATGGGCAGGCCCGACCGCCCCATCGCGCTGCCCACCAAGGCCGAGCTGGACGGGGCGCTCGCCATCGCCACGTACGACGCGTCGCCGTGGAACTCGGCGCCGACCACGCAGGGCTTCCGCAACAAGATCGAGGGCTGGACGGTCAGCGAGACCAAGGGCGGCTACCTGCACAACCGGGTGCACCAGTGGGTCGGCGGCCACATGGTGGGCGCCGCCTCGCCCAACGACCCGGTCTTCTGGCTGCACCACGCCTTCATCGACCTGATCTGGGCGCGCTGGCAGCGCCTGCACCCCAAGTCCGGCTACCTGCCGGCCCGGCCGCTGGCCGCCAAGGACCCCGAGCACGGCCGGGTGGTCAGCCTGGACGAGCCGATGCCGCCCTTCAACGTCAAGCCGTCGGCGGTGATGGACCACCGGAAGTTCTACGCATACGAAGAGGGCTGACGCCCGAGCTTCCGCAGTGGCCGGCCGAGGGACGAGGCCGTCCGCGAAGGATGGGGGCACCTCCCGCCGAAGGCAGGGGGAGAGCAGGAAGACCGACAGACGAGGAGGAGGGCTGACGCGGCCGCCGGGCACACAAAACGGCCTCCCGTACGCAAGGTGACGGGAGGCCGCGTGCTGGTGCGGGTATCACCACTCGCCGTTGTCACCGTCGTCGTCGCTGACGTGCGTGACCGAGCTGTTCTCGCACTGGTTGCCGAACGCCGGGTTCAGCAGGCCGATCACGTTGACGGAGTTGCCGCAGACGTTGACCGGGACGTGCACCGGGACCTGGATCAGGTTGCCGGACAGCACGCCCGGGGAACCGACGGCGGCACCCATGGCACCGGAGTCGGCGGCGGCCATTCCGGCGCCCGCGGCCAGAACGGCACCCGCGGCGGCGGTGACAGCCGCTGCCTTTGCGATACGCGACATCAAGATCTCCCTGAGACGAAAAAGCAGCCGCGGAATACCGCGGCTTTGACGCAGTGCGCAACGTGCGGAGATCACGAATAGTCACGCAAGTTGAGCCGAACCGGTGATTCGTTATCGGATTCCGCCGAAGGAGTGACAAGGGCCGGTGTCCCGCGCTCGCGGCCGTTAGGGTCCGGCGCATGACCCAGACCAATACCGCGTCCGCCACGTCTTTGATGAGCCGCCTCGGCACCCTCGTGGTGATCCCGTGGGCCGGCGAACACCAGGACGACGGCCGGGACATGGCATTCCTGATGGCATACACCCTCGGTGACGGCGTCTCGGGCCGCGAGGGCTCGGAAGAGGCCGCACTGACCGTCGCGAAGGAGGCGGGGCTGCCGGTCGGCGGCGCGGTCCTCGACGTCGCGCAGGTACCGAAGTCCCCGGTGAAGGTGCTGGTGGAGGCCGGCAAGGCGGTGCTGACGATGCCGTACCTGCACGTGGCCTGCCCCGTCCCCGAGCAGTGGGTCACCGCCGCGCGGGCCAGAGGGACGGTCTACGTGATCCTCGCCAGCCGGCCCTGGCCCGAGGCGGTGCCGGGCCGCGCGGTCACCGAGGCGGCGCTGCAGGCCTTCGCGGCGGACGAGGACGTCCTGCGCACGGCCGCGCACTGCCTCGTCCCCGTGGGCTCCCTGACGTCCTGAACGCCCCTGGTCAGCCCCGCAGGTCGCCGTCCCCGCCCGGTTGCGCCACAGGGCGGGGACGGCGGCCGCAGGCGTGGGCCTAGGAGTTCACCAGCTGGTTGCCGGCGCTGACGGCGTCGGAACCGGCCTGTACGGCCTTCTGGACGGCGGAGACCTTCTGGCCCACCCCGGACTGCGCGAGCACTCCCTGCGTCGCCGTGGTGGCCTGCTCACCGGCGGCCTGTGCGGTCACCGCCGTACCGCTGAGGGTGCTGCCGAGGTCGGCGGCCTGGGCCGCCGCGGTCGCGGACGTGGCGGCGGCGAGCAGGACCGAGCCTGCCGCCGCCTTGCTGAGGATTCGGCGTACGTTCATGGACCGTCCAACGAGTGGCCGCCCGCCAGGGCACGCCGGGTCACCCCCACACGGTGGTGCCCAGCGTCACGCCCGCGAAGGCCATGCCCAGGCCGCAGACCACGGTGAGCAGGGCGTTCCCCGCCGCGTACGCCTTCGCGCCGCTCTCGGCGAGCCGCAGCGTCTCGTAGGAGAAGGTCGAGTACGTCGTCAGCGCGCCGCACAGCCCGGTGCCGAGCAGGAGCTGCAGGTGCGAGGAGGCGGCGCCCTCGATGGCCGCGCCCGTCAGGATGCCGAGGATCAGGGATCCGCCCAGGTTGACCGTGAAGGTGCCCCACGGGAAGAGCGAGTCGTGCCGGGACTGCACCCACCGGTCGGTGAGGTAGCGCACCGGCGCCCCGACGGCCGCGCCCGCGATGACGAGCAGCCAGTTCACGACGCCGCACCGCCGGTCCGCGCGGTGTGCCGCACGACCTCGCAGGCGTCCAGGACCACCAGGCCTTCGCCGACGAGTTCGTCCAGCTCCGGCAGGAAGCCGCGGATGCGCTCCTCGGTGTCCACCACGACCACCGCCACCGGCAGGTCCTCGCTGAGCGAGAGCAGCCGGGAGGTGTGGATCAGCGAGGAGGAGCCGAAGCCCTCGATGCCGTGGAAGACGCTCGCGCCGGCGAGTCCGGCGCGCTGCGCCCGGTGCACGATCTCGGTGTAGACCGGCTTGTGGTGCCACCGGTCGCTCTCGCCGAGCAGCACCGTCATGCGCAGCGCGGCACCTGAGAGCCGCCGCTCGCCGCCGCCCTCGCCCTGATCGTCGGTCGCCATGGTCGTCACATCCCTCATCGTGCCCTCCACGCCAGCGCCCGGCGGGTCGCCCACGCCGCACTCCACACCGCGGCGAGCGCCGCCGCAAGGGTCCCGGCCGCGTAGCCGAAGGCGGTCACGGCCTCGTGCGCGTCGGTCAGCCGGCGGATCTCGACGGCGTAGGTCGAGAAGGTGGTGTAGCCGCCGAGCACCCCGGTGCCGAAGAAGGGCCGCACCAGGCGGTGCGCCGCCCAGACCTCGGTGATCACCACCATGAAGACCCCGATGACCGCGCAGCCGGTGATGTTGACCCAGAAAGTGGTCCACGGGAAGTGGCCGGGGGTCTGCGGCCACAGCAGGGTGGCGCCGTAGCGGGCGCACGCCCCGCCCGCGCCACCGACCGCGACCGCCGCGACGACGGGCCACTGGTCGTGCATGAGGCCTGGCCGGTGCTGCGCCTGCATGGTCGGGCGTCTCCTGCTGCTCGCTGCCGTCGGGACGGCCAGCGTAGTGCGCGGCTCCCGGGCGCATTGCCGCGGCCCGCAGGGCGCGGCCAGGGTGCGGGCGTGTCCGCTCACCGGGGGAAATGTTCTCCCGTTACAGAGCACGCGGGCGCTGTTGCATGCGCGTGACAGCGGACGGACAGGAGAGGGATCTCCCCGGCCCATTCTTTGAGTACCGCAGGACACCGACCGGGCCGCGGTACCGACTTCGTGCTTGTCCAGGGGGACACCGCCATGCCTGCTCGTGCCATGCGACGCACCACCGCCACCGCCATCGCCCTCACCGCGGGCATCACCGGGCTCGGCCTCATGCTGACCGCCTGCGGCCCGGAGGACGCGACCGGCGCCGACGGCACCGACCCGTCGGCGACGAGCACCGCGACGAGCGGCACGGGCGGCACCGGCGGCAGCGGGAGCACCGCCAGGCCCGTCGCCAGTACGCCGGCGAAGACGGTCCCGCCGCTCAACGGCACCGCGCACAACGGCCTGACGATCAGCGACGGCACCCGCTTCGTGGTGATGAACGGCACCCGGGTCGACTTCGGCACCGCCGTCCGCGACCTGGCCTGGTCGCCCGACGGCAGGAAGGCCGCCTTCGTGGACGGCGACGGCGACCTGGTCGTCAGCAACCCCGACGGCAGCAGCCGTACGGTCGTCGCGAAGAACCCGGGCAACCAGAACTGGTCCCACCCGACCTGGCAGATCAGGAAGGCAGACACCGCGGACGGCCAGCCGGCGCTCAACAACCTGCTCTTCGCCGCCCGCAAGGACGGCGTCTCCCGGCTCTACGGCGTCCCGGCCACCGCCCACAACGCCACGCCCGCCCTGCTCGGCCTCGGCCACGAGTCCGGTGAGAACGTCAAGCCGCTGCCGCAGACCGGCAACGTGTGGCCCAGCGGCGGCGGCACGTACGGCGCCTCCGTCTACGCCAACAGCACC
Organism: Actinacidiphila bryophytorum; assembly: GCF_016916835.1. Taxonomy (GTDB): domain Bacteria; phylum Actinomycetota; class Actinomycetes; order Streptomycetales; family Streptomycetaceae; genus Actinacidiphila; species Actinacidiphila bryophytorum. The sequence continues at coordinate 46,769 of NZ_JAFFIX010000004.1, read as the reverse complement.
GACGGGCAGGTCTACATCCGCGACGACTACCTCCGGCAGCAGGGTGCGGCCATCACCAAGGGCTCGGAGCCGGCCTCGGCACCGGTGGACGACGACGGCTTCGTCTTCGTCCGCTCCGTCGGCGGCCACGACCACCTCTTCCGGGAGACGCCGGGCACGGACGGCCCGGTCTTCAAGGACCTCACCCCGAACGCCACCACCGACTACACCGAGCCGGCCTTCTCCCCCGACGGCAGGACCATCGCCGCCCGCACCCCCGACGGCATCGTGACGCTGCCCGCCGACGGCTCCAAGGCCCCGGTGAAGGTGTCCGGTTACGTGGGCCTGCCCGCCTACCGCGCCTGACGCACCGCCAGGGTTCTACCGGCCCTTGGCCAACTCCGCCCGCAGCTCGTCGATATGGGCGTCGGCGACGTCATGCGGCAGGAATTCCACGACGTCGAGGAAGCGGAAGGCCACCTGCGAGGCGGTCACCGCGAACTCGTAGTCGGCGAATCCCACCACCGCGCCCATAGAACCGCGCACCGCACCCCGGACGACATGCGACGTCATGCCGTCCGGGGTCTGCGCGCTGGTGCCGCGGCGGGCGTTGGGCCTGGCCAGGTACGGGCAGACCATCGACGCGTAGAGCATGCACGCCCGGTGGCCGGGGCCTTCGAGGGTGGGCGCCATGTTGCGGTACGGGCGCCCGGCCGCGAGCGCCTCGCCTATTGCCGCGCTTTCCGGGCCGCCCACCACCCGCCACACCGGGCCGCGCGGCATCAGCACATTGCACACGGAACACAGCCGCTGCCTGGCGCAGTTCGCACTGCGGTCGTAGTCGGTCAGCGCGAACTGCGGCTGCCCGCCCTCCCACGGGGTGATGGCGGGCACCGGATAGCCGCGCGTATCGCGCGGCCTGTCCTGGACCGACTGCGGCATGGGCACGGATTCGAAGCGCATCCGCCCTGCTTATCAGGCGGAGCGGCGCCTGCGGAACAGTCCCCCGCGGCGGCCCTTCACCGGCGCCTCGGGCTCGGGCGGCGGCGCCTGCGCCGGTGCCTGCGCGGCCTGCGCCGCCCTGGCCGCCTGCCAGTCGGCGACGACCTGCTCGGTGTCGAAGAGCCCGCGGCCCAGCGGCGGCCCCTCGGGAGGGCGCCGCAGCGCCTCCCGCAGCTTGTCGTTGATCTCCCCGACGATGCGCCGCACCTGCGCCTCGGTGGCCGCCTGCATGGCGGCCTGCTCCGCGTCCTCTGCCTGTTTGCGCAGCACCAGCGACGGCGGCAGCGCCGACAGGCCCTCGCGCTGCATCTTGCCGCGGACCCACCACAGCTCGTCATAAGGCGCGTCCAGCGACGGCAGCGGCTTGCCCGCGCCTGGCAGCGCGGCGAACTCGCCGCGGCCCTCCGCCTCGCGGATCTGCTTGTCGGCCCAGGTCTCCCAGGAGACGCCGGGCGGCTTGCGCTCGGTCATGCCGCACTCCTCCCGCTCCCGCACCGCCCCCGTGCCCCGGGACGCGCGCGCGACGACGCCTCCAGGCTACAAGCCGGCCTCGAAGCGCGGCCGGGCGCGGGCCGCCAGCAAGGCCACGTCGTCCTCCACCACCGAGGGCGCCAGCCGGTGCACGACCCGGGCCAGCAGCGCGTCCAGCGGCCCCGCCGCATGCGGCAGCTCCATGCCGGCCAGCCGGCCGAGCGAGGTGTCGATGTCCTCGGTGCGCCGCTCGACCAGGCCGTCGGTGTACAGCAGCAGCGTGTCGCCCGGCGGCCAGCGCACGTACACCGCCTCGTACTGCCCGCGCAGGTCGGCGCCCAGCGGCGGCCCCGTCGGCACGTCGAGCAGCCGCACCCGGCCGTCGGGGGTGACGACCGCGGGCGGCAGGTGGCCTGCGTTGGCGAACCAGCAGCCGCCGCGCACCGGGTCGGCCAGCGCCAGCATGCACGTGGCGGGGCGCTCGGTGCCCGCCGCGGCCAGCAGCGCGTCCATCCGGCGCAGGATGCGGTCCGGCGGGTCGCCCTCGCCCGCCACGACCCGCAGCATCGAGCGGTAGTGGCTCATCTCCACGGCCGCCTCGACGCCGTGGCCCATCACGTCGCCCATCGCCAGCAGCGTGATCCCCGACGGCAGCGCCAGGGTGTCGAACCAGTCGCCGCCGACCAGGTCCGTCGCCCCGGCGGGCAGGTAGCGGGTGGCGACGTCGATCTGCGGGTGCGGGGTGCCGGGCGCGGCCAGCAGCGCCCGCTGCAGCTCCACCGCGATGCCGTGCTCGCGGCTGTAGCGGCGGGCGTTGTCCATGCTGATCGCCGCCCGGTCCGCCAGCGCCACGGCCACCGACACGTCCTCCTCGTCGAAGGCGGGCGAGGATCCCGCCCTGACCAGCGTGACCGTGCCCAGCTGCGCCCCGCGCGCCGCCAGCGGCACCACCAGGGCCGAGTGGATGCCCGCGGCACGGTAGGCGTCCACCCGGTCCGCGTTCGGCGCCGAGCGGCGCAGGGTGGCGTCGGCGGGCACGTTGTACGTCATCGGGTGGCCGGTCTCCAGGCAGCGCGGGATCGCCGAGCCCGGCTGGTAGTCGATGTGCTCGCCCGGCATCCCGAACTGCTGCACCGCCTCGCGCAGCCCCGGCACCGCCGCCAGCGCCGCGCGGCGCAGCCGCACCATGCCGTCCTGCGGCGGGCGGCGCCCGGCACTGCCTTTCGTCGCCAGCACCTCGACGCTGGCCACGTCCGCGATGACCTCGACCAGCAGGTCGCACAGCTCCTGCCCGGTGCGGTCCACCTCCAGGGTCCTGCCGATGCGCACCGCCGCCGCGTCCAGCAGCTGCAGCCGCTCCCTGGTGCGCTCCAGCTCGGCCTGGATCTCGCGGTCCGCGCTCACCTCCAGGATCACCGCGCCCAGGCCCCGGACCCGGCCCTGCTCGTCCTCCAGCCGGTGGTAGCTGCCGCGCCACACGCGCAGCCGGTGCGGGGAGTCGGCACGGGTCTGCCCGCTGGAGACCAGCTCGCGGGTGCGCCCGTCGGCGAGGACCTGGCGCAGGGTCTCCTCGCCCGCGTCCACCAGGGGCACGATCTCCTCGATGGTCCGCCCGACGTGCGCGTCGGCGTCCAGCCCGTTCATGAGCGCGAGCGCCGGGTTGACGTAGACGTAGCGCAGGTCGGTGTCGAGCACCGCGACACCGGCCGTGGTGCCGTTCAGCAGCGCCTGCCACACCCACGCGGGGATGTCCGCCGGAGGGTCGTCGTGCATCCCCTTCCCTCCTCGCGCCGTCCTCACCTACGTACGTTCCACAGTGCGCGCCCGCGGCCCGTTCCGCTCTCCGGGCCGAGAACGCGTGCCGCTACGCCCCCGCGCCGCGGCAAGGGCCGCCGCCGCACATACCGCGGCGGCCACCAGCAGCGCCCCCGCCACACCGCGGTCGGCGCGGCCCGTCCCCTGGTGCGGGCCGACCGTGACGAAGGCGCCCAGGACGGCGACGCCCAGGGTGGCGCCGAGTTGCCGCAGGGCGTTGAAGACGCCGCCCGCCGCACCTGCCGCGCCCTCGGGGGCCAGCGTGACGACCGCGGTGGTCAGCGCGGGCAGCGCGAAGGACACGCCGAAGCCGGACGCGGCGAGCCCCGCCGCGAGCAGCGGGTAGGGCGTGCCCGTCCCCACCGCGGCGCCCATCACGGCGCCGCCCGCCGCGAGCAGGCACAGCCCGGCCAGGACCGGCCCGCGCGGCCCGGTGCGGGCGACCACCCGCCCGGTGAGCAGCGGGTTGAAGGCGGTCGGCAGCGTCATCGGCAGAAAGGCCAGGCCCGTGCCGACGGCGCTGTAGCCGAGCCGCTGCTGCAGCAGCAGCGGCAGCACGAACAGCACCCCGGTGAGGGTGAAGCCGACCGCGGCGCCCGCCAGCAGCATCGACGCCATGCCGGGCGCCCGCAGCACCGCGGTGGGCAGCACGGGTGAGGCACTGCGCGCCTCCCGGTGCGCGAAGAGCCCGCCCGCCGCAATTGCCGCGCCGAAGGACCACGCGGTGTGCGCCCAGTGCCGCCCGCCCAGCGCGATCAGCGCGTCCGTGCCCAGCGCGAGGGCGGCGCAGGCCAGCGCCTGACCCGTGCGGTCGATGCCCCGGCCGGGCGCGGCCGGGCAGCGCACCGCGTTTCCCGACACCAGGGCGAGGGTGAGCGCGGCGATCGGCACGTTGACGAGGAAGACGGCCCGCCAGCCGGCCAGCCCGACCAGCAGCCCGCCGGCGATCGGCCCGGCGGCCAGCGCCGCCCCGCTGACCGCGGCCCACACCGCGACCGCACGGCCCCGCCTGGCCGGGTCGGGGTAGAGCCGGGCGATCAGCGCCATCGAGCTGGGCACACAGGCCGCCGCGGCGGCGCCCAGCACCGCCCGCAGCACGACCAGCGTCCACAGCCCCTGCGCCGCCGCGCACAGCAGCGACCCGGCGCCGAAGACCGCGACACCGCCGCGGAAGAGCCGGTGGGCGCCGAAGCGGTCGGCCGCCGCCCCCGCCGACAGCAGCAGCGCGCCGAAGGCGACCGTGTACCCGGTCACCGCCCACTGCAGCCCGGCCACCGAGCCGCCCAGCGCATGCGACAGGTCGGGCTCGGCGACCGACAGCACCGTCATGTCGAGGAGCACCATGAAGTAGCCGAGCGCTATACCGGCGAGAGCGTACGGTTTCGGTTCGGGGGCCGGCGCCGGACGGCCGTACGGATTCTGCTCTGGGGACATGCCGGGCATCACCACTCCGGTCCTCCGGGAAGTGCCCGGAGCGCTGCGTCAGGGGAACGCCTGCCAGGGTGCGGCCGGGCGTGCACCGCCTCCACCGGCGCGGCCGCACGCTGCGTTCGGCCGCACCGAACGCAACTGAACGGGAAGTGAGCGATGGAACTGCGTCAGCTGCGGACCTTCGAGGCCGTCGTGCGCGAGGGCAGCGTCACCGACGCCGCCGTCGCCCTCGGCCTTGCCCCGTCGTCGGTGTCGCAGGCCGTCCGCACCCTGGAGAGGTCGCTGGGCGTCCAGCTCTTCGTGCGCGACCCGCGCGGCATGCGCACCACCGCCGCGGGCGAACGCCTGCTCTCCTGGGCCGGGCGGCTGCTCGACCAGGCGGAGCAGGCCCGCCGCGAGGTCGTCGCGGCGGACGCCGCCGACCGCGAGGTCACCCGGGTGCGGCTCGGGGCGCTGGAGTCGATCGCCGCGGAACTGGTGCCGGCGATCCTGGACCGGCTGGCCGCCCGGCGCCCAGGGCTGCGCGTCGAGGTCCGCTCCGAGCCCTCACGCGAGGCCCTGCTCGGCGCGGTGGGCGCAGGAGAGCTGGACGCGGCCCTGGTGCTCGACACCGGCACCGCCCTGGGCGACCTGGGCTTTCCCGTGCCGTCCGTCGGCCCGCTGGAGTTCCTCGACCTCGAACCGGTGCCGCTGGTCCTGGTCGGCCCGCCCGACCACCCCCACGCGGGCGCCACGGGGCTGTCCGCCGCCGACTTCGACGGGCAGCGGCTGCTGGTCAACACCGCGTCCGCCTGCTCCTTCGCGCTCGCCGCCGACCGGCTCTTCGGCCCCGGCGTCGAACGCGTCCAGGCCGGCAGCGTCGCCGTCATGCGGGCCTGGGCCAGGCAGGGTGTGGGCGTCGCCCTCCTGCCCGCCTTCGCGGTCACCCCGGACCTGGCCGCCGGCACGCTGGTCGCCCTGCACCTGCCGCTGCCGACGCTGCACCTCCGCCTCACCTGGCCGCCCTCCGCGGCCGCCCACCCCACCACCCGCGCCCTGCTCTACGCGGCCACCTAGGACGTGTCCGCGGCCCTACGACGACGGCCGCACCACGTCTTCCGGGATGACATGTTCCCGTCCCATCCTGATATGGGCGTTTCGCCGCCATGGCTCCGCGGCGCCACTGCTGCGCCCGCACAAGCCGGACCGGTAGGCTTTCCGTGTGATCTTCAAGCGCATCGGAAGCACTCGGCCGTACCCGGACCACGGCCGGGTGAGTACGCGTGAGTGGGCGGACGTCGCCCCCCGACCCGTGCGGCTGGACCAGTTGGTGACCACCAAGGGCCAGCTCGACCTGGAGACGCTGCTCGCCGAGGACTCCACCTTCTATGGCGACCTCTTCGCACATGTCGTCAAATGGCAGGGTGATCTCTATCTGGAAGACGGCCTGCACCGAGCGGTTCGCGCCGCCCTGCAGCAGCGTCAAGTGCTCCACGCCCGGGTCCTGGAGATGGACTGACAATCCGCTTACGCTGCGCTCATGAGCATGCTGACGCCCTCTGGGATGGGCGGTAAGTACCGAGTCACCGGGGACACGTACCCGCGGATGCGGCGACCCAGAAAACGCGGCCGCATCGTGGCCGCGCTCGTCGCCTCGGTCGTCGTGCTGGGCCTTTTCGGCTGGGGCGCGCTGCAGCTCTTCCACGTCTTCAACGGCGACGACGGGGACACCAAGGCCAACGCGGCACCGCAGAGCCGGCCGTGCACGCTGACGGCCACGCCGACGCCCGCGCTGAAGCCGATGGCGCTGCCGCAGCCGGCCGGGGTGACGATGAACGTCTACAACGCCACCGTGCGCGGCGGCCTGGCCAAGTCCACGGCGGACGAGCTGGCCAGACGCGGCTTCAAGGTGAAGACGTTCGGCAACGCTCCCGCGCCCTACGACAAGAAGGTCACCCAGTCGGCGCTGATCGTGGCGGGTCCCGCCGCGGAGGCCGCCGCCAGGGAGGCCGGCACCCAAGTGGCGGGGTCGACGGTGAAAATCGACACGACGCGCAAGGACAAGACGGTCGATCTGATGATCGGGACTGCGTTCAGCTCTTTGGCCTCGCCGGCCGACGCAGCCAAGGCTCGGATTGTCGCCGCCAATCCTCCCCCCGCCAAGCCCGCCTGCACCCCGACGCCCACTGCCCCGTCCCGCCACTGACCCGGGGGGTGCCCCCGGGCGCCCTCTTCCGCAGAGGGCGAGCGTTTCCGGCGCCGGGGGCGCCTCTGCGGCGGGCGGTGCTTTTCAGGGGCGCGGGGAACTGCGCGACCAGCCCACCACCGGGCGCGGGTCGTCACCGACCCAGAGGGGCACTTCGGTCCGGAGACGGACCACCGGCCGGTGGGGGCTGGTCGCGCAGTTCCCCGCGCCCCTGGCGTGGTGGCGGTCCGGCGCCACACGACGGCCCGTGCGGGCCGGGCGCGCCCACGCGGCGCCAGCCGCAGATCAGATGCAGGCCCGCGCCCCTGGCGTGGTGGCGGTCCGGCGCCACACGACGGCCCGTGGGAGCCGGGCGCGCCCACGCGGCGCCAGCCGCAGACCAGATGCAGGCCCGCGCCCCTGAAAACGCTCGCCGCCAGGCGAGAAGGCACCGCAGCGCAGGTGGCTGCCCCCTTGCGAAGGGGTGCCGTAGAGGGTGGAGGCGTAGCCGACGGGCGTCAGCTCACCGTGCCGTAGAGGCGGTCGCCCGCGTCGCCGAGGCCGGGGACGATGAAGCCGCGTTCGTTGAGGCGCTCGTCGACCGCTGCGGTGACGACGGTGACCGGCTTGCCGGCCAGTTCGCGTTCCATCAGCTCGACGCCCTCCGGGGCGGCGAGCAGGCACAGGGCGGTGACGTCGTCGGCGCCCAGGTCGATCAGCAGGTTGATCGCCGCGACCAGAGTGCCGCCGGTGGCGAGCATCGGGTCGACGACGTAGACCTGCCGGCCGGACAGGTCGTCCGGCATCCGGGTGGCGTAGGTGCGCGCCTCCAGGGTCTGCTCGTCGCGGACCATGCCGAGGAAGCCGACCTCGGCGGTGGGCAGCAGCCGGACCATGCCGTCGAGCATGCCGAGGCCGGCCCGCAGGATCGGCACGACCAGGGGCCGCGGGTGGGAGAGCCGCACCCCGGTGGTCGGGGCGACGGGTGTGCGGATGTCGACCTGCTCGGTCCTGACGTCGCGGGTCGCCTCGTAGGCGAGCAGGGTGACCAGCTCGTCGGCGAGCCGCCGGAAGGTCGGGGAGTCGGTGCGCTGGTCGCGCAGGGTGGTGAGCTTGTGCGCGACCAGCGGGTGGTCGACAACGTGGAGACGCATACCGATGACTGTAACCGGCGCCCCGGGGGGCGCTGCCAGCCCCGCTTCACCCCCGGCTCGTACGCCGCCGGTGGGGTAAACCGCCCGTAAGAGGGAAACTGGGTCTGTACACCCGGCGCGCCACCCGGGTGAACCGAGTGCAGGGACGGTGGGCGCCCATGGCGGAGCACGACGACGAACGCGACATGGAGCGCCGCCGCAAGCGCGCCTCGTTCCTGCGGGAGCTGAACGAGGCCAAGGAGCTGCGCGACCGCGTCCAGCCCCGCAAGGCCAGGGCCGCACGGATGCGGCAGCAGATGCGGATGCGGACGTTCCGTTGGTGAATGTCCGTGATCTCCGTTGTGCGCTTGGTGAGCGCAGCGTGACCGCTTGACGGCCTCCGGGTGACCTCGGGACCCCCACAATGGCCGTACAAGATCGCCGAATCTCGCAGAAGTGACGAAGACCTGGCACGTCGCAGTGCCGAAGACCCTTCGCAACGCCCCGGTTTCTGCCACGATGCCGATGGGCGGGGCCGACGGAAAGTCGAAAGCGGCCCCACCCGGTCCGGACGGCCTGAGACCAGTGGGAGAGTCACGGTGTACTTCGCCGCACTGCTCGCGCGCACCGAGGACGGTTGGCACGCGAGCGAACCCGATCTCGACAATGTGGAAACCCTCGCCGATCTGAGCGATCTGGCCCGCGCGGCCGGCGACGAGGAGGAAACGGTTCTGGTCTTCATCGAGCAGGAGGACGCCTGGTTCGGCGTCATCCGGGTCGACGGTGAAGAGGACCCCAGGATCTACGTGTCCGACGCGGCAGCCGCCGCCCGCAGCTCGTACGGAGAGATCCTGCTCACGGACGAGGTGCTGGGCCGCGACCCGGAGGACCTCGACGAACTGGTCGACCTCGACGGCACCGAGGACGGCGAAACCGACGACGACGAGGACGCCGTGGCGGGCCCCTCGGAAGACCATGTGCCGACCGGCCCGCTCGGGGAGACCGACCTGCTGGCCGACCTGGGGATGAGCACCAAGGAGCTGCTGGCGCTCAGCGGCGACGGCGCGCTCACCGGTGAGGCGCTGGGCGAGATCGCCGAGGCGCTGGGCTGTGCCGACGTGCTGGAGGCGGTCCGCTGACAGCACACCCACCGGCATCGCAGCCTCCGCCAGGGGACGCGGCGCACCCGGCAGACCCGGTGCGCGACCCGTGGGCGGCCGCCATGCGGCTGGCCCTGGCGGAGGCGGAGAAGGCCACGCTCACCGGCGACGTCCCGGTGGGCGCGGTCGTGCTGGCCGCGGACGGTACGACGGTGCTCGCGCGCGCCTGCAACGAGCGGGAGGCCACCGGCGACCCGACCGCGCACGCCGAGGTCCTCGCCGTCCGCAGGGCGGCCGAAGCGACCGGTGAGTGGCGGCTCACCGGCTGCACCCTGGTGGTCACCCTGGAGCCGTGCGTGATGTGCGCGGGCGCGATCGTCCAGTCCCGGCTGGACCGGGTGGTCTACGCGGCCACCGACCCCAAGGCCGGCGCGGCAGGTTCGCTGTGGGACCTGGTGCGCGACCGCCGCCTCAACCACCGCCCCGAGGTCGTCGCCGGCGTCCTGCCCGCCCCCGCCGCGGCCCTTCTCAGCCACTTCTTCCGCCCGCCTGCCCCATAACGGTTTCTGAGCATCCCCCCGCGTGGGCTAGGATCTGTCTCGGTAGCGTGTCCGAGCGGCCTAAGGAGCACGCCTCGAAAGCGTGTGAGGGGGCAACTCCTCCGTGGGTTCAAATCCCACCGCTACCGCTCTGATCGTCATGGCGAAGAGCACCTCCTCAACCGAGCAGGTGCTCTTCGTCGTTGCGGCCGCGGGGTGCCTTGGGGGAGGGACGGGTCGCGATGACGGCGACGACGAGGACGGCCGTGCCGGGGGACCTCCCCGCGGTGCTTGCTCTGGCGGCCGAGCTGCGGATCCCGGGGTGTCCGAGCGGCGCCGGGCTCGAACAGGCGGTGCGGGACGGGCTGGTCAGGGTCGCCGAGGTGCTGGGCGAGACGGTCGGCCTTGCGGTGCTGGAGCGCCCGCTGCCCGGCCATGTGCGGCTGGCCTGCATCGGGGTCGTCACCGGCCGGCGCAGGCGCGGGGTGGGCTCGGCACTGCTCGGCCATGTGCTGGCGGAGGCCCGGGGGACCGAGACGGCCGGCGGCACCGTCTCCTGCGTCGCGGACCCCGGCGGTACTGCGCTGGCGGGCCTGCTGCTCGCCCACGGCTTCCTCGGCACCAGGACCCTGCGCACGGGCCCCGGCGGGCGCGCGCTGCGGCTGTACTACCAGCACAAGGTGCGGGTGGAGTACGTCGACCCCGACGCCCGCCACCTCGTCCCGGTCGCCGACGCCGAGCAGCTGGCCGACTCGCTCGCGCCGGACGACCACGCGGTGACCGCGCTCGCGGTGCTGTCCGGCGAACCGGCCTTCGAGATATCGCGGTTCGAGCGCGACGACCCCTCGGCCCTGCAGTCCGGCGAGGCCCAGGCGGGCATCGCCTTCTCGGGCTCCGTGCTGGCCTCGCTGACCTTCCTGGTCGGCTTCTCCTTCGCCTCCTCGCACTACCCGGACGACGTGCGGCTGCTGCTGATCGTGGCGACCTTCGTCACCACCATGTCGCTGATCGTCTACGCCAGCGCCGCGGGCGAGCTGGCCCGGATACGCTCCAACGCCTTCGGCCGGATCATGAAGTGGGGCAACGTGCTGTCCGAGTACGGCGGTGTGCTGCCCTTCCTGGCCTCGTTGCCGATCACCTATGCGCAGCTGAGCGCCTCCGCCTGGCTGACGGTGCTGACCGGGCTGGCCTTCAGCGCCGGGCTCGCGCTCTACGAGCGGTCGGAGTTCTCGATCGCGCACCGCTTCCGCTGGACGCCGTGGTCCACGGCGCTTGCCGCGGTCACCAGCCTCGCCCCCGCCGCGAGCGTGATCACGGTGGCCGCGGGGCTGCCGAGCTGGCCGTCGACCGCCGTCCTGATGACCGCGCTGGCGGCCCGCGCGGCCGTCTACCTCTTCCGCCGCGGGGCCGAGTCCGGGGTCGCCGTGCACCGGCGGGTGTGGCAGATCAGGCAGTGACTCGGGGGTGGCTCAGGCGGTGGCCGGCCAGCGGTCGCGCAGCAGCGCCGCGGCCTCCCTGGCACAGCCCCAGGACACGGTCACGCCCGCGCCGCCGTGCCCGTAGTTGTGCAGCAGCAGCCCCGACGCGGTGGGCTCGGCCGCGAGCCGCACCCGGGGGCGTACGGGGCGCAGGCCGACCCGGACGTCGAGGACGGCGGCGTCCCGTACCTGTGGGAGCACCGCGGCGCAGCGCCGGATGATCGCGGCGGTGGCGGCGGGGTCGGGCCGCAGGTCCCAGTCGCCCGGGTCCGCGGTGCCGCCGAGCACCAGGGCGGCGCCGTGCGGGTAGGCGTAGACGAGGTCCTGGGCGCCCGGTGTGTCGTCGCAGAAGAAGTCGGTGACGCCCGGGTTCTCCACCACCGCGATCTGGCCGCGGACCGCGTCGGTGGCCGGGTCCGGCACCAGGGTCCGCGCGCCGCTGCCCGCGCAGTTGACCACCGCGGGCGCCTCGGCCAGCACCTCGGCGAGGGAGCCGTAGCGGTGGGCACGCAGCCGGCCGCCGGCCGCGGTGAGCCGCCGCACCAGGTAGCCGAGGTAGCGGGGCATGTCGACGAGCGGCGCGGTGTAGTGCCAGCCGACAGCGTAGCCGGGGTGCAGCTGTGCGGGTGTGCAGGCCCGGGCACCGACGGTGGCGGCCCAGTCGGGTGCCGGGCAGGGCACCCGGGACTGGTGGGTGCCGCCGGCCATCCGCACCCCGGTGTCCTGCGGGTCGGCGGCGAGGGCGGCGAAGTCCGCAAGTGCGACGGCGCTCCACCGCCTGACGGCCTGCTGCGGCTCGACGAGGTAGGGGTCCCACGCGGCCCCCGCGGCGGCCGAGGTGGTGGCTGCGGGCGGCCGGTCGCTGTCCACCCGGACGGCGAAGCCGGACTCGGCCAGGCAGACCGCGGTGGTCAGCCCGCTGACGCCCGCGCCGACAACCACGACGTCGGGGCGGCCCTGGTTCGTCGGCTTCGCCATGGCACCGACGATGGCACAGGCCCGGCGCCGGCGACGCGTCGGGCGTTCATAGGATCAGTGGGACGGGTGAGCGCCTGATTGCGCCAACTGATGGATAGACTTTGTTGATTGCACACTTGTGACCGTTGGTGCGTAACTGCGGCTGGGGAGGGCAAGGAGCATGGCGCAGGCGAGGAAGGTCGCCACGTACGTGCTGGTGATCTTCGTGCTCTACACGATCATCAACCAGCCCGCCCGGGCCGCCGACCTGGTACAGGTAGGCTTCGTCGGCATATCGAACGCGGCCAAGAGCATCGGGCAGTTCATGCACGACCTGGTCAACTAGCACGACGGCGAGCGAGGGGTTCGATGATCCGGCATCTGGTGCTGTTCAAGCTCAACGAGGGCGTCTCGCGGGACGAGCCGCGGGTGGCCGACGGGGCGCGGGCCTTCGCCGAGCTGGGCGCCCTGGTGCCCGAGGTCGAGTCCTGGGAGTGCGGCTGGAACATCAGCGACCGCCCGGTCGCGTACGACTTCGCGATCAACTCCTCGGTCGCGGACGGCGACGCCCTGGTGCGGTATCTCGAACACCCGGCGCACCAGGCCGCGGTCGCGCCCTGGGCCGGATTCGCCACCTGGGTGATCGCCGACTACGAGATCTGAGCCGCGCCGGCCGCCCTTCGCGGTAGCGCGGCGAGCCCCCTGCCGGGTCCGGCGGGGGGCTTCTTCGCGCCCGGGTGCACTGCGGTTGTACAACACGGCAATATGCGGTGCTTGCGCACACCACACATGAATTGTGATGCTATGACCGCTTTTGCCGGATGAGTCGACAGTGTGGGGTGTGATGTGCCGGTGCCGGCCCGTACGGCGTCAACGACGTATCCCCGCGGCAGGACGCGTACCCCCAGCACCAACGCGGCGGACGCACGGGCACTCACACAGGTGCTGTTCGAACAGATTCGCACATTGGAACCCGGCACACCCGAGCACACCCGGGTCCGCGCCGCGCTCATCGAGGTCAACCTGCCGCTGGTGCGGTACGCCGCCGCCCGCTTCCGCAGCCGCAACGAGCCGATGGAGGACGTCGTCCAGGTCGGCACCATCGGCCTGATCAACGCGATCGACCGCTTCGACCCGGACCGCGGGGTGCAGTTCCCGACCTTCGCGATGCCGACCGTGGTGGGGGAGATCAAACGTTACTTCCGCGACAACGTGCGGACCGTGCACGTACCCCGCCGGCTGCACGAGCTGTGGGTGCAGGTCAGCGGTGCGATCGAGGACCTGACGGTGCTGCACGGCAGGTCCCCCACCACCGCCGAGATCGCCGAGCGGCTCAAGCTGTCGGAGGAGGAGGTGCTGGCCTGCCTGGAGGCGGGCCGCGCCTACCACGCGACCTCGCTGGAGGCGGCACAGGAGGGCGACGGGGCACCGGGCCTGCTGGACCGGCTCGGCTACGAGGACCCGGCGCTGTCCGGCGTCGAGCACCGCGACCTGGTCCGGCATCTGCTGGTGCAGCTCCCCGAGCGCGAGCGCCGCATCCTGCTGCTGCGCTACTTCGGCAACCTGACGCAGTCCCAGATCAGCGCTGAGCTGGGGGTATCGCAGATGCACGTCTCCCGGCTGCTGTCCCGCAGCTTCGCCCGGCTGCGTTCCGCAAACCAGCTCGAAGCGTAACCGAAAGGGATTAAGCCACCTGCGCAGATATGTCGACTTGGCGCTACAGCGTGTTGCCGACATGTGACATTCTGCGGATACCGCGTTTGTCGCGAGCGCACCTCCGGTATTCCAGTGGAGGAACAACGTCGCTCGCGACACCCGTCCGCGACCTCAAGGGGGTGGCATGTCCGTACAGGTGGGCAGTCCCAAGGTGCTCCGTCCCAATGACGACGCACCGCACGATGCTCTTCACGGCGAGGCCATCGACACCCGCACGCTGTCCCGCTCGCTCTTCCTGCGACTTGCGGAAGTCCCGGCGGACAGCCCGGAACGCACCTACGTACGCGACACGCTGATCGAGCTGAACCTCCCGCTCGTGCGGTACGCGGCGGCCCGCTTCCGCAGCCGCAACGAGCCGATGGAGGACATCGTCCAGGTCGGCACCATCGGCCTGATCAAAGCCATCGACCGCTTCGACTGCGAGCGCGGGGTGGAGTTCCCGACGTTCGCGATGCCGACCATCGTCGGCGAGGTGAAGCGGTTCTTCCGCGACACCTCCTGGTCGGTCCGGGTGCCGCGGCGGCTGCAGGAACTGCGGCTGGCCCTCACCAAGGCCAGCGACGAGCTGTCCCAGCGGCTCGACCGCTCGCCGACCGTGGCGGAACTCGCCCTGTGCCTCGGTGTGTCCGAGGAGGACGTGGTCGACGGCCTGGCGGTGGGCAACGCCTACACGGCCAGCTCGCTCGACTCCCCGCCGCCCGAGGACGACGGCGGCGAAGGCACGCTCGCCGACCGGCTCGGCTACGAGGACGCCGCACTCGAAGGCGTCGAGTACCGCGAGTCGCTCAAGCCGCTGCTGGCCCAACTGCCGCCGCGCGAGCGCCAGATCATCATGCTGCGCTTCTTCGCGAACATGACGCAGTCGCAGATCGGCGAGGAGGTCGGCATCTCCCAGATGCACGTCTCCCGGCTGCTGACCCGCACACTGTCGCAGCTGCGTGAGGGTCTGACCGCAGAGGGATGAGGACGGGACGGAGTGGTCGGGCGCCTTACTTCATGGCGAGTGCGACCACTCCGACAACGATCACGAGCCCGACGATCAGCCCGACGATCATTCCGGTCCGCGGCCGCGCCTGAGCGCGCTGGACCTCCGGGGTCTGCGGCTGCTCGTCGACGAAGGCCCGGAACATCTGGGTGCTGCCGGCCGGGTCGTAGTTGTTCTCAGGGTTGTTCGACATGCCGCCTGACCCTAGCGTGTCGGCGGAATCCCCCGCACCCCCCGTGGCGTACACCACAGGCGGCCCACAGAGCTTGCCGTATACAACCATCTGATCGTATGGTTGCTTCAGGCAATCAAATGGAGGCCTGATGGCGACCGCGTCGACAACCGCACACACCAGCACCCCGCCCAGCACACCGGACGGGGCGGCCATGTCCCACCGGCAGATCATGGAAGCCCTCTCCGGGCTGCTGCTCGGGCTGTTCGTGGCGATCCTGTCCTCGACCATCGTCTCCAACGCGCTGCCCCGCATCCTCGCCGACATCGGCGGCGGCCAGAGCGCGTACACCTGGGTCGTCACCGCCTCGCTGCTCGCCGTCACCGCCACCACCCCGATCTGGGGCAAGCTCTCCGACCTGTTCAGCAAGAAGCTGCTGATCCAGCTGGCACTGGTGATCTACGTGCTCGGCTCCGTCGTGGCCGGCTTCTCCACCGGCCCCGGCATGCTCATCGGCTGCCGCCTGGTCCAGGGCGTCGGCGCCGGCGGCCTGTCCGCGCTCACCCAGGTGATCATGGCCGCGATGATCTCGCCCCGCGAACGCGGCCGCTACAGCGGCTACCTCGGCGCCACCTTCGCCGTCGCCACCGTCGGCGGCCCCCTCGTCGGCGGCGTCATCGTCGACTCCGCGCTCGGCTGGCGCTGGTGCTTCTACGTGGGCGTGCCCTTCGCCGTCATCGCGCTCGTCGTGCTGCAGAAGACGCTGCACCTGCCGGTCGTCCGGCGGAAGGTCACGATTGACTGGGCCGGTGCCTTCTTCATCACCGCCGCGGTCTCGCTGCTGATGATCTGGGTGTCGCTGGCCGGCCAGAACTACGCGTGGATGTCCTGGCAGTCCTTCGTCATGGTGCCCGCCGCCGTCCTGCTCGGCTGCGTCTTCCTCTACGTCGAGTCCCGCGCCGAGCAGCCGATCGTGCCGCTGCGGCTCTTCCGCAACAAGACCATCACCCTGACCTCGCTGGCCAGCCTCTTCGTCGGCGTCGCCATGTTCGCCGGCACGGTCTTCCTCAGCCAGTACTTCCAGCTGGCCCGCGGCCGCACCCCCACCATGTCCGGCATCATGACGATCCCGCTGATCGGCGGCCTGTTCGTCGCCTCCACCGCCACCGGCCAGATCATCACCCGCACCGGGCGCTGGAAGGCCTTCCTGGTCGCCGGCGGCCTGCTGCTCACCGCCGGCTCCGCGACCCTCGGCCTCATCCGCTACGACACCCCCTACTGGGAGGTCGCCGTCTACATGGCGCTGCTCGGCCTCGGCGTCGGCATGATGATGCAGAACCTGGTCCTCGCCGTGCAGAACCAGGTCTCCACCGCGGACCTCGGCGCCGCCAGCTCGCTGGTCACCTTCTTCCGCTCGCTCGGCGGCGCCGTCGGCGTCAGCGCGCTCGGCGCCGTCCTCGGCAACCGCGTCACCCACTTCGTCACCGACGGCCTGGCCGCACTCCACGTCAAGGCCGCCGCGGGCGACAGCGGCGGCATCCCCGACGTCGCGACCCTGCCCGCACCGGTCCGCGGCGTCGTCGAGAGCGCCTACGGCCACGGCATCGGCGACGTCTTCCTCTACGCGGCACCGTTCGCGCTGCTGTCCTTCCTGCTCGTCGTCTTCGTCAAGGAGGTGGCCCTGCGCACCCGCAGCGGTTTGCAGCAGGCCGCACCGGGTACGGCGACGGCAAAGGAGTGACGGCGACCGGGCTTTGAGGTTCCCGTCCACCCGGCCTGTGCCCACAGCGGAGAGGTCCAGGCACGGAGGTTCGGGTAGGGCCTGGACGCCAGGCCCTGGATACCGGCGGCGGCCACGGCAGGGGACGGCCGAGGCCGACGCCGGCATCCGCGCACCGCTCCGCGGCGGGGCGCGCGACGTAGGGTGCGGGTATGGCCCCCAACATCGCCACGAACACCGCGGTCTCGCGGGAAGAGCTGCTCGAATTCGTACGCCCCAGGCACCGGGCGATCCTCCTCACCACCCGTGCGGACGGGCGCCCCCAGGGCTCGCCGCTCACCTGCGGCGTCGACGACGCCGGGCGCATCGTCGTGTCGACCTACCCCGAGCGGGCCAAGACCCGCAACGCGCGGCGCGACCCGCGGGTCAGCGTCATCGTCCTGTCGGACGAGTGGAACGGGCCGTGGGTCCAGGTCGACGGCACCGCCGAAGTGCTCGACGTGCCGGAGGCCGTCGAGCCGCTCGTCGAGTACTTCCGCAACATCAGCGGCGAGCACCCCGACTGGGCGGAGTATCGCGAAGCGATGCTCCGCCAGGGCAAGTCCCTGATCCGCATCACCCCCACGCACTGGGGCCCCCTGGCAACCGGCGGCTTCCCCGCCAGGCTGGCGTAGCCTCCCCCGGGTTCCCCCCACCCTGCCGGGCACGCTCTCTGCCGGACCTTCCCCCGGTGGTGGGCTGGTCGCGCAGTTCCCCGCGCCCCTGAAAAACGCTCACCCTCGCAGGCAGACGGCGCCCCCGATGGCGCCTGCTTCTGCGAGAAGGGGGCAACCATCAGGGGCGCGGGGAACTGCGCGACCAGCCCGAGCGGGCCGGAAGAAAGCAACGCCACAGCAAGTGGCAACCACCCAGGGGCGCGGGGAACGGCGCGACCAGCCACCATGGCGGGAAAGGCGACCGCCCACCGCAAGGGGCAGGACCTGAAGGGGCGCGGGGAACTGCGCGACCAGCCCATACGCACCGGAAGGTGCAACCGCAAGGGGCAGGGTCAGGACAGGTCGTAGACGGTCGTGGAGCCGACCGTCTTCGCGGGGTACGTGGCCGCGACCCAGGAGGCGATCTCGGAGGCGGCCCGGGAGCCGCCCATCTGCGCTCCCATACCGCCGCCCATCCCCCCGCCGCCCGAGGCGATGAAGTAGTGGATGCGGCCGGCCGCAACGTACCGCTTGAACTGAACCAGCGTCGGAGACGGATCGCTTCCGTTGAAGCCCCCCACCGACATCACCGGCTCCCCGCTCGCCAGCTGGTAACTGGCCTGGTTCTGCGACCCGACCGCGGCGGCGACCCATGTGTAGCGGCCCGCGTCAGCCTTGAGCAGCGCCGTCATCTCGGCGCTGACCTGCGCGCCGTCCAGCAGCCCGCCCATGCCGCCACCGCCGCCGCGGCCCTGCGGGGGTGCCTGCCGGCCGGGCTGCCCGAAGCCCTGGCCGGCGCCGCGACCCCCGGGGGCACCCGGAAACGTACCGGTGGGCGGCCCACCGTTGGGCCGCCCGCCGCCCCCGGGGAAACCGCCGGAGGCGACGGCCGGGCCGGCCGTGACGATGGAGCCCTGGTGCGGTGTGGCCACCGTGTCGAGGGTGTAGGCGACGGGTCCGCCGAGTGCGGCGGCGAGGCCGAGGACGGCCGCGGTGCGGGCGAGCGCGGCGAACCGCACGTAGGGCGCGGCCGGCAGGGCGACTGCGGCGGCGATGCCGACGGCGAGGACGGCGTACCGCAGCCAGGGGTGCCAGGAGGGGGAGCGGTCGAGCAGGACGTAGGAGATCGCCCCGGTGCCGGCCGCGGTGGCGGCGAGTACGGCCGCGGCCAGCGGCGACCGGCGCCGCCGCCACAGCAGGACCGCCCCCATGGCGGTGACCGCCGCGATGTAGGGCGCGAGCGCGATGTTGTAGTACTGGTGGAAGATCCCGGACATGAAGCTGAAGGTCACGAACGTGGCGAGCAGCGAACCGCCCCACAGCAGGAAGGCGGCCCGTTCCTGGTCGGTGCGCGGGGCGCGCCGGGTGAACCACAGCCCGGCCAGCAGCAGCGCGAAGGCGGCCGGCAGCAGCCAGGCGATCTGCCCGCCCATGTCGGAGTTGAAGAGCCGCCCGATGCCGGTGGCGCCCCACATGCCGCCGCCTCCGCCGCCCGGTCCTCCTCCGCCGCCGACGCTGCCGGTCTCGTTGCCGGTGATGCGGCCGAAGCCGTTGTAGCCGAAGGTCAGGCCCAGGAAGCTGTTGTCCTGGGAGCCGCCGATGTAGGGGCGGGAGGAGGCGGGCCACAGTTCGACGACCGCCACCCACCAGCCGCCGGCCAGCAGCATCGCACCGCCGGCGTAGAGGAGTTGCAGCAGCCGGCGGCGCAGCCGGGTGGGGGCGCAGACGGCGTAGACGGCGGTGAGGACCGGGACGATCAGCCAGGCCTGCAGCGTCTTGGTCAGGAAGGCCAGGCCCAGCAGTGCGCCGGCGGCCAGCAGCCACCTGGTGCGGGCGTCCTCCAGTGCGCGCTGCACGCTGTAGATCGTGGCGACCATGAGCAGCGCGAGCAGCGCGTCGGGGTTGTTGAAGCGGAACATGAGCGCGGCCACCGGCGTCACCGCGAGCGCCGCACCGGCGACGAGCCCGGCGGCGGCACCGAAGCGGCGGCGTACGGAGGCGTACAGCAGCGCCACCGTGCCGACGCCCATCAGGGCCTCGGGCACCAGGATCTGCCAGGAGCCGAGGCCGAACAGCCGTACCGACAGCGCCATCGGCCACAGCGCGGCCGGGGGTTTGTCGACGGTGATGGAGTTGGCGGCGTCGGAGGAGCCGAAGAAGAAGGCCTTCCAGCTCTGGCTGCCGGCCTGGACGGCGGCGGAGTAGAAGGAGTTGGCGTAGCCGGACGCGCCGAGGTCGTAGAGGTAGAGGACCAGGGTGCCGAGCAGCAGGGCCAGCAGTGCGGGGCGCGCCCATGCGGGGTCGTCGGGGCGGCCGCGCCAGGTGCGCCGCCCGAGCGAGGCGGCGGGAGCGGTCGGCGGGTGGGTCAGCGCGGTCATCGAGCACTCCTGTCGGATGTCCTGGGGGACTCGGGGGCCATGGGCTCGGGTTCGTGGAAGACCCAGGCGCGGAAGAGCAGGAAGCGCAGCACGGTCGCCGCCAGGTTGGCCGCGACCAGCACCGCCAGTTCGCTGCCGTGCGAGGGCGTGTCGGTCGCGGTGTGCAGCGCGGCGAGCGAACCGCTGGTCAGGGCGAGGCCGATGGCGAAGACCACAAGTCCCTGCGCCTGGTGCCGCATCGCGCGGCCCCGGCCGCGTACCCCGAACGTCAGGCGCCGGTTGGCGGCGGTGTTGCCGAGCGCGGACAGCAGCAGGGCCAGCGCGTTGGCGGCCTGGGAGCCGGTGCCGGGCCGCAGCAGCGAGAAGAGTGCGAGGTAGACCAGGGTGCTGAGCGCCCCGACGGCGCAGAAGCCGACGGCCTGGCGGGCAAGTCCCGCGGGCACACCGGACAGTTCGCGGTCGCGCGGGTCGTCACCGAAGGGGCGGCGCAGCCGGTCGAGCGCCAACTGCCCGGTGGCGAGCGCCCGTCCGACCCGCCAGACGCCCCGCAGGTCGTCGGTCGCGGTCCTGACGAGGTCGACGCTGCTGTCGGGGTCGTCGACCCAGTCGACCGGCACCTCGTGGATGCGCAGGCCCGCGCGTTCTGCGAGCACCAGCATCTCGGTGTCGAAGAACCAGCCGCTGTCCTCGACCATCGGCAGCAGCCGCTGCGCCACGTCGCCGCGGATCGCCTTGAAGCCGCACTGGGCGTCGGAGAAGCGGGCGGCGAGCGAGCCGCGCAGGACCAGGTTGTAGGCGCGCGAGATGAACTCCCGCTTCGCGCCGCGCACCACCCGCGAGGAGCGGGCGAGCCGGGAGCCGATGGCCAGGTCGGAGTGGCCGGAGATCAGCGGGGCGACCAGCGGCAGCAGTGCGTTGAGGTCGGTGGACAGGTCCACGTCCATGTACGCGAGCACCGGCGCCTGCGACGCCGTCCAGACCGTGCGCAGGGCGCGTCCGCGGCCCTTCTGCTCCAGCCGGAAGCCGACGACCTCCGGCAGTTCGTCGGCGAGCGCCTTCGCGACCGCGGGGGTCAGGTCGGTGCTGGCGTTGTCCGCGACGGTGATGCGGAAGGGGTAGGGGAAGGTGGCCGACAGGTGGGCGTGCAGACGGCGGACGCAGGTGCCCAGGTCGTCCTCCTCGTTGTACACGGGAATGACGACGTCCAGCACCGGGGTACCGGCCGTGGGGCCTGCGTCCGCGACCGGCAGGTGCTGCCGGGCGGGCAGGTCGCCGAGTGGGGTTCGCATGCCCCGACACTCGCCGGGCGCCCTGTCACGACGATGTGCTGAGGCTGGGGAGGGGCTGTGAGTCCGCCGGGGGCAGTGTGACCGTGAAGACGGTGCGGCCCGGTTCGCTGGCCAGCCCCACGCTGCCGCCGTGCGCGGCCACCACGGACTGCACGATCGCCAGGCCCAGGCCCGTACTCCCGCTGCTGCCGGCGGTGTCCGCGGTGCGGGCGCGTGAGGCGTCACCGCGGGCGAAGCGCTCGAAGACCACCGGCTGCAGCGCGGCGGGGATGCCGGGGCCGTCGTCCTCGACCTGCAGCAGGACGCCGCCGGAGGGATCCGCGGCGACCCTCGCGGTGACGGTGGTCCCGGGCGGTGTGTGGGTACGGGCGTTGGCCAGCAGGTTCGTCAGCACCTGGTGCAGCCGCTGCGGGTCGCCGTGCACGAGGGCCGGGTCGTCCGGCAGGTCCAGCCGCCACACGTGCCCGCCGCCGGCCGCGCGCGCGTCGCTGACCGCGTCCACCACCAGGGGCGACAGGTCGGTCGGCGCGGGGGACAGCGGGCGGCCCGCGTCCAGCCTGGCCAGCAGCAGCAGGTCCTCGACCAGGGTGGTCATCCTGGCGGCCTCGGACTCGATACGCCCCAGCGCGTGCCGCGTGTCGGGGCCTACGGACTCGTGGCCGCGGCGGGTGAGTTCGGCGTATCCGCGGATGGAGGCGAGCGGGGTGCGCAGCTCGTGGCTGGCGTCCGCGACGAACTGCCGTACCCGGGTCTCGCTGGCCTGCCGGGCGTGCAGCGCCGAACTCACGTGCCCCAGCATGCGGTTGAGCGCGGCTCCGACCTGGCCGACCTCGGTGCGCGGGTCGGTGTCGGAGTCCGGGACCCGGTCGTGCAGGGCCACCTCGCCGCGGTGCAGCGGCAGTTCCGACACCCGGGTGGCGGTCGCGGCGACCCGGCCCAGCGGGTGCAGGGCGATCCGCATCAGCGCGGCACCCGCGAGCCCCGCGGCGACCAGCCCCGCGGCCGACACCGACACCTCGACCCACAACAGGGTCGACAGGGTGTCCTGCGTGCCCTTCGTCGACAGCCCGACCAGGACGGTGCTGCCGTCCGCGAACGGGCGCGCCGACTCCACCCGGAAGCCGCCCAGCCCGGGCACGTCCAGGGTGTGCGGGCGGCCGTCCAGCGGTACGTGCGCGAAGGCGGCGGCCTGCGCGGCCGTCAGCGGCTCCGCGACCAGAGCGCCCGAGCCGGTGGACCCGGTCGCGCTGACCGCCGCCTGCCCGATTCCGCCGCCCGCGGTGACGACGGCGACGACGGTCTCGCCGGGCTGCCCGCCGCCGCCGAGGAACTCCATGGGTACGCCCTCGGGCCGGTTGCGCGGCGGCCCGTCGCCGTGGTCGGGGCCGCCAGGGCCGGAGTGCGGCCCCGACGCGCGGACCGCGAGGTCGTGCACCTTGCCGTCCAGCTGGCCGTGGAGGAAGTCGTGCAGCGCGAAGATGGTGACCGCGCCGATCACCGTGCAGACGGCGGCGACCAGGGCCACGCAGGACGCGACCAGCCGGCGCCGCAGCGACCACGTCGCACGGCCCGCCCTCGGACGCCTGCGCGGCAGCGTCACGCCGCTTCCGCCGGCTTGATCAGGTAACCCGCGCCGCGCCGGGTGTGGATCATCGGCGGGCGCCCCACGTCGATCTTGCGGCGCAGGTAGGAGATGTACAGCTCCACGACGTTGGCCTGCCCGCCGAAGTCGTACGACCACACGCGGTCCAGGATCTGCGCCTTGCTCAGCACCCGGCGCGGGTTGCGCATCAGGTAGCGCAGCAGCTCGAACTCCGTCGCCGTCAGGTGGATGCCGACGCCGCCGCGGCTGACCTCGTGGCTGTCCTCGTTCAGCACCAGGTCGCCGACGGTCAGCAGCGACTCGTTGCGCACCGCGGCGGCGCCGGAGCGGCGCAGCAGACCGCGCAGCCGGGCCACGACCTCCTCCAGGCTGAAGGGCTTGGTCACATAGTCGTCGCCGCCCGCGGTGAGCCCGGCGATACGGTCCTCGACCGCGTCCTTCGCGGTCAGGAACAGCACCGGTACGTCCGGCGTCTCGCGCCGCAGCCGGGCCAGCACTTCGAGGCCGTCCATGTCGGGCAGCATCACGTCGAGCACGACCGCGTCGGGCCGCGACTCCCGGGCGGCGCGCAGCGCGCTCGCGCCGTCGCCCTCGGTACGCACCTGCCACCCCTCGTAGCGCAGGGCCATCGACAGCAGGTCGGCAAGCGGTGTCTCGTCGTCCACGACGAGCACGCGCACCGGCGAGCCGTCGGGGCGCGCCAGGTCGGCGGCGGGTGCGGTGGCCTTCGCGGCGGCGTGCGGGGCGGCGCTCGCGGTGGTTGCGATGGGTGTCGTCGTCATGCGCACCAGCCTGTGCGCGCGCTATGAGAGCAGTCTTGGCCGATTCTGTGAATCGTCTGAGAATGCGCGGCGCGCGGCTTGCGGGCGGCGTCCGGGCGCTCGCGACCCGCCGCGGGCCGCGGCCGGCGGGCGGGTCAGGGAGACGCCGGCGCGCGGTCCCGGGCACCCCCCGGCCCGGCGGGCGGTCAGGGGGACGTCCGTGGGTAGCGCGGACCGCGGTGCCGGGCCGCCCGCCGGCCCGCGGCGGGTCAGGGGCACGTCGGTGGGCGGCGCGGGACGCGGGAAGGCTCGCAACGTCGTCGCGGGACGCGGTGCCGGTCCGCCCGCGGACCGGCGGGCGGGTCAGCGGCAGGTCCGTGGGCGGCGGCGACGCGGCGCCGGGCCGCCCGCCGGGCCGCGGCGGGTCAGGGGGATGTCGGCGGGGCGGTGGCGGTGAAGGCCGGTTGCAGCGCCGTGTGCAGATCGGCGGGGGTGCGGTAGTGCAGGGCGCTCATGCCCAGGGCGAGGGCGGCCTCGACGTTCGCGCGGGAGTCGTCCACGAACAGGCAGCGCTCAGCCGGGACCCCCGCCCGCTCGGCGGCGATGGCGTAGATCCGCGGATCGGGCTTGGCCACCCCGACCCGGGCGCTGCTGACCACATGGTCGGCGAGCGCGGCCAGGCCGAGCCCGGCGAGGTCGTCCTCCAGGTCGACCGAGGCGTTGCTCACCAGGACCAGCGGCAGCCCGGCCTCCTCGCGCACCCGGCGCAGCAGCCCGACGACCGCCTCGTCGGCAGCGAAGGGCGCCCCGGCGAGGGCGGCGGCCAGCGGCCGGGCCGCGACCGCGTCGAGCACCCCCTGCTCGGCGAGGGCCGCCGTGACGTCCCCCACCCACTGCTGCGGGGTGACCGCCCCGAGCAGCAGCGGCAGGTCCACCTCCGGCGTGAACGCGATCCGTGCCGTCGTACCCTCGGCCACCCCTGCGGCCCGCTCCAGCGCGGCGAGCGGTGCCTGGTCGTAGTGGCGGATGACGTTGTCGACGTCGCACAGGACGGCGTCGAAGGCGCGCGGCGCGGGCTTCGTGGTCACCGGTCCTGCATAGCACCCGTGCCACGCGGCACGGACCGGCGGGGTCAGACCTTGCTGACCCCGCCCATGCGGCGGTAGAAGGCGACCCGCTCCGGGTCGGGCGCGATGCCGTACGCCTCGTAGAACGTGTCGGTCCACCCGGGGCCGTAGTTGTAGTCCAGGTTCCAGACGGCGATGGCGATGTCGGCCCAGCGGTCGGCGACCCCGAGCGCGCCGAGGTCGACGTGGGCGGACCACCGGCCGTCCTCGTCCAGCAGGGTGTTGGGCGCGCAGGCGTCACCGTGGCAGACGACGAGCCGGTCGACCGGCGGCGGCACGGCCAGCGCCGGGTCCGCGGCCAGGGCAATGTCCAGGTCCGGGTCCCGCGCACGGCGCCGCTCCACCGACCAGCTGAAAGGACACTCGTCCACCGGCAGCCGGTCGTGCAGCGCGCGCAGCCCCGCGCCCAGCGCCCGTACCGCGGCCTTCGGGTCCGCCTTCCAGCGCGGGCTCACCGCGCTCTCCCCCGGCAGCCCCGCCGTGACCAGCCACTGGCCGGCGGCGTCCAGCCCGTGGTCCAGCACGCGCGGCACCGGCGTGAAGTCCGCGGCCCACCGCAGCCGGGCGGCCTCGGCCCCGAGGTCGATCCCGGAGCCCGCCGGCGCCCACTTGGCGAACAGCCGGCCCTCGCCGTCCCCGAGTTGGAAGGTCGTACCGCCCGACCGGTTGACCCACACCGGCAGCACCGGGCGCCCGGCCGCACAGGCCGTGATCGGTGCGGGCACCGCTGTCTCGCCCTGCGGCGGTCCTGAGTAGTCCACCCCCGCATGCTGCCCCCGCCCCGCCGGGCCAGGCGACCGGTTTTCCGCCCCGCCCGCGCCCCGGCCGCTCCCGCTCGCGCCCCGGGCCGCTCAGCCGGACGCCAGGTCCACCCGCCAGTCGTTCGACATCAGCCAACTCCCCTTCGGATACTCGAACTCCACCTCCCCCAGCAGCTC
This sequence comes from Actinacidiphila bryophytorum, assembly GCF_016916835.1. Classification (GTDB taxonomy): domain Bacteria; phylum Actinomycetota; class Actinomycetes; order Streptomycetales; family Streptomycetaceae; genus Actinacidiphila; species Actinacidiphila bryophytorum. The sequence goes on along the minus strand of NZ_JAFFIX010000004.1, from coordinate 21,316 downwards.
GAACCCCGCCTTGCGGCACACCGCGTTGGACGCCGCGTGGTCGACGCGCGGGAAGGCGTGCAGGTAGCGGTGCGCCCCCGTCGCGCGCGCCGCCGCCTGCACCCCCCTGGCCGCGGCCACGGCCAGCCCCCGCCCCTGGAATTCCGGCAGCACCTCCCAGCCGGTCTCCCACACCGTGGTGTCCCGCCACTGCCGTTCCCAGAACCCGACGGAACCGACGGTCTCCCCGCTCCCGGCCAGCTCCAGCCGGTACATCCCCCCAGCCGGCAGCTCCAGATACCGCCGGTGCCGCCGCTCCAGCTGCTCCGCGTTCTCCGGCCCCCCGAGATGCGCCGTCATCTCGGGCGCGTTGGCGCGCTCCAGCAGCCAGAAGTCCCCCTCGCCCCAGCCGACCAGTTCCACCCGTGCGTCATCCATACCGACCACCGTAGAGCGGGGGTCTGACACTCGGCCCCGGCCGACCCCGCGGCCCAGCCTCTCCCCCGGCCTCGCGGCCCAACTTCCGCCCCGGCCCCGCGGCTCAGCCCCCAGCGCCCTCCGCCAGCAGCCGCCCGACCTCCGCGGCAGTCCAGCGCCCGGCGGCGCCCGGCCGGGACGCCAGGTAGCCGGCGACCTCGTCCGCCCCCCACCGGCCCGCCTCCAGCAGCCCGCCGCCCAGCACCCGTACGTACGCGGCGGACGGCGCCGTCCACGGCACGTCGGCGGCCCGCCAGGGCGCGGTGAAGGTCAGCAGGGGTACGCCTTCCAGGTCGCCGGGGTGCACCAGCGTCTCGTAGCGCCCTGGCCCGAGCCGCGCCCTGCCCTCCGCGAGGACCGGCCCGAGGTCGAGGTCCCGCCCGGGCGCCCGGTACATCTCCTGCGCGGCGATGTCCGCGAACTGCTCCGCCGTCAGCAGGTGCGCCCGCGCCCACGCGGTGCCGTCGGCGTCCGGGTCGTAGAAGGCCCGGCCGCCCTGCCACACCGGCGACTCGGTCGCGAAGTACACAAGCCCCGGCAGCTCCACGGCCGCCGAGCGCAGCGGCATGCTGCGGTCCCGCGCCCCCGGGTACGTACGCGCCCCGCCCGGCGGCCGCCCGCCGGCCAGGTAACAACGCAGCCGCCCCGCAGCCGTGTTGGAGCCGTACGCCACGTACCAGACCCGCTGCATGGCGTGAGCGTAACGACCACCGGCCCCTGGACCCGGCGCTGCCCGCGGGTCTGAAAGGGTGACGGTGTGCTGCTGCCCGCCGAGAAGACCCTGTTCGTCCGCGGCGCCACCCCGCTGCTCCTGCTGGCCGGCGCCCCCGTCCACGACGCGCTGCCGCGCCTGACCGACCCCGGCGAGACGCTGCCGCGCTGCGAGGGCTGGAGCATCGTCCCCCGCCTCACCCTCTGCGTCGTGGACGGCCCGGGCGACCACGGCGTCCTCATCCCCGCCCTCGCCGCCCCCGTCATGGGCACGACCGACACCGAACCCGGCGAGATGGCCGACTGGTGCGAGGACGCCGAACGGGCGGGCGGAGCAGTCGTCCTGTCCCTGGACCACCTCCCCCCGACCCTCGACTGGCCGACCTTCCTGACCCCCGGCACCACCCACGGCGGCTTCGTCCCCGCCCTCCCCTAGCCCCCGGAATAACCCCTACGCCCGACAACGCCTCTCTGCGACGCTGACGGCGTGCCCGAGACCCCGTACGACGCCGAGCGAGGCCGCTTCACCCGCGAAGGGCTCGCCCGCCTCGTGCTGTCAGACGGCGCGATGGGACTCGCGGCGGCCGCATCCGCACTGGTGGGCACCCGGCAAGACCCCTACTGCGGCCCCGGCGGCCGGGCCAGCGAGGCCGTCCACCTCATCGAACTGGCCGAACGCCTGCTGGCGTCAGCCGCGATCTACGAGCGCGAGCGCGGCAGTTCGTGGCAGGAGATCGCCCAGTACCTGGGCATCGACCCCGCAGAAGCAGAAGCGCGCTTCACCCCCGACCTGGCCGCCTGGCACACAGCCTTCGCGGAGCCTTACCGCCCCGACAAGACCGGCCGCAAACGCGTCCCCAACTCCCCCCGGCGGCCTACGACCCCGCATGGGCCTGCGAAAACCTCGACCGCTGGTCCTCCATCCACCACCTGGGCACCAACGACCCCCACGCGGTAAGCGCCACCCTCCCCATGACGCTCCCGGAGGAGCCCAGCCCATAACGGCCCCGGCCGTACCGCTCCCGGCGGTCAGTCGTGCTCCCTGAGAAGGCCGATCAGCAGCCGGCCTTCCTTGGCTCCTTGGCGTATGAGGACGGCGGCGGTGGTGTGGAGTTCGTTCCAGGAGTGGGGGCGGCCGATGTCCGCGGCGTCGGGGACGCTTGCCATGGCCACGGTGGCGGAGCGGGCTGATTCGCCGGATGCGGCGAGGGCGTGGGCGAGGCAGGTGCGGTACCAGGTCTTGTCGCGGCGATAGTCGTCCGGCAGCGCGTCGAGTCCTACCGTGAGGTGGTCGACGGCGGTGTGCCAGTCGCGCAGGTGCATGGCGGCCATACCGCGCTGGAGAGTGAACCACGTCTCGTCGTAGAAGTACATCCAGACGGGTTCGTCCTCGGGGTGCTCGGCGGCGCGGCTGATGATGTCCTGCGCTTCGTCGAGCAGTCGGCGGGCTTCGTCGCTCTCGCCGCCCAGGGCGTGGCCGCGGGCTGCCATCTGCACGGCGTGGCCCTGGACGCCGAGTGATGTGCCGGGGGCGGACCAGCGGGATGCCTCCGCGAGGCGTACGCAACGGTCGGCGCGGCCTTTGGACCACGCCATGTGGGCCTTCATGTTGAGGGTGGTGGCGGCCATGTCGGCGTCGCCGGCCTCCAGCGCCCATTCGTGGGAGCGGTCGTACCAGGACAGGGCGGCGGCGGTGTCGTCCTGGTCCTGTGCCATCCACGCGAGGAACTGCGCGTGTTCTGCGGCCAGTCGTACGACGCGGTCGGCAAGTGGTCCGCGTGCTCCGGCGTAAAGGTCCACGACGGTGTCGAGTTGCCGGCGCATCACGGTGACCAGCGGGCGTGAGCCGATCTGGTCTTCGGCTCGGCGGTGTTCTGCGAGTAAGCGGTCGAGCCAGTCCAGGGTGGCGGCATCGACGCGGCGCGAGCTGTCCACAGCGCCCGCCACCCGCAGCATCAGGTCGCCGTCCGGCATCGCACTGGGCAGAGCCAGGCCTGAGACCGGAGTTTGGCCGGCTGCCGCGCCGGCCCCGGCTTCCTGGAGCGTGCCGGGGATGCCGAGCCCGGCGACGATGCGCTGCTGCACCTCGGCGGAGGTGACGCGGCGACGGCCGCGCTCGATGTCGGAGACGTCGGGCTGTACGAGGCCGACCCGTTCGCCCAGCTTGGTCTGGCTCAGCCCGGTGAGCTTGCGGTACGTGCGGAAGACGGTGCCCCAGTCATCGCGGGCGACTGCTGCGGCCAACTGCGGGTGGGACCAAAGGATCTCGGGAGTTTCCCCCATAGTTCAAATATAGGACGCTCCCATAGCGCCATGGGATGGGAACGGTGAGTAGCCGACGCAAAGGTCTTGGTGACAAGGACCCCCGCGACCGCGTGAACGGTCCGGGGGCATGGCCCAACGCTGAATAGGAGCGTCGCGCATGCGCAAGTTTATCGAGGGTTCACCCGAGTGGGTGGTGGGCTGATGCGGTTGCTTCCATGGACAGGCGAGGGCGGTAGGCCCTGCTACTTGAGCACCGATGACGCGGACTCGTTCCTGTCGGGCCTGGCCGACGACCTTGAGCCCGACCGCCCGCAGACGGTGGCGAGCGGCTTGCCGTCGACTCTGGTGTATCGCTGGCACCGCGACCCGCGCATCGTGGTCAGCGTGCGGCGGTTACTGGTGTGGCACCTTGACGCCTGGGGCCTACAAGGGCTCGCCGAGGTGGCTGAACTGGTCGTGTCGGAGCTGGTCACCAACGCCGTGCAGCATGCCCACGGACCGGAAGACGCCCTGGTCGAGACGCGGTTCGAACGGCTGCCAGGTGGTGATCTGCGCATCGAAGTGCACGATGCGAACGAGAACAAGCCGGAGCTTCGTCAGCTGTCTCCGGACGCCGAGTCGGGGCGTGGCCTGGCCTTGGTGGATGCGCTCACGAGCGGGCGCTGGGGGGCGAGCGGCCGTGAGGGGGTCGGGAAACTCCTGTGGGCCGAATGTGCAGCTGACGACGACCGTGGGGAGATGACCGCTGAGGTAAGGGGCGGGCGTCGGCGGGAGCGTCCCCGCAGGCTGAACCAGGAGCCGGAAGCCGTGACCTGGGCGCGCGAGAGGAACGGCCTGACGAAGCGGCGGCTCGCCGAGCTGGTTGGCATTTCCGAGCAGTTGATGGGCGAGGTCGAATCCGGCTGGCGCAGCGCCACCCCCGCGAATCTGGCGAAGATCGCCGAAGCGCTGAACTGCCCCGTCGTGGTCCTGGAGCGCAAACGCCCGCACGGCGCGGCCCCCCGCAGCCAGGCCACGCCTTGACTGCGGGGTTGCCGCCGAAGGCTGCCGCGAGGGCAAACGCAGAGGCCCCCCGGGTGATCCCGGGGGGCCTTTGACCTGTGCGCACTCGGCAGGATTCGAACCTGCAACCTTCTGACCCGTAGCTCTGGCCAGAACGGTCGGGGACGGCCATTGCGGCCCTCATCGGGCTCCCAATGGACGCTACCGGACGGGGACGGTTGCTGGGGTTGCTGTACCTGGCTCCTGTACCGCAGGATCGCCACGGGGGTGACCATGGAACGGCAGGTACTGGAGAAGCTGTTGGCCGGTGACGACGAGGTGTCCGCGGCTGCTCTGGCCGCCCTCCGCAGCGCCGCCACCTACAGCGTGTGGGATACGACGCATCCCGCAGAACAACATGCCGGAGTGTTTGCACTCCGGCTTCCGCGCATGCGGCAGCGCGGGGTCGAACCTCTCGGGTTGGAAAGAATGGTGCGACTCCTCCGCGAACATGGTCGGCCGGTGCGCGGAGGGCTGATCGATTCTGCCGATCAGAAATGGTCCTTCCTGTGCTATTTCACCGAAGACGGGGGCGCACTGGTGGCCTGCGCCCGCCTACAGCGGTAGGTCGAGCAATCACGGCTTCAGGAGAGCGAGTAGCCGATCGGGGCCGTGACCTGCACTTCGGCTTGCTGAGCTGACGCGGCGATCATCCCTCCCGTCGTTTACCTCTGTTCCCCCGTGACCCCCGACCGAGTTTGCCCGGTAGTGGCACGGGTTTCCCGGTGGCGAAGAGCACTAATTTGGAAGACCAGTGCGGTGCCCCCGCGGTGACCTCCTACAGCGTCGTACAGGGCTTCCGGGGCGTCCGGCCCGCTGTTGGTTCCCCTCGTTCGCCCCTCAGACGGGCACGCAGCGGGCACGCGCGCGCTCCTCCAGCTATCTCCCCGTCCTCCACGCCAATGAATGACGCCCAATGCCACGCCACCACGTGAGAGCCCGACTCTAGGCTTTGGTGGGGCCTCATGGCCGCCAGGCCGCGTCGGTATCCGTGAAGAGCACGCCGGGGGCAGGGAGCGTCACGGTGCGGACCGGGGTGCGCAACAGGTCCGGATCGAAAGGGACGCCCATGGTGCGTTCCATCAGGGCGAAGGTAACGGCACTGAGCTGCTCCATTGGAAAGGTGGCCCCCTCCGCCCAGGCCGGGAGTTCCGGCAAGTCGTGGTAGAAGTCGGCGTCCTCCAGGCCGATGGGGTCGAAGGCTCCTGTCACCCGGCCGTCGGCAGCGTGCATCACCTGGCAACGCGCGTTGATGTCCTCGTACACGCTGAAGAACTCACCGCCGTTGGCCGAGGCCCGCCGGGCGATCTCCGGGATGTTGCCGTGGTAGCCGGGCTCCATGGTCCAGACATGCCGCCCTTCCGCCAGTACACCCAGCAGGTGGTAATCCTTGTACAGGTGTGCTGCGGTGTCCTCGATGGCCTCGCCGAACGTCATGGTTCTGGACGTACCGGCAGGGTCCCCGCCGAACGCGGCGATCACCTGGTCCTCGGTCTTACCGGCGACAACCGACACGGTGTACCAGTCGAACTCGTCACCATCGGCCCACCCGTACCGCGCTACGAGTGCTTCCCACTCCACGCTGTCCATCCGAAAGCCCATACCGCGGAGCCTAGGTCCGGGGTACGACAGAGCCTCCGGCAACAGCGGGAACCGCTGGTTAGGGGCCGACTGCGCGTGCTGCAGGCTAGTTCTTCTGGAAGTGGTGCGGGTCTCCGCCGACCTGGGGCCTTCCGAGCGACCAACGCCGTGACCTGTGGCTGAGCCGTCACCGGTTGTCAGCGTTGGTCGCCTTCGGCCGCCCTCGGACGGCCCAGCGACGGCCCAGGCACGGTTAAGGGAACGACAGCTCGTGCTGGCGGTCACATCTGTCTTGTCTCAGGTGCAGCCGGTGGAGGTCCTGCAGTGCGGCAACGGGGAAGGGGTGCTGGACCCACTTCTCTCGGTAGCCATCCTCGCCGTGAAGCTGTAGAACGGCCTGTGCTGCATCTATGACCACGTGGCCGAGGACGCGACGGGGTTGTGTGGAACTCCAGGCGAGGGTGCCCTGCTCGTCAGGCGCGTCCCAACTCGTGCTTATATCCGGGAACCGGTAGATAGCGATGTCCACATTCAATCCTCGACTCCGGAGGACCCATCTGACTTCGGCCGGCTCAAGGTCGAAGGAAACTCGCTGGACAGCCGATGCCCCATAGAGGCCCACAACGCCATGCAGCAGGTCAGCAAGAGCGTCCGTGCAGTAGCTGACAGCATCCTTCCGCTCCGAGTTGCTGTCAGCGATACGGCACGTGGCCCAGCCTGAACCGCGTAGCTCCCAGCTGAACTGGAGATCATCCGTCATCGTGGCCCTCCCCTGTGATCGTCTGCGGAGACGGTACAGCGAGGTCGGTGGAGCGGCTTTGGGCGGGAGTTGCCATGGGGCGAGAGATCGGGGCCAGTAAGCTTGCGGCGCTTCGGGCGGTCTGTGGACCTGCCCGTTAAGGCCCGATAATGGCCCCGATCTTCGAGGCTCGCCCCATGGTGGCTGCCTAAAGCCGTGGAGCCAACCGGCCCCAGCTGACGACGGTTCTGACCTCATGCCGCCGGCCAACCCTCGTGGGCGCGCGCGGCGCCGGCCGAGCCGAGCGGGGCGGAGACAGGAGCGACGGCCGGCCAGGAGCCGGACGCGCGCCCGGCGGAGCGGTAGCGCAGCCGGGTGCCTTGAACTCGTAGAGAAAGTTGTAACTCGGCCTCGGCGTCGTTCGTGGTGTCGGCACCGCCTACGACCAGAGAAGCCACGAGAATCACACCGCGGCTTGCACCGCCCCTCGCTGCAGCTTCTCCACCGGCTGCCATTCCCGCGCCTGCCGCTGCCCGAACTGTGCCTGAGAGCACTCCGGATGCGCCAAGCCCAGCAGGACGGCGACCCAAAGAAGGCCGGGGACCTGTGGCAGGACGCTCACGGCCTGGTCTTCACCACGAAGTACCGCACCCCTATCGAGCCGGGCAACCTCACCCGGATGTTCGTCTTACGCGCTCGTCGGGCGGGCCTGCGCGTGATCCCGCTGCGGAAACCCGGGCACACGTGCAGCTCGCTCCTGGTGGCGCTCACGGTCCACCCGAAGGTGGCACAGCGCATCCTTCGTCACTCGCAGATCGCCATGACGATGGAGGTCTACGCGGAGGCGAGCGAGGAAGAGGTGCGGACGGCACTCCGGCAGCTGTCGGAGGCGATGGGCACCGGCTGACATCAGCCGTTGCTGTACTTCGCTGCTGTACGGCACGGAAGAGCCCCGCTCCGGATGATCCGGGCGGGGCTCTGACCTGCTGTGCACTCGGCAGGATTCGAACCTGCAACCTTCTGATCCGTAGTCAGATGCTCTATCCGTTGAGCTACGAGTGCTCGGCTGCTTCGCGGCGTTTTGGGCCGGTCGGCGGCTTGCGGAGACAACATTACATGAGGTGGGGCGGGAGGTGAAATCGGTAAGGGGGGCGGGGCGGGGGAGGGGGCGGGAACGCGGGAACCCCGCCGTCCGGGGGGACGAGCGGGGTTCCGGGTGGTGGCGGAGGCGGAGGGATTTGAACCCTCGATGGACGGTAAAGCCCAAACCGCATTAGCAGTGCGGCGCCATAGACCGGACTAGGCGACGCCTCCAGCGTGCAACCCGGGTGAGCGGGTGCGTGTGCAGATGATGACACAGCCCTGCGGGCTGCGACCAATCGCAGACTACGGTACAAGGCCGCCGGTCGGCAGGGCAAAGGGGTTGGCTTCGGCGGGGCGGCGGAAGGGAGGCCTGAGCCGGGGGCGGCACGCCCACGAACGGGTGGAATGCGTGGGTTGCCGGGTTCCGCCGGGATAAAGGAGGAGCATGCCTCACATGACTTCCCGCACCACGCCCCGGCCGACCGACCGGCTCCGCCCCCGCCTCGCCCGCCGGCTGGCCTGGTGCGCGGCCGCGTACACCCTGGCCGCCGTTTTCGCCGGCCCTGCGGGGGCTGTCGGACTGCCCCGGCCGGGCGTCGCCGGGCTCGGCGACCGGCTCACCGTCGTGTACGACGACGGCGCCGGACGTACCGCAACCCGCACGCTGACCTGCGGCCTGGCCGCGACCGCGGAGGAGCGGGACGCGTGCGCGCGGCTGGACGAGCTGGGCGGGCCGCTGGCGCCGGTGCCGTCCGGGCAGATGTGCTCGATGATCTACGGCGGCCCGCAGACCGCGCATGTCACCGGCGTGTGGGGCGGCGAGGTGGTGGACGAGACCTACCGCAGGACGGACGGCTGCGAGGTCGCCCGCTGGAACCGCATGGTGCCGGCGCTCCCCTCGCCCGTCGGCGGCTCGGACGGCGGCCGCCGCATGCTCGCGACCTGAGCGCGTGAGCGCCCGAGCGCCCGAGAACGTGAGCGCCCCAGCGCCTGAGCACCCGGCCGCCCGAGCACTCGACAAGGCACAGGGAGCGCATATCCGCACGTCATGCCCCACCCGTGACGCACACCACACAAACCCCCCACATATCCGAACCCCTATGCGCACAGCCCCACATGGGCATCCGCAGCCGCACGCGGGGACCCGACCCGTACACTCGGTCTAGTGACATGGCCCGGGGGTGGCGGCAAGATGGGCCGCCCGTAAAGACAGCCGACGGCACCGGCGGGATCGCGCCGTGCGCGGCAAGCCACCCGGGACAAGAACAGAGCGGAAAGCAGAGAGGACGCGTCTCGTGAGCAGCAGGCCATCCAGAGGCGCTGCTCGCCTCGCCTCCATACTCGACGCCCTGCCCGACGCCCTGCTCCTGGTCGACGTCAACGGCACCGTGGTCAATGCCAACGCCATAGCGCTGGAGACCTTCGAGTCGCCGGGGACCGCCCTGGTGGGCCGGGGTCTGCTCGACCTGCTCCCGTCCTTCGACTCCAAGCGCATCCCCGGCTCCATGCGCAGCCCGCGCGAGGCGGCGGAGGACACCAGGACGAAGCCGACCAGGATGGTCGCCCGGCGCACCGACGGCACGGACTTCCCCGTCGAGGTGACCAGCGCGAACCTGGAGAACGGCCGCACCCCGTACGCAGACTACGGCGACGGTGTGCCGCACTACACCGGCGACGAGCTGCTCATGCTGGTGGTCCGCGACCTGACCGGCACCATGGACACCGAAGCCGAACTGGCCCGCCAGCAGCGGCAGACCGAGATGATCCTGCGGGCCGCGGCCGAAGGCGTGGTCGGCGTCGACACGGCGGGCAAGGTCGTCCTGGTCAACCCGTCGGCCGCGCAGATCCTCGGTTACCGCGCCACCGACCTGGGCGGCAAGGAGCTGCACCCGCTGGTGCACCACTCGCGCCCGGACGGCAGCGCGCTGGCGTACGAGGAGACGCCGCTGGCCGACACGCTGCGCAGCGGGCGCAAGCACCGGGTGCGCGGGCAGGTGCTGTGGCGCAAGGACGGCCGCCCTGTGCCGGTCGACCTGACGACGGCGCCGGTGCGCGACGGCGACCAGCTGGTCGGCGCGGTGATGACCTTCACCGACCGGACGGCGTACGACGCGCTGGCCGCCCGCAGCGGTCAGCTGAGCGCCCTGCTCGACACCTCGCTGCGCGGCCCGCTGGCCGAACTGCGGGGCGAGCTGACCGGCCTGGCCGCCGACCCTGCGGGGCAGCTGTGGCCCGAGGCCAACCAGATCCTGCACCACCTGGCGGCCGGCTACGCCCGTATCACCACGCTCATCGACAATGTGCTGGCCTTCCAGCGGCTGGACCGCGGCGAGGACAAGCTGCGCCGCGAGGACGTCGGCCTCGACCAGGTGATCGCGGCGGCCGTGGAGGGCGCGACGGAGCTGATCGGCCCGGGCCGGGCGCAGTTCGCGGTGCACGCGCCGCCGATCCAGGCGGCGGTCGACGGCGAGCGGATGGCGCAGGCGCTGGCCCACCTGGTCGCGGACGTCGCGGGCATCGACTCGGCCGGCAATGCCATCGCCTATACCGGCGACTCGACGATCGTGGTGGCCGCGGCCTTGCGCGGCGACGTGATACGGATCGACGTCCGCGGCCCGCACGCCGGCGGCGACCCGGTGCATCTGCCGCTGGCCCGCGGCATCGTGGAGCGGCACGGCGGTGTGCTGCAGACCCACGAGGTGCCGGGCCAGGGCAGCGCCTACGTCCTCGAGGTGCCCGCCGGCAAGGGCAACGGCGGTGTGCCGCAGCAGGCCGCCGCAGCGCAGTCGGACGGCGGTACGCGTACGGCCGCCCGTTCCGCCGCGGCCGGCGACGGCGACCAGCCGCGCGAGTCGGACACCACCGTGATGCCGCTGCCGTCGGAGCCCGCCCGGGGCACGCAGGGCCAGGTTCCCGCGGCGGAAGCCGGCCAGGCACCGCAGGACGGCGCCCCGACCGGGCGCCGGCGTGCGCTGCGCAGGCCCGAGGGCCGGCCCGCACCGGTCGAGGCGGCGCCCGCGCCCGTACAGCCGACGGGGCGTCGCAGGGCGGCCCGCACCGAGGAGGCGCAGGGCCAGCCGCAGGAGCTGGACCCGGCGCCTGACCGGGCCGAGCTGCCCGCCGCGCCGATCCCCAACGCGCTGCCGCCCGCCACCCCCGACGCGACGCCGGAGACCGGCCGCCGTGCGGCCCGCCGCGCCGTCGAGCCCCCCGCCGCACCGGTGCCGCCGCAGCCGCAGCCCGCACCGCAGTCCTGGCCCGCCGCAGGTCTCCCGGCCCCGCCGACCCCGCAGGCCTGGCCCAACGCGTCCGCGCAGACCGCCCCCGCGGCCCAGCCCCAGCTTCCGCAGCAGAACCAGCAGAAGCCGCAGTCGGCGCCCGAGCCCCCCGCCGCAACCGACGGCGGCACCCCGCGCAACGCCCTGCCGCCCGCGACCAACTGGCCCGCGGCCCAGGGCACCCGCCCGGCTCCCGCGGCACCCCCGCCGCCTCCGCCGCCCGCGCCCGCGGTCCCGCAGCCGGGTCCCGTGGCCTCCGCGCCGCCGGCCCCGCCGCAGCACGACCAGTCGCACAGCACCAGTACGTACGGCAGGGCCATAAGCGTCCGCACCCTCGGCCAGGGCGTGCCGTACGGGCACCGGCCCGACGGTTCGCAGGACCCGCAGAGCCAGACGCAGGCGGTCGAGGCGCACAGCCCGCAGGGCCTGCCCGCGCAGGTCGCGGCGGGCGGTTCCGGGCGCCGCCGCCGGCTCAACCCGGACCGGGCAGCCGCCGACAACGAGCCGTCGAGCCGCAGCCTCATCCAGCAGGTGCCGAGCCAGCCGCACGGCCCCGGCGGCGAGACGCAGGCCCGCCAGCACCCGCAGGCGGACCCGGACAGCGGCCAGTTGCCGGTGAACCGCCCGAGCCGGCAGGACCGGCAGAGCCCGCAGGACCTCCAGGAGGCGCCGCCCGCGCCCGAGGAGGAGACGGCCCTGCTGCGCCCGGTGCCGCCCGCACCCGCGCAGCCGCAGGCCCCCGGCAGGTCGTACGCGATAGGCGCGCCCGCGGCCGGCGCCGACGAGGGTCCCGAGCCGCTGGACGGGCCGAACGGCGCCGTGGACGTCACCGACGTGGCCGACGACCGCGTCGAGGAGCCGCTGGACGAGCCGCGCCGGCTGCTGGTGTGGCCCGAGCCCGACGTGTCGACGCGGCAGGCGCTGACCGACCGCGGCTACCGGCCGGTGATCGTACGGTCCCGCGAGGAGGTCGACGCGCAGGTCGCAGAGCCGCCGGCGGCGCTGTTCGTGGACCCGCTGACCGGCCCGATCACCCGGACCGCGCTCCAGGCGCTGCGGCAGGCGGCCGCGGCGGCCGACGTACCGGTGCTGGTGACGGCCGGGCTCGGCCAGGCGACGCGGGAGGCGGCGTACGGCGCCGACCCCGCCGTGCTGCTCAAGGCGCTGGCGCCGCGCGACAGCGAGCAGCACCCGCCGCGGGTGCTGCTGGTGGAGGGGCACGAGCCGATCGCGCAGGCCTTCGCGGCGACGCTGGAACGGCGCGGCATGCAGGTCGCGCACGCAGGTTCCGAGGCGGAGGCGATGACCAAGGCGGCGCAGATCCACCCGAACCTGGTGGTCATGGACCTGATGCTGATCCGCCGCAGGCGGCAGGGCATCGTGGACTGGCTGCGCGGGCACGCTCGCCTGAACAACACCCCGCTGGTCGTCTACACCTCCGCCGACATCGACCCGGCCGAGCTGCCCCGGCTGGCGTCCGGCGAGACCGTGCTCTTCCTCGCCGAGCGCTCCACGAGCACGGACGTGCAGTCCAGGATCGTGGACCTGCTCGGCAAGATCGGCACCTGACCGTCAACCGTCGGGTCGTATCCGGTGCGGTCAGTGTGCGGCGGCCCGTGCGTCCGTGCCGGCGCGGCGGCGGCTGGTGAGTGCGATGCGGTTCCAGGCGTTGATGGTCAGGACCAGGCCCAGCAGCTGGGCCAGTTCCGCGTCGTCGAAGTGCGCGGCGGCCTCGTCGTACACGTCGTCGGGTACGCCGGCCTGCGCGACCAGCGTGACGGCCTCGGTGAAGGCGAGCGCGGCCTGCTCCTTGGCGGTGTAGAAGTGCCGTGCCTCGCGCCAGGCCGACAGCAGGTACAGCCGCTCCTCGGTCTCACCGCGCCTGCGGGCGTCCTTGGTGTGCATGTGCAGGCAGTACGCGCAGCCGTTGATCTGCGAGGCGCGCGTCTGCACCAGCTCGACCAGGGTCGGGTCGAGGCCCGCGCGCGAGGCGGCGTCGAAACCGATGAGAGCCTTGAAGACCTTGGGGGCCGCGGTGGCGATGTCGATACGGTCGGCGGTGGTCGTTTCGGCTGCGTCTGTCGTCGTTGTCATGATGATCAGCCTAGAAGGCACAGTGACCGGGCGTAGAGTGCAATTCCATGACAGATGAACGGGTCAATTCGGTGGACGGCGCGGACGCCGGGTGGGCGGAGGCAGCCGCGGCCCTCGGCCGCGACCTGCACCTCGAACTGACCGCCGACGGCGGCAGCACCCGCGGCGGCAAGCGGGCCGTCCTCGCCAGGGCGCTGCGCGACGCCGTCAGCAGCGGGCGGCTCCCGCCCGGCACCCGGCTGCCGCCCTACCGCTCTCTCGCCGCCGACCTCGGCATGGCGCGCAACGCCGTCGCCGACGCCTACGCGGAACTCGTCGCCGAAGGCTGGCTCACCGCACGGCAGGGCTCCGGCACCCGGGTCGCGGAACGGGCCGCGCCGCCCCCCGCACCCGACCCGCCACCGGCCCCCGCACCCCGGCCCGCCTACGACCTGCGGCAAGGAGTGCCGCACACCGGGTCCTTCCCCCGCACCGGCTGGCTGGCCGCCTCCCGGCGGGCGCTCACCGCCGCGCCCAACGACGCCTTCGGCCCCGGCGACCCGCGCGGCCGCATCGAACTGCGCCGCGCACTGGCCGGCTACCTGGCCAGGGCGCGCGGGGTGCGGACCTCGCCCGAGCGGATCGTGGTCACCTCGGGCGTCGCAGGCGCGCTGCGGCTGCTCGCGACCGTCCCGCAGGTGCGGTCCGCACCGGTCGCGGTGGAGGAGTACGGACTGCCGCACCACCGCCGCATCCTCACCGCCGCGGGCCTGACCACCCTCCCGTTGCCCGTCGACGCGCGCGGCGCCGACCCCACGGGCCTCGCCACCAGCGGCGCGGCCGCCGTCCTGCTCACCCCCGCGCACCAGTTCCCCACCGGCGTCGCCCTGCACCCCGACCGGCGGGCCGCGGCCGTCGGCTGGGCGCGGGAAGCCGGCGGACTCGTCTTCGAGGACGACTACGACGGCGAATTCCGCTACGACCGGCAACCGGTGGGCGCCGTACAGGGCCTCGACCCGGAGCGGGTCGCCTACCTGGGCTCGGCCAGCAAGAGCCTGTCCCCCGCGCTCCGGCTCGGCTGGATGGCCCTGCCCGCGCACCTGGTGGACGTCGTCGTCGCGGCCAAGGGCGAGCGGGAGCCGACGGTGAGCGTCCTCGAACAGCTCACACTCGCCGACTTCATCGAGTCCGGCGGCTACGACCGCCACCTGCGCGGCATGCGGCAGCGCTACCGGCGCCGCCGGGACCAGCTCGCCTCCGTCCTGGCCGAACTGGCCCCGCACATCGAGGTGACCGGCATCGCGGCCGGCCTCCACGCGGTGCTCCGCCTGCCCCCGGGCACCGAGGCGGCTGCGGCCCGGGCCGCAGCCTTCCAGTGCCTCGCCCTGGACCCCCTCGCCGACTTCCGCCACCCGTCGGCGACTTCCCCGGCCCCCGACGGCCTCGTCGTCGGCTACGCCGCCCCACCCGACCCCGCCTTCCCCTCAGCCCTCACCGCCCTCACCGACATCCTCCCGCCCCCTCCGTGGTAACGCCCCCTACGCGGGGGGGCGCCCCCGCAGGCTGCCTCTTCGGCGGGGCCAAGCACATAGGGCCACGGGGCTGCACCTGATCTGCGGCTGCCGCCGCGTGGCCGCGCTACCCGCAGGGCGCCCCTGCGCCTGGGCCGAGCTCATAGGGGCGCGGGAAACTGCGCGACCAGCCCACCACAACCGTCGTGTGGCGACGGACCGCAACCACCCCAGGGGCGCGGGGAACTGCGCGACCAGCCCCCACCGGGGCGCGGGTCGTCACCGACCCGAAGGGGCTCTTCGGTCCGGAGCCGGACCACCGGCCGCGAGCGAAGCGAGATGGGGGCACCCCCAGGCAAAGCCCTGGGGGAGGGCTGAGCGCGCAGTTCCCCGCGCCCCTGGTGGGCACCCCCTGCCGAAGGGGAGCCGCACACCCACCGCGGCCAGCAGGGGGCGCCGCCCCCGCGCTAGAGCTGGGTGACGTCCAGCTCACCGTCGGCGTACGACCTGCGGAGCACCTTTTTGTCGAACTTCCCCACACTCGTCTTCGGCACCGCCGAAATAATCGCCCACCGCTCCGGCACCTGCCACTTCGCCACCCGCCCCGCGAGGAACTCCCGCAGTTCCGCGTAGCCCGCGGCCGAGCCCTCCGCCAGGACGACCGTGGCGAGGGGCCGTTCGCCCCACCGTTCGTCGGGGACGGCGACGACCGCCGCCTCGACGACGTCCGGGTGCGCCATCAGCTCGTTCTCCAGGGCGACGGAGGAGATCCACTCGCCGCCCGACTTGATGACGTCCTTGGCCCGGTCGGTGAGGGTGAGGTAGCCGTCGGGCGAGATGACGCCGACGTCGCCCGTACGCAGCCAGCCGTCGGGGCTGAACTTGTCCTCGGGCCGGATCGGTTCGGCGCCGGCGCCGCCGTAGTACGCACCGGCGATCCACGGTCCGCGGACCTCCAGTTCGCCCGCGGACTCGTTGTCCCAGGGCATCACCGAGCCGTCGGGGCCGATCAGCCGGGCCTCGACGGACGCGGGGAAGCGGCCCTGCGTGATGCGGTACGCCCACTCCTCCTCGCCGTCGACGCCCGCGGGCGGCAGCGCCACAGTGCCCAGCGGGGAGGTCTCCGTCATGCCCCAGGCGTGGCAGAGCTGCACGCCGAGCTGCTCGTCGAAGGCCTTCATCAGGGCGGGCGGGCAGGCGGACCCGCCGATCGTCACCCGCTTGAGCGAGCTGACGTCGCGGGGTTTGGCGGTCAGCTCGGCCAGCAGCCCCTGCCAGATGGTGGGTACGGCGGCGGCGTGCGTGGGCCGCTCGCTCTCGATCATCTCGGCGAGCGGCGCGGGCTGCAGGAAGCGGTCGGGCATGAGCAGGTTGACGCCGCTCATGAAGGCCGCGTGCGGCAGTCCCCACGAGTTGACGTGGAACATCGGCACGACCGGCAGTGTCGTGTCGTGGTCGGTGAGGCCCATCGACTCGGCCGAGTTGACCTGCATGGAGTGCAGGTAGACCGAGCGGTGGGAGTAGACGACGCCCTTGGGGTCACCGGTGGTGCCGGAGGTGTAGCACATGGCGGCGGCGCTGCGTTCGTCCAGCTCGGGCCAGGGGTAGGTCTCGGGGCGGCCGGCGATCAGCTCCTCGTAGTCGTGCACCGCGGGCCGGCAGCCGTCGAGCAGGCCGCGGTCGCCGGGGCCGACGACGACGATGTGCTCCAGCGGTTCCAGCTGCGGGAGCAGCGGGGCGAGCAGCGGCAGCAGCGTCCCGTTGACCAGGACCACCCGGTCGGCGGCGTGGTTGACGATCCACACCAGCTGGTCGGCGGGCAGCCGCAGGTTGAGGGTGTGCAGTACCGAGCCCATGGAGGGGATGGCGAGGTACGCCTCCAGGTGTTCGGCGTTGTTCCACATGAGGGTGCCGATCCGGTCGCCCTCGGCCACGCCCAGCTCGTCGCGGAGTGCGTTCGCCAGCTGCACCGCACGCAGGCCCACCTCGCGGAAGGTGCGGCGCTGCGGTTCGCCGTCGCCAGTCCACGTCGTGACCTGGGACCTGCCGTGGACCACCGTCCCGTGCACGAGGATGCGGGTCACTGTCAGCGGTACGTCCTGCATGGTGCTCAGCACAGCGGGCCTCCGGCGGCTACGTGAGGTCGGCGAGGTCGGTATCCCGCGATTGTGCTGGCATACCAGGTGGTATGTCACTACCCCCCGCGCGGCCTGCGGCGCCCGGACCCCCGGCCCTATGCCCTCAGGCCACGCACAGCTCCAGCTCGGGGTCGTCGCGCAGCTTGCCCAGTGCGCGCGAGACCGCGCTCTTGACGGTGCCGATCGACACGCCCATGGTCTCCGCGGTCTGCGCCTCGCTCATGTCCTCGTAGTAGCGGAGTACGACCATGGCCCGCTGGCGCGGGGGGAGCCGGGATATCGCGCGCAGCAGGGCGTCGCGCTGCGCCTGCTGCTCGGTGAGGTCGGGAGCGCCGACGGGGGCGGGCTCGGGCAGTTCGTCGGTGCTGAACTCGTCGACCTTGCGCTTGCGCCACTGCGACGTCCTGGTGTTGACCAGGGTGCGCCTGACGTACCCGTCGACGGCCCGGTGGTCGTCGATCCGGTCCCAGGCGAGGTACGTCTTGGTCAGGGCGGTCTGCAGCAGGTCCTCTGCGTCGGCGGGGTTGGGGGTCAGGGAGCGCGCGGTGCGCAGCAGCGTCGGACCCTTGGTGCGTACGTAGGCCGTGAACTGCGTCGTGCTGGCGCTGGTGCACACAGGCGTGGTCATGGCTCCACGCTAGGTTGCCGGGCACCCCTCGCGGATCGGCCGCAGGTGCCGAAACGGGATCACCCTCAGGTCGTAGGGCGGGGGCTTTCCCCACCCCCCGAGGGGGGAGCCGCACGCGCCTTTCCCGCAGGGGATACACCCGAGGGCGTACGGGGACGCCTCCCAGCGGCACCCGGCAGCAACCGGGGACGCCTCCCGGCGGCCTGCCGGCCGTACCGTCCCGCGTCAGTCGACCACAGCCACCGGGGCGTCGATCAGGTCCCGGTCGATGGTCAGCTTCTTGCCGCCGTAGGACTCGGTGACGCTGCCGGTGTACTGGTGGATGCGGGCGTGCGACGCCCACGCGGTGGGGCTGAGCGCGGGCTCGTCGGTCAGCGTCGCGCTGACGCCCCAGCGGGCGTACCAGACGGCGTCCGGCAGGTCGGCGACACCGGCCCTGCGGGCGCTCTCGACGTGCTTGATGCCGGAGTCGGCGCTGCTGTAGAAGCCGGCCAGGTAGCCGGCGGCCTGCACCTGGCGGTCCCAGCCGCGCAGGAACGTCAGGGTGGTGGCGGCGCAGGCGGTGTTGCCGATGTCGTACGCCTCCATGTCGAGGTAGAGGGCGCTGCCCTTGCCCAGGCCAAGCGCCTTCGCGGCGGTCACCGCGTCGCCGCCCTCGGTGCCGCCCTGTGACGCCGCCTTCGCCGGGTCGATGCGGTAGGGGTTCTTGTTGGTGCCGCCCACGCAGGGGCTCTGCGACCCGACGTAGATCGGCAGCAGGCTCCACCCCGCCGCGGTGGTCTGCCGCACCCAGTCGGTGGTCAGGTTCAGCTGGCTCTTGCAGGCGCGCGCCCGGCCGCCGAAGTAGATGCCGACGGCGCGGTAGGCGGAGGACGCCCGCCACGCGCGCATCGTCGCCAGGTCGGGTGCCTGGCACGTGTCGAAGCCGCGACCCTGGAAAATGCGGGGTGCGGTGTCGCCCCGGTTGGCACCGCCGGCCCCCGAGGCGGCTGCGGCGGTCGCCGCGGGAAGGAGCAGACCGGTCAGCGTCAGGGTGCCGACCAGCAGGCGGCGGACATAACGGATAAAAGTACTTGTTTCGCTCATTCCGTGAGTGAACGTGGCGAGCGGCCCCGTGGCACGCAGACACGCCGCCGCACACCCGTCCGTGACGCCCTTCGACCTGCCGGCCGCACATTGTCCACAGCCTGTGGAAAACCAGCGGGGCGCACGACGGCACGGGGATGCCGTCGCGCGCCCCTGGCTGCTGCCAGCCGGCCCGCACCTCCTCAGCGCGCGGGCGTCGAGGCCCCCCGATGGGTCACCAGAGCGGTGAGAAGTGGATGTTGACGGTGTTCTGGTCGATGGCGGTGAAGCCGGCGCCGGCCACACTCGCGGTGTTGTTCTGGTTCGACGCGCCGTCGCCGGTGGCGGCCTGCTGCGTCGTCGTCACGTTGCCGAAGTTGAAGCCGCCGACGTTGCCGCCGGAGTTGCTCACGACCGTCGCGTTCGAGTGGCCACCCGCGAAAGCGCCGTCGTCGGCCACGGCGGTGCCGGCGAACAGCACTGCCGCGACAGGCAGTGCGGCCACGGCGGCCAGGACACGGACGGTACGGATGCTTGCCATGGTGTTCCCTCCCAGGGGACAGAATTCCGAACTCGGACCTGCTGTCTGCGGTGGAGCGGCCGGCCGACCGCTCCACCTGGTGTTCTGACGGCGTCGCCGAATCCAGACTTGCCCAGGGCATCCGCGCGGAACGCGCCCGCTTGATCCATTTCCCTCGCACGCGTGACGATCTGTCGACAAACCTGCTTGATGCCCGTTTTGGGGGCATCCGGGCGCCGGGCGCGCGCCCCCTCACCACGGGTCGCGCGAGGCCGGCAGGCGCACCCGTAGCGACTGAGCGGCAGGCGCACCCGGGGGCGTACTCAGCGGGCCTGCTGGAGCCAGTCGCGGTAGTGGGTGGGCGCCAGGTGCGCGTCCGGGCCGCCGATCAGGACGTCGCCCTCGACGGCCGCGAACATCCCGGCCTGGTCGTCGGTGACGACGGGCCGGCCGTCGCCCTGCGCGTCCAGCGTGACCTTGCCCAGCTCGTCGAGCCGGAAGACGTCGGGACCCGCGACGTTGCGGATGCCCCGCAGCGGCGCACCGGTCGCGACCTCGGCGACCGCGGCGGCCACGTCGGCCGCGGCCATAGGCTGCACGGGCGTCGCCGGCAGCCGTACGGTCTCCGCGTCCGAGGTCCAGGACAGGACCGCGTCCATGAACTCGAAGAACTGCGTGGCGCGCACGATCGAGTACGGCGTCGGCCCCTGCTGCAGCAGCTCCTCCTGGAGCGCCTTGGCTCGGTAATAGTCCAGAGCGGGCACCTTGTCCACGCCGACGATCGACAGGATGACCTGGTGCCCGACCCCCGCCTTCTCGCCGGCGGCCAGCAGGTTGCCCATCGAGGTGCGGAAGAAGTCCAGGGAGGCGGCGTCGAAGGTCGGCGAGTTCGACAGGTTGACGACGACGTCGGCGCCCTCGACCGCCTCGTCCAGGCCCTCCCCGCTGATCAGGTCGACCCCGGTGGACAGCGCCGCCGGCACCGCCTCGTGCCCGGCGCCGGTCAGCAGCCTGACCACCTGCGAGCCGATCAGTCCCGTGCCGCCGATAACGGTGACCTTCATGTCTGCCGCCTTTCGCGCGTGCCGAGGGCACGCAGGGTCGAGGGAGGACGCCGCCTCCGCAACTCGGACACTTCTTATCCGAGATAATAGTCGGATAGTCTTTGTCCGAGTCAAGCCGGGGCCTGAGCCGAGCCGAAGTAGGGGTCCAGCCGAGGTCCGGGTCAAGCCGAGGAGGTGCGGGGGCGTGAAGCTGTCCGGTGGCGTCGAGTGGGCGCTGCACTGCTGCGTCGTCCTGACCGCGGCCGACGAGCCGGTCCCCGCGGCCCGCCTCGCGGAACTCCACGACGTGTCCGGCAGTTACCTGGCCAAGCAGCTCCAGGCGCTCTCCCGCGCCGATCTCGTACGCTCCGTCCAGGGCAAGGCCGGCGGATACGTCCTGACCAGGTCCCCCGAGCTGATCACCGTCCTCGACGTCGTCACGGCGATCGACGGCCCGCAGCCCGCCTTCGTCTGCACGGAGATCCGTAAACGCGGCCCGCTGGCCGCACCCGAGGAGGCCTGCACCCGGCCCTGCCCCATCTCCCGGGCGATGTCCGCCGCCGACGCGGCATGGCGCGCCACCTTGCGGGCGATAACCGTCGCCGACCTGGCGGCGAGCGTCAACGACGACTACGGGCCCGAGACGATGGCAGGCATCAGCACATGGCTGTCCGCCCCGGCCCCCGGCTCACCCTCGCTGTAGCCCCGCGGCCTCGGCGGGAGCCGTCAGCCCCGCGGCCTCAGCGGGAGCCGCCGCGGTGGCCACGACATCCGGGTCACCGGGTCCGTCCGCCTTGAGGCCGCCCATGGCGGCGGAGTCCGCCGAGCAGGTGGCGGGGCAGTTCCCGAGCACCACAACGACCCACCGAGCGCCCGCAATCAGGCACTCCCCTGCCCTGCCGGCGCTACGACACCCCGTGGAGCCCGAACCAGGAGTTGTCGACCCAGGTGGGGCCGTACAACGAGCCGCGCCCGTTGGCCGCATAGCTGATCTGCTGACCGGCGCCACCGGGCGTCTGGGGGTTCTGGCTCCGGTATTGGCTGTTGGTGACGGTCAGCAGGTCGCTCCTGCCATCTCCCGTGGTGTCACCCACGGAGATGAAAGCAGCCATGGCATTCCATCCGGCGCCGACAAGCTTTCGCGCACCGAACCCTCCGCGGCCGTTGCCCGGGTACAGCCACAG